>JBOGCN010000059.1:0-796 GCA_050689115.1 Segnochrobactraceae bacterium EtOH-i3 | reverse complement strand
ATCACCCGGGTGTGGGCGACGGGGACCACTGCCAGCGGCCTGTGGGGGCTGGTCTGATGGCCCCGGGGCTTGCGCTTGGACTTCGCATCTCCGGGGAGCGGCACCGGATGGCGCCGTTCAATGGATTGCCGCTTTACGCGGTCTTCGGTCTGCGCCTGCTGGTCTCCACATGGGCGGGGCCGCTGGTCACGGTGCGGCGATCCTCGGACAATGCCACGCTGGAGGTGGGCGCGACCGCCACCGGCCGGCTCGATGCCGCCGCGCTCATGGCCTTCGCTGGCAGCGGCTCGGCCTTCGTCACCCAGTGGTGGGACCAGACCGGCAACGGCCGCCACGCGGTCCAGACGGTGGCCGCCGCCCAGCCGCGGATTGTCAGTGCGGGCAGCATGGAGAGGATCGGCGCCACGCCGGCCCTCGTCTTCGACGGCACCGACGATTCCTTCCTGATCTCGGCGGCGCGCGGGCTCTGCAATGGTGCCGAGCATGTGACGGTCGGCCTGACGTCCGCTCAGGCGCCGCTGGCGACGGCGGCGGGCGGGGTGTTCGGCGTCTCGATCGCCACCAGCGCCAGTTTCGGGCGCTTTCGGGTCTATGTGCCGGCGTCCGGCGGGTCTCAGGTGGTCCTGCTTTCCCTCCGGCGGCAGGACGGCGACACAGCTACCAGCTTCAGTTCCGGCAATCCGCTGGTCTCGGGAGAGGCCACGCGCATCATCGCGCGTGGTCACCCGGTGACGGGCACGGCTGATATTGTCCTGAACGGGACGCTGTCGTCCGGATCGCCCTACGGGTCGTCCGG
>JBOGCN010000058.1:0-830 GCA_050689115.1 Segnochrobactraceae bacterium EtOH-i3 | reverse complement strand
TTCGAGCGGACGAAGCCGCACTGCAACATCGGGACGATCGGTCACGTTGACCACGGCAAGACGTCCCTGACGGCTGCGATCACGAAGGTGCTGGCCAAGACCGGCGGCGCGACCTTCAAGGCCTATGACCAGATCGACGCCGCGCCGGAAGAGAAGGCCCGTGGCATCACGATCTCGACGGCGCACGTCGAGTACGAGACCAAGGCCCGCCACTATGCGCACGTCGACTGCCCCGGGCATGCCGACTACGTGAAGAACATGATCACCGGTGCCGCCCAGATGGACGGCGCGATCCTGGTGGTCTCGGCTGCCGACGGCCCGATGCCGCAGACCCGCGAGCACATCCTGCTCGCCCGTCAGGTTGGCGTGCCGGCGATCGTCGTGTTCCTCAACAAGTGCGACATGGTCGACGATCCGGAGCTCCTCGAGCTCGTGGAACTCGAAGTCCGTGAGCTGCTGTCGTCCTACGACTTCCCCGGCGACGACATCCCGATCGTGAAGGGCTCTGCCCTGGTCGCGCTCGAGGATGGCGATCCCAAGCTCGGTGAAGACGCGATCCTGGAGCTGATGACCCAGGTCGACGCCTACATCCCGCAGCCGGAGCGTCCGATCGACAAGCCGTTCCTGATGCCGATCGAAGACGTGTTCTCGATCTCGGGCCGTGGCACCGTGGTGACCGGCCGTGTCGAGCGCGGCATCGTGAAGGTTGGCGAGGAAGTCGAGATCGTCGGCATCCGTCCGACGACCAAGACGACCGTGACCGGCGTTGAAATGTTCCGCAAGCTGCTCGATCAGGGCCAGGCTGGCGACAACATCGGCGCGCTGCTGCG
>JBOGCN010000057.1:0-928 GCA_050689115.1 Segnochrobactraceae bacterium EtOH-i3 | reverse complement strand
GGTTGACGCTTGGCCTGGATGGGGACTGGGAATGGCACGCAAGGCTGTGCAAATGCAGAAGGGTCTGAGCCTTTCAGCCTTCCTCGAGCGCTACGGGACGGAGGAGCAATGCCACGCTGCTCTCGTCGCGTGGCGCTGGCCCGAAGGCTTCGTCTGCCCGCGCTGCGGCGGGCGCGAGCACAGCTTCTGTGCGCCGCGACGGTTGTTCCAGTGCTCTGCCTGCAAGCGCCAGACTTCGGTGCGTGCAGGTACCGTGTTCCAGGCTTCCAAGCTGCCGCTGCACACATGGTTCCTGGCCATGTACCTGCTCGCCCAGAGCAAGAACGACATCGCCGCGCTCGAACTGATGCGCCAGCTCGGCGTGAACTACGACACCGCCTGGCTGCTCAAGCAGAAATTGCTCGGTGCCATGCAGGCGCACAATGCCGAGCGGCCGCTGTCAGGGCTGATCCAGGTCGATGACGCTTATCTCGGCGGCGAAGCCACCCACCAGCCCGGCGACAGGCGCGGACGGGGAGCCCCCAACAAGCTCCCTTTCCTCGCCGCCGTCGCGACGCGTGACGGCAAGCCTGGCGCCATCCACCTGCGCCCCGTCACAGGCTTCACCAAGGCTGCGATCGTCGATTACGCCGAACACAACCTTGCCGCCGGTTCCGCCGTGGTCTCTGACGGGCTGAGATGCTTCAATGGCTTCGCCGAGGCAGGGCTGACGCATGTCTCCATCAGGACCGGCAGCGGCAAGCGGCCCAGCGAGTCGGCACTGGCCTGGGTCAATACCGTGCTGGGCAACATCAAGGCCGCCCTTACCGGTACCTGCCGCGCCGTGCGCCGCCACCATGCCGGACGCTATCTCGCCGGCTTCGAATGGCGCTTCAACCACAGGCTTGATCTCGCCGAGATCCTGCCCCACCTCGCCACCACGGCCCTC
>JBOGCN010000056.1:0-1863 GCA_050689115.1 Segnochrobactraceae bacterium EtOH-i3 | reverse complement strand
GCGGGCCGACGACACCCGCGCGTCGGCACAGTGGAAGCCGTCCTCGAGCACCAGCCGGGGCGCCCGCAGCGCCGTCCGGATCGCGCCGGCAATGGTCTTCACACCCTCGCTGCCGGCCTCCTCCTTCCAGACGTGCAGCGTCATCCAGCACCGGGTCAGGCGCCGGGCGATGTCGCCTTCCTCGAGCGACTGACCCTCGCCCATGATGATGGACGGATCGGCCACCGGCCGGCTGCCGCGGTCGAGGATGGACCCGGCCGGCAGCACGGCTTCAGTGATGAGGCGCTCGCGCACGGCGCGCTGAAGGGCAAGCTCCGGGGTCATGTCTGTCCCCAGTTCTCGGAGACCATCTTGCGGATCTCGCGCCGCATCCGGGCGAGCGCCCGCTTCTTGCCGAGGTGCACCGCCGGCCAGAAGAAGGGCTGGGCTTCCACCTTCTTGGTGCCGTACTCGACAAGGTGCGGATAGCGCGCATCCTTGTTCCCGGCCGTCACCATGGCCGCATTCTCCGGCACCACGGTCGCGCCGCCGGGCTGGGAATAAGCCGGCGTCGTCTGCCCCGCCGGCGTCACCGCGATGGACGCGATGAGGTCGCCGGTGTCCTTGGAGGCGAGCGCCAGGGTGCGCATGTCGTCGGCCAGCTTCTCGGCTTCCTCGAGCGTCACCACCTTCATGCGGTCCCGGAGCTTCTGGGGGATGGCGTTGAGGCGCTGCTGAATGCGGGACAGCCCGCCATCGTCAGCCATCGAACGAATACCCCCGGAAGTCCGCCACGATCTCCTCGACACCGAAGGGCGTCGGCATTGCCGACACCCCGACGATGGAAGCCTCGCGGTTCTCGTAGTAGTGCCCGGCCAGCAGCCGCACGGCATGGACGAGGGCTTCGGGAACGGGCTCCTGATCGGTGCCGCCATAGCGGGCTTCGATCCGGTACCCGAGAGACGCCTCGAGCTTCGATTGCGCCGCGCCGATGAGCCGGCCGAGCACCGCATCGTCGGCCCCGTCCAGCCCCCCGAGATTGAGGTGCTCCGTCAGGTCGGAGACGGTCAGGATCGCCATTTCCGAAATCTCCATTTACCGCAAATCCCGAGATGAGGACCCGCCGCCGGTCCCCTTGAGACCCCCCAAAGTCTGGAACCACCCCCCGGGGGGGCAGTGTCAGGCCCCGCCGGCGGCAGCCGCGGTGCGGACGATGTTGGAGTTGATGCCGAGGGAGGCGTTCAGCTTCACCGCATTGTTCGCCTGGTCGAACTGTTCGGCTGCCTTCATGACGAGGGCGACGAACTTGCGCTCGGAGGGCGTGCCACCGGCCGGGGCATCGTTCAGCACCAGCTTGAAGGCGTAGTTGTCCCGGGTCTTCTCGGCCGCGATGAGGGCGAGCTGCCCGGCATCCGCCCCATCCGCGTTCGCCACGATCTCCATCGTTCCGGCATCGCGCGTGCCCTTCATCCGGACGTCGCGTTCCCGGTCGATGAGACTGACCTTGATCTCCTGGGCGGTGTCGCCAGCGGAGCCGAGCCCTTCGGTGTGCTTGATCTCGGTCCAGGTCTGCGAGGTGAAGGACGCCTCGGTGAGGTCGGCACTGGGCAGGGCGATGGTCCCGCCGATGTAGAACTTCGCTCCGGCCGTGGCATAGATGGTCATCAGGGCTTCCTTTCTCGCGCCTGCTTCCACGAGTTGTGGCAATGGCCGCACAGGGCCTGCCAGTTGGTCTTGTCCCGGAACAGGGCCTCGTTGCCCCGGTGCGGGCGGATGTGATCCACGAGGGTGGCAGGTGCCCCGCAGCGGATGCAGAGGGGATGCGAGAGGAGGAACGCCTTGCGCTCCCGCTCCCATGTCCGGTCATAGCCGCGTGCCCGTGCG
>JBOGCN010000055.1:0-1871 GCA_050689115.1 Segnochrobactraceae bacterium EtOH-i3 | reverse complement strand
CCGGGCCGACGACACCCGCGCGTCGGCACAGTGGAAGCCGTCCTCGAGCACCAGCCGGGGCGCCCGCAGCGCCGTCCGGATCGCGCCGGCAATCGTCTTCACGCCTTCCGATCCGGCCTCCTTCTTCCAGACGTGCAGCGTCAGGAAGCACCGGGTCAGGCGCCGGGCGATGTCGCCTTCCTCGAGCGACTGGCCCTCGCCCATGATGATGGCCGGATCCGCCACCGGCCGGCTGCCGCGGTCGAGGATGGACCCGGCCGGCAGCACAGCCTCGGTGATGAGGCGCTCACGGATGGCGCGCTGAAGGGCAAGCTCCGGGGTCATTTCTGCCCCCAGTTCTCGGAGACCATCTTGCGGATCTCGCGCCGCATCCGGGCGAGCGCCCGCTTCTTGCCGAGGTGCACCGCCGGCCAGAAGAAGGGCTGGGCTTCCACCTTCTTCGTGCCGTACTCGACAAGGTGCGGATAGCGCGCGTCCTTGTTCCCGGCCGTCACCATGGCCGCGTTCTCGGGCACCACGGTCGCGCCGCCGGGCTGGGAATAAGCCGGCGTCATCTGCCCTGCCGGCGTCACCGCGATGGACGCGATGAGGTCGCCGGTGTCCTTGGAGGCGAGCGCCAGGGTGCGCATGTCGTCGGCCAGCTTCTCGGCCTCTTCCAGCGTCACCACCTGCATCCGCTCCCGGAGCTTCAGGGGGATGGCGTTGAGACGCTGACGAATGCGGGTGAGCCCGCCATCATCAGCCATCGAACGAATACCCCCGGAAGTCCGCCACGATGTCGGCAACACCGAAGGGGATCTCCGTGACGGAGACACCCACGATGCTGGCCTCGCGGTTCTCGTAGAAGTGCCCGGCCAACAGCCGCACGGCATGGACGAGGGCTTCGGGAACGGCCTCCTGATCCTCCCCGCCATAGCGGGCTTCGATCCGGTAGCCGAGAGACGCCTCGAGCTTCGATTGCGCCGCGCCGATGATCCGGCCGAGCACCGCATCGTCTGCCCCGCCCAGTCCCCCGAGGTTCAGATGCTCCGTCAGGTCGGAGACGGTCAGGATCGCCATTTCCGAAATCTCCATTTGCCGCAAATCACGAGGAAAGGACCCGCCGCCGGTCCCCTTGAGACCCCCCAAAGTCTGGAACCACCCCCCCGGGGGCAGGGTCAGGCCCCACCGCCGGCCGCCGCGGCCTTCCGGACGATGTTCGAGTTCACCGCGAGGCTGGCGTTCAGCTTCACGACGTTGTTGGCCTGGTCGAACTGTTCGGCCGCCTTCATGACGAGGGCGATGAACTTCCGCTCGGAGGGCGTGCCGCCGTCGGGCGCATCGTTGAGCACGAGCTTGAAGTGATAGTTGCTGTTCGACTTCTCCGCCGCGATGAGGGCGAGCTGCCCGGGGTCGTCCGCATCGACGGCGGCAACGATCTCCATCGTCCCGGCGTTGCGCGTGCCCTTGGCGCGGAACTCACGCTGGTTGTCGATCACGGCAAGGCTGATCTCCTGCACCGTGTCGCCAAGGCTGCCGAGACCCTCTAGCCCCTTGATCTGCGTCCATGTGACGGAAGTGAAAGCGGACTCGATGAGGTCGCCGCCGAGGATGTCGCCGGTGAAGGCGGTGCCGATGTAGAGCTTCGAGCCGGCCGTGGCATAGATGGCCATTACTGGTTCCTTTCTCGCGCCTGCTTCCACGAATTGTGGCAATGGCCGCACAGGGCCTGCCAGTTGGTCTTGTCCCGGAACAGGGCCTCGTTGCCCCGGTGCGGGCGGATGTGATCCACGAGGGTGGCAGGCGCCCCGCAGCGGATGCAGAGGGGATGCGAGAGGAGGAACGCCTTGCGCTCCCGCTCCCATGTCCGGTCATAGCCGCGCGCCCGTGCA
>JBOGCN010000054.1:0-1978 GCA_050689115.1 Segnochrobactraceae bacterium EtOH-i3 | reverse complement strand
GAATTTTTCATGCCATTGGAGCATATGAGAAATTCGCTGCTCTTCAGACGCACAGTGCGGTCAGCACTTCGTGCGTCTGGTGTCAGACCGGCCGGTCGCCGGGCTCGGGGTCTGCCTCGTCGCCATCATGGCGCTTGCGGCCGGTGACCATGGCGCGGGCGAGATTTTCGCTGTGGGCGCGGGACGCCAGCACCACGCCGCCGATGTGCAGGATGATGAGGCCAAGGGTGATGTTGGCGAAGGTCTCGTGCACTTCTTTCAGGACCGAGGGCGGGCGCCGGCCGAGGCTGCCATCCGGGTTCACCGGCCGCTGCACCTGGGTGATGAACGGGGCGAGCGGCCCGGTGCCGGTGCGCTGGGCCAGCAGCGACATGCCGAGGCCGACGGTGCCGGCCAGCATGACGAGAAGCGCCACCACCATCAGCCCGCCGGCTGGCGAATGGCCGAGGAAGCGGGGGCCCCGGCCGCGGATCATCGCCGTGAGATAGGCGAGGCCGGCGAATGGACCGGTGACGAAATCCGAGAACCGGGCCCGGCGGGGGCCGACAAACCCCCAGAGGAGGCGCAGCAGCACGAGAATCGCGATGCCATAGCCGGACCAGACATGGATGACGTCGATGTTGCCGGCCGTCAGATAGGCGGAGGCGAAGAGCAGAACGAGCAGCCAGTGGAAGATCCGCACGAATGGATCCCACACACGGACTTCACGGGACGCGGTGGCTTGGGCGGTCGCCATCGGAACAATCCTGTGTCCACGCCGGCCGGGCAGGGCGCCGCAGCCGGCAAAGCGGGGAAACCGGTCCTGACCGGGGGGACGGAAGGGCCGGGGCGGCGGGCCTGTCGGCCCGGGCGGGAGAAAAACTCCCCCGCCTCTTTCGTAGCGCCGAACGGGGGCTTTCCCTATGTCGGTGCGCCATCCGGAAAAACACGGAGGGCGCCACCCGCCGGGGCAGGTGGCGCCGGAGGCGGGGGCATGTCATGCTCATGCCCCTTTTGTCCGGTGCTGATCGGGACCGGATGGATTTCACGGGCGGGAGACGATCCATGGCGAAGCGACGCGGGAGCGGACTGGCGGGCGGCGTGTGGGGCGCCCTGATGGCGCTGGCCGCGCTGATGCCGGCGACAGTCGCCCGGGCTGCGCCGACGTCCATGGAATTTTCCGTGCTGACTCAGGAAGATTGCAAGGGTACGGCCTGCGCCAAGATCCTGCTCGGCGAGGGCGAGATCGAACGCGACACCTATCGCGCCTTCCTGCGCGCCGCCGGGAAGCTGAAGCCGGGCACGGCTCTGATCCTGAATTCCCCGGGGGGCGAGGTGTCCGGGGCAATTCTGCTAGGCATGGCCATCCGCGGCGCCGGCTTCGATACGCTGGTGCCATCGGGCGCCATCTGCAATTCGGCCTGCGCCTATGCCTTCCTCGGCGGCGTCTCCCGGGTGGTGCTGAACGATGGCCGCCTCGGCGTGCACCGCAGCCGCCATCAGCTCTCCAATGGCGACAAGCTGCCGCCGGATGTGGAGCGCGAGGTGGATGCGGAGGTCACTCAGAAGCTGAAGACCTATGTCACGTCGATGGGAGTGTCCGCCGCCATGCTGAAGGTGGCCGATCGCATCTCGTCCAACCAGATCCGCTATCTCACGCCGAAGGAAATGGCGAGCTATGGCGTGGTCAAGGGCAAGCTGCATCTGTTCGGCGACCCCGCCAAGATCCGACGTCCGCCCCGGGTGTGGGCGCCTGACGGGACGACCATCGAGACCCGCGCCGGTCCGTGATACCGGCATCCATGAAAACGGGGCGCCTCCGGCCAAGGGGGCGCCCCGTTTTCGTTTTCCGCTGTGCTCAGCCGGCCCCGCCCGAAGGCGGAGCCGGGAACGCATGTCTACCAGGCACGCAAGTGCTGACCGCATCATGCGCCTGAAGAGCAGCGGATTTCTCATCTGCCCCAGGGACATGAGAAATCCGCATCGGCATGCCAAAGGA
>JBOGCN010000053.1:0-2014 GCA_050689115.1 Segnochrobactraceae bacterium EtOH-i3 | reverse complement strand
CGGATTCTGGCCTGATCTACCTGAACACCCGCTGGTACGACCCGTCCCTCTCCCGCTTCACCCGACCGGACAAACTCGATCCGATTGAACGCGGCGTCGGCCCGGATCAGTATGGTTATGCCGGGGGCGACCCAGTTAATAATAGCGATCCGGGGGGAGAGTTTTTTGGGGCAGACGATGCGTTCGCTGCTGGCATTGGAGCTGCTGTTGGAGCGATAACTCAGGCAGGAAGTGATATTTATAACGGACGTCTAAGTTTATTTAAGGATTATAGAAATGAGATGACAGCAGGATCAATCGCTGCAGTCGTTGGGTATAATGCATCAATTGCTACATCACCTATCTGTGGAGCCGCAATAGGTGGAGCTGCTTATGAAATTTCATCCAATATTCTCAATGGAGAAAATATAGATATTGGCAATGTAGCTATGGCGGCTGCACTGGGGGCTGTAACAGCGGGTGTCGCGTCCAAATTCGGTGGCGTTATCCGTTCGCTAAAAGCGAATAATAGCAAAAAAACAAAGCAGTTTGGGTGTCAAATATTGAGAAGAATGCACCTAATGTAGATGAGCCGCTCTCAAAACCAACTCCACAAGACATAAAAAGTATAAAGTCGCTTCAAAAAAGAACAAAAGAACACAGGAATAAAATTAATTCATTCATGAAAAATCCAACCACATGCCCCGAAATGGAAGGTCTTCCCGAAGAATTAATATAGAATCAACAATAAAGAAGGTTGGAGCACTTACCTAGGGAAAATAGGGCATTCGAGAGGAATACAAAGGAAATCATGGACCATATAGATGATTAATAATGTATTATATATCAGTCCGCAAGATAATATAGATTATAAAAAATATGATTTTTCTGTATTAATAGATACAAATGATAATTTTTGGAGTAATAAAGAATTAGTTTTAAAAAAAATAGAGCACCTTATTGCGGAAAAATGCAAATATTTCGTTTGCTACGGAGTTATTTCCGAAGAAGTGCATGATATTATTGATGATTTTATAATAGAAGATGATCTTAATGAAGATATTATAACCACCTATCATGTTAACGAATCTGATGATAATGTAGCATTTTTTTATTATAAAATTGTTATATCGAAATATAATTATAATTATGTCATATGCCAAGATAAAGAAAAGTGGAAAAGATTGGGGGAGATATATGATTAACAATAATTATTCTATAAGTGAGTCTATTTAATTTTGAAGTATTACTTTAATTATATTTTTTATTTTGTTGCATAAGAATTATGCGGAGTTTCGGGTGCCTAGAATTTTTTTGAAATGATATATCCCTTGATCCGTAGGTTGATGAGAAATGAGTCTTCTTTTGTCCCATCATGATGCTCAAGTTTCTCGGTATCGGGTACGCGCCCGGGAACACTCATGCATGCTCGGCGGGATTTTCTGCATCGCCCGCACCGCCTCGTCCTCACCCTCCCGCCCGAACCGCGTCCAGCGGCGGCAGCCCCCGCCCGCGTGCTCGGGGAGCCGGTGCCGCGGTGGGCTGCTGCGGACCCGCTTCCCACCCCTCGGCGAGCCGCTTGCGGGCGAGCTCCTGGGCGTAGCGGGCCATCGCGTCCCGGCCGGCGTTGCTGACCTCGGGCGGGAAGGCGTTGCGGCCGAGGAGGTCCTGCCAGGGGACGCGATAGGCCTCTTCGAGCCGGGCATCCTCGGCATGGTTCCGGTTGCCGCGGGTGCGGGCGGCCGTCGGATCCACAGGCTTGCGCGGCATCGGCGGAACGGACTGGGTGTTTCCGCGCGGACGCCCGCCGGCGAAAGGGGAGGACGAGGACGGTGCCGGCTGGATGGTCTTCTCCAGCGGCGGCAGGCGGCGCTCTTCTTCGGAGGTCGATGCCGTCGGTGCCGGCCGGCGCAGCACATTCGGGGCCGGCTGGGCAGCGGTGCCCGGGAACGGCGGCAGCCCACGGCCTTGCCGGGCGCCGGAGCGGATGGCGAACAGATCCTCCATCGCACGCTTGACCTTCTCCGGCCCGGAG
>JBOGCN010000052.1:0-2058 GCA_050689115.1 Segnochrobactraceae bacterium EtOH-i3 | reverse complement strand
TGGATTCTGGCCTGATCTACCTGAACGCCCGCTGGTACGACCCGTCCCTCTCCCGCTTCACCCGACCGGACAAACTCGATCCCATCAAACGCGGGGTCGGCCCGGATCAGTATGGTTATGCCGGGGGCGACCCAGTTAATAATAGCGATCCGAGTGGCAGGTGTATTGATGCGTGCGCCGTAGAATTGTTTTTTATCAGCAGTCTTTTTGCCCTGACTGCAATGGCTGCAGCAAATATAAATGCCAGTCAGCCGAGTAAGCCATCAAATGACGATATTCCAGGGATTGGGCATAATGGGGGGCCGCCACTTGATAACCCGCAGGGCGCACCAGAGCCTCAGAAGCCGAACGGTGGGCCTGAAATAGCGCTTGGTCTTGGTATGATGGCTACGGCCGACCAGCTGAATAAGACAGGAATTACCGTTCATGATGGTATCGTTGAAGGATCATATAGATCACTGAAAAGTGCATCCATAAGAGATTCTCATCATATAATACAAAATGCTTCTGTGTTAAATATTCTAGGATATAATCCGAACGATGCGCCAGCAATTGGATTGCCTGGGCCGGCATATAATATAAATTCACCGCATGGTGCAACTCGACCCGCACAAAGAGCGCCAATAGGAGGAACATATGGAATTGAATTTGAAATTGCCAGGCAAGCGTTAAAAGATGCAGAATTAACTTATATTCAAATTCAGCGCGAAATAGATAGGGCAAATGAATATTTTGAAAGAGAATTATGAATCAATATGGATACAAAAACAAATATACCCGGAGATCGGAGAAATGCAGATAAAAATCAATAATAGTATTATATAATAAATATAGGTGGATCAAAAATGAATAATACTAATAAAGATCATATACCATCGTGGATGAATGAAGGAAATTTGCCAGATTGGGCGAGAAAAGTTGCATTTAATATATTTATTTCTACGTCAGAAAGGAAATTCTCTTTTTTAAAGAACTCCAACATTACGACGAGATTGAGTGGCTATCAAATGGAAAGAGAAATCGAAAATTACCCAAGTAAAATATCATCCCCGCCTCATGAGGCAATAGATTACTTGAAAAATATAAGATTAACAGACGGGCGCGGATGGTCAATTGAGTGCCCGTTTTACGATGCAAGCGGAAATAGAACAGATTTGGTACTAGACATTGAAATATACGGTAGCGAGAATAATTATAAGGTATACATAATTGATATACTTGTTCCATAATGCAAAATAGAAAATTATCAAAATTTTCTTACCCAATAGAAAGTGAGAGAAATTCGATCGACGACTCCGGGTTAATTAAAGTTTGGTTTCATATAGGAAGTATTCCGTGGGGTTATACTAAAGATTATTGAAAAATATCCTTTGGTATGCCGATGCAGATTTCTCATGCCATTGGGGTATATGGGAAATCTGCTGCCCTTCAAGCACAAGGTGCGGTCAGCGCTTCGTGCACTTGGTATTAAGCGCGATGAAAAGAGAGCCTCCTGCGGGCCCTTCGTGACAGCCCGGGAGCTTGGTCGCAGTCGCCCACTCAGGGGCCACCGGAGTGAGCTCGGTAATATTTTCTGCATCCCCCGCACTGCCCCCCGGTCTCGCGCTCATCTCGTCTTCATCGCCCCCGCCCGAACCACCTCTAGCGGCGGCAGCCCCCGCCCGCGCGCCCGAGGAGTCGGTGCCGCTGCGGGTGCCGCCGATCAGCTCGCTTCCCACCCCTCGGCGAGCCGCTTGCGGGCGAGCTCCTGAGCGTAGCGGGCCATGGCGTCCCGGCCGGCGCTGCGGACCTCGGGCGGGAAGCCGGGGCAATGCCCCGGCCCTCTCCCCTATCGCTTCGGCAGCGGCAGCGGCTTGGTGGTCTCGCCGCCTTTCAGCCAGTCGCGGAACTGGGGGGGCTGTCAGGCGAACGATGCCGCCCATCCCCTGCCAGTCCCGGGTGTAATTCTCGCGATAGGCACGCTCGGCCTGGCCGCGGTCGCGATAGCCGATCAGGATCTTGTGCTCGTCGAAGCGCCCGGTGGTCGGCTCGATCTGATTGACCACATAGACGGGAGCG
>JBOGCN010000051.1:0-2258 GCA_050689115.1 Segnochrobactraceae bacterium EtOH-i3 | reverse complement strand
TCCGCCGTCCGTTTATAAATGCGTGCATTCGATAACAGGGCCCAGATCTGAATTTTCCGTTCCATAATTATCTCTACGAATATTATTACTATCCGGATCGATTAATATTGCTAAACACTATCGCCTTCTGAGGTTCGAGACACTTGAAAATTCTCGCGATAACGTAGCGGACTTAAGCCCAAACGACGCTGGAAAACGCTGCGCATCTGATCGGCACTGCCGAAACCACAGTCGAATGCAATTGTCTTCAGCGCGAAATCGGTCGCTTCCAGCATGTTGCGCGCATGGTCTAAACGGATGCTCTCGATAAAGTCGTGCGGCGTGATGCCAAGTTCTTTCACAAACAAGCGAGCCATCGTGCGCGCGCTGGTCCCAGCGATTGAGGCAAGGCGCTCCACCGGGAAAGGTTCAGTCAGGTTTGTCATGACATAGGAGTGAACCCTGCCGAGTGGGGTCATTGGGTCGCTCGCCGGATGCAGAAGGGGGCTGAATTGAGATTGCCCGCCTTGGCGCTGCGCCACCACCACCAGACGTTTCGCGCAGGCAAGCGCTACGTCTTCACCATGGTCCTCGCCGACGAGCGCCAACGTGAGGTCAATCCCGGCCGTGACGCCGGCGGAAGTTACTAATCGGCCATCGCGGGCAAAAATACGGTCGTGTTCGACCCGCGCGGCCGGAAATGCCTTCGCCAAACCATCGGCATTTTGCCAGTGTGTCGTGACGATCCGCCCATCAAGCAGCCCGGCGTGACCGAGGGCAAACGCACCTGTGCAGATCGAGCCATATCGTTCGGCTTTCACCCCCCATTCTTTGAGCCAGAGCGACATTGCGCCGTCTTCAGGGCGACGCGGTAAGTCCGGCCCTCCCGCGATCAGGACGGTGTGGAAGACGCGGGCAGCCTCCTCGAAACGAAGATGCGCCGTGAGGGTCATCCCGTTCGACGCACACATGGGCGCTGTCGTGCTGGCGAGGATCGTGCAGCGATAGCCGTCGTCTTCGTCGAGGAACCCATTTGCTTCTGCGAAAACATCGAGAGGCCCGGCGACATCGAGGCACTGAACCCCCTCATGAATAATCAGCGCTACATCCCGCTTTGCCATCGCTCATCGACCAATCTTCATATCCGGCGCATCCAAAATGGCAGCCCGGCAGAATGTAAGGCGCGTTTGGCAGAAAATCTATGGTCATGATAATTGCAGCCAAATCGGCGCGAACCGATAACGGAAAGGACCACCATGGGCCCCTTTCCGCATCCGTCTTGCGATGAGATTTGGACCGATCGGCCCCTGACAAACAGGAGCAGAACGATGTCGAACACATCTGAGAGCATTGCCAGCGTCAATGGAATTTCAGTTCCTGATAGCCGCCTCGGCCGGGCGATCACCGAGTTCATTCGCGATACGGAAAGCGAGCTGCTTTTCAATCACTCCAGCCGGGTTTTCTTTTTCGGTGCGCTTGCCGGCCAGCAGCGCGGCCTCACCTTCAATCCTGAACTTCTTTACGCGGCCGCCATGTTCCACGACATCGGCCTGATGCCGTCGCACAGCAGTGATACTCTTCGCTTCGAAGTCGATGGGGCGAACGCGGCGCGAGATTTTCTCCGCAGTCACAAGGTCGATACCTCAGACATCGAAAAGGTTTGGACCGGCATAGCATTGCATACCACGCCCGGCGTGCCGGAATTCATGCACCCCGTGATCGCGCTGACGACCGCTGGCGTCGAAATGGACGTTCTGGGCCTGACCTATGATCAATATCCCGACGCGGTTCGGGAGGCGGTTGTGGCTGCTTTTCCGAGGACGCCCCAGTTCAAGGAAGATATCATTCAGGCGTTCTATGATGGCATCAAGCACAAGCCACACACCACGTTCGGCAACGTCAAGAGCGATGTAATCAGGGATAAAAACCCCGGCCACGACTGCGGAAATTTCTGCTCTATTATCCGGTGCTCGCACTGGAGGTCGTAGTTTTTCAGAGATTCGTCGGCGTCCTGCCTCGACAAACCTTGGTCAGCGGAGAGCCACCAGTCGGTTGGGTTCCAGAAGCCCGTTCGCATCGCTCGTGCAAACACGCGCGGTCGTAGAGTATTTGAGCTTCTGCAAAGCCGCCGACGCGCTCGGCACGACGCAATCCAGCGCCAGTGCGCGAATTATACCAGGCGCACGAAGTGCTGAGCGCACCGTGCGCCTGAAGATCAGCATATTTCCCATATGCCCCAATGGCATGAGAAATCTGCACCAGAATACCAAAGGATCCTC
>JBOGCN010000050.1:0-3174 GCA_050689115.1 Segnochrobactraceae bacterium EtOH-i3 | reverse complement strand
CGCTTCGATCTCCCCAATGCGTCGCGCCACGTCGGCCTTCTCGGCCATCACGCTCTTCTGACGGGCCTGAATGGTCGCGGTGCGCTGGTTCTCGACAGCCCGCAGCCCGTCCAGGAAGTCCGAGAGCGACGCCACGGCCGAGACGATGGCGCTCTTCAGGGTGATGCCGACCGTGTTGGCGATCCGGTTGAACTCCGCGTCGATCTGCTGGGCCTTGGCGATCATCTCGTCATCCAGCACCCGGCCGAAGTCGTGGGCATCGTCGATCATGCGATTGATGCCGTCTGAGCCCTGGTCGAGGAGCGCGACCATGCGTTCGCCGCCTTGCCCGCCGAACAGTTCGTCGAAGATGCGCACGCCTGCCGCCGTGTCGCCAAGCTGGCGCACCCGGTCCACGATCTCGAGGAGGAGGGCCGAGGGATCCTTGAGGCGCTGCTGCACCTCCTCCGGCGACATGCCGATGCGCTGGAAGGCTTCGGCAGCGGAGCCCTTGCCGGTGACTGCGAACTCGTCAGCCCGCAGCGACAGTTCCTTCAGGCCATCCGTGATGGCGTCGAGGGGGATCCGGGTCTGTTCGGCGACATAGGCCCACTCCTGAAACTCCTTCACCGGCAGGCCCGCCATCTTCGCGGCCGTGCCGATCTCGGCAATGGAGTCCGCCGCCTCGCGCGCCTGGTTCACGAGGCCGGCCAGCGACGCCGCAATGCCGCCGCCCACCAGCCCGGCAATGCCACCCGCCGCGAACGCCTTGCCGACGCCGCCGATCTTCGTGCCGACGGTCGCGAACGCCTGGTTGATCCGGGTGGCCGAGCGCGCCGCGTCATCTTCCATCTGGCGCGTCGCCTTCTTCGTGGTCAGCGTCATCTCGCGGAAGGCCCGGGCGGTGATGCCGTTCGCCTTCGCCATCTGCTTTTCAAGGTCCGTCAGCTTGGCAATCACGTTGATCGCAAGCTGTTCCTCGTCCCCGCCCACCATCGCGTTCATGCAAAGCTCCAATCTTCGATGTTACCCTCGAAGGTCTCGTAGCTCGAGACCCCGGTGTCGCCGGCCGCGCAGCGCGCAACCGCCATCGCGCAGGCAACGGCCCCGTCAATGCGGTCCTTGGACTTGCCCTTGTGGAAGGCCCGGTTGCCGGCCTTGTCCGTCTCGACGGCAATATTGTCGAAGTGCCAGCGCAGGATGGGGTGGCCGCCATGCCGGAACAGCCCGCCGACGATGGCGCGCTCGAGCTCCTTGATGGCCGGCGCCATCGTCACCCACCCCTGCCGCATTTCCACGGCCGGTAGCCCATCTTCCAGAAGGTTGTTCAGGGTGTTGCGGGCCAGATGCGGATCGAAGGCGATCTCGCGCACATTGAACCGGGCGCACAGTTCGCGGATGTGATCCTCGACGGCGCGGAAGTCTACCACGTTGCCCGGGGTCGGGATGATGAAGCCCTCTTCCGCCCACGTCGGATAGGGCACGCCGTCCCGGTCCGCCCGCTGCCGAAGACGATCCTCCGGACAGAAGAACCACGGCGCCACCTGGTAGCCGGCCCCGTCGCGCCAGCACGCCACCACGGCGGTCAGGTCGGAATTGCTCGAGAGGTCCACCCCGAGCCAACAGGGGGCCTGTTCCGCCTCGAGGTCGAGGAGGTCCACCTCCCCACGCCCCTGGTCATAAACGGCCATGTCCACGAAGGGCGAGGCGCTGTGATCCAGCCATAGGTTCAGGTTGTACTGAAGGAAGCTGTCCCGATCGGAGGGTGACGCGATCGCCTTCCGGGCCTTGTCGCGGAAGCTGTCGAGGTTCGGATAGCCATGGGCCATGCCGGGATTGACCGCGTGCCAGACCCGTTCGTCCCGCCAGTCGTCTTCCTTCTCGGCCATGAACAGGACGGGCAGCGTGGCCGGGTCTTCGATCTCTCCCCGCTGCACCTTCATGGCATACTCGACCGTCTTCCAGGCGAGGTTCTCCTGTCCCCGGCCGGAGGTGGTCGCCACGATGAGGAGCGGGGTGGCGGTCTTCACCAGCGCGGAATCCAGTGCCTCCCACTGCTTGCGGCCGGCCGTGCCCTCCCAGACATGCAGTTCGTCGGCAATCACCACGTTCGGGGTCTTGCCGTGCTGTGTCTTGCCGTCGGAGGCAACGGCAACATAGCGGGACCGCTCCGCCCCGAAGGTGATCGTCGAGGTGTAGTCGCGCACCGTCAGATGCTTCGCCAGCCGCCGGTCGCCCTCGATAATCATGGCCGCCTCGCCATAAAGCTCGCGGGCCTGCTCATGGGCCGATGCTGCCGAGACGATGAGGCCGCCCGGAAGCCGCTCCGGCCCCATGAGGTGCAGGAGGGTGAGGCCGGCGCTGAGGCTGGTCTTGCGGTTGCCGCGCGGCAGGAGGAGCACCACGCGCCGCACGATGCGGGTGCCGTCCGGGTTCCGGGGGCCATAGATCCGGCGGACGATGCGTTCCTGCCAGGGGTCGAGCTGGAAGGGGTGGCCGGGCGCCGGGTTCTTCGGGTGCTTCAGCCGGCGCAGCCACGACACCGCCCGCTCGCCATAGCCGAACGGATCCGGGATCTCGGAGCCATCGTCAATCCAGGAGGGAATCAGCATCGTCGTCTCCGTCGATGGCCGGCCGCGAACGGGAGACCGGGGTGAGGCCGAGCTCGTTGGCGTAGAGCCGGGCCGAGCACATCGCCTTGTCCTGAAGGCGCGCCCACTTCATCAGGATCTCCGGATCCCCCTCTTCCTGAATGCGGGCCTCGGCATCGCGGGACCGACCGATGAGCACGCAATAGTTCTCGAGCGCGGCATAGTCCGCGACGGTCAGGATGCGGCGTTCCACCAGCACCGGCACCACCCGGCGCCACTCGGCCTGTGCGGCCGGGGCCATCCAGGAGGGCGGAGGCGGGCTGCCGGCGACGCCACCCGTCACCAGCCGGAGGTTCGGCTTCCGGCCCCTCATGCCGCCCTCGCGCACCGGATCTCGAGCCCGGCCCGCCGGCCGATCTCCTTCGTCCCCTTGATGTCGAAGGGCACGCCGCCATGAAGGACACGATCCGCCGTGGTGATCCCGCCAAGGAAGCGGGTGCGGAACACGATGGCCGTCTCCTCGCTGGCGCCGAAGTCGCGGAAGAACTCCTCGGTGCTGCCCTCGACCACCTGGGCCCGGAGCGTCGCAAGGTCCGTCCAGGTC
>JBOGCN010000049.1:0-3174 GCA_050689115.1 Segnochrobactraceae bacterium EtOH-i3 | reverse complement strand
GGATTCGATCTCTCCGATCCGCCGGGCCACATCGGCCTTCTCGGCCATCACGCTCTTCTGACGGGCCTGAATGGTCGCGGTGCGCTGGTTCTCGACGGCACGCAGCCCGTCCAGGAAGTCCGACAGGGACGCCACGGCCGAGACGATGGCGCCCTTGAGGGTGATGCCGACCGTGTTGGCGATCCGGTTGAATTCCGCGTCAACCTGCTGGGCCTTGGCGATCATCTCGTCATCGAGCACCCGGCCGAAGTCGTGGGCGTCGTCGATCATCCTGACGATGCCGTCGGAGCCCTGGTCGAGGAGGGAGACCATGCGTTCGCCACCCTGCCCACCGAACAGTTCGTCGAAGATCCGCACGCCCGCCGCCGTGTCGCCAAGCTGGCGCACCCGGTCCACGATCTCGAGGAGGAGGGCCGAGGGATCCTTGAGGCGTTGCTGCACCTCCTCCGGCGACATGCCGATGCGCCCGAACGCCTCCTCGGCCGAACCCTTGCCGGTGACTGCGAACTCGTCAGCCCGCAGCGACAGTTCCTTCAGGCCATCCGTGATGGCGTCGAGGGGGATCCGGGTCTGCTCGGCAACGTAGCTCCATTCCTGAAACTCCTTCACCGGCAGGCCCGCCATCTTCGCGGCCGTGCCGATCTCGGCAATGGAAGAGGCCGCCTCGCGCGCCTGCATGGCGATGCCCATCAGCGCGGCGCCGACACCAGCCCCCACCAGCCCGCCAATTCCCCCGGCCGCGAAGGCCTGCCCGACGCTGCCGATCTTCGTGCCGACAGTCGCGAAGGCCTGGTTGATCCGGGTGGCCGAGCGCGCCGCGTCGTCTTCCATCTGGCGCGTCGCCTTCCTTGTGGTCAGCGTCATCTCGCGGAAGGCGCGGGCGGTGATGCCGTTCGCCTTCGCCATCTGCCGCTCGAGGTCCGTCAGCTTGGCAATCACGTTGATCGCAAGCTGCTCCTCGTCTCCGCCCACCATCGCGTTCATGCAAAGCTCCAGTCTTCGATATTGCCCTCGAAGGTCTCGTAGCTCGAGACCCCCGTATCTCCGGCCGCGCAGCGCGCAACCGCCATCGCGCAGGCAACGGCGCCGTCTATGCGGTCCTTGGACTTGCCCTTGTGGAAGGCCCGGTTACCGGCCTTGTCCGTCTCGACGGCAATGTTGTCGAAGTGCCAGCGCAGGATGGGGTGGCCGCCATGCCGGAACAGCCCGCCCACGATGGCGCGCTCCAGCTCCTTGATGGCCGGCGCCATCGTCACCCACCCCTGCCGCATCTCGACGGCCGGCAGCCCGTCTTCCAGAAGGTTGTTCAGGGTGTTGCGGGCAAGGTGCGGGTCGAAGGCGATCTCGCGCACATTGAACCGGGCGCACAGTTCGCGGATGTGATCCTCGACGGCGCGGAAGTCGACCACGTTGCCCGGGGTCGGGATGATGAAGCCTTCCTCGGCCCACGTCGGATAGGGCACGCCGTCGCGGTCCGCCCGCTGCCGAAGACGATCCTCCGGGCAGAAGAACCACGGCCAGACCTGATAGCCCTCGCCATCCCGCCAGCAAGCCACCACGGCGGTGAGGTCGGAATTGCTCGAGAGGTCCACCCCGAGCCAGCACGGCGCCTGTTCGGCCTCGAGGTCGAGAAGGTCCACGTCCCCGCGCCCCTGGTCATAGATGGCCATGTCCACGAAGGGCGAGGCGCTGTGATCCAGCCAGACATTCAGGTTGTATTGCTGGAAGCTGTCCCGGTCGGAGGGTGATGCGATCGCCTTCCGGGCCTTGTCGCGGAAGCTCTCGAGGTTCGGATAGCCGTGGGCCATGCCCGGGTTGACCGCGTGCCAGACCCGTTCGTCCCGCCAGTCGTCTTCCTTCTCGGCCATGAAGAGAACGGGCAGCGTCGCCGGGTCTTCGATCTCGCCCCGCTGCACCTTCATGGCGTATTCGACCGTCTTCCAGGCGAGGTTCTCCTGTCCCCGGCCGGAGGTGGTCGCCACGATGAGGAGCGGGGTCGCGGTCTTCACCAGCGCGCTGTCGAGGGCTTCCCACTGTTTCCGGCCGGCCGCGCCCTCCCAGACATGCAGTTCGTCGGCGATCACCACGTTCGGGGTCTTGCCGTGCTGTGTCTTGCCGTCGGAAGCAACGGCAACATAGCGGGACCGCTCCGCGCCGAAGGTGATGGTCGAGGTGTAGTCCCGGATCGTCAGATGCCTGCCGAGCCGCCTGTCACTCTCGATAATCATGGCCGCTTCGCCATAGAGCTCCTTTGCCTGCTCATGGGCCGAGGCTGCCGAGACGATGAGGCCGCCCGGAAGGCGCTCCGGCCCCATGAGGTGCAGGAGGGTGAGGCCGGCGCTGAGGCTGGTCTTGCGATTGCCGCGCGGCAGGAGGAGCACCACGCGCCGCACGATGCGGGTGCCGTCCGGGTTCCGGGGCCCATAGATCCGGCGGACAATGCGTTCCTGCCAGGGGTCGAGCTGGAAGGGGTGGCCGGGGGCCGGGTTCTTCGGGTGCTTCAGCCGGCGCAGCCACTGAACCGCCCGCTCGCCATAGCCGAACGGATCCGGGATCTCGGAGCCATCGTCAATCCAGGAGGGAATCAGCATCGTCGTCTCCGTCCATGGCCGGCCGCGAACGGGAGACCGGGGTGAGGCCGAGTTCGTTGGCGTAGAGCCGGGCCGAGCACATGGCCTTGTCCTGAAGGCGCGCCCACTTCATCAGGATCTCCGGATCCTCCTCTTCCTGAATGCGGGCCTCGGCATCGCGGGACCGGCCGATGAGGACGCAATAGTTCTCGAGCGCGGCATAGTCCGCGACGGTCAGGATGCGGCGCTCCACCAGCACCGGCACCACCCGGCGCCACTCGGCCTGTGCGGTCGGGGCCATCCAGGAGGGCGGCGGCGGGCAGCCACCCACCGGGTTCGCCACCAGCCGGAGGTTTGGTTTCCGGCCCCTCATGCCGCCCTCGCGCACCGGATCTCGAGCCCGGCCCGCCGGCCGATCTCCTTCGTTCCCCGGATGTCGAAGGGCACACCGCCATGAAGGACGCGGTCGGCCGTGGTGATCCCGCCAAGGAAGCGGGTGCGGAACACGATGGCCGTCTCCTCGCTGGCGCCGAAGTCGCGGAAGAACTCCTCGGTGCTGCCCTCGACCACCTGGGCGCGCAGCATGGCAAGGTCCGTCCAGGTT
>JBOGCN010000048.1:0-3377 GCA_050689115.1 Segnochrobactraceae bacterium EtOH-i3 | reverse complement strand
CTCCGGTTACGGCGCGCGGGAATGATTGGCGTGACACCTCTGGCCTCCACGCGGATGGCATTGGCATCGTAGCCGCGATCGGCGAGCAGAACCTTCGGCTCCGGGCCGTCGGTGTCGAGGAGAGGCAGGGCACCGGTGTAGTCGGAGGCTTGGCCGGGTGCGATGTCGACGGCTACGGGGAGACCGGCTCCGTTCGTGCGGAGATGAATCTTTGTCGTGAAGTCCCCTCGCGAGCGCCCGAGACCCTGTCCCGGAGTCCCCCTTTTGCGCCGGCAGCGCCGTGGTGCGCCCGGATGATGATCGAGTCGATCATCTGCACCGCTTCACCGATGTCTTTGATATCGTTGAGGGCCTCCAGGAGGACATCCCACAGGCCTGCCAGCGTCCAGCGCCGGAACTGGCGGTAGACCGACGACCATTTCCCGAAGAATTCGAGCAGATCCCGCCACTGGGAGCCAGTGCGGGCGATCCAGAAGATCCCGTCCAGCACCTGCCGGTGGTCCCGGGGTGGGCGCCCGCTGCCAGGACCACGGATCAAGGGTTTGTCTCCTCTTGGACGCAAACCTTGAATCACATGAGGACCGTTCGTGGAGTCCTTTTGTCAACATGGTCTAGCTCCGAGCTCGTGCCGATGAAGACCGAGGATGGCCGGCAGGTCTATGTCCGGCGCTCCGAACTGGGGGCCGGCGGGCCGGATCGGTTGGGGGCCACCAGTCTCCAAATGGTGGTCGTCTCGATCACGACGTGTCCCGTGACCGTCTCTCGCCCCCCACCGGTGGGCAGCCTTCTTCCGGCGGCGCAGACCCCGTTCAGCAGGCCCGAGACGCCATCTCTCGCGGCGCCGATCCCGCAAAAGTCGTCGAGCGCCTGCGCAGCCTCGGCATTGATCCCTCTGGCCTGTGAGGAGCCCGCATCATGCCTGGCCTGTTTGACGATCTTGTTCCCGATGCGCCCCCTTCCGGTGCGCCCGAAGTCTCTGCTGTGCCCGCCGCCCCGTCTCCCGGCGGACTTGTTCGATGACCTTGTCCCGTCGTCTCCGGATGGCGCTGGCAACGCTCCCAAGGGGCCGCTGGCCCGCGCCATGGCCGAGGCGCCTCGGCCGGGCTGCTCTTGCCAGTTGGCGCCGAGGGGGCAGCTTACGGCGTGGCCTACGGCTTCGGGAGCGGCGAAGGCGGGCTGGAAGAGCGCCCGTCCAATGCGGTTGAGGAAGGCGCCATCGGTTGTGCTGTCGGCGCGACCCTCCCGCCCGTTGCCCGGGTCGTCTCGAATACACTGGCCGGCCGTGCGGCACGCGAGGCGACCAGCGCCGGGGATCGCATGATCCGCGACGATCTCGCCGCCGAGCGCATGGCCCCTGATGACATTGGCGCGGCTGCCTCCGCCATCGGACCCGATGCGATGCCGGCCGATGTCAGCCCTGCGCTGCGGATGCGCACCGAACAGATTGCCCAGTCCGACAATCGCGGCCGGCCGGTGATCATTGATGCCCTCAGTAGCCGCAAGGCTGCGGCAGAGGGCCGGACTGGCGCCGCCTTTCATGACGCCATGGGACCGGCTCCGAGTGTTCAGGATGAGCTCGACCGTCTCCTGTCCGAGGCCAGGGATGCGCCGTGGGATGGTGCGTCAGGGCCCGACCGGATCGCCATCGCCAAGGCCAATGGCTGGGGGCGGGAGCAGGCCGAGCGCATGGCGCGCACGCCGTTCGCCAATCTGCATCCCGGCGCGCAGGCAAAGACTGCGGCGGCCATGCAGCAGGCTCCGGAGAATGTGCGGACGCCGAACGTGGCCGCTGCGGCCACGCTGGAGGACTGGCCCACTGATGGGCTCCCCACCGCCTCGCCCCCTGTGGGAAGCCAGTCTGCACCGGACCGGGTTCCGCGGGCGGAGATTGTCCGGGTGTTCGACACCTTCGGCGGCACCAACTTCGTGCGCAGGGCAGATCTCGAAGGCGGGGCGGGTCCGGTACGGCGCTACACCGATGCGGGCCGGGCGGTGGCCGTGAGTGGCCGGGAGACCGTTGACCGGGACCTGCTGGTTCCGGGTGCTGCCACTGCCCGGGAGGCCCTCCGTCCGTGAAGCCGCGGGACCTGGTGAAGGTCACCGGGGCGGACGGAAAGCTGAACATGCTCGATCCGGCCGAGCTCGCCGATCCGGCAAAGACGACGCTCCGGCGCTACACTGGCGAGGGGCGACCAGTCGAAGTGCGTGGCCGCGAGACGGTGGATCGTTCGGGGCTCTCTCATCCCGACGGCCGGACGCCCTACCTCATGGAGTCTACCCTGACGGAAGCCCTGACGGGGCGGAGGCTGCCTCCGGACGTGGCCATGCGCGATGACGGGATCGCGGTCTATCGCGACACCGGCGAGCCGGTTCCGATCGTGCGGCGACCGGCCGTGCTGCCGGTGGCACGGGATCCGGACGGCAACCTGATGTGGGCCGTCCCGAAGGCTCTGGAGGTGGCTGGAAGCCTGCTGCCGTCCGCCGGGACGCCGGCAAAACTCGGCCTGTCGGTCGCCGGAAAAGGTGCGTCCCGGTCCGAGAGGATCTATAATCCACCGGTCAAGCTGCAACGCCCGATCGAAGCGGACTATCCCGCCGGAGTTCCCGCCGATGACGCAGGACGCATCACTCACGACCCCGAAGGGCGCCCCCTCGGAGCCCGCTTCGTCGCCGGCAGAAACCTGGTGGGTGAGGGCGAAAAAGTCATCTCGCCAGAGGAACTGGACGCCATCGCAACGGAAGCAGTTGGCCGAGGCCCTTCGGCAGTGCCGCGCAGAGAGATCGATGGGTACTCAGGCAAAGTCCCGTTAGATCGACGCTCCGGTAAGCCGAGCGCGGTTCTGATTGCCAACGACCTGCCAGCCGAAAAGGCCGATCGCGTGCTTGGCCATGAGGTTGGTCATGTCATCGACGAGGTTGCGGGCCAGATCTCGACCAAGGGCCTGAACACCGAGCTCCGGCAGGTCTACAACACCCTGAACACCGGCCAGGAACGGACGCGGAACCTGACCGGCCCCGAGCAGGCCGGCTATTCCGGCGCCGATGTGCCGCGCGAACTGATGGTCGAAGCGGTCCGGGCCTATCTGGCCGATCCCAACTATCTGAAGACGATGGCGCCGAAGACGGCCGCGGCCATCCGCAAGGCGGTAAACACCAATCCGGCGCTGATGCGGATCATCCAGTTCAACAGCGCGGCCGGGATGGCGGTGGGGCTGGAGGGATCCTCGGGGCCCCAGGTGCCGACCGACGCGGCCGCCCATGAGGCGGCGACCTCGCCGAGGAATGACCGGCCGGAGCCGACGCAGGCCCAGAAGGAGGCCGGGAATTACCGCCTCGGCCACCTGAAGATCGGCGGGCTCGATATTTCCGTCGAAAAT
>JBOGCN010000047.1:0-3530 GCA_050689115.1 Segnochrobactraceae bacterium EtOH-i3 | reverse complement strand
GTTCTCGACGGAAATATCGAGCCCGCCGATCTTCATGTGGCCGAGGCGGTAATTCCCGGCCTCCTTCTGGGCCTGCGTCGGCTCCGGCCGGTCATTCCTCGGCGAGGTCGCCGCCTCATGGGCAGCGGTGTCCGCCCCCAGAACCTCGCCCTCCTCAATGGTTAAAGGCGCGCGCTTGCCCCGGCCGCTCGGATGATCCGGAGGAATGATCTCGCCTTCCAGTGGCGCCGTCTTCTGTTCACCGCTGGTCTGCTGCGCGATGGACCCGGATATTTTTGCCTGCGCGCCGGGATGCAGATCGGAGAAGGGCATGCGGGCCATGCGCTCCGACTGGCCCCTCCCCCAGCCATTGTCCCTGGCGATCGCAATCCGCGCCTCTTCCGGAGAGCCGTCCCACTGCGTGGCAGGCGTGGTGGCAGGCTGCCCGGCAGTGCTCTCCTCGCTGGCGACCGACAGTGGGGCGGATGCGGGCGCTGGCTCAACCTGAACCGCGTCCGACCCGTCCTCTTTCTGGTCGGGGGCGAAATTGACGCCCGGAAGGTCCTCATCGAACTCGGTATCGATCAGGATGTCTTCGACCCGCCGCGGCGGACGGCCAGCATTGATGTCCTTCTGCTGCTCCTGAAGGACATATTCGGCGTCTTGGCGTCCCATGCCATAGTCGCGCATGAGGTCTGCCGCCGCACCGGGACCATCCCGAGCAACGCGCTCCGCATCCTCCCGCGTCAGGCCCTCATCGTGCTCAAGAATGCCGGCACGCTCTTCCTGTGCGTACTGCTCATCCTCAGACGGCACCGCCTCATCTGGACCAGACAGACGGTGTGGTGCCGCGCTCTGCCCCTGCTCAGGCACCGCTGCCTCAGGTGTCAGTCTGGCGGCGCCTGCCTCAAGATCATCCCGGCCATACTCAAACTCCTGACCATCATCGGATCGGAAGAGGATGCCGAAGTCACCTTCGTCCGCGACCACCCCGGACATCATCCCGAGCTCGTCGGTGACGGTGACGCGCTGCCCCCGGAGTGGGGAGCTGCGGCGCACCGCTGCATCCATCTCCTGTCGCCCGGCGTTCAGCGCACGCCCCAGCGGGCCTTCGGGAACGGGAACGGGAGCATCCGGCGTCTCCGCACCGGGCTCAACGACGTTCGGCGCCGGCAGGAGGCCGGCGATCCGGGGCGGCTGCTCCTCTCGGGAAACCCTGCGCGCGTCACGCGCGGCAGCAGCCGTCTCAATGCCGGCTGAGACGAGAGATGGACCGGCGCCATAGAGGGCTTCCGCCGCAACGTCGCCCTTGCTGATCTCCCCCCGTGCCACCTGCTGGGATGCGGCTTCACTAACCGGCTCTCCAACGATCTCCGTCGCCGTGCCCGCCGCGATCTTTCTCCCGGTGCTGAGGCCGCTGCGCGCAATCTTGCCCGTAGCCCCCAGGAAGAGAGAGTCCACAGCCGCAAGCGTGACACCCTTGAGGGCGGCCTGCCGAGTGATCTCGTCCTGCATCTGCGGATCGGAGAGTACAGCGCGGACGTTTTCCCGCGTCAGCGGAAGACCCTGCTTTCCCAGCCGATCCGAAACAGCCTGCTCGATCTCGGCTCCAAACTCGATCGGGACCGTGCCCGCGGCAGAACCGGCCATGGCACCAGCGATGCCGCCCATGGCCGTGCCAACGCCGGGAATGACTGATCCAGCAGCCGCGCCGGCAGCGCCACCAGCAAGCTGTCCGGCCAGGGAGGGGATGCTGTTGCTGAGCTGTTCAGCCGTTCCGAGAACAACGCCACCGGGGTTAGTGATGGCTGTCCCGGCAACATCCAGCGCTCCGCCGATGGTACCGAGAACGCCATCCGTCTTGTCGAAACGATCAAGAGAGGCTCGTATATTCTGCTCGCCCTCCGTCGCCCCCTTGATGTGCTCGGTCTGCGCCTCTGCCCCGGAGACGATATTGTCGGCGAGGCTGTCAATATTCCCCTCATTCCAGCCGGACAGCGCAAGTCGTGTGTTGTCGAGAGAGCGCAGGGTGTTCCGACCACCAGCGACGAGGTTGGAGCCAAGACGGAACATGAAGCCCTCGGGCTCCGCCTTGCTGGCTGCTCCAGCCGTGGGCTGCTCGGGGAACTGCTCGTCCGCAATCTGATAGGATCGCTCAAGAATGGCGCCACTGCGAGCCGGATCTCCGAAGCCCTCCGTCAGGGCAGATCCAATATCGAGCCCACGATTGAGGCCACCGCGCAGGAGGCGAGCCGTGCTGTCGAGGTCCTTTTCCCCCGCCTCGCCGAGCGCCATGAGGACGTTGACCGGCAAATCATAACGGCGGGAGAGACCGTCGAAATCAGGCACGTCGGCAGGCGCCGGCACCGACTGGGTGGTCAGCGGCGGCAGCCCTCTGGCCTTGTTCACACGATCGATGGACTCATCAAGAACGACCTGAACCGGATCGGTGAACGGAGAAGGGGCCATATCGGAAACCAACGTTGGAGCCTAATTTCTCCAATCTATATCCGTTGGTTTCCGATTTTTCCAGCGCACAAACCTACTGTACGGGCCGCCGCAACACGTTCTGGGCGGGCTGGGCAGCGTTGCCGGGGAACGGCGGCAGCCCACGGCCCTGCTGCGCTCCGGACCGGATGGCGTCCAGATCAGCCTTCGCGCGCCGGACCTTTTCCTGGCTGGGAAGGGACGCAAACTGCATGTCCGTTCGCTCCAGATCGGCAATCCGCTTCCGGATCGCCTCTTCTTCCGGATCCGGCTGCCCCTTCCGCTTCGCCTCTGCCTTCGCCTGCTCCAGGATAATGTCGTTGCCCAGCTTGAATGTGTCCTTCGCCATCTCCGATTTGAGTGCAGACGCCGCGTCGAGCTGACGGGTATTGTGCTCAAAGACGGCCTGCGGATTCACCAGCCCGAGAATTCCTTTCTGGAACTCGGCCATATCCCTGAACTCCTGGGAGAACTTCGTCCCAGCCTGCCGGTCGGTGTACTCGATCTTCATGCCGACGGTCTTTCCCGCCTCATCCTTGATCGGGACAGCATCCGCATCATAGCCGGACAGATCCATGTAGCCAGGATTGCGGACAATGGAGTCGAGATGCTTGTTCACTCCATCCCAGTCCCCGCGTTCGAACGCAGTGGACAGGCGAACAGCATCCCTCATGCCGGCCTGCACATATTCGTTCTGCGCCCACTTGCCGTAAGCCGATGCCTTCTCCGGATCACCCGCCTTCAGATAAGCCTCCTGGATCAGCGGAACTCCATAGCGGATATAGTGATCGGTCAAGGTTCCGACGGACGTCTCCACCGCCTGGTCTGCCTCAGCGCGCGTCTTGAAGGTCTGACCGTTGAAGGTGAACTGGGGCCCACCCGCGGCCTGAGGCGCCTCCTGAACCGAGGTCTTCGCCTTGCCGACGGCATCCTGATAGGCGCCGATCGAGCGCTCATAGCCGGCCGTTGCCGCGTCCCGCAGCGACTGAGCATCCTGATAGCCCTGAAGCCGCTGCTGGCGCTCTGCGGCCTTCACCGGCGCCTCGGCGGCGCGGTCCTCGGCT
>JBOGCN010000046.1:0-4812 GCA_050689115.1 Segnochrobactraceae bacterium EtOH-i3 | reverse complement strand
CAGTAATCCCTCGCGCTCGCTGCTGCCGCGACCGCCGGGTTCCCGGTGGACGCATCGCCCGGGCGCGGCTCCGGAACAGGCAGATGATCCACAAAGGTCCCGGCCCTCGCCCCTTTGATCGCCCTGTCGATCAGCATCGGGGCGACCAGCCCAGTACGCCGGAGGCAGGCGAAGAACGAGGTGGTTTTCCAGCTCCCCTGCGGTAATGCCGGCGCCCGGCCTCTCGCGTTCTGGAGCGCGAGCGAGCTTGCAGGTCGTGTCCGTCGAGGCGAGGATCGAGAGACCGCATTCGACGCGGAAGCCGGCCTCCGATCCGGCAACCATCTGGAATTTCCTCCTTCCTTCGCGAGCAACCCTCCCGATTCCCTTCGGGCGGAAAACACTCTAGGATAGCGCGCTTGTCGTCGCTGCGGGCTCAAAGGTGTAGCTGGGGGGAGGCTGATGCGTCGTCTTTCAATGGCGGGTGCTTTGGGGATCGCATTTGTCGCGGGGGTTGCGTGTGCGAGTCCGGCGCCGGGGAGGGCAGCCGAGGTGGTCCTGCCCCTGACGAGTGTTGGCGTGAGTGCCGATCTGGACATCCCTCCCTTCGCAGACGACCCGGGGACAGGCGGCGGCTTTGAGGCGGAGACCTATTTTCTGACCCGCCTGGTTGACGCTGAGTCCATCCGGAGTTGCCTGGATCCGGTCGAGCAGGTCGCCGCCGATTGGGCAGGAGGTTTCGGACTGGTGCGTAACCTCAGGGATCGAACGGCGACCACACTGACCCTGCATTACGGGAAGGGGGGAATGCCGGGCTTCTTCTCCGTTAGCTATCAAATCGAAAACAGCATCAAGGCCCGCGTTCGAGTCGACTATATTGCACTGGACGGGTCAACGCGATCGCCGGAGTTTGCGCGCGATTTGTTGGACACTTACTCCATCGCAAAATTTCAGACGTCGCTGGATGCAGCCCTGCGCTGCAAGGGAAAAGCATCATGAGCCGGGTCTTCGACGTTGCCGCTCAACGGAGGCCGGACGGTCGATGGTCGACGGACGCCCTGAGCCTTCCCTCGGCCCGTCTTCTCTCGGTCCGGGATGAGACCGGCACCAGCCTGCCATTTCACAGCCTGGATGGACAGATAGACATCGGCTTGTCCACCCCGTCCTCCCTGACCGGGCGGATCGAGGTCTCCGACGATCTGGTCCGATCTTCCGTAATTGATGAAGCGAAGCTGAAGTTCGAGGCCGACAAGGCCGCAAGTCTTGAGCGCCAGACCCGCTTGACACTTGTCACGAACGTGATCACAGCCGTCATTTCAGCGGCGGCGGCGCTTGGTGTCGCAGCTCTGGCGGGAGGCCGCAGCGCCCAACCCTCCCCCTCCGGGCCCCCGCACATCTACCGGGATCTCGCCGAATGCCGCGATGGGCTCAACAGCCTCAAGACCCTGGCACTCCTGGATCAACAGACCCTTCCGGACCTGCGAACCGCGGTCGGCGGGCGGGTCAATGACTGCCTGCCACGCCTGTCCGCGGCAATGGCCGCAACACCCCAATGACGGGGCTTGTCCTGGCCCTTGTGATGGCGCTGCTTGCCCCGGTTGCGACGCTGGCCGCCGAGCCCCAGACAAGAAGGATCAGCCTATATATCTGCACGTCCGCCACGGCATTGGAGACGCCCTGGCGTCAGACGGTTGTCCGCAGTGCAGGGCGGGCCCTCTCCGGACCCGATGGCGTGCGGGCGCGCATCATGGGAGAGGCGCAATGTGGAGCGCAGGCAGTCGAATTCGCCTGCACCGGCGGCATCTACGACACTGGCGGTCGCGTGCTCATCTGTTCGCCCGATACGCTGCTGTGGCTGGTGCGTCTGAGCGCCTGGTATGCCCTGGCGCAGTCCGAAAGCCCGGCCGACGACTACGAGGCCTTTCGGCTTCGACAGGCATCGCCCCTTGGCGTCGCGGCACTTCGCGCATCCAATGCGCCCGCCTTTCGCTCGGCGCTCGACGGGCTGCGACAGGCATCGGAATCCGCAGGCGCCGGATATCCCGAAGACCGTACGGCCCTGCTGTTTCAGTCGATCCTGGATATGGTCTTTGCAGCTATATTGGGGCATGAAGCATCCCACATTGAGGACGCGCCTCCATTTTGCTCCCTTGCCGCCCCGTCACGCGCCGAGGAAGCGCGCCTCTGGGCATTGCTGGTGCGGGTCAACGCATCGGGGGAACTCTTCGCGCCCGGCCAGCCGGATGTGGGCGAGGTGGCTGCTGATCGGTGCGCCCTGCGTCGTGTCCGAGTTGCGAGGGCGGCACTGGAGGCCGGACGCCTGTCGGCCCGGGATCAGGAATTCGTGCGCCGCGCCGCCGCTGACATCGTTTCCACGGTACTGCTCGTCCGGGCCGCGCCATCAGGGGAACTCAGCATGGTTGCCGCCAATGACAGATATCTTCACCGCCCCCTGCGCATCGTTGCGCTTGCCGGCGAGATGAATCTCGGTGCGGGCGGGCCTGTTCTGTGCGGCGGCGCGGCGGAGAACGCCGTTCAGGCGACCGAGCGCACAATGCAGACCTTGCCGGGACAGGGCCTGATGCCCGACGGGATCGAGCACACCTTTCCGGCCGGTGTCATTGATGCCTGGAATCGCAAGGAAAGCTGGTCCCCGAAATCCTATTCCTGCCGGTGAGTTCGCAGGCCTCGTGATTCCGCGCTGACAGGAAGACGCCCCCATTGGCGGGGCTTCCTGCCCGGACGGGGCATTTTCGCTGCGTCACGAGCCCGCCTTCATGTCGGTGGCCGGCCGGTGCCGAAACAGTCGCCCCGGCCCCCGTGGCCTTCCGGTTGTCCGCAACCATATCGGATCGATCGGATGGCCAGCGAACGGCGCCCGTATGTCCCGGCGGGCAGAGGTCGGTCGCGTCCGGGCAACTGTGTTGTTCATGCGAGAGATGTGGGTGCCGGAGCGCAGCATCGCATTGAGGATGATGAGGAGCTGGCGTGCGACGGCGATGAGAGCGGTCTTTGGGGCCTTGCCCTTTGGGCGCATTCGATCGCGCATGGCGACAAGTACCGGGATCCGTCGGGATGCGGTAGGGGCGACGATGTTGAGGGCGTCCCGGACTGTCCGTCTCTCACCCCAGATGCAGCGTGCGGTGCGCCAGGATCTTTCCGGGGCGTGCGGTGGGAGCCCGGCCAGGGATGCGATGCGACGCCGGAAGAGGGTTACGAGCTCGGGCAGTTCTCCGAGAAGGGGAGCCAGTACCGTTGGTCCCATGCCGGGAACGGCCGAGAGCAATCTGGCCTGTTCCGCAAGGGTACGATCCTCGGCAATCAGGCCAGCGATGCGACGGTCAAGGTCGGCAATCTGACGGGCAAGGGGTGCGCTCATCGCGTCGATGAACGCGGTCATCTCATCCTGTCCGGCGCTATGGCGACGTGGCTTCTTGGACTTGTGCAATTCCACCAACTATTTGCGTCGACGCAGGAAATTGGAGAGCCGGGTGCGGGCACCGCTGACCGGGACCGTCACCGGCAGGGCAAGGACGGATCCCATCCGGGCGAGCACACGGGCCTCGTCACGATCCGTCTTGGCCAGCACGCCGGTGGCCCTCGCGAACTCGCGAGTCCGTCGCGGATTGACCCGAGAGAAGGGGGGGGCGGCAAGGGCTGCAATCAGGTCGCCCCTACAGCCGCTGGTCGCCTCGAAGACGAGGAGGACGTCCCGTTCAGGGGTGTCGAGGAAAGAGGAACTGGTCTCCGGGTCGTTGGCGATACGGTCGAGCTTTCAGGAGGGGAGGCAGAAGAGATCAACGAAGGCACGCGACAGATCGCAGCCGACAACGGGCTGTGAGCATAGTGAAAGCTGCTGTCCATGTCGTGCCGGATCGGCAGTCTCAAGCAACTGTTCGCGGTTCAAGAGAACGCGGAAGGGACCCATGCTCCCGCACGGGCTCCAGACCCTCGGGGGGCTCCCGTCCGCACCTTCACTCTCGCATAGTCTCAACGGACAGGGGCGGCGGAGATGTCCATGACCGACCCTGACCTCTCAGTTGTAGAGGATCGCATCGCAGCCGCTATGTTTGCGGCACTGGTCCGACACCGCAACGTCCGCCCGCTGCTCCATGAGGATGTCGATGAGCTTTTCCATGTCCTGCCCGGGCTGTGGGCATTGCGACCGTCAAGCTGATGCAGCCCACGGGGCCGACGTCAGCTCCCTCTAAAGGGGAAAGTGCGAACTTGACGAGAGCGAGGTCGTGTTCGTGGATGTGCCATGATTTGCGTCCGCCCGGCGACTGCGCGGTGCAGGCACGTTTCGGATAGATTGCAGACGCGGACGGATGGAAACGCAGATCCGCAGATACAGCCGTGCCGCCGGTCTTGCACGGGACGGCCCGACTCTCTGGCCCGGGGGGGGGGGGGGGGGCGAAGAAGAGACGGCCGTGCGCCTGTTCCTGCCGCGACACTCATCTCAAAGCCCGCCGGGGACGATTCGTGGCTGCCCCCCACCGGTCGGGCCCGGCGTCTCAAAGTCCACGCCCCCCGGGCGAATTTTCCCGGGCGCCGGACCTAACATCTGGCTGAGCACACTCATCCTAATCGCCCATCGTGTCGAAAATCGCAGTGTCTTCGCAGCGGGCGAGATGGCGGGAGGGCCCCGCGAGCGAAATTCTGACCCCGCGTAGAATGCAATAATATATTGAAAAATAATAATAATAATTGATGGATGTGAGATTGGGCGGCGAATTTCTTTTGGGGTTGGGGTGATGGGTGTTGACAGCCTGCGTGGGTGCCCTTATACCCCCGCTCACACCGACGGCGGCGACGCTGCTGCCGACGGCGGGC
>JBOGCN010000045.1:0-5158 GCA_050689115.1 Segnochrobactraceae bacterium EtOH-i3 | reverse complement strand
ACGGGCTCGCGGCCAGGCGCGGCGTTGTCGGGCTGGTGCAGACGGTCCAGCATGTCATCGACCGCATCGCGCACGCGCTCCGGCATCAGCCTGCGCATAATCTGGGCGACACGGGCGCGGAAGGTGATGGCGCGCCGCTCGGCATAATCCTGCGCCGGGTCGTAATCCGTCGCCATGTCCTTCGCCCGGTCGCGCGACAGCGTGTTCACCAATCTGTCCTGACTGACGAAGTCGTCGCGACCATAATGCAGGTCCATGCCATCGCGATGGCGCGACAGGGAAACATAACTGCCGTATGTGCGAAGCTGGCAGGTCGAGCGCCGCAAGCGCACACGCCATCTGATCGAACTCGGCGGTATCGTCGTCAAGGCAGGCATTGTGGATCTGACCGACGACGACCGGGCGACCATCTGCGGCGCGCTGCTGTGGATGGCCGACAAGTTCAAGAGCGAGGACGGCGAACGGGCGCGGGAATTGTGGACCAAAAAGGGAAAAGAGGCGTTCGTGGCGGAACGTCCAGCAGGCGCACATGACGGAATCCAACCGCCGCAGGACCGGGCGTGACCGATGGCGGGCGGCGCGGAGACCTCGCATATCGCGGCGCCGCCCGCCATCACGCGGCAACGCCGCGCAAAGCAGACGGCAAACTCTCTATCCGCGTTCCTCGCCACCCCGTGCCGCTTCCTCCTTTAACCATCCGATGAAGTCCCGCACTGTCTGGCGTTTCACCGCATCGGGCAATGTCACCGCATAGTAGGCGAACGCGGTCGGCCATGGCCGATCCAATGCGAGCGCCAGACGGCCCGAAGCGATTTCCTCGGCGGCATAAACATCCCGCACCAGCGCAAGGCCCTGACCGGCAATCGCCGCGCGAACGAGCAGATAATCGTCCTCGAAGGCCGGGCCGCGCTCCGCGCGAGGATCATCCGCCACGCCGACAGCTTTGAACCATAGCTGCCAATCGGCACGGTCGGAATCTTGAAGCAACGGCCAGCCGAGGCAATCCGCTGGCCCCGTTATCGCCGGCCCCGTCTCAAGCAACTTCGGACTTGCAACCGGCAAAAGGACCGGGGCCATCAGATGCTCCGATACAAGGCCGGGGTAAATGCCCAGCCCGTGCCGGATGGCGACATCCACGCGGTCCCGTCCGAGATCGACAAGATTCGACGTTGCTTCGACGCGAACCTCTATGTCCGGTCGCCTGCCGGTGAAACGACCGAGCCGAGGCACCAGCCATGATGCAGCGAAGGACGGGACCGTGCTGATGGTCAAGGTCGGCCGTGCGTTGATCGCCTCCAGCGTCTCAAGGCTCTTGGCGATTTGGTCAAATGCCATGAGCAGACCCGGATGAACCTTTGCCCCTGCTTCGGTCAGGCGAACTCCGTAGCGCGTGCGCGTGAACAGGGTGACGCCGAGGCGATCTTCCAATTGTCTGATCTGCTGGCTGACCGCCCCGGAGGTGACGCCCATCGCCTCGGCCGCCCGCTTGATGCTGCTATGCCGCCCCGTCTCGGCGAAGGCACGCAGCGCAAGCAGGGGGAGCACAGGATTCATAGTGTAGCCAATCTAAATTCTAGAGGCAGATCATATCGTTTTTGATCCCGTCTTACAGCAGATAGGACTTCGCTGGGGGCATCCGGAACAATTTAGCGTGCCTCGCTCCTGAACGCGAGATGGATCAATGATCCACAGCACGACCACCACACGACAATCCACCTGCTTTCAGCGGCTGGCTTCTGGTCACGGTGGGTTTTGCGGCGCTTGCGGTTTCCTTCTCGGTGCGCGCCATGCTCGGTTTGGCGATGCCCGTCATGGAGGGCGAGCTTGGCTGGTCGCGGTCCTTCCTGTCAGGTGTCGGCGCGCTTGCACTGATCTTTATGGCCTTTACGGCACCGTTCGCCGGCAGGGTCATAGACACAAGCGGCCCGAGGCTTCTCATGTCCGGGGGCATGATCGCCATCGCCCTTGGTTCGGGGCTGGTGGCGCTGACCGATTTCGCACTGGTCTTCACCATCGCCTTCGGCATCGTCGCCGCTATCGGATTCACGGCCGTCGCAACGAATGTGGTCGCCGCCGCCATCGCCAAGAACTTCGAGGCGCGGCGCGGATTGGCGACCGGCATCGGCACGTCCGGCGCCACGGCCGGGCAGTTGCTGGTCGTGCCGCTTGTCGCCGTCCTGATGCAGACGATGAGCTGGCGTTACGGCTTTGCCGCACTGTCGGTCGCGGCGATCACGCTTGCCGTCTTTGCCTTCCTGATGCTGCCGCCCGCGCGCAGCACGGCAGAGGCGAAACCGGAATCGTTCCTTACCGGGATCGGTGCGCTGATCCGCGTGCCAGCGTTCCATATCCTTTTCTGGAGCTTCCTGATCTGCGGTTTCACCACGACCGGCGTGATAGAAACGCATTTCCTGCCCTATGCTTCCTTTTGCGGTTTTCCGCCGCTCCCCAGCGCCACTGCATACGGCGTGCTGTCGGCCGTCAACCTCGGCGGAATGATCCTTGCCGGACATCTTGGCGACCGGGTGCATCGCCCGACATTGCTCGGCACCATTTACCTGATCCGGGCCGCGAGCTTCATTCTGCTGCTCTACGTCGCGCCTGACATCCGGCTTCTCTACCTCTTCGTCGTTCTGTTCGGGTTAGTCGATTACTCGACTGTGCCGGTGACGGTCGGGCTGGCCGCCAGCCATCTCGGAATCAAACGGATCGGCCTCGCCATGGGCCTGATCTCGGGCGGCCATGCTCTCGGCGGCGCGCTCGGCGCGTTCCTCGGCGGCCTGCTCTACGACATGACCGGCGCATATGGCTGGCTATGGATCGGATCGCTCGCGCTTTCCGTGCTGGCGGGTCTGCTGGTCCTCACCCTGCGCGACAAGCCCGACGATTCCCAAACTCATGCAACGGCCGAAGGAATGGCGTATTGATCGACCTCTACACGACTTCCTCCCCCAATGGCTTCAAGGCGACGATAGCCCTCGAAGAATTGGCGCTCCCCTATCGCCTGCATCCTGTGAGCATCGAGGATGGCGATCACAGGCGGCCCGCCTTTCTCGCCCTCAATCCGCATGGCCGCATCCCGGTCATCATGGACGACGACACGGGCATCACCCTGTTCGAGTCGGCGGCCATCCTGCTCTATCTCGCCGACAAGACGGGAAAACTCCTGCCGCAGAAGACCAAGGCGCGGTGGGAAGCGATCAAGTGGCTCCAGTTCCACACGTCGAGCATGGGGCCGATCCTCGGGCAGCGCGTCCATTTTGAGATGTTCGCCAAAGAGAAAATCCCGTCTGCCATCGAACGCTATCAAAGCCTGACCGACGACGCCTTCGCAGTGCTGGACGGGCGATTGGCGGACAATGCGTGGCTGGCGGGCGAGGATTATTCCATCGCCGACATAGCCACCTTCGGCTGGACACATATCGCGGTGATCTGCGGATTCACCTTCGCCCGCCACCGACATCTCACCCGCTGGCACGAGCAGGTCGCGGAACGCCCCGCCGTGCAGCGCGGCATATCGCTTCCGGCCCCCGCAACTGGGCCGTGAACACAACTCGCATAGGGAATCCATCGTTCATGACTATCGTTACCGATCCCGCGCCGTCCGTTCAGATTTCGGCCGGAGCTTCATCCGACGCCTTTGCAGCGCATCCCGGCTATTGCCGAATGTTCCGGCCCGATCAGCTCACGGTCGGCATCTTCCTTCCGCTGCGTTTTTATCAGGGCGATATGACGGTGCTGGAAGGGCAAGCCGATCTTGTCGGCGACATCGACAGACGCGGATTCGCCGCCGTCTGGCTACGGGACGTTCCGCTGTTCGATCCCGGTTTCGGTGATGCCGGACAGGTCTTCGATCCCTTTACCTACATTGCTTATCTGGCCGCCAGAACGGAGCGAGTTGCGCTTGCGACCGGAAGCGCGATCTTTTCGCTGCGCCACCCCATCGACCTTGCCAAGATGGCGACGACCATCGACCACCTTTCGGGCGGCCGCCTCGTTCTCGGCATCGCCTCGGGAGACCGGCCCGTCGAGTTTCCGGCCTACGGCATCGACATGGACACGCGAGGCGCACGCTTTGCGGAAGCCGTTGCCTGGTTCCGCCAGCTCATCGCGGAAGGCAGGCCGGCCATCAACGGTGCGCTCGGCACGGTGAACGGCGTCGATTTCCTCCCCAAAGCCGCCACAGGCCGCATCCCGCTGATCGTCACCGGATCGAGCCGGCAGACCCCGGAATGGGTGGCGGAACACGCCGATGGCTGGCTGACCTATCCGCAGCCGACCCATATGCGGGAAGGGCCAAATCGCCTCGGTCAGAATATCCGTGCTTGGCGCGACAGGATCGAGGATGGCGGATTTCGGCCGCACATGACGAATGAATGGCTCGATCTGGTCGCCGATCCGAACTTCCCCGGCACACCGTTGCAGGGCGGTTTCGTGCTCAGGACCGGACGAAACGGATTGATCGACCTGTTGGGCGAATGGCGTGACGCGGGCGTGAACCATGCCGCCCTCGGCATCCATTTCTCGGAGCGCCCCGCCGCCGAAATCATACAGGAATTGGCCGAGGAAGTTCTGCCGCTGTTTCCCTCCCACGAAGGGCCTGCGCCCTTGAGTGCGAAATGGTGAGCCTGACAACCGAAGAAAGGAAATGCGATGACCGCTCCAGCCGAGCCTTGTCGCGGGCGGGCTCCTCGACCGGCTGCAGGATCGGTTCCGCAATATTCATTGCTGGCGTGGCGCTGCACATCACCGAAGGCACGGCGCGCGAAGCGCAGATGCAGGTGCGTGAGGACCGCCTCGATATAGCGTTCATCGCCTGCCCCCATGAAATCCCCGATCTTCATTCCCGCATGTTCTGGCGCGACCGGCTTATGGCCGTCATGCCGGAAGCGCACCCGCTGGCGCAGCGCGACCACATCATATGGCAGGACCTCGCGGCAGAAACATTCCTCGTGCGCGAGGGCGGCGCCGGACCACAGGTGGATGACCTGATCGTGGTGCGCGCGGCAGGGAAATGGCCGGTTCCGACAATCCTGCGCTGCGCGGTCTGGCCGGTTCCCTGCTGGCCATGGTCGCGGCGGGACAGGGCATTTCCCTGCTTGTTGCAGAGAACCTTGAACTCGCGCCATCCGGCATCGTCTTTCGCGAAATCGCGGAC
>JBOGCN010000044.1:0-2500 GCA_050689115.1 Segnochrobactraceae bacterium EtOH-i3 | reverse complement strand
CCAATCAAACTCGGTAATAGCTGGTTCTCCGCGAAAGCTATTTAGGTAGCGCGTCGGACTTATACTCCCGGGGGTAGAGCACTGGATGGGCTAGGGGTCCTCACCGGATTACCAAACCTAACCAAACTCCGAATACCGGGAAGTACTATCCGGCAGACAGACGGCGGGTGCTAACGTCCGTCGTCAAGAGGGAAACAACCCTGACCGCCAGCTAAGGCCCCCAAATCATGGCTCAGTGGGAAAGGATGTGAGAACCCCAAAACAACCAGGATGTTGGCTTAGAAGCAGCCATCATTTAAAGAAAGCGTAACAGCTCACTGGTCTAGTTAAGGGTTTTTGCGCCGAAAATGTAACGGGGCTCAAGCCATGTGCCGAAGCTGCGGATGTGATCCTTCTGGGGTCACGTGGTAGCGGAGCGTTCCGTAAGCCTGCGAAGGGACAGCCGTGAGGCATCCTGGAGGTATCGGAAGTGCGAATGCTGACATGAGTAACGTAAAGGGGTGTGAGAGACACCCCCGCCGAAAGTCCAAGGGTTCCTGCGTAAAGATATTCTGCGCAGGGTCAGCCGGCCCCTAAGGCGAGGCCGAAAGGCGTAGTCGATGGGAATGGGGTGAATATTCCCCAGCCTGTGGAAGGTGACGAAGGCCGAAAGCCGTACGTTCTTATCGGATTGAACGTGCGGCCTGGGACTTCCAGGAAATAGCCTCCACATTATAGACCGTACCCGAAACCGACACTGGTGGACTGGTAGAGCATACCAAGGCGCTTGAGAGAACCATGCTGAAGGAACTCGGCAAATTACCCCTGTAACTTCGGGATAAGGGGGCCCCGGTTCTGCGCAAGCAGGATCGGGGGGCACAGACCAGGGGGTAGCGACTGTTTATCAAAAACACAGGGCTCTGCGAAATCGTGAAGATGACGTATAGGGTCTGACGCCTGCCCGGTGCCGGAAGGTTAAGAGGAGAGGTGCAAGCTTTGAATCGAAGCCCCGGTAAACGGCGGCCGTAACTATAACGGTCCTAAGGTAGCGAAATTCCTTGTCGGGTAAGTTCCGACCTGCACGAATGGCGTAACGACTTCCCCGCTGTCTCCAGCATGGGCTCAGTGAAATTGAATTCCCCGTGAAGATGCGGGGTTCCTGCGGTCAGACGGAAAGACCCCGTGAACCTTTACTGCAACTTTGCACTGGCATTCGTGTTGTCATGTGTAGGATAGGTGGTAGGCTTTGAAGCCCGGGCGCCAGCTCAGGTGGAGCCATCCTTGAAATACCACCCTTGAAGACATGGATGTCTAACCGCGACGCGTCTATCCGCGTCCGGGACAGTGCATGGTGGGTAGTTTGACTGGGGCGGTCGCCTCCCAAAGAGTAACGGAGGCGCGCGAAGGTGGGCTCAGAGCGGTCGGAAATCGCTCGTCGAGTGCAATGGCATAAGCCTGCCTGACTGCAAGACTGACAAGTCGAGCAGAGACGAAAGTCGGCCATAGTGATCCGGTGGTCCCGTGTGGAAGGGCCATCGCTCAACGAATAAAAGGTACTCCGGGGATAACAGGCTGATGATGCCCAAGAGTCCATATCGACGGCATCGTTTGGCACCTCGATGTCGACTCATCACATCCTGGGGCTGGAGAAGGTCCCAAGGGTTCGGCTGTTCGCCGATTAAAGTGGTACGTGAGTTGGGTTCAGAACGTCGTGAGACAGTTTGGTCCCTATCTGCCGTGGGTGTAGGAAACTTGAGAGGATCTGTCCCTAGTACGAGAGGACCGGGATGGACACACCTCTGGTGGACCTGTTGTGGCGCCAGCCGCAGTGCAGGGTAGCTATGTGTGGACGGGATAACCGCTGAAAGCATCTAAGCGGGAAACCCACCTCAAAACCAGGTCTCCCTTGAGAGCCGTGGTAGACCACCACGTTGATAGGCCGCATGTGGAAGCCCGGCAACGGGTGCAGCTGAGCGGTCCTAATAGCTCGATCGGCTTGATCGCTCTCATTAATCAATGTCCGTCCCTCTGCCAGATGCCAAAGGCATCAGGCAGACGGACTTCTGTCCGGAAGACAAAGAACGGCCCATCAGGGCCGGCGCCCCGTCGGGCTTGCCTCACCCTTGCTCCAGCAAGGGTTCGGGGGAGCCCACACGGACAGCGCAGGCCACGACGAAACCAGTATCGATCTCATGTGTGCTTCGCCGGCCCGGTGGCCATGGCGAGGAGCCCCAACCCGATCCCATTCCGAACTCGGCCGTTAAACTCCTCTGCGCCAATGGTACTTCGTCTCAAGACGCGGGAGAGTCGGGCGCCGCCGGGCCTGCAAAACACACATGATCAACGCCGCCAGATCTGCATCCCTGACCTCATCACGCCAGGATCCAGAACACCCGGCATCCAAACTCTTCTCCAAACGATCCCTCCCCCATATACACACCTCCCGCGGGGTGGAGCAGCCCGGTAGCTCGTCAGGCTCATAACCTGAAGGCCGCAGGTTCAAATCCTGCCCCCGCAACCA
>JBOGCN010000043.1:0-6063 GCA_050689115.1 Segnochrobactraceae bacterium EtOH-i3 | reverse complement strand
CCTTTGATATCATTCCGCATCGGGGCGCATTGCCGGAACGGCTTTGCCCGATTGCCGCCCATCCGCGCCGCCGGAGAAAAATCCGGCTGGCCGCTGCGAGGAGTTCAGACCATGGCCGATCCTCTTTCCACCCAGGGCCGGGGCCGGATCTACGGCTCGATCACCGAAACCATCGGCGACACCCCGCTGGTGCGGCTGGAGCGCCTGGCGAAGGCGGAAGGCGTTGAGGCCAACCTGCTGGCCAAACTGGAATTCTTCAACCCGATCGCCAGCGTGAAGGATCGTATCGGCGTCGCCATGATCGACGCCCTTGAAGCCGAGGGCCGGCTGAAGCCCGGCGAGGGCACGATCATCGAGCCGACCTCGGGCAACACCGGCATCGGCCTTGCCTTCGTGGCCGCCGCCCGCGGCTACCGGCTGATCCTCGTGATGCCGGAATCCATGTCCATCGAGCGGCGCAAGATGGTGCGCCTGCTCGGCGCCGAGCTGGTGCTGACCGAAGCCGCCAAGGGCATGAAGGGCGCCGTCGCCAAGGCCGAGGAGCTGGTGGCCACCATTCCCGGCGCCATCATTCCGCAGCAGTTCCAGAACCCGTCCAACCCGGCCATCCACCGCGCCACCACGGCCGTGGAAATCTGGAACGACACCGCCGGTCAGGTGGATGCGTTCGTCTCGGGCATCGGCACGGGCGGCACGATCACCGGCGTCGGTCAGGTGCTGAAGGAGCGCAATCCGGCGGTGAAGGTGTTCGCCGTCGAGCCGGCCGAGAGCCCGGTGCTCTCCGGCGGCACCCCCGGCCCGCACAAGATTCAGGGCATCGGCGCCGGCTTCGTGCCGGGCGTGCTCGATACCCATGTCTATGACGAAGTCATCAAGGTGCCGAGCGAGGCCGCCTTCCAGCGCGCCCGCCAGATCGCCCGCATCGAGGGCATCCCCACCGGCATCTCCTCGGGCGCGGCCATCGAAGCCGCCATCCAGGTCGGCAAGCGGCCGGAGTTCCGGGCCAAGAACATCGTCCTGATCATCCCGTCCTTTGCCGAGCGCTATCTCTCCACCGCGCTGTTCGACGGGCTGGAGTGAGCCGCAGCGATCTGCCGCCGGAACAGGCCCGGAGCCCCGCAAGGGCTCCGGGCTTTCTTTTTTCTGCCCCCCGCTGGGAGAACGCGGCGAACGCCCTCCCCTCCGCCCCCCGCCCCCTCTGGCAATCGCGCGCCGGCCGGCCCATATCTTCCGGCAAGCGCAGATTTCCCGGCAGGAGGATCCGATGGCCGAGGCCGACCGCGAGGCGAACCGTTTCACCGGCCGGGTGCGCCGCTATGCCCAGGTGGGCACCGGGCTGGGCGGGGTCGCGGCCAAGCTCGCCGGCGCCAGACTGTTCGGCGGCGGGGACAATTTCGATGCCCGCACGGCCCGGGAAATCACCGAGGCGCTGGGCGGCCTCAAGGGCCCGCTGATGAAGGTGGCCCAGATGCTGGCCACCATTCCCGATGCCGTACCGCCGGAATATGCCGAGGAGCTGGCGACGCTGCAGTCGGCAGCCCCGCCCATGGGCTGGCTGTTCGTCAAGCGCCGCATGACGGCGGAGCTGGGGGTGGGCTGGGAGCGGCGTTTCCGCAGCTTCGAGCACGAACCGGCCGCCGCCGCTTCACTGGGACAGGTGCACCGCGCCACCGCCCCTGATGGCACGCCGCTGGCGGTGAAGCTGCAATATCCCGACATGGACTCGGCCATGGAGGCCGATCTCGCCCAGTTCGCGGTGCTGCTCTCTCTCCACCGCAAATTCCGTCCGGCCATCGACACCCGGGATGTGGAAGTGGAAATCGGCGCCCGGCTGCGCGAGGAGCTGGACTATCGCCGCGAGGCCCGCCATGCCGCCCTCTATCGCGCGGTGCTGGCCGGCGAGCCCGGCATCCGCGTGCCCGATGTCTGGCCGGAGCTTTCCACCCGGCGCCTCCTCACCATGACATGGCTGGACGGCAGGCCGCTGCTCTCCTTCAAGGGCCGGCCGCTGGAGGAGCGCAACCTTCTGGCCGACTGCCTGTTCCGGGCGTGGTGGCATCCCTTTGCCCATGCCGGCGTGATCCATGGCGATCCGCATCTCGGCAACTACACCGTCGCCACCGCGGAGAATGCAGAGGACGGCGCGGTCGAGGGCATCAACCTTCTGGATTATGGCTGCATCCGCATCTTCCCGCCGGAATTCGTCGCCGGCGTGGTGGCGCTCTACCGCGCGCTGCAGCGGAATGACCGCGACGGCATCGCCGCCGCCTTCGCCCACTGGGGCTTCACGGGGCTGACCAACGAACTGGTGAACGTGCTGGAAGTCTGGGCCCGCTTCATCTACGGCCCGCTGCTCGACGACCGGGTGCGCACCATCGCCGACACCGTGGCGCCGGGCCAGTATGGCCGGCGGGAAGCCTTCAAGGTGCACTCGGAGCTGAAGCGGCTAGGCCCGGTGCGGGTGCCGCGGCCGTTCGTGTTCATGGACCGCGCCGCCATCGGCCTCGGCAGCGTGTTCCTGCACCTCAGCGCCGAAATGAACTTCCACCAGCGCTTCGAGGCCGCCATCGACGGCTTCGATGTCGATGCCCTCACAGCCAAACAGGCGACGGCGCTGGCGGATGCGGGGCTGGAAGCGGTGACGGCGTGACCAGTCCGGGGCGGCGTCCGCCCCGGATCTCCGCGCGTGCCGGACCGCAAAAGGCTCAGGCCGCCGCCTGGGCCCGGCGGCGCACGAAGACATTGCCGCGATAGGACAGCACCTGCTCACCCTTCTGGTTGAAGGCTTCCATGTGCCAGGTGGTGATGCCCCACTCGGGCCGGGACGCCGAGGCGCGCTTGTCGGCCAGCGTGGTGCGGAAGCGGAGCGTGTCGCCGGCGAACACCGGCTTCAGCCAGCGCACGGTTTCCACCCCGGGCGAGGGCCCGCGCGGCGGCACGGCCTTGCCGCGGGCGCGCTCCTCGGCCTCCAGCCGGTCCTGGGTGGCGATCATCAGCTTCATGGAGACGGCCAGCACCTGCAGCCCCGAGGCGCAGAGCGCGCCGAAATGGCTGCGCCGGCCGGCCTCCTCGTCCAGATGGAAGGGCTGCGGATCATAGGCGCGGGCATAGGTCTTGATGGCATCGGCGGTGAAGGTCTCTTCCCCCAGCTCGCGCGCGGTGCCGACCACCAGATCCTCGAAGAAACTCATCGTCCGGCCTCCGGCGTATCCGGCATCTCCAGAACGGCCGCCACCCGGCGCCCGATCATCACCGGTCCGATCATCTCGATCACGGTCTCGTCGGTCTGGTTGACCAGCACCACGGCGACGAGGACGAAGCCCATTTCCGGCCGCGACCGGGAGGGGCGCACCTCGCGGATGGTGCAGGTGCCCGTCAGCACATCCCCCGGCCGCACCGGCGCGCGCCAGGAGATCCGGTCCAGCCCGGGCGAGCCCATGGAAAAGCTGTCATTCAGCACGCCCTCGGCCAGAAGCCGCATGGCGATGGAAAGCGTGTGCCAGCCCGACGCCGCCAGACCACCGAGCAGGGAGGCCCGGCCGGCCGCCTCGTCCAGATGGAAGGGCTGCGGGTCGTACACGGAGGCAAAGGCGATGATGTCCGCTTCCGTCACGGTGACGGCGGCAAGCGGAAACACCTCGCCCGGCTTGAAGTCCTCGAAGGCACGCTGGGTCATGGCCCCCATCATACTCCCAGTCAGCCCCCTCCTGTCGATGCAAAGACGGGGCAACAATGTGCGATATTTCGCACCTGCGATAAGCTATCCCCGACCGCATCGGCCAGACGGCCACGCCCCTCCGATTCGGCCTTCCGGCTGCGCCTCAGGCGCCCGGGATGGCCCGTCCGCCAAGGAAATCCGCCCATGAGCGCCAGCGCCGAGACCACCGCCCCGCTTCAGGTCGCCGTCATCCCGGTGACGCCGCTGCAGCAGAATGCCAGCCTGATCTGGTGCACGAAGACCAAGCAGGCCGCCGTGGTGGATGCCGGCGGCGACGTGCCCCGCCTGAAGGCGGCCATCGAGAAGACCGGCGTGACGCTGACCAAGGTTCTGCTCACCCACGGCCATTTCGATCATGCCGGCGGTGCGGCGGAGCTGGCCGCCCTCTATGGCGTGCCGGTGGAGGGCCCGCACCGGGCCGACGACTTCCTTTTGGCCGACATGGCCAATGCCGGCGCCCGCTGGGGCGTGCCCGGCGGCAAGCCCGTCACCCCGGACCGCTGGCTTGTGGAAGGCGACACGGTGACGGTGGGCGAGGTGTCCTTCGATGTCTATCACTGCCCCGGCCACACGCCGGGCCATGTGGTGTTCGTGCAGCCCGAGGTGCGCTTTGCCCTCGTCGGCGACGTGATCTTCGCCGGCTCCGTCGGCCGCACCGACTTCTCCCATGACGGCAAGCCCTATGGCGACCAGAACCTGCTGGTGCGCATGATCCGCGAGAAGCTGTTCCCGCTGGGCGACGACATCACCTTCCTGCCCGGCCACGGCCCGGCCTCCACCTTCGGGGCGGAGCGGGCCACCAACCCCTATTGTGGCGATCGCATGACCGCCTGACGGCCGCGGCGGGGCCGGCGGCGCTCCGGCTGCCGCCGGGTCTGCCTTATCGGTCAGGGATATGCGTCTTTGGGCCGAAAGATGGGTGCAAAGACTGGACGTGCGCGCGAAAGGCGCTAAGTTCCCGGTCCGCCCGAGGATCCCCGGCGAGGGACGGGACCGGCCATTTCTGGCCGGCATGCCCGTGAGGAGCCACTCCGGATCCAAAGCGGGTCCGTATCATCGTTGAAGGAAGCCGGGATCGTGCCCGATAGCCGCTCTCATTCGCCCAACCTTTCGCTCGCCAAGGACAAGATCCGGGTGCTGCTGCTGGAGGGCATCAACGACAGCGCTCTCAATCTGATGGAAGCCGAGGGCTATACCAACGTCACGCGCCTCGCCAAGGCGCTGGATGGCGAAGCCCTGAAGGAAGCCATCAAGGGGGTGCACATTCTGGGCATCCGCTCGCGCACCCATGTCTCCCAGGAGGTGCTGGATGCGGCGGACCGGCTGATTGCCGTCGGCTGCTTCAGCGTCGGCACCAACCAGGTGGATCTGGATGCCTGCCGGCAGCACGGCATCCCCGTGTTCAACGCCCCCTTCTCCAACACCCGCAGCGTGGCGGAGCTGGTGATCGGCGAGATCGTCATGCTGCTGCGCCGGGTGCCGTCGCGCTCGTCGTCGGCCCATTCCGGCGGCTGGGAGAAGTCGGCCACCCACAGCCACGAGGTCCGCGGCAAGACCCTCGGCATCGTCGGCTATGGCAACATCGGCTCGCAGCTGTCCATTCTGGCGGAAGCCATGGGCATGCACGTCATTTTCTATGACATCACCGACAAGCTGCGTCAGGGCAACGCCGAGCCCACCGCCAGCCTGACGACCCTTCTGGGCCAGGCCGACATCGTGACCCTGCACGTGCCGGAAACCCCGGGCACCCATGGCATGATCGGCGCGGCCGAGATCGCCGCCATGAAGCCGGGCGCCTATCTCATCAACAACAGCCGCGGCACCGTGGTCGACATCGAGGCGCTGGCGGAGGCGCTGAAGAGCGGCCACCTCAACGGCGCCGCCATCGACGTGTTCCCCACCGAGCCGAAGGCCAATGGCGAACGCTTCGTGTCGCCGCTGCAGGGTCTCGACAACGTGATCCTGACGCCGCACATCGGCGGCTCCACCGAGGAAGCCCAGGAGCGCATCGGCTCCGAGGTGGCCCGCAAGCTGGTCGATTACAGCGACAGCGGCTCCACCATGGGTGCGGTCAACTTCCCGCAGGTGCAGCTGCCGGCCCGTCCCCAGGGCACGCGCTTCATCCAGGTGCAGCGCAACCTGCCGGGCATGCTCGGCCGGCTCTATGACGTGCTGGAGCGCCACGGCGTCAACATCGCCGGCCAGTATTATGAGTCCCGCGGCGAGGTGGGCTATGTGGTGTTCGACGCCGATGCGTCGGCCGCCGACACCCGCCAGGTGCTGCGCGACATCCGCGCGCTGCCCGGCACCATCCGCGCCCGCCTGCTCTACGAATATCGCGCCTG
>JBOGCN010000042.1:0-8569 GCA_050689115.1 Segnochrobactraceae bacterium EtOH-i3 | reverse complement strand
CCCTGCAGCGTATCCTCGCCAAGCGCGCGCCGCGCTGAGCCCGACCGGACGGCAGGCGCGGCCATTCGCCGCCCTGTCGCCTCATGGGGGGCACAGCCGGAGCGCCCCGGAACGCTCCCGCCTGCCGTGCCAACCACGACAACCAAAACCTGTATTTCCCATCTCTCTTTGTCGACGGACGAATTTCCGCCGGCACCGGCTCCCGGCCCCGCCCGCCCCGCAGGCCGTGAAGCGTCCCGCGCAGGTCCGCCCGGCGTCGCCCTGTCAGCGCCCGTCGGGATTGATCTCCCAAATCGGGACTTGAACCAATTGGTCAGCTATGTGCCCAATCCGGCTACACGCCGAGTGGCATGGGCACATCTGATCGCGGCTTCGCGACTCAGCACGAGTGGGGACCAGCCATGGGGGGTTTGCTGGAAAAGGCACTCGAACACGCGATTGCCCTGTTCTTCGAGGCCGTGGCCGATCCGGTCCGGTGGCCGGCGGCGCTGGATGCGCTCGCGCGTGCCGTGGATTCCGAGGGCGCGCTGATCTTCAGCACCGATCCCGACCTGCAGGTGCTGGCCGCCTCCTCGCCGCTGACCGGTCTGATGGACGATTACATGCGCGATGGCTGGCATGGCCACAATCCGCGCTCGCTGGCCGTCCCGTTCCAGACGGAAAGCCGTTTCATTGCCGATCACGAGCTGCTGAAGGGGCGCAATTTCGACCGTGAGCCCTATTATCAGGAGTTCCTGAAGCCGCACGGGCTGATGTGGGGGGCCGGCGCCCGGCTGTGGCTGGGAGAGAAGCAGCAGCCGGTGATCCTGACCCTGGAGCGCACCGCCGCCGCCGGCCAGTTCTCCCCCGCCGATCTGGACGCGCTGGACCGGGCCCGGGTGGATCTGGTGCGCGCCCTCACCCTCAGCCGCACCATCGGTTTCCGCCGGCTGGACGCGATGCTGGCCGCCTGGGAAACCGTCAATCAGGCCGTCGCCCTGGTGAATGGCGCAGGCCGCCTCATTCGGGCGACCCGCACCTTCTCGGCCGCGATCGGCGATGGCCTGCTGTTGCGCGATGGCCGGCTGGTGACCGCCGATCCCCAGGAGACCGCAGCCCTCGACGCCGCGATTCTCGCCACCGCCGACGGGGTTGCCGGCACCGGCAGCACCAGCCTCGCCGTGCGCCGCCCCACCCGGCGCGCGCCGATCGTGCTCGACATCCTGCCCGTCACCCGGGACTGGGAGCACATCCTGATCGGCACCCGGGCGCTGATTCTGCTGCGCGATCCCGCCCGGGTGCAGCTGGCCCGGCCGGACCTTTTGCGCAGCGCCTTCTCGCTCTCGCGCCGGGAGGCGGAACTGGCAACCCTCCTCACCCGCGGGCTGGATCTCGGCGAGGCAGCCGAACAGCTGGGCGTCGCCCGCCCAACGGTGCGCTCCCAGCTCGCCGCCCTCTTCAGCAAGACCGGCACCCGGCGGCAGGCCGAACTGGTCGCCCTCCTCACCCGCTACGCCACCGCCGCGGAAGCCCGCACCCGGGACGCGCAGGACGACGGCGACACCCGCGCCGACCACGCCACGCCAATCGATTGAGGACCATCCCTGTCATGCTGATCGTGTTTTCCGGCCTGCCCGGCACCGGCAAGTCGACGATCGCCCGCGGGCTGGCCGAACACCTCGGCGCCGTCTGGCTGCGCATCGACAGCATCGAGCAGGCCATCCGCGCCGCCGGCATTCTGCCGCCGGGCGGCGAGATCGGCCCGGCCGGCTATGATGTTGCCCGCCGGCTTGCCGCCGACAACCTGCCGCTCGGACACACGGTCATCGCCGATTCCGTCAACCCGCTGGCCCTGACCCGGGATGCCTGGCGCGCGGTTGCCGCCACGGCGGGGCGGCCCTGTCTGGAAATCGAGGTCCGCTGCTCCGAGACCGCCGAGCATCGCCGCCGGGTCGAGACCCGGCCCGCCGAGGTCGCCGGCCTGACCCTGCCGGACTGGGCCGCCGTGCGGGCCCGCCACTTCGAGCCCTGGACCCGGCCGCGACTCCTGCTCGATACCGCCGCCCTGCCGGTGGCCGACAGCATCGCCCGGATCATCGCCGCCCTGCCGCAGGCGCGGGTTCCGGACGCCGCCGCCGCCCTTCCCGCATCGTCGACATGAAAACGCCGCCCCCGGAGACCGGGAGCGGCGCGGAATCTGTCAGGGAAAGCCGGAAGGCTCCCCTGCTGAAGAGACCCCATACCAGACGCACAAGTGCTGACCGCAGCGTGCGCCTGAAGAACTTCAGATTTCCCATATGCACCAATAGCATGGGAAATCTGCATCGGAATACCAAAGAGTCCCTTTCAGGGATCTTTGGTATCAGCGGCCGCCTTCGATGACGTCCTCGAAGGTGCGCAGGCCCGTGCGCTGGGCCGTCACCAGCACCGCCATGTTGCCCGGGGCATGCAGGTTCTTCCACATCTTGGTGTGGGCCTTCGGAATGTCTTCCCAGGTGAAGACTTCCGACATGCACGGGTCGATGCGGCGGTCGATGACGAACTGGTTCGCGGCCGACGCCTGCTTGAGGTGGGCGAAGTGCGAGCCCTGCACGCGCTTCTGGCGCATCCAGACATAGCGGGCATCGAAGGTGATGTTGAAACCGGTGGTGCCGGCGCAGAACACGATCATGCCGCCGCGCTTGCCCACCAGGGTCGACACCGGGAAGGTGCTCTCGCCCGGATGCTCGAAGACGATATCCACGTCCTTCTTGCCGGTGATGTCCCAGATCGCCTTGCCGAACTTGCGCGCTTCCTTCAGCCACTCGGCATATTCAGGGCTGTTGACCTTGGGAAGCTGGCCCCAGCACTTGAAGTCCTTGCGGTTGATGACGCCCTTGGCGCCGAGGCTCAGCACGTAGTCGCGCTTCGACTCGTCGGAGATAACGCCGATCGGGAACGCGCCCGAGGCCGCCGCCAGCTGGATGCCGAACACGCCGAGGCCGCCCGAGGCGCCCCAGACGAGGACATGATCGCCCGGCTTCACGGTGTGCGGCGCATGGCCGAACAGCATGCGGTAGGCGGTGGCCAGCGTCAGCGTGTAGCAGGCCGACTCTTCCCACGTCAGATGCCGCGGACGCGGCATGAGCTGGCGTGCCTGCACCCGGGCAAACTGGGCGAAGGCGCCATCCGGCGTCTCGTAGCCCCAGATGCGCTGGCTGGAAGAGAACATCGGGTCGCCGCCGTTGCACTCCTCGTCGTCGCCGTCGTCCTGGTTGCAGTGAACGACGACTTCATCGCCGACCTTCCACCGCTTCACCTTGGAGCCCACGGCCCAGACGATGCCCGACGCGTCCGATCCCGCGATATGATAGGGGATCTTGTGCACGTCGAAGACCGAGATCGGCTCGCCAAGACCGGCCCACACGCCATTGTAGTTGACGCCGGCCGCCATCACGAGGACGAGCACGTCGGTCTCACCCACCTCCCAGGTGGGGACCACCTCGACCTTGAACGAATCCTCCGGCGGTCCGTGCCGGTCCCGCCGGATGGCCCATGCGTACATGGACTTCGGCACATGACCGAGCGGGGGAACCTCGCCGATTTCGTAGAGATCCTTGAAGGTCCCTTCCGCATTGGCAGCCGCTGTCATTCCTCTCGCCTCCTGCCCTCAGTCGTTCCGTCCGGGGCACTTTCCACCCCTGCCCGCCGTCGCACTGCAACATGCGCCGGGTGGCCTTTCCAGCCTTCTAGATCGAAGTTGGGCCTTCCGGCGTGGGGGTCAGGCGCATTCTGCACAAGCGTGTTGGAAGCCCGCCGCTCATGTTGTCCGCCCGGGCCCCCCGGTTGCGCGCGGAACTTTTGCGCTGCAAACAAAATGAGGGGGTGCGGTGCGTCCGCACCATCAGGGGAAATGTGCGCCTGGCGGGCCTGCCCGCTCGGGTCGCCTGCGGGGTCTTGAGGACAGAATCGATGACGACGCGCGACAAGCCGTGGCTGTTCCGCACCTATGCCGGCCATTCGACGGCGGCGAAGTCGAACGAACTCTACAAGAGCAATCTCGCCAAGGGGCAGACCGGCCTCTCGGTCGCCTTCGACCTGCCGACCCAGACCGGCTATGACCCGGACCATGCCCTCTCGCGCGGCGAAGTCGGCAAGGTGGGCGTGCCCGTGTCGCATCTGGGCGACATGCGGGCCCTCTTCGACGGCATTCCGCTGGAGAAGATGAACACCTCCATGACCATCAACGCCACGGCACCGTGGCTGCTGGCGCTCTATGCGGCAGCCGCCGAGGAGCAGGGCGCCGATGTGAAGAAGCTGCAGGGCACCACCCAGAACGACATCATCAAGGAATATCTGTCGCGCGGCACCTATGTGTTCCCGCCGACCCCGTCGCTGAAGCTGACCACCGACGTGATCGCCTGGACCTATCGGGCGATGCCGAAGTGGAACCCGATGAATGTCTGCTCCTATCATCTGCAGGAAGCCGGGGCGACGCCGGTGCAGGAGCTGGCCTATGCGCTGGCCACCGCCATCGCCGTGCTCGACGCGGTGAAGGCGTCCGGGGCCATTCCGGAGGAGGAATTCGGTGCCGCCGTCGGCCGCATCTCCTTCTTCGTCAATGCCGGCATGCGCTTCCTCACCGAAATCGCCAAGATGCGGGCCTTCGTCGACCTGTGGGACGAGATCGTCTCCACCCGCTATGGCGTGACCGACCCGAAGCACCGGCTGTTCCGCTATGGCGTGCAGGTGAACTCTCTCGGCCTCACCGAGCCGCAGCCGGAAAACAACGTCTACCGCATCCTTCTGGAAATGCTGGCCGTCACGCTGTCCAAGAAGGCGCGGGCCCGCGCCGTGCAGCTGCCGGCGTGGAACGAGGCTCTCGGCCTGCCGCGGCCCTTCGACCAGCAATGGTCGCTGCGCGCCCAGCAGATCCTCGCCTATGAGACCGACCTGCTGGAATTCGGCGACATCTTCGACGGCTCCGTCGAGATGGACCGCAAGGTGGAGGCGCTGAAGGACGAGGCACGGGCAGAGCTCGCCCGCCTCGACGCCATGGGCGGCGCCATCGCGGCGGTCGAATCCTCCTACATGAAGCAGAAGCTCGTCGAATCGAATGCCAAGCGTCTGGCCGGCATCGAATCGAAGGACCAGATCGTCGTCGGCGTGAACGCCTTCACGGAGAGCGAGCCGTCGCCGCTGGCGACCGGCACCTCGGCGATCCTGACCGTTCCGGAAGGCGTCGAGGCCGAGGCGATCGAGCGCATCCAGGCGTGGCGGGACGGGCGCGATGCACGCGCCGTCGCCGTGGCGCTGCGCGATCTGGAGCAGGCTGCCCGCGAAGGCCGCAACATCATGGAGCCCTCGGTCGCGGCCGCCAAGGCGGGCGTCACCACCGGCGAATGGGGCGAGACGCTGCGCCGGGTGTTCGGCCAGTACCGCGCCCCGACGGGTGTCGGCCGGGCGGCGCGAGCTGACGCCGGCGATCTCGCCGGCGTGCGGGCCTCCGTCGACGCGCTCTCGACCACGCTCGGCCGCCGGCTGAAATTCCTGGTCGGCAAGCCCGGTCTGGACGGCCACTCCAACGGCGCCGAACAGATCGCGGTGCGGGCCCGCGACTGCGGCATGGAAGTCGTCTATGAGGGCATCCGCCTGACGCCGGCCGAAATCGTCAATGCGGCGCTGGAAGAAGGCGTGCATGTCGTCGGCCTCTCCATCCTGTCAGGCTCCCATCTGGCGCTGGTGCGCGACGTGATGGAGCGGATGAAGGCTGCCGGTCTGGAAGATGTTCCGGTCGTCGTCGGCGGCATCATCCCCCCGGATGACGAGATTGCCCTGAAGGCCATGGGTGTGACGGCCGTCTATACGCCGAAGGACTTCCAGCTCACCGATATCATGGCCGATATCGTGCGCATCGTCGGCAGCGAGGCGAAGGCGGCCTGAGCCCCTCCCCCCGTTTCAATCGGGACAACAACGGCCGGAGGCACCCCGCCTCCGGCCGTTTTGCTGCCTGGGCACCTCTCTTCCCGCCTGACAATCCTCGACGTGCCCACCGATACAATTTCGCACGGGACTGCGATCGCTGGACCGCCCCCGCGTCCGCGCGCCTTCCGGACATTCAACTCCCGATAGCATAACACACCCCCTCTTTACGCCACGACAATCCTTTCGCCCAAGACACAGGCTTTTCGCACCACGACCACAGCGGTGATGATGTAGATATAACGTCGTCCTCACTTCGAGGCCGTGACAGGCAATCCTTGTCCGTCGATTGTCTTGCCCATGAAGCCGCATCGCGCTCATGCAGACAATCCATATACTTATATTCTTCCAAAAATAATTAATAATAATTACAAATTTTTACAAAAAAGAGCATAATCATTATTTTTATCGTCATTTCATTGAGCATGCAGTGCAAAGAAAATTCTTTTCATCCCTTCAGATAATGGCATGATGCGGACATGTATTTTTATCCCGTGTGCCAGAAAGCCTTTCTGCAAGGATGAATACAATATGCCAACACCAGAATTGCTAAATAGCGTTGGCAGCATGATTGCTGCCGCGGGTGTCGTGGGAACGGCTGCCTATGGTCTGGTGGACACCAGCAAGATGTTCATGGGCGGCTCCTCGCGCATCGGCTTCGGCGCGGTGCGCACGGCGGTCAACGCTCTTCTGCCGACTCATAATGGCGCGCCCCTTTCCATTCCCGACATAGAGGCGACATTATACGCCAACTGGATCAACGGGATGTCCAAGGCTGAGCAGAAGTCCGCAGCCAAGGCCCTGATCCGGCTGTGCATCAACGAGGCCTCCGCCGCCAGTATGGCGCGGGCGACTGGCCTTGACCCCAAGACCTTCACCGAGCTTGCCAGAACCGTCACGCAAGGCAGCGAGCCGAGCGCCCAGCAACTGGAGCTTCTCGGCACATTTGATGTCATCGTGAGCGCCAAGCTGGATGCCGCCTACGAGCGGGGGGATCAGCTCTATCGCAACGCCAACAAGGCGCTGGGCGCAGCGGTCGCCCTGGGGCTCTCGGTCATTGCGGCTCCGATGACCGCATCCGGGCCGGACACGGACTGGGGAACGGCCATCCTCATCGGCCTGCTGGCAGCCCCGGTGGCGCCTGTCTCCAAGGATCTGTCCACCGCCCTCACCAATGTGGTGAAGACCCTGCAGGCGGCCCGGCGATGACCTGGTTCGCAAGTCTGCGCAAGAGCGCGGCCGCCGCCAGCCCCGTGGACGATGTCCATGTCTATGATAGTGACGGGCGGTCCGATCCGAACCAGCTTCGCCCGGTTACCCCTCGCGAACTGGCGCGGGCCATCACGGGCAAGGATCTTCTGTTCGTGGCCCATGGCTTCAACGTCAGCCAGAGCAAGGGCGTGGCCCAGCTTTCCGCTCTGGAGGCGGCCCTGCGCGCCGGCACCGGCGGCGGCCCGCCACTGGGCCGGAACATGGTATTCTTCGGCGTGCTCTGGCCCGGAGACAGCTGGCTCAGATATGTAAATTACGTCGTCGAGGGCGACACGGCAGAAGATTCCGGACTGCGGCTGGCCACCTTCTGCAACCAGTCCCTTGGCGCGGCGCGCAGCCTGTCCTTTGCCTCCCACAGCCTCGGTGCCCGGGTCATCCTGACGACAGCCGCCGCCCTTGACCGGGATCCGGAGATGCTGTGCCTGACGGCCGCCGCCGTAAACTCCGACGCACTCTCCCGCGGCCACGCGGCTGCGGCCCGGCGCACGCGGCGCCTCTACAATCTCTCATCCAAACACGACCGCGTCCTAAGAGGCGCCTTTCCCATCGGTGATCTCTTTGGGGATCTGCTCAGTTCTGATGATGGCAGCCATTTCAAACGGGCCCTCGGGCTTGTCGGCGCCCGTCCGGCCGGCACCCCGCAGGGCCTCGTCGACAGGAAAATTCCAAGCGGTTGGGGCGTCCCGAGTGCCAACGAATATGATCATGACAACTATCTGCCCGACATGACCGGGCGGGATCACCGCTGGGAAAAGGTTGCCGCTTTCCTGGCAGCGATTTTCCTGGGGCATACGCCGGCCTGGCCGTGAGACAAGGTCGGGGGGACCAGCGCTTCACCGCCAGCCAGACCGTCAGCCCGCCGCAGGCCGGGTCTTCCGGCACGAAGCCCACAACGTCGAAGCCGGCCCGATCGAGCAGCGCGCGATAGTCTGCCGGGGCCAAGCTTACGTGAGAGAGCGCATCGCCGCCCCTGGTGCCGATCGCCTCGCCGGCGGCCGGGCAAAGGCGGCAAAGCGCGGGACCATCCCGCGCCGGGCGTCCGGGGTCAGGTGGAAGAAGCGTGTTCCACGCCAGCACGCCATCGAAGGCGCGGCCGGGCGCCAGCGTGCGCATGTCCGCCACCTGCCAGTCATGGCCGGGAAAGCTGGCGCGGCAGCGGGAAATGAAGGCCGGCGCGGTGTCGATGCCGGTGATCCGGTGGCCGGCGGCAATGAAGAAGGCCGCCACCGGCTGGCCGGGGCCATAGCCGAGAGCAAGCATCCCGGCTGGCGAGGCGGGCTGCACGTCCCGGAAGTCGGCCATCCAGCCCGCTTCCGGAAAGTTTGCCCCGGCCCGCACCCGGTCATACCAAAGGTCC
>JBOGCN010000041.1:0-9846 GCA_050689115.1 Segnochrobactraceae bacterium EtOH-i3 | reverse complement strand
GCGGACGGTCCACTGTTCGCCGGGCACGATCGGCAGATCGCGCACATTGCCGGCCCGGGTCGTCACCCGCACGGTGCCCGCCGTTCCCGACATCGACAGCCGGATCGCCCGGACTGCCTCGGTCAGGTCCGCGCTGTCGGACGGGGTAATCGGCACGGCATCATCGGCCGGCCCGGTCAGGGTGGCGGCATGGCTGGCATAACGATCGGTGGCCATGAGACTGTATCCTTCAGGGGGCGGGGCGGGAGGTCGGGGGCAGGCTGCCCGGGAACCGGCGCGAGCGGAAAGTGCCCTAGATGTCGATGCCCAGCGTGGCGGCATAGGCAGCCGCCCACGCAGATTCGCGCGCCAGATCGAAGTCGGACATGTAGTCGCTGTAGATCCCCGCCAGAATGCCGGCCGAGGATCCGGTCAGTGTGGACGTATACGCACCACCGATGCGCATGGCGGATCCGGTGACCACGCGCCCGGTCGTCGCCGTCGTCGTCGCCGAGGTGCCGGCGCCGATGTTCTCGATCCTGGCCGCCCCGGTGGCGGGGATCCGCGCGGCCACAAGGATCCACTGGTTGGCCGGAACCACTAGGCCGATGACGCCAAGCCCGCCCGCGCTCAGGCGCACGGCCTGCCCGTTGGCATCCGCATAGAGGCTGGCCCCGGGGCTCGCCCCGTAGTTCGTGATGATCGGGGCAGCAGAGGTCCCGGGCGAGAGCTTCACCAGGGCGAGCAGCGTCATCGCCGCGGTTTCCGCAACCGATGTCTGCAGATATCCCCCGCCCACGCCCCCCAGCACGGCGCCGGGACCGGCAGCGGCGAGGGTCCCCTGAACGGTGGCGTCGAGCCCCGCCGGGCTGTAGTCGCGCCCGGCGGCGGACAGGCCCTGGCCGAGCAGGAACAGGCCGGACGGCGCAAGCGCTGCCGGCCGCGTGAAGGCAGCCAGCGGCATGTAGCCTTCCCCCGGAAGCGGGACAGCCCCGATATCGAGACAACGCGCGGTCATGTCAGATCCTCATCAGAAGATTATTGACCAGATCAGCGATGAAGCGTGACCCGGCATTGCTTGGATGCACGGTATCGGCCCAAAGACCGAGCTCATTCCCGAGAGTGAACGTCTCCGGATAATAGTCCCCGAGATTGACGTGCTCCGTCTGGAGACCTGCAGCGATCAGGGACGTCGCATAATCGGAGAGTGGCGTGATCGGCTCATAATCCCCCTGCGGCGGGACGATGTGGATTATGGAAGCCCCGGGCGTGACTGCACGCGCCGCCGCAACGAGCTGCGCCATGTAATCCGCATACACCGCAGGCGTCGAAACGCTGGACCGCGCGTCATTCGTGCCCAGCACGGTGAGCACCAGGTCGGGGGGCTCATCCGAGAGGACGGCCGCCTGAGCGCCGAAATAGTCGCGCATCCGGTAGGCCATGACGCCACCATCGCCAAATCGGCTCAGCTCGATGCCGGAGACGCCGTCCCGGGCGGCGAAATAGCCGGCGATGGCCACCACGCCCCCGTTGCCGGCCGTATCGATCTCGATGACGTGGACCGCATCGCCCAGCCCGGAGATTGTCGTCCGGCGCAGCGTCCCGTCATCGTCCTCATCGACCGTCACCCAGGCGCCGCCATCGACCCGGTACCGCCATCGGCCCGCATGCTGCCGCGTGTAGATCGTGAACCGCGTGCACCTTGCCGACCATGTGACGGTGGCGGCGGTGCCGGACGCATGAATCATCTGGCCGTCCGGTGTCAGTCCGTAAGGCATGTCCACGGCGGTCCCATCAAGGACCTCCCATCCGGATGCCGCACAGGTCGCCCCGGAGATGAGGTCATAGGACGGATTGGCAGACAGGAACCCTTCTCCGATCAGCGGGAACGACGCCGTCAGGACGTCCCGGAACGCCCGGCGCAGGGGCGGTAGCCGCACCCAGCTGTCCCCGACGAGAAGGACGCGCAGGCGCGTCACGCCGGATCCCGCGCGCAGCGCCGCGATCCTTGACCTCAGACGCGACAGGGTCAGGCCTGCGGAGACGGGCGTGCGCACGGGAGGGGCAGCCGACTGGCCATCCCCCTTGATCCGGACATTCCCGGCGCCGTCGAGCCAGACCATGACATCGTCGCCGGCCTTGATCAGCGGCACCGGATCACCTGTCCGCCCGATGGCCGGAACCGCCGCTTCGGCGGCCAGCCCCCTGGCAACGTCGGCCTGTGCGGCGAGACCCCTGGCCCGGACATTCCCGGCGCCGTCGAGCCAGACCATGACATCGTCACCGGCCTTGATCAGCGGCACCGGATCACCCGTCCGCCCGATGGCCGGAACCGCCGCTTCCATGGCGAGGCCCCTGGCCCGGACATTCCCCGCGCCGTCGAGCCAGACCATGACGTCGTCGCCGGCCTTGATCAGCGGCACGGGCTCGCCCGTCCGCCCGATGGCCGGAACCGCGGCGCCCCAGGTGGCAAGCGCCAGTCCCAGCGCATCGAGGTCGCTTTCGGCCGCGCCGACACGGGCCGTGACCGCGGACAGGTTCGCTCCGACGGCACCGGCGGCCAGCCACGCCCGGTGCGCTTCGGTCACGTCCTCGATGCGGCACACGGCCACCCGCAGCGACCCCGTCGTGCCATAGCGCCGCAGGACGGGGACACCATACCGGGCGCCCGCGGGCCAGACGATGTCGACCCCGTCCCCCGCCACGCCGGCAATCAGCCGGGTGACCGTGGAGACACCGGAGGCAACGGTCGGCGTATCATCCAGTACGACCTGCGCCGCCGTCGCCGCCTTGGCGCCATCGGTCCACTGGATCCAGCGCCGCACGGTATCGCCGGCCGGATCCGTGACATCGGCGGTCTGCCGCAGCACCCAGGTCGCGCGGTAGACATGGCCGGCTTCGAGCGCGATCCGTTCGACCGGTGCCAGATCGAGATAGCCGGCCCCCGGCGGGACACCCGCCCCGGTGATCTCGACAGCCGCCCCCAGCACCGGATCCGTCACGGTCCAGTCCGCGGGGATGCGCGCGCCGAGAGCAGACTGCACGGTCCCTGCGACCGCGGTTCCGGCCAGCCCGTCGCCCGGGCGGCCCGTCGCCTGTCCGGCCAGCGCCGCCTCCTCGCGCCGTGCCCGGACCGTCTCGGCAGAGAGGCCCCCGGCGCCGGCATCGAGCGCGTCCTGCAATCCGGCCACGGTCGCAATCGGCTGGGTGCCGGTGTGACTGGCCCGGTCCCGAAGGTCTTCGTCCCGGGCGTTCGCCGTCGCCCCCGGCGCCACATCGATCAGGGTCCGCACCGCGGCCGCCGAAAGTTCCTGCAGCACCCCGTCCCCCGCGGCGACGCGGCCCAGAAGGGTTCCAGACGGCACCTCCGCCATCCGGTCGCGGGTGACGGCACGGGGCACGATGTCGGAGGTGCCAACCGAATCCCGGGTCGCGAGGTCGCCAAGGGTGCCGGCAAGCGCCGCCAGTTCCCCGGCGCCGGCATCGAGCGCGTCCTGCAATCCGGCCACGGTCGCGATCGGCTGGGTGCCGGTGTGGCTGGTCCGGTCCCGCAGGTCCTCGTCCCGGGCGTTCGCCGTCGCTCCCGGCGCCACATCGATCAGGGTCCGCACCGCAGCCGCCGAAAGCTCCTGCAGCACCCCGTCCCCTGCGGCGACGCGGCCCAGAAGGGTTCCAGACGGCACCTCCGCCATCCGGTCGCGGGTGACGGCACGGGGCACGATGTCGGAGGTGCCGACCGAATCCCGGGTCGCGAGGTCGCCAAGGGCGGCAATGGCGTTCTGGAGATCGAGCAGCGTGCCCAGCACGGTCCCCGGCAACACGAAGGTGGACGCATAGGACCACGTTGCCGAGGAGTTCTCCCGTACCCACAGGCCGTTGTTGCCCTGCACCGGCCGCTCGGGCACGGCCGCACCATCGGCATGGACATAGGCCCCCAGCGCCTCGGTGGCGGACGCCAGCAGGGCCGCCTTCGTCGCGAACACCGCGACATTCCCTCCGGCAAGGGCGGCAGAAAGCAGGCCGAGGGCGGTTTCCATGATGGGACCGATGGCGCGCGCTTCGGGCTTTGCAACCGCATAGCCGTCGGGGAACGCCGCCGCGAAGGCGTCGGTGATGTCTGCCATGGGATGTCCGTGGGGTCAGATCGTGAGGGAGCCGGCGTGCACCCGGGCGCTTTCCACCCCCGAGCCATTGGCCGCCGAAACGAAGAAGTGCCAGGTGCCCGCGGGAAGCGTGTCGGAAGCCGCTTCCTGATCCGCCGAGGGCGACGAATAGATCGTGGCGATGCGGACTTCCGGTCCGATCAGGGAGCTGGCGGAGCGGTAGACAAAGGCCATGCGGGCATTGTCGCTGTTCGGCATCCGCCACGCGATCAGCGCCGCATCCGGGGCGCTGATCGCGATGACCGACAGGTTCGTCGGCACGCCCGGCGCCACCGGGTCGGCAATCGCCGTCACGTCGTCCACCAGCGCCCACACCAGCGAGGCCGTGCCGAGAGGCGCAAGGAAGCGCACCCGGACGTCATAGTCCGCACCATCCTCAAGGCCGGTCGCCTCGGCCGTGTTGTCGGTGGCAACCGTCATGCTGCTCCACACGGTATCATCCGAGCGCTTGATCTGGGCTTCCACCGACAGGCCGGACCGGCCGGGCGCATCCCAGCGCGCCGTGATCACCGCAATCCGGTTGCCGCCGGAAATCGTCCGCTGCCCCGCCAGCACCGTCAGGTTCTGCGGCGTCGGCACCGTGTCCTCTTCCAGCGTCTCCGGGATCACTGGCGCCTCGCCCTCCTCGGTCAGGGCGTCGAAGGCAAGCGCCGAGCCATCGAAGAAGATCACGTCGAAGGTAATGGTCAGGTTCTGCCAGTCCACATCGAAGCCGTTGATGCGGAACGGGCCGTCAATGTCGAGGTCGAGGATCTCGAAGGTGACGCCTTCCTCGTCCCATGCCTCAAGGCCGGCCAGATTGGTCTGGATGGTCCCCTGCCAGCGCGGGTTCAGCAGGCCGTCGAACCATTTGGCGATGCGCCGGGCGTGGTTGTGGGTCTGCGCCTCATAGGCGTCGATGGTCCTGGTCAGCACCTGCCCGGTCTCGGAGATGCGCGCCTCGTCCCGCCAGTGCCGCGCCGTACCCTCGGTATGGCTGGCCTCGGTGTTGGTGTACTTGACCACGATCTCGTTGGAGACTTTCAGCGGCCCCGAGGTGTCGCGCAGCTCGTAGCTCAGGATATGCCGGTCCGGGATCCGCACCGTCGGCTCCCGGAAGCGGCCGGCGGAAATGCCGATCTTGCCGGCCGCCGTGTAGCAGATCCGCCCCATCATCGCGTTGAGGAAGCGGGAAAGGATGTCCTTGGGCTCGGCGCTGAACTCATAGGTCAGCGCGCCATGATAGCGGCCGATGATGGCGCCGTTCCGGGTCGTCAGCTCCTCGTCGGCAATGTCGGCCGCCGCGATCAGGAAATCGGTGTCGATCTCGTCCCGGTCGATCTGGAGGCCGTCGGCATGGGTCAGATAGTCGGCCAGCTGCAATGCCAGGTTCGGCGTCATCGTCCAGGTCGACGGATCCGCCGGTGACTGGCCGGCATCCCGCGGATCGAAGCAGCGGCTCCAGTATCCGACCAGGTTCGCAACCGGGATCCGGTTCGGATAGATGCGGTTGAAGTCCGAACTGGAGACGCCCCCGGCCCGGATCATCAGGGTGGCCGCGCCGCGCAGCCGGTGTGCCGTGCTCCAGATCGTCGGGAAGGTATCCACCACCAGCTCATAGGCCGTGTCCGTCCCGGTGCCGGCCCGGGTCTCCACTTTCAGGCAGCCGGCGGGATAGGGCGACGAGGTTGCCCAGCCATCCCCGTCCAGTGTCACCGGCCGGTTGTCGATGATGATCTCGTCGATGCTGTCGAGGATGCCTTCGCCCAGATAGACAATCATGTAGAGATTGCCATTCTTCGTCTCGACGAAGCTCATGAAGCCGCCGGTCTTGCGCAGCCCATAATGGCGCCGCCGGGATGGCACGCTCTGGCGGATGACGTTCTGCACGTCGCTCGGCTTGATCGTCTTCGGCGAGTCCAGCATGCCGAGCAGCGCGGAAACGCCGAAATTGATCCCGACGCCGATCACCGTGGAGGCCAGCGCCCCCATGCCCGAGAAGATGCCGGCCGCCGCCGACACCGCCCCGCCAATGGCCGAGGCCGCCGTGGTCGCCGTCGCGGCAACGGCGGCAATGAAGGCCGGGATCGCCTGGGGCATCAGCGCGGTTCCCACGCCGCAACAGGGCGGCACGCCCGGGTGACGATGAGGCCGTCATGCCCCTTGATCGCCCATCGCCCCGTCCCGGTCCGCAGCGCGCCGAAGTGCCGGCCCTGATAGCGCACCACGGCAATGCAGCCCGGCGCCGGCTCGCGCACGCGCACCGCCCCCAGCACCCGGCAGCGGCGGGCCAGGAAGCGGGCGAGGCCGCCGGCCTCAGCCAGCACGGCAGCACAGTCGGCTTCCGTCATCGAGCGGCCGCGAAACTCCGGGATCGGGTCATGGCCGGTCGAGATCAGGTACCAGTCGCCGAGGAGAGACAGACAGTGTGCGCCATCCCACGAAAACGGCCGGGCCGCCTGGGTGCGCAGAAAATCGCAAAGCTGCATGTCAGGTGTCCGGGAGGGTTCAGGCGTCCGGGAAGGTGATGTTCTTCGCTTCGATGCCGGCCACCCGCTCCGCCCCGCGGTCGCCGGGATAGCGCAGCTGCTGGTCATTGTCGGTCAGGAAGCCGAAACGGGGCCGGCGGCGGCCGGCAAACGGGCTTTCGGCGGTGATCGTCACGCTGCGCACCGAGCCGCCGCCCTCGTTCGGCTCCCGCTTCGGCACGAGGGTGTACATGCGCGCCCACAGGAACAGCCGCGGCCGGCTGATCGGCTGCCAGTCTTCATCGAAGAAGACGAGGTAGACCTTCACCGGCCGCAGGAAATATTCGCTCGCCTCGGCCTTCGCCCTGGCGGCAAAGCTCGGGTCGACCCCGGACAGGGTCAGCTTCATCTCCGGTGCCGTGCCGTTGAGGGGCTGGCTCAGGCCGGTGATGCCGCCGAAACCCATCAGCCCCAGCCACTCCACCGCGCCCGTGCCGCCCGCCGGGTCGAGGGTCGGCAGGTGGCCGAAGCCGTTCCACACCCGGGTGATGCCGGAGAGGAAATGGAACGCCACCAGCAGCTCGGCGCGCACGGTCTGGCCAGTGAGCTGGGCGGTGATCACCGCCTCGAAATCAAAGGCCATCCCAGCTCTCCGTGAACTCGATCTCCGGATGCCCCTGATAGTAGCTCTCCAGGGAGAGCGTTCCGGTATCCTGCGCCGCCAGGTTCATCAGGGCCGTCGGCCGGCGCAGCTCCACCCAAGTCCCGTCCTCGGCCGCCAGCCGCGCTTCCGGCAGGAAGCGGAAGCGCCAGACGCTGCCCTCCCGGGTCGGCTGCGACGTGATCAGATAGAGCCGGCCGGCGATCGAGAAATACATGCCCCGCTTCAGCTCGCCGCCGGCCTCCACCCGCACGGCGGCCGTGGTTGCCCGCAATGCCAGCGGCCCGGCCAGATAGGCCCGGATGGTCGACTGCAGGAAGCCGCGGCCATCGGTGAACAGGGTTCCGTCGGCAAAGGGTTCATCGCCCGGCAGGATTGGCCGTCCCCCGGCATCCAGCGGATGGGGTGCCTGCCGGTCATCAAACACGCCGATCTTCACCGTGCCGAGCCCGCCCTGCAGCGCCGCCACCACGCCGCGCCATTCCCGGATCTCGTCGGCGGAAAAGACGTCGAAGGCGGCACTCGCCACCCAGGAGCCCGCTGATCCGCCCCGCTTCTGCCGCAGCCCGCCAAAGGACTGCGGCCCCACCGTCAGCGCCGGCATGATGTGAAACATCAGCCGCCGCGGCCGCAGGAGGGACGGCCAGACTTCAAGCGTCATCACGAAATCTCCACCAATCGGCCGATGAGAGACACAACCGGACACGAGGGGTCTGCACGGACTTGGTGCGACAACCGTTGGTATGGACGCCAGCGCGTAAGCGGGTGATGGTCAGGCACAATGAAACGAGGGCCTACCGTGACCAGATCCATCAACCTCGCACTTGCTGTTGCGTCCGTCATTGCGCTCGCAGCGTGTGCCAGCCCGCCCAAGGAGACAGTGTTCGACAAGTCGAACACCTTTGCCGTGAGCAAAGATGTCGCTTGGGAACGCCTGATTATGTTTTTCACGGAAAACAATATTCAGGTCAGAACGATCGAGAAGGACAGCGGAGTTATCTACGCAGAGAAAACCGGCTTCGATAATGGCTATGCAGATTGTGGAACCAATATGCTCGCCCCGGACCTCTCTCGCACGGCAACCTTCAATGTCTTCGTGCGCCCGGTTGGCGGCGGAAAGACACAGGTCACTGTCAACTCCGAATACAAGGTCACGCGCCAGTTTGACGGGAAGTTCTTCGTCAATGAATGCAAGTCAACAGGCCTTCTGGAGAGCCGGATATTGACCACAATCCGGACGGGGACCGTGAACTAACTCATTGCCCCGACAACTATCCCGACGAGGCGAGCAAGGCGGGCCTGCCTCGTCGGAAATATGTATGCTTTTTCAATCCGCATCACCCGAACAAGGCGTCGAAGCGGCCGGCCGTCATGTTGATCGGCTGCACGGTATGGTCGTTGCCGAGGGCCCGGGCGCGCTCCCGCCGGCAGTGATCAAGGAAAGCATCATCCATGGCCCGGAGGATCGCCACATGCCGCGCCTCTATGGGCCAGCAGGTGAGGCCCGCATAGGCGCTGATCTCGGCATGCGTGACCGGCGCCGGCCCGGTCTCGCCCCAGCTGCGGGCGGCGCTCAGGTCGTTGAACCAGCGCCACAGCAGGTCACCACCAGCCGGGAGCCGGGGCCGCCCGCCCTTCTCGAGGTTCCGCTTGAGCTCGGCGCAGAGGAGCTTTCCAAGGTTCATCCCGCGGTCCTCCAGCTATCTTCGATGCGCTTCAGGATGGCGCGGTCCCGGTCGTCCAGCATCCGCTTCATCTGCGAGATGGTGGCCCCGTCGGCACTCCCCTGTACCGTGAGGTTTGTTCCGCCGATGTTGACCTGTTGTGTCTTGGATGCCGGCGCCGGGGCGGCTGCCCCCTGCACGGCCACCCCGAGCCGGCCGGACGGATCCCGCGACAGCGGCATGATCGCCTCCGGGCCGGCCTCGCCCATGAGACCAACGCCGCCCTTGGCGAACGGGAACACGGTCGGCTTCGAGACCACGCTGTTCGCATGGGAATGCAGCCCGGCCGCCGAGAACACGTTGCCCTTGGCCGAGGGCAGAAGATTGAGTGGCGCTCCGCTCCCACCGCCGAAGAAGCCGGAGAGCAGGTTTCCAGCCCCGGATAAAAGGCTTGAGACCAGCCCGCCGCCACCGACGCCACCAGCTTCGTCCTGTGCCTTGCCCACCTCGAAGAGAGCATCCACCAGCTCGCCTTGCAGCCTGTCCGCGATCTTCGAGAGCACGTTGGCGAAGGCATCGCCAATGGAGGCGCCGTTCCGGAGGTCGGACAGGAAGCCGTTGAGGGCGTCCTTCTGGAACTGCACCGCCTCGGCCGCCTTGTCCCGCGCTTCCTGCTCCTGATAGATCGCCTCGTTCAGACCGATGATCTTCTGGCGCTCCTCCTCGGTCGCCGCGGCGCCGGCCCGGCGGCTGGCCTCGGCCGCCCGTCGTTCCGTGTCCGTCGCGTCGATGAGGCTCAATTCCTCCTCGAGCTGGGCAATGAGCTTGGCGACAGCCTCGCGTTCCCGCTCGGCCTCCTTGGCCGAGTTGTCCCGGCTCCGGCCGCCACCCCCGCCGGACTTCTTCTTGCTGCCCGAGCTGCCGCCCGACGT
>JBOGCN010000039.1:0-11181 GCA_050689115.1 Segnochrobactraceae bacterium EtOH-i3 | reverse complement strand
GCCGATGCAGAATTCTCATGTCCTTGGGGCATATGAGAATTCTGCTGCGCTTCAAGCGCGCGGTGCGGTCAGCACTTGCGTGCGTGGTATGATACCGGCCCCCGGACGCCCCCCGTCGGCCGGCCGGGGCTGAGACGACTGGGCACGGGGGGCCATGAGCCGGCGAACTCCCCAACGGCCGTTCGTTGTGGTATGAGAAGCCATCAGGGGTGATGCCGGCCTGTCCGGGAGACCGGAACGGGATCCGGCAGGCGTGGCGTTCGAGGCAAGCGGGCGCGGCATGAGTGAAGATCAGGAACGGGCGCTCAGGATCGAGCTTGCCCGTCTGCGGCAGGAACACCGCGATCTCGACGCGGCCATCACGGCGCTCGCCACCAGCGCGGTGGCCGACAGCCTGCAGATCCAGCGTCTGAAGAAGCGCAAGCTGATCCTGAAGGACAGCATCTCCCGCCTGGAAGACCAGCTCCTCCCCGACATCATCGCGTGATTTCCCGGTCCTGCGCCGGCTAATGATCGTCTGTCGACGGGCCCGCGTGGCTGTCCGGCGTCCCGATGACCTCGGGCGCCGGCTGTTTCTGGTCATAGCCGGCCCGTTTCATCCGACGCCCGGAGCGGCGCCATAGCCTGCCGGCGACACGCCCATTTCCCGGGAGAACATGGCCGAGAAGGCGCTGGGGGTGGCGTAGCCGAGATCGAGGGCGACCCGGGTGACCGGGTTGCCGGCGGCCAGCATTTCCACCGCGCGCACGAGCTGCAATTTCTGGCGCCAGCGGGCAAAGCTGAGGCCGGTCTCGCGCACGAACAGGCGGGCAAGCGTGCGTTCCGTCGTGCCCGCCGCGGCTGCCCAGTCGGGCAAGGGGCGGCGGTCGGCGGGGTCGGCCAGCAGGGCTTCCGTCACCCGGCGCAGGCGCGGATCGCGGCCAAGCGCCAGACTGGGGGCGGCCTCGGGCGCCCGGGCAATCTCGTCGGCCAGCACCTGATGCAGGCGGGCTTCCCGCGCCGTCCACGCCGTCGCGGTCCCCAGCTCGATCGAGCGGACGAGCAGTTCGCGCAGAAGGCCAGTCAGGGGAAAGACGAGGCTGTCCGCCGGCAGCTCCGGATAGGCGGCGGGGTCGAGATAGGCCATGCGCACGGCGCTGTGGTCGGTATAGACCGCCGCATGAGCCACCCCGCCCGGCAGGAAGGCGGCCCGGCCCGGCGGCACCGACAGCACCCGGTCGTCCAGCTCCAGCCGCAGCGCCCCGGACAGCAGGGCGATGATCTGCGCCCGGTCATGAACATGGCGGGCGATGCGCACGCCGCGGGCATGATCGCGGGCCTGGGCTGCAACCGGGTTCGGGCTTTCCGGATCCGCGGGGATCTCCGCTGACATGGCCGTTTCTCGCGCCGCTTTGGCAGCCTCTCGAAAGCGGAGGCGCTGACGGCCGAGATATAGCCATCCGCATCGGCCCTGCTCAGGGGCCCGTCGCATTTTTCCAGAGATCCCGGACGATGACCTCCCCGCGCTACAAGCTTCTCGGCCTTTCCGGCAGCCTTCGCACCGCCGCCTTTTCCACCGCGATCCTGGAGACCTTCGCCGAGATGGTCGCCGACCGGGCGGAGCTGGCGATTGCCGATATTGGCAGCCTGCCGCTCTATAATCAGGACCTCGATCTCGACCCGCGCCCGGCGCCGGTGGCGGCGCTGCGCACCGCGGTGGAGGAGGCCGACGGCCTCGTCATCGTCTCCACCGAATATAATCACGGCACCCCGGGGGTGCTGAAGAACGCCATCGACTGGGCATCCCGCCCCGCCTTCCGCTCGCCCCTGAAGGACAAGCCGGTGCTGATCGCCACCTGCTCCATGGCCTTCACCGGCGGCGTGCGCGCCCAGTATCAGATCCGCGAAGCCTTCGCCTCCACCCTGTCGCGCACCGTGCTGACGCCGGAAATCGTCATCGGCACCGTCCACACCAAGGTGACCGACGGCCGCCTGACCGACACCGCCGTCATCCACCATGCCCTCGGCGGCTTCGCGGCGCTCTATGCGGAAATCGAGCGGACGCGGGGGTGAGTGCTTCGGGGGCTATCCGCCCCCGATCCCCTGACCGGGAGCCACAGCCTCCCGGCCCCTCCAGCTTTTTTTTCAAATAAGGGGGGAGGTCCGGAGGCCCTCGGGCCTCCGGCGGGGTTCGGGCGCGAGCCCGACGATCACGCGCCAACCACCCCCGCATAGAGATCCGCATGCTCGGCGCGGATCACCTTCTTGTCGAGCTTGCCGACGCTGGTGCGCGGGATACGGTCGACGAAGAGGATTTCGTCGGGCAGCTGCCATTTGGCGAAGCCGGCGAGCAGATGGTCGCGCAACTCGTCGGCGCTGGCGGTGCGGCCGGGGCGCAGCACGACGAGGGCCAGCGGCCGCTCCTGCCATTTGGGATGGCGGATGCCGACGACGGCGGCTTCCAGCACGGCGGGGTGGCCGACGAGGGCATTTTCCATGTCGATGGAAGAAATCCACTCGCCGCCGGACTTCACCACGTCCTTGATGCGGTCGGACACCTTCACATAACCGTCCGGGTCGATGGAGCCGACATCGCCGGTGCGCCAGAAGCCATCGACGAAGCGGTCGCCGTCATCGGGCATGTCGTGATAGCTGGTGGTGATCCACGGCCCGCGCACGCAGATCTCGCCGACGCTGACACCATCGAAGGGCAGATCGCGGCCGGCGGCGTCGCGCACGCGGAACTCCACCCCCGGCACCATCAGCCCCTGCTTGCGCTTGAGGTTCCATTGCTCCTCCTGGCTCAGCCGCGCGCGCAGCGACGGCTTCAGCCGGTTGAGGGTGACGATGGGCGAGGTCTCGGTGGCGCCATAGGCGTGCACCACTTCGGCGCCGGTCAGCTCGTGGAAGCCGCGCATCATGGCAAGCGGCGGCTCCGAGGCGCCCGACAGCATCCTGAGCCGGCTAAAGTTCGGCTTTTCCGGCAGGGTTTCGATGTAGCGCAGCATGGGCAGGAAGATCGCCGGCGCGCCATTGGTCACCGTCACGCCCTCGCGGATGAGGGTGTCGGTGAGGAAGGCGGTCTCGTCCATGGTGAAGCGGCCGGGCAGCACGATCTTGTTCATGGTCAGCACGGCGGCATGGGGCATGCCCCAGCCATGGCCATGGAACAGCGGCGTGATGAACAGCGTGCAGTCGTCCAGCGTCATGCCCAGGGAGGTCGCCAGCGCATAGGCGTGCAGGAAAGTGGAGCGCTGGGAATAATAGACGCCCTTCGGCTTACCCGTGGTGCCGGTGGTGTAGCAGGCACTCGCCGCCGAACGCTCGTCGATCATCGGCCAGTCGAACACCGGATCGGCCGCGGCCAGCAGATCCTCATAATGAAAAAGCGGCGTCAGCGAGGTGGTGATCTCCGACAGCGGCCGCTCGCCCATCAGGATCCAGCCGGCCACCCCGGGCACATGGGGGGCAAGGGCTTCCGCCAGCGGCAGCAGGGTCTCGTCGACCAGAAGGAAGCGCGCGCCGCCATGGCTGACCACATAGGCCAGATCCTCGATGGCAAGGCGCTGGTTCAGCTGCAGCATCACCGCGCCCATGCCGGGCAGCGCGAAATAGCACTCGAAATGGCGATGGCTGTTCCAGTCGAGCACGCCCACCCGGTCGCCGGGGGCGACGCCGAGGCTGGTCAGCGCATTGGCCAGCCGCATCATGCGGCCATGGGTGGCGGCATAGCTGGAGCGCGCCCAGCCGCCATCGCCGGTGCGGTGCACGATTTCCTGCTCCGGGGCGACCCGCACCGCATGGCGCATCAGGGTCATCACGTTGAGGGGAACATCGTCCCCCATGGTCGATGGCGCCCCGTGCACGAGCGGCGGCGTGGCCTCGGTCATGTCGTCTCCTCCCAGGAATGGTCTGTTCTGGCGTCAGCGTGTTCCCGCTGATCGTCCGGGCCCGGATGTCCCATGCAAAGGGTCCTTGAAGGACCCTTTGGCAGTCCGGCGCTGGGGTGCGGTATGCCCGTCATGCGCCTGGTTTCAGCCGTCGCGGCCGGACCGCCCCCGCGCACGGCGGGCATCCCGGGCAAACGCCCGGGCGCCCCGATTTTCTGTCCGCCTCCCGGTCAGATGCCGGTGAGGCCGCCGGTGCACATCAGGGTCTGGCCGCTGATATAGTCGGACTCCGGGATGCACAGCAGATAGACGGCGCCGGCCGCCTCCTCCGGCGTGCCGCCGCGGCCGAGCGGAATGGTGCGCTCCATGGCCGCCAGCACATCGGGATTGACGCCGACGCGGATCTCCCGGCCGCCGATGGTTTCCGTGCCGCCATCGGCGGCGTTGCCGGTCAACCGGGTGTGGATGAGGCCGAAGGCGACGCAGTTGACGGTGACATTCAGCCGGCCCCACTCCTTGGCCAGCGTCATGGTGGCGCCGGTGATGCCGGCCTTGGCGGCGGCATAGTTGATCTGGCCGGCATTGCCGAACAGCCCGGCCACCGAGGAAATGTTGACCACCTTGCGCACCACCCGCCGGCCGGCCTCGGCATCCGCCTTCGCCTGAGCGCGGAACACCGGCTGCGCCGCCCGCAGGATGCGGAAGGGCGCCGTCAGGTGACAGTCGATCATGGCGTACCACTGTTCGTCCGTCATCTTCTGGATGACGTTGTCCCAAGTGTAGCCGGCATTGTTGACGAGGATGTCGATGCTGCCGAAGCCCTCGACCGCCGCGCCGACGAGACGCTCGGCGAAATCCGGCGCCGTCACGCTGCCCGGGCAGATGAGGGCCTCGCCGCCGGCCGCGCGCACCTCGGCCGCCACCTCTTCCGCCGGGCCGGCATCGAGATCGTTGAGGACGAGACGGGCGCCGTCGGCGGCCAGCTTCAGGGCGATGGCCCGGCCGATGCCGCGGCCGGAGCCGGTGACGAGGGCGACCTTGCCCGCAAGTTTGCCGGTCATGGCAGTCTCTTTCATGTCAGGAATGATGCTCACGGCAGGACGATGAGGGCGTCGCCGACGATTTTCGTCTGGCCATACTGGTTGGCCGTGGTCACCTCCACGCGCACCAGGCGCTCGCCGGCCTCCTCCCGCTTCTCGACGATGCGGCCGGTGCAGCGGATGGCGTTGCCGAGATGGGTGATGGCCTGAAAGCGGATGTCGAACCGGCGCAGGCACGCAACCGACGCCCAGCCCGTCAGCATGCGGGCCGCCCAGGCCATGCCGAGCATGCCGTGGGCAAACACGTCGGGCATGCCGGCCGCGCGCGCGAAGTCGATGTCGATGTGGATGGGGTTGTGATCCCCCGACGCGCCGGCAAACAGCGCCAGCAGGGCGCGGTTCACCGGTGGCAGATCGAGAGGCGGCAGAGCATCGCCGACGGACAGCGTGTCGAAATCGGGCAGAGACATGTGGACGGCCCCTCAGTTGCGCACGACCAGCACCGAGCGCAGCTCGGCCACCAGCATTCCCGCCTGATCGACAGCGCGGGACTGCTTGACGATGAACTCCAGCGCACCGCCGCGCTTGGCATAGATGTCGGTGATCTCCGAGGTGACCGTCACCGTGTCGCCGACACAGACTGGGCGATGCCAGGTAAAGCCCTGCTCGCCGTGTAGCACCCGGCCAATTGCAATGCCGGCCTCCGCGAGGAAGCCGAACAGCACGCCGGACTCCAGCTCGGCGGCGAACAGGAAGGTGGGCGGCGCCACCAGATCCGGAAAGCCGGCCGCCCGGGCCGCGGCAACATCGCTATGCACGGGATCATCGGCGCCGATGGCGGCCGCAAAAAACTTCACTCGGGTGCGCTCGATGGGCAGCACCGAGGGCGGCAGCCGGTGGCCGATCCATTTCCGGTCGATCATGCGGCCCTCCCGCCGGAATGCGGGGAGATGCGGCGGAAACATCGGGCGGGGATCACTTGCACCTGGTCGGCCTCCGGAGATAATCGGTCCCCGGCTCCCGGATTTTCGTGATGACAGGATCCGATGGGGCCATGCGGCAGACGCGCGGACGCGCTGCCTCAAGGGGCATATGCACCCCGGCCTACCCGGCTATTCCTCCTGTCCGCAGTCTTTCGGGAGCCGCGGTTGGGGGCGAGTGTGGAGAAGGCGCGGAGGCAGGGCGATTGCCGGTGAGGTCGAAGCGATTGCAGAATGCATCACCGCCGGGCACGAGCAGCCCGCGGCGGCGCCCGCTGCCGCCGGCGATCACCATTCCGGTGGCCGCCGTGCACGGCATCCTTTCCGGCGTGGTGCGTCGGCTGGAGCCGGCGGAAGTCTGCGCTCTGGTGGAAGCGGCCGGCATTGCGCCGGCGCTGCTCTCGGCTCCCGGCGCCCGGGTCACCGGCCAGCATTATGTCGCCCTGTTCCGCCAGCTCATCGAGCACACCGGGGATGACTGCATCGGCCTGCTGTCCCGGCCGGTGCGGCGCGGCGGCTTCGTCCTCGTCGCCCGCTCAACGCTTGGCGCCGCCAGCCTCCGGGGCACGCTGAAGCGCATCGGCGTCGGCTTCGGCGTTCTGATGGAGGAGGTGCGCTTCGAGCTTGTGGAGGAAGACGGGCTGACCGGGCTTCTCCTCACCCCGCAACCGGACCGGCCGCCGCCACCCAATTTCTATTTCGAGCTGATGCTGCGCAGTGCGTGGCGCCTGCTGGCGTGGCTGGCCGGTGGACGGCTGCCAGTGGCGCGCATCGAGTTCTGTTTCCCCCGGCCGGACTATGAGGAGATCTATCCGGCGATCTTCTCCGCCCCCCTCGCCTTCGACCGGCCGGCGGCGGGGCTGTGGATCGAGACGCGCCACCTCGCCGCCCCGCCCCGACGGGAAGCGGCGGCGCTGGAAGCCTTTCTCGCGGCGACCCCGGACAACATCATCCTGCCGTGGCAGGACGACCGCTCGGCCGCCGTGCAGGTGCGCGCCCTGCTGCGCGCGGCCGCGCCGGCGTGGCCGGACCTGCCGACGATCGCGCGCCAGCTCAACATGTCCGTCAGCACCCTGCAGCGGCGGCTCTCTGCCGATGGCCAGTCCTTCCAGAGCGTGAAGGACCAGCTGCGGCGCGATCTGGCCATCACCCGGCTGAGCACCGGCGCCGAGCCGCTGGCGCTGGTGGCCGCCGATCTGGGCTTTGCCGATGGCGCCGCCTTCCAGCGCGCCTTCAAGAGCTGGACCGGCAGCCCGCCCGGCGCCTATCGCCGCCAGCAGGCCGGGGAATGAGCGGGCCCCGAAGAGAGCACGGGGATCATCCGGTGCGGGAAGCCGATTGGCCCGGCCGGCATCCGCTGATAGGCTCCGCCGGGGACACCCATCCATCGGGGAGAGAATGATCGTGAAACCTGCCATCCTTGCCACACTGGCCTTTGTCGGCCTTGCGGCCGCCGGCTGCGTCAGCTCGGTGCAGAGCGAAGAAAACATGCTGTCCGCCGCAGGCTTCAATGTCCGTGTGGCCGATACGCCGGAAAAGGTCGCGTCGCTGAAGCGTCTGCCGCCGCACCAGTTCGTGGTGCAGGAAAAGAAGGGCAAGACGGTCTATCTGTTTGCCGACCCGACCATCTGTGGCTGCCTCTATTATGGCTCGCCGGAGAACTACAAGCAGTATCGCCAGATGGTGTTCCAGCAGAACCTGGCCAACCAGCAGGAAATGACCGCGCTGATGAACCAGGACACCTTCGATTTCGGCCCGTGGGGGCCGGGTCCGTGGGGTGGTCCGTGGGGGCCGGGCGGCGGCCCCTGGTAATCCCGCGCCTGCGGTGCTGACCGCACCGTGCGCCTGACGGCCAGCGGATTTCTCATGTGCTCCAGGGACATGAGAAATCCGCATCGGGATGGCAGAGGTCCCTTTTTCAGGGAGTCCGGCAGGTGCCGTTCGTCCGGTCCCTGCCCCGGATGAGCCTCCCCTTGAACCGGCGGGCAGCGGTCGGTTCACGCCGCCCCTCTGGCACGGACGGCAGGACAGATCGCGCACGCCGGCACAGAAAGGCCCGCGGCGCGTGTCCCGGCTCAGAGTTCCGGATTTCCCCGAGAGGGACGGCCTGGCCAGAAGACCGGCCGTGACAAGACGCTGCGGAAGAGGATCAGCCCCTCGGCATGCGGGAAACGGGACAGGCCGCCGCCTGTTCGTGATGACCCGCGAGGCCGCTCCGGCGAAGCGCGTGGTCCGGTCTCCGCACTGCCGTCGCCATTGACCCCATCCCGCGCGCCGACTACTCCATCAGGGTCTTCAACCCGACCGGCATCGTGCCCGTGGGGCCGGAGCTTCCCCGTATCCTGCCGGCCCTGTCCGCCCGGCCCGGAGACCCCCTATGACCCGCTCCCTGGTGATCCTGCTGCACGGCGTCGGCAGCTGTGGCGCCGATCTCGCTCCGTTGGGCGAGCTCTGGGCCGCTGCCCTGCCGACCACCGATTTCGCCGCCCCCGACGGCCCCTTCGCCTTCGATCAGGGCAGCGACGGCCGGCAATGGTTCAGCATCCGCGGCGTCACCGAGGAGAACCGGGCCGCGCGCGTCGTCGAGGCCCGCGCCGCGTTCGACCGCATCCTGACCGAGACCGCCGCTGCCCATGGTCTGGCCGATCACCCCGAGCGTGTCGCCCTCGTCGGCTTCTCCCAGGGCTCGATCATGGCGCTGGACGGGCTGGCCTCCGGGCGCTGGCCGGTGGCCGGTGTCGTCGCCTTCTCCGGGCGGCTGGCCTCGCCGGAGCCGTTTGCGCCGCCGGCCGGCGCCCGCGCCGTGCTCATCCACGGTGCTGATGACCCGATCATGCCGGTGGAGACCAGCGCCGATGCCGAGACCCGGCTGAAGGCCGCCGGCGTCAGGGTCAACCGCTTCGTGCTGCCCGATCTCGGCCATTCGATTTCCGCCAAGGGCGTGCAGATCGCGGCCGGCGTGCTGGCCGACATGCTGGCCCCGGCCTGAGGCCCACGGGATTTTTCGGCCGTTCTCGTCGGCCTGCCGAGAGGCGCTGGAATCCCGGCCCCTCCCGCCGCAATGCGGGGCAATCGGCATTCCCCGGCCCGGCCATGAGCCCGGAGCTTTGAAGAGGCCTCTTTGATAGTCCGATGCGGATTTCTCATGCCATTGGTGTCTATGAGAAATTCGCTACTCTTCAGACGCACGGTGCGGTCAGCCCCTGCGTATCTGGTATCAGGGGATCGGGTGCGGTCGGCGTCTCGTGCTCCTGACATGATATGAAGCGCGGCGGCGCTTCGGCGCCGCCTCCTTTTCCTGCCGGGCATGGTTCATGCGCGGCCTGCGACACCGATAGCCCGGGATCTCATCGGCATGGCCCTGCGTCTGTCCGAGTTCTTCGCCCTTGCGCCCCTCTCCCGACCGGCCCTGCTGGATGCCCTGAAGGCTGGCAGCACCTCGTCCCTGACGGTGCTGGTCGCCTGTCTGCTGTTTGGTCCCCAGGTCGGTCCGGTGGCGCTGTTCGGCTCCATGCTGGCGCAATGGGAAGTCGGCCGGCCGCTGATCCCGCGCCTCCTGTGTGCCGTCATCGTCGGCACGGTGATGACGGCCACCATGGCGCTGGGCGTGCTGGTGGCGCCGCACCGGCTGCTCGTCATCCCCGTGGTGGTCGCCGTGGTCATGGTGATGACCATGGCCTATTACAGCTTCCAGCTCTCGCGCGGGCCCGGGCCGCTGCATCTGTTCTATGCAACGGCGATCGGCAGCTATTTCGGCCTGTTTCCCGCCGTCGCCTGGCCCAGCGTCGCCGTCACCGCCTTCTCGACCGCCTTCACCGGCTTCCTGACCCTGCTATTCCTCATTCCGGACCGCCACCGGCCCGAACGCCGCGCCGTGGCCGATGCGTGGAGCTCCGTCGGCGCCTATTCCCTCGCCACCCGCAACGGCACCGCCCCGGATGCGCTGCGGATGCTGCGCCACACCGCCTATGCCGCCGTCAACCGCGCGTGGCTGACCCTGCAATCGGCCACCCTCGGCCCGTTCGGCCGCCGCGGCATTGCCCGCTTCGAGGCCGCCGCCCATGATGCCACCCGGCATCTGGCCGAGCTGGTCACCGCCCGGATCTATCCCGGCGTGCCCCTTGCCGCCCGGGCGACCACGGCCCGCACCCTGCGCGGCCATCCCGGTTTCTTTTTCCTGCTCCGCCACGGCTTCCGGCCCCATTCCATCGCCTGGTTCACCGCGGCGCGCCTTGGTCTGGCCGCCGCCATCGCCGGCATCGCTTCGGACGGGCTGGGGCTCGGCCATCCCTACTGGTCCATCCTGACCGCGACCCTGGTGCTGCATCAGTGGACCGACCGGCTGACCACCACCCTGCGGGCGCTGCGCCGCGCCGTCGGCACGGTGCTGGGCCTCGGCGTCGTGCTGCTGGTCGCCTGGATCGACCCGGACCCATGGCCCATGGTGGCGGTCATCATCGGCTGCATCTTCGGCATGTGCCTGCTGCTGCCGGTGAACTACGCCTTCGCCATCGTCTTCGTGACGCCCATGGCCCTCCTCTCCATCGAGGCCACCGGCCATGGCGGCACCATTCCCGATCTGCTGCACGACCGGCTGCTGGAAACCCTGCTCGGCGTCGGCATCGCCATCCTCGTCGTGCGCGTCACCGGCCGGCAGGCCGAGCCGCGGCTGGTGCGCACCCAGATCCGGCGCACGATCGGCGCCATCCACAGCGTGCTCGCCGCCCTTGCCGCCGAGCGCACCTTCGCCCCCGACGGGCTGGAAGCCCGCGCCGCCCTGCAGTTCGAGCTGTTGACCACCACCACCGTGCTGACCCGGGCGACCGCCGACATTTCCGCCCTCTCGGCCTGGCATCCGGTGGAACTGGCCCTGATCGACCTCGGCTATGCCGCCATGAGCGGCTGCTGGATCGACCATCCAGCGGCCACCCTGTCCGTCGGGCCCGCACTTGCCGCCCTCGACCCGCTGATCCACGACCCCGCCCTGATCGACGGCCCTCGCGCGGACCCGGACGCCATCCGCGCCCTGCTGGAGAACGCCCGGCAGGCGCTGACAAACCATCCGCGCGGAATGATCATCCAGCCGGTGGACTGATATCCGACCTCCCCTGGGACCGGCCGATCGGCATCAAACGCTCGGGGAAATATGAATCCTCTTGAAAAATGGCGATCACATCTGCCTATGCCTGAAGGCCATGAAAAGTCGGCTTCGTAACGCCACGCCACGAAGGCCATTTCATTGCCCCTGGGTCGCCTCTCCCTTCTGTCAGGCGAGAGGGCGAAGGTGAGGAC
>JBOGCN010000038.1:0-12021 GCA_050689115.1 Segnochrobactraceae bacterium EtOH-i3 | reverse complement strand
CAGAGCTTCAGGCCGGGCGGGGCGAGGGGATTGTCGATCAGCACCCCGGCATCGGGGGTGTCGATGGCCGGCATGCCGGTAAACACGTCCAGCAGCTCGCGGATCTGGGCTTCCGGCACGTCCAGGGTGATGAACACCAGCCGGGTGCGGCGGTCGCCATCGGGCCAGGCCGGCAGGCTGGACGGCGGATGCAGGATGCTCTGCACCGCATGCAGCACCAGCGGATGCTCGGGATCCTCCACCGTCTTGACCACGCCCTTCATGCGCAGGAGCCGCGGGCCGTGGGTGCCGGCCAGAAGGTTCAGGAACACGTCCAGCGCCGGGCCCGACAGCGGCTTGTCCGTGGTCAGGCAGAAGGCGCGGATGCGGTCATCATGGCGGTTCACGTCATGATGATGGTGGTGGTCGTGGTGACCGTGCGCGCCATGGCCATGGTCGTCCTCATGATCATGGTCATGAGGATCGTGATCGTGCCCGTGGTCGTCGTGATGATGGTCGTCGTCGAGATAGGCTTCCTCGGCGAGCCAGCGGGCAACATCGGGGATCTTGCCCGAGGGATCGAACAGCCCGGCTTCCAGCAGGGCGGCCGGGGTCGCCTCGCCCTTGGCCGCGTCCAGCACGGGAGCGGCCGGATTGAGGGCGGCCAGACGGGTCATGAGCCGGCTAAGGTCTGCCGTGTGCGCGGGTGTGGTGACGAGATCGCTCTTCGTCAGCACGATCCGGTCGGCAACGGCCACCTGCTTCACGGCTTCCAGATGTTCATCCAGAGTGGACGCGCCATTGACGGCATCCACCAGGGTGACGACGCCATCCACCCGGTAGCGCATCACCAGATAGGGATGGCGCATGACGGCGTGGAGCACCGGGGCAGGATCGGCCAGCCCCGTGGTCTCGATGACCACGCGCTTGAGAGCCGACAGCCGGCCATTGTCGAGCCGGCGCAGCAGGTCCTCCAGCGTGGAGACCAGCTCGCCGCGCACGGTGCAGCACAGGCAGCCCGAGGACAGCTCGACGATGCCGTCATCGGCGCGCTCGACCAGGAGATGGTCGATGCCGACTTCGCCGAACTCGTTGATGATGACCGCGGTATCGGCCAGCGCCGGATCATGCAGCAGCCGGTTGAGGAGGGTCGTCTTGCCCGAGCCCAGAAAGCCGGTGATGACGGTGAGCGGGATCGGCTCGGGGCGCCGGGGATCGGTCTGGGTCATGGCTTGCCACCTCCGGCGACGTCCTGGGGCAGGACGAGAATGAGCGGGGCGCCGACGGTTTCCAGCGCGGATTCGATGCGCTGTTCCGGCGTCGGCGGTTCGGCCGGAAGCGTCGGCTGCAGGCCCAGCACCAGCGGCGTGCCGGTGGCCGGCTGGGCGGCAATTGCTGCCCCGGGCGGGGTCTTGCCGCCCTTGGCCACCACCGGCGGGGCCTTCGGCGTCTCGCCGCGGGCCGCCCGCCACGGGGTGATGGGATCGGCGCCGCCAAGGCCGACGGTCTGGAGATCCAGCTTGGCCGGCGGCGGCATGAGGAAGTCCTTGCGCTGCTTGCCCGACGGGTCCGTGCCGGGGTCGAGCTTCACGCCGGCGACGAAATCGTCGTCGATGTCCTCGCCGACCGCCTTGCGCCGCTCGCCGCCGCAGACCTGCCGCTTGAGGTTCACGGGCTCCAGCGGGGTGTCGGGATCGGGCTGCATCCGGTCCAGCGTCTCGCGCCGGGTGGGCACGGTGCTGGCGGCGATGAAGGCGGCCTCCATCAGCTCGGCCGTGCCCTGATCCCGGGCCAGCGCCGAGGGGCCGCCAAGGGTGACGGCCAGCAGCCGCCGCCCGCCGCGGGTGGCCGCCGCCACGATGTTGAAGCCCGAAGCGCAGATGAACCCGGTCTTGAAGCCGTCGGCGCCGGGATAGCGCATCAGCATGCGGTTATGGGAGCGGATGACCTGCTTGCCGAACTTCAGGCCCTGAATGCGGAAGAAATTGCGGTATTCCGGAAATTCCCGGTCGATGGCCCGGGCGAGCAGCACCATGTCGCGGGCCGTCGTCACCTGGGCATCGTCTGGCAGGCCGTTGGGGTTCTCGAAATGGGTGCGGCTCATGCCGAGCCGGGCGGCCTGCCGGTTCATCTCGTCGACGAAATCCGCCTCCGAGCCCGAGACGGCCTCGGCGATGGCAACCGCCATGTCATTGGCCGACTTGACGATGAGGAATTTCAGCGCGGTTTCCAGCGTCACCACCGAGCCGAGCGGCAGGCCCATCTTGGAGGGCGGCTCGGCCAGCGCGGTGGCGGTCACTTCCACCGGCGAGCTCATGCGCATGTGGCCGGCGCGCACGGCGCGGAAGGCCACATAAGTGGTCATCAGCTTGGTGATGGAGGCCGGATGCCACGGGCGCCATGCATTCTTTTCGGCCAGCACCTGCCCGGAGGACAGGTCGATGACCAGATAGGCGCCGAGATCCGAAGGGCGGCCCGGGCCGGCGGCAGCCGGCGGGGCAGCCAGAACCGTCGGAGGCGCGGCGAGCCCGAAAGTCAGGGCCAGAAACAGCGCGGCGCGGGCAACGGTCGGAGCGGACATGGGCAGCTCGGGGCTCCTGGGGACGGTCCGGACCGGGCATCCGGGGGGCGATGCACCAGTCCGGCAGGGCGGACGACGGAAACGGGCTGGCCCCGATGCGGGAGCCGGCATGGTCTTCGACGGAGGACCGCGGCGCCGGGGAGCGTCGCGACGAAAGGGGCCGGGGGAGGCGCATGTCTGCTTCGGCACCGGGACACCGTGCGGATGCATCCTGCACCCTGTTGTCTGCCGGCGGAAAGAGGCATAATCGCGGCGTCCAGCCTCATTGCGGCCGCCTTCGCCGGCCGCCGTCCTCTTCGGCCAATGTCCGTCCCGCCCCTTTTTGCGCCGGAGCCGACACGGAGTTCCCATGTCCCCAGTTCTCACCGGCACCCGGGCCGATCGCATCGCCGCCCGGCTGTCCCAGGCATTCGCTTCGGCCGATCTGACGATCCGCGACGAGTCCCATCTGCATGCCGGCCATGCCGGCGTGGATGCGGCGGGCGAAACCCATTTCCGTCTGCGCATCGTCTCGCCGGACTTTGTCGGTACCAGCCGGGTGGCGCGCCATCGCCAGATCATGGACCTTCTGGCCGACGAGTTCGCCACCGGCCTGCATGCGCTGGCCATCGAGGCGCGCACACCGGACGAGTCCATGCACCCGTGAGGGCAGCGCGCCCGCCCGAACATGCAAGCGGGCCGCCCGGTGATGCCGGACGGCCCGCTTTTTTCATTCCTGCCGCCGGCTGGCGCTCTTGCGAATCACCTGATCCGGGCGCCGGCCGCACCTTCTGATGCCAGATACGCAAGTGCTGACCGCACCGCGCGTCTGAAGAACAGAGAATTTCTCATCTGCTCCAAGGACGTGAGAAATTCGCATCGGAACATCAAAGAGTCCTTTTCAAGGATCTTTGATATGATGGACAGCGCTCAGGAGCGCTTGCGGCGCACCCGCACCACCACGTCCACCCGCACGATCTCCATGCCATCAGGGGCCTCGGGGAGGCTGGTGAGGGCGAGGGAGTCGGCGGGGATGTCCATCACCATGTCTTCGCCTTCGACGAAATAATGATGATGGTCGCCGGTGGAGGTGTCGAAATAGGTGCGGGCGCCGTCCACGGCCAGCTCGCGCAGCAGGCCGGCTTCGGTGAACTGGTGCAGGGTGTTGTAGATGGTGGCCAGCGACACCGGCACCCGATCGGCAACCGCCTCTTCATGCAGCCGCTCGGCCGAGACATGGCGCGGGCCGTTGCCATAGAGCAGGCGGGCAAGAGCCACCCGCTGGCGCGTCGGCCTCAGGCCCGCAGCCCGCAGCATCGGCACCGGATCATAGTGCGTCGCCGGCGTGGCGAGCGACACCCGATCCCGTCGCATGCGGTCCTGAAGATCCCGCGGGTCCGCGTTCATTGGCACCATCCTTCCCTGATCGCCGGCGGCGGGCCCGTGCAGAGCCTCATCCCCGGCGCGTCTCCCGGACCGGCATGGCTGCCGGCGTCCGGGGCAAGTCGATCCTGCGACACATCTTCCGCCCCGTCACCCCCGGAAAGGAGGCTGGCGGCCACGATGCGCGCGTTCATGGCAGCCCTCTCCCGAAATCGGGTCCGGTGCTGCCGGAAGCCATTGCCGGGCCCCGTCCCCGGGATCCCCCCGTCGGAAATGGGGTTCCCCGGACAGGCTGTGTCCCGGCTCCGGTTAGATACTAAGAAGCGTTCGCAAAAAGGCAAGGGGAATTTGTATGGGGGCAGCTTCGGGCGGATCTGCGGCAGGGCGCGCGAATCCCCGGCCGGGGCGTCCTGGTTGCGCCCTTTCGGAGCCGAAAGGCCTGTGTTAGAAGGCGGGCGACGCGGAGACCGGCCGGGCATCGCGCGCGCACCCACGTGCGCCGGAGGGCGATGGCCGGATCCGGAGATCCACGGGGGCGCCGTGCTGCCGGGGATGATCTATAAGACCCCCGTGATGGGGAACAAGGACCTGAACAGGGTCGCATCCGGCGGGAGCACCGCCGGGGACGTGGCGAAGGATGCGGGACGGGGATGGACGAGCGGCGATCGAGCTTTGAATATGAGGACCTGCTGTCCTGCGGCCGGGGCGAGATGTTCGGCGCCGGCAATGCGCAGCTTCCTCTCCCGCCGATGCTGATGTTCGACCGGATCTCGTCGATCGGCGAGGACGGCGGCGAATATGGCAAGGGCCATGTCCGGGCCGAACTGGCGATCCGGCCGGATCTCTGGTTCTTCCCCTGCCATTTTAAGGGTGATCCGGTGATGCCGGGCTGCCTTGGTCTCGATGCCCTGTGGCAGATGGTCGGCTTCTTCCTCGGCTGGATGGGCTCGCCGGGCCGTGGCCGCGCCCTCTCGGTGGGCGAAGTGAAATTTTCCGGCATGGTCACGCCGGACGTGAAGCGGGTCGAGTATGGTGTCGACCTGAAGCGCGTCATGCGCTCCAAGCTCGTGCTCGGCATCGCCGACGGCTGGCTGAAAGCCGATGGCGTCACCATCTATAAGGCTCAGGACCTGCGCGTCGGCCTGTTCCGCGACGCGACGCCCGTCGCCGGCTGAGTGCCGGTGCCGTCCGTCGCCCCTTCGCGGGAGCGGCGGAGCGGCCGGGACTGAGGCGCCATTCCCCTGCCGGGGCAGCCGGAGGGAGAATGTGCGGCACGCAATCGGGGGCGCGGATCGTTGCCGCGTGGCCTTCCTTCCCGACCGGGCGCACTGCCCGCCGGGGAAAAGGGCCAGCGGTGGCAGGCGCCCCTTCCTTTCGGACCTCGACTTCATTCGACGGGAGGCCCACGCATGAGACGTGTCGTCGTCACGGGCATGGGAATCGTGTCCTCGATCGGCAACAATACCCAGGAGGTTCTGGCCTCCCTGCACGACGCCCGTTCGGGCATCGTCCGGGCCCAGAGCTATGCCGATCTCGGCTTCCGCTGCCAGGTGCACGGAGCCCCGACCCTTGACCCGGCCGATGTGGTCGACCGGCGCGCCATGCGGTTCCACGGGGGTGGCACGGGCTGGAACCATGTCGCCATGGAACAGGCCATCCTGGATGCAGGACTTGAGGCCGGCGACATCTCCAATGATCGCACCGGCATCATCATGGGCTCCGGCGGCCCCTCCACCCGCACCGTGGTGGAAGCGGCCGACATTGCCCGCACCAAGGGCCCGAAGCGCATCGGCCCGTTTGCGGTGCCCAAGGCCATGTCGTCCACGTCGTCCGCGACGCTGGCCACCTGGTTCAAGATCCGCGGCGTGAACTATTCGATCTCGGCGGCCTGTGCCACCACCAACATCTGCATCGGCAATGCTGCCGAGCTGATCCAGTGGGGCAAGCAGGACATCGTGTTCGCCGGTGGCTGCGAGGAACTCGACTGGACCCTCTCGGTCCTGTTCGACGCCATGGGCGCCATGTCCTCGAACTACAACGCGACCCCGGAGACGGCCTCGCGGCCCTATGACAAGAACCGCGACGGCTTCGTGATCGCGGGCGGCGCCGGCGTTCTGGTTCTGGAAGAGCTGGAGCACGCCAAGGCCCGCGGCGCCAAGATCTACGCCGAAATCGCCGGTTATGGCGCCACTTCCGACGGCTACGACATGGTGGCTCCGTCGGGCGAGGGCGCGGTGCGGGCGATGAAGCTGGCCCTGAAGGACGTCAAGGCGCCGGTTGACTATATCAACCCGCATGCGACCTCCACGCCGATCGGCGATCTCAAGGAGATCGAGGCCATCCGCACCGTGTTCGGCGACAAGTGCCCGCCGATCTCGGCCACGAAGGCGCTGACCGGCCATTCGCTGGGTGCCGCCGGCGTGCAGGAAGCCATCTACTCCATCCTGATGATGCAGAACGGCTTCATCACCAAGAGCGCGCACATCGAGGAGATCGACCCGGCCGTGGCCGACATGCCGATCGTGCGCGAGCGCGTGGACAACGCCAAGCTCGGCTGTGTCCTGTCGAACGGCTTCGGCTTCGGCGGCACCAACGCAACGCTGGTGCTGACCCATCCGGATCTGTGATCCGCATCCGGCCGGGGCAGCCCGGCCGATCACCGTCTTGAGCGCGGGGCCCCGGCGGAAACGTCCGGGGCCCCGTTTGCCGGTTCCGGTTTCAGTCCCGGTCGCGATGCGTCTCCGTTCCGGCGTCGCGTCCCGGGCTCCGGATGAGAGAGCCGGCCCCAGTTTCCGGGACGCCGCTTGAAGGAGAGGGCCCGCATGACGGGATTGATGACGGGCAAGCGCGGCCTGGTGATGGGCGTTGCCAACGACCATTCGATCGCCTGGGGCATTGCCAAGGCGCTCGCCGACCAGGGCGCCGAACTTGCCTTCACCTATCAGGGTGAGGCCTTCGGCCGCCGCGTGCGCCCGCTTGCGGATTCCGTTGGCGCCAAGCATCTGCTGCCCTGTGACGTGGAAGATGTGACCACCGTCGACAAGGTGTTCGAGACGCTGGCCGCCGACTGGGGCAGCATCGACTTCCTCGTCCATGCCATCGCCTTTTCCGACAAGAACGAGCTGAAGGGTCGCTACGCCGACACCACGCGCGAGAACTTCGTGCGCACCATGGTGATCTCGTGCTTCTCCTTCACCGAGATTGCCAAGCGCGCGGCGGCGCTGATGACCAAGGGCGGCTCCATCGTGACGCTGACCTATGGCGGCGCCACCCGGGTGATGCCGAACTACAACGTCATGGGCGTGGCCAAGGCGGCGCTGGAATCCTCCGTGCGCTATCTGGCCGGCGATTTCGGCTCCCAGGGCGTGCGCGTCAACGCCATCTCGGCCGGCCCCGTGCGCACGCTGGCCGGCGCCGGCGTCACCGATGCGCGGCTAATGTTCAACTACCAGCGCAAGAACTCGCCGCTGCGCCGCACCGTCTCCATCGAGGAAGTCGGCGGCTCCGCCCTCTACCTGCTGTCGCACCTGTCGTCGGGCGTCACCGGCGAGGTCCACTTCGTGGATTCCGGCTACAACATCATGTCGATGCCGCGTCTCGACGAGCTGAAGACCCAGGAGCGCCGCGAGCAGGCCGACGAGGTCACCGGCTGATCCGTCGTCCCGGTTCGCGTGCACCCGACCGGATGCGCGTTCAGCGTGCAAAATGACATTCTGCCGGCGCCCTTTTCGGGCGCCGGCTTTTTTCATGTCGGTTGAATGACGATCGGGCGCTTGATCCGCGGCTTTTCGTCATGCAGTGTGCGCGCCCTGACGCGATCCCGAAATCGCCCGCTTTTTCTCCGATGAAGGGCTTTTCCCCCGATGCCGTTCCTCGTCAAGATCTGCGGCCTGACGACGCCCGAGGCCGTGGAGACCGCCGTTACCGCCGGAGCCGACATGATCGGCCTGGTCTTCTTTCCGCCCAGCCCGCGCCATGTCGGCCTCGTGCCGGCGCGCGCGCTGGCCCAGCGTGCCCGTGGCAAGGCTGAAATCGTCGCCCTCACCGTGGATGCCGATGATCTCACCCTCGACACCATCATCGAGACCATCCAGCCGGACCGGCTCCAGCTGCATGGCCATGAGGACTGCGAGCGGGTGCGGGCGATCCGGGCACGCTATGGTGTGCCGGTCATCAAGGCCTTCGGCATTTCCGAGGCCGCCGATCTCGACCGGCTGGAGGCTTACCGGCCGTGTGTCGACCTGTTCCTGCTGGATGCCAAGCCGCCCAAGGGCGCGACCCGGCCCGGCGGCAACGGTGCCCGCTTCGACTGGTCGATCCTGGACCAGCTGCCGAAGGACCTGCGCTTCCTGCTCTCCGGCGGGCTGACCCCGGACACCGTCGGCCCGGCCGTCGCCCGCACCCGGCCGACCGGGGTGGACGTGTCGAGCGGCGTCGAAATCGGCCCGGGCATCAAGGATCCCGCGCTGATTTCCGCCTTTGTGCGCGCGGCCCGGGAGGCGCTGGCACCGGCGGGTTGACGGCGGCCGCGATCCGCCCGATACCCGATGCCGGCCCCGGCCGTTTGGGGGCCGTCCAGAACGCGAGTGAGATCCGTGACCTTCAAGCCGAACACCGTGTCCGCCGGCCCCGATGAGCGGGGCTTCTTCGGCATTTTCGGCGGCCGTTTCGTCGCCGAGACCCTGATGCCGATCGTTCTTGATCTGGAGCAGGCCTACGAGGCGGCGAAGAAGGATCCGGCCTTCGTGGCCGAGCTCGCGGAGCTGAACCGCACCTATTCCGGTCGGCCGAGCCCGCTGACGCTGGCCCCCCGCCTGACCGAATATCTGGGCGGCGCCAGGATCTATCTGAAGCGGGAGGAGCTGAACCACACCGGCTCCCACAAGATCAACAACTGCCTCGGCCAGATCCTGCTGGCCAAGCGCATGGGCAAGACCCGCATCATCGCCGAGACCGGCGCCGGCCAGCATGGCGTGGCCACTGCCACGGTGTGCGCCCGCTTCGGCCTGCCGTGCGTGGTGTTCATGGGCGCCACCGATGTCGAGCGCCAGAAGCCCAACGTGTTCCGCATGAAAATGCTGGGCGCGGAAGTGCGGGCGGTGACCGCCGGCGCCGGCACCCTCAAGGATGCCATGAACGAGGCGCTGCGCGACTGGGTCGCCACCGTCGACACCACTTATTATCTGATCGGCACCGCCGCCGGTCCGCACCCCTATCCGGCCATGGTGCGCGACTTCCAGCGCGTCATCGGCGAGGAAGCGCGCGAGCAGATCCTGGCGGCGGAAGGCCGGCTGCCGGATCTCGTCGTCGCCTGCGTCGGCGGCGGCTCCAATGCCATCGGCATCTTCCACCCCTTCCTGGAAGACGAGGGCGTCAAGCTGGTCGGCGTGGAAGCCGGCGGCTACGGCATCGACGTGCCCGATGGCCACGCCGCCTCGATCACCGGCGGCCGCCCGGGCGTGCTGCATGGCAACCGTACCTATCTGCTGCAGGACGACGACGGCCAGATCCTGGAAGGCCACTCCATCTCTGCCGGTCTCGATTATCCCGGCATCGGCCCGGAGCATTCCTATCTGAGCGAGACCGGCCGGGTGGACTATGTGCCGATCACCGATCAGGAATGCCTGGACGCCTTCCAGCTGCTGACCAAGCTCGAAGGCATCATCCCGGCGCTGGAATCCGCCCATGCGGTGGCCGAGGTCATCAAGCGCGCGCCGAAGATGGGCAAGGACGAGATCATCGTCCTGAACCTCTCGGGTCGCGGCGACAAGGACGTGTTCTCGGTCGGCAAGCGCCTCGGCTTCGATCTCTGAGCCCAAAGGTCCTGAAAAGGACGCGCGGAATATCTTCCCAGGACAGGAAAACGGCCGGATCCTTGCGGGTCCGGCCGTTTTTTATTGTCTGAGAGACTGGAGGGTGCGGGAGGCTGGTCCTCCCGCGAAGGGGGTCGGGGGCAGATGCCCCCGAATTGGGTTTCAGTGCGCGAACATCACATGGCGCACCTGGGTATATTCCAGCAGCGTCTGCATGGAGAGGTCGGAGCCATAGCCCGACGAACGCATGCCGCCATGGGGCATCTCGGTGGCGTTGACGCCGTGGGTGTTCACCCAGGTGACACCATAGGCAAGGGCCGCGGCCAGACGATGGGCCTCGTTGACGTCCCGGGTCCAGATCGACGAGGCGAGGCCATATTCGGACTGGTTCACGTCGGCAATCACCGCGTCCACATCGGTGAAGCGGGTGACGGTGACGACCGGGCCGAACACTTCCTTCTGCACGATTTCGGCATCGGCGCGGGCCAGCACCAGGGTCGGCTCGTGGAAGAAGCCCGGACGGTCCGGCACATGGCCGCCGGCCACCAGCTCGGCGCCATCCTCCAGCGCCCGGCCGACGAAGCCGGCGACGCGATCGCGCTGGCGCTCGGAGACCAGCGGGCCGACATCGACATTGGCCGCATCCGCCTCGCCCCACGGAATGGCGGCGACGCCATCGGCCAGCGCCGTGACGACCTTGTCATGGGCGGAGGCTTCCACATAGAGCCGGCAGGCGGCGGTGCAGTCCTGACCGGAATTGTAGAAGCTCGCCTCCTTCAGGGTGTCGACGAGGCGCGGGATGTCGGCATCGGCCTTCACGATCACCGGGGCTTTGCCGCCGAGTTCCAGATGGGTGCGCTTGATGGTGGCGGCCGCCGCGGCAATGACCTTGCGGCCGGTGCCTATGTCGCCGGTCAGCGAGACCATGCGGATCTTCGGATGGGTGATGATGGCATTGCCGACCAGCGGGCCATTGCCGGTGACCACATTGACGACGCCCGGCGGCAGGATCTCGGCGAGGATCTGGGCGAGCTTCAGCAGCGTGAGCGGCGTCAGCTCCGACGGCTTGATGACCACGGTGTTGCCGGCCGCAATGGCCGGAGCGATCTTCCAGGCCGCCATCAGGATCGGATAGTTCCACGGCGCGATGGAGCCGACCACGCCCACCGGATCCCGGCGCAGCATGGAGGTGGAGCGGCTGTTGCGATATTCGCCGGCCGGAATGCCCGGCACCGAGCGCGCCGCGCCGGCATAGAAGCGGAAGCAGTCCACCACGCTCGGGATCTCGCCGCCCAGCACATAGCGATAGGGCTTGCCGACATTGGTGGATTCCAGCCGGGCGAAGGTCTCGGCCTCGGCCTCGATGCGGTCGGCGATCTTCAGCAGCGCCCGGGCGCGCTCGCGCGGGGTGAATTTCGACCAGACGAGAAAGGCCGCCTCGGCCGCTGCCACCGCACGTTCGACCTGGGGCAGGGAGGCGGTGGCGAGATCGGCGATCTTCTCGCCGGTGGAGGGGTTGAACACCGGCTCCGGCGCGCCTTCGCCCGGCTCGAAGCGGCCATTGATGAAGACTTCGGCGTTCTGGAACATGGGAGCCATCCTCGGATGTCAGGGCACGGGCGCGACCGGCCCCGCGGCAAATATCGGGCCGATTCGTGATTACAAATCTTATAGCCGCGTTCCCGGCCATGCGCGCGGGGGAATCGGCGGTCCGCGGCAGGATCGCAGGTTGTCGCGGCGGTGGCGATCCGCTAGGTCCGGATTCGATAAAGGATGCGGATAATCGGAGACATGCAGATGTCCATGGCCTTTCAGGATTTCTATCCCGAGACGTTCAGCCACTGCTATGGCTGCGGCCGCAGCAATCCCGATGGCCTGCACCTGAAGAGCTACTGGAATGGCGAGGGCACCATCGCCCGCTTCGCGCCGGCGGCGAAATTCAGCGGCGGCGTGCCGGACCATGTCTATGGCGGCATGATCGCGTCGCTGATCGACTGCCACGGCACCGCCTCGGCGGCGGCCTTCGCCTACCGGGCCGAAGGCCGGGAGATGGGGGACGGCGGAGCGGCCATCCGCTATGTCACGGGATCGCTGAAGGTGGACTATCTGCGCCCGACGCCGCTCGGGGTCGAGCTGGTGATCGAGGGCACCTGTGTGGCGATCGACGGCCGCAAGACGACGGTGGGCCTGACGCTGAGTGCCGGCGGCGTGCTGTGCGCCCGCGGCGAAATGCTGGCCGTGCGCTTCCGCGAGGCGTGACGGCGCCCGGGTTGTCGGGGGCGTCTG
>JBOGCN010000037.1:0-13168 GCA_050689115.1 Segnochrobactraceae bacterium EtOH-i3 | reverse complement strand
TGCCATGGATGCGACGGACAGCTTTGCTCTTCCCAGCATCGGCACGATCTCCGGGCAGGTGACCTTCTATGCCGGGCGGCTCGGCTGCCTGGTGCTGTCGCGGGCAAATCCCGATGCGGCGGCCCTTGATGCGGCGCTGGTGGAGACCCTGACATGACCCGGTTCCTGATCCTGCCCGACGAAGCCGCGGCCGATGCCCGCTCGCGCGCCGCCTGGACACCCGGGGCGGGCGATAGCGTCACCACCCACCGCTGGAGCTGGCGCGTGCATCCGGCCGACGAACGGGCGGCGCTGATCATTCCCGACGGGGACGAGGATGAACTGACCGGCGCGGAACTGGCGGCCGGCGTCCAGACCCTGCCGGAGGACTGGACGCCGCCCGAGTAGTGGCGCCCGCCCGAACCATCCACCCTGGCCCGCTTCCGAGCGGGATTTTTTATGTCTGGAGACATCTCATGACCTTCACCCGCCCCGCCCGCACGGTCTCGCGCGTGTTCCTGCACTGCTCCGCCTCCGACCGGCCGGAGCATGACGACGTCGCCGTGATGCGTCAGTGGCACCGGGCCAATGGCTGGGCCGATGTCGGCTATCATTTCTTCATCCGCAAGGATGGCACGATTCAGCCCGGCCGGTCGCTGGAGCTGGTGCCGGCGGCACAGGCCGGACACAACACCGGCACCATCGCCATCTGCCTGCATGGCCTTGACCGGGACCGCTTCACCACGGCGCAGTTCGCCAGCCTCCGGGCGCTGGCCGGGGAGATCGGCACCGCCTACGCCGGTCGCCTGACCGTCCACGGGCACTGCGAGGTCTCGGCCAAGGCCTGCCCGGTGTTCGACTATCGGGCCGTGCTCAATCTTGATGCCACCGGCCGTCTCGGCCGTGGCGGGGCGGTGCCAGCTGCGATCGCCTCGGCCGACGGTGACGCTCCGGTGCGCAGCCTGTTGCGCTACGAGACCCGGCGAGACTCTGACCCCGAGGAGGTGCGGGCCCTGCAGCGTCTCGTCAATGCGGTGATCGCCGCCGGCCATGCCCCGCCCGGCATCGCGCCCCTCACGGTGGATGGCGACTATGGCACCCGGACCGAGGCCGCGGTGCGGGCGATCCAGTCTGCCCACGGCCTCATCCCGGACGGCATCACCGGGGCGCTCACCTGGGAAGTGCTCGACCGGCTCGCCTGACATCTTCCCGCATCCTGACCTTCCCCGACCCGCCGCCGGCGGGCTTTTTTATGTCTGGAGAATCTCATGGCCGATCCCGATCCGGTGGATGCGACCGAGCCCCTGACCTGGCAGACGATTCGCCAGATCATGGTTGCTGTTGGCGGCATCCTGATTGCCCGCGGCTGGACCACCGAGTCCGAATGGACCGGGATCCTCGGCATCGCCTCGGTGCTGGGCCCGATCCTGTGGCGTCAGGTGACCGTGCGCCTTCGGCGTGCGGCGAAGAAGCGCTGAGGATGACTGCTTCCGAAGCGCCGTCGCCGGCGGTCTCCCCGGAGATCGTCACCTTCCTTGAGGACCTGAAGCCCGAGACCCGGGCCTGGCTGACGGAGCTGCGCCCCGAGGAAGTCTCGATGCTGCGCGACGGCACCCGCTGGGTGTCGGCGATCTCGACGGTCAGCCGGTTCGTGCGCTGGTCCATCGTCCTGATTGCCGGCGTCATCGTCGGCATGAGCGCGCTCGGCGAAGCGATCCTCAAGATGTGGCACTGGGCCGTTCCACCCCTCGGGCCGAAGCCGTGAGGGGCGGATGAACGCTCGGGAGACCTGCTCTCATTTTCGGGGGCCATCGAGCCGGACGGGTGGCACGCCTTCGAGAAGCAGGTCAGCCCAGATCTGGGCGAGCTCCCGACGCCGCTCCATGTGATCGGCGCGATTATAGGCGGCCTCCACCTTGTTCTCGGGAGTATGCGCAAGCATCCGGTCTATCGCCTGGCGGTCGGCGGGGAAGCGCTCGTTCATGATGGTCGAGAAGGTGGCACGCCATCCATGGGGGACATGGACGCCTCGATAGCCGGCGCGATTGAGCAGATAGCCCATGGCGTTTTCCGACATCGGGCGTCCGGGATCGCGGCTATTGGGGAAGACAAGCGGGCCACGCCCCGTGAAGGCCCGGGTGAGGGTCAGGATCTCGAGAGCCTGAAGGGGAAGGGGAACGGCGAAATCATGACGGGAATCATCCTTGCGCTCCAGACGCAGTTTCATGCGCGCTGCAGGAATGATCCATGTGGGTGTCCGGGGGCTGAGGTCAGACAGCTCCTGCCATGGGGTGCTTACCAGTGTTCCCGGGCGCAGGGCCGTGAGGGCTAGGAAGCGCACGGCCAGTCGTGTGACGGGATGGGAAGGCATGTCCTCCAGTCGGATCAGGATCTCGCGTGCCTTGTCCAGCGAGGTGACGGCCGGCTGTCGTCCTTTGCGGACCGGCGCCATGGCGCCTGCCACGATCGCCGCCGGATCCGCTTCGGCGCGGCCGGATGCAATCGCATAAACGAATACGGCGGACATGCGCTGCCTCACGCGGCGGGCCAGTTCGCCAGCCCCCCGCTCCTCCATGGGACGGAGGACTTCCAGCACCTTCGGCGCGGTAATCGTCCGGATCTGAAGCTGCCCCAGCTGGGGAAAGGCACAGCGCTCAAGGCTGTGGAGCACGTCGTGGGCGTGGGTTTGTGCCCATGTGGCTTCCCGCAGGCCATGCCACTCGCGGGCGATCGCCTCGAATGTCGTGGCCGGATCATCTGCAGCGCGCGCTATTGCCATCTGCTGCCGCTTGGCGGCCGAAGGATCTTCTCCAGCGCGCACAAGGCCCCGTGCCTCGTCGCGTGCTTCCCGCGCCTGGGCGAGCCCGATTTCCGGATAGGGGCCGATGGAGAGGAGCTTCTCTCGTCCGTTGATCCGATACCGATAGCGCCAGTGTCGGCCCCCGGCCGGCGTGACGTGAAGATAGAGCCCGGCGCCGTCGGTGAGCCTGTAGGGCTCATCCCGAGGCTTCGCCTTTCTGATCTGCATATCGGTGAGCATTGCCCCTCCCGGAAGATACCCGCACCTCCGTTCCCGATACCCGCTTTCATACCCGCATCCGCGTGGGATTGTCTGGAACAGAATGGGAACGATTGGGACAACAAAAAACGCCTAGCGCACTGTGCGTCAAGGCGTTTGGGACTTCCTGGGACTGATTGGGAAGGGCAGGTGGTGGAGGAGGTATCCGCCATCATAGCGCTGTATAACGTCGCCTCCCGTCGAATAACCCAAGCGGATCCGATGCCTTCCTCAATCTTAGTGTCGTCACCCGTCGTCTCCAATCGCTGTCCATGGTATATTTTATGGTGGGTGCTATGGAGGGTGTGAAATGCCGAGGCAGGCGGACGAACTCTCCGCCATCGCGGTGAAGCGGATGACGCACCCCGGTGGCAAGGGGAATCACCTCGTCTTCGTGGGTGGCGTTGCGGGGCTGGCGTTGCAACTTCTTCCCGGCGGTGGCCGGACGTGGATCCTGCGCACCGTCGTGGGCAGGAAGCGCCGCGAGATCGGATTGGGGGGATACCCTGAGGTGTCCCTTGCGGACGCCCGGGCCAAGGCGCGCGCCCTGAAGGAAGAGATCGCCAAGGGCGCCGATCCCGTCGAGGAGCGCAAGGCAGCCCGGGGCGCGCTGATGGCATCGCAGCACCCGGGCCTGCTCTTCAAGGACGCTGTTGACGCCTTCCTGACGAATCGGACTGCTGGCTTCAAGAACGAGAAGCACAAGTACCAGTGGCGCGCGACACTCGACACCTATGCCGGTCCAGTGATCGGAGACATGACCGTCGGCGCCATCGGGGTTGCCGACGTGCTCCGGGTGCTGGAACCCATCTGGACCACGAAGACGGAAACCGCCTCGCGCCTTCGTGGCCGGATCGAAGCGGTGCTCGCGTGGGCGATGGTTGCCGGGCACCGGAGCGGCGAAAACCCGGCTCGCTGGCGGGGCAATCTCAACATGCTCCTGGCGAAGCCCACGAAGGTGGCGACGGTGGTGCACCAGCCGGCCGTTGCCCTGGCGGACGCGTCTGCATGGTTTGCCGACCTGCGCAAGCGGGGTGGCTCCTCGGCACGGGCGCTCGAGTTCGCGGTTCTCACGGCAGCCCGCTCCGGCGAAGTCCGCCTGGCAACATGGGGCGAACTGGACCTCGACCGGGCAATGTGGACGGTGCCGGCAGACCGGATGAAGATGGAGCGCGATCACCGGGTGCCGTTGTCCGATGCGGCGCTCGCCCTGGTGAAGGCCCTGCCCGTGATGGAGGGCAGCCCCTACATCTTCGCGGCTCCCCGGGGCGGCACGCTGTCGGACATGAGCCTGTCGGCCGTGATGAGGAAGATGCACCGCGCCGAACTGGACGCTGACAGGAAAGGATGGCTAGACCCGGTTTCGGGCCGGCCGGCGGTGCCGCACGGGCTGCGCTCTACCTTCCGGGATTGGGCAGCCGAGACGGGCGTGCCCCGGGACATGGCCGAGATCGCCCTGAGCCATGCCAGCGGCAGCGACGTGGAGCGGGCTTACCGGCGGACAGACATGCTGGAACGCCGCCGCGAGGTGATGGGCGAGTGGGCGCGGTTCCTTGAGGGGCGGTGATCCCGACTCTGGCCCCATATATTCCGATCACATTTTCGTGATACACCATATCTTGTAGGTAGTGGGTGCGAGTCCGCTTTGCGTCGTATTGCGTCGTATTGCGTCGTTCTGCGTTTGTTTGCGCTTTCCCACGCTGCTCTGTGTGCTTCCATAAGTTGCAAAGACACCGCCGATAGCTGTGCCTCATCCCTTGCATTTCTGCGCCATCTACTGCTTTCGTCGTCATGCATCAACGAACGACGGATGTGTAATGCCAGAAGCAAAGAAAGTCGTCGGGGTCGGGCCAAACATGGCTGAGCACTTCCTGTGCGTGAAGGATGTTGCGGCCCGGTATAGCGTCCATCCGGCGTCGGTCTGGGGATGGGCGAAAGACGATGAATGCTTTCCGAAGCCTGTGAAGCTGTCCGGTCGCTGCACACGGTGGAAGCTCTCGGATCTTCTCGCGTGGGAGCGGAACCGGGAGACCGCGGCGTGATGGGGGCGGACAAAAGCTCTGAAACGGTGGGCGCAGCACCGACACCACCCCCAAAACCCTGCCGGGAGAGGTTTTGGGGGTGGGGGTGCCCCCCATTTCCGGCAAATTCAGTCGGCGCCCCGGAGCTTCACTCCCCCCTCAAGGAACTCGACACCGGCAGCCTCGAGGGCGCGCTGGATGGCGGCCAGATTATTCGGATTAGGTGTGCGCTGCCCCTTCTCAAGGCCAACCACGGTGTTCCGCGACACGTTCGCCGCAACCGCAAGCGTCGCCTGATCCATTTCAATGAGGGCTCTTGCGGCCCGGCACTGCGCTGCCGTGATGGTCATGACGCCCCATTTTGCGCACGGTGTTGACTTTCGCCCCCAACGTGGGGCATCCTGCGCAATGTAGAACATGAAGCCCTGAAAGGGAACCCCCATGACGACGGACACCAATCCGGCGAACGCCCGAGCCATGCCTGACGACAAGGCGCGCCACGCGGACATCGCAAGCATCGTCTTCGACATGGACGACTGGCTTGGACGAACGCAGCGCATCATGGAAGGAGCGCTCTTCTCCCTCAACGCCCTGTCGGAGAAGAACTTCAGGGACATGAAAGAAAAAGAGATCGTTCGTCTCCTCGATGCCGTGTCCTCCATCGTTGAAGTCGCAATCGACCATCATTCGACGGTCTATGAGCAGTGGCGCACCCTGTTCCGCCTGACCCGGGAGGACAAGGCCAATGCCTGACACCTCCGACCTCAAAGACATTGGCGGCTTTGCCCGGAATGCCGAGAAGCACTTCGACGCCGCTCTCGACCTGGTGATTGCGGCCAAGCTCGCGGTGCGCGGGGTGGATGACTCCGACGTCACCACCGGCCTCGGGTGCCTGCTCGAGCTTATCGCCGAACACCTCTACGAGGCCGAGAAGTTCCGCGACCGTCTCGCAAACATCTACAAGGAAAACACCCATGTCTGACTTCGGGATTCATTCCACCATCTTCAACGCGTTCCGCACGGACGATACGGCTCAGGACGCCATCATCGCGGTGGTCGAGCGCGCCGCCGTGTTCGAGGCCGGCCGCTGCGTCAAGTGCCTACCCGAGAGCGCATCGGTTGGCGAAGGCGCCGACTCGCTCCTCTGGCACCTTGAGCGTCTCATCGAAGGAGACCTCGAGATGCTCAACATCAACGACATCGACGATTACGACATTTCGGCCTTCATGTACGCGATCCGCATGAAGACGATCGTCAAAATGATGCGCGGCCTTCTGCATGAAATCCATGGCAAGCCGGAGAACCTCGATGACTGACGCCCGCCGCATCGTCGAGAGCCTTGGCGGGCGCTGGTCTGGCCGTGGCGGGGTGTGCTTCTGCCCCGCTCACCAGAACACCCGCACCCCGGCCCTGTCCGTCACCGAAGCCGACGATGGCCGGCTTCTACTGCACTGCCACGCGGGATGCGCGTTCGCGGACATCCTTGCGGCGCTCCGGTTCCGGGGCCTTGAGGGGGGCGATTTCCGCCCCCCGGAGCCGGCCCAGATCGAACGCCGGCGCCGCGAAGACGAACTCGCCCGGATGAGCAAGGCCGCGAAGGCGAAGTCCATCTGGGAGGCAGCCCAGCCCATCGCCGGGACGCTGGCCGAAACCTACCTCCGGCACCGCGACATCCGGATCGCCCTGCCGGACACCCTGCGCTTTCACCCGCGCCTCTGGCACCGGAACTCCGAGACGTATCAGCCCGGCATGGTGGCCCGCGTCGATGGCGGCGACGGCTTCGCGATCCACCGGACGTTCCTGCACCCGTCCGGCCGGGGCAAGACCTCGAGCGACCCGGCCAAGATGATGCTCGGGGAGGTGCTTGGCGGCGGCGTGCGGGTGGCGACGGGCGAAGGCCCGCTGGTGGTGGCCGAGGGCATCGAAACGGCCCTCAGCATCGCGGAGCTTCTCCCCGATCACGGGCCGGTGTGGGCGACGCTTTCGACTTCGGGGATGCGCATGTTCCGCCTGCCGCCGTGGGGTGGCCGGCTGGTACTGGCCATCGACGCGGATGAAGCCGGCATCTCGGCCGGGAACGCCCTCGGGGAGCGCGCCCGGGATGCGGGGTGGACGATCACCGTCGCCAAGCCCGACCGCGACGGGGACGACTGGAACGCGGTTCTTTCCCGTGCCCGGAACAGGAAAAGCGCCTGATGGACAAGGTTGTTCTCATGCCATTCACGGGCGCCCCCTGGCCGGATCCGGAGCCGCTTGCCGGCGGCCTCCTCCCGGTTCCGGTTCTCGCCTCCGACATGCTTCCGGATGCGCTGGCGGGCTATGTGTTCGACGTGGCTGACCGGACGCAATGCCCGCCCGACTTCGTGGCCGTGGGCGCGCTCTGCGCCTGCGGGGCGCTGGTGGGCAACCGGGTGCGGATCTATCCGAAACAGCATGACGACTGGCTGGTGACGCCCAACCTCTGGGGCGCCATCATCGGCCCGCCCTCGGCGATGAAAAGCCCGGCCCTGAAATATGCGCTCTCGCCGCTCTACACCCTCGAGAAGGAGGCGCGGGAGCTTTTCGATGCGGAGAAGGCCCAGGCCGAGGCGGCTGCCGAAGTCGCCAAGCTGGCACTGGAAGAGGCCAAGAAGTCCGCGAAGGTGAAGGTCAAGGCCGGTGACAAGGCTGCCGCCCGGGACATCATCGCCGACGCCCAGCGTGTGGACGTGGAACAGCCGGTGCGCCGCCGGCTGATCGTCAACGATGCCACTGTCGAGAAGCTCGGGGAACTGCTCAACGAGAACCCGCGCGGCCTCCTGATGATCCGGGACGAACTCCCCGGCCTCCTCGCCAAGCTGGAGAGCGAGGACTTTCAGGTGGACCGGGCCTTCTACCTGGAAGCCTTCAACGGCGATTCCTCCTTCATCTATGACCGCATCGGCCGGGGCACGGTCGAGATCGGCATGGCGACCCTCTCCCTTGTGGGCGGGGTGCAGCCGGCCCGGATTGCCCCGATCGTGCGGGGCGCCGTCACGGGGGCCTCGGCGGACGGGCTGATGCAGAGGCTTCAGCTCACCGTCTGGCCGGACCTTGCCCCTGACTGGCAGTGGCGGGACCGTGGCCCGGACCCGGCGGCCATGCGGGCTTATGCCGACACCTTCCGCGCCCTCGACGCCATCGCCTCGGCGGCGACGGGGTACCCGGTGTGCCTGCGCTTCACGCCCGGCGCCCAGGTGCTGTTCGCGGAATGGACGACCGAGCTTCAGCATGAGGTGCGCTCCGGCCGGCATCCCGAGGCTGTCGAGGCCCACTTCCTGAAGATGCAGAAGACCGTCACGTCTCTGGCCCTCGTCTTCGCTCTCATCGACGGTGCCTTCGAGCATGTGACCGAGGCGGCCTTGTGGAAGGCCATCGCGTTCGTCGAGTACCTGAAACCCCATGCGCTCCGGCTCTATGCCTCCGGCAGCCATGCGGCCGAGGCCGGGGCGAAGCTGATCCTCGCCCGCCGGGATGCGCTGCCGGCCCCGTTCCGGGCGCGGGATGTTCACCAGAAGGCATGGGCCGGCCTGTCCGATCGGGGCGCCGTTGACGCGGCCCTGAAGGTTCTGGCCGACACCCACCATATTCGCGCCAAGGCTGTGGAACCCGGCCCGGTCGGCGGGCGCCGGACCGAGGAGTTCATCTGGAACCCGAAGCTGGCGGGAGGTGCAAAGTGATGACCTCCAAGTGGATGGACCGGTATCGGGAGTGGCAGAAAAATTCTGGAACGGTGGGGTCTGGAACCCTCAAAACCATCGAAACCCCTGACGAGGAGGTTTTGAAGGTTTTGAGGGTGGGGGTCCCCCCCATTTCGCCAAAATTCGATACCCCCGAGCGTGCCGCGATTGCCGAGGATGGCGGGGTGCCCGCCGTCTATGCCGCGGCATGGGCACACATGCAGGCCGGCCCGCCTGTCGGCATCGACCACACGCGATGGATGCAGGCCCGGGACGATGCCGGCGCCTTCCTCGACAAGTGGGGCGCGGCTGCCGCCCGTCTCGGCTGGCCGGTGCAGCATCTGTTCGAGGCCCCGCGCGGCTGGATCGGCGGGCTGGTCTGGGAGATCGGCGGCGGCGCCGTGGTGGTGCTGGCCGATCGTCAGGCCGTGATCGAACGCGACGGCAAGAAACTGTTTTTCAGCATCCCGGAGGTGCCCCGATGACCCGCCCCCCTCTGACGCCTGCCCGGGCTGACCGGATCCTTCAGGCTGCCGCTCCGGCCCGGGGGCCGAAGATCCTGTGGGGGGCTGCCGCCATCGCGGGGCGCATCGGCCGGTCCGAAGACTTCGTGCGCCGCACCCTCTCGAAGCTACCGGGGTCCCCGGTCAAGAAGGTGGCCGGCCAGTTCTGCGCCTGTGAGGAAGAACTGATGAAGCTGTTCAGGCCGTAACCGACCCTCTCTTGCCCAGAGTGTCCGAGTTCTGTTCTTCTGGCTATCAGCGCATCCTCCGGTCATGCGCTTGTGGCCCTTCTCCCCCCGTCCTGTTCCGATCGAGACCCGCACCGAACCCGGTGTCGGGGAGGCTCCGGCCGAGGGCAGCGTGAATGCGCCGCCCGACTGGCTCCTCTCCCTGTTCTCGGGTGGCCCGCTGGTCTCCGGCGCGGTCTCGGGGGCCGAGGCCCTGCGGGTGCCGGCCGTGGCCAGCGCCGTGCGCGTGATTGCCGAGGCGGTGTCCACATTGGACATTGCCGTTGTCGAGCGCCGGGCGGACGGGAGCACCGATCCCGTCGAACACCCGATGGCGGATCTTCTCCGGGGCGATGCCAACGACTGGATGGCCGGCTGGGAACTGGTCCGCGACCTGACCATGGCGGCCCTGACGAACGACTTCGGCGGCATGGCGTGGGTGAACCGCGTCGGCGGCGAGGTGCGCGAGATCATCGCCTATCGGCCCTCGGCCCTGACAGTCGAGTTCGACACGATGACCGGGGAGCCCAGCTATCGCCTGCACGGGCGCCCGGTGCCGGCCGGCGACATCATCCATGTTCGCGGCCCCTTCGCGAAGTGCCCCCTCAGCATGGCGGCCGAGGCCATCGGCGCGGCCCGGATGATGGAACGGCACGCGGCCAAGCTGTTCGAGAACGGCGCCCGGCCCGGCGGCGTCATCACCAGCCCGAAGCAGCTCGGCGACAAGGGCGTGAAGGCGATGATTGCCGCCTGGCGCGCTGCCCATGACGGCGCCGACAAGACCGGCAAGACCGCGATCCTCTGGGATGGGGCGACCTTCTCGCCGCTGATGCTTTCCAGCGTGGACGCCCAGTTCCTCGAGCTTCGGAAGTTCCAGATCCTCGAGATTGCCCGGGCCTTCCGGGTGTCGCCAACGCTGCTGTTCGACTTCGACCGGGCCACCTGGAGCAACTCCGAACAGGCCGGCAAGGAATTCCTCACCTACACGCTCGAGCCCTGGCTGAAGACCATCGAAGCGGCTCTCGGCCGGGCGCTGCTGACGCGCGAGGAGCGGCGCACCCGGCGGTTCCTGTTCGACCGGGACGACCTGACCCGGGCCGACCTCGCGACCCGCGCGACGGCCATTAACTCCCTCATCGCGGCGAAGGTCATCAACGCCAACACCGGGCGCGAGTGGCTCGGCCTCGGCCCCTATCCGGGCGGCGAGACCTACCAGAACCCCGCGATCAACCCCGAGACGCCCGGGGGTGGCACCCTCAAAACCCCCAAAACCCCGGAGGCTGCCGACGATGCAGCTTGAGGACATCTTCGCCAATCTGGCCGATCAGGACAAAGGCCGGTGGCTGGACATCATCAATCCCTTCGAGGGCACACCGACGGGCATCCGTCTTCTCGTGGCTGGCCCGGATGGGGACGTGCAGCGCCGCGCCCGCATCGCCCTGATGGACGGGCTGGCCGATGCCGCCCGCCCGGATGGCACCGTGTCCTTCGCGGACCGGGAGGCGGCCCGTATCGACATGCTCGCCCGGTGCGTGATCGGCTGGGAACTGCCGGAGACCGACGCCGGCCGGCTGTCGTTCGGGCACCGGAACGTCGCGCGCCTCCTGAAGGTGGCGTGGATCGAACAGCAGGTTGACGCCTTCGCGGCGGACCGCACCCGCTTCCGGCCGGGGGGCGTGTGATGCAGCACCGCGACCTTCACTTCCGATTCGAGCCGGCCAGCACCGGCGAATTTTCGGGCTATGCCGCCCGCTTCGACGAGGCCACGGCGCATGGCGAGATCGTCTCCCGGGGCGCCTTCCGCAAGACCCTCTCCGAGCACCGCGCCGCCGGCACCCGCCCGCTGATGCTGTGGATGCACGACCCGGCCGAAGTGGTCGGCGTGTGGTCGGACATCCGCGAGGATGACAGGGGGCTTGCCGTCACCGGCCGCATCATCACCGACACCCGGCGCGGACAGGAAGCTCTCGTGCTCTTGAAGGCCGGCGCGCTCAACGGCCTTTCCATCGGCTTCCGGGTGCGTGCCGCCAAGCGCGGCCGGGACGGCATCCAGACCATCACCGACATTGACCTGGCCGAAATCAGCATCGTGGGCCTGCCGTCTGCCGGCGGCGCCCGCATCACCAACGTCCGCGCCCAGCCCGACCGTCTCGCCTCCCTCGCGGAAGCCTGCCGGCAGGCCCGGTGCGCCCTCATCACCCACAAGGACAAGGCATGACCGACCTCCTGACCCGTTCCGCGCCCGAGGATCCCGCGCCCCCCGAGGATCCCGTCATCGCGGCCACCCGCACGGTGGAAGAACTGCGCACCGGCTTCACCGAGTTCCGCGCCGGAGCCGAACAGCGCCTCGCCGGCCTCGCGGCCCTGGAACAGCGCCTCGCCACCCTCGAGACCCGGGCCAACCGGCCGGCGGGCGGCAATCCGGCGCCGGGCGAAGTGCCGCTCGAGCGCCGGGCCTTCACCAGCTACCTGCGCACCGGTGTCGAGCGCATGGTTCCCGACGAAACTCGCGCCCTCATCGTGGGGGACGACACCGCGGGCGGCTATTTCGCCCCGCCGGAAGTCTCGGCCGCGATCCTCAAGGACCTCGTGGAGTTCAGCCCGATCCGGTCCATTGCCCGTGTCGGCTCCATCGGCGCGCCGTCCATCATCATCCCGAAGCGGACTTCCGTTCCGACTGCCCGATGGGTGGGCGAGGACGAGGACCGTGACGAAACGACCATGAGCTTCGGCCAGCTCGAGATCACCACCCATGAGCTGGCGTGCTTTGTCGACATCTCGCAACGTCTTCTCGAAGACGCCGGGGTGAATGTCGAGGGCGAAGTGACCAGCGCCCTGACCGAACAGTTCGGCGTGATCGAGGCGACGGCCCTGATGCTCGGGGATGGCGCGAAGAAGCCCCTCGGCCTCCTGACCGCATCGGGCGTCACCGAGGTTGCCAACGGCCACGCCACGACCATCCAGCCCGACAGCCTCATCAAGATCATGCATGCGCTGCCGGCCCAGTACCGCAATGCGGGCTCCTGGCTGATGAACTCGACCACGGCCGGCATCGTCCGCACCCTGAAGGACGGACAGGGCAACTATCTCTGGCAGCCCAGCTATCAGGCGGGCCAGCCCTCCATCCTGCTCGGCCGGCCCGTGGTGGAAGCCGTCGACATGCCGGACGTTGCTTCGGGCGAGACGCCGATCCTGTTCGGCGACTTCGGCACGGCCTACCGGATCTATGACCGGGTGGGCATGAGCATCTTGCGCGACCCCTACAGCAAGGCCGGCAAGGGCCTGATCCGCTTCCACGCCCGGCGCCGGGTGGGTGGCGGCATGGTCATGCCGGCCGCTCTCCGCAAGCTCAAGATGACCGCTTCCTGAGGATCGCCCCATGCTTCGCGACATCGCCCACAATATCGGCGTGGTTCCGGCCATCGCCCCGGCCGTGCAGACGGCCACCGTCACCAGCGCCGCCCTCGACCTCCTCGGCTTCGGGTCGGCGGCCTTCGTCGTCAACACCGGGGCCATCGTCGGATCCGGCAACTTCACGGCCAAGGTGCAGGAATCGGACACGACCACGGCCGGCGACTTCACCGACGTGGCGGCCGATCACCTGCACGGCGCCCTCCCTGCGGTGCTGGCGGCCAACAGCGTGGCGAAGGTCGGCTATCGCGGCTTCAAGCGGTATCTGCGC
>JBOGCN010000036.1:0-18130 GCA_050689115.1 Segnochrobactraceae bacterium EtOH-i3 | reverse complement strand
AGATCCTTGAAAAGGATCCTTTGGTATTCCGATGTCCTTTACGCGCCGGGCATGCGCGATGACTTCGGGGCGTTGCCCCGAGCCCCGCGGGGAGCACAGCTCCCCGCATCCCCCTCAGTTTTCTTTTTATAGAAAAAAGGGGGAGAGGTCCGGAGCCCCCCGGGTCTCCGGGCGGGTGCGGGCGGCAGCCCGCCTACACGACCAGAGACACTAGAGGAGGCGTCCAGAGGAGCCTTTGCAACGCGCGCGAGGATCACCCGCGCACGAAGCGGCCGGCCTTGCGCACCAGTTCCTCAGCGGCCCGTTCCGGCACCCGCACCGACAGCCAGACGGCCTCGTCGGTGTCGCGTCGCTCCAGCACTTCGGTGTGGGCGTGCAGCCAGGCCAGCAGGCGGCCTTCGGTCACGGGCACGGCGAGGCGCAGGGTGCGGCGGTCGCGGGCGATGTGGCGCTCGATGCGGTCGAGCAGGCGGTCGACCCCCTCCCCGGTCAGCGCCGAGACGGCGATGGGGGCGCCCTCGCTCGTCGGGGGAGCGAGCAGCTTCTCGCGGCGTTCTTCCGGCAGCAGGTCGACCTTGTTCCACACCTCCACCACCCGGTTGCGATCCCGGGCGTCGATGCCGAGGAGGTGCAGGGTTTCGGCGACGTCGGCGGCCTGGGCCTCGGTCTCGGGGTGACTGATGTCGCGCACATGCAGCACGAGATCGGCCTCCACCACCTCTTCCAGCGTCGCCCGGAAGGCGGCGACCAGATGGGTGGGCAGGTCGGAGATGAAGCCCACGGTGTCCGACAGGATGGCATCGCCGCCATGGGGCAGACGGATCTGGCGGAGCGTCGGATCAAGGGTGGCGAACAGCAGGTCCTTGGCGAACACGTCCGCCCGGGTCATCCGGTTGAACAGCGAGGACTTGCCGGCGTTGGTGTAGCCGACAAGGGCCACCACCGGATGCGGCACCTTCTTGCGCTGGCTGCGGTGCAGGGCGCGGGTGCGCTTGACGTCCTCGAGATCGGCCTCGATGCGGTTGATGCGCTCCTGGATCAGTCGCCGGTCGGCCTCGATCTGGGTTTCACCGGGGCCGCCGAGGAAGCCGAAGCCGCCGCGCTGACGTTCCAGATGGGTCCAGGTGCGCACCAGCCGGCTTTTCTGCCAGGTGAGATGGGCCAGCTCCACCTGGAGCGTGCCTTCCCGGGTGCGCGCGCGGGCACCGAAGATTTCCAGAATGAGGGCGGTCCGGTCGACCACCTTGGCCTTGAAGGCGCGTTCGAGATTGCGCTGCTGCACCGGGGTCAGCGCATGGTCGATCACCACCAGTTCGGCTTCCTCGGTGGCGACGATCTCGGCGATCTCGTCCACCTTGCCGGTGCCGAACAGGGTGGCCGGGCGCAGATCATTGAGGCGGACGATGAAGGATCGCACCACCTGAAGATCAATGGCTTCGGTCAGGCCGACGGCTTCCGCCAGCCGTGCCTCGGGAGAGCGCACGGGGGACGGTTCGCCATCGGGCAGCGGCTCGCGGCTCCCGCGCGGACCCACGCGCACGGGAGCAATCACGATCGCCTTGGTGGGCACCGGCCGGGTCCACCCGCTTTCGGGGCGGTTGCGGGGCTCGGTGTCCGCCTCCGCGCGACGCCCGGCGCCGCGCGAAGACTTTTCGTCAGGATGCTCTTTCAAGCAAAGGCCTTTTCTTATGGTTTGGCTCAGGCGTCCTCGCCCGGCTCGAACAGCTGCACCGGCTGATTCGGCATGACCGTCGAGATGGCGTGCTTGTAAACGAGCTGGGAATGCCCGTCGCGACGCAGGAGCACACAGAAGTTATCGAACCAGGTCACCACCCCCTGCAGCTTGACGCCATTGACGAGGAAAATCGTCAGCGGCGTCTTCGCCTTGCGAACATGGTTCAGGAAAGTATCCTGAAGGTTCTGGGGACGCTCGGCAGGAGCGGCAGCGGGTTTTGCCGGCTTCTGGATCGTGATTTTTTCTTGTGTCTTGGGGAGCGTTATCTGCTTCGTTTCTTTCACCCGTGGCCTCCATTGGATTGGCCGGGTTGTTATCCGGCGGTCCCGGTCCTGTCAGAGCCGGGGCCTTCGACCCGCATTTGGCTTTCCGCTCTGGGAGGGAGACGGAGAAGCGCACGTTCTGGCTGCCTGCGACAGGCATAGCCGCAGGTTTACCCGACTTTGCGGAAACTTTGCGGATCCGTCAAACCACCACCCGCCTCCCGGACAACACGGCCGCCGCGCGCGTCCGGCTTGCAACAATGCCGGACGCGATCGTGCACACTGCCCCCGGCGGTGCCGCGGGTACGGGCTTCCCCCGCCCGATGTGCCCCGGCGTCCGCACCGGGCATCCGCACCTCACACCGCCACCTGCTCGGCAAACTCCCGGAAGGTTGCCCTCAGACGCCGGGCGACCGGGCCCGGACGGCCATCCCCGACGGCAACGCCGTCGATGGAGACCACGGGCATGGCGTGCTGGGTGGCCGAGGACAGGAAGGCTTCGGCCGCGCCCTGGGCCTCGGCGATGGTGAAGGGGCGCTCGATCACCCGGATCTGCAGGCCGGCGGCCACGTCCATCAGGGTGGTGCGGGTGATGCCGCGCAGGATGCCGCGCTCGGCCGGCCGGGTGACGAGGGCGCCGTCGGCTGTCACGATCCACACATTCGTGGAGGCGCCTTCGGTGACGAAGCCGTCGCGGTCGACCAGAAACGCCTCGTGCGCTCCGGCATCCCGGGCCGCCTGCTTGGCCAGCACATTGCCGGTGAGACTGGTGGTCTTGATGTCCACCCGGGCCCAGCGCTCGTCGGGCAGGGAGATGACGGCCACGCCGCGCGCCGCCCGGGCCTCGCCCACGGCGGGGTCGATGGCGTGCGCCGTCGCCACCAGCGCCGGCTTCACCGGCGGCACCGGGAAGCCATGATCGCGCGGCGCCACGCCGCGGCTCACCTGCAGATAGACGAGGCCGTCGCGCACATGATTGCGCCGGGCGATCTCGCGCATCAGCAGCAGGAAGCCGGCCCGGCCCATGGGGGCGGCAATGCGCAGTTCGGCCAGCGAGCGGTCGAGCCGGTCGAGATGGCGGGTCGGGTCGATCAGGCAGCCGCCGGCAACCTCGCAGACCTCATAGATGCCATCGGCAAACTGATAGCCGCGATCATCAATGGACACCGAGGCCGCGCGGTGCGGCAGATAGCGGCCATTCACATAGGCAATGCGGGACACGCGCACGCACCTCCGAAAGAGGGCCGCGCCCATCCGCCCGCGCGGGAGGCGCAGACGCGGGCAGCGGCGAGACAGATCCCGGAAAACCGGGGGATCAGGCGATGCCGAGGGACTTGAGCTTGCGGTGCAGCGCCGAGCGCTCCATGCCGACGAACTCCGCCGTGCGCGAGATGTTGCCGCCAAAGCGGCCGATCTGCGCCTTCAGATAATCGCGCTCGAACACTTCGCGGGCATCGCGCAGCGGCATGGCCATCAGGTGCTCGCCGCCGGTGCCTGTCGGCAGGGCCGGCACCATGGCGCCCACTTCCGCCGGCAGCAGATCGGCGGTGATGACGGCCTCGGGGTCGGCTCGGGTCAGGATCATCAGCCGCTCCACATTGTTGCGCAGCTGGCGGATGTTGCCCGGCCAGTCATGGGCCTGGAGAACCGCCAGCGCGTCATCGCCGAGCTTGCGGATCGGCAGGCCGGTGGAGCGGGAAATCTGGTCCATGAAGTGCTGCACCAGCTCGCCGATGTCCTCGCGCCGCTCCGCCAGCGCCGGCACCCGCACGGGCACCACGGACAGGCGGTGGAACAGGTCCTCGCGGAAGCCGCCCTCGGCAATCTGGCTCTCGATGTCGCGCGCCGTGGACGAGAGCACGCGCACATCCACCTGCACCTTGGTGGAGCCGCCGACGCGGTTGAAGCTCTGCTCCACCAGAACCCGCAAAATGCGGTTCTGGGTCTCGCGCGGCATGTCGGCGATCTCGTCGAGATAGAGGGTGCCGCCATGGGCCTCCTCCAGCGCGCCGACGCGCCGGTTGCGGCCGGGCCCGGCCTCGACGCCGAACAGGGCCTCTTCCATCGCTTCCGGCGTGATGGTGGCCGCATTCATGACCACGAACGGCCCGGTGCGGCGCTGGGAGCGCTCGTGGATGGCACGCGCCACCAGCTCCTTGCCGGCTCCGGACGCACCGGTGATGAGCACGCGGCTGTTGGTGGGACCGACGCGCTCGATGGCGTTGCGCAGAGTGGTCATGGCGGCCGACGAGCCGACGAGGTCGCCGCCCTCGGTGGCGCGCTCCTTGAGGGCGCGGATTTCGCGCTTCAGGGTCACCGTTTCCAGCGCCCGCTCGGTGACCAGCACCAGACGATCGGCCTTGAAGGGCTTCTCGATATAGTCATAGGCGCCGCGCCGGATGGCGGAGACGGCGGTCTCGATGTTGCCGTGGCCGGAGATCATCACCACCGGCAGGTCCGGATGATCCTTCTTGATGGCGTCCAGAAGCTGGAGCCCATCCATGCGGCTGCCCTGCAACCAGATGTCGAGATAGACCAGCGACGGCCGGCGCCGGGCGATGGCGCCCAGCGCCTCGTCCACGGAGCCCGCCGTGCGCGTGCCATAGCCCTCGTCATCGAGCAGGCCGGCGACGAGATCGCGGATGTCGGCTTCATCGTCGACGATCAGAATGTCGTGCGCCATCTTTTCCCGTCCGGTTTTCCTGTTGCGACCGTTGCCCCGACCGATCACCCGCGGGCGCCACCCTGGGCTGCCCGGAGCGGAAACCGGCGGGGGCCGGTCCGTCCTGTTCTCGTCCGCCAGCCCGCGCGGGGCCGGCGGATCCTGTCACGCCTCGGGGCCCCGGGCGGCCAGCGCCGCCCGCATCCGGCTGCCGGATCCGGCGTCATGCTCGACGACGCCCGGCTGCCCCCCCTGAATGTTGAGGACCAGGCGCACGCAGGCGCCCCGTCCGCCCTCGGCCACCGCCGGAGCATCCAGCAGCTCGATGCGGCCGCCGTGTTCGTCCATGATCTTGCCGACGATGGCGAGGCCCAGACCCGTGCCCTTTTCCCGGGTGGTCATGTAGGGCTCCAGCAGCCGCTGGCGATTTTCCGCCGGCAGGCCGATGCCATTGTCGATGACGTCGATCATCACCATCGGCCCGTCGCCCTCGCGGTGCACGTGCACCTCGACAAGGCCCGGCCCCCGCTGATCCTCGGGCACCGCCTCGATGGCCTCGGCGGCGTTCTTCACCACATTGGCGACGGCCTGGGTGATGAGCCGGTGATCGAAGCGGGCCACCAGCGGCTGCTCGTCGAACACCGTCTTCACTTCCACATCGGCCCGGCCGACGGACTGCACGAACACCGCCTCGCGCACGGCCTCCGTCAGGTCGCGCTCGGCCATTACCGGCTTCGGCATGCGGGCGAAGGAGGAGAACTCGTCCACCATGCGGCCGATATCGCCGACCTGACGCACGATAGTGTCGATGCACTGGTCGAACACGCCACGGTCATCCTCCACCCGCTTGCCATAGCGCCGCTTGATGCGCTCGGCCGACAGCTGGATCGGGGTCAGCGGGTTCTTGATTTCGTGGGCGATGCGGCGAGCCACATCGGCCCACGCGCTGGTACGCTGGGCGGCAACCAGATCGGTGATGTCGTCCAGTGTGACGACCAGACCCGGCGCCCGCCGACCGGAGCGGTCGGCCGTGGTGCGCACGACGACGATGCGCTCGCGCCCGCCGCGCACCAGGCTGATTTCACCCTGACGCGGCCGCGCCCCCTCCTCCAGCGCCCCGGAGATGAGGCCCGCCAGTTCCGGCACCGCCTCGCCCGCCGGCTGGCCGACGAGGCCGGTGTCGTCCTCGACGCCCAGCAGCGAGAGGGCGGAGCTGTTCACCAGCGAGATCGTGCCGTGCTCGTCGACGCCGATGACGCCGGCGGTGACACCGGCCAGCACCGCCTCGGTGAAGCGGCGGCGGCGGTCGATCTGGTCGTTGGCGGCCAGAAGGTCATCGCGCTGGCTGCGCAGCTGGCCGGTCATGGCGTTGAAGGTGTCGCCCAGATGGGCAAGGTCGCCGTCGCGCCGGTCCGTGGGCACCCGGGCATAGAGATTGCCGTGAGCAACCTGATCGGCGGCAAAAATCAGCCGCCGGATCGGTGCCACCAGCTGGTTGGCCAGCCCCATGCCGAAACGGGAGGCGGCCAAAAGCAGCACCAGGGTGATGCCGACATAGACCTGGGCGAAGGCCACCTGCACGCCCATGCGGCTGTCTTCCATGTCCCTGTACGCGTTGGCATCTTCCTGGGCGACGCGGAGATAGTCCGTCACCCGCCGGTCCATGTTGCGCACGACATAGAGATAGAGATCGTCATAGGCATCCAGCTTCTGGATGCCGCCGACCTGATCCGCATCCCCCGGCGCGATCATCACCGGCTTGCCGGAGGTCGCCCCTTTCAGGGCGTCCGGCGGCGGCATGCGGATGCGGCGCTCGGGATCATAGACCGTGCGGGCGATCACCGTGCCGTCGCTGCGCACCAGATAGGCCGCCGGCAGCAGGCGGATGGAGGCCTGGGCCTGGAAGAAGGAGTCGAAGCGGGGATTGTCGCGCTCCCACACCGGCTTGGCGCGGTTGATGTCCAGCGCCATGGCCACCAGATCGGTGCGCAGCACGCCGGCATGTTCCTGCACATAGGCGTTGGCGACGGCCACCGCATTATCAACGATGCCGCGGGTGCGATCCTCGAACCAGCGGTCGAGACCGCGGCTGAGGGTGATGGTGGCGAGGATGGCGACGAGGATCGCCGGCAGCACCGCAATGACGCTGAACAGCGCCACGATGCGGCCATGGAGCTGGGAGCCCGCCCGGCCGCGCCAGCGCGCGACGACGAGGGTGCGCACGTCCCAGATGATGGTGCCGAGCAGCACCGCCACAATCACGCCGTTGACCGCCATCGCGGCCTCGACGATGCCGACGGTGGGAGCGACCGGGGTGAGCCCGGTCAGCACGACGAAAGTCACCGTCACCGAAATCAGCGCCAGCACCGCCGCGACATTGCCGATCACGCGCACCCGGCGATCGGCGCGCTCATGGGCGCGCTCGGCCGGGGGATCCGGCATGGTCCCGGTGCTGATCGACATGTCCGCTCCTGTGCTCCCGCCAGACGCGAAACAGAATCGCGGCGGCGTCGGGTGTCACCCGAATACGACATTGTTGCCGAATTGAGACACAGTGAGGGCAGAGCGGCGACCTGCGAGGCGATGCCGCAGGTCGGTACGGTCAAAGATCGTCGCAGAGCCGGTCGACGAACACGCCGATGGACGGACGGCGGGCGCGGCGCAGACGCTCGGCGGCGAGGATGGCGCGGATGCCGGAAAAGGCGCGGTCGAGATCGTCGTTCACCACGACATAATCATATTCGACCCAGTGGCCGAGCTCGGTGCGCGCGTTGTGCAGCCGCTTGGCGATCACCTCCGGCGCATCCTCGGCGCGGCGCTCCAGCCGGGCGCGCAGCTCCGCCGCCGATGGCGGCAGGACGAAGATGGAGACGACATCTTCCCGGGCCGCCTCATAGAGCTGAAGCGTGCCCTGCCAGTCGATGTCGAACAGCACGTCGCGGCCGGCGGCCAGCTGCTGGTCCACCGGCTCGCGCGGGGTGCCATAGAAATTGCCGTGCACCTCGGCCCATTCGAGCAGGTCGCCATGGTCCCGCAGCCGCTCGAACTCGCGCACCGAGACGAAGCGATAGTGCACGCCATCAATCTCGCTGGCCCGGCGCGGCCGGGTGGTGACGGAGATCGACAGCCCCAGCCGCTCCTTTTCGGTCTCCATCAGGAGCCGCGCGAGGGTCGACTTGCCGGCGCCGGACGGCGACGACAGCACGATCATGAAACCCCGGTCCGGCAGGCCAGCGGGATCATGGGAAGCGGCCATGGGATTCGGTGCCCCTTGCTATTCGAGATTCTGCACCTGCTCGCGCATCTGGTCGACGACTGCCTTCAGCTCCAGCCCGAGGGCGGACAGCATGGCATCGCCGGCCTTGGCGCACAGGGTATTGGCCTCCCGCCCGAACTCCTGGGCGAGAAAATCGAGCTTGCGGCCCACGGGTCCGGCGCCGGAAAGCAGCGTGCGGGCAGCAGCCACATGGGCGTCCAGCCGGTCCAGCTCTTCCTGAATGTCGGCCCGGGTGGCGATCATCACCGCCTCGGCGTGCAGCCGCGCCGGATCCAGCCCGGTATCGGTCGCCATCAGCTGACGCACCTGGGCGGCCAGCCGCTCGGCGATCACCTCGGGACGACGGCCGGGGGCGGTGCGCGCATCCGCCACGAGGGCCGCCACCCGATCGACCTGACCGAGAACGACGGCCGAAATCGCCCGTCCTTCGGCCGCCCGCGCCGCCACCAGACCATCAAGCGCCTCGGCGAAGCCGGCCACCAGAGCGGCGCGGTCCGTATCCGTCAGGTCGTCGATGGAGAGTGCCGACGGCTGCTCCAGCACGCCGCGCAGGGCCAGAATGCCCTCGGGCGTCGGCGGCACCGTATCCAGGCGGGCCTGCACCGTCTCGATGGCGGCAATCACCGAATCGAGCACGGCGGCATTGATGCGCAGCGCCCCGGTGGCAGCCGCCACATCCAGGGTCAGGGTGGCATTCAGGGTGCCGCGGGAAAAGCGCGCGCTGACGGCAGCCCGGAGCGCCGGATCCAGCGCATCGAGCCCCGGCGGCAGGCGCAGACGCAGATCAAGCCCGCGGCCGTTGACGGAGCGGACTTCCCACGCCCAGCCGCCGGCACTAACGGTGCCGGAGCTGCGGGCGAAGCCGGTCATGCTGGCCGGTACGTTCGTCATTGTCCTGCCCCCTGCCCGGCCCGGCGCTGCTGCTCGATCGCACGCCACCGGGCGACATTGCGCTGATGCTCGTCGAGTGTCACGGCGAAGACATGGCCGCCGCTGCCGTCCGCCACGAAGAACAGCTCCGCCGTCACCGCCGGCCGGGCAACCGCGATCAGGGCATCCTCGCCCGGATTGGCGATGGGACCCGGCGGCAGGCCGGCAATCTGATAGGTGTTATAAGGGTTCGGCCGGTCGATTTCCGAGCGCTGGATGGCACTGCGGTCCTGGGTCCAGGCGGAGCCGCCATAGAGGCCATAGAGGATCGTCGGATCCGACTGCAGCCGCATGCCCTTGCGCAGCCGGTTGACGAACACAGCCGCCACCCGCGGGCGCTCGCCGGCAACGCCGGTTTCCTTCTCCACGACGGAGGCCAGCACCAGCAGTTCGCGCTTGTCGCGGATCGGCAGGGCCGGATCCCGCGCCGCCCACGCTTCATCCAGCGCCCGGGTCATGGCCTTCTGCATGCGGTCCACCATCTGGGCGCGGGTGGTGCCGCGCACGAACAGATAGGTTTCCGGCAGCAGCGAGCCTTCCGGCGGGATGGTGGTCAGCGAGCCGACCAGAACCGGATCCTCGTTCAGACGCTGGACGATCTGGGCCGACGACAGACCCTCGGGGATGGTGAGGGTGTGCTGCACCACCTGCCCGGAAATGATGGTCGCCATCACCGAGCGCATGGAGGCACCGGCGCGGAAGGCGAACTCGCCGGCCTTCAGCCGGGCGGAATCCCCCGACAGCTGGGCCGCGGCGATGAACAACCACGAATTGGAGATGACGCCGCGCCCCTGCAGGGTGCTGGCGATGCCTTCGACACCACTGCCCGAGGGGATGACGACGATGGCATCCTGAGCCAGCGGCCCCGGCGCGACGAATTCCTCGCGACCGAAATAGAACAGTGCACCGACACCCATCACCAGCAGAAGGGCGAGGGTGAACAGGCCGCTGAAGAAGCGGACCACGGGGCTGCGGGCCTGATCCGAGCGCTTGGCCGCCGGCGTCGCCGACGCTGGCGGCTCCCGGGGCTCCACATGGGGCCGCACCAGGGGCTCGGGCACCTGCACCGGCGGCGCGGACGCGCCCTCGGTCGCAGACGGCGGCGTTCCGTCCGCTCCGCCCGTCGCCTTCACGGAGGCCCCGGTCTCGTCGGTCGGTTTCTCGTCGCTCACCCTTCAGGCCTCCCGTTCATGTGAACACCGAAGCGACGGGCATCTCCAGCCCCGCCCCGGGAACAGGACGGCCCGCGCAGCCGTCAGGCAGAACGCGGGCCGTCGATCGGACATGGACCAGCCGGTCCCGTCAGGCGTCGTAGGCGCGGAACACCAGCGAGGCATTCGTGCCGCCGAAGCCGAAGGAATTGGACAGCACCGTGCGGATCGGCATCTGCTTCGGCGTGTTGGCCACCAGATCGATCGGCGTCTCGACGGAGGGATTGTCGAGATTGATGGTCGGCGGCGCCACGCCATCGCGGATGGCCAGCAGCGAGAAGATCGCTTCTACCGCACCGGCGGCACCCAGCAGATGCCCGACCGCCGACTTGGTGGACGACATGGTGAGCTTCGCCGCGGCATTGCCGACCAGACGCTGGATCGCATTCAGCTCGATCTCGTCGCCAAGGGGCGTCGAGGTGCCGTGGGCGTTCACATAGTCGATGTCGGCGGCCGAGATGCCGGCCCGCTTCAGCGCCGCACTCATGCAGCGGAAGGCGCCATCGCCATCCTCGGCCGGCGCGGTGATGTGATGGGCGTCGCCGGACATGCCGTAGCCGACCACTTCGCCATAGATGCGGGCCCCGCGGGCCAGCGCATGGTTCAGCTCTTCCAGAACCACCACGCCGGCGCCCTCGCCCATCACGAAGCCGTCACGATCCTTGTCATAAGGACGCGAGGCCTGCTCGGGACGATCGTTGAAGCCGGTGGAGAGCGCCCGGCAGGCGGCAAAGCCGGCCAGCGCCAGACGGCCGATGGGCGATTCGGTCCCGCCGGCAACCATCACGTCGGCATCATCCAGCGCGATCAGCCGCGCCGCATCGCCGATGGCGTGGGCGCCGGTGGAGCACGCGGTGACCACCGCATGGTTCGGCCCCTTGAGACCGTGCCGGATGGAAATATAGCCCGAGGCCAGATTGATCAGCCGGCCGGGAATGAAGAAGGGCGACAGACGCCGGGGACCGCGATCGCGCAGCACATGGGCGCCATCCTCGATGCCGATGAGGCCACCGATGCCAGAGCCGACGAGCACGCCGGTCCGGGTCTGGTCCTCATAGGTCGACGGCGCCCAGTCCGCATCGGCCAGCGCCTGGGTGGCAGCGGCCATGGCGAAGACGATGAATTCGTCGACCTTGCGCTGCTCCTTCGGCTCCATCCACTGATCGGGATTGTAGGTGCCGTCCGTGCCATCGCCGCGCGGCACCTGGCAGGCGATCTGGCAGGGCAGGTCGCTGACGTCGAAACGTTCGATCCGCCGCGCGCCGCTAGCGCCTTCGAGAAGCTTGCGCCACGTGTGATCAACACCGCTACCCAGCGGGGTCACCATCCCGAGGCCCGTGACGACAACGCGTCTCAGAGTCATGCGAGCGACTCGCTTTTCTTCTGTCTTATAGGTCTTTCAGATCCGGCCGGACCCGATCTGGCCACACCATGACCAGACTCCCTCGGACGACCCCGCCGGGGACCAGGCTCCACTTGAGGAGCCGACCCACCCGCCGAGGTCGCAAGCCAAGGGCCGCGGAACGGCCGTCTTCGGTCGTGAAGGAACGCCTCAGCCGGCGTTCTTCTCGAGGAACGACACGGCATCGCCGACCGTCAGGATGGTCTCGGCCGCATCGTCCGGGATCTCGACGCCGAACTCTTCCTCGAACGCCATGACGAGCTCGACGGTGTCCAGGCTGTCCGCGCCCAGATCGTCGATGAAGCTGGCGCCGTCCGTGACCTTCTCCGGCTCAACGCCAAGGTGCTCCACAACGATCTTCTTCACGCGTTCCGCGATATCGCTCATGCTCGCTTCCTCAATTCGCTTCGACGTGCTCTGTCCGAGAACGTGACTGGATAAATCCGCAACCGGCATCCGGGCGGATGCCGGCCTTCAGGGCGCAGGTTTTGCTGGGGTTATCGAAGCTCTAAGAAGCCCGACGGCCGCCGGTCGATGAAACCGCGCCTGACTTGTGCCCGACCGTGCGAAGCCCGCACCCCCGTTCCGGGACCGATCTCGAACCCGCGGTCGCCCCGCCCGGCCGGCGTTTGCTAACACACTTTCCAATCCTTGACCAGAAGCCCTCAAGCCCGCTGGAGATGGACCGGAAAGGCATATCAGATCATGGCCATGCCGCCATTGACATTGATCGTCTGGCCGGTGACGTAGGCCGCTTCCGCGCTCGCCAGATAGACGACCGCCGCCGCGATCTCCTCGGGCGTCCCCAGCCGGCCGGCCGGAACCGCCTGGAGGATGCCGCTCTTCTGCTCGTCGGTCAGCACGTCGGTCATCGGCGTGGCGATGAAGCCGGGGGCAACCGCATTCACGGTGATGCCGCGGGTAGCCACTTCCCGCGCCAGCGCCTTGGTCATGCCGATCATGCCCGCCTTGGCGGCGGAATAGTTCACCTGACCGGGATTACCGATAACACCCGACACGGACGTGATGGAAATGATGCGGCCATGACGGCGCTTCATCATGCCCCGGACCGCAGAACGGGCCAGCCGGAAAGCCGAACCGAGGTTCACTTCCAGCACCTTGTCCCAGTCTTCATCCTTCATGCGCAGGATGAGACCGTCCCGGGTGATGCCGGCATTGTTGACGAGGATGTCGAGCTGACCCATGACCTTCTCGGCCGCCGGCACCAGCGCGTCGACGCTCGCCCGGTCGGACAGATCGGCCGGCAGCACATGCACGCGCTCGCCCAGTTCCGCGGCCAGCGCCTCCAGCGGCGCAACCCGCGTGCCCGACAGCGCAACCATGGCACCCTGGGCATGCAGCCCGCGGGCAATCGCCCCGCCGATGCCGCCGCTGGCGCCCGTCACCAGTGCCGTCCTGCCGCTCAGATCGAACATCGTCGGCTCCTGTTCCTGCCTGTTCATTCCGTTGATCCGGCCCCGGGGCAATCCGCCTCAGGCAGACGCCGGCGCGAACCGCTCGGCCACGGCCACCACATCGGCCGGATCCTGCACCGAGATCGCCTCGGCGTCCTTGGCAATGCGCTTCACGAGGCCAGAAAGCACCTTGCCGGCACCCACTTCAATAAAGGTCGTCACGCCCTGGTCGCGCAGCCACTGGATCGACTCGCGCCAGCGCACGGCGCCGGTCACCTGCTCGACCAGCCGGGCGCGGATCTCGGCCGGATCGGAGATGGCGGAGGCCAGCACATTGGCCACCAGCGGCACCGCAGGCGCGTTGAGAGTGGCGGTCGAAAGCGCCGCGGCCATGGCGTCGGCCGCCGGCTGCATCAGGGCGCAATGGAAGGGCGCGCTCACCGGAAGGAGCACCGCTCGCTTGCAGCCATGGGTCTTGGCAATGGTCAGCGCCCGCTCCACCGCGGCGCGCGCGCCCGAGATCACCACCTGACCCGGGCCATTATCATTGGCCGCCTGGCAGACATCGCCCTGGGCGGCTTCCGCCGCAACCTTCTCGGCCACGTCCAGATCCAGCCCGAGGAGCGCGGCCATGGCGCCCTCCCCCACCGGCACGGCGGCCTGCATGGCGCTGCCGCGGATGCGCAGCAGGCGCGCGGCCTCGCCGATGTCCAGGGTGCCGGCAGCGGACAGCGCGGAATATTCACCCAGCGAATGACCGGCCACGAAGGCGGCATCGCGCTTCAGGTCGAGACCATGGGCCTCAAGGGCGCGGAAGGCGGCAAGGCTGACGGCCATCAGCGCCGGCTGGGCGTTGGCGGTCAGCGTCAGGGCGTCTTCGGGCCCGTTCCACATGATGTCGGTGAGCTTTTCGCCAAGCGCGGCATCGACCGTGTCGAACACGGCACGCGAGACCGGGAAAGCCTCTGCCAGCGCCCGGCCCATGCCGACACTCTGGCTGCCCTGACCGGGAAAGAGGAAGGCGATGCTCATGGCCGAAATCCCCGCGCGCGCTCTCGATAGACCTCAAGGAGACGGGACGTCTCCGTTCCGGCTCCACCCGTCGGCCGGACGTTCCATGCCGAACCGGAAGGCAGATGCCTCCTCCGGCCGCAACCGGCCGGCGTGCGCCGCGAATAGGACGAAGCAGGCCGGGGAAGTCAAGACGGCGAACGCGAATCCGGCGGCTGCCCCTTGCCTTTCGGCGGATTTCCGCTATGAGAACCGCCGCTGCACCCGCTCGGCCGGAGGCTGAACGGAGAGTCGTTGTCTGGACATCCCCCTTTCCCCTTGAGGAAAAGGTGCGGGAGGTCCGGGACGGCAGGGCACCGGGCCGACTTGCCCGCCCCGTTCTCCGGTGTCTCCGCTCGCATCGATGCGAACGACCGCCTTTCCACTTTGAGGCGTCGACGGGGCTCCGCGCCGCGGGGGGCAGACCGGTGAGATCCCGGTTCGAACAACAAAGGAAAGGCGCAACATGCCCCTTTATGAGCACGTGCTCCTGGCTCGCCAGGACATCTCGTCGCAGCAGGTCGATGCTCTCGTCGAGCAGTTCAAGGCTGTGATCGAGGCTGGCGGCGGCAAGGTCACGAAGGTCGAGTCGTGGGGCCTCAAGGCTCTCGCCTACCGCGTGAAGAAGAACCGCAAGGCGCACTACGTCCTCCTCAATCTCGACGCCCCGCCGGCGGCTGTCGCCGAGATGGAGCGTCAGGAAGGCCTCAACGAGGACATCCTGCGCATCCTGACCGTGCGCGTCGACGAGCTCGAGGATGGCCAGTCGGTGATGCTGCAGAAGCGTGACCGGGACGACCGCCGTCATCGTGACGATGACGGCCCGGGCGGCGGCCGCCGCTTCGGTGGTGGCGACCGCTTCGGCGGCCGTGAGCGTGGCGACCGCGGCGATCGTGGTGACCGTGGCGAGCGCCGTCCGCGCCGCGACGAAGAAGCCACTGCCGAAGCCTGATTCCCGCCCGCGCATCTGACGAGGTTTTCCGATGATCGACATCGCCCAGCTCCCGACGCGCCGGCCCTTCTTCCGCCGTCGCAAGACCTGCCCGTTCTCCGGCGCCAACGCCCCGAAGATCGACTACAAGGACGTGAAGCTCCTGCAGCGCTACATCTCCGAGCGCGGCAAGATCGTTCCGTCCCGCATCACGGCCGTGTCGGCCAAGAAGCAGCGCGAGCTCGCCAAGGCGATCAAGCGCGCCCGCTTCCTCGGCCTGCTGCCCTACGTGATCAAGTGATCGCCGTCCGGCGCTCCGCCGGACGCTGACCCGACGCATGAGGCCGGTCCCGGCGACGCATCCCGTCCCGGGACCGGTTTCGTGTCCGCCCGCCGCCGTCCCTTCCCGGGTCTGGCGGCACCTCTGGGGCACCGGCGCACCGCCGGCGACCTCTAACCGGCCCGGCCTTTCCGCCGGTCTCCGGGACAGATGGACCAAGGATTGATTCCATGGACGTGATCCTTCTCGAGCGCGTGCCGAAGCTCGGCCAGATGGGCGACATCGTGCACGTGCGCGACGGCTTCGCCCGCAACTTCCTCCTGCCGCGGGCCAAGGCCCTGCGCGCCACCGAGGCGAACAAGAAGAAGTTCGAGCGCGAGCGCGTGCACCTCGAGGCCCGCAATCTGGAGCGCCGCGAAGAGGCCACCGCCGTTGCCGAGCGCATCGAAGGCGTGACCATCATCGTCGTCCGTCAGGCCGGCGAGACCGGTCAGCTCTACGGGTCGGTGTCGCCGCGCGACATCTCCGAGGCGCTGACCGATGCCGGCTTTGCGGTGTCGCGCTCGCAGGTGCTGCTTGAGCACCCGATCAAGACCATCGGCCTGCACGAGATCGTCATCGCCCTCCATCCGGAGGTCGAGGTCGCCATCACCGTGAACGTCGCCCGCAGCGCCGATGAGGCCGAGCGGCAGATGGCCGGTGAGGACCTGTCGGTCCGCGAAGACGACGCTTTCGTCTTCGAGGTCGAGGAAGAGGAAGGCGCCGAAGGCGAGGACGTCGCCGAGGACGAGGAAGAGCAGCGCTGAGCGCTCCTTTCGGGACCCGGCCCCTCGCGGCCCGGGTCCCCTCCCCGCTGACATAAAAAAGGCCCCGCCGGAAGCGTCCGGCGGGGCCTTTTTTATGTGTCCGCCCGAAAGCGGATGGAAGCCGGACGGACCCAAAGGCCCGCCCGGTCTGCAAGATTTACGCGTTGAAGCGGAACAGCAGGACGTCGCCGTCCTGGACGACATATTCCTTGCCTTCGTCGCGGGCCTTGCCGGCTTCTTTGGCGCCCACTTCGCCGTTGAAGGCGATGTAGTCGTCAAAGGCGATGGTCTGGGCGCGGATGAAGCCGCGCTCGAAATCGGAGTGGATCACGCCGGCGGCCTGGGGCGCCTTCATGCCCTTGTGGATGGTCCACGCGCGGGCCTCCTTCGGGCCGACGGTGAAATAGGTGGCGAGGCCGAGCAGCGCATAGCCGGCGCGGATCAGCCGGTCGAGACCCGGCTCGCTGAGACCCAGGGTCTCCAGGAACTCCGCCTGCTCGTCGTTGGAGAGCTGGGCCACTTCCGCCTCGATCGCGGCCGAGATCACCACCGAGCCGTTGCCCTGGCGCTTCGCCATCTCCTCGACAGCGGCCGAGAACTTGTTGCCGGTGGCCGCCGACCCTTCGTCCACATTGCAGACATAGAGAACCGGCTTGGAGGTGAGCAGGTTGAGCATGCGGAAATCCCGCTCCTGCTCGGCATCCACCTTCAGCTCGCGGGCGGGCTTGCCATCGCGCAGCAGCGCCAGCGTCGCGTCCATCAGCGCCACCTGGGCCTTGGCGTCCTTGTCGCCAGCCTGGGCCTTCTTGCGCAGCGGCAGGACGCGGCGCTCCAGGCTCTCCATGTCGGAGATCATCAGCTCGGTCTCGACGGTCTCGGCGTCCGCCACCGGATCGACGCGGCCTTCGACATGGGTGATGTCGCCATCCTCGAAGCAGCGCAGCACATGGGCGATAGCGTCGACTTCACGGATGTTGGCGAGGAACTGGTTGCCGAGACCTTCGCCCTTGGAGGCGCCCCGCACCAGACCGGCGATGTCCACGAAGGTGAGGCGGGCCGGCACGACCTCCCGCGACTTGCCGATGGAGGCAAGACGGGTCAGGCGCGGATCGGGCACCGCCACCTCGCCGGTGTTCGGCTCGATGGTGCAGAAGGGATAGTTGGCCGCCTGTGCCGCCGCGGTCTTGGTCAGCGCGTTGAAGAGGGTCGACTTGCCGACGTTCGGCAGGCCGACGATGCCGCATTTGAAGCCCATCCGGGTGTGCTCTCTCTGTCGGGGCGGTAGCGATTGATTAAGGCGCGCGGGATTAAGGCTCGCGAGGACCTCCTGGCGCCGGTTGGCCAGCGTCTTCGCCCGGGGGTGGGCGCTGCGTCAAGGGGTGTGACGCGCCTTATTCCCGCCCTCGGGGGCTGCACGGGATGGGATCGGAGGGGAGCCCCCTTCCGGCCAGTGCGGGGCCGGGTCTCCCGCTCCCAATCCAGCCAGAACCGCGAGCGCCCCGGACGGGCCTCTCGGGCAGCCGGCCGGAACCGGAGGACGGCCGGACGGGTTTCTCCCGACCGGACAACCGCTCCGCGAAGGGACGACCGGAGACCGGCCCGGATGCCGGCCTCCGCCAGAGACGGTCAGGAGCGCGGGACGTGGACCGCAGCCCGCTTCTGATGACAGGCAGATCCGGCGCTTGCTTCGACACGCGCGGGATCTGCAATCGGCTCCCGGGAGCCCCGGTCCGGGCCCCGGATCCAACTGCAGGGGACACAAGTTAACATGATGATTCGCAAGGCCGCCGCCCTTGCGCTCGCGGTGCTCGCGGGCGCATCGGGCTTCGCACCGACACTGGCCAGCGCCCAGCCCCGTCCGGGCTGGGGCGCCCCGCCGCCCCCGCCGCCGTCCTCCGGTGGCATGATCGTGCGCCGCCCGCCGCCGCCGCCGCGCCATGAGCCGGTGCCGCGGGCGATGCGCCCCGGTCAGGTCTGGACCCAGGGCTACTGGTCGTGGCGCCGGGGCAACTGGGTGTGGATCCCGGGCTCGTGGCGTCCGGCCCGCCAGGGCTGCCGCTGGACCCCGGACCGCTGGGTGCAGGCCCCGGGCGGCTGGCGTCTGGTGCCGGGCGGCTGGGTGTGCGTGAGCCGCTGGTGAGCCACCGCCTCTGATGGCGGGGGCACGA
>JBOGCN010000035.1:0-23275 GCA_050689115.1 Segnochrobactraceae bacterium EtOH-i3 | reverse complement strand
GACGAACCAGCCCGCCGTCGGCAGCAGCGTCGCCGCCGTCGGTGTGAGCGGGGGTATAAGGGCACCCACGCAGGCTGTCAACACCGATCCGCCCGACCCCAAAAGAAATTCGCCACCCAATCTCATTCCAGACGAAGAACCGAAATTATCTCAAATTGTTAGCACTCAAACCCGCACCCCACTTTTTTGAATACCAAATCGCCCGACGGCTCACCCAACGTGAATCAAGCACCCCGACCCGCGCCCCCACCGCGCCACCCCCACACCCACCTTCGCGCGCGCATGCTGTATATCGCGATGTCGGCCGATCCTGATTTGGCGCGATCGTCGACGCGATTCAGCCGGCCGGGATCTGAATCACGGCGCTCGCTTTCGTGTCTCCTCTCCCGGCCCTTGCCCCGGGATTGCCGCGTTTCACGTGAAACAGAGATCCGGGGCCGGAGCCCTGCTTTTCTTTGACCCCCTTCCCGGCGTCGGCTACAGGAAGGGAACACGTTCTCCGCCGTTCCTGTCTTTCAGAGGCCCGGGCCTTTCCGGGAGGACCCGCCATGACGTCGCCCCCTGCATCCGCTCCCGTCTCCGGCTTCGACGTCATCGTCGTGGGCGGCGGACATGCGGGCTGTGAAGCAGCGGCGGCATCGGCGCGGGCCGGTGCGCGCACGGCGCTGGTCACACTCTCGGCCGAGACCATCGGCGTCATGTCGTGCAACCCCGCCATCGGTGGTCTGGCCAAGGGCCAGCTGGTGCGAGAGATCGATGCCCTGGACGGGCTGATGGGCCGCGTCGCGGATCAAGGCGGCATCCAGTTCCGCATGCTCAACGCTTCCAAGGGACCGGCGGTGCGCGGCCCCCGGGCCCAGGCGGACCGCAAGCTCTATCGCCAGGCCATGCAGGCGGCGATCGCCGCGGTCCCCGGCCTGACCGTGGTGGAGGGCGAGGCGGCGGACCTCCTCGTCGATGGCAGCCGGGTTGCCGGCGTGGTGCTGGCCGACGGGCGCCGGCTCTCGTCAGGCGCCGTGGTGCTGACTACCGGCACCTTCCTGAACGGCCTCATCCATATTGGCGAGGTGAGCTATCCGGCCGGGCGCATGGGCGAGAAGCCGTCGCTTGGGATCTCGCCCCGGCTCGCCGCCCTCGGGCTGCGGCTTGGCCGCCTCAAGACCGGCACGCCGCCGCGGCTAGACGGCCGCACCATCGACTGGGCGTCGCTGACCCTGCAGGCGGGCGACGAACCGCCGGTGCCGTTCTCCCTCCTCACCGATCGCATCACCACGCCGCAGATCCAGTGCGGCGTGACCCGCACGACGGCGGCGACCCATGCGGCGATCCGGGACAATCTCGATCGCTCGGCCATGTATTCCGGCCGCATCTCGTCCCGCGGCCCGCGCTACTGCCCGTCCATCGAGGACAAGATCGTCCGCTTCGGCGAGCGCGACGGCCACCAGATCTTTCTGGAGCCCGAGGGGCTCGATGATCCCACGGTCTATCCCAACGGCATCTCCACCTCCCTGCCGGAGGATGTGCAGCGGCTGATGGTGGCCTCCATCCCCGGGCTGGAAAAGGCCGTGATGCTGCGGCCGGGCTATGCCATCGAATATGACCATGTCGACCCGACCGAGCTGGCGCCGACCCTGGAGGCGCTGAAGGTGCCGGGGCTGTTCCTCGCCGGCCAGATCAACGGCACCACCGGCTATGAGGAGGCCGGCGCGCAGGGGCTCGTGGCCGGGCTGAACGCCGCGCGGCGGGCGGGCGGCGCGGAGCCGGTGACCATCGGGCGCGACACCGCCTTCATCGGCGTGATGATCGACGACCTCGTGACCAAGGGCGTCACCGAGCCCTATCGCATGTTCACCTCCCGGGCGGAGTTCCGGCTGTCGCTCCGGGCCGACAATGCCGATGACCGGCTGACGCCTTTGGGCCTCTCGCTTGGCATCGTGGGCACGGACCGGCGGGCGGCCTTTGCGGCACGCACCGCGGCGCTGGCGGAAGCGCGCGCCCGGCTGACCGGCCTCAGCCTCACGCCGCCGGAAGCCGCCGGACATGGTCTGAAGCTCAATCAGGATGGCCAGCGCCGCACCGGCTTTGATCTCCTCAGCCTGCCGGATGTCGATTTTGGCCGCATCGCCGCCATCTGGCCGGAGCTCTCCGATGCGCCGGGCTGGGTGCGCGAGGCCATGGAGACGGAGGCGACGTATGCCGTCTATCTGGCACGGCAGGCCCGCGACGTGGCGGCGCTGAAGCGCGACGAGGCCATCCCCATCCCCGCAGATTTCGACTACACCGGCGTCGGCGGCCTCTCCAACGAGGCCCGCGCCAAGCTGGAGATGATCCGCCCGGCAACCCTGGCCGCGGCCGGGCGCATCGACGGCCTGACGCCCGCCGCCCTGACCCTGCTGCTGGCGCATCTGAAGCGCCGCCTGAACGAGACCCGACATGCCGCGTGAGACGATCGAGGCCGACGATATTTCTGCCGTGCGCGCCCTGCTGCCGGTGTCCGAGACGGTCGCGGCGCGGCTGACGCGCTATGCCGAGCTGCTGGTGCAGTGGCAGAAGGCCAAGAACCTCGTGGCGCCCTCCACCCTGCCGGAGCTGTGGCGGCGGCACATTGCCGACAGCGCCCAGATCATGCCGCTGCTGGGAGACGCCCGCCGCATCGTCGATCTCGGCTCCGGCGCCGGCTTTCCCGGCCTCGTCATCGCGGCCTTTCTGGCCGACAAGGTGGGCGATGGCGGTCTGACGCCGGAGGTGCATCTGATCGAGTCCAAGGGGGGCAAGGCGCAGTTCCTGCGCACTGTCGCCCGGGAATGCGGGCTGCCGGTGGTCATCCATGCCGAGCGCATCGAAGCCGCAATCGGCGCGATTGCCGGTCCGGTGGATGCCGTGACGGCGCGGGCGCTGGCCTCCCTCGGCGATCTTCTGCGGCTGGCGCGGCCGCTGATGGCGACGGGCACTGTTGCCGTCTTTCACAAGGGCCGGGATTTCGCGCACGAAAAGCAGATCGCCGATGCCGACTGGGCTCTCGATCTGGTAGAAGTGGAGAGCCGGACGGATCCGGAGGCGTGTCTCGTGCGGATCCGCACGGCCGAGCCCCGCTCCGCCGTTCGCTGAGGCCCGGGAGTCGAGGCCCGGAACGGGTCTCCTGGTTTTCGTTCGTCCGCGTTCCGATCCCGTTTCCGGGATCCGCGGGCGGCGTTCCGCGTCTCCTCAAAGGCGCCGGGCCGCGTCGCGCCCGCGTCCCTACCAGACCCGAGGTGGTTGTTCGCGATGAGCCTGTCCTCCCCCTTCCCCCGCATTCTGGCGATCGCCAACCAGAAGGGCGGCGTCGGCAAGACGACGACGGCGATCAATCTCGGCACGGCGCTGGCTGCCATCGGCGAGACCGTGCTCATTCTCGATCTGGATCCCCAGGGCAACGCCTCCACCGGCCTCGGCATCGGCCGCTCCGAGCGGACTCTGACCAGCTATGACGTGCTGGTGGGCGAAGCGACGCTGGCCCAGGCGGTCGTGGCCACCGCCGTGCCGAACCTCTTCATCGCCCCGGCCACCCGGGATCTCACCGGCTTCGATCTGGAGATTGCCAGCGAGCCGGACCGGCTGCACCGGCTGCGCAACGCCCTGCAGGCCGACGATGCCGCGGCCAAGGCCGGCCGCGCGGCGCCCCCGCTCTTCACCTACATCCTGATCGACTGCCCGCCGGCCCTCAACCTCGTCACCCTCAACGCCATGACGGCGGCGCACGCGGTGCTGGTGCCGCTGCAGTGCGAGTTCTTCGCGCTGGAGGGTCTCAGCCAGCTGCTGGAGACCATCTCCCAGGTGAAGGCGGGGGTGAATCCGGGGCTCGCCATTCAGGGCATCGTGCTGACCATGTATGATGCCCGAAACAATCTCTCCACCCAGGTGGTGGATGATGTGCGCGCCACCATGGGCGATACGGTCTATCAGACCGTCATCCCGCGCAATGTGCGGCTCTCCGAGGCGCCGTCCCATGGCAAGCCGGCGCTGCTTTATGACCTGAAGTGCACCGGCAGCCAGGCCTATCTGCGGCTGGCCTCGGAAGTGATCCAGCGCGAGAAGCAGATCGTGGCGTCGGCGGCCTGAGGCCGGCCGCGCCCGCTGTTCTCCCTCTTCAGCAGGAATGGTTCGACATGATCGATGACGGACGCAAGCGGCTCGGCCGCGGTCTCGCCGCGCTCCTCGGCGAAATCAACGCCCCGCCCGCGCCCGCCGCCGCGCCGGCTGCTGCCCCCGCCCCTGCCATGGCTGCTGCTGCGGCAGCGCTGCCGGCCGGCGACACGCCCGATGCCGCCACCGCCCGGGCCTTCCGCCGGGTGCCGATCGAGCATGTCGCGCCGAACCCGCGCAACCCGCGCCGCACCTTCGTGGAAGAGGACCTGACGGACCTCACCGCTTCCATCAAGGAGAAGGGCATCGTCTCGCCCATCCTCGTGCGCCCCTCGCCCTTCGAGGCCGGCCGCTACGAGATCATCGCCGGCGAGCGGCGCTGGCGGGCGGCCCAGGCGGCGCAGCTGCACGATGTGCCCGTCCTCGTGCGCGAGGTCGATGACCGGGAAGCGCTGGCGCTCGCCATCATCGAGAATGTCCAGCGCGCCGATCTCAACCCGATCGAGGAGGCGCTGGGCTACGAGCAGCTGACCACCGAGTTCGGCCTCAGCCAGAGCGAGATTGCCGACGGCATCGGCAAGAGCCGCGCCCATGTGGCCAACACCGTGCGCCTGCTGAAGCTGCCGGAGCCGGTGCGCGCCCATGTGGTCGCCGGTCGCCTCTCGGCCGGTCACGCCCGGGCGCTGCTGACGGCGACCGAGCCGGAGGCGCTGGCCGAGCGTGCCGTCTCCCAGGGCCTCAGCGTGCGCGATGTGGAAGCGCTCGCCGCCGATCCGGTGAAGAAGGCGGTCAAGCGTGTCGTGCGCGAAACCTCCACCAAGGATGCCGACACCCGGGCGCTGGAAAAGCGCCTCTCGGATGGCCTCGGCCTCAAGGTCGCCGTCGAGCACCGCCCGACCGGCGCCGGCGAAGTGCGCATCCGCTATGGCTCGCTGGAACAGCTGGACGAAATCATCCGCCGGCTGGAGCAGAGCTGATCGGCGGGCAGCCGCTCATTTTTTGACGAAAAATCTGGTGGGTCCGGGAGGCTGCGCCTTCCGGACGGGGGCTTTTGGGGGCGGTCGCCCCCAAATTCATTTCCAGCCCCGCTGACGCGATTCATACTCTGGATGATCTATGCCTCGTCCCACCCCTGAAATCCGCACGGGCGCCGATTTGTGGGGCTCGCCTTTTTGGCGATTTTTCCCGCGCCGCGTGCAATCGCCTCTTTCTTTTTCGACCGATTTGAAAAAACAGCTGCGGGGCCGTTGATCCCGCCGCCGGAAGCTCCCATCCTCGCACAAAAAGATCCGATCCTCCGGAGTGGCGGCAACCGTCCAGCTCCGGGCTTCGCGAGGGAGCCGCCCGATGACCAAGCCCCATGCCTCCGCTGCGGAGGCGGCGCGCATCCACGCCATCCTTGCCGACCATGCCGGACTGGAAGGGCCGCTGCTGCCGATCCTGCACGCCGTCCAGGCGGAGTTCGGCGCCATTCCCGAGACGGCGCTGCCGATCATCGCCGAGGCGCTCGGGCTGTCCCGAGCCGAGGTGTTCGGCGTCGTCAGCTTCTATCCGGACTTCCGCCGCGCCGCGCCCGGGGATCATGTGCTGACGCTGTGCCGCTCGGAGGCGTGCAAGTCCATGGGTGCCGACCGGCTGGCCGACAGCGCCCGAGCGGCCCTCGGCATCGGCTTCGAGGACACCACCGACGATGGCCGCACCACGCTGCGTGCCGTCCACTGCCTCGGCCTGTGCGCCGTTGCCCCGGCCGGTCTGGTCGACGGGCGACCGGTGGGGCGGCTGACGCGACGCAGGCTCGATCAGCTCATTGCCGAGGTGACGGCATGATTTTGACCGCACTGGCGGGCTGCCGCCCGCACCCGCCCGGAGACCCGAGGGTCTCCGGACCGCTCCCCTCTTTTCTGAACAACAAACTGGCGGGTGCGGGAGGCTGTGCCTCCCGCTCGGGGGCATCGGGGGCAGACGCCCCCGAAGGGAGGACGCGCACATGACCATCACCCTGTTCCTCCCTCTGGATGCCGCCGCCCGCGCTGTCGGTGCCGACGAGGTCGCCCCGGTGCTGGCCCGCGCCACCGGCCCCGATGGCCGGCCGGTGCGGCTGACGCGCACGGGATCCCGCGGCCTGTTCTGGCTGGAGCCGCTGCTGGAGGCCGAAGGGCCGGATGGCATCCGCTTTGGCTTCGGCCCGCTGACGCCGGAGGAGGTGCCGGAGCTGCTGGCCGCCGGTCTGCTGGTCGATCCGGCGCGGGTGGCGCATCCGAAGGCGCTGGGGCCGGTGGAGAAGATCCCCTTCCTGGCCCGGCAGCAGCGGCTGAGCTTTGCCCGCTGTGGCGTGGTCGATCCGCTGTCGCTGGACGACTATCGCCGCACCGGCGGTCTCGCCGGTCTGGAAAAGGCGCTGGCGCTGACGCCGGCGGAGATCGTCGAGACGGTGGTGAACTCGGGACTGCGCGGCCGCGGCGGCGCCGGCTTCCCCACCGGCATCAAGTGGCGCACGGTGCTGGCAGCAACGGGCCCCCGCAAATATGTCGTCTGCAATGCCGACGAGGGTGACTCGGGCACCTTTGCCGACCGCATCCTGATGGAGGGCGATCCGTTCACCCTCATCGAGGGCATGATCATTGCCGGCCTCGCCACCGGGGCGGAGCATGGCTATGTCTACTGCCGCTCGGAATATCCCGATGCCATCGCGATGTTCGCCCGGGCCATCGGGGTGGCGCGGCGGGCGGGGATCCTTGGCCGCAATGTCGGCGGATCCGGCCGGCGCTTCGAGCTGGAAATCCGCACCGGCGCCGGGGCCTATGTCTGCGGCGAGGAAACGGCGCTGCTGGAAAGTCTGGAAGGCCGGCGCGGCGTGGTGCGCGCCAAGCCGCCGCTGCCGGCCCATGAGGGTCTGTTCGGCCAGCCCACCGTCATCAACAATGTGCTGTCGCTGGCCGCCGTTCCCTTCATTCTGGCGGAGGGCGCCGCCGCCTATGCCGACTTTGGCATGGGGCGCTCGCGCGGCACCCTGCCGGTGCAGATTGCCGGCAATGTCGCCCGCGGCGGCCTCTTCGAGACGGCCTTCGGTCCGAGCCTTGGCGAGATCATCGACGACATCGCCGGCGGCACCGCCACCGGCCGGCCGGTGAAGGCGGCCCAGGTGGGTGGGCCGCTCGGGGCGTGGTTCCCGCCGTCCCTGTTCGACACGCCGCTGGACTATGAAGCCTTCCATGCTGCCGGCGGACTGCTTGGCCATGGCGGCATCGTGGTGGTGGACGACAGCGCCGACATGGCGGAGCTGGCCCGCTTCGCCTTCGATTTTGCCGCCCATGAATCCTGCGGCAAGTGCACGCCCTGCCGCATCGGCACCGTGCGCGGCCGCGAGGTGATCGACCGCATCCGCGCCGGCGAGGCGGTCGAGGCGAACCGGGCGCTGGTGGCCGATCTCTGCGAGACCATGCGCTTCGGCTCGCTGTGTGCGCTCGGCGGCTTCACCCCCTATCCGGTGATGAGCGCGCTGACCCACTTCCCCGCCGATTTCCGCGCCCGCACGCCGGAACCGGCCTGATGCCCCTTGCGGTTCGGCCCCGACGGCCGGACCGCCCCTCCCGTACCGGCTGGCGCCCGGCCGAAAAATGCGGCTGCCGCCGATCCCCTGTTCTGAAACGAGGTGCGCCATGGCTCTCATCCGCGAACCCGATCTCGGCACTCCTGCTGCCGACGGCGCGCCGGTGACGCTGACCATTGACGGCCAGACCGTCACGGTGCCCGCGGGCACCTCCATCATGCGCGCCGCCGCGACCATGGGCACGGCGATCCCCAAGCTGTGCGCCACCGACAGCCTGAAGGCGTTCGGCTCCTGCCGGCTGTGCCTGGTGGAAATCGACGGCCGCGCCGGCACGCCCGCGTCGTGCACCACGCCGGTGGCCGACGGTCTCATGGTGAAGACCCGGACCGAGCGGCTGGCCAAGATCCGCCGCGGCGTGATGGAGCTCTATATCTCCGATCACCCGCTCGACTGCCTGACCTGCGCGGCGAACGGCGACTGCGAGCTGCAGACCCAGGCCGGCGCCGTCGGGCTGCGTACGGTGCGCTACGGTATGGACGGCGAGAGCCATCTCGATGCGGTGGCCGACGCCTCCAATCCCTATTTCACCTATGACCCGGCCAAGTGCATCGTCTGCAATCGCTGCGTCCGGGCCTGCGAGGAGGTGCAGGGCACCTTCGCCCTGACGATTTCCGGCCGCGGCTTCGACAGCCGGGTCTCGCCGGGCATGGAAGAGAGCTTCCTCGCCTCCGAATGCGTCTCGTGCGGCGCCTGCGTGCAGGCCTGCCCGACGGCGACGCTGACCGAGAAGACGGTCATCGACCACGGCCAGCCCGACCATTCGGTGGTGACCACCTGCGCCTATTGCGGCGTCGGCTGCACCTTCAAGGCGGAAATGCAGGGCGATAGCCTCGTGCGCATGGTGCCGTGGAAGGATGGCAAGGCCAATCGCGGCCACTCCTGCGTCAAGGGCCGCTTTGCCTGGGGCTATGCCGGCCATCGCGACCGCATCCTCTCCCCGATGATCCGCGACAGCATCAACGAGCCGTGGCGGGAGGTGTCGTGGGAGGAGGCCATCGGCTTCACCGCCCGGCGCTTCCGCGACATCGCGGCGGCCCATGGGCCGGAGGCTGTCGGCGCCATCACCTCGTCGCGCTGCACCAATGAAGAGACCTATCTGGTGCAGAAGCTCATCCGCGCCGGCTTCGGCGTCAACAATGTCGACACCTGCGCCCGGGTCTGCCACTCGCCCACGGGCTATGGCCTGAAGACCGCCTTCGGCACCTCCGCCGGCACCCAGGATTTCGACTCCGTGATGGAGTCCGACGTCATCCTCGTCATCGGCGCCAACCCGACCGACGGCCATCCGGTGTTCGGCTCGCGGCTGAAGAAGCGGCTGCGCGAGGGCGCGAAGCTGATCGTCATCGACCCGCGCCGCATTGATCTGGTGCGCGGCCCCCATGTCGGCGCGGCGCATCATCTGGCCCTGAAGCCCGGCACCAATGTCGCGATGCTGACGGCGCTGGCCCATGTCATCGTCACCGAAGGGCTGGTCGACACCGCCTTCGTGACCGAGCGCTGCGAGGACGACACCTTCGCCGACTGGGCCGCCTTCGTCGCCGATCCCGCCCGCTCGCCTGAGTCCGTCGCCGCCATCACCGGCGTGCCGGCGGACGAGGTGCGCGCCGCCGCCCGGCTCTATGCCACCGGCGGCAATGCGGCGATCTATTATGGTCTCGGCGTCACCGAACATTCCCAGGGCTCGACAGCGGTTCTGGCGATCGCGAACCTCGCCATGGCCACCGGCAATCTCGGCCGGCCGGGGGTCGGCGTAAACCCGCTCCGCGGCCAGAACAATGTGCAGGGCGCCTGTGACATGGGCTCCTTCCCGCACGAATTCCCCGGCTATCGCCATGTCTCCGACGATGCCGTGCGCGAGAGCTTCGAGAAGGCGTGGGGCGTGACGCTCGATCCGGAGCCGGGTCTGCGCATCCCCAACATGCTGGATGCCGCCATCGACGGCAGCTTCCGCGCCCTCTACATCCAGGGCGAGGACATCCTGCAGTCCGACCCGAACGGCCGCCACGTCGCCGCCGGTCTGGCCGCCATGGAATGCGTCGTGGTGCAGGACCTGTTCCTGAACGAGACCGCCAGCTACGCCCATGTCTTCCTGCCGGGCGCCACCTTCCTGGAGAAGGACGGCACCTTCACCAACGCCGAACGCCGCATCCAGCGGGTGCGCAAGGTGATGGCGCCGAAATCCGGCAAGGCCGACTGGGAAATCACCCAGGCCCTGGCCGATGCCCTCGGCCTCGGCTGGACCTACACCCACCCGTCGGAGATCATGGCGGAGATCGCGGCGCTGACCCCGTCCTTTGCCGGGGTGTCCTATGACCTGCTGGAGGACGCCGGCTCGGTGCAGTGGCCGGTCAATGCCGGCTCGCCCGCGGGCTCGCCGATCATGCATGTCCACGGCTTCGTGCGCGGCCGCGGCCATTTCGTGCTGACGGACTATGTGCCGACCGACGAGAAGGTCGGCCCGCGCTTCCCCCTGCTCCTCACCACCGGCCGCATCCTCAGCCAGTATAATGTCGGCGCCCAGACCCGGCGCACCGAGAACTCCGTCTGGCACGCCGAGGATCGGCTGGAGATCCACCCCCATGATGCCGAGGACCGCGGCATCAGCGAGGGCAGCTGGGTGACGGTGAAGAGCCGGGCCGGCGAGACGGCGCTGCGCGCCCACCTGACCGACCGGGTAGCGCCGGGGGTCGTCTACACCACCTTCCATCATCCCGAGACCCGGGCCAATATCGTCACCACCGACTTCTCGGACTGGGCCACCAACTGCCCCGAATACAAGGTCACCGCCGTGGAAGTGCGCCTTTCCAACGGCCCCACCCGGGGGCAGGAACACTATGCCGCCTTCACCGCGCGGGCGCGGCGGGTGGCCGATGCGGACGCTGCCGAATGAGCACTGATGACATTCCCCCGCCCCTCGTCACCGTGCCGACGATGCGGGTGGACATGGCCTGCCGGGTGACACCGGACCGGCGCAGCGTGCCCGAGGAAATCCCTGTCGCCCTCGTCATCGACGGCAGCACCCATGCGGTGATGATGGCGACGCCGGAGGATCTGGAGGATTTCGCCCTCGGCCTTGCCCTCAACGAGCGGATCATTTCCGGCCCCGACGAGATCGAGCGGTTGGAAATCGTGCCATGCGAGGGGGGCATCGAGGCGCGGCTGTGGCTGGTGGCAGAAGCCGGCCGGCAGGTCTCGGCCCGGCGCCGGCAGATGGCGGGGCCGACGGGATGCGGCCTGTGCGGAGTGGAAAGCCTCGCCGCCGCCCTGCCGCCGCTACCCGTTGTCAGCGCCGCCCTCAGCTTCAATCCCGGGGAAATCTCCCACGCCTTCGAGGCGCTGTCCTCGGTGCAGGCCATGGGCAACCAGAGCCGGGCCATGCACGCCGCCGGCTTCTGGCAGCCGGGCAGCGGCCTGATGGCCGCGGCCGAAGATGTCGGCCGGCACAACGCCCTCGACAAGGTGACCGGCGCCGTCACCCGGCTGGGCCTCGCGCCGGCGCGCGGCATCATCCTTCTCACCAGCCGGGTGTCCGTCGAGATGGTGCAGAAGACCGCCCGTCTCGGCAGCCCGGTGATCGCCGCCATCTCGGCGCCGACATCGCTCGCCATCACCCTCGCCGACCGGGCTGGCGTCACCCTCGTCGCCATCGCCCGGGCGGACGGCTTCGAGGTGTTCACCCATCCCGGCCGCGTGGCGCCGGGCACCGAACCCCTGCTCTATCGCCGAGGTCCCCACGATGTCCGTTGACACCCTCGTGCGCATGGCCAACCAGATCGCCGCCTTCTTCCGCCCCCAGGGCGAGGCGAAGGCCATCGCCGGAACCGCCGATCACATCCGGCAGTTCTGGGATCCGCGCATGCGCCGCGCGATCATTGCCGCCGTCGCCGGCCATCAGGCCGACGGGCTGGACCCGATCGCCCGCGCCGCCATCGACGCCCTGCCGCCAGTGGCCGAAAAGCGTCCGGGATAAATCCGGCCGTGCCCCGGAGGCCCCGACGGGCCTCCGGTATCTCCCCCCCCCCTCAGCCCACCTGCATCAGACCGGTGCGGCGCAGGATGGCCTTCTCGGCTTCCAGGATCAGCATCATCACCGGGCCGACCAGCACCACCACGATGCCATCCACCAGCGGCACGGCATCGGTGCGGAACAGCACCTGCATCGGCGGCAGATAGGTGAAGGCGAACTGGGCGACGGTGACGATGCCGATGGCCAGCAGCACCGCCGGGGTGCCCTTCGCGCCGGTCAGCGTCAGCGAGGTCGCGCGCATGTAGCGCACGGCGAAGAGATAGAAGATCTCCATCACCACGATCACGTTCACCACCATGGTGCGCGCCACCTCGATGGAGAGGCCGCGCGCCTCGGCATAATGGAAGATGCCGAAGGCGCCGAGCATGAACAGCACCGACACGAATCCCACCCGCCACACCAGGAAGGGCGACAGCATCCCCTCCTTCTCCGAACGCGGCGGCCGGCGCATCAGGTCGGGCTCGGCCGGCTCGAAGGCGAAGACGAGGCCGAGGGTGACGGTCAGCAGCATGTTGATCCACAGGATCTGGGCCGCCGTCAGCGGCAGGGTGTGACCGATCAGGATGGCGCCGATGATGGTCAGGGCCTCGCCGCCATTGGTGGGCAGGGTCCACGCGATCATCTTCCGGAGATTGTCATAGACCGTGCGCCCCTCCTTCACCGCCGCGACGATGGAGGCGAAGTTGTCATCGGCCAGCACCATCTGGGAGGCTTCCTTGGCCGCCTCGGTGCCCTTCCTCCCCATGGCGACGCCGACATCCGCCTGCTTCAGGGACGGCGCATCATTCACCCCGTCGCCGGTCATCGCCACCACGGCCCCCGTCGCCTGCAGGGCGCGGACGATGCGCAGCTTGTGCTCCGGGCTGGTGCGGGCGAACACCGACACCCGCCGGGCGACCGCCGGCAGGGCGTCATCGTCGATGGCGTCGATCTCGGCGCCGGTCATCACCTCGGGCGCATCGGCCAGATGCAGCTGCCGGGCGATGGCCAGCGCCGTCGCGGCGTGATCTCCGGTAATCATCTTCACCGCGATGCCGGCAGAGCGACACTCGGCGACGGCGGCAATCGCTTCGTCCCGGGGCGGGTCGATCAGGCCGACGAGGCCGAGGAACAGGAAGCCGCCGGCAGTCACATCCGCCATGCGCAGGGCCCGGCCGGGATCCTCCACCCGGCGGATGGCAAAACCCAGCACCCGTTCGCCCCGGGCAGCCGACGCCGCAACCGCCGCCGACCACTCGGCCGGTGCGACGGGGCGCGGGCCATCGGGTCCGTCCTCGCGGTCGCACAGCGCCAGCACCTGTTCCGGCGCGCCCTTCACCAGCAGGTCCAGCCCGCCATCCTCGGCTGGCGTCAGGGTCGCCATGAAGCGATGGCGGGCATCGAACGGGATCTCGTCCCGGCGCGGAAAGGCGCTGCGCTCCACCGAGGGACACAGCCCGGCCTTTTCCGCCAGCACCACCAGCGCCCCTTCCATCGGGTCGCCGGAAACATGCACAGTGGCGCCCTCGCCATGCACCTCGGCGTCGTTGCACAACACCGCCACCCGCACCAGCGCACGCGCTGCCGGCGGCAGGCTGGCCGGCGACACCGGCGCCCCGGTCAGCTCGTCCCCCTTGTGGAAGCCGCCTTCGCGCAGATAGCCGCCGCCGGAAATGGCGAAGCTGCCCGCCGCCGTCATCAGCCGGCGCACCGTCATCTCGTTGCGGGTCAGCGTGCCGGTCTTGTCGGAGCAGATGACCGAGGTCGCCCCCAGCGTCTCCACCGCCGGCAGATGACGGATGATGGCACTGCGCCGGGCCATGCGCTGCACGCCGATCGCCAGCGTGATGGTCATCACCGCCGGCAGCCCCTCGGGGATGGCGGCAACGGCCATGCCGACGACGGCCATCAACGCCTCATCCCAGGCGAAGCTGCCGACGAGGATGGCGTACAGGAACACCAGAACGGACACGCCGATGATCGCCGCCGAGAGGCCGCGGCCGAGCCGGTCGATCTGGCGGATGAGCGGCGTGGTCAGCTCCTTCACCGCGCCGATCAGGGCGGAGATGCGTCCCATCTCGGTATGGGCGCCGGTGGCGACCACCACGCCGGCACCCTGCCCCGCTGCCACCAGCGTGCCCGAAAAGGCCATGGACACCCGGTCGCCCAAGGGCGCATCGACGGCAACCGGCGTGTCGGTCTTTTCCGCCGGCACGGACTCGCCGGTCAGCACGGCCTCGTCGATGGTCAATCCGCGGGCGCGCACCAGGCGTAGATCCGCCGGCACCCGGTCGCCGGCCTCCAGCACCACGACGTCGCCGGGCACGATCTCATGGGCCGGCACCGTCACCCGCCGGCCCTCACGCAGCACGCTGGCATGGGGCGCGGCCATGTCGCGAATGGCCGCCAGCGCCCGCTCGGCCTTACCCTCCTGAATGAAGGAGACGATGGCATTGATGATGACGACGCCGACAATCACCGCCGCGTCGATCCAGTGCCGGAGCGCCAGCGCGACCACGGCGGAGGCCAGCAGCAGCAGCAGGATCGCATTGAACTGGGCAAGGAAGCGGGCGATGGCGCCGCGCGGCGCCGCCTCGGGCAGGCGATTGGGGCCATGGCTCGCCAGCCGCCGGGCGGCCTCGTCTTCGGCCAGCCCTTCGGGACGGGCGGACAGACCTGCCAGCACGCTCTCCACCGGCGCCGCATGCCAGCCGGGCGGCGAAGGCGGCGCAGCGGCATCGGGGCGAACGGGATCCGGTCCGGGCTTCTGGACTCCGGACGTCTGGGCTCCGGACATAAGGGCGTCTCCGGGTCGGCAGATGGCAGACAGACGGCACCGCTCACCGGGACGACTTCGGGGCGGCCGCAGCGATCTCGGGCCCCGTTCACGGCGACCCCGCCCCGCGCCGCCCGCATCCGGCGCGCCGCAAGGCCATCTGTCCACTATGTGGCATCCCGTGACCGCATCCGCCACCCGGCTGGCCCCGCCCCCGGGGCAGTGCGTAATCCGGTGCGCGCCGGCGGGGCTGTTTCACGTGAAACACCGGAGCGCATCCGCAGAAGTCCGGGGCTCGCCTGTGTCGCATGGACCTCGGCCCGCGCCCCATGCAGGGAATGCCCGTGCCTGTCTGGATCCGCTCCAGAATGATATAGGGGGACATGGCCAGACCGCCCCCCGGTCCGGCAAACAGCCTTCGCGCGGTCCCGCCCGGTCGCGCGCCCCGCCAGAGATCCCCAGCGGGGCTCTGGCAGTCTGCCGCTGCTCCCGCCTGCCGTCGGGCCCCGGGAGTGCCGCGCCAGTTTCAGGGACACCCCGGCGGGTGTCTCCGGTTTCATGCAGGGGTGTGATGTGCTGACCGCACCGCGCCCCTGACGAACAGCGGAAGTCCCGATCGCCTTATGGCCGGAGACGTCCGCATCCGACTGCCAGAGGGGCCGAGGTCCGTCTGGTCTCAGGTCTCCCGGGAGAGTGACCCCATGCGTACCCTGACCGCCCTCGCCCTCGCCGCCCTTGTCAGCCTTGCGGCCGTGCCGGGCGCCCGCGCCGATGGCGATGCCGCCGCCGGCGAGAAGGTGTTCATCAAGTGCAAGGCCTGCCACATGGTCGGGCCGGACGCCAAGAACCGCGTCGGGCCGGAGCTGAATGGCGTTATCGGCCGGGTGCCGGGCACCCTAGACACCTTCGCCTTCTCCCCCGCCATGAAGGACTTCGGCGTCGGCAAGGTCTGGGACGAGGCGACGCTGACCGACTATCTGACCGCGCCGCGCAAGGTGGTCACCGGCACCAAGATGGTGTTCGTCGGCCTGCCGAAGCCGCAGGATGTGGCCAACGTCATCGCCTATCTCGCCAGCTTCAATGCCGATGGCTCGCCGAAGACCGCCGACGCCGCAGCCCCGGCCGCCGAGACCCCGGCCGCCCCGGCACCGGCCAACTGAGCCGGCCAAAGGATAAATGACAACGGGCCGCCCCTCGCCGGGGCGGCCCGTTTCTTTTGTCCGCTTCGGCGGACGCGCTCACAGATAAGCGTCGTACTCGATCTCGGAAATGATGCGCTCGAACTCGCCCGCTTCCGACAGCTTCATCAGCGCGAAGATGCGCTGGAACTCCGCGCCGAAATAGACGCGCACGAAGTCGGACGCGGCGAACACCTCGGCCGCCTCGCGCAGGCTGGTCGGCAGGCGGTCGCCCTCCTGCACATAGGCGTCCCCGGTCAAAGGCGGCGGCGGCACCAGCTCCGAGACGATGCCGGCGTGCATCCCGGCCAGGATCGCGGCCAGCACCAGATAGGGGTTGGCGTCGGCACCGGCGATGCGATGTTCCAGCCGCCGCGCCTTCGGCCCGCCATTGGGCACCCGCACCGCCACCGAGCGATTGTCATAGCCCCAGGACAGCGTCGTCGGCGCATAGGCCCCGGGGGCCAGCCGGCGGAAGCCGTTGTGGGAGTGGACGTGCACCAGCGCCGTCTCCCGGGCCGAGGCCAGCAGGCCGGCGGCAGCCGACGCCAGCAGCGCGTCGCCGCCCGCCACCTCGCCGAAGGCATTGCGGCCGTCGGCATCGATCAGGCTGACATGCACATGGGTGCCGGAGCCGGCGAACTCATAATAGGGCTTGGGCATGAAGGTGGCGCGCCAGCCATGGCGCCGCGCAATGCCTTTCACCAGCCGGCGGAACAGCACCGCATCATCGGCCGCCCGCATGGGATCCGCCCGGTGCAGCAGGTTGACCTCGAACTGGCCGGGCGCCGCCTCGGAAATCACCGCGTCGGCCAGAATGCCCTGGGCCGTGGCCGCGGCGCGGATTTCCCGCATCAGCGGCGCCACGGTCTCCAGGTCGCTCATGTCATACATGTTCTGGCGCGACGGCCCGGCCGGGCGATGGCCGAACGGGATCGGCGCACCGGCGGCGTCGGTCCGGTCGGTGACCAGATAGAATTCCAGCTCGAAGGCGACCACCGGGGTCAGCCCCAGCTCGGCAAAGCGGTCGACGACCGCCTGCAGCCGGTGGCGCGGATCCAGATACCAGGGCTTGCCCGAGGGCTCGTGCATGGAGACCAGCACCTGCCCCGTCGGCTGATCCCGGATCCACGGCACCGGCGCCAGCGTTCCCGCCACCGGCAGGCAGACGCCATCGACGTCGCCGGTCTCGACGTGCAGCTCGGTCTCCATCACCTCGCGGCCCCAGAGATCCAGGCCGAACAGCGACAGCGGCATCGGCACGCCATCGCTGTCGAGCTTGCCGGCGCCGGAGGCCGGCAGCCACTTGCCGCGCAGGACACCGTTGATATCGGGCAGCAGCACTTCGATGATCTCGGGGCGGAAGCCCTCGTCCGCCTGCCCCGCCTCGGCGCCGCCCGCGCGGCTGTCGTCCACCGGCATCGTGTCTCGTCTCTTCTGTCCGCGGCGCGGCCCCGCACAGCCCTGCCCCGCCCGCACGCCACGCGCGGGACCGGGGAGACCCGGAGCCGACCCATCCGCGCCCATCACGGGTTGGAATGAGACCCATCAGCGGAATTGCGTAGGCATTTTCCGTGATCGGTATAATAAGGTCCCCGAAGGGTCGATCTCGGCCCGGCGGGCCAAGATCGTGGGGGCGATCTGGTCCAAATTGTGATTACAATCCGCGACAGTGTCAACCGAGGGAGGCTTTCGTGGACGAAGCCCCGTCTGGCCGCAAGGCCGGGTCCGCCCGCGAGCCGGTGCATGACCGGATCTATGACCGGCTGAAGGCGCGTCTGATCACCGGGGGGTTCATGCCCGGCCGCGCCGTGACGTTGCGCGGGCTGGCGGAGGAGCTGGGGGTCAGCCTCACGCCGGTGCGCGCGGCGCTTGCCCGGCTCTCCGCCGAGCGCGCGCTCGACACCCGGGCGAGCCGGCGCGTCAGCGTGCCGACCATGACGCCGGCGCGCTTTTCCGAACTGATGACGGCGCGCCAGCTGCTGGAGCCCGAGGCCGCCGCCCGCGCCCTGCCCTTCATCACGCCGGAGAAGCTGGCGGAGATCCGCAGCTACGACCTCGCGCTGGAAGCCGCCATCGAGCGCGGCGACGTGGAAAGCTACATGGTCAACAACCATGCCTTCCACTTTGCCCTCTATTCCGCCGGCTCCTCCACCTCGGTGCTGCTGCCGCTGATCGAGATGCTGTGGATGCAGTTCGGCCCGTTCATGCGGGTGGTCTATGGCCGCCTCGGCACCACCAATCTGGTGGACCAGCACCGCGAGGCGCTCGCCGCCCTCGAAGCCCGGGACGAGACGGCGCTGCGCGCCGCCATCTCCGCCGATATCGGCGACGGCATGAGCCTGATCGGCACCGGCCTGCTGGAAGAGGCCCCGCCCAAGCGGAAATGACGCTGGGCTGCAGGCCGCTCCCGCGCCCGCTGCCCCGCCCCCTCAAGGCCCGCGCAAACCGCGGCCTTTGCCCCGACACCCCGCACCGCCCCGCCCCGGAGACGCCGTTTCCGGATGCGGCGCGGTGTTGACTTCCGCGTATTTGTAATCACATTCTGACGCCCATCCGCTCCCACCGAAGAAAGGCGCCCGTCCCATGGACCGCATCAATCTCTCGACCCGCGCGCTCCAGGAGATCGACGCCGCGCATCACATCCACCCCTTTTCCGACACCGGCGCCCTCAACAGGGAGGGGTCGCGGGTGATCGTGCGGGCGAAGGGCGTGCATCTCTGGGATTCCGAGGGCAAGCGCCTGATCGACGGCATGGCCGGCCTGTGGAATGTCAACATCGGCCACGGCCGGGAAGAAATCATCGAGGCCATCGACTGGCAGCTGCGCCAGCTCGATTTCTACAACACCTTCTTCAAGACCACCCATCCGCCGGCGATCGAGCTGTCGCGGCTGCTGGCCGAGCTGACGCCGGCGCCGTTCACCCGGGTGTTCTTCACCGGCTCTGGCTCAGAATCCAACGACACCATCATCCGTCTGGTGCGGCATTACTGGGCGGTGCAGGGCAAGCCGGAGAAGTCGGTCTTCATCGCCCGGCACAATGCCTATCATGGCTCGTCCATCGGCTCGGGGTCGCTCGGCGGCATGAAGCCGATGCATGCCCAGGGCGGCATGCCCATTCCCGGCATCGTCCATGTGCCCCAGCCCTACTGGTATGGCGAAGGCGGCGATAGCGACCCGGACGCCTTCGGCCTGTGGGCGGCGGATCAGGTGGCGCAGGCCATCGACGCCATCGGCGCCGACAAGGTGGGCGCCTTCATCGGCGAGCCGATCCAGGGCGCCGGCGGCGTCATCATCCCGCCTGCCACCTACTGGCCGGCGGTGGAGAAGATCTGCCGGGAGCGCGACGTGCTTCTCGTTTCCGACGAGGTGATCTGCGGCTTCGGGCGCACCGGCAACTGGTTCGGCTGCGAGACCTTCGGCTTCACGCCCGATATCATGACCATCGCCAAGGGCGTCACCTCGGGCTATCTGCCGCTGGGCGGCGTGATGCTGACCGAGAAGGTGGCGCAGGTGCTGGAGGCCGGCGGCGACTTCCACCACGGCTACACCTATTCCGGCCATCCCGCCTGCTGCGCGGCGGCCATCGCCAATCTGAAGCTGATGCGCGACGAGAAGGTGGTGGAGCGCGTCGCCGCCGACATCGGCCCCTATCTGCAGAAGAAGTGGGCGACGCTGGCCGAACACCCGCTGGTGGGCGAGGCGCGCATGGTCGGCCTCATCGGCGCGCTGGAGCTGACGCCGGACAAGACCACCCGGGCGAAGTTTGCCACCGAGACCGGCAAGGTGGGCACGATCGCCCGCGATCTCTCCTTCGCCAACGGCCTCGTCATGCGCGCCACCCGCGACAGCCTCATCCTCTCCCCGCCCTTGGTCATCAGCCACGCCGACGCCGACGAGATCGTCGACATCGCCAGCCGCGTGCTGGACGGCACGCTGGCCGAGGTGAAGAAGCTCGGGCTGATGTGAGGGATGGGGGGACAGCCCCACAGGCGATAGCATTCGGGCGGGCGGGATCGGGACATCCGACCCGCCCGCTTTTTTTGCGCAGGGCGTGGACCGGCAGCGCACGGTGGCCCGGAGTTAGGTACAGGGAAACGAGTACAACCAAATTTTAGGAGCGGTCTTATTTCCACACTCACAGAGTGCAGTTAGTCTCCTCTTGGCGTTCTCTCTAAGCAGGGCAAGGAAATGGCGTCGCCAAAAGGCTTCTCGAACCCGCGTCCCATGACAGTCAGCGCTGTCGCGAAAAGATTTCGTCTGTCACAAACGATCAAGGCCGTCCTCCGCAGCAGTCATGCGTTCGATCCCTTCGTTGAAAAACGGATCGGGATCGCGGGCTTTCTACGCGCAACCCTGTGCGACCCCCCCCTCTCTGCCCGAAATGACTATGTGGTTGACATATTTGGTCCGGACGCTGGCGAGATCCTCGCCCGCGCAGCAAAGCACGAGCTATTGCCGGAGCGCCATAATCTCTCTGTTGCCGACGCGCTGGAAGAGGCGTTCGAGGAAGCCCAGGACCTGCGCCGCCAGACAGGTGGCAATGATCAATATATCGGCCTCAGATACGTCCTGTTTGTCCTCCTGACATCCCGCAATGACGCCATCCGTCAGGCAATGAGGCGCGTTCTGGCGCTTGTGGAGGTCGACCCCGACCGCGCTGCCAAAGACATCGCACGCGATTGCCTCGGCGCGCGCGAGGCCGGGGAAAGCGAGGAGGCTTGGCAACAGATCCTGACCGAGCGCGGATTTGCGGCGAAGAGAAATAACAAAGGACCTCATTTCATTACGATAAAGGGTAAGGTCTTCCCGTCGCGCACAGGCGGGAAAGTCAGCGTCAGCGACGGTGTCCTTATTAACAAGGACGATACATCCAAAGCTGAAGCACTCGCGTCCGACCCAACCCAGGAGTCCCTCACTTTATCGAAACAATTACCACCCCGCCCACCCATAGTCGCCCTGCTCCGCCCCGATGATCCATGGGCTTCGGATGCCCGGGATGCGACCGGCTCTGCTGCAGAGGCCAGCGCCTTTGCCGACATGGTGGTCGCCCGGCAGTTCAGGCCACCTCTGGCGGTCGGTGTCTTCGGCGACTGGGGCTCCGGCAAGAGCTTCTTCCTGCGCCAGATCCACGACGCCATCACGCGGCGCAACGACAAAACCCAACCGCTCGCCAACGACAGCCCTGTCCAGTTTTGTGAACACGTCGTCCAGATCAGGTTCAACGCCTGGCATTATGCCGAGACGAACCTGTGGGCCAGTCTGGTCGACCATATATTTACGTCACTCCATGACTGGATGTCGGCAGCGGGAAAGGCGACACAGTCCGAGACCCTGCTCGGCTCGCTGACAACTGCGCGCCATCTCACTGTCGAAGCCGCGACCGCACTCGTCGCGGCCCGCGAAATTCGGGAACAGAAGCGCACCGCCCTCCAACAGGCAGAGGCCACGCTGGCGACCGCGCGGGCCAAGACAGAAGGCGATCTGCGGACGCATCTTCGGACGGCTTTCAAAACACTGATCGAGGACCCGGAAACAAAGAAAGTGCTTGAGAAAACGGCGACCGGGCTGGGGTTTCCGGAGCTCGCGACCAACGTCGACGCCTTCGCAAACGTCACCGATCAACTGAAAACGGAAGTCGGTCGTCTGGACCTCCTTCGCGGCGGGATCATCCGGCAGCTGACGGGATGGGCCGCGGTATTTTTGGTGCTGGCTGCCTCGGCGGTCCTTCCCATCCTGTTTGGCTGGATCGCTGCGAGGTACGCGCCAGGCACCGCACTCGGCGCCTCCATTGCCGGCGTGATGACAGCGACATCCGGGGCTCTCGCGTGGACCGCCCGCCGCAGTCAGACAGCCCTTGATCGGCTCCAGACCTATCGCACCAAGTCCGACGCGACGATCGCAGAGCACCTTAGGAAGGAGCGGGAAAGCAGCATTCAAGCCGCCGCCGAACTGGCCACGGCCGAAGCCGAAGTCACCCAGGCCGAAGATGCCCTGCGAGAGGCAAACGAGCGCGCCACGCAGGCAGCCATTGCCTATCGCAACGAGACTGGCGCCAACCGGATCCTGCACTTCGTGCGCGAGCGGATCAATGCGGGGACCTATACCCGGCATCTGAGCTTCATCGCCAGCATCCGCCGGGACTTCGAGGAGCTGACCCGCTTTCTGGACGAGAGCTGGCGCCCCTCAGCCGAGGCCGAGAAAGCTAGGCAGGCCTACGAGCATCAGGTGGACGCGCTCCTCAAGATGCAGGGCGACGCTGGGCTGGACGAAGGCGAACGGGAGATGCTTAAGGCCTCCCTCACCGCCAGACTCGGCAGTGAGGCACGTCCTTTCCAGCGCATCGTCCTCTATGTCGATGATCTCGACCGCTGCCGGCCAGCGCAGGTGGTGGCCATGCTCGAAGCCATCCAGCTGCTGCTGACCTATCCGATCTTCGTGGTGTTCGTGGCCGTCGACGTGCGCTGGCTGCGCGCCTCCCTCGCGGATCAGCTCCAGCGCCAGCTCAGCAACGGCACGCCTGCGCAAGCCAAGAACGCCACACCTGCGCAAGCCGACACGGACGAGGACAGCCGGGCGACAACCACCGACTATCTGGAGAAGATCTTCCAGATCCCCTATTGGGTCCGCTCCTTCGGCGACGAGGCAAGCCGTTCCCTGCTGCGCCAGCATATTGGCGACCAGCCAGCCGTACCGACGCAGCAGGCGCCAGAGGGGATGGCCGGGAAGACGCCCGCCGCCAGAAAAGCCGATAACAGGGGCATCGTCGAAGCCGCGCCCGCATCACCCGAGGACGCCGCGGGCGAGATCGCCCCTGCGGCTGAGGCTCCGCCGAAGGCAGCCGTGGCTTCCCCACCGACAGACACGGACACGCCGGAGCCCGGCATGACCCACGCGCTTCAACTGACGACCGCGGAAATCGCGGCCCTTGAAGCCGTTGCGCCCTTCCTGACGCCGCTGCCGCGCCGGGTAGTGCGCTTCCTCAACACCTACCGGATCCTGAAAGGCAGCCTCGCCCCCGCCGATCAAGCAAAGCTGGAAGACGACGGACACCGGGCGCTGATCGCTCTGCTCGCCATAGCCTTCCTCGCGGAAGAGGATTTTCCGGAGGTAGCTCGCCTGCTCTGCAGCACCGAGCAGGCTAATCCGAAGGCTGACGTGCTGGATACCGTGGCCACTCTGCCCGAGATAACCCGGTCCCGGATCCGCGCCTGTCTGGGCACACTCGGCAATCCCGCGCCCGCCGCTCTCTCCAGCCACGTCGCCCGCGTTGCCCGGTTCACCTTCTATCAGGGTACCTGACCCCCTGCGACCGGGGAGCCGCTTTTCCCGGGCGGGCGGGCGTGGCAAGCTGCGATTATCGCCGTGGGCCCTCGGGGCCGGGGCGAGCGAATTCCCCCGGAGAATGTCCCCTTCGTCTCCGGCGTCGCGGTCCGGCTTCGCGCGCGCGTCTGTCTGGCGCACCGGGGGTCCGGCCAGGTCCGATCCCGACGGCGAGCCTCGCTCCCGGACGGCATCCGGTCCGGTGCGACGGGAAAGGGGGCCGATTCCCCTGTCGGCCCTCCTTTCCGGTAACCGGTGTC
>JBOGCN010000034.1:0-23865 GCA_050689115.1 Segnochrobactraceae bacterium EtOH-i3 | reverse complement strand
AGCAGATGAGAAATGCGCTGCTCTTCAGACGCACGGTGCGGTCAGCACTTCGTGCGGCTGGTATGATCTGATCGTCGCGCCGCCCCCTCACCCCCGCGCCATCAGCCGGTCATAGACGGCAAGCGTCGCCCCGGTCATCGCCTCCAGGGTGAAGCGGGCGTTGACGTGGGCCCGCGCGCGGATGGCCATGGCCGTCCGCTCCTCCGCCGTCAGATCAAGGGCGGCCTTGAGACCGGCGGCCAGCGCCGCCGGGTCATTGGCCGGCACCCGCCAGCCGGTGCGCGCCGCCTCCGCGGTCTCCGGCGGGGCCAGCACGGTCTCGGGCACGGCGCCGAGCTCGGTGACGACGACGGGCACACCGGCCGCCTGGGCCTCCACGGCCGCCCGGCCGAAGGCCTCCGGCTCGATGGAGGCGACGACGGCAACGGTCGCCAGCGCCATGGCCGCCGGCACGTCGGCGACGTGGCCGACCCGCTTCACCCGCACCGCCAGACCGAGCCGGGCGATGGCACGGTCGATCTCGCCGACATAGTCGTCGCGCCCCTGGGCGTCACCGGCCAGCACCAGCGTCACATCCCCCCGCCCCAGCCGGCGGAGCTGGGCGATCGCCTCCAGCAGGACGAGCTGCCCCTTCCACGGCGTCAGGCGGGCGACGTTCAGGATCATCGGCGATGCCGGATCGAGCCCCCATTCGGCCGCCAGCGCCGCCGCCCGCCCGGGCGCGACGGCACCGGGGCGGAAGGCCGCGAGATCGGTGCCGCGCGGGATGGCGACCAACCGGTCGCGGGCAAAGGCGTGCCGCTCGGCAATCAGCCGCGCGGTATAATCGGAGTTGGCGATCACCACGTCGCCGCGGGCCATCACGGAATTATAGAGCCCCTTCAGGGGACCGACCTGCTTGTAGGCGCCATGATAGGTGGTGACGAAGGGCTTGCCCGTGCGCCGCGCCGCAAAGAGGGCCGACCACGCCGGCGCCCGGGAGCGGGCATGGACGAGATCGACCTTCTCGATGCCGATGAGCCGGGCGAGCCGGGAGATGTTGCCGATCATCGTCGCCGGATTCTTGGTGGCCGCCGGAAAGGGCACGTGGATGCCACCGGCGGCGATCAGGTCCGGCACCAGCCGGCCGCCCTCGCTGGCAACAAGCGCCCGGTCGCCCCGGGCGGCAAGCGCGGCGGCCACGTCGATCGCCGTGCGTTCGGCGCCGCCGGTCTCAAGCTTCGGCAGGATCTGCAGCACGGTCAGACGCGACACGTCACGGTCTCCCTCACTGGGCACCCGGCCCCTCCCCGAAAAGGACGGCGCGGCGAGACGGGTTCCGGCGCGGCCGCGGACATGCGAAGACGCTCCCGGGGGCAGGTCCGGTGCCCGGATACTCAGGGAGGCATAAAGTGCAGACTTCCGAACCGCAATTCCTCAGCGTCGAATCCGGCGGCCTCACCCGGCGGATTGCCGTGCGCGTCGATGGCGACGGGCCGGTCACGGTGCTGTGGTGCGGCGGCTGGCGCTCCGACATGGGCGGCACCAAGGCCGTCGCGCTGGCAGACGCCCTGCCCGCCGCCGGCGTCCGCGTCGTGCGCTTCGACTATTCCGGCCATGGCGAATCAGAGGGCGACTACCGCGAGGGCACCATCGGCCGCTGGCTGGCCGAGACCCGGGCCGTCTACACCGCCTTCTGCCCGGGGCCGACGGTCATCGTCGGCTCGTCCATGGGCGGCTGGATCGCGCTGCTGCTGGCCATCAGCCTCAGCGGCGCCGACGGCGCAACGCCCGTCAGGGGCCTCGCCCTGGTCGCACCGGCTGCCGATTTCACCGAGCATCTGATGTGGAAGCGCATGCCGGAAGAGGCTCGCGCCGAGATGGAGCGCACCGGCGCGTGGATTCGCCCGACGCCCTGGGGCGAATCGGAGACCATCACCCGGACGCTTCTGGAGGAGGGCCGGACCCACCTGATTCTGGATGCCCCGATCCGCGTCGGCTGCCCGGTGCGAATCCTCCAGGGCCTCGCCGACGACGTGGTGCCGTGGACCCACGCCCTTCTGGTGCTGGAACAGCTGGCGGAAGAAGACGTGGTGGCAAGCCTCGTAAAGGGCGGCGACCATCGACTGTCGAGCCCGGCTGACCTCGCCCGCCTCGTCGAAAGCGTGCGGGATCTGGCCCTCCCGGCCGCCTGACGCCGCCGGCGTCCGGACGCGGAAACGCGCCTTCCTGCGTCCGGACGAGAGAAGATGCATTTTCCCCATTGGCAAATCCCGTCGGCATCGTGTAGAAGCCTCCCCGCACCGGAGGTGAAGGGGTGTAGCTCAGCTGGTAGAGCGGCGGTCTCCAAAACCGCAGGCCGTGGGTTCGAGTCCCCCCGCCCCTGCCATTCCCTCCGGTGCCAAATTTCTCCCCCTAAAGAATCCCCTTGCGTTTCCCGCTGGCGCGCTTTATGCAACGGGCTCCGATGGGCTTGAGCGGGCGCAGCGACGCGCCTGTTTCCGTGTGCCCGTCAGCGTGAGCCGGATGTCCGGATGCGCTCCCACAAGGGAGAGGCGTCCGCGGCACGGCGGAAAAGAACGAGTCGAGCAGGCCGGCCACATGGCGAAAACCACTCCGATCACCTTCCTCCGCGAAGTCCGCTCGGAGGTTGGCAAGGTTACCTGGCCGACCCGGCGCGAGACGGGCATCACGACGGTGCTGGTGTTCCTGCTGGTGTTTGCCGCGTCGGTGTTCTTCCTGCTCGTGGACTGGATCCTGGGCAAGGGCATCGGCCTTCTGCTCGGCATCGGGTTCTGACAAGGCGGAGCGAGGGTATAGCCATGGCCATGCGCTGGTACATCGTCCACGCCTATTCCAATTTTGAGAACAAGGTGGCGGAAGCGATCCGCGAAAAGGCCGAACAGACCGGCCTGACCCACCTGTTCGAGCAGATTCTCGTCCCCAAGGAAAAGGTGGTCGAGATGCGGCGCGGCCGGAAGGTCGACGCCGAACGCAAGTTCTTCCCCGGCTATGTGCTCGTGCGCATGGAGCTCACCGATCAGGCCTATCACCTGATCAAGAACACCCCGAAGGTGACGGGCTTCCTGGGCGCCGACAACAAGCCGATGCCGATTTCCGATGCCGAGGCGACGCGCATCCTGTCCCAGGTGCAGGAAGGCGTGGAGCGGCCGAAGCAGTCGGTCACCTACGAGGTGGGCGAGAAAGTCCGCGTGTCGGACGGTCCGTTTGCCTCCTTCTCGGGCGACGTCGAGGAAGTGGACGAGGAGCGCGCGCGGCTCAAGGTGGCCGTGTCGATCTTCGGCCGCAAGACCCCGGTCGAGCTCGAATACGGGCAGGTGGAAAAGCTCGCCTGAGCTTTTCCCGAAACCGGCCCGGTCAACGGGCGGAAGGATCCGGACAGGCTTTCGCCGGCCTGCTCCCGAGGGATCCGCACCGCCCTTCCCGCATGCTGCCCTGACGGGTGGCTCAGTGGAGAGAGATCATGGCGAAAAAGATTGACGGCTACATCAAGCTGCAGGTGAAGGCCGGCTCCGCCACGCCGTCCCCGCCGATCGGCCCGGCCCTCGGTCAGCGCGGCCTGAACATCATGATGTTCTGCAAGGAGTTCAATGCGCGTACGCAGGAACTCACCAAGGGCGTGCCGTGCCCGGTGGTCATCACCTATTTCTCGGACAAGTCCTTCACCTTCGAGATCAAGACGGCGCCGGTGTCCTACTGGCTGAAGCAGGCTTCCGGTCTGCAGTCCGGCTCGAAGACCCCGGGCAAGGGTGGCTTCGCCGGCAAGGTGACGCGTGACCAGGTCCGCGACATCGCCGAGAAGAAGATGAAGGATCTGAACGCTGCCGATATCGAAGCGGCGATGCGGATGATCGAGGGTTCGGCCCGGTCCATGGGCCTTGAGGTGGTGGGCTGACCATGGCGAAGCAGGGCAAGCGTATCCGCGCCGCGGCCGAGGGCATCAACCGCGAGAAGCTCTATCCGATCACCGAGGGCATCGCCCTGGTGAAGGAGAAGGCCACGGCGAAGTTCGACGAGACCGTCGAGATCGCCATCAATCTGGGCGTCGACCCGCGTCATGCCGACCAGATGGTCCGTGGCGTGTGCGTGCTGCCGAACGGCACGGGCCGCACGGTCCGCGTGGCGGTGTTCGCCCGCGGCGCCAAGGCTGACGAGGCCGCCAAGGCCGGTGCCGACATCGTTGGCGCCGAGGACCTGGTCGAGCAGGTGCAGAAGGGCGAAATCAACTTCGACCGCTGCATTGCCTCGCCGGACATGATGGGTCTGGTCGGCCGTCTCGGCAAGATCCTGGGCCCGCGCGGCCTGATGCCGAACCCGAAGGTCGGCACCGTGACCATGGACGTCGCCACTGCCGTGCGCGATGCCAAGGGCGGCGCCGTTGAGTTCCGCGTCGAGAAGGCGGGCATCGTGCACGCCGGCATCGGCAAGGCCTCCTTCGGGGCCGAGAAGCTGGTCGAGAACATCAAGGCGTTCACCGACGCCGTGGTTCGCGCCAAGCCGACCGGCGCCAAGGGCACCTATGTCCAGCGCATCGCCGTGTCGTCCTCCATGGGCCCCGGCGTGAAGATCGAGCCGGCCTCGATCCTCTCGGCCTGAAGACATCTTCCGGCGCGCGGTCCTGACGGGCAGCGCGCCGATCGGCCGGTGTGCGGGAGGACCCCTCCCCTACCGGCCCCGATCCAAGAGATTTCCGCATTCGTCCTTCCGGGTTGATGCGGCGATGACGGGTTTTCAAAAGGCGACGGGCGGATCTCCGCCCGGGACCTCGTGAGGCCCCGGACCTGTCCGAGACTGCGGGTGCTGGCCGTTGGGCCGGTTTAAGCCGAGAGGGCCCGCACAGACGAGACCAGGCCGGATCTGACGATCTCCGCGAGGGGAGCGCCAATTCGGTTCGCGACCGTTGAATCCTTGCCGCGCTGCCGGACTTCCGGAAGGCGCGCCCCAAGGGGGCAGTGTCCCGAAGCGTCGTGCACCTGTCAGACGGGTGCCGGACTGGCGCGAGCGGGGAACCGTTCGACCAGGCCGGACCATCCGAGGCGCACGGCAAAGGCAGCCGGTGGCAGCCGGCGCGGACCGGATCCAAAGCGGGAGCAATCCCGACGGACGGCCCCCGCGACAGGCGGCCACCATGATCGCGGCGGGACGGAGTTCCCGTTCCGACGCATGGAGTGAGGCAAGTGGACAGAGCGGAAAAGCGAGAGCTCGTCTCGACTCTTCACGGGGTGTTCGAGGACACCGGCGTGCTGGTCGTGGCCCACTATCAGGGCCTCACCGTCGCCCAGATCTCCGCCCTTCGGGTGAAGATGAAGGCGGCGGGCGCGTCCCTGAAGGTGGCGAAGAACCGCCTTGCCAAGATTGCCCTTCAGGGCACCGAGCTGGAGCACGCCGAGGACCTGTTCAAGGGTCCGACGCTCATCGCCTATTCGGCTGATGTGACGGCTGCGACCAAGGTCGCCGTGGATTTCGCCAAGACCAACGACAAGCTGGTCATTCTTGGCGGCGCCCTCGGCAAGACCAAGCTCGATGCGAGCGGAGTGAAGGCGCTTGCGACCATGCCGTCTCTGGACGAGCTGCGCGCTCGCCTGATCGGCATGATCAACACGCCGGCCACCCGCATCGCGGGCATCCTGCAGCAGCCGGGCGCGTCTGTCGCCCGTGTGCTCAGCGCCTACGCCAAGAAGGACGAAGCGGCATAAGGCCGTTCGCCCCGACCTCCCGAATTCAACGATCCGAACCGAAAGGTTATTACCATGGCTGATCTGGCTAAGCTCGTCGAGGAACTCTCGGCCCTCACCGTCATCGAGGCCGCTGAGCTCTCGAAGCTCCTTGAGGAGAAGTGGGGCGTTTCCGCCGCTGCTCCGGTGGCCGTTGCCGCCGTTGCCGGCGCCGGCGAGCCGGCTGCCCCGGTCGAAGAGCAGACCGAGTTCGACGTCATCCTGAAGGATGCCGGCGACAAGAAGATCAACGTGATCAAGGAAGTGCGCGCGATCACGGCTCTCGGCCTGAAGGAAGCCAAGGACCTCGTCGAGAGCGCTCCGAAGGCGATCAAGGAAGCCGTTTCCAAGCAGGAAGCGGAAGAGATCAAGAAGAAGCTGGAAGAGGCTGGCGCCAAGGTCGAGATCAAGTGAGATCCCGACTGGCTGCCGCGCTCTGCGGCTGACAGCATGAACGATCTTGCGCACCGGGCGGCTCCGTCCGGTGCGCAAGCCCCAAGACGACCCCGTCCTGACCGGATGGACAGTTCTGCCACGAAAATGACCCGCTGTGGTTCCAGAAAGCTCTGGACCGCCGTGGGTTAAAGGCGTCGGATATGTGTCATCTGCCCGTCCCGGGCATGACAGGATCCGCAAGCCGCCTCTCCGCCGAGATCGCCGCCCGAGGGCGGTGCGGACCGGTCCCGGAGAGACCGAGACGGGACGGATCGTCCAGCGGGCTCTTGAAGCACCTCCCGACCGGAGGCCTTCGGAAGAGCCTGTCGGACGATCCATCGGAAGTGACGTCCGCGACGGGCCCCGCCCGCCGATGGAAAGCCGGATGCGGGCGATGCGGCGGGAAGAGGCGATCAGTTCGCCTGTTCCGGGCCGGTACGCCGGAGCGATGCGAGGAGCGAGGATGGCGCAGGCATTCAACGGTCGCAAGCGGGTGCGGAAGGTTTTCGGCACGATCCGCGAAGTGGCGGAGATGCCGAACCTCATTGAGGTTCAAAAGGCGTCCTACGACCAGTTCCTGCTGATCGACGAGCCGAAGGCCGGCCGTCCCGACGAGGGGCTGCAGTCGGTCTTCAAGTCCGTGTTCCCGATCTCGGACTTCTCGGGCAACGCGCTCCTGGAATTCGTCCGCTACGAGTTCGAGGCGCCGAAGTTCGACGTTGATGAATGCCGGCAGCGGGGCATGACCTATGCCGCGCCGCTGAAGGTGACCCTGCGTCTCATCGTGTTCGATGTGGACGAGGATTCCGGCACCAAGTCCGTCAAGGACATCAAGGAGCAGGATGTCTACATGGGCGACATGCCGCTCATGACGGACAACGGCACCTTCATCGTCAACGGCACCGAGCGCGTCATCGTCTCCCAGATGCACCGGTCGCCGGGCGTGTTTTTCGACCACGACAAGGGCAAGACCCACTCCTCGGGCAAGCTCCTGTTCGCGGCGCGCATCATCCCCTATCGCGGCTCCTGGCTCGACATCGAGTTCGACGCCAAGGACATCGTGTACGCGCGCATCGACCGCCGCCGCAAGATTCCGGTGAGCTCGCTCCTCTTCGCCCTCGGCCTCGATGGCGGCGAGATCCTGAACACCTTCTACAACCGCATCGTCTACACCCGCGACAAGGACGGCTGGCGCCTGCCCTATGACGCCCAGCGCATGCGCGGCTTCAAGGCGACCGTCGACCTGATCGACGCCGACACCGGCGAAGTCGTGGTCGAGGCCGGCCGCAAGCTGACCGTGCGCGCCGCCCGCCAGCTCGCCGAGAAGGGCCTCAAGGCCCTGAAGGTGCTCGACGAGGATCTGCACGGCCATTATCTCGCCGAGGACGTCGTCAACTTCCAGACGGGCGAGATCTATGCCGAGGCCGGTGACGAGATCACCGAGAAGATGCTGCGGCAGTTCATCGATTATGGCTTCGACGAGATCGCCATTCTCGACATCGACCACGTGAACACGGGTGCCTACATCCGCAACACGCTGGCCGTGGACAAGAACGAGACCCGCGAGGACGCCCTCTTCGACATCTACCGGGTGATGCGCCCGGGCGAGCCGCCGACCATGGATTCGGCGGAAGCGATGTTCCAGTCGCTGTTCTTCGATGCGGAGCGCTATGATCTCTCGGCCGTCGGCCGGGTGAAGATGAACATGCGCCTGGATGTCCAGTGCCCGGACACCCATCGTGTGCTGCGCAAGGAAGACATCCTCGCCGTCATCCGTCTGCTGCTCGACCTGCGTGACGGCAAGGGCGAAATCGACGACATCGACAACCTCGGCAACCGGCGCGTGCGCTCGGTCGGCGAGCTGATGGAGAACCAGTACCGCGTCGGCCTGCTCCGCATGGAGCGCGCGATCAAGGAACGCATGTCCTCGGTCGAGATCGACACGGTGATGCCGCAGGACCTGATCAACGCCAAGCCGGCGGCTGCCGCCGTGCGCGAGTTCTTCGGGTCGTCGCAGCTCTCCCAGTTCATGGACCAGAACAACCCGCTGTCGGAAGTCACCCACAAGCGCCGTCTCTCGGCCCTTGGCCCGGGTGGTCTGACCCGCGAGCGCGCCGGCTTCGAAGTCCGCGACGTGCATCCGACCCATTATGGCCGGATCTGCCCGATCGAGACGCCGGAAGGTCCGAACATCGGCCTCATCAACTCGCTGGCGACCTTCGCCCGCGTGAACAAGTACGGCTTCATCGAGGCGCCCTATCGCCGGGTGGTCGACGGTCAGGTGACCAACGAGGTCAACTACCTCTCGGCTATGGAAGAGGCGAAGTACTATGTCGCCCAGGCCAACGCGCTGGTGGACAAGTCCGGTCATCTGACCGACGACCTGATCGTCTGCCGTCATGCCGGTGAAAACGTCATGGCGACGCCGGATCGCGTCGACTACATGGACGTGTCGCCGAAGCAGCTGGTGTCGGTCGCGGCCGCGCTGATCCCGTTCCTCGAGAACGACGACGCGAACCGCGCCCTCATGGGCTCGAACATGCAGCGTCAGGCCGTGCCGCTGGTGCGCGCCGAGGCGCCGTTCGTCGGCACCGGCATGGAGTCCGTCGTCGCCCGTGACTCGGGCGCCGCCATCTCCGCGCGCCGCGCCGGCGTCGTCGACCAGGTGGACGCCACCCGTATCGTCATCCGGGCCACCGAGGACCTGGATCCGTCGAAGTCGGGCGTCGACATCTACCGGCTGATGAAGTTCCAGCGCTCGAACCAGAACACCTGCATCAACCAGCGTCCGCTGGTGCGGGTGGGCGACCTGCTTGCCAAGGGTGACATCATCGCGGACGGTCCGTCGACGGACCTCGGCGATCTGGCGCTCGGCCGCAACGTGCTCGTCGCGTTCATGCCGTGGAACGGCTACAACTTCGAAGACTCCATCCTGCTGTCCGAGCGGATCGTGTCCGACGACGTGTTCACCTCCATCCACATCGAAGAATTCGAAGTGATGGCCCGTGACACCAAGCTCGGCCCCGAGGAAATCACCCGCGACATCCCGAATGTCTCGGAAGAAGCGCTGAAGAATCTCGACGAAGCCGGCATCACCTATATCGGTGCGGAAGTCGTCGCCGGTGACATCCTGGTCGGCAAGATCACGCCGAAGGGCGAAAGCCCGATGACGCCGGAAGAGAAGCTTCTGCGCGCCATCTTCGGCGAGAAGGCCTCCGACGTCCGCGACACCTCGCTCCGCGTGCCCCCGGGCGTGCAGGGCACCGTCGTGGAAGTGCGCGTGTTCAACCGTCATGGCGTCGAGAAGGACGAGCGCGCCATGGCGATTGAGCGCGAGGAGATCGAGCGCCTCGCCAAGGACCGGGACGACGAGCAGGCGATCCTCGACCGCAACGTCTATGGCCGTCTGGCCGAGATGCTGATCGGCAAGGTCGCCTCTGCCGGCCCGCGCACCTTCAAGAAGGACACCGAGGTCACCCGTGAGGTGCTGGACAGCGTCTCCCGGTCCCAGTGGTGGCAGTTCGCCGTCGCCGACGACAAGTTCATGTCGGAGATGGAGGCCCTGCGCGGCACCTATGACGAGAGCCGCAAGCGGCTGGAGCGTCGCTTCATCGACAAGGTCGAGAAGCTGCAGCGCGGTGACGAGCTGCCTCCGGGCGTCATGAAGATGGTCAAGGTCTTCGTGGCGGTGAAGCGCAAGATCCAGCCGGGCGACAAGATGGCCGGCCGGCACGGCAACAAGGGTGTCGTGTCGCGGATCGTGCCGGTCGAGGACATGCCGTTCCTGGAGGATGGCACCCACGTCGACATGGTGCTGAACCCGCTGGGCGTGCCGTCGCGCATGAATGTCGGGCAGATTCTGGAGACCCATCTGGGCTGGGCCTGCGCCAATCTCGGCAAGAAGATCGCCGCGATTGTCAACGAGTACCAGAAGACCGGTGAAGTCGAGGAGCTGCGCACGGCCATCGTCGACATCTACGGCGACAACATCAAGGGCGACGACGTCAAGAACTTCGACGATACGGGTATCGTGAAGCTTGGCGAGCAGATCTCCCGCGGTGTGTCGATCGCCACCCCGGTGTTCGACGGCGCCCGCGATGCGGACATCGTGCACATGCTCGACAAGGCCGGCCTGAGTGGCTCGGGCCAGATGACCGTCTATGACGGCCTGACGGGCGAGCCCTTCGACCGCAAGGTCACGGTGGGCTACATCTACATGCTGAAGCTCCACCATCTCGTCGACGAGAAGATCCACGCCCGCTCCATCGGCCCCTACTCCCTCGTTACCCAGCAGCCGCTGGGCGGCAAGGCGCAGTTCGGTGGCCAGCGCTTCGGCGAAATGGAAGTGTGGGCGCTGGAAGCCTATGGTGCGGCCTACACGCTGCAGGAAATGCTGACGGTGAAGTCGGACGACGTGGCCGGCCGCACGAAGGTCTACGAGGCCATCGTGCGCGGCGACGACACCTTCGAGGCCGGCATTCCCGAGAGCTTCAACGTGCTCGTCAAGGAAATGCGCTCGCTGGGTCTCAACGTCGACCTGCACTCCTCCAAGGTGCCGCCGACCATCGACGGTGACGAACCGCACAGCGAGGCGGCGGAGTGATCCGCCGGCTTCCGGACTGACAACGGCCGGCGCCCCCTTGCTTCATACGCGAGGGGGCGCCGCACGGGTTTTGCTTCCAGTTGACATCGCCGGGGGTACGGCGCCGGGCACCAGCGCCCGCGAGCACCTCCCCGGCAACACCGGCCCGAACGGCAATCCGGCCCGACGGGCTTCTGGCGTGGCAGGAATGCGGGGCGTTGGCCTACCGTCTCAGGCGGCGGACAGCGGCACGGGCAACGGCCCCCGAAAGCGACGGAGAGAGAGCCGATGACACAAGAGGTCATGAACCTTTTCAATACGCAGGCTCCGGCTCAGACCTTCGACGAGATCCGGATCTCGATCGCGTCCCCTGAAAAGATCCTGTCCTGGTCCTACGGCGAGATCAAGAAGCCGGAAACCATCAACTACCGGACCTTCAAGCCGGAGCGTGATGGCCTGTTCTGCGCAAAGATCTTCGGGCCGATCAAGGACTACGAGTGCTTGTGCGGCAAGTACAAGCGCATGAAGTACAAGGGCATCATCTGCGAGAAGTGCGGCGTGGAGGTCACCCTCCAGCGCGTGCGCCGCGAGCGGATGGGCCACATCGAGCTGGCCGCGCCGGTTGCGCACATCTGGTTCCTGAAGTCGCTGCCGTCGCGGATCGGCACCCTGCTCGACTTCACCCTGAAGGACCTCGAGCGCATCCTCTATTTCGAGTACTATGTGGTGCTCGAGCCGGGTCTGACGCCGCTGAAGCTGCACCAGCTTCTGAGCGAGGAAGACTATGTCCGCGCCCAGGACGAGTATGGCGAGGACTCCTTCACCGCCATGATCGGCGCCGAGGCCATCCGCGAGCTGCTGCGCGGCATGGACCTGGAGAAGATCGCCGCCGACCTGCGCGTCGAGATCGCCGAGTCCACCTCGGACCTGAAGCCGAAGAAGCTCGCCAAGCGGCTGAAGCTGATCGAGGCCTTCATCGACTCGGGCAACAAGCCCGAGTGGATGATCATGACCGTGATCCCGGTCATCCCGCCGGATCTGCGTCCGCTGGTGCCGCTGGACGGCGGCCGCTTCGCGACCTCGGACCTGAACGACCTCTACCGCCGCGTCATCAACCGCAACAACCGCCTGAAGCGGCTGATCGAGCTGCGCGCGCCGGACATCATCATCCGCAACGAGAAGCGGATGCTGCAGGAGTCCGTGGACGCGCTGTTCGACAACGGCCGCCGCGGCCGCGTCATCACCGGCGCCAACAAGCGTCCGCTGAAGTCGCTGTCCGACATGCTGAAGGGCAAGCAGGGCCGGTTCCGCCAGAACCTGCTCGGCAAGCGCGTCGACTATTCCGGCCGGTCCGTCATCGTGGTGGGCCCGGAGCTGAAGCTGCATCAGTGCGGCCTGCCGAAGAAGATGGCGCTGGAGCTGTTCAAGCCGTTCATCTATTCGCGGCTGGACGCCAAGGGCTATTCGGCGACCGTGAAGCAGGCGAAGAAGCTCGTCGAGAAGGAGAAGCCGGAAGTCTGGGATATCCTGGACGAGGTCATCCGCGAGCATCCGATCATGCTCAACCGCGCGCCGACCCTGCATCGTCTGGGCATTCAGGCCTTCGAGCCGGTGCTGATCGAAGGCAAGGCGATCCAGCTGCATCCCCTCGTCTGCGCGGCGTTCAACGCCGACTTCGACGGTGACCAGATGGCCGTCCACGTGCCGCTTTCGCTGGAAGCCCAGCTGGAAGCGCGCGCGCTGATGATGTCGACCAACAACATCCTGCATCCGGCCAACGGTCAGCCGATCATCGTGCCGTCCCAGGACATCGTGCTTGGTCTCTATTATCTGTCGATCATGACCGATAAGGAGCCGGGCGAAGGCATGGTCTTCGGCAACATGGGCGAGCTGAACCACGCCCTGGAATCCAAGGCCATCACCCTGCACACCAAGATCCGCGGCCGGTTCCGCTCGGTGGATGCCGAGGGCAATCCGACCTCGACGATCTACGAGACGACGCCGGGCCGGATGAAGATCGCGGAGCTGCTGCCGCGTCATCCCGGCGTGCCGTTCTCGGTCTGCAACCAGCTGATGACCAAGAAGCAGATCTCGGCGATGATCGACACCGTCTACCGCGCCTGCGGTCAGAAGGAGTCGGTGATCTTCTGCGATCGCATCATGGCTCTGGGCTTCCACAATGCGTTCAAGGCCGGCATTTCCTTCGGCAAGGACGACATGGTGATCCCGGACACCAAGGAAAAGCTGGTTAACGACACCCAGATCCTCGCCAAGGAATATGAGCAGCAGTATCAGGACGGCCTGATCACCCAGGGCGAGAAGTACAACAAGGTCGTCGACGCCTGGGCCAAGTGCACCGACCGCGTCGCCGACGAGATGATGAAGCGCATCTCGGCCGTCCAGAAGGACGACGTGACCGGCCGTCAGAAGCCGATCAACTCGATCTACATGATGAGCCACTCGGGCGCCCGTGGTTCGCCGGCCCAGATGAAGCAGCTGGCGGGCATGCGCGGCCTCATGGCCAAGCCGTCGGGCGAGATCATCGAGACGCCGATCATCTCGAACTTCAAGGAAGGCCTGACCGTGCTGGAGTACTTCAACTCCACCCACGGTGCCCGTAAGGGTCTGGCCGACACCGCGCTGAAGACCGCCAACTCCGGTTACCTGACCCGTCGTCTCGTCGACGTGGCCCAGGACTCCATCGTAACGGAAGTCGACTGCGGCTCCACCGGCGGCATCAAGATGACCGCGATCGTGGACTCCGGTTCGATCGTCGCCACGCTGGGCAGCCGTATCCTCGGCCGCACCGCGGCCGAAGACATCTGCGATCCGGCCACCGGCGAGCTTCTGGTCGAGACCGGCCGCATGATCGTCGAGAAGGACGTAGAGCGCGTCGAGAAGGCGGGCGTGCAGTCGGTGCGCATCCGCTCGGTGCTGACCTGCGAGACCAAGCAGGGCGTCTGCGGCACCTGCTATGGCCGCGACCTGGCGCGCGGCACGCCGGTGAACATGGGCGAAGCGGTGGGCGTCATCGCCGCCCAGTCGATCGGCGAGCCGGGCACCCAGCTCACCATGCGCACCTTCCACATCGGCGGCACCGCCCAGGTGGTGGACTCGTCGTTCATCGAGACGAACTTCGAGGGCACCATCCACATCCGCAACCGCAATGTGGTGCGCGACTCCGACGGCAAGCTCATCGCCATGGGCCGTAACCTCGCCCTCGTGGTCGTCGACCGCGATGGTCAGGAGCGGTCGTCCCACCGCGTCACCTATGGCTCGCGTCTGCATGTGGACGAGGGCGATCAGGTGAAGCGCGGCCAGCGTCTGGCGGAGTGGGATCCCTACACCCGCCCGATCCTGACCGAAGTGGAAGGCATCGTCGGCTTCGAGGACATGGTGGAAGGTCAGTCGGTGTCGGAAACCACCGACGAGGCGACCGGCATCACCAAGCGCGTGGTCATCGACTGGCGCTCCAACGCCCGCTCGTCGGATCTGAAGCCGGCCATGGTCGTGAAGGGCCATGACGGCAAGATCCTGAAGCTCTCCAAGGGCGGCGACGCCCGCTACCTGCTCTCCGTCGACGCGATCCTGTCGGTGGAGCCGGGTGCGGAGGTCAAGGCCGGCGACGTGCTCGCGCGTATCCCGCTGGAAAGCGCCAAGACCCGTGACATCACCGGCGGTCTGCCGCGGGTGGCGGAACTGTTCGAGGCCCGGCGTCCGAAGGATCACGCGATCATCGCGGAAGCTGACGGCACCATCAAGTTCGGCAAGGACTACAAGTCCAAGCGCCGGATCATCCTGGAGCCGACCGATCCGGACATGGAGCCGCTGGAGTACCTGATCCCGAAGGGCAAGCATGTGCACCTTCAGGAAGGCGACGTGGTCGAGAAGGGCGATTTCATCCTCGACGGCAACCCGGCGCCGCACGACATCCTGGCCATCAAGGGCGTGGAGGCGCTGGCCGCCTATCTCGTCAACGAAATCCAGGAAGTCTACCGGCTGCAGGGCGTGCAGATCAACGACAAGCACATCGAGGTGATCGTTCGCCAGATGTTGCAGAAGGTCGAGATTTCCGACCCGGGCGAGACCGATCTGATCCTCAACGAGCAGATCGACCGGCACGAGCTGGATATCGTCAACGCCAAGGCGCTTGAGGACGGCAAGAAGCCGGCCTCGGGCAACCCGGTTCTGCTGGGTATCACCAAGGCGAGCCTGCAGACCCGGTCGTTCATCTCGGCGGCCTCCTTCCAGGAGACCACCCGGGTGCTCACCGAGGCGGCTGTCGGCGGCAAGGCCGACCGTCTGGAAGGCCTCAAGGAGAACGTCATCGTCGGCCGTCTCATCCCGGCCGGCACCGGCGCCATGGTCGCCCGCCTGCGCGAGGTGGCCGGCAAGCGCGACGAGCTGATCCTGGAAGAGCGCCGCAAGGCCGGTGGCGGCGAAGCCGCTGACGCCATGCTGTCGACCCTGCCCGGCGCGGCCGAGTAAGACAGACTTGAGGGGGAGCCCCCTCCCCTGCGAGACAGACAGCAACGGCCCGGCGGATCCCTCCGCCGGGCCGTTCTGCATTGAGAGACTGCGGCGCCCACCCCGACACGCGACAGGACCGGCGCATGCCTGTAAACTGCCGGCTCCGGGCCGGCGGCTCCCGCCGCCCGGTATCACAGGATCCCGTTCATGTCCGATCACGCCGAGTCTCTGGTCGCGATGCTCTACGCCGCCAATGCGGTCGTGGAGAAGTTCGCGCTCGCCTCGGGGCCGGGCGGGCAGAATGTCAACAAGGTCTCCACCGCCGTGGAGATCCGGGTGGATGTGGCCGGGTCGTTCATCCTGCCGGACGGGGTGAAGACGCGCCTGCCCGGGATCGCCGGCAGCCGGATGACCCGGGACGGCGTCCTCGTCCTGTTCATCCAGACCCACCGCTCCCAGGACCGCAACCGGCAGGAGGCGCGCGAGCGGCTGGCCGCCCTCATCCGGCAGGCCCTGCACGTGCCGCGCACCCGGCGGCCGACCCGCCCCACCCTCGGCTCCAAGAAGCGCCGGCTGGAGTCCAAGAGCCGCCACAGCGAAATCAAGCGCCTGCGCGGATCCCCCATCGACACGTGAGCGTCGGGTTCCGTCGTCGCACGGGCCGCCCCCGGTGCGGCGGGCGGGTAACAGGGGCGGGCTTTTCATGTCCCCGAGGCAGGCCTGCCTCGACCCCGCCACGGCTTTGGTCCTAGGATCGCCGCGATCCGTTGCCGGAATCGGCCGAACGGTGTCCCCCTGCCTTTCCGGAGTCCGCTGGCCATGCGGTTGCTGTCTCTCCTCCTCGCGCTCGCCCTTGCCACGGCCCCCGTTGCCGGCACCGGTGCGCTGGCTGCGACCGGGGTCAAGACCGAGCGCATCATCATCGCCCCCCAGGCCGACCGCCTGCCCTCGGGCCCGCCGGTGGTGACGGACCCGACCCCGGATCCGGGTGCCGCCCCGGCCGAGGAGGCCGCCCCGCCCGCCGACAACCCGGAAGATCTGGAAGGCGACGTGCAGCGGCCGCGGCCGCCGCGGGACCCGCAGGCCTATGAGGGCCCGCTGCCGGAGGTGCATTATGGCGTTGCCGGCCTGCCGGATCCGGTCGCGCGCACCCGTCAGGCCCTCATCGACGCTGCCAAGACCGGCGACATAGAGGCGCTGCGCGCCGTGTTCGCCCAGTCGCCCCAGCCGCCCATCGTGTCATCGACCACGGTGGATGATCCGGTGCTGTTCCTGAAGAAGTCGTCCGGCGACGAGGAAGGCCGCGAGATTCTCGCCATACTCATCGAGCTGCTGGAATCCGGCTGGTCGGTGCGCGGCGCCGGCACGCCGCAAGAGACTTATGTCTGGCCCTATTTCGCCGATTATCCGCTGGATGCCGTCACCGCGCGCCAGGAAGTCGAGCTCTACCGCATCCTGACGGCGGCGGATGTGGAGGAGATGCGCGCCTATGGCGAATATCTCTTCTATTCCGTCGGCATTGCTCCGGATGGCCGCCTCGTCTTCTTCAAGGCCGAGGACTGATCCGCCCCCCGCGAACCGACGCCGCGGTGCGTGCAGCGCGTTGCATCCTGAAATTGAGACCCGCACGCCACGCCCCATCGGGATGTGGAAATTGCCCCCTGCTCCCCGAAAGCGTCGGCGACGGGTTGAATTCCCGTCCGGTCTGCGCAGATTCTGCGGTCCATGATGGAAGAGAAGGAATCCCGGCGCCCCCCGGCCGAGGTTCCCGGAGCCAGGACGGACCCCATGAAGCGCAGCCTCGCCGCGACCCTCGCCCTCATCGCCTCTCTCACGCCGGCGCTGGCCTGCACCGCCGTCGATCTCATGGCCGGCGACAAGTCGGTGATCGCCGGGCGAACGATGGAATGGGCGTTCGACATGAAGTGGACGCTGGTGAGCGTCCCCAAGGGCACCGAGCTGACGCTGACGGCGCCGCGCGCCCTCAACCTGCCGCCCCAGAAGGTGACGACGCTCTATCCGGTGGTCGGCATTTCCGCCGGCATCATCCCCGGTGGCGCAATCCTGGAGGGCCAGAATGGCGCCGGCCTCGGCATGAGCGCCAACTTCCTGCCGGGCTTCACCGAGTATCAGACGGTGACCGCCGCCGACAAGAATTATGTCGACATCCTCACCTTCGGATCCTGGGTGCTTGGCAGTTTCGCGACCGTTGATGAGGTTCGCGCTGCCCTGCCGAAGACGAAGGTTTGGGCCGATGGTACCCTGAACTCCGGCCCGACGCCGCCCACCATTCATTTTGTCTTCAATGACCGCAGCGGCAAGGGCATTGTCGTCGAGTATGTGAACGGCGAGCTGCAGATCCACGACAATGTCGCGCATGTCCTGACCAACGCGCCGACCTATGACTGGCACCTCAACAATCTGCGCAACTATCTGAACCTGTCGTCGGTGGGGCCGACCGAGCGCACCATTGCCGGCGTCAACGTGACGGCGCTTGGCCAGGGCGGCGGCCTGTTCGGTCTGCCGGGGGATTATACGCCGCCGTCGCGCTTCGTCCGCGCGGCCGCTCTGGCGGCGACTGCCACCCGGCCGGCCACCTCTGAGGAGGGCATCCAGACCGTCGGCCACATCCTGAACACCGTGGATATTCCGATCGGCGCAGCCCAGTTCCGCAAGGCCGATGGCACCCTCGGGTCCGACTATACCCAGTGGGTTGCCATCAAGGACCTGACCAACAACCGGCTGCTGATCGCCGACTATGCCCACCGCACCAATTATCTGACGATCGACCTCAACCCGGTGTTCGCCGCCACGACGCCGGCGGCGACCCTCGTCACCGAGCTGCCCTATCCCGGCACCGCGCCGGTGACGACCTTCGCCAAGCCCTGACGGTCTCAGGCGGGCGCCAGGCTCCCGGTGCCCGCCCCTCAGCGCACGTCAGGAACCGCGGATCCTCAGGCTTCGCCGGCCTCGCGGCGTTCCTTCTCGCGCAGCATGCCGGCGACCAACGCCGCGGTGCGCTTCATGTCGTCGACAGCCTGCTCGATCTCGCGCTTCTGGGCCTCCAGCACGGCGATGCGCTCGTTGAACTTGGCCACCGCCAGACGCAGCTGCGGCACCTGCCCGTCGCGCAGGTCGTAGAGGTCCACCATCTCGCGGATCTCGTCGAGGGAAAAGCCGACGCGCTTGCCCATGAGGATGAGCTTCAGGCGGGCGCGATCCCGCCGGCTGTAGAGCCGGGTGGAGCCCCGCCGCTTCGGCGCGATCAGGCCCTTGTCCTCATAGAAGCGCAGGGTGCGGTGGGTGAGGTTGAACTCGCGCGCCAGATCGCCGATCGTGAACGACATCTGCAGCCCGCCCTCGCCGGCCTCGCGCAGATCCGCGTCGCGATGAAAGGCGGACTCCTGGGCAGAGCGGTGATCGGTCATGGGCGCACCCCGCACTTGCCCGGCACGGATGCGGGGGCACCCGGCCGGAATTGGGTCATCTGCCCGTCCTGCGGGCCTCGCCCGGCAGCTGACGGGGAGGACAGCCAGCACCAGACCTTTCCGTAATAGTGCCGTTTGACGCGAAGGGAAACCCGTCCCGACCTTCTTTGGCAAAAGTCGCATCCGGGCCGGCCCGACACTGCGACGCAGCATCCTTTCCGAATCCTTTCCAAACGCCGTGCTATCTTAACGAAGAGGTAACCCTGTTCCGAGAAAGATCAGGTTGAGAGAGCGTTGAGGTCTCCCGGCCGGTCCGTGCGCCGGCGGGGGCAGACGGGCGTTCCCCGCGAGGTCGGAAAGGGTCGCAGGAATGAGCTGGAGCGGACAGGATCGACCGCAGTCACCCGTCGCCGGTCTGCGCTCCGGCTCCGGTGGATGGTCCGACATGTCCGGGCGCCGGGCTCACCCGGCCCGGATCGACTTCGTGGACCCCGAGGACATCGCCCCCTTCGCCCGTCAGCAGCCGGCCGATCCCTTCGCCCGGCCGGACCGGTTTGCCGATCCCGATGGCCTGACCGCCGCGCTGGAACGTCTGGCGGCGCGCTCCGGTGGCGGCCGCACCCGGGCTGACCGTGACCCGCTGGCCGCGACCCTGGCCAATCTCGACCGCCGTCTGCGCGCCAGCGAGCGCCGCGACGACGACAGCGGACGGGCGCCCCGCGCCGGTGCGCGCCCGAGGGACACCGACTTCTCTGCCACCAGCTTCTCTCCCGTTGACAGCTATCCCTTCGCCGCGCCGCGCTTCGACCACGCCGCGGCCGACCGGCCCGCCCCCCGCCGCCCGGTGGCTGCCCCCGTGCGCGCGCCCGCGCCGGCGGCTGCCCGAGCGGCCGGGACGGAGCCCGCGGACCGGAATGCCACCCGCAGCCCCGCGCCGGCCCGGCCATCCCCGCCGGACGCGCGGGTCAGCGATCACTTCCGGGCTCTGGCGGCCCAGATCGACACCCTGCGCCTTACGCAAGACCAGAATTTCGGTAGCCTGCGTGACGAGATGGATGGCCTGCGTGCCCTTCTCGACGCGCGCGCCCAGGCGGATTCGGCGACGCTTGCCTCCCATCTGGCCGATGTCGAGCGCAAGCTCGGCCGCCTCGGCGCGAACATGCCCGATGCCGGTGCCCTCGCCAGCCTTGGCGGCGAGATGACGGATCTGCGCGGCTCGGTCACGGCGCTGCGCAAGTCCGTCGCCGAGATGCGCGAGACCATGACCCGCACCGGCGATGCCGGAATTGCCACCGGCGATGCGCTCATGGAGCTGTCGCGGGGACAGGACCGGCTGGCCGCCCGGCTGGACGAGGTGTCGCGCGCCTTCTCCGAGGCCTCGCCGGCCCGGGCGCTGGCCGAAATCGGCCGGCGGCTGGATGCGCTGGATGCCCGGCAGGTGGATCCGTCCCTGCTCGCCGCCCTTGGCGAGCGGCTGGAGCAGCTTGCCGTCCATGGCCTCGATGCGCCGGTGGCCGCCGCCCTCACCGACCGGGTGGCCGGTCTGGCCGCCGCCCTGGAGCAGACCGCCCGCAAGGCCGACATCGACCGCATCGAGCGCGGCACCCAGCGTCTGGGCGCCCTGCTGGAGAAGCTGAGCCTGCGGATTGAAGCCGAAAGCGGGCCGGATCCCGAGCAGCAGGTGGCACTCGCCGCCCTTGGCGAGCAGACCGAAGCCATCCGCGCCCGGCTGGACGAACTCCATCCCGACCAGCTGGCGGATGCCGTGGCGAGCCGTCTCGGCCACCACACCGAGGCGCTTCATGCCCGGCTGGACGCGGTTCACCCCGAGCGGCTGGCGGACGCCGTGGCCAGCGGCCTCGGCGCGCTCGACCGGCTGGCCGGCGACGTGCGCGCCAGCCTGCGCGAAGCCCGGGATGGCACCGCCCGCGATCTCGCCGAGATCAGCCGCCGGCTGGATGGCTTCGAGGCGCGGCTGGCCCGGCTAGGACCCGACACCCACACCACCGTGTCGCTGGAGCGTCTGGAAGGCGCGGTTGCCGGCATCAGCCGCGAGCTGACCGAGCTTGCCGATCGCGCCGATCGCGCTGGCGCATCGGATGCCGCCACCGGCGCCGTGCTGGCCGATCGCCTCTCGGCACTGGATGCCCGGCTGGAACAGGCCGAGGACCGCACCGCCCGGGACATCCGCGCCAAGGTGGACGAGCAGCTGCAGGCACTGACGGCGGACATGAAGACCCGCGCCGCCGCTCAGGACTCCCCCGTCCCGCTGGCGGCACCCGCCCGCCCGGCCGCCGCCCCCTTTGCCATGAGCGCTGATGACACCGAGGACCGCACCGGCGGCCCGGTGACCATGAAGCTGCGCGCCGAGCTGCGTCGCCTGAAGGAGGCCGCGGCTCAGGTTGGCTCCCATGGGGCGAACCATGCCTCGGAAGCCGATGACGACACCGGGGCCGAGCCGGCCGTCGCGCCGCAGGTGGCCAATGTGGCCGGGGCCGGCGATCTCATTGCCGCGGCGCGCCGGGCTGCCCGCCCGCTGCAGCGCCCGGCGTCCTCCGCCGCACCGGGGGCGCCGTCCGCCGCCGACCCTGCCGCTGCAGCGCCGGATGTGCGACCGCCCGAGGCGCGTGCCAGCCGGGCGCGGGATCCCGATCCCCGGGACGGCCCCGTCGTCTATCCCGCCCGTCCGGTGACGCCGGAGGCGACCGTGCGAGCGGAACCCCGTCCCGCCGCAAAGCCCCTCGAGGCCGAGGCGCCGAAGGTGACCGACAGCCTGCCGCCCATGGTGGAGGCCGCCCGCGCGGCCGCTGGTGGCGCGCCTGTGCGGCCCGGTGGCTGGCGGCTGCCCGGCCGGCGCACCCTGATGAGCGCGACGGCCGCTGCCGCCGTGGTGTCCGGCGCCGCCTATCTGGCTGCCGGCCGGTTGACCAGCGTCACCGTGACCCCGGACACTCTGGTCGCCAACCGCAGCCAGCTCGCCGCCGACATCGCCAAGCTGGCCGAAAAGCACCGTCTGGAAGCCGGCGACCCGGAAACCACCGGCTCGATCACCCGGGCCCCGGATGCCGAGGCGGCTCTGACCGCGCCGACGCTGACCACCCCGGCCCTGACTGCGCCGGCCGATGACGGCACGGCCACCCAGTTCCAGACCGCTGGGCCCGTGCGCCATGTGGCGCCGGAGACCGGCCCGACGACCCCGACCAGACCCGAGACCGCCACTCCGCCCACGGGCAATGGTGGCTCCAAGCTGGCCGGCAGCGCCACGGCCCCGGGCACCCTGACCGAAGACCTGCCGGCTGCCCCCGGGCTGAAGCCGCGCCCGGTGCTGCCGCGCGCCATCGGCCCGCTGTCCCTGCGGGCCGCGGCCGAAAATGGCGACCCGGCCGCCGCCCATGAAGTGGCGCTGCGCTATCTGGACGGCCGCGGCGTGCCGGCCGATCCGGCGCTGGCGCTGGCGTGGTTCCACAAGGCGGCCGAGTCCGGCTCCGTTGCCGGCGCCTTCCGCGTCGCCTCCATGTACGAGAAGGGCGTGGGTATCCCGGCCGACCTCAGGACCGCGGCCACCTGGTATCTGGCAGCCGCCGAGGCCGGCAACGTCAAGGCCATGCACAACCTCGCGGTTCTCCTCAGCGAGGGCGCGACGGGCGAGCGCGACTTCACCGGCTCCGCCCGCTGGTTCGAGGCCGCCGCCCGCCACGGGCTGCCCGACAGCCAGTTCAATGTCGGTGTGCTCTATGCCCAGGGCATGGGCGTGACCTATGACCTGCCGGTGGCGTGGCTGTGGTTCGCCCTGGCCGCCCAGCAGGGCGACCCGGAGGCCGCCGAACAGCGCGACACCGCCGGCGAACGTCTGGATGGCGCGGAACTGGCCAATGCCCGCGCCGCCCTGAAGGCGTGGCGCCCGGAGCCCATCATCCCCGCCGCCAACAGCGTGCCGACGGTCAATCCCGGCTGGATGGAAGCGAGCCCGTCGAGCTGAGCGGGAGCCCGGTCACACGATCATGAAAAAGGCCCGGCCGGAACATCCCCGGCCGGGCCTTTTCGCATCTGGCGGCCCCTGAGGCTGCCTCGGGATCAGGCCTCCGGCCGATCCGGTTTTTCCGGCGTCGCCACGTCCGAGGACAGCAGCTCCGCCACCCAGCGGCTGCGCGGATCCTGGGCGCAGATGGTCAGCACGGCGATCATCACGGGCACGCCGATGAAGGCACCGGGGATGCCCCACAGGAACGCCCACAGGAAGATCGCGAACAGCACCATGAACGGGGACATGGACAGCTGCGTGCCGGTGACCCGCGGCTCCAGATAGCTGCCGCAGATGAACTGGATCAGGTTCATGCCGACCAGCGTCAGCACTGCCGTCTGCCACGCCTCGAACTGCACGAGGGCGAAGATCGTCGGCAGCACCGTGGCGATCACCGGACCGATGAACGGGATATAATTGAGCACGAAGGCGATCATGCCCCATTCTTCGGCCAGATCCAGACCGATGGCCCAGCCGAACAGCCAGACAAGCACGCCGGTGAGGATGCTGATGACCGTACGCACGATCATGTAGCGGCGCAGCTTCTTGGCGATTTCCTCGCACGCGGCAAGGAAATTGGCCGCGGCCGGGTTGCGTGACAGCGAGACCAGCTTGGCGCGCGACACCCCGACTTCCAGCAGGCCGAGGATGACATAGACCAGCGTCACCACCGTGAAGCCGGCCAGCGCGTTCACGCCCGAGGCGACCCCTTGCAACAGCCGGATCAGCGAGCCCGCACTGATCTGGCTGGTCACGAGGCCGCTGGTGGCAATCCCCTGCTCCTCCAGGAAGGCCATGATCTCGATATAGATTTCCTGGAAGCGGGCGGTGTTGCCCGCCAGCCAGTGCGCCGCCCGGGTGAAACCGATGATGACCATGTAGGACAGGAGCATGATCACGCACAGCGTCAGCACCGAGGTGATCAGCATGGCCAGCCCGGCCGGAATATAGCGCTGCAGGAACTTCTGAACCGGCCAGACAATGGCGATGACGAACATCGCGAACACCACCGGCGCGAAGACCGACTGGCCGAAATAGAGCGCGACGCCAACCAGAACCGTGGTGATGACGGCAATCAGCGTGTGAATGCCGCGGCTGAGCGGCGTGTCGATCTGCATAGGTCCCCCACGGCCGCCCCCGATTGCGGCCCCGTCATTGCCGGAGGCGGGGGGGGGGGGGGGCCCCCCCCCCCCCTCAGTATCTTCCCCCGCAGCG
>JBOGCN010000033.1:0-25534 GCA_050689115.1 Segnochrobactraceae bacterium EtOH-i3 | reverse complement strand
GAGCGGGGACGACGCCCGGATCGGGTCGAGCGGGAACGGCGCCCGGATCGAAGCCAGTGGCCAGAACGCCGTTATTGCCTCCGCGGGGAGACGCGCCGCCGTGCGGGCGGTTGCCGGCACCTGGATCGCGCTGGCCGAGTTCGATGATGAAGGCCGTTGCATCGGTTTCGCCACGGGCTGCGTTGGTCGGAACGGCATTGAGCCTGACCGGTGGTACCGCGCCCTGGGCGGCAAGCTCGTCGAGGTGGCGTGATGAGCGATCCGAGATTTCTCCAGAGGGGCTTCGGCCCCTCCCTTTCCCACCTCATCGAGGAAGCCGGCGAAGCGCTCGCTGCGGCCGGGAAACTCCAGCGATGGGGCGCAGAGAGCGTCAACCCGCTCCTTGCGGCCGAACAGCAGGAGCGGAACATCGACTGGCTGATGCGCGAGCTCTCTGACGTTGAGGAGGCTATCAGGCGCCTGCGGAGTGCTGCGCTTCAGGAGGGCTACATCACCAACGATGCAGTTCCGATGGGGGCTCTCGATGTCCTTGTCGAGGCGCTCCCCTATGTCGAGTTCTCGCTCACCGATCCCGCCTACAAGGCAGGGGCCGTTCAGAAGATGGTCACCAAGATGCGCAAGGCCATCGCGCTGGCGGAGGGAAAAGAGCCGAGGCTGACGGACAAGGAGAAGTTGCCGAACAGGCAACGCCAGATCCTCAATTACATCGCTCTGCGCAAGAACAAGATTTTTCTGGCGCTGCCCATGGAGTGGGAGTGTTCCAAGGAAATGATGGCGGAAGCGGCGGCCTGTGTTCGGGCCGGCTGGCTGGAGCACCGAAATGAGGGGTTTGGCGACGAGTTCCGCCTGACGGACGCCGGCCGGGCTGTGCTCGCGCAATCGCAGGAGGGAGCCGATGTCCGCTGAGGGGAAAAAATGCCGTATCGCGAGTGCTGACTTGTCGGATCTGCTCTTCACGGCCAAGGCTACGCTGGGTTCTTGGCAGACGACGATGTCTCGGCGAGGAACAGGAGAGACATCTTATCGTCCGAGAATACACACACATGCGTCTATAGCCATTGATCCATATGCTTATTGGGAGGATGGATATAAGCCACCTGTGGATGAAGATGGATATTATCAGCCGGACGAGCGCATGGATTGCGACGAGTACACTATCGCTGTCGCGAGGCTGATTTCTCATTTGCCGGACATCGCCAAAGAGCTTCTCGAAAAACGCAACGATATCGATGCACTGATTGCGGCCCTGAAGGAGGTTCAGTGGCAGCCCATCGAGACGGCGCCGACGGATGGGACACTGATTTTGGTGTGCCGCACAGGGATGCGGGAGACCCCACGCATAGTGCTGTTCATGGATGGGGCATGGTGGAGCGCGGGAGGACAGTGGATATCGGACACGCGATCACGCTGGATGCCTCTCCCGAAGCCGCCGGCCGAGGAGGGCTCCCCATGATCGGCCTTACCCTCCTGGCGCTTCTCGCCCTGCTCTGGGCGCTGGCGCACAACGGCATGATGGCTGCCCAGGTGGTGCGGCAGATCCGGCGGGGCCCGCGGCCGGCCTCGTCCCTCCATATCGGCATGCTCTGCTGGAGCGTCCTCAACTGCGCGGCGACTCTCGTCGCCATGTGGGTGGCCGTGGGGTGGGCGTCATGACCCGTCCATCCCCATCCGCCATCCACCGCTGGCATCGCTCCACAAGCTGGCCCGGGGGCATCCTCGCGGCTCCGGAGACATGCCCCGAGGACCTGGATACTGAGCAGATCATCCAGGTCGACATGACGGCCCAGGACGCCGAGGCCATCGCCCGCCTTGTCACTGCGGCCCCGGACCTCCTTCTGGCTGCGATCGGCACTGCCAGATGGTGGGACGCCATCGGCAGCCAGATCTTCAACCAGCCGCCCCCGGCCATCCGGAGCCTCCGGAACGCCATCGACATCGCCATCCAAGGAACCGATCAGGAGACCCGCCATGATGACCGTGGCATCTGAAGTTGCCGTCGAAGCCCTCCTCGCCGCTGCCGACCAGCTCCGCCTCGCCGCCGGACACCAGGTGGTGGACGGCACCGACGCCGAAGATCTGCTGAGATCGTTCGCCGGCCAGCTCATCGAGAGCGCCTCCCAGGTGGTCGGCACCGGACCCGGAGGAGGAAGGACGGCAGACGTCATGCGCCGCCGGATCGAGATCCTGACGCAGTGACCCGCCGCTTCTGACCGGTTCCAGAAGGCCCTCGGCACCCCGTGCCGGGGGCTTTTTGCTGCTCAAAAATCGCGACATTCTGACGCATAATGCACGTCGAAACCGATCGGTTTTCAGTCACTCAAAAATCGAACATCCATCTTTTTTCACAAATGACGAGCATTCGCTTTTTGATGTGGTAACTTTCCAGTTAAAAATGATAATCATTATTATATTGTGTAAACCGAAGATATACACGTTTAGATATATTCTGCACAACCTTAGATTTGAATGGAGATGGAAAAATAGATGGAAAATTGTGTAATAATATCAATATACTAATATATATAATGTATTTATATGCATGAGCCCACATGATCGTGCACGCGAGAAAATTTGCTTCACGCGATAGGGCCGAAAATCGCTTCGCATGATAGGGCGTATATCCATCTCTCTCTAGGGCAGGCGAGTTTTTAAATCAAAACATAGCCAACACGCTGTTTCTGAAGAATAAAAAGGCAGTTATTTCGGAAAACGCGCCAGATAAATAAAATCTGGCGCACTGAGTGCGCTTTTCGAGGCGACCCTCTCGACCGAGATGCAGGGGGCTTGGCGATCTGTTGGAAACCAACTAAATTCCAACCGTCGTCCAACCCAGCACTCGCCGAGACCCCCTCATGGGAAGCCCACCCGCCACTGTCGATGCCCTCATCGCCGCGCTGCCCCCGCGGCAGGGCCAGTTCGTGCGGGAATATCTCGTCGACCTGAACGCCACCCAGGCTGCCATCCGCGCCGGGTACAGCCCCAAGACGGCCGGTGGGCAGGGGTTCGATCTCCTGAAAAAACCGAAAATCCAGGAGGCCATCACTGCCGCTCGCGCCGAGACTGCCACCCGTCTCGACCTCAGCCGCGAAGATGTTCTGCGCCAGTACCAGCGGATCGGCTTCAGCGACCCGCGGAAGTTCTTCCGTGAGGACGGTTCGCTCAAGGCTGTCCATGAGCTCGACGACGACACGGCCGCCGCCGTGCAGGGCTTCGACGTTGAACTTCGCCAGGCCGGCGAGGACGAGCCGCCGGTGCCAACCGTGAAGGTCCGATGGGCCGACCGGAAGGTCGCTCTCGACGCGATCATGAAGGCCCAGGGCTGGAACGAGCCGGACAAGCACGAGCTCGCCGGCAAGGGCGGTGGTCCCATCCAGACGGAAACCACGACGAAGATCGTCCTCGTGCCCACGAAGGTGCCGGCCGAGGTCAGCGTGACGAAGATCGCCAGGGAGGGCGCCGATGAATGACCTGCTGACCAAGGCGGGGGCGGAGGTGCTCGCCGATCGCATCGTCGATTTCTGGGCCCGGCAGGGCATCCAGGTGCAGTGCCGGGTGGAAGTGGTCGGGCGCACCAAGTCCGGTGGCGACGTCTATGGCGTCCGCTCGGACATCGACGTCGCCAGGCACATTCCGCGCGCCGAAATCGGCGCTGCCATCGGGCTGGGCGCCGTCGAGGCCAACCGGCGCAGGTATGCCGCGCTGCTGGAGGGTGCTCGCCATGGCGCGTGAGTTCGCCCCGGTCCCGGTTCCGCCCCCCGCCGGTGGGCTGCGCAAGATGATCGTCGTCACCTGCGGCGCGTGCGGGGAGAGCGTCGAGATCTCGCCGCAGTGGCAGACGCACACCCGCGTTGAGGCGATTTCCAATCACCTGCGCCGGCGCGGGTGGACCGTCGGTCGCAACAAGGCTGGCGCCGATCGCTGCCCGGCCTGCGCAAAGATGCCTCGCAAGGCCGCGTCTCTGCGCTGCGATGCGGCGCCGGCCCCACCCTCTCCCATCCCCTGTCAGTCCACCGCCACGGAGGCACCCACCATCATGGCCACCGATAAGCCGGCCGCGCCCGCCGCCGAGCCCCGTCAGCCGGACCGCGAGAGCCGGCGCCTGATCCACGCCGAGATCGAAACTCACTGGCTCGACGACGCCAAGGGCTATGCCTGGCAGGAAACCGACCTGACCATCGCCCGGCGTCTCGGTGTGCCCCCGGCGTGGGTGGCCGAGGTGCGCGAGTTTTCCTTCGGGCCGATCATGGTCAACGAGGACATTGCCGCCTTCGGCCGTGAGCACAAGGCGATCTCCGACCAGATCGTGGAGATGGCCAAGGCCCACCTCTCTCTGGCCAAGCAGATCGAGGATGCCCGGGCGAGCCTCGGCGCCCTGACGCGTCGGGCCGAGCCGATCCTGAAGGCGGTGCGGCCGTGATGCCTCCGGCCTTCTCCTCCCTGGCTGGTGTCTTCGCGGTGGCCGAGGCCCTCGGCTTCCGCGTTCATCCCCGCGGTGACGCGCCTCGGCGCACGCCCGAGGTGCCGCCGTCCGAGCATGAGATCGCCGCGCTCTATGCCGAGCACCCATATCCGCACGGGCGCTACGATGACCGCGAGGTGACGGTCTGAAATGACCCCGCCGGCCGCCGCTCCCGCGCAAGAGATCGTTTGGGAGCCGACGGACAGACAGTCCGCCTTCCTCGCATGTGACGAATTCGAGGTGCTCTATGGCGGTGCGGCCGGCGGTGGAAAATCCGATGCTCTCCTGATCGACTGCCTCTGCCTCCAGCACGGCGGGCTCACCAATCCCAGGCACCGAGCGGTGCTGTTCCGGCGTTCATTTCCCGAACTCCGCGATCTCATCGACCGCAGCGTCGAGCTCTATCCAGACATCGCCAACTGCTCGACTGACGCCTACAACAAGACCGAGAAAATCTGGACCCTGCCGTCCGGTGCGAAGATCGAATTCGGCTATCTCCAGAACGACGCGGACCGGCTGAAATATCGCGGGCGCGCCTGGAACTACATCGGGTTTGACGAACTCACTCTCTGGGCAACAGACGTCTGCTACCTCTACCTCTTCTCGCGCTGCCGCAGCACCGACACGACCTTGCCGCGCTACATTCGGTCGACCACCAATCCGGACGGACCCGGCCAGAAGTGGGTGATGGAGCGCTGGGGCATCCAGGAGGACGGCAAGGAGACCTGCATCCCCGTCGACATCGAGGACGAGGAGCTCGGCACCCTCACCACGATGCGCCGCCGGTTCATCCCGGCCCGCCTCACCGACAACCGCCACCTCTCCGGAACAGGATATCGGGAGGCCCTGCTGCAGCTCGGGCCCGAGGAGCGCGAGGCGCTCCTGAAGGGGCTCTGGCGTGCCAAGTCGGCGCGCGGCGCCTACTATGCCAAGGAGATGCAGAAGCTGCGCGCCGAGGGGCGCATCCGCCGGGTGCCCTACACCCCGGGCGAGCCGGTCAACACCTTCTGGGATCTCGGCTGGAACGACACCACGGCGATCTGGTTCCACCAGTTCATCGCGGGAGAGCACCGTTTCATCCACGCCTACGAGAACAGCGGCGAGGGCCTGGACCATTATGCCCAGTATCTGCTCGCCCGCGGTTATGCCCTCAGCGGCACGCACGCCCTCCCGCATGATGCCGAGAACAAGAGCCTCCAGACCGGAAAGAGCGCCGTCGAAATCCTGCGCGGGTTGCTGCCCGGGCTGCGCTTCGAGATCGTGCCGCGCGTCGAGGCCGTGCTCACCGGCATCAATGAGACCCGCCTGAAGCTGGGCGGCAACGTCTTCATGGATGCCACCGAGTGCGCGGATGGCATTGCGGCGATCGACAACTACCGCAAGACCTACAGCGAGAAGCTCGACGCCTTCACCGAGACGCCTGTGCACGACCGGTTTTCGAACTTCGCCGATGCCTTGCGCCAGTGGGGGCAGGGATGGCGCAGCGTCACCGTGCGTGCCGGCCAGCGGCCGAACCGCAGCAGAGGCAGGGGAGGCATGGCGGCATGAGCCACGTGATCTCTCTCCATGGCGACCAGCCGATTGTGCCGAACGAGCCCGTCGCCTGTGTGGTGGCGCTTCTGCGGCGCTACCTCGCCGAGGCGGAGCGCGGCGAGGTCGTGGGCGTGGTCATTGGCACCGTGCGCCCGACGGGCCGCATCACGACCGAATGGGTCGAACCGGGCGGCTTCAAACATCAGATCGTGGCAGCCGTTGCGACGCTCAATGCGCGCGTCGGGGCCTCGCTTGTTGAGGACTGAAAGATGACCGACGGCCCCATTCTCGACCTCACCGTCTATCACCGGCGCCACACCCACGGAGACATCACCGTCTATCTGACCTGGCTGCGCGACCGGCAGCAGACGGCCTGTCTCGTCCTCGTGCCGACCTATCGGATGGGTCGGTCCGGACTGGTGCCCTGCGTCGTGCCCATCACCCGGTCCTGGGTCTGGTCGGAGGAGCTCGGCGATGGGCGGCAGGCGGCGCGCACCAGCATGGAGTTCGCGGAGGCGCTCGGGCTGAACCCGGCGAACCGCCTCTCGGTCTACCGCGTCGCGTCCATCATCCGCGATCACATCGGCGATCTCGTGCTGATGCCCGTCAAGCCGACCGAGGCGCATGCCGTTGCGGACGTCGTGATGACCGATCGCGACGGGCGTGCCACCGAAGCGGAGATCATCGAGCATGTTTGACAACGACAGCCCGGTCGATCTCCGGAAGGGCACGTGGAAGAAGAAGCCGATGCCCGTCGATCGGCTGCCCGACACGGCTATCGCCGCGTCCGAGCGGGCGGTTCACGATCTCGACGCCCCCGAGATGGTCGACCTGCACGGCCGGCTGATCGGGTTTCACCGCCGGGAGCTGGTGCGGCATGGCGAGAACCGGCACGAGCAGGGAATCGACGCGGACTTCCGGGATAACATCCAGTGGGAGGCGGAGGACGCGGCGGTTCTTCGGGAGAGGAACCAGGTTCCGATCGTCTACAACGTCATTTCCAGCACCCTGAACTGGGTGATCGGCAGCGAGAAGCGCGGCCGGTCCGACTTCCGCGTGCTGCCGCGGCGCAAGGATGGCGGCAAGCAGGCCCAGCGCAAGACCGAGCTGATGAAATATCTCTCGGACATCAACAACTCGCCCTTCAGCAAGTCACGCGCCTTCGAGGATGCGGTGACCGTCGGCATTGGCTGGCTGGAGGAGGGCGTGCAGGACGATGATGACGGCGAGCCGGTCTATGACCGCTATGAGAACTGGCGCAACATGCTCTGGGACAGCGCCTGCACAGAGCTGGACCTGTCCGATGCGCGCTATGTGATCCGCCAGAAATGGGTCGACGTCGACATCGCCAGCACGATGTTTCCGGAGCGCCGCGATGTGATCGCCGCCGACGCCGTGGATGGTGACCAGCTCATCTTCGATGACGATCATGGTGATGACGCTTCGGACGCGCAGGAGCGCATGGAGGCATCGGAGACGGGCATTGGTGAATATGACGTCTCCCGCAAGCGCGTCCGCCTCATCGAGATCTGGTTCCGCAAGCCCGTGACGCGCAGCCGCGTGTCCGGCGGGCAGTTTTCCGGGGAGGTGTTCGATCCGGTCTCTCCAGGCCACGCGGATGCGGTCGAAGCCGGGCAGTCCGTGGTGGTCGAGCGGACCATGATGCGGGTGCACGTCGCGATCATGACCGTCAGCGCCCTGCTGCATGTCAGCGAGAGCCCCTACCGGCACAACAGGTTCCCGTTCACCCCGGTCTGGTGCTACCGCCGGTCCCGCGATGGGATGCCATATGGCATGGTTCGGGGGATGCGCGACATCCAGGCCGACATCAACAAGCGCGCCTCCAAGGCTCTGGCGATCCTGTCGAGCAACAAGGTGGTGATGGACGAGGGTGCGGTCGATGACATCGACGAGTTCGCCGAGGAAGTTAGCCGACCGGATGCCATTCTCGTCAAGAAGAAGGGGTATGAGCTCACCCTGAATGCAGATCGGGAGCTTGCGCCGGCTCATCTGGACCTCATGAGCCGCTCCATCATGATGATCCAGAGCCAGTCTGGGGTCACCGACGAGCTGATGGGGCGGACCACCAACGCCAAGAGCGGGATCGCCATCCAGGCCCGGCAGGAGCAGGGATCGCTCGCCACCGCCGGCATCTTTGACAATCTGCGCTATGCCGCCCAGGTCCACGGCGAGAAGATGCTCGCGCTCATCGAGCAGTTCTTCACCGAGGAGAAGAGCTTCCGCATCACCAATATGCGGGGCGTGCCGAGCTACATCACCATCAACGACGGACTGCCCGAGAACGACATCACCCGCACCAAGGCGGATTTTGTCATCTCCGAGCAGGACTGGCGCGCCAGCGTGCGACAGGCGCAGGTGGACCAGCTTCTGGAGATGCTGGTCAAGATGGCACCCGGAACGCCCCAGCTCGCGCTCGTGATGGTCGACCTGATCGTCGAGAGCATGGACATCCCGTTCCGGGACGAACTCGTCGAGCGCATCCGGAAGGTGACGGGCCAGCGGGATCCGGACGCAGAGGAGCCGACGCCCGAGGAACTCGCCGCAGCCGAGAAGGCGGCCGAGCAGGAGGCGATGGCAAAGGCCCTCCTGCAGGCCCAGATTGCCGAGAAGCAGGCCAGTGCAGACCAGAAGGCCGCGGCCGCGGCGAAGACTCAGGCCGATGCCCGCGCGGTGCTCGCCACCATGGGAAGCACGAACATCGCCGCCCAGAAGGCTGCACTCGAAGCCGCGCTGCAGATGCTGGCCGCGCCGCCCGCCGTCCCGATTGCCGATCGCATGCTGCACGAGGCCGGCTTCGTATCCCGGACGGAGGTCGAGGAGGAGACCGCCCGGCGGGCGGTGGCCGAGCAGCAGCCGGACGTCGGGCAGACCGCGCCGGTCCCCGCCGGTCCGATGTGAGGAGAGGGGAGCCATGGACCATCGCGCCATTCTTGATACCGCCGCCACGATCCTCGCCGAGCGTGGGGAGGCCTATGGCGGCATCGAGCAGTCGTTCGACCTTGCTGCCAAGTTCGCCTCCCTGCTCGGGGTGGAGATCGACGCCACCGGGGTCTCCACCGTCCTGATGGCGGTGAAGCTCGCCCGCATCGCCCGGAATCCCACGCATTTCGACAGCCACGTCGACCTCATCAACTACACCGCCTTCCGCGCCGAGTTTGTCGGCGCCGGCCAGAACAATACCGGAGACAAGCATCATGGCTGACAAGACCGAAATCGCGAATGACGACGATGACGCCGACACCGCCGCGGCGCTGGCGTTCCTGACCGATGAGGAGCGTGCGCTCCTGAACGATGACGGCACGGTCCCCGAGGACGACGACGAGGGTGTCGTCGAAGGCGATGATGAGGAGAACGGGGAGGCGCAGGAAGCCGCCGACGATGCCTCCGATGATGCCGCGGCCGATGAGGCTGTGACCGATGACGCCGCCACCGCGGCCGCGTCCGAGGAGGCGGAAGAGGCGAGCGCCGGGGAGGGGAAAGGCGAGACCGACGATGAGGCGGCGCGGCCGGCTCCTCTGCTCCAGCCGATCGACATCACCGGGGCCAAGGAACGCATCGACGCCATTCCGGCCGAGCGCGACGCGATCGAGGATCGTTACGAGGCCGGAGAGATCGACGCCAAAAAGCGCCGTTCGGAGCTGGCCCGGCTCGACAACGAGATGCTCGATGCCCGCCTGAAGATCGAGCGTGCGAGCCTTGCCGCCGAGATGACGCGGCAGCAGGAGACGTCGCGCTGGCAGCAGTCCGTGCAGGATTTCGCCATGGACCATCCCGTCGTCCGGAAGAGTGAACTCACCTGGAACGCGTTCGACCAGGCTGTGCGCGCCGTGACCGGCGATCGGGCCAACGCCGGCCTCTCGCATCGCAAGATCCTGGAGAAAGCGCTTGCCAGCTTCACCGATGCTTTCGGCCTCCCCGGGGGTGCCTCGGAGCAGGCATCGCCGAAGGCTCCGAAGAAGGCGCGGCAGGAGCGGGCCATTCCGCCGACGCTTGCCAAGATGCCGGCGGCGGCGATCACGGACGCTGGTGACGGCCGGTGGACGAACCTCGATCGCCTCGCGGATCGCGATCCCATTGCCTACGAGAAGGCGTTTGCGCGCCTGAGTGAGGCCGATCGTGAAGCCTATCTGGCGAGCTGATTGGAGAAGCACGATGGCCGTGACGCGCAACGACGTCCGCGTGGGCGAGAGCCTGATGATCGGCGAGATCGTCGTGACGCTCGAAAAGAAATCCGGACAGATTGCCCGCCTGTCCGTCGATGCGCCGAAAGACATCGGCGTGAAGATCATACGCGACACGCGGGAGGATACCGGCCTCTTGGAATAGCGTCAGCGAGCTGATATAGAAAATCCAGCGATGGCGCATGAGTGCCTGATGCGGGAACAGTTACTCCCCCATTAGAGGCACCAACGCCATGGGTCAGACCGTCATCCAGAGCTTCGGGTCGGGCAACAAGCTCGCCCAGAAGAAGTGGTCCTCGGCGCTTACCGTCGAGTATGCCAAGAAGTCGTACTTCTCCAAGAAGTTCGTCGGCGAAACCAGCAATTCCATCATCCAGCGCAAGCGTGAGCTCGAGTCCGATGCGGGTGACGAGGTGTCCTTCGACCTCGCCATCGAGCTGAAGGGCGACGTTGTCACCGGGGATAATAACCTGGAGGGCAACGAAGAGGACATGAAGTTCTACACCGACCAGATCCGCATCGATCAGATGCGCAAGTCTGTGTCCATCGGCGGGCGGATGACGCGAAAGCGCGTCGCGCACAACCTCCGCAACAACGGCAAGGAGCTTCTGTCGCGCTACTGGTCCCAGTTCCACGACGAGATGCATTTCATCTATCTGAGCGGCGCGCGCGGGATCAACAAGGGCTTCCGTCAGCCCCTTGACTGGGCGGGCCACGCTGGCAACCCGATCCAGCCGCCCGACGACACGCACATCCTGTTCGGTGGTTCCGCGGTGTCCAAGACCACGCTCACGGCCAACGACAAGATGAGCAAGTCGCTCATCGAGCGGGCCGAGACCTACGCGACGATGCTCAAGGAAGTTGATCCGTCGCAGGTCTCGATGATGCCGGTCACCATCGAGGGTGAGCCGCACTATGTCTGCATCATGTCTCCGCTGCAGGAGCATGATCTGCGGACCGCGGACGCCACCGGATGGATGGAAATCCAGAAGGCTGCAGCCGGCGCCGAAGGTCGGAACAACCCGATCTTCAAGGGCGGCCTCGGCATGATCAAGGACGTCGTTCTCCACAAGCACGTCAACGTGATCCGCTTCAGCGACTACGGGGCTGCGTCGAATGTCCAGGCGGCGCGCGCGCTCTTCCTGGGCTGCCAGGCGGGTGTTGTCGCCTATGGCGGCCAGAACGGTGGCCTGAGCTGGCAGGAGGAAGTCCGCGACTTCGGCAACAAGCCGATCATCGCCAGCGGTACCATCATGGGCATCAAGAAGACCCGCTTCAACGGCCGCGATTTCGGGGTGCTCGCCCTGGATACCGCCGCCGCGCCCGTTTCCTGACACTGCTGGCTGGAGGCCATCCTCATGACCATCATTCAGTCCGACTGGGCGACGGGGCGCAAGACGGCCCCGAGCGCCTACAAGGTCGGCTCCACCCACACCGCCCGCTTCGAGATCACCCTGACCACGAACGTGGCGACCACCGACATCGTCGAGCTCGGCGTCCTCCCGGCCTTCTCCCGGATCATCGACGCCACCCTCATCGTCGAGGGTGCGTTCACCGGCACGGCGGATGTCGGCATCATGTCCGGCCCCATGGGCAGCACCGACACCAGCCGGACCATCGGCAATGAGCTGTTCGCGGCGGCCGATCTGACCACCCCCCTCCAGCGCATCACCAAGAATGCCGGCCCGCTCCTCAGCGCGACGGAGGCCGACCGGTCGATCGGCGTGAAGGTGAGCGCGGCCGTGACCGGGGCTTCCACCAAGAAGCTCACGCTGCTCCTCAGCTACGTGCAGTGATGGAGAGGGTTTGACCATGCTGATCGAATGCATCCTGCATCGCCCCGGCGGCTCTCAGGTCGACCTCGGCACCGCGATCTATCACTTCGCGCCGGACGAGACTGGCCGGCACGTCGCCGATGTGATGAATGAGGATCACGTCGATCGGCTGCTGGCCATCCCTGAGGGCTATCGACTGGCCCGTTCCGTCACTGCCCAGCTCCCGGCCGGGACCGTCGAGCCGGCCGGGAGCTCTCCAGATCCCGATGACGACGATCCGGATCGTGAGGAGCTCGTCGATGAATATGTGCAGCTGACCGGCGAGCGGCCGGACGGACGCTGGAGCATCAAGCGCCTCACGGCCGAGATTGAAGCTGCCCGGAAGGAGGGGGATGCCTGATGGCCATCACCGCCGCCGAGATCTTCACGCGCGCTGCCAGCGTCCTGCAGGACGACACCCACGCCCGCTGGCCGCTCAAGGAAATGGTCCGCTGGCTGAATGATGCCATGCGCGAGGTCGTGCTCCAGAAGCCGAACGCGAACGCGCGCACGGTCATCATGGCGCTGCAAGCCGGCACCTACCAGACGATCAGCAATACTGACTTGGCGCTGCTTCGAGTCATCCGGAACACCAAGTCATCCAATTCCACGGTGCGGGCTGGTGGCCGCGCCATTCGCGTCATCAACCGGGAAATCCTCGACAGCCAGCATCCCGATTGGCACGATACTGACATCACCCCGCCGGTCGATGTCGTTAAGCACGCCGCGTTCGACATCGCAGACCCTCGGGTGTTCTATGTCTACCCGCCGAACACCGGGGATGGTTTTGTCGAAATCAGTGTGTCGTCTGCACCCGCTGCCATTCCACTCGGCTCTCCGGATCCGGAAGACATTGACGAGTATAATTCCGAGATCTCTCTTCCGGACATCTACGCGAACGCGATCCTCGATTATGTCCTGTACAGGGCATATCTGAAGGACGCGCAGTTCGCCGGCAACAGCCAGCGTGCTGCCGCGCATTATCAGCAGTTTGCCAACTCCCTGCAGATGAAGGTGAACGTCGAGGCGCTCGCCAATCCCAATATCACGGCGCGCGCCGAGCCGCCGGTCGGGGTGGCGCCGTGAGAGAGCTGGAGGCTTTCCGCACCTTCGTGGCGCCGCTGGTCCTGGCCTGTCCAGATACCTTCATCGACCAGCATCTCATCACGGCGGCGCGGGAGCTGTGCCAGCGAACCCGCGTCTGGCGGGCGGTGGACGAGTTCGCGGCCACTGGGGATGCATCCGAGATCATCTTCGTCCCGCCGGATGCCAGCCTCTTCGAGATCGAGAGCGTCCATTTTGACGGGCGCCCGCTGCGGCATGTGCATTTCGATGCCGGGAAGTTCACGGCCGAGGCTGATGGCGCCCCGCCTGTCGCGGTGATGCAGATCCGTCCTGATACCCTGTCTGTCATTCCGCCGCAGGCCGGAACGGTCCGCATCAGCATGTTCCTGATGCCATCCAATCTGGCCGAGGCCCTGCCGGAGATCCTGTACGACCACTTTGCGCAGGACATTGCCCACGGCGCGCTCGCCAGCCTCATGGTGATGCCGAACGTCGGCTGGTCCAGCCCGGAGGTCGCAGCCTATTACCGATCCATGTTCGTGCGGACGCTGGACCGGAATTTCGGCTTTCACGCTAGGGGTCAGCATCGTGCTCCTGTACGAACCACACCCCGATTTGTCTGACCGTGAGGTCGTAACTGGAACTTTCTCGGAGACGTCATGGGCGGCTGTCCCGGCGCGACTGCACGTCCGTCGGCGGAGCTCGTTCCTGTCGGACCTGGTGCAAAAGTGGTCGATGGACTCTGTGTCCATCTGCCTGCATCTCGGTGCTTTCCTGCCGTCCAACGCGAACCTGACCGGCGCCCGGGCGGCCGTGGCGCGAGACGGGATGGATCTGACGGCTGTGGAGTTCGGCCTGAAGGCCGTTGTCCTCCGTTTTGCACCTGACTCTGTCCCAGGCCGGTACATCGTCTACTGCGAGGTCGGCTCCACCGATGGCCTCGTGCGCCTGATCAAGTTTGCGCTGGATGTGCGACTCGGCTCCGCATCGCCATTTGTTCCGGCTCCGAAGGGCAGCTTCTCCGTCTCCGACGGCATGCTGATCATCGACGGGGGCGAGTTCTCCGTCTCCGACGGCATCCTGATCATCGATGGCGGCGAGTTCTCGGTCAGCGATGGGGTGCTGATCACGGATGGAGGGACGTTCTCCGTCTCTGACGGCGAGCTGGTGGATGTGACCCCGGCGGCGGCCTTCACCTTCTCGCCGACCGCGCTTGCCTTCCCGGCCACCGACCCCAGCAGCGCTGCCGAACTCACCGTCACTGTCACCAACACGGGCGATGCCGCCGGCACCATCACCGACTTCTCGGTGACGGGCGACGCCTATTCCGCCGATCTCGTTTCCTGAGGATCAATCCATGGCCAATGCGCTCTATCCCGCTTTCAAGTCCCGGCTGATCTCCCCCGGAGCCGATCTGGTGGCCGGCCTCATCGGTGCCGGAGCCGGCACGGAGCCGACGGCCGCGCCGCTGAAGGCGGCGCTGCTGGCCGGCTACACCTATGCGGCCGCGCACGACTTCTTCAACGACATCTCGGCGTCCGTCGTCGGCGATCCGGTGGCGGTGACCGGCGGCGCGGTGGCGGCCGGTGCCTTCGATGCCGATGACACCGTGTTCTCCGCGGTTGCCGAGGGCAGCACGATCGGTGCCGTGGCGCTCTACATGGACACTGGCACCCCGGCGACCTCGCCGCTGGTGGCCCTCGTCGATACCGGTACGGGCGGTGCCCTCGCGATCGAGACCAGCGGCGGCAACATCACGATCAAGTGGGATGACGGCGCCAGCAAGATCTTCACCCTCTGACCTGACGGGAGACCGGGATGATCCCGCAGATCACGTCCTTCGACACCTTCGGGTTTGCGGGCGGCTATCCTCTCGCGGCCGCGGCAGATTTCGATGCCGGAGCTGCGCCGGCCGTGCTCGTCGCGCTGACCACCTCCAACGGCTATGCCTATGTGCCGGCGGCCAGCTATGGCGGCCAGCCGATGACGCTGCTGGCCCGCACCAGCACCGTCGACACCGGCGAGACCACCACCTGGCTGTGGGGCCTCGTGGCGCCGCCGTCCGGCGAACAGACGATTTCGATCGTCGCTTCGGAATATTGTGCTCCGGCGACCGGCATCGTCATCGCGCTGGCCGACGTGGCCGCCCTGCCATTCGGCGAGACGGATGCCGCCATCGCCTCTCCGGCGCTGACGCTCTCGGTGGAGACGGCAGTCGCGGACTGCCTGCTGTTGGCGATCGGACAGGCCCAGTCCACCAGCGGCGTGGCGCTGACGGCGACCGGCGGCTTCTCCCTCGTCACCTCGGCAAGCGAGGGGGCCACCACCAACATCCTCTCCGCCTTCGAGACGGATGCGGCGACGCCGGGGGCCTATTCGGTCACCCTGACGGCGCCGTTCAACCATGTCTCCGGCGCGCTGGTGGCAATCCGCGGTTTCGGCTCCGGGGGGATCGGTGTCGTCGGCATCGGCCCGGGCTCGGCTGTCGGGACCCCGGCCTTTGCGATCGACCGGCAGGCGGCCGTCACCGGCATCGCCGGCATGGCGGCCGCGGGGGTGCCCGATCTTGCGGTGCAGGGTCAGGAGCCGGTCACCGGCATCGCGCCGGGCTCGGCCGTCGGCACGCCCGCGGTGCAGTTCGATGCAACCGTGACGCTCATCGGCATTTCCGGCGCGGCTGAGATCGGAACTCCCGAGGTGGCTGCGGCCGGCACCTTCCCGATGACGCTGGCGCCCGGCGAGAGCATCACCTTCCGCGTGACCTTCGCTCCGACGGTTTCCGGGGGCGCCACCGGCGCGCTGGTGCTGGCCACCAGCATCGGCACGCGGTCGCTGGCGCTGTCGGGCACCGGCGCCGCCGTGGTCGATCCTGACCCGGACCCCATCTCGCGTCTGCACATCGCGGGCAACCAGTTCGTCAACGCCGGGGGCGAGACCGTCCGTCTGCGCACCCTCAACTGGCACGGCGCCGAGTCCGGCAACCAGCTCCCCCATGCCATGTGGGACAATCCGCCGACCTACCCGTCGCTCTACTGGCAGGACGCGCTCGACCACATCAAGGCGATGGGGTTCAACTGCGTTCGGTTCCCGTTCTCGGGCGATGACTGCTGCGCCGTCGGCGCGATCCCTGCGCAGGGCTCCATCTCCACGGTCAATGCGGATCTCGCCGGGCTCAGCACCTTCGACGCCTGGGAGAAGCTGTTCGATTATTGCGCCAGTATCGGCCTCTACGTCGTGCTCGACTATCACCGCAACACGCCCGGCAGCGGCGCCCCGCCCGGCGCCTTCACCGACAAGACGGCGTGGATTGCCAACTGGGTGCGGGTGGCGATCCGCTTTGCGGACCACCCGGCCATCGTCGGCGCGGACGTGTTCAACGAACCCTACCAATATTCGTGGGACACCTGGGCCGGCCATGCCGAGGACTGCGGCAATGCCATCCTCGCGGTTGCGCCGGACTGGCTGATCTTCGTTGAAGGCACCATGGGCGAAGGCGGCGACACCACCTGGTGGGGCGGCCATCTCAAGGGCGTCGCCACCCGGCCGGTGGTGCTCGATGTGGCGAGCAAGGTCGTCTACAGCCCGCACGAATATGGTCAGTCGGTCGGCTCCCAGACATGGCTCAAGAAGGAAAACACCCCGGCCAACTGGCCGCAGAACCTCTATCCGGTGTGGCGCGCCTTCTGGGGCTTCATCTTCGAGCAGAACATCGCCCCGATCTGGATCGGCGAGTTCGGCGGCCACTACGGGCTGGATGCCGAGACCGGCGCCGCCGGTGCGCACCCCTACGCTACCGCGGAGGAGGAGTGGACCACCCACCTCATCCGCTATCTCAACGGCGATTTCGAAGGCACGGGCGTGTCCGGCCTGACGGGCAGCCAGAAGGGCATGTCGGCCGCCTACTGGACCTTCGGTCCGCTCTCCGGCGACACCGGCGGCCTCGTCATCCAGGACTACCGCACCGAGCAGACCCACAAGCTCGACATCATCGCCCCCTTCCTTGAGGACTGACCATGGCCCGCAAGATGCGCTTCACGATCACGCTGGCACCGGCCCTCCCGGAAGCGGCCAGTGTCTCCTGGGCGGCGGTGGCCGGCACCGCCGTCGCGCCGTCCGACTTCACCGCCTCGTCCGGCACCCTGACCTTCGCGGCTGGCGAGACCAGCAAGACGGTCGACGTGCCCGTGCGCTCTGCCGATCAGGAGACCGAGGAGCGGTTCACGCTCGTCCTCTCCGCCCCGAGCATGGGGAACACCATCGCTGACGGCACCGGCATCGGTATCCTGCCGGGCGTCGCGGCGCTGCCTGTCGCGTCCGCCAACAACATCACGATCTGAGGGCACCATGGCACGCACCAGCAATCTTATCGTCAGCCTGTCCAAGTCCTACAGCTCGGCTGTTTCCGTGGACTATGCGCTTCAGGCCGTCACGGCATCCGCCGGCGAGTTCACCGCCGCCTCTGGCACCCTGATCTTCACCGCCGGCCAGACGACAAAGACTGTCCCGGTCACGGTAACGGACGAGGCCGTGGAAGGGGGAACATTCCGCCTTGTGCTCTCCAATCCGGTAAACTGCACTGTGAACAACTCCGGCGGTCTGGTGACGATCGGCGTCAATCCGTATGACACCATGACGTGGATCGGCCGGTTCAACTGGACCTACGATCTGCTCAAGGACACGGACAACGGCTACTTCGGTCCGACCACCGGCGCTGACGCTTTCCGCGTGCCGTACCACGCCAAGGAACGGGCGATCATCGTCGAGGCGCCGGACTGGACCCATGAGTCCGTGTCGGAAACAGTGTCCTACTGGGTCAAGCTGGAGGCGTGGAAGTACGTCGTCAGCGACGACGCGACCGGACTTCAGGCCGCGTGGCAGTCGATCAACGACATCTGGATCCCGGACACGCAGGGTCAGCCGTGGGGCGACTACACCCCGAACAGCCCGGCAGCCTACGCGCCTGACCCGCTGACGCTGAGCGCCACTCCCGTCGCGGCATCGACGGCCATCACGGTCGGCGCGGATCCCCTGTTCTCGGTGCTACAGACCGCCTACGGCACCAAGTCCGTATATCTCATGCACTGGCTGATCGACGTGGATGGCGATTACGGGTTCCACAACCCGGACGGCGGGACCAAGAACGTCTTCATCAACAACTACCAGCGCGGCCCGGTGGAAGACGGTCTGGCGACCATCACCCACGGCTGCTACGAGGACTGGACCAACGGTGGCGGATCGCAGTACGGCTTCCTGCCGATCTACAACCGCTCCATCGATCTGTATCCTGACGGTGACGCCAACACATTCTCCAAGCAGGCCAACTACTCGATGGCCGGTGACGCCGACGTGCGCGCCGTCGGAAACACCGTTCTTGCGATGCGGCACAACGCTGCCGGTGTGCCCACCACCGTCAAGACCATGGCGGCCAAGAACGGCGCCTATATCCAGTACACCCTGTACGACAAATACTTCCACGCCATCCCCGGCTTCGACGCCGGCGGCTGCCATTATCTGCTGTCGTGGGGCTGTGGCTTTGGCGTCGGCCTGCCGGTCGAGGGCGCCCAGCAGAGCTACTGGGGCTTCCGGATCGGCAACTCCGAGATCCATCACGGCTACAATGGCATCGACGTGGCCTACGGTTGCCGGACTGGTTCGGATCTGGTGTCCGCGGCGTCCGGCATTCCGGCGCGGTGGGCCATCTCGCTCGATCGCCAGCTCGAACTGATCCGCTGGCTCCAGAGCCCCGAGGGCGCGATTGCTGGCGGTGTCTCCAGCAACTGGCGCGGCCGCTACGAGACCCCGACCGACGGGCGCGAGGATGCAACCTTCTACGGCTGCTACTACACCTACTCGCCGAGCTGGTTCAATCCGCCGTCCAACAACTGGGCGGGCTTCCAGGGCTGGGGCGTCCAGCGCATCTCCGAGGTGGCCTGCCATGCGGCCGAGCTGGATGGCGACGAGACCGAGGACAGCATCTATCACCGCTGCATGGTGATCCTCGACCGCTGGATCCCGTGGTTCTTCAACAACTGCACGGTCACGGTCGAGCCCGATCACCTGTCCTACCCGATCAACACGCGCTGGACCAGCGACACGCTGATCGCCGGCGTGACCGCCTCGCAGGCGGCGCCGAAGTATGAGGGCCTGCCGGTCAATCCGTCCGTCGCCGGACCGGACGTGTACGAGTACCTGCCGACGCTGCAATGGCCGCCGGCCGGCGGGGCCACCAGCGCCGACTACGAGACCTTCTGGTCCGGCGACACCGGCTCCCTGAACCCGAACCTGCACTGCGTCATCACCGAGAGCGGCTGGGATCCCGGCACCGCCTCCGGCTTTGCGCAGGTGCTCGTCCAGTATTGCGCGGCCAAGAAGATCAAGGCGGGCAGCACGCTCTCCGGAACCGTCCCGGGCACGTCCATCCTGCTCACCGACGTGCTCCAGATGGCGTGCGATATCATGGACGTGGTGTGGCGCAACCGGGATGCCGAGGGCTTCGGCTCGACCGGCAGTCTGGAAATCCCGCGGCTGAACGACAAGCTGTGGATCCCGACCCAGTTCGGCACGGGCGCGATGCCGGACGGCGCCGTGCTCGCCAACGGCCAGACCACCTTCTGGTCCATGCGCGAGAGCTTCTATCTCGACACCGAGCAGGGCCCGGCCGTGAAGGCGTGGCTTGAGGGCGGCATGGCGGAAGGCGAGGCCCCGAGCCAGACCTATCACCGCTTCTGGAACGGCGCCGACGTGGCCGCCGCCTATGCCATGCTGCACCACTACTTCCCCGCGACAGCACCGAACCCGGCATCGGCCAACCCCGGCACCGGCGGCGCGGCCACCGGCGACGGGTTCTGACACGCTATCGGGAGACCGCCCCATGCTGAAGATCAATGCGTTCTCCGGTGAAGTGCCCAAGACCCATCCCCGGCTTCTCGGGGATGGGTACGCCCAGAAGGCTCACAACACCCGCATGGAGAACGGCGCGCTTGTGCCGATCCGGCAGCCGAGGACGGAGCGGTCTGTCAGCGCCGACACGCGCACCTTCTACCTGCACAACGACGCATGGCTGATGTGGGATCATATCCGCCATGCCGTTCCGGGGCCGGTCGCCACCAAGCGGCTCTACACGACCGGCGGTGACTATCCCCAGATGCTGGGCGAGGACGACGTTTGGTACAAGCTCGCGCTCTACCCGCCGTCGTCCCGCCTGACGGCCGCGCTGCACTCCGACAGCGAGCGCCTGGTCGTGGACGGCAAGGAGTTCCTGCTGAGGGATGGGCGCTCCGGAGACACGCCGCGGGGGTGGCACTACGAAGTCGAGAGTACGGACGATAAAGGCACGCTGACAGTCACTTTGACGATGAAAGACGGTGCCACCACAGCCGTCGTGCGGTCTACCATCGACAGCGTGAAGTACAGGAACGCAACAAATCCTGTTACGGAAGGCATTCGCACCGTATCTGTCACTAGCCTCACGTCAAACGACAACGAGACCGAGTACACTTGCCTTGACAGCTTCGTCGATGTAGGCCCGTCTGGTGAAACTACGACTCACTGCACGCCAGGAACGGGAACGAAAGCGAATACGCTGCTCACGGTGAACGACGGAAGTGGCGCCAGTGCGCGCGTGTTCTTCCGCTCCTCCTACCGAGAGTCCTGCTATATCAGCAGCCTTATGGTCGGCGGCAGCGGCGGAGTGGACCTTATCGACGGCCCGATCTCGTGGCCGGCAGGTGTTACGGACAAAGAGTACGCCGACATTGTAACGGCGGCGGTCAACGCGAAAACGGCAACGACCGGGTTCACCGCCGAGACCCTTCGCATGACCCGGCAAGCCAATGGCGGCCTCCAGTGGACGACTACTATCAAAGCTCCGTCCACATCATATATCGGGTCGGAGTTCGCTATCGTAGGTAGATACTCGTACGTACAGTCTGTTCGTGACGAAAACGGCGTTCTAGTATCAGAAATTACCCGCTCTAAGGAACTATACTACGGCAGCGAGCTGATTGGATGCTCGCAGAATTTCTTCGGCAACTCATCCAGCGGAGACGTGACCAGCATTACGATCGACGGTGAGGAACTGCTGACCTCGACGGTCTCATACTCGACGCCCGCCGGGGTGGCGTCGGACATTGCCGCGCAGGTGAACGCTGGCACGTCCACCACCGGGTACTACGCCGAGATACCGGACGAGGATGACGCATCCGTCATCATCTATTCGGAGGATGATTTCGCGGCTGCTGTCGGCCGGCCCGTTGTCGTCACCGGGGGCGCGCAGATCGACTATGACGAGGAACTTGGCAGTAACGGATATTCGTCGATCACGCTGGACTGGCTAGACCCGGACTACGCTACCGGAGATCCCGCAGTGGCCGTGTTCGATAACGCTGTCGTCTCCATTCCCAAGCGCGCCACCGAGATGGTGCTCACTGTTTCCGGACTCAACATCGCCGAGGTGGACAAGGATCTGTCGTCCACGGTGCTCTATTCCTATACGTGGGTCACGAAGTTCGACGAGGAATCAGAGCCAGCCACGTTGTCGCGCGATCTGCTGTGGAGCCCCGGCAACAGCATCAAGCTGACCGGCTTCGCCACCCCCCAGGCCGACCGCGGCATCGACCGAGTGCGCATCTATCGCTCGCAGACCAGCGCGCTCGGGGAGACGAACCTCTATTTCGTGGCGGAGCATGAGCTTGCCGATCTCGGTACGTCGTGGATCGACAGCCCGGACGATAACGAGATTCAGGAGGTGTGCCCGTCCATCGACTATAACCCGCCGCCGGACGGGCTGCGGGGGCTGATTGCTCTACCGAACGGCATGATGGCCGCGTTCAAGGGGCGGGATCTCTACTTCTCCGAGCCGTGGATCCCCCACGCGTGGCCGGAGAAGTACATGCTGTCCACGAACGTGGACATCGTGGGCCTCGGGGCGTTCGGATCGTCCGTGGCCGTGCTCACCGAGGGGACGCCCTATGTCGTCCAAGGAACTTCACCGGACGCCATGACGATGGAGCGGCTGGAGGTTGATCTCCCCTGCACCTCCTATCGCGCCATTGTGGATATGGGCTACCTCGTGGCCTATCCGTCGCATGACGGACTGGTAACGGTCTCGTCTGCCGGCGCCCAGCTCATCTCGCAGACCATGTTCACACGCGAGCAGTGGCAAGAGTTCAACCCGAACTCCGTCATCGCCACCCGGCACGCCGGGCGGTATGTCATGTCCTACTACACCGGATCGTCCACAACGGGCCGGGACTTCATGCTGATGGACCTGAGTGGGCAGCCGCCCTTCGTGCTGCGCGGATCGGCCGACTCCAGGTCGTTCTTCTATGATCCGCTCACTGGACGCATGTTCTACCTCACCCCGTCGCCAAGCGACGAGACGATCTACTGGATGATGGAGTTCGACTGCCTCGACAATCCGCGCCTGTCCCAGACGTGGAAGTCGAAGCAGTTCGTTCTCCCGGCGCACACCAATTTCGGCACGCTGCTGATTGAGGCAGAGCCCGTGGGCAGCGAGACCGCGACCGTGAAGGTCTACGCCGATGGCGTGCTCAAGGCCACGGTCACGAAGCTGAATGAGCCGGCACGGTTGCCGTCCGGGTTCCTCGCTCGGCAATGGGAGATGGAAGTCACGGGCACGGCGCCGGTCACGGGGCTGACCCTGGCGATGTCGCCGGCAGAGATTGCGGGAGCAACTTGATGGCTGAGAACGTTCCAGTCTGGGTGCAGCGTCTCCGGGAAAAGGTGGAGGGGCTGACGGGCGAGCGCGGGGCCAATCCGGCCACCCGCGCGCGGGAGCATGCCGCTCTCCGGGAGCAGGTGGCTGAACTCGTCAAGCGCATCGAGAAGCTGGAGGGCAAGACATGATCCTCACCACAGATCATCAGGCCACGCTGCTTGCCTGGGCTGCCGACAGGATCATGCCCGGACTGGACTGGGAGCCAGGGACAAAGGCGATCGGCGTGCTGGAGGGCGGCATTCGAGCCGTGGCCGCGTTCAACATGTTCTATGACGGGAGCTGTTCAGCGCATATCGCGACAGATGGAAGTCGAGCGTGGGCAAATCGTGGCGTTCTGCGCGCATGGTTTGAGTATCCATTCCAGCAGTGCAACCTTTCTCGCATGACGCCCCCCATCGCCGCTGATAATATCGCAGCCCAGATCCTCGCCCTGAAAATGGGGTTTAGCTTCGAGGGCCGGCAGCGCGCCGGCTTTCTCGGGAAGGACGTGGTGTTGCTCGGCATGCTCCGTTCGGAATGCCGATGGATCGGGAGTGAGTGACAATGGGTAAGGGATCGTCCGCGCCGTCTCCCGATCCACAGATCGGCGAAGCTGCGAAGATGTCGGCCCAGACCGGGGCCGACGCGCTCGACTTCTTCAAAGGGCAGGCCGAGATCACCAATGCATGGGCGGCCGAGGATCGGAGCCGCTACCAGACCGTGTTCATCCCGCAGCAGGACGCCTACATCAAGAAGGCGCAGGGCTGGGACAGTGCAGCACGGCAGGCGCAGGTAGCCTCCGAGGCCAAGGCCGACGTGATGTCCAATGCGGCGGCTGCCCAGCAGCAGAACCAGCGCCAGATGGCGGCCATGGGCGTGAACCCGGCCTCCGGGCGCTTTGCCGGCCAGAGCCGCGCCACCGCGCTTGCCACCGGGCTGGCTGCCGCCGGTGCCGAGAACAACGCCCGCTCCCAGGCGCGCAACGAGGCGACGGCCATGCAGGCCAACGCCATCAACATGGGATCCGGTTTGGCCGTGAACCCGGCCGCCTCCATGCATCTCTCCAACGGCGCCATGTCGTCCGGCACCAGCGCGGCCATGACCGGTTACGGCCAGCAGGGCCAGCTCCTGAACCAGCAGTACCAGAACCAGCTCGCTGCCTATGGTGCCGATCAGCAGGCCATCGGGGGGCTTGCCAGCGGCCTCGGCAGCGTCGCGGGTCTGGCGCTTGGCGGCTATCTGAAGTCCGACAAGGACGCCAAGACCGACAAGGCGCCGGCCGATGGCAAGTCTCTCGGCGCGGTGAAGAGCCTGCCGCCCTTCGAGTCCTGGCGCTACAAGCCCGGCGCCGTCCCCGGCGATACCGAGCGGCACATCGGCCCCTATGCCCAGGACTTCCAGAAGGCCACGGGCCTCGGCGACGGCAAGAGCATCAATGTGGTGGATGCCATCGGCGTGACCATGGGCGCCGTCAAGGAGCTCGCCGGAGAGGTCGACAAGCTTCGTGGGCGCGGCATCGGAGAGATGCCGAAGAGAGGCAAGAAATGAGCGGCGCGCGTGGCATTGGTGGCTTTCTGGATGGTTTCGCCGGCGGGGCGATCACCCGCCAGAACCTCGACCGGCAGAGGAAGTTCGACGATGCGCTGGAGAAGCTGACGCCGGCCGGCGGTGCGGCCTCGGCCAGCACCGAACTTGGGCTGCCGCCTCTCGATACGATCAAGCCGGCGACCTCCGCGCCGGTGACAACGACGGCGCTGCCGGATGTCGTGAAGCCGGGTCACGAGACGCGGCACGCCTACGACTATTTCACGGGAACGCTTGGCTACTCTCCGGCCGCCGCATCGGGGATCGTCGGCAACTTCATGCAGGAAAGCGGCTCGAAGCTGGATCCGCGCATCGTTCACGACAACGGCACCGGGTTCGGCATGGGGGGGTGGCGTGATCCTGAGCCTGGCAAGGGGCGCAAGTCCGCCCTCTTTGCATTTGCAAAGCAGAATGGTCTCGATCCAGCTGACCCGGTCACCCAGTATCGCTTCACGGACCACGAGCTGAAGACCAGCGAGGCTGGTGTCGGCAAGCGCCTTCTGGCGGTACGGACACCGGAAGAGGCAGCGACGGTGTTCGTTGATTTTGAGCGTCCGTCGGGCTGGAGGAGTGGCGATCCGAGCGGAGCGCATGCCCTTCAGACCCGCATCAACAACGCAAAGGGTATCTATTCCAGCTTCTATGCGCCATCCGACAAGGCCGAACAGGCACGTGACCTCGTCGATCGCGGTGAGCTGAAGAGGGCTGATCCGACAAGCCTCGTCCTCTCGCCTGTTGATCGTCCCGGCGATCTCGAGGCCAATCCAAAGGGCTTGGAGAAAGCCGTCGGGACCGGCAACTCCTCCGCCCGCTCGATCATGGCAGATGCATTTTCCAACTGAGGATTTGAAATGGCCAACTTCGGGATCGGCATCGGCTCCTTCCTCGACGGCTTCGTGAAGGGCGCCAATGTGCGCAATGACTGGGACCGGCAGGCCAAGAGCGATGAGCGTGAAGATCGTCGCCTCGACATGGCCGAGACCAGGATGGCACAGGACAAGGAGGCCAGTGATCGGGGCTACCAGCTCGATGTGGACCGGTTTGGGTATGCGCAGAAAAGTGGCGACCGAGCCTATCAGCTTCAGGCAGACCAGTTCCAGCACACGAAGTCGATCGGCGACTTCAACAGGATGATCCAAGGTGATGAGCACCGATGGGC
>JBOGCN010000031.1:0-28964 GCA_050689115.1 Segnochrobactraceae bacterium EtOH-i3 | reverse complement strand
ATCCTTGCAAAGGACTCTTTGGTACTCCGATGCGAATTTCTCATACCCTTGGAGCATAGGGGAAATCCGCTGCGTCCTCAGGCGCACGGGTGTAATCGGCACGGCGTGTGCCCGCTCTCAGACAATTCCTCCCCACGCCCGGGCCTGATGACGCCGGACGGGGCACGACTTCCGCCGGACGGCAAGCCCGTCCAGAAGGCCTGCCCTTCCCGGCGGGCTTCCCGACTGCCGGAGACACGTCCATGCTCCCGTCCCCCGCACGCCTGATGCAGGCGACGCTGCTGCTGGCCGCGGCCCATCTGCTGCCGGCAACCGGCGCTTCGGCCGCCAGCGGACAGAACAGCTATGGCGGCTACGACATTGCCGGCATTCCCGGCATCGTCGAGAACCCCTATGGCGAAACCCGCGGCTGGCAGGTGGTCAGCGCCACCCTGAAGGGGCGCTTTGCCTACTGCGCCGGTATCTATGATGACAACGGCACGCCGTGGCGGCTGGGCACCGACGGCCAGCAATGGCAGCTCGCTTTGCCGATGACGGCGAAGCCGGACTGGCAGGGCTATCTCGGGGTCGATGGCGACAGCCGCCCCACCTCCGGCTCGGCCGCCCGGGGCTGGACCTTCCTGTGGCTGTGGCTGCCCGAGCGTGACAAGATCGGCGCCGGCAGCGACATGACCATCAAGGTCGGCTCCAGATCCGTCCATCATCCCCTCATCGGCACGGCCGCGGTCATCACCAAGATCGAGGAGTGCATGAGCCGCAAGGGGCAGCCGCCGAAGTCTGCCAGTGCCGCTGGCAGCACGGCCGGCACGGCGCCGGCCAGCCCCGCCTCCTCCGCCCCGCGCACGGGCGGCCCCTGCCCGGATGATGGCCCGCGCCTGCCGGTAACCGGCCTCTGCCGCGGGCAGGCCACGGCCTATCTCGGTCCGCCGCCGAGTCCGGATCTCTTCATCTTCCCGGACAAGGCCTGCTCCTGGGACCTGCAGGAAGCTGCCCTGCCGGATGACAGCGTGCTGCTGTTCCGGGTGCTCAGCTGCAAGGGCGTGACCAGCCATCTGGATCTGGCAGGCGGCGCCCACTATGCTCAGCTGATCCCCGACCGTTCGGCGATCGACGCCGCCTATGACGGCACCGGCAAGGTGACGGATGCCAAGCCGCTTGCCTGGATCACCCCCATCGACCCGGCCAATGTCCAGCGGGACCTCGTCCGGGCCTCGGCCGAGGGGCTGAACGCCAGCGTCCGGAAGAAGTACAAGTGCCGGCTCACCCGCTCCAAGGCCTATGACGGCTATGTCTATGGCGCCGATCCGGCCACCCTGCCCGACGAGCCGACGCCGGCCGTGTGCGGCCCGTTCAGCGAGGGCGATGGCGTCACCCGATTCTGGCGGGTGTTCGGCGACTACGCCATCCTGTTCGACCTGCCCGGGGAGGCCTATCAGGAGTTCGATCCGGTCTCGATGGTGCTCCTGCACAAGAACGACGCCGGAAACTGGGTCGCGACGCCCTGAAACCGCCAAAGCCCGCGGGAATCGCCGGGCTTGCCTTGTCACGGGGCGCCCCATCCCCTATAAGGCGCCTCGTTCGCACCCCTGGAGGCGGACCGCATCGGGCCGGCGCACGGCCCTTATTCCTGTTTCGGAGTTAACCCATGTCTCAGGTCAGCGTGCTGACTGCCGAGGTGCGTGAACGGGTGGGCAAGGGGGCCGCTCGGGCGCTGCGCCGTGAGAACAAGATCCCCGCCGTGATCTACGGTGGCAAGAAGCCCCCGGTCTCCATCGTGCTCCCCTACAAGGAGCTGTGGATGAAGCTGAACGCCGGCGGTTTCCTCACCCACATCGTCGAGATCGAGGTTGGTGGCGAGAAGATCCGCGCGATCCCGCGCGACTACCAGCTCGACCGCGTGCGCGACACCCTGGTCCACATCGACTTCCTGCGCGTCTCCGAGGGCACCCGCCTGACGGTTGAAGTGCCGGTGCATGTCATCAATGAAGAGACCTCCCCGGGCCTGAAGGCCAAGGGCGTGCTCACCATTGCCGCGCATCATGTCGAGCTGGAAGCCCCGGCCGATGCGATCCCGGAAGCCGTGATCGTCGACCTCGCCACCCTCGACATCGGCGACAACGTCCACCTCGGCCAGCTCACGCTGCCGGCTGGCGTCACCGCCGTCGACCCGGATACCGCGATCCTCTCGATCGCCGGCCCGAACGTGCCGGACGCCGAGCCCGAGGCCGCTCCGGCTGCCGAAGCCGCTCCGGCTGCCGAGCCCGAGGCGAAGTGATCCGGAGACCGGATCGGGTCTCTCCCGGTCCGGTCTTCTTTCCGGCCGCCGCCGTCCTCGTGACCGGGCGGCGCCGGATGATCGACAGGGACCGCGCGCGCCGGCACCGGAGCGGGCGGTCTTTTCGTTCCGGCTCCCCGCCGGATCCCGGACCGCGCTGGAGACCTTGCGGACATGATCCTGATCGTCGGGCTCGGCAACCCCGGGCCGCGCTATGCCGCCAACCGGCACAATGTCGGCTTCATGGCCGTCGACGCGATCCACGACCGCTTCCGCTTTCCGGCCTGGCGGCAGAAATATCAGGGCGAGATCGCCGAGGGCACCATCGGCCCGGCGCGCGTGCTGCTGCTGAAGCCCCAGACCTACATGAACGAATCCGGCCGCTCGGTGGGCGAGGTCGCCCGCTTCCACAAGATCGCGCCGGCCGAGGTGATCGTGTTCCATGATGAGCTCGATCTGCCCGCCGGCAAGATCCGGGTGAAGACCGGCGGCGGCCATGGCGGCCACAATGGCCTGCGCTCCATCACCGCCCACATCACCGACGCCTTCCGCCGGGTGCGGATCGGCATCGGCCATCCCGGCGACAAGGCGCTGGTGCACAATCATGTGCTGAATGATTTCGCCAAGGCCGACGGCACGTGGCTGGATCCGCTGCTCGCCGCCATGGCCGCCGAGGCGCCGCTTCTGGCCGAGGGCAAGGACACCACCTTCGCCAACCGGGTGCATCTCCTCACCCATCCGGCGCCGCCCAAGGCCGGCTGATCCGCCCTCCCCCGGGCCTCTGGCAAAGATCCTTGAAAAGGATCCTCTGGCATGCCGATGCGGATTTCTCATGCCGTTGGCGCATATGAGAAATCCGCTGCTCTTCAGGGGCTGGGGGTTCGGCCAGCACTTCGTGCCCCTGATATCAGGCGCAGCTTGACGGACCATCCGCCCCCTCCGGGGACCAAACGGACATGCCCGCTGCGACCGGCCTCAGGCCAGACGGCAGGATCCGGACACGCAAGCCACACGGCCCCGGGACGAGACCATCCCGGCATCCGGCACCACGTTTTTTGGAAATGCAATCTCCGCGCCCTGCCGGGGCGCCGGACAGACACGTAGCTGTCCCTGCTCCCCGCCCAAGTGCGACTTCCCCACGCGAACCGGCCTCGCCGCCTGAAAACGCCCTCCGTCAGGAGGCCGCGGCGGTCTTTTCCCGGGTGCGTTTCAGGGTCTCGACTTCCCGCACCATCCGCTCGCGTTCCGACGGATCCTCCGTCGAGCGGGCACGGGCCCGGATGCTGCGGATCTGACGGGCGCAGAAGGTGCGTTGCTCCGGCAGCGTGTGCCGGTCGGCTTCGTCCGGGGACGACATGAAAAACCCTCCCTGACTGACATCCGGGAGGGTGCGCGGCAACGGGGGCAGAAATGTGGGCCGGCAGTGCACAATGCCGGCCGCTGTCGCGGCCTTTGTGCGGGAAGAGGACGACCCGGGGAGATGCCCCGCAGGCGCCAGCGGAAACTCCGGCGGCCTCCGGTACGGGGGCCGCCCAAGGGCCCCGCGAGACCGGTCCGCGCCGGGATCTTCCGCGCCGGTTCAGGCCGCGGCGCGATCGTCGAGGGCATCCTCGCTGGCCGGAGCCACGATCACCCGGAAGGCCGAGGGATCGGCGAACAGCGCCTTGAGGATCTCGACATTCATGCGGTGACCGCCCTTGAAGGAGCGGTAGAGGCCGCGGATCGGCAGACCGGCCAGCGCCAGATCGCCGACGGCATCCAGCGACTTGTGGCGCACGAACTCGTCGGGCCAGCGGGTGCCCTCGGGGTTCACCACCTTGCCATCGTCGAGCGCGACGGAATTTTCCAGCGACGAGCCGCGGGCAAAGCCCATGGCGCGCAGCTTCAGGGCATCGGACACCCGGCCGAAGGTGCGGGCGCGGGCAATCTGGTCCCGGTAGACGCCCGGCTCCAGATCGAACACCAGCGCCTGCCGGCCGATCACCGCCTCGTCGAAGGCGATGGTGACATCGAAGCGGCGGCCGGCGAACGGCACCAGCTCGGCGAAGGCATCGCCGCGCTCGATGCGCACCGGCTTCAGGATCTCGATCATCTGGCGCGGCGCATCAAGGGCAACGAGGCCCACGCTGTCGATGGCGGCAACGAAGGCCACGGCGCTGCCGTCCATGATCGGCATTTCCGGCCCGTCGATCTCCACCACCGCGGCATCAACGCCGAGGCCGGAGAAGGCGGACATCAGATGCTCGACGGTCGCCAGCGACTGGCCGTCGGCGGAACCGAGCTGGGTCGCCAGCTCGGTTGCGACCACGGTCCGCCAGGAAGCGACGAATTCGGTCACCTTGCCCGCGGCGTCGGTGCGCACGAAGCGGATGCCGCTGTCGGCCACGCCGGGCGTCAGGGTGATGGTGGCAGGCGCACCGGAATGAACGCCGATGCCGGAGAGCGTCACCGGAGCCGCCAGCGTCATCTGCGCCGCGCCATCCACCCGCACCGTCCGATCCATCCGCATCATCTTTCCGGCCCTTTCACCTGACGCGAAGCCCCGGAAACAGCCCGGACCTTCTGGAACACCCGGTCGTGCGACCCACGGGAAGCCCCGTCTGCAGACCCGGACGGAAGCGGCACCAGGGGCGCCTTTTCCGTAGCCTGACCTTAAGCGCCGGCTCTGACTCGGGAAAATCAAGCTTTCTTACGCCGTGTTACAGACTGCGGCAGGACCATGGCAGCGGACGGGGGACCACCCACTGGCTGCGGCAGCCCATCCCCTGTCGGCTGTATCCCGGACTCCGGTATACTTGACAATCAGCCCCGGACGACCGGCCCCTCTGAACGAGGGCCGCAGACCGGCCCTTCCGCGTCCTGCTCCGGCGGCCCGCCCATGACCCCGTCGATCCTTGCCGAGATTTCCAACACCCTGCGCACCGAGTCCGATCTGGAAGGCGTGGTGCGGCGCTTCCTCACGCTGATCCAGCTGGTCACGGGGCTTCAGTCCACCTACCTCACCCGGATCGACCTCGCCCATCATCAGCAGACGGTGCTGTTCTCCCATAATGTCCGCGCCTTCCAGATCCCCGAGGGGCTGTCGGTGCCGTGGGGCGACACCTTGTGCAAGCGGGCGCTGGACGAGGGCGTCGCCGACTGCACCGATGTGACGACGCGCTGGCGCGACAGCGATGCGGCACGCGCCCTTGGCATCCAGTCCTATCTGAGCGCACCGATCTTCGTCGGGCCGGACCTCTATGGCACCCTGTGCGGCGCCAGCGCGGAAATTGCCGTCATCTCGGACGACAACCGCACCCTGCTGCGCCTCGTCGGGGAGATCATCGCCCTCTATATCGAGCGCGACGGCATGATGCGGAAGCTGAACGAGTTGAACCGGACCCTGGAGGCGACGGCCGTCACCGATCCCCTCACCGGCCTGCCCAACCGGCGTGACATGCAGGACGAGATCGAGCGCCTGTTCGCCATCGCCGACCGGCAGGGCGGCGAGGTGCTGATCGCCTTCATTGATCTCGATGGCTTCAAGCTCATCAACGATACCCTCGGCCATGACACCGGCGACGCCCTGCTGACGGCGATCGCCCGCCGGCTGACCGCCACCCTGCGCCGGGGGGATGTGGCCGGACGCATCGGCGGCGACGAATTTCTCGTCTGCGGCCTTGGTCCGCTTGAGGAAAATCACGGCGCGTCCGCCGCCCGGGCACTGGCCGCCCGGCTGGAACGGGCGCTGACGGGAACTCTCGATCTCGGCACCCGGCAGCTTGCCTATGGCGGCCCCAGCGTCGGCGCCATCGCGCGCCCGTCCGGCGGCACCACCCCGCGGGAGGCGATCCGGCAGGCGGATGCGGCGATGTATGCCGAAAAGCTCCGCCGCAAGGAGCGCCTGCGCGCCAGCGCCCCGCCCGGCACCGCCCCGGTCTCGCTTTCCGGCGATAGCTGAGACCGGACGCCCGGCCGACCGCACCCGAGCGCCTGACGGGCAGCGCCGCCCGCCTCGCGCCCCTCCCCGCCCCCATAAAGCAGCACCGCCCGCATGCGGGCCGGCGGGGAGCCGGGGCATGCGGGCGGTGCATTTTCCGTCAGGACCGGCCGGACGACGGCCCGGCAATGCCGGGTCGTCGGGGCAGACCTCAGATCCGGTCAGCGGCGCAGGAAGGCCGGGATCGGGATCTCGTCCTGCTCGTCCTCGGCGCGCGGGCCGGGCTGGGCGCGGCCCTGGGCGTCATACTCGCCACGGGGACGGGCCTGGGCGTCCGGCGCGGTGCGCGCGGCCGGGCGGCGGCCATAGTCCTGGGGCTGGGCCTGACGGGCAGCCGGGGCCTGCTCGGTCTCGGCCTCTTCGCGACCGACCAGACCGGAGGCGATGCGGCGCAGGAGGCCACGCGGACGGTGGTCTTCCTGATGCGGATCGGCGGCGGCCTGACCGCGGATGCCCTGCTGGGCGATCGGCGGGAAGTCCTCGACGGTCGGCATGCGCGGCACGCGGGTGGTCGGACGCTCGGCCTGCGGCGGGATATAGGGGCCGGCCGCCGGCTCGTGGGCGTCATGGTCGAACTGCTCGGCCTCGTGGCGGGGCTGCTCGTAGAGGGACGGATCGGGCTCGTAGGGCGCGAACGTCACGGCCGGATCGGCAGCCGCGCGGGGGGCCGGGGTCAGGTCGGCCTCGACCGCGGCCAGGGCGGCGCGGGCCGGATCCACGGTGCGGTTGCCGGCGCGCGGCACGGTGGCCCGGGCCGGCTGGGCAGCCGGCGCGGCCGGGGCCTGCGCCTGGGGCGCGCGGTAGCGCTGGGTGATCTCGGTCAGACGCGGATCGGTCGTCTCCGGCTGGAAGGCGGCCTGCTCCTTGTCGATGCCGGTGGCAACCACCGACACGCGGATCATGCCCTCCAGGGTATCATCGAAGGTCGAGCCGAAGATGATGTTGGCTTCCGAGTCCACTTCCTCGCGGATGCGGGTCATCGCCTCGTCGATCTCGAAGAGGGTCAGGTCCTTGCCGCCGGTGATGGAGATGAGGAGGCCCTTGGCGCCCTTCATCGAGGTCTCGTCGAGCAGCGGATTGGCAATCGCGGCCTCGGCGGCCTGGATCGCGCGCTTCTCGCCGGAGGCCTCGCCGGTGCCCATCATCGCCTTGCCCATGCCGCGCATGATCGAGCGGACGTCGGCGAAGTCGAGATTGATGAGGCCGTCCTTCACCATCAGGTCGGTGATGCAGGCGACGCCCGAATAGAGCACCTGGTCGGCCATGGCGAACGCGTCGGCAAAGGTCGTGCGCTCGTTGGCGATGCGGAACAGGTTCTGGTTCGGAATGACGATCAGGGTATCGACATTCTTCTGCAGCTCGGCGATGCCGGCATCCGCAATGCGCATGCGGCGCTGGCCTTCGAAGTGGAACGGCTTCGTCACCACGCCGACGGTCAGGATGCCGCGCTCACGCGCCGCCCGCGCCACCACCGGGGCCGCGCCCGTGCCGGTGCCGCCGCCCATGCCACCGGTGACGAACACCATGTGGAAGCCTTCGAGATGATCGGTGATCTCGTCGATCACTTCCTCGGCAGCCGCCCGGCCAACTTCCGGCTGGGACCCGGCGCCCAGACCTTCCGTGACGGCCACACCCATCTGGATGACCCGCTCGGACTTGGTGAGGCTCAGCGCCTGGGCATCGGTGTTGGCGACGACGAACTCGCAGCCCTGGAGACCGGCCGTGATCATGTTGTTGACGGCATTGCCGCCAGCGCCGCCAACGCCGAACACCATGATGCGCGGCTTCTGCTTGGTGAGGTCGGGCAAGCCCAGATTGATCGTCGACATTGACACCCTCGCGTTCCTGACCATCCCGACCGCGCACCGGTGGGGTAAGTCGATTTCAGTGGTGATCCGGTGGGGAACGCCCCGCCGGGATACTCATGGGTACAGAAAGAACACCGTCCTCTCCCCCGTCCGGCCGGACCGGCCGCCCGGGAAGGAGGCGGAAACTCAGAAACTGTCCTTGAACCAGCGCCCGACCCGGGCGATGTAGCCGTCGGTGCCGGTCAGCCGGGGCCGGGGCACATGCAGCGCCAGATCCTCGTTCTGGGCGATCTGCGGATGGATCAGCAGACCCACCGCCGCCGCCAGATCCGGCCCCTTGCGGGTATCCCGCATGCCGGCGACGCCGAGCGGCCGGCCAAGCCGGACCGAGCGGTTGAGGATGCGGCGGGCCAGTTCCGGCAGGCCGGTGATCTGGCTGCCGCCGCCCGTCAGCACCACGCGCCGGCCGATGCGCCCGGCAAAGCCGGATTCCGCCAGCCGGTCGCGGACGAGTTCAAGGATCTGCTCCATGCGCGGACGCACGGCGCGATTGAGCTGGGACCGGGAAAACTGCACCGGCTCGCCGCCAACGGAACGGGCCGTCAGAAGCTCGCGCTCGTCGGCACTGACCGAGATCACAGACCCGTCAAAGGTCTTCATGCTCTCGGCGTCCTGCACCGTGATTGCCAGCTTCTGGGCAACATCCAGGGTCACGTGGTGGCCGCCGAACGGGATCACGTCGACATGGACGAGATTGCCCTCGGAGAACACCGCGATGGAGGTGGTGCCGCCGCCGATGTCGATGCACGCCACGCCCAGCTCCGCCTCATCGTCGATGAGGGTGGAGAGGCCGCTCGCATAGGGCGCCGCAATCATCGCCGCCACGTCGAGATGGCAGCGGTTGACGGCCAGCGCCAGATTGCGCAGCGGCGCGGCATCGGCCGTCACCACATGCACGTCGACACCAAGACGGCGGCCGAGCATGCCACGCGGATCGCGGATGCCCCGGGCGCCATCCAGGGAGTAGCCGATCGGCAGCGTGTGCACCGCCGCCCGGCCGGGCTTCAGGGTGTGGGCGCTGGCGGCGCCCAGCACCCGCCGGATGTCGTCCTCCGACACCGCCCGGTCCTGCAGCTGCACCTGCGCCGAGAAGGCCTCGCTCTTCAGCCGTCCGGCCGTCAGCGTGACCAGAATGGATTCCACCGTGACCCCGGCCATGCGCTCGGCGGCATCCACCGCCAGACGGATGGCCTTTTCGGCCCGGTCCAGGTCCACCACCACGCCGGACTTCACGCCCGAGGCCTGGGTGTAGCCATAGCCCAGCGTCTCGATGGCATGGGTGCGCCCGGGCAGCACGTCGCCGGCATCGCTCGGCACCAGCCGGGCGATCAGGCAGGCGACCTTCGTCGACCCGACGTCGAGGACAGTGACGACCTGCGGGCGCCGGGGGGAAAGCCCGCGCCGGCGACCGCCGCCGATCTGGGATGTCGACCCGCGCTCCATCACGTGTTCACCCCCGCCTTCTGGGCCTTGCGCAATTTCTTGATGGCCTCTTCCCGATCCTTGGAGGCATCCGGCGTCATGCGGATGGCCATCCGGTCGGGCAGGCGCATGTCGATGGAGACGACGGCGCGCTCCAGCAGCTGCTGCTCGCGATCGAGCCGCATCACCTCGGCCAGCGCCACCTCGGGCGTCGCCTCCGGCAGGTGAATGAGGATGCCGTTGTCGAGCACCACATCCCAGCGCCGCTCGCCCACCAGCACCGCCGCACGGATGCGGGGGGCTGCCTCCGGCACCATGCCGACGATGTTGACCGCCTCGGTCGCCCGCGCCGGTGCGCCCTCGCCCGCCAGCATCAGCAGCGTGCCGGCAGCTGCCGGCATCGGCGCGTCGATCACGGTGCCGGTGCGATCCACCACCGAAACGGTGCTGTCATGGCTCCACAGCGCGTAGGGCTCGCGTTCCTTCACGTCGATCTCGACGACGCTCGGGAACAGCCGCCGCACGGTGGCGTCCGCCACCCACGGCAGCGCCTTCAGCCGGTCACGGGCACCCGACGCATCGAAGAAGGGCATGGGCGTATCCGGCCAGATGGCGGCGGCGTCCAGCACGTCCTCGGTCTCGGTCTCGCGGATGCCGTTGATGCGCACCGACTGGACCGTCAGCCCGGAGGCGCGCACGACATCGCGGTAGAAGATCTCCCCGCGGCCGGAGAGGTCGAGTCCATAGCCGATCGTCGCGCCCAGAAGGGCAAGCGCGGCGACGGTCCCCAGAAAGCGCGGCACGGAACGCGGCCCCGGCAAGCCGACGGCGCGTCCGGGCCGCAGCGCATCGGCGCGCGACCCCGCCGTCCGCCCCTTCCGGGCGTTCCGGCCGGGACGTTTTCCGTTCCCCTGCAAGCGGCCAACCGTCAGCGATTGCAACTCGCGTCCTCCACCATCCAGCTCACCAGCGCCGGAAAATCGATCCCCTTGTGGGCAGCGAGCTCCGGCACCAACGAGGTCGCGGTCATGCCGGGCTGGGTATTCACTTCCAGGATCACCAGGTCGTCGCTGTCCGCGTCGTAGCGGAAGTCCGACCGGGAGACCCCTTTGCACCCCAGAGCATGATGCGCCCGTACCGCCAGTGTTCGGACCTCTTGGTAAATATTCGGTTTAAGAACCGCCGGAAGGACGTGCCGGGAGGCGCCCGGGCGATATTTCGCATCGTAGTCGTAGAAGGCCTGGCCGACGGGCACGATGTCGATGACACCGGTCGCCTCGCCGTCGATCACGGCACAGGTAAGCTCCTGTCCAGCCACGAATTTTTCCACCATGACGGTGTCGCCATGGCGCCAGTCGGCGGCAAAAAGCTCCTGCGGCGGGTGGCTCATTCCGGCCCGGACGATGAACACGCCGACCGACGAGCCCTCGTTTACGGGCTTGATGACATAGGGAACGGGCAGCAGGTGTTGCTTTGCCGCCTCAAGGCGATGGGCGAGCAGGTGTGGCGCCACGGGCACACCGGCGGCGGCCAGAACGGCCTTCGCCTTGTCCTTGTTCATGGCCAGCGCCGAGGCCAGCACGCCAGAATGGGTGTAGGGAATCGCCAGATATTCGAGAATGCCCTGGAGGCAGCCATCCTCGCCGAAGGGGCCATGCAGGGCGTTGAAGGCCACATCGGGCTTCAGGGCGGCCAGCACGGCCGCCACGTCGCGGCCGACGTCGACCCGGGTAACCCGGTAGCCGGCGCGCTCCAGCGCCTCGGCACAGCCGGCCCCGGAGCTGAGCGACACCGCGCGCTCGCTCGACCATCCGCCCATCAGGACCGCAACGTGCCTGGCCATTTCAGCCCTCTCCCGAAGCCGGGCTCACCGGCGTGCAGTCGGTGAACGGCAGCACCTCGGCGCCGGGCGCAAACACGCCGAGCCGCTTGATTTCCCATTCCAGCCGCACGCCGGAGGTGGCCAGCACCCGCGCCCGCACGGTTTCGCCCAGACGCTCCACATCGGCCGCCGTGGCGTCGCCGACATTCAGCAGGAAGTTGCAGTGCAGCTCCGACACCTGGGCGCCGCCGATACGAAGCCCCCGGCACCCCGCCGCATCCACCAGCTTCCACGCGCTGGTGCCCGGCGGGTTCTTGAAGGTGGAGCCGCCGGTGCGCGCCCGGATCGGCTGGGCGGCCACCCGGTGGGCCTCCACCGCGTCCATTTCGGCGCGGATGACGGCCGGATCCGCCGGCACGCCTTCCACCACCACCTCGGTGACGATCACGTCGTCGGGCAGCTCGGAATGGCGGTAGGTGAAGCCGAGATCGGCCTTCGAGAACACCCGGCGCGCGCCCGTGCGGTCGATGCCGCGGGCTTCCACCACCACGGCCGCGGTCTCGCTGCCATGGGCGCCGGCATTCATGCGCACGGCCCCGCCGAGACCGCCGGGGATGCCGTGATAGAAGGCGAAGCCGCCAAGGCCCGCCGTGAACGCCGCCCCGGCCAGCCGCTTGTCCGGCACTGCCGCGCCAGCCCGGATCCGGGTCGCAGATTCAACTTCCACGTGCCCGAAGCCCCGCGCGCCGAGACGGATGACGAGGCCCGGCAGGCCGCCATCACGCACGATCAGGTTGGAGCCGAGGCCGATCACGGTCACCGGCACATCGGCCGGCAGCGCCGCCAGCACGAAGGCCAGATCATCGGCATCCGCCGGCTGGAACAGCAGCTCGGCCGGCCCGCCCACCCGGAACCAGGTGACGGGGCCAAGCGGCTGATCCGGCTGCAGGCTGCCGCGGATGCCGGAGACGGGCAGACGCGCGAGAAGGTCGCGACCGGTCATCGCCGCCCCCCGCACACCCGGGCGCGCGACGCCGCAAATGGCATCCAGGCCCCTGATTTTGCCCAGCTTCTCTTCATCCGACGATCGGTCCTCTATAACAGAATCAATCAGCGCTCCGGGAAATGAGGCCATTCCCGGCAACGCTGATACGCACACATGAACTGGAGTTCGCCCGGCCCACCCGGAGGGAGAAGCCCGAAACACGGACCCGGCGAATCACCGGCAGAATGTTCGCACCGGTCTCCCGGCGCAAGAGTCCCCCGGTGGAAATCGACCAGGTGTTGCCCCCCTGCCGGGGCCTGGCCGATCCGCCGGGCGCGTCCTCAGGCCGCCGTCCCCTCGCCGGGAGCAGCCAGTTCCTTGGGCAGCGCATAGGCCCACTGGCTGATGGTGCCGGCGCCCAGGCATACAACCAGATCCCCCGGTGCGACGAGACCGCGCACGACATTCGCCAGCTCCGCCGGCGACGACAGGGCGATCACCTTGCGGTGTCCGCGGGCTGCCAGACCGGCCACCAGCGCGTCCTTGTCCACGCCCGGGATCGGCGTCTCGCCGGCAGCGTAGACGTCGGCCACGATCACCGTGTCCGCGTCGTTGAAGCAGGCGCAGAACTGGTCGAACAGGCTCTGCAGGCGGGTGTAGCGATGGGGCTGCACCACGGCGACCACCTTGCCGCGGCTGGCCGCCCGCGCGGCCTTCAGCACCGCCGCGATTTCCACGGGGTGATGGCCATAGTCGTCGATGACATCGACGCCATTCCACGTGCCCGTATGGGTGAAGCGCCGCTTGACGCCGCGGAAGGCCGCCAGACCCTTGCGGATGGCCTCGGCATCAATGCCCAGCCGGTCGGCCACCGCGATGGCCGCGGTGGCGTTGGAGACGTTGTGCAGGCCCGGCATGGGGATCGCCAGGGCCTCGATGCGCTTCTCGCTGCCGGTCTTGCGGTCGTGCAGGATGACGGCAAAGCGCGAGCCGTCCGGCCCCATGGTGACATCGACGAAGCGCACGTCGGCTTGGGGGTTCTGCCCGTAGGTGATGACCCGGCGGTCCTCGATGCGGCCGACGAGGGCCTGCACTTCCGGATGGTCCAGACACATCACGGCGAAGCCGTAGAAGGGCACATTCTCGACGAACTGGCGGAAGGCTTCCCGGGCGTTGTCGAAGGTGCCGTAATGGTCGAGATGCTCGGGGTCGATATTGGTGACGATGGCCACATCGGCCGGCAGCTTCACGAAGGTGCCGTCGGACTCGTCGGCCTCCACCACCATCCAGTCGCCATCGCCCATGCGGGCGTTGGTGCCGTAGGCGTTGACGATGCCGCCATTGATGACCGTCGGATCCAGCCCGCCGGCTTCCAGCAGGGCGGCGACCAGGGAGGTCGTCGTCGTCTTGCCATGGGTGCCGCCAACGGCGACGGCCTGCTTGAAGCGCATCAGCTCGGCCAGCATCTCGGCCCGCCGCACCACCGGCAGCAGCCTTGCCCGCGCTGCCACCAGCTCGGGATTGTCGCGCTTGACCGCCGAGGAGACGACCAGCACCTCCGCCTCGCCCAGATTGGCCGCGTCATGGCCGATGGCAACCGGAATGCCCTTGGCGCGCAGGCGCTGGACATTGGCGCTCTCGGACAGATCGGAGCCCTGGACCTTGTAGCCCAGATTGAACAGCACTTCGGCGATGCCGCTCATGCCGATGCCGCCGATGCCGACGAAGTGCACGGGGCCGATGTCACGAGGCATCTTCATGGAGTGGAAGACCTTTCATGCCAGACGCACGCCGCGCGGACCGCGCCGGTGCGCCCGAAGAGAACCGGATTTTCCCGATGCCCCGGGGACACGAGAAATCCGCAGTGGAGTATCAAAGGGCCCGTTTCAGGGCCCGTCAGACTTCAAGCGACCCGGCCGGCGGCCACCGCCTCGACCAGATCGGCGAGGCGCTCGGCAGCGCCGGCATGGGAGAGCGCACGGGCTGCCGCCGCCTCGGCCCCGAGCCGGGCCGGATCGGCCAGCGCCGCACGCAGGAAATCGGCCAGCGCCGCGGGGGTGAACCCGGACTGGGCCATCACTGTGGCGGCCCCGGCCTTTGCCATCACCGCGGCATTCTTGGCCTGATCCTGATCCCGGGCGATCGGCAGCGGAATAAGCAGGGACGGCCGGCCGATGGTGGCGAGCTCCGCCACCGTGGACGCGCCGGAGCGGCCGACGACAATCTGCGCCGCCGCGATGCGGTCCGGCAGATCGGAGAAGAAGGGCGCCGTCTCGGCATGGATCCCGGCGGCGGTAAGCGCCGCGCCGACGCGCTCCGCATCCTCGTCGCGCACCTGCTGCACGAGGTCGATGCGGGCGCGCTCGTCGGGGCTCAAGAGCGCCAGCGCCGGCGGCACCACATCGGCAAACACCCGTGCACCCTGGCTGCCGCCGAAGACGAGCAGGCTCAGCCGCCCCCCGGGCTCCGGCGTCCGGTAGGGCGTGGCCGAGGCCGCAATCACGGCGGGGCGGACGGGATTGCCGGTCAGCACCGCCCGGGCCTTCGCCGGGCCCAGACCTTCCGGATCCGGAACCGAGGTGGCGACCGCTGTCGCGATGCGGGCCAGCATCCGGTTGGCGAGCCCCAGCACGGCGTTGGCATCGTGCAGGATCACCGGAATGCCGAGCGTCCTTGCCGCCACCAGCGGCGGCGCGGTGGGATAGCCGCCAAAGCCGACGGCCGCCACCACCGGGCGGGCGGCGCGCAGGATGCCGAGGGACTGGAAGTAGCCGCGGCCGAGCTGGACGGCGGCCATGGGCGCGGCCAGCCGCGACTTGCCGGTGATGGTGCCGGCTTCCACCAGATGCACCTTTTCGGCCGGGAAACCGGCGCGATAGCGCTCCACCCGGCTGTCGGTGGCCAGCTCCACCCGGTAGCCGCGAGCCGTCAGCGCCGAGGCCAGCGCGGAGGCCGGGAACAGGTGGCCGCCGGTGCCGCCGGCGGCGATCAGCACGGTGCCCTTCGTCATGCCGGCCGCCCCGCCAGAATGTCGGAGCGCACGGTGTCGGAGCGCAGCATGGCATTCAGCCGCTTGGTGGAGGGGCGCTTGCGGGCGAGTGCCAGCAGGAAGCCCATCTCGATGCCCATGGCGATGAGGGAGGAGCCGCCATAGGAGACGAAGGGCAGCGTCATGCCCTTGGCCGGCATCAGGTGCAGATTCACGGCCATGTTGATGACGCCCTGCAGGCCGAACAGCACGGCAAGCCCGGCACTGGCCAGACGGATGAAGGGATCCTCCTCCCTCAGTGCCCGGGTCAGCACCCGCAGCACGACGAAGGCACAGATCGCCATCAGCACCATGCAGACGATGACGCCGAACTCCTCGCCGACGACGGCGAACACGAAATCGGTGTGGCTGTCCGGCAGGGAACGTTTCACCGTGCCCTCCCCCGGCCCGCGGCCGAACCAGCCGCCGCGCACGAAGGATTCCATGGCGGTATCCACCTGGAAGGTGTCGCCGGACTCCGGATCAAGGAAGCGGTTGATACGGCCGGCCACGTGGGGAAGCATCGTATAGGCGGCGAACACGCCGACCACCGCCACGCCGATGAGACCGACGATCCACAGCCACGGCAGGCCAGCGAGGAAGAACAGCGCCCCCCACACCATGGCGATCAGCATGGTCTGGCCGAAGTCCGGCTGGGCAATCAGCGGCACCACGGACATGACGAGCAGCAGGATGGCGAACAGCTTGCCCGGCACATCCGGCCGCTGGCCGCCTTCGGCAAACAGGAAGGCCGTCAGCACCACGAAGGCGGGCTTGAGGAATTCCGACGGCTGCAGGCCGAGACCGGCGAAATTGATCCAGCGCCGGGCGCCCTTCACTTCCTGTCCGATGAACAGGGCAGCGATGCAGAGCACCAGCATCACCGCATAGAGCACCAGCGCGCTGCGCCGCACCATGCGGGGCGAGAAGAAGGACACGCCAATCATCACGAAGAGCGCCGGCACGGCGAAGATCGCCTGTCGGACGACGAAATGATAGGTGTCATAGCCAAGCCGGGCGGCCACCGGCGGGCTGGCGGCGAAGGACAGCACCACACCGGACACCAGCAGGGCCAGAATGGCCACCAGCAGCGGCTTGTCGATGGTCCACCACCATTCGGAGACTGGTCCCTTGTCAGCCCGGCTCACCATGGATCAGCCCTCCCCGGCCGTGCCGAGGGCGGCCACCGCCTCCCGGAACGCGGCTCCGCGCACTTCAAAATTCGCGAACTGGTCATAGGACGCACACGCCGGCGACAGCAGCACCACCGGCTCCGCGGCCGCATCCGCCGCCGCATCCACCGCCGCCTGACGCACCGCCGTGACCAGATCCCCCGAGCGGACGAACGGCACCGCATCGCCCAGCGTCACGGCAAACTCGTCCGCCGCGGCGCCGATGAGATAGGCCTTCGTCACCCGCGGGAAGAGAGCGCGCAGCGGCTCGATGCCGCCGGCCTTGGGCTTGCCGCCGGCAATCCAGTAGATCGGGGCAAAGCTCGTCAGCGCCTTTTCGGCCGCATCCGCATTGGTTGCCTTGGAATCGTTGATGAACAGCACCCGGCCGCGCCGGCCGACCTCTTCCATCCGGTGCGGCAGACCGGGATAGGTCCGCAGCCCCTGAACGATGGTCTCGGCGGCGATGCCCAGCGCCAGCAGGGCCGCGACAGCGGCGGCCGCGTTCTGGCCGTTGTGGCGGCCGCGCAGGGTGGAGATGCCATCCAGATCAATGAACGGCTCCGACAGCCCCTCGCGTGCCACCATCAGCCGGGTGCCGGCAAGCCAGATGCCATCGGCAAGTTCGCGGGTGTTGGAAATGCGGATCACCCGGATGCCGGCTGCCGCCACCCGGTCGGCAATCGCTTCCGACAGGTCGTCATCGACGCCGATCACCGCCACTCTGGACCCGGCCACCAGCCGCTCCTTGATGGCGGCATAGTTCGTCATGTCGCCATGGCGGTCGAGATGATCCGGCGTCAGGTTCAGATGAATGCCGACAGTCGGATCGAGGGTCGGGGCAAGGTCAATCTGGAAGGACGAGCACTCCACGACGGCATAGCGGTCCTCCGCCGGCAGCTCGAAATCGAGCACGGGCCGGCCGATATTGCCGCCGACTTCCACCGTGCAACCGGCAACTGCGAGGATGTGGCCGATGAGGGAGGTGGTGGTCGACTTGCCGTTGGTGCCGGTGATGGCCACCAGAGGCGCCTCCGGCGCGCGGGCCCGGCGCTCGCGCACGAACAGCTCGACATCACCGATGATCTCCGCGCCGGCAGCGTTGGCCAGCGCCACGCTCCAGTGCGGCACCGGATGGGTGAGCGGCACGCCGGGCGACAGCACCAGCGCGGCAACGCCGGTCCAGTCGAGAAGGCGCAGGTCGGCGGTGGGGATGCCCTCGGCAGACGCCGCGGCGACGCGGGCCGCAGAATCGTCCCACGCCGTGACGTCGGCGCCGCCGGCAACCAGCGCACGGGCGGTCATGAGGCCGGAGCCGCCAAGACCGAACACCAGCACGCGCTTTCCGGAAAGAGTGGAGACCGGGATCATCGTCGCCTCAGCGCAGCTTCAGGGTGGACAGGCCGATGAGGGCCAGGATCACCGCGATGATCCAGAACCGGATCACCACCTGCGGCTCGGTCCAGCCAAGCTTTTCAAAATGATGATGGATCGGCGCCATGCGGAACACCCGCCGGCCGGTGGTCTTGTAGGACACCACCTGGATGATGACCGAGACCGCCTCCAGCACGAACAGGCCGCCGATGATGGCGAGCACGATCTCGTGCTTGATGGCGACGGCGACCGCGCCGAGCAACCCCCCCAGCGCCAGCGAGCCGGTGTCACCCATGAAGATGGCGGCCGGCGGGGCGTTGAACCACAGGAAGCCGATACCCGCCCCGATGAGGGCGGCGCAGACCACGGCCAGCTCGCCGGTGCCCGGCACATAATGGATCTGCAGATAGTTGGCGAAGTTCACGTTGCCGGAGAGATAGGCGATCAGGCAGAAGGCCGCCGCCGCGATCATCACCGGCACGATGGCCAGACCATCGAGACCGTCGGTCAGGTTCACGGCATTGCCGGCGCCGACGATGACGAGGCAGGCGAACGGCAGGAAGAACCAGCCGAGATTGAGCAGCACGTCCTTGAAGAACGGGATGGCCAGCGAGGTGGAATAGGGCCGGCCGCTGACATGGATGACGATCCACACGCCGACGGCGGCAATGGCAAACTCGATCAGCAGCCGCACCTTGCCAGACACGCCGGCATGGCTCTGCTTCGTCACCTTCATGTAGTCGTCATAGAAGCCGACGAGGCCGAAGCCGAGGGTGACGAACAGCACCATCCACACATAGGGATTGGAGAGGTTCGCCCACATCAGCGTGGAAATGGTCAGGCCGGACAGGATCATCAGGCCGCCCATGGTGGGCGTGCCGCGCTTGGAGATCAGATGGCTCTCGGGGCCATCGGCGCGGATGGGCTGGCCCTTGCCCTGGCGGATCCGGAGCGCCGCGATGATGGGCTTGCCGAACAGGAACACGAACAGCATCGCCGTCAGACAGGCCGCCCCTGTCCGGAAGGTGATGTACCGGAACACGTTCAGGACATCGAGCATGTCCGTCAGTTCGGCGAGATAATAGAGCATCTTGGTGTCCGATGACGCCCCGGGTGAGCCGACTGCCCGCTCCGGGGAGGAAAGGTCTGGAAAAGCTGAAACTCCGGATGCCCGCCTGCCCGGGGGGTCATCCGTACGCAACAAACACCACCGGCCCGCACCGGGACGGCTGCAGCCATCCCGGGGACGTCACCGGAAACCGCTCACGCCACCGGCACGGGGCCGGTCTCGGGGAAGGCCGCGGCCAGCGCGGCCACCACGGCCCCCAGACGGGTGCCGTTGGAGGCCTTCACCATCACCACATCGCCCGGGCGCAGCGCCGCGCGGATCGCCGGCTCCAGCTCGGCGGCGACATCCGCATGGCCGGCCAGCAGCTCCGCCGGCAGCACGTCGGCAAGCGCCCGCATTTCCGGGCCGACGAGGAACACCTGCTCCACCCCGGCCGCCGTGATCAGCGGCCCGAGGCCGGCGTGCATGGCCGGGCTGTCGGGGCCAAGCTCGCGCATGTCACCCAGCACCGCGATGCGCCGGCCACCGGGACCCACCGGGGCCAGCCGCAGCACGTCCAGCGCAGCCGCCATGGAGGTCGGGTTGGCGTTATAGGCCTCGTCGATCAGAAGCGCGGTGCCCTCGGCAAAGCCCAGCGTCACCCGACGGCCACGGCCACCCGGCGGCTCGAAGCGGGCGAGCGCGGCCGCGGCCGCGCGAAGGTCCGCGCCGGTCAGCACGGCGGTCGCCAGCACCGCCAGGCTGTTCATGACCAGATGCTGGCCAGGAGCGCCGATACGATAGGAGACCGGCGTGCCCAGAATTTCCGCCGTCACCTCGGAGCCGTCAGGCCCCAGCGACACCGACAGCGCCCGCGCCTCCGCCCCTTCGGTCAGGCCGAAGCCGACGATATTGGCAATGCCGACTTCGGCCGCCATGCGGGCAAGCAGCTCATATTGCGGGATGTCGCGGTTGAGGACGACGCTGCCCCCCGGCGTCACGCCGGTGAAAATCTCCGCTTTCGCCCGGGCGACGGCATCGAGATCCGGGAAAAAGGCCATGTGGCTGGGGGCGATGGTGGTGACGATGGCCACATTGGGCCGCACCATCGCCGTCAGCGGCGTGATCTCGCCGGGCGCGCTCATGCCGATCTCGAACACCCCGAAGGTGGCGGATTTCGGCAGGCGGGCCAGCGACAGCGGCACGCCCCAGTGATTGTTGAAGGAGGCAATGGAGGCATGCACCGGGCCGCTTTCGCCCAGCGCCAGACGCAGCGCCTCCTTGGTGCCGGTCTTGCCGACCGAGCCGGTGACGCCGACGATGCGGGCTTCAGAACGGGCCCGGGCGGCCCGCGCCACATTGCGCAGGGCCTCCATCACGTCGGAGGTCACCACCAGACGGTCAATCGAGCCGGCGCCAGCCAGCGTCCCCTCGCCAACAACGGCCACCGACGCGCCGCGGGCCAGCGCATCGGACACGAAGGCATGGCCATCATGGGTGTCGCCCTTGATGGCAAAGAACGCATCGCCCGGCTTCAGGGTGCGGGTGTCGATGGAGATGCCGGTGACGTCGCGCTTCGACAGGCCGACAAGGCGGCCGTCCGAGGCGGCGAGGAAGTCGGCGAAGGTCCACAGGGGCTCGGTCATGCGGTCTCCCGTTGCAAGCGCGGATCGCGCTGCCGCGTGATCGGAGAAGGGGAGCGTGCGGTCGCCCACGATCTGGCCGGTTTCATGACCCTTGCCGGCGATCACGAGAACATCACCGGCAGCCAGCATCCCCACCGCCGTGTGGATGGCCGTGGCGCGATCGCCGATTTCCCGGGCGCCGGGGGCAGCCTCCAGGATGGCGCGGCGGATCGCGGCCGGGTCCTCGGAACGCGGATTGTCGTCGGTCACGATGACGACATCGGCAAGTTCGGTGGCGATGGCCCCCATCAGCGGCCGCTTGCCACGGTCGCGGTCACCGCCGCAGCCGACGACGCAGACCAGCCGGCCGGCCACCAGCGGCCGCAGCGTCTCCAGCACCGTCTTCAGGGCATCGGGCTTGTGGGCATAGTCGACGAACACCGGGGCGCCCTGCCGGGTCCGGCCGACAAGTTCCAGCCGGCCCGGCGCGCCCTCGATATGGGCAAGCGTCGCAATGGCCACCTCCGGCGCCACGCCTAGAGCGATGGCGAGACCGGCCGCAATCAACGCATTCGACACCTGGAAGGCGCCGAGCAACGGCAGCAGCACGGAGTGGTGCGCCCCGTCCGGCGTCAGGATTTCCAGCCGCTGGCCGGCGCCCTCGATGCGATCGGAAATCAGCGTCAAAGCCGTGCCCGACGGCCCGACGGTGCGAACATCCAGCCCGCACGCCACCGCCCGCGCCACCACCCGGTCGGCAAAGGGCGCGTCGGGGTCGATGATGGCGGGGGTGCCGGGCGCGGCCAGCGTGTCGAACAGGCGCAGCTTGGCGGCCAGATAGTCCTCGACCGTCGGATGATAATCCATGTGGTCGCGGCCGAGATTGGTGAAGGCCACCGCCGAGACGGGAACGCCATCCAGCCGGCGCTGGTCGAGGCCGTGGCTGGAGGCTTCCAGCGCCACATCGGTGATGCCGGCGCGGGCGAGATCGCCCAGCATCTGCGCCAGCTTCACCGGATCCGGCGTGGTCAGGCTGCCATAATCGGTGCCGGCATCCGTCACCACGCCGAGGGTGCCGACGCTGGCCGCGTTGCGACCGGCCGCCGACAGGATCTGACGGGTGAAGGCGGCCACCGACGTCTTGCCGGCGGTGCCGGTGACAGCCGCAATGCGGGCCGGGAACGGGCCGTGGAAGCGGGCGGCGGCCAGGGCCAGCGCCTGCCGCGGATCGGCCGAGCGGATCACCGGCACGGGGAGGTCAGCCGGCAGCAGCGCGCTGTCGGAAACCAGCACGGCAACGGCGCCCGCGGCAGCAGCGGCTTCGGCAAAGGAGGCCCCGTCGACCTTCGTTCCCGGCAGCCCGGCAAACAGGATGCCCGGACCGACGGCCCGGCTGTCGGCGGTGATGCCGCTCACCCCGGCAGCCGCGGCCGCGGGCGCCAGGGGAACATCGGGGAACAGGTCGGCGAGCGTCTTCATTGTGCACGGGTCCGGGCAGAGGCCTCGGCCATGATCTCGGCAGAGAGGTCAGGCGGGAATTTCGGCTGCACGCCGAGCATGGGGGCGATGCGGCGCACGATGCCGCTCACCACCGTGGTGGCGGTGAAACCGGCGGTGCGGCCACCGGCCCGGGACGGATCCGGCTCGTCAACGACGGACAGCACCACATAGCGCGGCTTGTCCATGGGGAAGGCCGCCAGGAAGGAGTTCAGGTTCTTGTTGCCGGAATAGGAGCCGTTCACCACCTTTTCGGCGGTGCCGGTCTTGCCGCCAACCCGATAGCCCGGCGCCTCGGCGCGCTTGCCCGAGCCTTTCTCGACATTCAGCCGGAAGAGATAGCGCATCTTGTCGGAGGTCTCCGGCGACACGACGCGGCGGGCGACCTTCATCGCCTGCTCATGGGTGCGCGGATAGAAGGTCGGCGGGATATAGAGGCCGCCATTCATCAGCGCCGAGGCAGCAACGACGGCATGCATCGGGGTGACCGAGATCGAGTGGCCGAAGGACACCGTCACCGCCGTCACCTGCGGCCAGTGGCGCGGCACGATCGGGCCGGCGGATTCCGGCAGCTCCATGGGCACGCGCTTGAACATGCCGATGCGATCCAGGAACTCCTTCTCCGCGTCGATGCCCACCGACAGCGCCATGCGGGCGGTGCCGAGGTTGGACGAGAAGATGAAGATTTCCGGCACGGTCAGCACCCGGTGCTTGCCGTGGAAGTCGGTGATGGTGCGGCCACCGAAGCGCAGCGGAACCCGGGCGTCGAAGCTGTCATTCAGCCCGACCTTGCCGGAATCCAGCGCCATGGCGGTGGAGAAGGTCTTGAACACCGAGCCCAGCTCGAACACGCCGGCGGTGGCGCGGTTCATGTTGTCCTTTTCCAGTGCCTGGGCCGGGTCATTGGGATCGAAGTCCGGAATGGAGGACATGGCGATGATCTCGCCGGTCTCCACATCCATGACGATGCCGACGCCGGCCTTGGCGCCGAAGGTCTCGACGCCGCGGATCACCTCGTCGCGCACCACATGCTGCACCCGGGCGTCGATGGACAGACGCACCGGCTCCAGCTCGCGGTTCTTGGCAAAGCCCAGCGCCTGCAGGTCAGCCAGACCGTCATCGTCGATATGCTTCTCGATGCCGGCGATGCCCTGATTGTCGATGTTGACCGAGCCCATGATGTGGGCGGCCAGCGGTCCGCCGGGATAGAAGCGCTTGTTCTCGGTCAGGAAGCCGATGCCGGGAATGCCGAGGGCATGCACCTTGTCACGGATGGCCGGGGTGACCTCACGCTTCAGCCACTGGAAGCCGGTGTCCGACGACAGCTTGCGCCGCACGGTGTCGGTGTCGAGCTCCGGCAGCACGGTGGCAAGCGCCTCCATGGCCTCGTCGACGTCGATGATCTTGCGCGGCTCGGCATAGAGCGAGGCAGTGCGGATGTCGGTGGCCAGCGTCTCGCCATTGCGGTCGAGAATATCAGGCCGGGCCGCCGACACGGAATCCTGGGCCGTCAGATAGGCAACCGACGGCCGGTCCGGAGTGAGACCGAACCAGACCAGACGACCGGCGATGGTCAGATAGACGGACGCGAACACCAGCCCGGCCAGAAGCAGGCGGCCGTGCATGGCCTCCAGCGGCGCGCGGGCGGACTTGTCGGTACGGCGGCGCAGGATGGCCGGGAGACGCAGGGAAAAGCGCATCGGGCTGACCTCCTTCACCGGGCCGGCTGCTTGGGAGCGGCCGCGCCCTCGGCGGGCGCTGCCTCGACGGCGGCCGGCTTCGGCGCCATGGGAATCTCGCTGATGTGGCCGATCTGGTCGGCCGTGATGGCGCTCAGCACCAGCTTGTCCTTGAAATGCTCCACCAGCGCCTGCAGGCGCGCGGGCTGGTCGAGCAGGCTCCACTCCGCCTTCAGGGTGGCGATGCGCTCATGCTCGTCGTCGATCTGCTGGGCCAGCTGGGCCACGGCATAGCCGGCCACTTCGGCATTCTTCTTCAGCGCATAGACGACGGCGGCGACGGCGATCATCACGATCACCGTCATGATCCCCAGAGCGTTGATGAAACGGGCCATACGTCCTCTCCCCCTCAGACCGGAACGGCCAGGTGCGGCACGCCGAGGGCGGCCACATCCAGCTCACGCGCCGGCGCATCGGTGCGCTGGCCTGCCCGCAGACGCGCCGAGCGCGCGCGGGGGTTGATCTCGGTTTCCGCCGTCCCCGGCTCCACCGCGCCCTTGGCCACCAGAGTGAAGGTCGGATCCGGCACCGCCATTTCCGGCAGATGCCGCGAACCGCCGGCCCGGGTGCGGGTGCGATCGGCCAGGAACCGCTTCACGATGCGATCCTCCAGACTGTGGAAGGACACGACCACCAGACGACCGCCCGGCGCCAGCACGCGCTCGGCGGCTGCTAGCGCCTCGGCCAGTTCATCCAGCTCGCCATTCACCAGAATGCGCAGGGCCTGGAAGGTGCGGGTGGCCGGATTGATGCTGTGGCCGGTGCGCGGACGCGGCACCGCCCGGGCAATGATTTCGGCAAGCTGGCCGGTGCGGGTGATCGGCTCCGCGTCGCGGGCCCGCACGATCGCCCGCACGATGGAGACCGCATGGCGCTCCTCGCCGAGGATCGAGATGACGCGCACGAGATCGCGCGGCTCGAAGCCGTTCACCACATCGGCCACGCTCGGGCCTTCGCAGCCCATGCGCATGTCGAGGGGACCATCGAAGCGGAAGGAGAAGCCGCGCTCGGCGGCGTCGATCTGCATGGAGGACACGCCGACATCGAGCACGACGCCATCCACCTGCCCGATGCCGAGACCATCGGCATGGGCGTCCAGCTCGCTGAAGCGGCCGTGCACCAGGGTCAGCCGTCCCTCGGCCGCCGCCTCCAGGGCGCGGCCGGCGGCAATCGCGGTGGGATCCCGGTCGATGGCGATGACATTGGCCCCGGCTGCCAGCAGGGCCTTGGTGTAGCCGCCGGCGCCGAAAGTGCCATCAATGATCGTCGCGCCCGGACGCGGCGCCAGGGCCTCGACCACCTCGGCCAGCATGACCGGCAGATGACGCGGATCCGGATCGAAAACGGACCCCGTCATGCCACACCCCCGGAAACCGGAGCCGACGTCCCGCCATCCAGCACGCTGAGCGCCCGCCGCATCGCCTCGGCCCGGTGGGCGGCGAAGCGCTGGGGCTCCCAGATCTGAAACTTGTAGCCCTGCCCCACGAACACGACTTCCGAGCCGATGCCCGCATGGGACTTGATCGACTCGGTCAGCGACACCCGGCCATCCGCATCCACCTTCAGGATTTCGGAAATGCCGAACAGGGCCGTGGCAAGAAAATCGTGATCGGCCGTCAACGGGCGCACCCCTTCCAGTCGGCGCTCGATCTCGGCGATCAGAGCGTTGCCTCCGGCATCCACGGCCGGCATGTGCGGCGAGGGAAAGCAGTAGAGCCCCTCGAAACCGTCTCGCGACAGAATCGACCGGAACGGCGCCGGGACGGAGACCCGCCCCTTGGCATCGAGCTTCATCGAATAATGAGACACGAAGCCGTGCATTGCCCGTCCCGTTCTGGGCCCTCGATCCCTCACGCGCTGGGAACGCTGTTGCCGTCGGCGGTCGAAGGACCGACGCACGGATCCCGGTCACATGGGCGCAAGAAGCCCCGCCCCACCAAACTGGTGGACGACGCCTGCCCCTACTCGTAACGGGATGATCTGGGATACCATGGGCCATCATGGGCGTCAATGGAACGGGCTGGAGCACATCCGATGCCGGATCAATCCGACCCCCGGATTCAAGCATCCCGAGGGTTAATGAACCCCTCACCGAACCCGTCGAATGCGCGGCATCGGATGTGGCCCACAACCAGCCGCACACCCTTCTTAATCACCTGTTAAGATTGACAAATCCTGCGGCACCGCGGCCACTGGCGCAAAAAGGGCGAGTCTGTCGGGGTATTTTTCCACAGCTTTCCCCGCAATTCTTCGTCCCTTTTCACGCCCCTGTCTTCCCCGGTCTACCGCGACGCAACGACTCGGGGGGCGCCCCTCGGGTGGGGCATCATCCCGGTCTCGCCCGGGTCCTGGTGGGGCGTGCGCCCATGGCTGTCCCAGAGCTGCCCGGACGGGCACCCGCTGGACGGAGGCGGAGGATATGAGGACAGGGGGCCGGGACGCCGGCAGCCGGATCCCGTCGCGGGGCGATCACGCGTGCGGGCGCGCTCCGGACCGGCTCCGCGCTCAGACCAGCCGGCGGGCCGGGCCGGACAGTGCGGCACCGGCCGGCGTCAGCGGCACGGCGAGAAGGCGCGCGGGATCGACCGGGCCCGGCAGCCGGATCTGGCCGGGGGCCACCGGCGCAAAGCCCAGCGGCACATAATAAGCGGGGTCGCCGACGAGGATCACCAGATCATGGCCGCCGGCCCGGGCGGCATCGAGAGCGGCGGCCATCAGCGCCTTGCCGGCGCCCTTCTTCTGCACGTCCGGCCGCACGGCCAGCGGCCCGAGCAGCAGGGCGTTGCCCTCCCCCACCCGGATCGGCGTCAGCCGTACCGAGCCGATGAGCATCAGCCCGTCGGTGGCAACGAAGGACAAGGCGGGATCATGGGGCACGCCTTCCCGCAGCCGGTAGGCCGTCTTGGCATAGCGGCCGGGCCCGAAGGCGAGATCGTTCAGATGGTTGATGGCGGCAGCGTCGGTCGGCTGTTCCAGCCGCGTCACGAAAGGCACGGAGAGCATGGTCGGGAGATCCGGAAACGGGGAGCATGGGAGGCTCGCAGGCCGCCCCCTCCCGGCAACCGGGGAAGCGAGGCGGACCTCAGGCACGGGGCGCGCGGGCGGCATCGCGCAGGATCACCGCGCGTCGTCGTCGCTCGCCAAGCCGGACCGGGCACACAGGGGCCATCATCATTCCCGTTCTCTCCGCCCCTCTCCCGCCCTGCCGGCGACAGGGCGCCACCGGAGGAAACCGCGCGGGGATTGCGGATCGAAGCCGCGCCTAGCATGCTCTGTCGCCCCCGTCCAGCCCCCGATTGCGCACGCATCGGCCCGAAGCGTCACTCTGCGGACACAACACCCTCAGGGAAAACGTCTTTCCCGGTCATCTACCATTGACAGACAGCTGCCCCCTCAAGAAAACTTGACCGCGTGGACACGGACGGCGCACGCGACGGGAAGACGACTGGCGGGGCACGGAATTCCGCCGGCGGGTGAAAGACGGACGATGGGTCGGGAGGTTCGGGACAGGGTCGCCCGGCTGCCTCCATGCCCGGCTGTCCACGATGCGGCCGAAGACGTGCCGCCCGCGGCCGATGCTGATTGCCTCCGATCAGATCAAGCCCTGGGTGCTGTTTCATGGAAGCGAACAAGTCGGCGGGCGTGACCTATGTCACGGTCGAGCAGAGCTATTTCGAGAAGCGCGGGCTGAAGCGCTATGCCGGCGTCGCGTCCCTGTGGGCGCTGGGCGTCGGCGCCGTCATTTCCGGCCACTTTTCCGGCTGGAATCTCGGCATTGCCTCGGGCGGATGGGGCGGCATGCTGATTGCCGCCATCCTCATCGCCATCATGTATCTGGGCCTCACCTTCTCCATTGCGGAGATGTCGGCCGCCCTCCCCCACACCGGGGCCGCCTATTCCTTTGCCCGCACCACCATGGGACCATGGGGCGGCTTCGTCACCGGCCTGTGCGAGAATGTCGAATATGTGGTGACGCCGGCGGTCGTCGTGTTCTTCATCGGCTCCTATCTCGGCTCCATCTTCGAGACACCAGCGGAGTTCCAGCCTGTCTACTGGATCTTCGGCTACATCATCTTCGTCGGCCTCAACGTCGTCGGCGTCGAGCTGTCGTTCAAGGTCACCCTGGTGGTGACGCTGGCGGCGCTTGCCTGTCTGGTCGCCTTCTGGGTCTCGGCCATTCCGGTGATGGATTTCTCGCGCTGGGCCCTCAATATCGGCGTTGGCGCCGATGGCGCGGCCATGGAACTGCCCGAGGGCGGCGGCCCCTTCCTGCCCTTTGGCATCGGCGGCGCGCTGGCGGCCATGCCCTTTGCGGTGTGGCTGTTCCTCGCCATCGAGCAGCTGCCGCTGGCGGCCGAAGAGTCCATTGATCCCAAGAGCGATCTGCCCAAGGGCATCATTCTTGGCATCCTCACCCTCATCGTCTCGGCCTTCATGATCCTGTGGCTGAACTCCTCGGTCGCCAACGGCGCCTTCGGGCTGTCCACCTCGGCCGAGCCGCTGCTGGACGGCTTCAAGGCGATCTATGGCGACGGTCTCGCCAAGCTCCTCGCCTTCGTGGCGGTGATCGGCCTCATCGCCTCCTTCCACACCATCATCTTTGCCCAGGGGCGGCAGATCTATTCCCTGTCGCGGGCCGGCTATTTCCCGCGCAGCCTCTCCATCACCCATGGCAGCCGCAAGACGCCGCATCTGGCCATGGTGACCGGCGCCATCGTCGGCCTCGTGCTGATGCTGGCGATCTGGTTCTCGCTGGGGGCGGATGCCGGCGGCGCCGTCATCGGCGGCACGCTCCTGAACATGGCCGTGTTCGGCGCCATGCTGTCCTATATCATGCAGGCGATCTCGTTCATCCTGATGCGCCGCAACATGCCCACCATCGAGCGGCCATACAAGTCGATCTTCGGCATTCCCGGCGCGGTGGCGACGATCCTCATCGCCCTGGTGACGATCTACTTCCAGCTCTCCGATCCGGTCTATCGCGCCGGGGTGTTCGGGGTCGCCCTGTGGTTTGCCGTCGGTATCATCTATTTCGCCATTCTCGGCCGGCACAAGCTGGTGCTGTCGCCGGAAGAGGAATTCGCCCTCGCCAAGGGCGAGACGGAATACCGGACCCACTGAGACCAAAGA
>JBOGCN010000030.1:0-32493 GCA_050689115.1 Segnochrobactraceae bacterium EtOH-i3 | reverse complement strand
CCGCACTGTCCACTGTTCGCCGGGCACGATCGGCAGATCGCGCACATTGCCGGCCCGGGTGGTCACCCGCACGATGCCCGCCGTTCCCGACATCGACAGCCGGATCGCCCGGACCGCCTCGGCGAGGTCCGCGCTGTCGGACGGGGTAATCGGCACGGCATCATCGGCCGGCCCGGTCAGGGTGGCGGCGTGGCTCGCGTAGCGGTCGGTGGCCATGGACTGTCTCCTCAGGATCGGGATGGAACGACGGCGCTTCAGGCCGTCGGCGCGGTGAGCACCAGCAGATGCGCGGCGATGCGCACGGACCCGGCGGTGAAGCTGCCGCTGGTGGGGGTGATGCGGATGGCGGTGTCGGCATAGAGGGCGCTCGGCCCGATCACGCCGATATTCACGGCACCGGCGGCCACGCCGAGACCGCCGCCGAACTTCGTGGTCTCGCCGGCAATGCCGCAGCCATAGGAGGGCGCCCCGGTGATCGCCGTCACCGTCCGGCACGAGACCGCCAGCACGATGGAGCGCGCCGGCATCAGGATCGACGACACCGCGACGCTGCCGGACAGCGTCAGGGTTTCCTCCAGCACGGCCACCGTCGTCGTGGCGCCGAAGGCGGTGCGGGCCATCAGGGTCGTCCAGACACCGCCCACGTGGAGGGCCAGCCGCCCTTCATCGGCGATCCACGCGGTGAAGCCGTCGGGCACCGCACGGAACAGCCAGCCGCCGCCCTGCTCGATCGCCAGCCGTCCCGCCTGCCCCGTCCAGGCACCGCTGGCGCCAGAGGCCACCAGATAGACGGCGCCGTCGGCGAAGCCCGTCGGCGGCGCGGTCAGGCTGCGGCTTGCGATCACCGGATGGCTGAGGCTGTCAATCAACCCCAGACTTTCATTGAGGGTCACATGCTTCTGGGCCTGGGAGGCCGCCAGAAGCGGCAGGGCGAAGACGGGAGTGTCAGACATCGAAGGTCCTCTCGCACCAGATGCCGGGGCCGATACCGGCCGCGATCTGGGCCACGGCAAGGGTCAGGGTGGATGGCAGGGCGCCGAAATCCGCCGTCTGCTCGGCGGCGCTGTAGACAGCGGTGGCGGTCGTGGTCTCGATCTGGCGCAGCACGGTTCCGCCCGCGCGCACTTCCAGCCGGTAGGCTTCCGCCTCCTCGCCGAGAGGCACCTCGCCGCTCCAGCCATCGCCGCCCACCCGGGTGCGCCGCACCCAGCGGATGGAGAGGTCGCCGGAGGACGGCGCCCGCCGCGCCCGGAGATGCACCGGCGCGAAGGGCCGCAGCCCCCGTCCCTCCGCCGTGAAGGTCCGCGCCGTCGTGGCGGGATGGGAGAGATCCGCCCGCACCGGGCCGATGCGATACTGGTAGGCGATGCCGAGATCGTCCCGGTCCAGAGGCAGCGGGATCAGCGCCTCGTCCAGTACCACCACGGCGGCGCCGCTTACGTGGCCGCCGGCCATCACGTCCTCGGTGCCCATCTGTCCGCGCAGCAGGTCGCTCAGCCGGTACAGCCCGGAGCCGATCAGCTCGGCGGTCCGGAACTGCACGATTTCCCAGCCGCCTTCCGCCGATCCGACGGCCAGCGCGTTGCCGCCGGCCAGAAAGGCGATCTCGTTAAGGCTCGCGAGCGTGCCGGAGCTCATCCGCACCGTCAGGCTGTTGCCACGATCCAGCGTCCACAGCGGCCCGGCCGGCAGCGCCTCGGTCAGGGTGCCCGCCGCCATCGCCCGGTCGAGAGACCGGATATGGCTGAAGCCCTCGGACGTCGCCGACTGCCAGACCGCCAGCCCCGACGGCCACGGCCGGCAGGTGCCGCCAATCCACGGCTCCACCGCCGCCACCGTGTCGCTGATCGGCGGCAGGTCCAGAATGTGCACCAGCGGTGCGCCGGGATCGCCGGTGCGCGTGCGGGTGCGGCCGGTGCCGATGGCGGGCACGGCCCGGAAGGCCGCCCGCACCAGACTGCGCGCCGTCACCTTGCGCAGGCCGTCGCCATCCTCGATTTCCTGCACCAGCGCCAGCCGCGGCCCGGTGTCGGTCATCAGCCGCACGGCATCGCCGGCCTCCAGCGCCAGCCGGTCCGGCGGCAGGGTGAAGCGGATCTGCTCCCGCCCGGCGGCGTGATCGGCCAGACGGATCGCTGCCAGCGCCTCCATGCTGCCGCGCGGGGCAAATACCGGCAGGTCGAGATCCTCCACGCTGCGATCGGCCCGGTCGCGCCGGCGCGAGATCACCTCCGCCGGATTGAGATCGCTGGCCGTATCGGAAAAGCTGACGCGCACCGCCCCCGGCAGTTCGGCGTCGGGGGTGCGGGTGAGCGACAGCAGCGCCGTGTCCGCGTCCTCCTCCACCAGATCGTCGCGGCCGAGTTCCATCACCGGCGGCCGGTTCACCTCGCTGAGGCGCAGGTGCAGGCCGGTGTCACAGGCACTCAGCCCGAAGGCCTCGGCCAGGCTGGTGAGGGCACTGCGCGCGCTCATGGGCTGGTCTATGAGGAAGCCGTCGACGGTCTGGTCGAGACCGTCGATCTCCACCCCGGTGATGCCAGCGTCTGCCAGCACCCGGCGCACCAGCCCGGCCAGACTGGTGCCGCCAAGACGGCCGGTCAGCCAGTGGCCGCGCTGCCAGTTGTCGCCATCGGACCAGACATCGTTCTGAAACGGAAAGGCCGGAAACGGCCGCGCATCCCAGGTCCACAGATGGATGGCGCCGGCCTCCACCATGCGCCGCCCGTCAACCGGCGACACCGGATTGGCCCCGTCCGGATAATAAGTGTCGTCCGGATCGAAATGGGACAGCATCGCTTCGAGATAGCGGCGCTGGATGGCGTCATCCCGGGCACCCGACGAGAAATAGGGCCAGCCGGATTCCGCCGATTTCGGATCGACGAACAGGTTCGGCTGGTTGGCGCCACGGTCGATGGCGGGGCAGCCGAGTTCGGTGAACCAGATCGGCTTGCTCCCCGCCACCCAGTCCGTCGGCGTCGCGGCACGCACGCCGCCCGGACGGTCATGATGGGCGCTGCCCCACCAGCCGATCAGGTCCTTGTAGCGGAAGACGAAATGCTCGCCGTGGGCGGTGTCGGCAATCGGCGTGCGGGTCTGGGCCCGGCGTGCCGCCAGATCGGCATAATACCAGTCGAAGCCCTCGCCCGCGGCAACGTTGGCGGCCAGATAGCTCCGGTCGGTATCGGCCCGGTAGCCGGCGGCGGCATCGAGATGGTCGCCATCGCGCCAGTCCGACAGCGGCCAGTAGACGTCGATCCCCACCCGGTCGATGGCGGGCGAGGCCCACAGCGGATCGAGATGGAAGATCACGTCCCCCGAGCCGTCGTCGGGGTGATGGCCGAAGAACTCCGTCCAGTCGGCGCCATAGGTGACGATGTCCGTCGCCCCGGCGATCCCCTTCACATCCTCGGCCAGCCGCACCAACTCGGCGACGAAAGGATAGCTGCCGCCGGGCCCGCGCAGTGTCGACAGCCCGCGCAGTTCCGAGCCGATCAGGATCGCCTCCACCCCGCCGGCCGCCTTGGCGAGGAAAGCCAGATGCAGCACCAGCCGGCGATAATGCCAGTCCGTCGGGCCGGAATAGCCGACCGAGGTGCCCGAGATCGAATAGTGTTCAGGCTCCGCGGCGCCCATGAAGCTGGCAACCGCCGAAGTCACTGTCGCGGTGCCATCGGGCGAGCCGGCCCGGCCCGGCGCCGGGGCCACGCTGATGCGGCCGCGCCAGGGAAAGGCCGCCTGCTCGCTGGCGCCATAGGGGTCCGGCAGGCCGTTGCCCGGCGGCACATCCATGAGCACGAACGGATAGAGCACGACCTTCAGGCCGCGCCGCTTCAGCTCGGTGATCGCCTCCACCACGCTGGCGTCCGAGGGCGTGCCGCCATAGGCCGGCCGGGCGTCAAGCTGGCTGACCAGTGGCGCCGAGCCCCGGTCGAGCCCGGCCACCGACCAGCCGAGGGGCTCCGTCGCCCGGTCGCGGTTCTCGATCACCGGATGGATCAGGCAATGATCGGCCCGAAGGTCCGTTCCTGCCCATGACACCACCAGCGCCACCCGCTCCAGCGCCGGGCACAGGGCCTGCAGTTCATCGAGAGACGCCGCAAGGTCGGTGGCGGCCACGGACACGTGGACATTTTCCGTGGTCGCCGCCCCCTCGCCGACGGTCCGGCGCACCGGCGTCGTGGCATAGCCGAACTCGGTCGCCCCGGGGATGAGGGTGACGGCGCGCACCTGCCGTTCCAGCCGGTCGACGACGCGGATCACCTCGAAGGACAGCTGCGGCAGCCGGTTGCTGTAATCATCCAGCGGCAGCCGCTCGAACACCACATAGGCAATGCCGCGGTAGGCCGGCGCCGCCCCTTCCTTGGCCGCGATGAGGGTGTCGGGCTCCTGGGTCTCGCTGCCCCGGTAGATGCGCAGCGTCACCTTGGAGCGGTCGAGCAGCCGGCCATCGGCCCAGATGCGGCCGACATGGGTGATCGGCCCCTCGCACAGCGCCACGGCGAAGTTGCCATAGTAGCTGTAGGTCTCGATCTTGGGGGAGCCCTTGGAGCCGCTGCGCGAGCGCGACACCGTCTCCTCGAACCGCGTCGCCCAGATGACCGAGCCCGACAGCCGCACCCGGCCATAGACCCACGGCAGCGACAGCCCTTCGGCCGAGGTCTGCACGGTCACCGAGGACAGCCGCGGTCCGGTCCGGGTCGTGGAGCTCGACAGCCACGTCTGGTCGATGAGGCTGCCGGCCAGTGCACCGGCTGCCTGTCCGAGGGCCGCCCCCAGCGGGCCGCCGAGCATGCCGCCCACCACGCCGCCCGCCGCCTGCAGAACCAGGGTCGCCATGGCAGTTCTCCGGAAAAATGCGAGGGAAAAGGACGGCGCTCAGTCGAGGCCGGGAAAGGCGAAGGCGGCCACCAGCCGGCGACGCCAGAAGCCGCCAAGGCGGCTTTCCACGACGCCGGTGCTTTCGAGCGCATGAAGAAAGCGGTCCGGCGCGGTCATCAGCCCGGCATGGCTGCCGATGCCGGAGGGGCGCAGGCAGAACAGCAGCACGTCGCCGGGCCTTGCCTGATCGGTCTCGACCGGCAGCAGCACCCCGGCGAGGCCGCCGCGCAGCCGGTCATCCCCGGGCAGTGTCGTCCAGTCCGCGGCGTAGGCCGGCACCGGCACGGCCCCGCCCAGCGCCTCGCGCCAGACGCCGCGCACGAAGCCGAGGCAGTCCGCCCCCGCCCCGCGGCAGCTCGCCTGATGATGAAAGGGCGTGCCGATCCAGCCCCGCGCGGTGGCCACAAGATGCGCACGGTCGGGGCTCATGCGAACAGGCTCCCGCCATCATTGCCGCCATCGGGGTCGGGGCCCCAGAGGGCGACGTCGTTGCCGGGAATGTGCGGACAGCCGCGGAAATTGTCGCCGTTGGCGAACTTGCTCTGGCAGACCTCCCAGGTGCGCGCGCAGCCCGCCGTCAGCCGCACCCCGGCGCCCAGAAGCGACACCGGCGCCGCACTCCACAGGTCGACCGCGGCGCCGTCGTCCTCGCTTCCCTGCCGCTTGATGGCGGCGGCAAAGCCCGCCGCCGCCCCGTCGGTCACCGTCAGCCAGCCGAAGGTGAACCAGCCCTCGGCAAAGCCGGAGAGGCCGTCAACGGTCAGCCGCCCCTCGCCCAGATCCGCAAGCACGGTCCCGGTCGCCGAAAAAGCCGGCTGGCTCAGGTCGACGCCACAGCGATCGTCCCCCACTTCGGCATCGCAGCCGAGCGTCAGCGTCCGCCCGGTCACCCGGGAGAGCGCTTCGGCGGGCCCGCGCACCTCGGCCCGGTAGGCGCCATCGGAGAGGGTCACCTCCCCCAGCGTCCCCACCCGCAGAAGGGCGAAGATGTCCGGATCGGTCCAGTCGACAAGGCGCAGCTCGATGCGGGCACCGTCATAGCGCCCGGCAGCGAGATCGGCGGCATCCAGCCCCGAGGCCGAGAGCGCGCCGGAAAGGTCCAGCCCGCCGACGGCAAAGTCGGCCCCGGCCACGTCGGCCGTCGCCTCGGCGCCGTCGCCGGGCTCGTAGAGGGTGTCGCCAAGGGTGATCGGCCGGTCATGATCGGTCACGCCCAGGATCACGCCATCGCTGCGTTCGATGCGCCAGCAGCGGCAGAAGGTGGTGGCGCCGGCGGCCAGCCGGGCGGAAAAGGCGGCGGAGAAGGTCTTCACGGCCGGATCTCCACGATGGGAATGGCCGGCAGCGCGCCGGCGGCAAAGGCCTGCAGGTTGATTTCCAGCCGGTCGGTGTCGAATCGTGCGGGCATGTCGAACTCGAACCCCGCCGTCACCGCCGCGCCGGCCGCCGGAATCTGCCCCGGCGGAAAGGTGACGATCCCCGTGGTGACGTCGACGGAGAAACCCGCGGGGGCGCTCCTCTCCACCCCGGCCACCGCCACGCGCACGGTGCCGGCCACCGGTTTCTCGATCGGGCGGAAGAAGGGCGCGTCGGTGCCGCCATAGCGCTTGCGCAGCGCAAAGGTCGCCGTCGTGCCATCGCCGGTGCCCAGCAGCTGGTCCGTCGGCGTCGGCGCCGCCGAGGGCGAACCGGAGCGGAAGTCCAGCGGATCGCGGAAACGGAAGCCGTAGAGCCGTCCGCGGCGCTCCTCGAAGAACGCGATGACAGCGGCGAGATCGTCGAGGGAGCGCACGCCATAGCCGGCATCAAAGCGCCGGCGCGACAGGCTCCAGCGGGCGTTGCGGCGCTTGTGGCCGGAGCCGAGGGCGACAATATCCGTGCGCCGCTCCGGCCCGCCGACGGAGCCAAACGCCACGTCGACCGGGAAGCGCGTCTCATGGAAGGCGGTCGCCATGGGCGGACCTCCGGGTTGCAAGTTGACCTGTCTCAAAGAAAGGCGTCCCGGAACGGACGCAGGATCCCTGTCAGGAAGGGACGGAACCGGTGCCGACGCAGCTGGCCGAAAGCCGGAATCCTGAAGTCCCCGAACCGCTTTGCCCCGGGATCTGGAGCAACGGTTCAAGAACAAGAAAAGGGAGCGCGGTCATGAGCCATGTGCCGCATGAGCTGAGCGAGGAATTCCCGCGCGAGGTGGACCAGATCCACGTGCTGCGACTGCGGGATGCCCATTTTGCCAGGCTTGTGGAGGATTATCAGAGCGTGAACACGATCGTTCACCGCATGGTCGCCCGCATCGAACCCGTATCGGACCAGACCCTTGAAGAGACGCGGATGAAGCGTCTGCACCTCAAGGACCAGATCGCCGCGGCCCTCAAGACCGCGCGATGCACCGGGTAGCCCAAGCCCCTCCTCGTCGGGCCCGGTGTTACAGCCCGCGCCGTCCTCGCCCGACGGCGCGGGCCACCATTGCCGTCAGGCGCGCCTCCGACCGGCGGAACCCGTCGGTATCGGGGGTGGAGATGTTGAACGTCACGGCCGTTCCGCTGCTGCCGCCGCTGCTGCCGGTGCGCACGCCCAGCCGGCCATCGGCACCGCGGGCAAGTGGCAGGATCGCCTCCGGGCCCGCCTCGCCCATCAGCCCCGTGCCCCCCGCCATGGGGAAATAGGTCGGCGACGCCACCACGCCACCGCTGGCAAAGGGGCGCACCCGCCCTCCTGAAATCACGGCCCCGTCTTTTGCCGCCACCAGCGTCGTCAGCGCCGAGCTGAGGGAGGATGCGGTGAGCTTGGCCAGCGGCTGCAGGCCGGCGCTCAGCAGCTGGCTGGTGATCTGGGTCGCCGCCGAGCGCAGCACCGTTTCCAGCTTCGCCCCCTCGCTCACCGCCGATTTCATGCCTGCCGTCAGCCCGCGCGAGAATGCCCGGGCGGTGGCCTGCAGGCTGGCATCGAGATCCCGGGCATAGCGGCTGGCGCCCTCCCAGTCGGCCTCGGTGCCGGTTTCCGCGTCCGCCATGGCGGCGCTCCTTCCATCCATCAGAGGAAAAATCAGTCCGGAAAGCGCGCCATCAGGGCGCCGAAGGCTGCCCGGTCCGGTGGCCGGGCGGGGGCGTTGCCACCGGGCATGCGGCCGCGCACGGCCGCCGCCAGCTCCCGCGGCGTCAGGCTCCAGAAGGTCGCCGGCGACAGGCAGAGCACGCCGAGACCGAAGCCCATGGCCGCCTCCCATGGAAAGGCCGCGACATCCTCCGGGGATGCCGCGGCCCTCAAGGGTCCGGCGGGGTGTCTCCCGCGCCAAAGGTCGCCATGAGCAGGTCGACGACGATGGCGGCAAAGCCCGCCGCCCCGCCCGGCGTCGCCATGGCGGCCACCTGGGCATCCTCCACCTGATGGCCAGCGCCGCGCAGTCCGGCGCCGATCACCCGGATCGCATCGCCGGCCGACAGCCGGCCGGAGCCCAGCCGGTCAGCCAGCGCCACCATGTCCGCCACGCCGAAGCCCTGTTCCAGTTCGGCCAGCGCCCCAAGGGTGAGGACGAGGGTCCAGCGCCGACCGTCCAGCATCGCCTCGATCTCGCCACGCAACCGGTTCGCCATGATCCCCGGCCTCAGAGTGCGGTGAAGGTGAGCGCGCCGGCAGATTCGAGCGCGATCTCGAAGCTTGCCTCGCCATCATGATCGCCGGCATATTCGAGACCGGTGATCTGGAACGGGCCGGCGATGGTGCCGAAGTCCGGCACGACGATCTGCAGCGTGCGCGTCTCGCCCTCGAAGAACATCTCGCGCACCCGGGCATCCGAGGTCTGGTCGCGGAAGATACCGGTGCCGGACACCGAGGCGCGGCGGACGCCGGCCCCGGCCAGCAGTTCGCGCCAGCGCCCGGCGGATTCGGAGTCCGTCACGTCGACGGTATCCGCGTTGAAGGCCAGCCGCCGGGTGCGCAGCCCGGCCACGGTCACGAAGCTGCCCGCGCCGGTGGCGTCGAGCTTGATGAGGATATCCTTGCCCTTCTGCACGGCCATGGCCGCTTCTCCTTTGCACTGAAAATCAGGTGCCGCGGACGCGGCCTCACAGCGGTTCGGTCACGGCGCGGAAGCGCAGCTGTCCCTCGATGAACTGCCGGTCGCGGCTTTCGCTGATCGCCCGCTCGACAAGGCGCAGCGCCACCAGCCGGTGGCCGTCGGGCTCCAGCGTGGCGGTGTCGATGAGGGCGTCGATGCGCTCGGCAATCGCCGCCACCTCCCGCCGGCCATCGGCCCGGGAGACGACGCGCACGATGATCGTGTGCTCGTGGATCGGCCCGCCCAGGGCGCCGATGCGGGCAAGCCGGGTCTCGCCCAGCGCCACATAGGGCACCGGCGTGCCCCGCGGCGCCCGGTCGTGGATGCGGCTGCCGGGTCCCAGCAAGGCCGTCAGGGTCGCATCACCGGCGAGACAGGCATGCAGGGCGCTTTGCAGCGCGAACACGGGATCGCTCATCGTCCCTCCTCCTCGGCGGTCACGATCAGGAAGCGGCGGCTGCCGTCCGGGTCATGGCTGGCCAGCAGCCGGAAGGTCCGGTTGCCCCGGGTCAGCCGCATGCCGCCGCGAATGTCATCGCGAAAGCGCATCACCACCCGGTGGGTCGCCACCCCGTCCAGACGGCCGGCGGCTTCCTTCTCGGCCGCCGAGAGCGCGGTGATGGACACCCAGACCGCGGCGACAGTTTCCCAGCCGGTCTCTGCACCGCCGCCGCCGTCCGGCGTGCGCACGGGGCGCGCCACCGTCGCGCGGTGGCGCAGGCGCCCGATCATGCCGAAGCTCACAGCCGCACCAGCCGGAACGGCGCGATCAGCCGCTCCACCCCCAGCGCCACCGGCCCGACGGCCACGCCCGCCACCGCCGCCTCGCGCACCTCGAACCAGTGCGCCACCAGCATCAGGAGCGCCTGCCGGAGCGGCGCCGGCACATCGTCGCCGTCGCTGCCGTAACCGGCGCGGAAGTCGATCTCGATGCCGTTGAAGCGCCGGCCGGTGGCGATTTCCGGCAGCCACAGCCGGGCCGGTTCGGCCGCCAGATCCGTCTGATAATCCGCGGGTGCCAGCGTCGTCGGCGTGCCCGCAGGGTCATAGGTGACGATGCCCTGCACGGCGATCACCGGCCCTTTTGGCAGCCGCACGATGCCCTCGGCCGGGCGCCGGTCGAGACAGAGCCGCCAGCCCTGGTCGATGAGGGCCCGCCGGGTCTCCGTCTCGATGAAGCCGCGGGCAGCCGCGATCAGCCCGGTGACGAGCCCGTCCTCGTTGTCGCCGTCCAGACGCAGATGCGCCTTCGCCGCGGCCAGCGTCACCGGCTCGCCGGCCGGCGGCGACACCTGAAGCAGCGTCATGGCCTGCCTCCTCCCTGCTCAATCCGCCCCTGTCGAGGCCCCGAAAAGGCGACGGGCCCCAAAAGGGGCCCGCCGAAGTCGCCTCGGGAGAACGGGATCAGCTCGCGGAAAACTTCAGGAGCTTGATGGCGCTGAAGTCCTGCACGCCACCGCCCACGCGCTTGGTGGTGTAGAACAGCACATAGGGCTTGGAAGAATAGGGATCGCGCAGCACATTGACCCCGGCCCGGTCCACCACCAGATAGCCGCGCCGGAAGTCGCCGAAGGCCACCGACAGCGAGCCGGAGGCAATGTCCGGCATGTCCTCGGCGTCCACCACGGGGAAGTTCATCAGCATGGCATCGGCGCCGGGGGTGGCGGGCGGCGTCCACAGATAGTTGCCGTCGGCATCCTTCATCTTGCGGATGCTGGCCTGCACCTTGCGGTTCATCACGAAGGTGCCATTCTGGCGATAGCCGGCGCGCAGGCTGTAGATCAGGTCGACCAGAATGTCCGACGGGTTGGCGGCAGGAAAGCCGCCGGCGACACCGGTGGCGATGTAGCCGAGATTGCCCCAGCTCCACGACGCATCGGCAACCGCGGTATAGGAGAGGAAGCCCTTCGGCCGGTTGGTGCCGCTGCCGCTGACGAAGGCGGCGCCCTCCTGTTCGGCGAAGGCGGTTTCCACCTCCTCGGCGATCCACTGGTCGATGTCGACGGCGGCGTCGTCGATGAGGGCCGGGGTCGCCGCCGGCATGGCATAGAGTTCCGTGGTCGGGAAGGCGAGTTCAGCCAGCACCGGCGCCGTGGTTTCCGGCCGGGCCGCCGTTTCCGCCACCCAGCCGGTGGCCGGGCCAGTGATGGAGAAGGGCTTGCGATAGCTGGAGCCCGACACCGCGCGGTTGCCGGCGATGCGCCGGATCGGCGACACCTTCGCCAGCCGCATCATGATGGCGGCCTCGGTTTCCGTCGGCACGAGATAGCCGCCATCGGCGCCGACAGTGGTGGAGAGCGCCTTGGCCTCCAGCGCCTTCAGCCCCTCTTCCTGGCCGCGGCGCACATAGGCGTGGAAGGCGCTCTTGTGGGCGATGGCCAGGGTATCGCTGCGCGGCGCATCCGGCGACAGCGCCGGCCGGCGGCCCTTCAGCACCAGATCATCCACCCGCGCCTTCTGGGCGTCGAGCGCGGCCGAGATGCGGTCGAGCCGGTCGAGGGTGACCACGTCGGCCGACGAGCGCCGCTCGATTTCCACCAGCCGCTGGTCGTTGGTCTCCTTGAAGCTCTCGAAGGCCGACATGAACTCCGAGAAGGCCGCTCCGACTTCGCCGCCGCTGGCGGCCTTGGTCTCGGGCGCAAGGGTAAGATCGGTCATCGCACAGGTTCCTGTTGCAGGAGGAGAGGAGACGGGAAAAGTCCGGCTGTCAGGGCCGGAAGGAGCTGCCGAGCCGCAGCGCGCCGCGGCGGATCATGCGCACGAGGGCGTCGAGATCGTCGGGAGCCGTGCCCTTGGCCGCGCTCACCCGGGCCTCGGGCAGCAGCGGAAAGGTCACCAGCGAGATTTCCCAGAGGTCGACGGCCATCAGTTCGCGCACGCCGCGGCGCGGGTCGGTGCGGGCCTTCTCGGTGCGAAAGCCGATGGAGAGCCCGTCCAGCGCGCCGGATTTCAAGAGCGCCCGGGCCTCCCGGGCCCGCGCCAGCTCCGGGATCAGCCGGCCGCGCACGAACAGGCCGCGGGTGTCCTCGCGGATCTCGTCCCAGACGCCGATGGGTTCTGCCGGATCATGCTGCCACAGCAGCTTCACGCCACTGGCGCCGCGCCGGGCCAGCGAGCCGGCAAAGGCGCCGGGCAGCACGATGTCGTTGCCCAGATCCGGCCGGCCGAACAGGCTGGCATAGCCCTCGAAGGTCCAGGCCCCGGTCTCGGAGAGCGGCATCCCGGCGAGGAACTTGCGTTCCCGGCCGGGCGTTCGGGCCAGTGCGGGTGCCGGGCCGGTCATCGCGCCTCTCCCCGCCGGCGGTCGCGGCGTTCGGCGGCCAGCACCTGCCGCAGGCGATCGGCGAAGGCGACGAACACCGGTTCCGGCGCGCGCGCCCGCGGGCCGGGGATCACCCCCAGCCGGGTCATCAGCGTCATGGCTTCAAGTCCTTGGGAAAAGAGGAGATCAGTCCGGATCGCGAAACAGGCTGTTCAGCCGGGCAATCTCGTTGACGAAGCTCTCGAAGCGGCGGTTGGCCGCCACCAGTTCCTTCAGCGCCCAGAGCACCAGCCCCGAGGCACCGCTCGCCCAGAGAAACAGGACGAGATGGGCAAGATCGCCGCGCCGGGCGATGGTTTCCGTCACCGGGTCCATGGGCGTCTCCCTGTGTTGCCAGGCCCGCCGGCGGCAGGCTGCACGGCCTGCCTCGGGCGGCCTCGGGTCAGGCCGGCGCCCGGGCGCCATAGCCGACGGCGACGCGCTTCTCGTCCTCGCTGAGAAAGCCCGCCGCCCCCACCCGGGCCCACAGCGCCTCGCGTTCGCTGGAGAGTGCCGAGATGGCGTCGAGATCGTGGCCGAGGCGCAGACCGGGGCCGAAGGCCGGTCCCAGCCACTGGCACAGCGCCCCGGCGGTGCGGCCCAGCAGCGGCAGCACGGTCTGGCGCCAGAAGGCGAGGTTCGCCTCGCGGAAATTGGCATAGGTGGCGTCGCCCGGGATGCCCATGAGCATCGGCGGCACCCCGAAGGCGAGCGCGATTTCCCGCGCCGCCTGGTTCTTGGCGTCGATGAAATCCATTTCCTTCGGCGTCAGCGACAGCGGCTTCCAGTCCAGCCCGCCCTCCAGCAGCAGCGGCCGGCCGGCATTGCGCGCACCCTGATAGCCATCGGCCAGCTCGGCCTTCAACCGGGCGAACTGGTCGTCGGTGAGGTTGCCCCCCTCGCCGCGATAGACCAGCGCCCCGGACGGCCGGGCGGCATTGTCGAGCAGCGCCTTGGCCCAGGCGCCGGCGGCATTGTGGATATCGAGACTGACAGCCGCCGCTGCCATCGGAGCGAGGCCATGATGATCGTCGAGAGGATGGAACAGCGCCAGATGCAGGATCGGCCGCACCGGGCCCTCATCCTGACGGAACCGCACGGTGCGGCCGCCGGCGCTGTAATCATAGGCTTCCGGCCAGCCATCGGGCCCGGGGATCACCCGCATCCGGTCCGGCCGCAGCACATGCAGTTCGCGCACCCGGCCGTCCAGCGCCACGGCTTCCAGATAGCCATTGCCGGAAATCATCAGGTGTCCGGTCAGGGCTTCCAGCAGTTCCGGCCCGCTCTGGCGGGCGTTGGGCCGGGCGAGAAGATCGAGCAGCGGATGGCTGGTCAGCTCCCGCTCGCCCTCATAGAGCAGCATCGGCACCGAGGCCGCGGCTTCCGAAATCATGCGCACCGCGCGATAGGCAACGGGATTGCGCACGAAGCCTTCCCGCGCCAGCGCGCCATAATCCGCCCCGGTCCACACCGGCCGCCCGGGTTGGGAGAAGGCGAACAGCGCCCCGGTGCGCGACGCCTTGGTCTCCGGCGGGTCGGTGCGGGCATAGATCATCCCCCCGGCCCGCCCTCGGCGCGGCCAGCTGAACCAGTTCGGCATGACAGGATCCTTGCTTGTCTCGGGGAAGAGAAACCCTCAGATGCGCCGCACCTTCGGTTCGCCGCTCTGGGTCAGCATCAGCGCGGTGACGGCCCAGACGAGGGCGTCCAGCCGGTCGGGGGAGCGGCCGGAGGAGAGGCCGCCGGGGCCGAAATCGCACATCTCGTCTTCCAGATCCGGCATCACGCCGACATGGCGCACCCGGCCCTGCTCGTAGAGGGCGGCCACGGGTTCGGCGCGCAGATATTTGCCCCGGGTGGCCCGCACCGAGGTGACGGGCACCCCCGCATCCACCTCGCGCAGCACTGCTGCCACCATGTCGCCGCCCTGATTGACTTCGGCCACCAGGGCATCGGCCTGAAAGCGGTGATAGAGCGCAATGGCGCGCGCCGCCCATTCCGCCGGGCGCAGCCCCTGGGTGGTGCCGTCCTTCAGCACATAGGCCATGGCGTCGCTGCCGAGCCCGACAGCCACCAGCCCGCAGGCATCCGCCCCCGCCCCGGAGCCCGCCGGCGGATCGACCGCCACGACGATCCGCGTCAGCGCCGGCGCCGTGGACACCCGCCACGCCTCCAGCGCCTCGCGCCGCCACAGGGCGTCGGCCCGGTCCTCGATCAGCTCGCCGTCCAGCTCCTGCCGGCCCAGTCGCGTCCCGGCATAGCGGCCCACGATCGCCTCCAGAAAGCCCGGCGCGAGATTGCCGGCATTGGCCGAGGTCGCTGCCTTGGAGACCACCGTCCGCCGGTCCGCCATCAGCCGGCGCAGCAGCGGAATGGCCCGCGGTGTCGTCGTCACCACCTGCCGCGGGCGGTGGCCGAGGCGCAGGCCGAATTGCAGCATGTCCCAGGTCGCCTCGGCATAGCGCCATTTAGCCAGTTCATCGGCCCAGGCCGCGCCGAACTGCGGTCCGCGCAGCCCCTCCGGATCCTCGGCCGAAAACACCTGCGCCACGGACCCGTTCGGCCATGTCAGCCGGCGGCGCGACGGGCTCCAGTCCGGCCGTTCCCCCTTGGGATGAATGGCGATCAGCCCGGAGACCCCTTCGATCATGACATCGCGGACATCGCCGAGGGTCTCGCCCACCAGCGCGATCCGGCCGACCGCCGGGCCATCGCGGCCCAGCGCCTGCGCCCGCACCCATTCCGCGCCCGCCCGGGTCTTGCCGGCGCCACGGCCGCCCATCAGCAGCCAGGTCGTCCAGTCGCCGGACGGCGCCATCTGGTCATCGCGGGCCCACAGCGGCCAGTCATGGGCCAGCGCCGTCAGCGCCCCCGCATCATAGCCGGCCAGCACCGCGGCAATGCCGTCCCGGTCCGCCAGCTCCGAGAGCAGATGCCGAAGCCGCCGCGCGTCTTCCATGGATCCACCCTCAAATGAAAAAAGGGCCCGTCGGGGCCCTGTCATACCAAAGATCCTCGAAGAGGACTCTTTGGTATTCCGGTGCGGATTTCTCATGCCATTGGGGCATATGAGAAATCCGCTGCTCTTCTGGCGCATGGTGCGGTCAGCACTTCATGCGCCGGGTATAATTGGTCGGGCTCGTTCGGCGCCCCCTCACGGGCAGGCCACCAGCCGGGCCAGCCGCCCGGCGAGATCGGCCCGCAGGCGCTCGATGTCAGCTTCCGGGTCCGCCGCTTCCTCGCCGGCCTTGCGCCGGTCCAGATCAATCAGTGTGTCCAGAGTGCGGGCGAGAATGCCGAGGGTGCGAGCATCCCGCTCGCGGTTCTGGGCCGAAACGCCGACCCGGGATTCAATGTCGGCCACATGGGCCGCGCACGCCCGGTAGAGCCCGGCGATCAGCGCTGCCCGGTCCGCCGGCGGCTCGGGAGCGCTGCCGCCCCCTGCCCGCCCGCTGGCATCGCTTCCGCGCGGGGCACCCCCGCGCTCCGCCTCGCCTGCCTCCGTCGCGGCAAGCCGGTCCGCCGCATCGGCGCGTTGCCAGCCTTCGCTGCGCGCCCGCCGCCGGATGGTCGGCGCGCTCACGCCGGCAAGCGTTGCCAGCCCGACGGCGGAGACCCCGCCCGCCTCATAGAGGCGCCGGATCTCATCCCAGGCGACGACCGCGCGCCGCTTCATCGTCGCCCGTTCCGCCATCGCCCCCGCCTTTCCGGAGGATCGCTCCCCCGCCCGCACCTCTGCGACCATGACTGAAGGCTACCGGAGCAGCGGCCCGGTGTCAAGGACTATATTCCCATCAAGAAGGATAATAATCCTATTTCCGACTGCGACGGGCGCGCTTGCGGCCGGGCATCTCCATGGGCCAGCGCACCAGATGGTTCTCGTATTCTTCCAGCTCCATCCCCTTCTCGCTGATGGTGCGGCCGCGCACGGACACCCCGGCGGCGTGCACGCTGTCGGGATCGCCGGAGACCAGCGGATGCCAGGCAAAGAGGTCGCGCCCTTCGGAAACAAGGCGATAGGCGCAGCTCGGCGGCAGCCAGGAGAGGGAGCGCACCTCGTCCGGGGTCATCTGCACGCAGTCGGGCACGGTGTCGAAGCGGTTGGGGTAGTCGCGGCAGCGGCAGCTGTCGCCATCCAGCAGCTGGCAGGCAACATTGGTCCAGGCGATGGCGCCGGTGTCCCAGTCTTCCAGCTTGTTCAGGCAGCAGCGGCCGCAGCCATCGCACAGGCTTTCCCACTCGGCGGGCGTCATCTCGTCGAGGGTCTTTGTGCGCCAGAACGGCTCGGGGGCGGTCATCGGCTCTCTCCGCGGGGCACGGACGCGCGGACGGGCGCGCCGGCAGGCCCCGGGGATATGCCGCCCCGAAGGCGCGGATGCAACGGAAAGCGCGGGAAAAGCCCCTTTTCCGGGGCCGGGCTCAGGCCGGGCGGGCGCGGGCCAGCAGGTCGAGACCGCCCCAGTCGGCGACATCGACGATCCCCGGCGCCGGCAGCCGGATGGTGCCGGCCTTGCGCAGCCGGGTGAAGGTCCGGCTCACGGTCTCGATGGTCAGGCCCAGATGGTCGGCAATATCGGCCCGGGTCATGGGCAAATGCACGGGATTGCGCGCGGCGCCGGCCCGTTCGGCCCGCTCCGCCATGGCGACCAGGAAGGCCGCCACCTTTTCGGCCGGCGACAGGCGCGAGAGCACCAGCTGGTTCAGATGGGCCTTGCGCAGATCCACCCGCAGGAAGGCCAGCATGCGGTCCTTCAGATGCGGGTAGCGCTCCACCAGACGCTCCAGATCCCCCACCCGGAACAGGCAGGCTTCCACCGGGGTCACGGTCTCGGCGTCGAGCAGATGGCTCTTGGCGCCATCCAGCCCGATCACGTCGCCGGTGGAGAGGAAATCCGTGATGTGCCGCCGGCCATCCGGCAGCGAGAGAGACAGCCGCACCATCCCCGAGGTGATGGTGCCGAGCATGGTGACGGGATCGCCTTCCTGATGGATGACAGTGCGGGCGGGCAATTTCACCCGGCGGGCGATCGCCTCCAGATCGGTCACTTCGGGACCCGTCAGGGCCGCCCCGAGGGCAAAGCGGCGCACGCCGCAGCGGGTGCAGCGCCGGGCCTCCGCGCTGCCGCGGGGCGGACAGCCGGTCTCGCACGCCCGTTCCAGCACCGAGCGGATATCCGTCGGCCGGCGCGCCTCCGTCTCGGCCTGCCCTCCGGCCGCTCTGCTCATCCGTTCCCTCCCGGTTTTTTCAGTTCTTTCTGAAAACTAGGAAGACGGCGACAGGATGGCGACGTGGCCAACGGACGCAGCCGGAGGCGGACTCCTCGTCCACCCCCGGCCCGCCGATCCTGTCATGTCCGAAGCTGCCCCGCGACCGGGACATGTCCCGCGCGCTGCTGCTCCCGCTCCCGAAGGAGAGGGCCGGATAATTCCGGAGCTCACATGTTCGGGTAGTTCGGCCCGCCACCACCTTCCGGCACGGTCCAGGTGATGTTGGCGTTCGGGTCCTTGATATCGCAGGTCTTGCAGTGGACGCAGTTCTGCGAGTTGATGACGAAGGTCGGACCGTCGTCCTTCTCCACCCACTCGTACACGCCCGCCGGGCAGTAGCGCGAGGACGGACCGGCGAAGACCTCAAGCTCCGAGCTCTTCTCCAGCGCTAGGTTCGCCACCTTCAGGTGCACCGGCTGGTCTTCCTCATGGTTGGTGTTCGACAGGAACACCGAGGACAGCCGGTCGAAGGTCAGCTTGCCATCCGGCCGGGGATACTCGATCTTCTTGCACTGGGCGGCCGGCTTCAGGGTCTCGGAATCCGGCTTGCCATGCTTCAGCGTGCCGAAGATCGACTTGTTGAACAGGCTGTTGGTCCACATGTCGAGACCGCCAAGGGCGACACCGCCGAGGGTGCCGAACTTCGACCACAGCGGCTTCACATTGCGCACCGGCCAGAGATCCTTGCCGATTTCCGAGCCGCGCCAGTTATTCTCGTAGGCCGTCAGCTCGTCATGGGCGCGGCCTTCGGCGATCGCCGCGAAGGCGTGCTCGGCCGCCTGCTTGCCCGAGAGCACCGCATTGTGGGAGCCCTTGATGCGCGGCACGTTCACGAAGCCGGCGGCGCAGCCGATGAGGGCACCGCCGGGGAAGCACAGCTTCGGCACCGACTGATAGCCGCCTTCGGTGATGGCGCGCGCGCCATAGGCCAGCCGCTTGCCGCCCTCGAACACGTCGCGGATGGCCGGATGGGTCTTGAAGCGCTGGAATTCCTCGAAAGGCGAGAGATAGGGGTTCTTGTAGTTCAGGTGCACCACGAACCCGACCACCACCTGGTTGTCTTCCATGTGGTAGAGGAAGGAGCCGCCGCCGGTCTTCATGTCCAGCGGCCAGCCGAACGAGTGCTGCACGTGGCCGGGGATGTGCTTGGCGGGATCGACCTGCCACAGCTCCTTGATGCCGATGCCGAACTTGGCCGGCTCGCGGCCCACGTCCAGATCATAGCGCTGGATGGCCTGCTTGGAGAGCGAGCCGCGGGCGCCTTCGGCCAGCAGCACATATTTGCTCATCAGCGCCATGCCGCGGGTGAAGCTGTCCTTCATCTCGCCGTCACGGCCGATGCCCATGTCGCCGGTGGCGACGCCGATCACCTTGCCTTCCTTGTCGGTCAGCAGCTCGGCTCCGGCAAAGCCCGGATAGATTTCGACGCCCAGCGCCTCGGCCTTGGCGGCCAGCCAACGCGAGACGTTGCCCAGCGACACGATATAGTTGCCGTGGTTGTTCATCAGGCCGGGCATGGCGAAGTTCGGCAGACGCACGGACCCTGCCGGACCCAGGAACAGGAAGTGGTCTTCCGTCACCGGGGTCTTGAACGGCGTGTCCTCTTCCTCCCGCCAGCCGGGCAGGAGCTCGTCGATGCCGATCGGATCCATCACGGCGCCGGACAGGATATGGGCGCCGATTTCCGAGCCCTTCTCCAGCACCACCACAGACAGCTCGCTGCCCGCTTCCTCTGCCAGCTGCTTCAGCCGGATCGCCGCCGAAAGACCGGCCGGGCCGCCCCCGACGATCACGACGTCGACATCCATGCTCTCGCGTTCCGGCAACTCGGCTTCGGTCATTTCCCCAACTCCCTCACGCGCCGCGGACGTCCGTCGAGCGGTCCTGAGACTCGTTCCAACGCTTGTTCGTCTTTAGGCGAGCTTTCCCGACGCTTCAATGCTGCAACTGCGAGATAGCCCCCCCGTCACATCCGTGTCGCAGGGGCTAAGTCGTGTCTGTCCCGACTTGTGGTCCGCCGCATTTCATCCACAGCGTCGGACAGACCCTGAGGATCGGGACTCCGCTTTGGCGGCGGGACCGGATAGAGTGCCGGCGCCGGAATCCTCCGGGCCGGACTTCCAGGACCCCCCACACGGATGCACTCCGACCCTCACGCCCCGCTTGATCCCGTCACCGCTGCGGCCCTCCTTCTGGAGTGGCATCTGGCGGCGGGATGCGATGTGGCGCTTGATGCCGAGCCGAACGACCGCTTCAATCCCCCCCCTCCGCCCGAGCCCGTGCGTGCGCCCCAGATGCGCGCCGGCGGCGTCGCGCCGGGGCTTGCCGCCCCTGCCCCGTCCGGTCCGGCCGGTGGTGGCGCCACGGTGCCCGATGAGCAGGCCATCATGGCCGCCCGGGCAACGGCGGCGGCGGCCGGTTCGCTGGACGAGCTGCGGGAAGCGCTTGCCGCCTTCGAGGGCTGCAACCTGCGCCGCACGGCCAAGCAGATGGTGTTTGCCGATGGCACGCCGGGTGCCCGGGTCATGTTCATCGGCGAGGCGCCGGGGCGCGACGAGGACATCCAGGGGCTGCCCTTTGTCGGCCGCTCGGGCCAGCTGCTCGACCGCATGCTGGCAGCCGTCGGTCTGGACCGCACCCTAGTCTATATTGCGAACGTCGTGCCGTGGCGTCCGCCGGGCAACCGCGCGCCGTCGCTGGCGGAGGCGGAAATCTGCAAGCCCTTCCTCATGCGCCAGATCGAGCTGGCGGGGCCGGAGTTTCTCGTGCTCCTCGGCAACACCGCCAAGACCCTGACGACGGTCACCGACGGCATCACCAAACTGCGCGGCCGCTGGCTGCAGGTGCCGGTGAATGGGCGGGACATGCCGGCGCTCGCCACCTTCCATCCGGCCTATCTGCTGCGCCAGCCCGTGCAGAAGCGTCTGGCGTGGCGGGATTTTCGGGCGCTGCGACGTCATCTCGACGGGTTGCCGAACACATGATCCGATCCTATCTCCGTCGGGCGGACGGCTCTCCCGCGTTGGTGGGGCAGCCGGCACCCGCCGGCCGGCGCGTCGTCAACCCGGCGTCAACCAAGATACCAGTGCCCCCGCCGCCTTCCCTTGCGGTCCTCCGGGGACATTGGATAATTCCTCGTTTCCCGGGGGCGATGGGCCGATGCATCTGATCGGACGCTACATCTTCCGGCGCGCGGCCACCGCCTTCGTCGCCACCATCTCGATCCTGACCGCCATCGTCTGGGCCACCCAGGCGCTGCGGCAGCTCGACCTTGTGACGGCCAAGGGCCAGACCATCGGCCTGTTTCTGGAGCTGACGCTCCTCGCGCTGCCCTTCCTTATTCTCGTCATCGCGCCGTTCGCCCTGGTCATCGCCCTGGTAATGACCCTCAATTCGCTGAACGCCGAGAACGAGCTGGTGGTGATGAGTTCCGCCGGCGCCTCGCGCTGGGCGATCCTGAAGCCATTCCTGACGCTGGCGGTGCTGGTCGCGCTTCTGGCGGGGCTGCTGTCCACGGTCATTGCCCCGGCGGGGCTGCGGCAGCTGCGCTATGCCCTCACCAATGTGCGGGTAGATCTGGTGGCGACCATCGTCCAGCCCGGGCGCTTCATCGAGATCGAGGATGGCCTCACCTTCCACGTCCGCGACCGCGGCCCCGATGGCAGTCTGATCGGGCTGATGATGGACGACGAGCGCGACCCCACCCTCTCCTTCACCTATCTGGCCGACCGCGGCCGCATCGTGGAGGCCGTCGACCGCACGCTTCTGGTGATGACCGACGGCACCATCCAGCGGCGGCGAGCGGCTGACGGCGCCATCCAGATCATCCGCTTCCAGGCCTATGCGTTCGATCTCTCCAACCTGATGCCGAGCGACACGGTGGAGCCCGTCTTCAAGCCCAGCGAGCGCATGACGCCGGAGCTGCTGGTGACGGAGACGAGCGACGACTACGCCCGGCGCAATTCCGGCCGCTTCCGCTCGGAGCTGCATGACCGGCTGACCCAGCCGCTCTATCCGATTGCGTTCACGCTGATTGTCTTCCTGTTTCTGGGCGATCCGCGCACCACCCGGCAGGGCCGCGCCCTGTCGGTGCTGGGGGCCATCGTCGTGGTCGCGGCGGTGCGCATGGCGGGCTTTGGCGCCACGACCCTGGCGATCCGCTCCGATGTGGCGGTGGTTGCCGTCCATCTGGTGCCGCTGGCCGCGATCCTGGCCACCGGCGCCCTCATTCTGGGTGATGCCCGGCTGGCGCTGCCCCGGCCGGCCTCTCATGTTCTCGGCTTCTGCAGCACCTGGTGCGGCCGGATGTTCAGCCGGGTGTCGCGCCAGGACGAGCAGGAGACCCCGTCGTCATGATCGGACGCACGCTTGGCCGCTATATCGGCGCGCGGTTCCTGCGCTGGATTCTCGGCGTGTTTCTGGTGGGCACCACCATCATCCTGCTGCTCGATTTCTTCGAGCTGGTGCGCCGCGCCGGTGACCGGGAGGGCTTTTCGGTTGGCCGGGCCTTCCTCACCTCGCTGCTGCGCACCCCGGCGCTGACCGAGCAGTTCCTGCCCTTTGCCGCGCTCTTCGGCTCCATCTTCGCCTTCATCGGGCTGGCGCGCCGGTCGGAACTCGTGGTCATCCGCGCCGCCGGCATCTCTGTCTGGCAGTTCGCGGCCCCCGCCATCATCGTCGCCCTCGGCCTCGGCATCGGCGAGGCCACGATCTATAATCCGCTGTCGGCGTGGATGAAGCAGCAGTCGGAAGTTGTAGGCGCCAGCCTGTTCGGCAAGGAACAGCAGCTGCTCGACCAGACCGCCAGCCGCGCCTGGTTCCGCCAGAATGGCACCGACGGGGAATCAATCGTCCACGCCCGCGGCTCGACCGATCAGGGCGCGGCTCTCTCCGGGCTGACGGTGTTCCTGTTCGATCCCGAGGGCGCATTCAGCGAGCGGATCGAGGCGCCGCGGGCGGTTCTGGAGGATGGCTACTGGCGTCTGGAGAACGCCGTGGTCTACCGGGCCGGCGGCGACTGGGAGAAGCATGACGTCTACCGGCTGTCGACCTTCCTCAACCCCACCGAGGTGCGCGAGGTTCTGGCGCGGCCGGATGCCGTGGCGTTCTGGCAACTCCCCGGGCTGATCGAGCTTGCCGAACATGCCGGCCTGCCGGCCTTCCGCTACCGCCTCCAGTTCCAGATTCTGATGGCGCGTCCGTTACTTCTGGTTTCCATGGTGTTGATTGCGGCCACCGTCTCCCTGCGCCCGGCGCGCTTTGGCGGCGTCACTCGCCTGGTGGCAAGTGGCATTGCGGCCGGCTTTCTGCTTTATGTGGCGACAGAACTGGCGCGAGATCTGGGCGGGGCGGGAATCGTGCCGCCGCCTGTAGCGGCGTGGACGCCCGGCCTGATTGCGATGCTGTTCGGCGTATCTGTGTTGCTGTTCCGGGAGGATGGATGATCCGGCGGCCGGCTCTTACCGACGAGACCCTGCGTGCGTTGTCTGGCCCCGTCGGCCGACTGCGTCGGGCTCTCGTCCGCGGCGTCGCGCTCGGCCTCCTGCTTGCCGGCATGGGGGCGGCTCATGCGGCCTCAGACACCACGCGTCCAGATTCCAAGCTTGATGCGGGCGGCCTTGTCTCCATGCCGGCCGAGCCCGATGCGCCGATGCTGCTGCAGGCGGACACCCTGACCTATGATTTTGACCGCGACATTGTCTCGGCCAGCGGTCATGTGGAAATGCATTATGGCGGCTACACCCTGCTCGCCAACAAGGTCAGCCTTGATCGCAAGGTGAACCGTCTTCGCGCAGAAGGCGGCGTGAAGATCACGGAGCCCGACGGAAATACGGTCGTCGCAGAGAGTGTTGATCTCTCCGAGGATCTGCGGGACGGCTTCGTGAAGTCGCTTCTCGTCGAGACCGCCCAGCGGACCCGGATTGCGGCCGAAAGCGGCCAGCGGATCGAAGGCAACGAGATCATCTTCGAGAAGGGGGTTTATACCGCCTGCGGAGAGTGCACCGAGACGCCGGAGAAGCCGCCGACCTGGGCCATCAAGGCGGCGCGCATCATTCATAACCGGGAAGAGAAGGTCATCAGCTACGAGCAGCCCCGCATTGAGTTCTGGGGGGTGCCCGTTGCCTATCTGCCCTATCTCTCCCATCCGGATCCGACGGTTGGCCGGCGCACGGGCTTCTTGGTGCCGAAGCCGATCTATTCCGAACAGCTCGGTGCGGGCGTCTCGATTCCCTATTACTGGGCCATCGCCCCCGACAAGGACCTGACCGCGACCCTGACGCCGCTCAGCCGGCAGGGCGCCCTGACGGCGCTGCAATATCGTCAGCGCCTGATGGATGGCGCCTATTCGATCCGCGCCGCCGGCATCTACCAGCTCGATCCCTCGGCCTATGCCGGCAGCGTGGGTGACCAGCGCTGGCGCGGCACGGTGGCCAGCAAGGGCGAGTTCTGGATCAATCCGCGCTGGATCTGGGGCTGGGATGGCACGCTTGCCTCCGACCGCACCTTCCTCGTCAACTACAAGCAGCCGCACAACTCCGCCGAGGATGCGGTCTCATCGCTCTACATGACGGGTCTTGGCGAGAAGAACTACCTTGACGTGCGGGCCATGGGTATCCAGATCCTGCAGGAAAATGGCGTGCAGCCCGGCACGACGGTTCCGCCCTCCTCCGTGCAGGGCACCTTCTCGCTGCCCGGCGAGGACCTGCAGTCGAAGATGCCCTTCGTCTGGCCGGTGATGGAATATGACGCCGTCCACGACACTGCCGTTTATGGCGGCGAGTTCGCCTACAACATGAACTTCACCACCCTGTCGCGCTCGACCACCGACGCCTTCTGGGTGGAAAATGACAACGGCACCTATGACACCCGCTTCCGCGGCGTCGCCGGCACCTACAACCGCACCAGTCTCGACACCACCTGGCGCAAGGAAACCATCGGCCCGATGGGCATGGTCTTCACGCCCTATCTGGGCCTGCGCGGGGATCTTTTCCTGTTCGAGTCGACCGATGACCATGTGACCGCCCTCGACAACGAGAATGTTGTCGGCCGTTTCATGCCGACGGCGGCAATGGAATATACGTGGCCGTGGCTTGTCTCCTCGGCCTGGGGCTCCCAGGTGTTCGAGCCGGTAGCCCAGATCGTGGTGCGACCGGGTGAAACCGGCATTGGCAAGCTTGCCAACGAAGACTCCCAGTCCATCGTCTTCGACGACACCACGGTGTTCGAATATGACAAGTTCTCGGGCTGGGACCGTGTCGAAGGTGGCACGCGCGCCAATCTCGGCCTGAAATATACCCTGCAGACCGGCGCCGGCTTTGTGTCCGCCCTGGTTGGCCAGTCCTATCAGCTGGCGGGCCCCAGCTCCTTCGACCGGGCCGACCTGCTCTATTCCACGGCCGAATCCGGCCTGAATACCGATGCGTCGGATTATGTCGGCCGTGTCAGCCTCAGCACCCTGCAGGGGCTGAAATTCGGCACCCAGGTCCGCCTCGACAGCGAGGATCTCAGCGTCAACCGCGCCGGCGTCTCGACACTGGCCATGACCGGCCCGCTGACGACCCAGATCACCTACATGTTCCTGCGCGCCCAGCCGGAACTCGGCGATCCCTTCAACCGGCAGGAGGTCCAGGGAGCTGGCTCTCTCCGGGTTCTCGAGAACTGGCGCCTGTTTGGCTCCCTGCGCTACGATCTCCAGAACAAGAACATGGTCACCGATGGCCTTGGCCTCGGCTATGATGAGGAGTCCTTCTCGGTCTCTCTCGCTTATGCTGAGGATCGCAGCCAGACCGGCGGTGTTCCGGTGGACCGCAGCGTCTTCCTGCGCATCGGTCTCCGGACGATCGGCGATGCCCAGCTATCGTCCAGCGGATTGTGATGGCGGGCTCGGATCATGACAGGTGGCCGGCAGCGCGGACGTCCGGTTCGCGCGCCGATGGCAGGGCGCCTTGCTTCTGCCAAAGAAATCGGGCACGCGTCAGCTTCGCCGATGCCCAACCGGAATTCGAGGAGACTGCGGACTGATGAGAATCCCGGCCCCCTTCCATCAGGCTGCCGGGGCGAGCGCGCGTAGCCTGCGTTCGGTCCTGCTGGCAGCAGCTCTTGGAATTGCCGCCCTTGCGCCCGCCCATGCGCAGCAGATCAAGGTCGTCGTGAATGATCAGGTCATCACGACGGGCGAGATTGCCGCCCGCGCCAAATTCCTTTCGCTGACCCAGCGCCCGCCCAACCCCGAGCGGGCCGCCATGGAAGAACTGATCGCCGAAAAGCTGCAGGTCCAGGAGGCCAAGCGGCTTGGCCTCAACGCCTCCAAGGCTGAAGTCGACAACGCGTTCGCGTCCATCGCCACCCGGGTGAAGCTGACCCCGGCCCAGCTCGAGCAGGCGCTGGCTCAGGCCGGCGCCCCCGCCAAGACGCTGAAGGATCGCATCTACGCCCAGATCGTCTGGGGCCAGGTGGTGCGCAAGCGTTTCCGCCAGTCGGTCAATGTGAGCGAGCAGGACGTCATTGCCGCGCTCCAGGCCAAGGGCGGCACGGCGGACAAGAACAAGACCATGGAGTTCGACATCACCACCATCACCTTCGTGGTTCCGAAGGCGGCGGGGGATGCGGGCTTCGCCCGGCGCCAGAAGGAAGCCGAAAACCTACGCGCCCGCTTCACGGCCTGCGATCAGGGCATCGAGTTTGCGCGCTCGCTGCCGGAAGTGGTGGTGAAGCCCGTCGGCCGCCGCCTCCAGTCCGAGGTTCCGCCGGACATGCTGACGAATTTCAACAACACCAGCGTCGGCCGCCTGACCCCGCCGGAGCGCAACGGCGCCGGCATCGAGATGATCGCCATCTGTGGCAAGCGCGAGCTCTCCTCCGATGCGGCCGCCCGCAAGGACATGGAGATCGAGCTGATGACCAATCAGGGCGAGCTCACCTCCCGGCGCTTCCTGCTGGAGCTGCGCCGCAACGCCGTGATCGAGTACAAATGAGACCCGTTCCCCCGCCGCCGCCGGCCGATGGTGGCCCCGTGCTGGCCCTGACCGTGGGCGACCCGTCCGGGGTCGGCCCGGATCTGGCCCTTGTCGCCTGGCAGCTGCGGCGGGCGCGCAACCTGCCACCCTTCGCCCTGATTGCCGATCCCGCCATGATCGCCCGCCGGGCCGAGCATCTGGGCATGCGGCTGACGGTGACGGCTACCGAGTGGGCGAAGGCGGAAAGCGTGTTTGCCCGGGCGCTGCCGGTCATCCCGCTGGACCAGCCGCTCGCCGGCGTGCCGGGTGCGCCTGATCCGGCCGATGCCCCCGGGGTGATCGCCGCCATCGAGCACGCGGTTGCCGCCGTCCGGGAGGGCAAGGCGCGGGCCGTCGTCACCTGCCCGATCGGCAAGAAGACCCTCTATGATGTCGGCTTCCGCTATCCCGGCCACACGGAATTTCTGGGCGCACTGGCCGAGAGCTTCGGCCCCGGCCCCCATGAACCGGTGATGATGCTGGCCGGGCCGGAGCTGCGCACGGTTCCCGTCACCGTCCACATCCCCCTGTCCGAGGTGCCGAAGCGCCTGACGGCCGAGCGTATCGTGACGGTCGGGCGCATCGTCGCCCGGGATCTCGCGGCCCGCTTCGGCATCGCCGCGCCGCGGCTGGCGGTCGCCGGCCTCAATCCGCACGCCGGCGAGGGCGGTTCCATGGGGCGGGAGGATCTCGACATCATCGCGCCGGCGATCGCGACGCTCCGGGCCGAGGGTATCGACGCGACCGGCCCCTTCCCCGCCGACACCCTGTTCCATCCGGCGCGGCGGGCGACCTATGATGCCGTGCTCGGCATGTATCATGATCAGGCGCTGATCCCGGTGAAGACCATCGCCTTTGACGAGACGGTGAATGTCACGCTGGGCCTGCCCTTCGTGCGTACCTCGCCGGATCATGGCACCGCTCTCGACATCGCCGGCAGCGGCCATGCCCGGCCGGACAGCCTGATTGCCGCGCTGGTGCTGGCCGATCGCATGGCGACGGCGGCCGCGCCAGCTGTCTGATCCGCTCCCTCTTCCGGCACCCGGAGAGCCCCCGCGGCGTCCGGGTGTCTTTCTGTTTCCGGAACCCGTTGCTCATGGCCGCCATCGACACCCTCCCCCCGCTGCGCGAGGTGATCCGCGCCCATGAGCTCGCGGCCAGAAAGTCCCTCGGCCAGAATTTCCTGCTCGACCTGAACCTCACCGCCCGCATCGCCCGCTCCGCCGGAAATCTCGCCGAGATGACCGTCGTCGAGGTCGGGCCGGGCCCGGGCGGTCTCACTCGTGGCCTGTTGGCCGAAGGGGCGAAGCGCGTGATTGCCGTCGAGCGCGACAGCCGTTGCCTGCCGGCGCTGGCCGAAATCGCCGACCATTATCCCGGCCGTCTGCGCGTCATCGGGGGCGATGCGCTGCAGGTGGATCTGGCGGCGGAAGCCGGTGAGCCCGCCCATATCGTGGCGAACCTGCCCTATAATGTCGGCACGGCCCTGCTGGTCGGCTGGCTGGAGGCGGAGCCGTGGCCGGCGTGGTGGCAGTCGGCCACCCTGATGTTCCAGCGCGAGGTGGCCGAACGCATTGTCGCCGAGCCCGGGGATGATGCCTATGGCCGTCTCGGCGTGCTCGCCGGCTGGCGCACCGAGGCGCGCATCCTGTTCGATGTGCCGCCCCAGGCCTTCACCCCCGCCCCCAAGGTGACGTCGAGCATCGTCCGTCTCGTCCCCCGGGCGGAGCCGCTGCCGTGCGACCGGCCGGCGCTGTCCGCCGTCACCGCCGCCGCCTTCGGCCAGCGCCGCAAGATGCTGCGCGCCAGCCTGAAGAGCCTCGGCGTTCCCTCTGAGGCCCTGCTGGAAGCCGCCGGCGTGACGCCCACGGCACGCGCCGAGGAAATCGACATCCCCGGCTTCGTCCGCCTCGCCAACGCTCTGGTCGACGCCCGCCGGCGCTAGAGCATTTTCACGCGCAGTGGATACCGGTTCGCGGCAAGAAAATGCGTCCGCTCAAAAAGACTGAGTGTTTTCCGTGAGCCGCAGCGAACGGAAAGCACTCTGACGCGCCAGCCGCCCGGATCCCGTCCCTTTCCGTCCGTCTCCTCCCCCCGCCGCGTTCTCGCCGCGGGGATCGCCCGCGCACGCCCGTCCCATGGGCCAACAGCCTTCAGCGGGCGCCGCCCCTCCCTGGTCCCGCCGCCCAAACGAAAACGGGCCCCCGCCATGGCAGGGGCCCGTCTTCATGTCAGGCGTAGTAGTGCCGGATCAGGCGGCGCCGGCACGCACGGCGCGCTTGCGGTCATTGGGATCCAGCACGGACTTGCGCAGGCGGATCGACAGCGGGGTAACCTCCACCAGCTCGTCGTCCTGAATATAGGCCAGCGCCTTTTCCAGGGTCATCTTGATCGGCGGGGTCAGCGTCAGCGCTTCGTCCTTGGAGGTCGACCGCACGTTGGACAGCTTCTTCGCCTTCATCACGTTCACTTCCAGGTCGTTGCCCCGGGAGTGCTCGCCGATGATCATGCCCTCATAGACCTTCCAGCCCGGCTCGATCATCATCGGGCCGCGATCTTCCAGATTGAAGAGCGCATACTGGGTGGCCTCGCCCGGCGAGTTCGAGATCAGCACGCCGTTGCGGCGGCCGGGGATCTCGCCCTTGAACGGGGCGTAGGAGTGGAACAGCCGGTTCATGATGGCGGTGCCACGGGTATCCGACAGCAGCTCCGACTGGTAGCCGATGAGGCCGCGGGTCGGGGCGTGGAACACCAGACGCATGCGGCCGCCACCGGACGGACGCATCTCGATCATGTCGGCGCGGCGCTCGGAGAGCTTCGACACCACGGCGCCGGCATGCTCCTCGTCCACGTCGATGATGACTTCCTCGATCGGCTCCAGCAGATCGCCGTTCTCGTCCTTGGAGAGCACGACCTGGGGACGGCCGACGGTGAGCTCGAAGCCCTCGCGGCGCATGGTCTCGATCAGGATGGCGAGCTGGAGTTCGCCACGGCCGGACACCTCGAAGGAGTCCTTGTCCTTGCCTTCGGCAACCTTCAGGGCAACGTTGCCCTCAGCTTCCTTCAGCAGGCGCTCGCGGATGACGCGGCTCTGCACCTTGTCGCCTTCGGTGCCCGACAGCGGACCGTCGTTGACGCGGAAGGTCATGGACAGGGTCGGCGGGTCGATCGGCTGGGCCGACAGCGGCTCGCTGACCGACGGATCGGCGATGGTATCGGCCACGGTGGCAGTCGTCAGGCCGGCGATGGCGATGATGTCACCCGCCTGGGCCTCTTCCACCGGCACCCGCTCCAGACCGCGGAAGCCCAGAACCTGGGAGATGCGGCCGGTCTCGACCACCTTGCCATCACGCGACAGGGCGCGCACGGCCATGTTCGGCTTCACCACGCCCGAGCGCACGCGCCCGGTGAGGATGCGGCCGAGGAACGGGTTCGCCTCGATGGTGGTGGCGAGCAGACGGAACGGACCTTCGTCCACCGACGGCGCCGGCACATGGGACAGCACCATGTCGAGCAGCGGGCCAATGGAGCCCTTCGGACCGTGCGGGTCGTGAGCCATCCAGCCTTCCTTGGCAGAGCCGTAGAGGACGTGGAAGTCGAGCTGCTCGTGGCTGGCGTCGAGAGCGGTGAAGAGATCGAAGATCTCGTTCAGCACTTCGTCGTGGCGCTCGTCGGGCTTGTCGATCTTGTTGATGACGACGATCGGACGGAGGCCGACCTTGAGCGCCTTGCCGAGCACGAACTTGGTCTGCGGCATCGGGCCTTCGGCGGCATCGACGAGCACGATGGCACCGTCCACCATGTGGAGGATGCGTTCCACCTCGCCGCCGAAATCGGCATGCCCGGGGGTATCGACGATGTTGATGCGGGTGTCCTTCCACATCACCGACGTCACCTTCGCCAGGATGGTGATGCCGCGCTCGCGCTCCAGATCGTTGGAGTCCATGGCCCGTTCGGCCACGCGCTGGTTCTCGCGGAAGGTACCCGACTGCTGCAGCAGCTTGTCGACAAGCGTGGTCTTGCCGTGGTCGACGTGGGCGATGATGGCGATATTGCGCAGTTGCATGGAGGCCTCGGGGCGGCGCGGTGCAGCATCCCGGTCGATTCGCTATGTGGGGCCGGGCAGCACCAAAAACGGGCTTCGGCAGGAGGGCTGAAGTCCGCGGCGTAAAGGGAATCGGTTGGCGCGCACTATAGCCGATGGCCGCCTTTCGGCAACTGGATTCCACGCCCACTCCTCGCTTCCGGCACAGATCCCATGGCGATGATCGTCGCCCCCGGCTCCTGGGGCGACAGGCTGGACGCATTCGCCTCTCTTTCCTATATTGCAATTAATTCGCACTTGCTCACCAGGGAGGGGTCAGTGTACGTATTCGAACGGATCGGGCCGCTGGCCCGACGGAGCGGGAGTGGCGGGATGACGACGGGCGGCAACGCACCGCAGATGGATCGCTCGGGCGGGGTGGGGACGGGTCTCGCCGTAGCCGGCTGTATTCTTGCGGCGCTGCTCTGCTTCGATGGCTCGGCCGCCATGACAGCGCTGGCCGGCATCACGCTGGTATCGGCGGGACTGGCGGCTGTCCTCCGCATCCTGCGGATCGGTCGCACCTCCTCGATATCGGAGGTGCCGCTGCGCCTCGCGCTGGTGCTTGTCGGCGGCATGGTCTGGCACGCCGTCACCGGGGCAGACCCGGCAACCGGGCTGGTGCTGACGGCCCTGGCCATCGTCGTCGGGCGCCTGTCCGCACCGGCACGAGCTGATCTGTCCGATGGCAGTCTGGCACTGGTTCTGGCCCTGATGGCGCTGGTACACCGCATCGGCTGAGCCTTCGGCCGGCTATATTGCTGCGTGTGCGGCGTCGCCGGCGAGGTCTGCAGGAATAATCGACAGGCCCGGGCCAGCGGCCTCTCGTCCCGCCCCGGCAGCCAGCCCTTGCAATCCCTCCCCCCATGGGTGAATTCTGGCTGTCTGATCCGGAAAGGACAGACCGGAAAGGCGGACTGGTGGCAACGGCTCCCTACAGATGCGCCCAGTGTGGCGAACCTCTCTACTCTGACAGCGCGATATGTCCGGCCTGCGGAGCCTTCCGCAGCCTTGAGACGGACGGCGCGTCGGTGCCGCCTGCCGGGTCTCCGCCTGCCCCCGCAGAGGCGGCGCCTGCCCGTCGCCAGCCGCCCGGCGCCCAGCCGACGACGGAAACGGCCGCCCCGTGGCGCGCCGTGCCGCGCTATGCGCCCACCACACCATGGCCGCCGGCACCGGGCACTTTTCCTGAGCCGCCGCCCCGCCCCGCCCTCGCGCCGGAAGTCACCTCCCGTCCGGCCCCTGTCGTACGTCCGGAGCCCCCCGCGCCCGAGCGCATGGCGCCGCCCGTTGCGCCCGCCGTCCGTGCCGAGCCTCCGCTCACCGCCGGCCCGGATCCGCGCCGGCTGCGCGCCCTGCCGCCGGAACCGGATACCTTCTCCGAGGCGTCGGCCATTCCGCCGGTCACCGGCCCCGGCTTTGCCGCCTATGGGCCGGAACCGGAGCCGGACGATGTGGCCGTGCCGGCGGAGCTGGCAGCCGATCTTCGTCCCTCTGAACCGGCCGCGCCCCGGGTGCGGGCCGGCCTGCCACCGCTGCGCAAGACAGCGCGGCGCGCCGTCCTCGTCGGGGGCGCGCTTGTGGCCGTGCTGGTCGTGGTCTGGATCTTTTCCGGCTCGTCGCCGACGCCGGCCCCGGAGGACACCGCCGCCTCCGCTCCTGCGACAGAGACGCCGGCCGAACCCGAAGTGCCGGGCATCAAGGTCGGCACGGTGTGGATGCGCATCCCCGTCGCGGTCGTCGATGGCAGCGGCGGCAAAATGACGGCCAGCGGCCCGTTCCGCCTGCGTGTCGACGGGCAGGTCTACACCATCGCCACCGAGGCAATGCCGATCATCCCGGTGGAGCCGGGATCCCGGGTGGAAGCCCGCGCCGTCTCCGGCACGGTCACCCTCACCGTCACGCC
>JBOGCN010000029.1:0-32751 GCA_050689115.1 Segnochrobactraceae bacterium EtOH-i3 | reverse complement strand
GCCTCAATCCGCCTATAAATGCGTGCATTCGTCAACAAAACCTAGCCGCACGATCCGTTCGCCATCGGCGACCGACAGCCGTTCATCGGTATCAGAAAGCCCTTCGGACAGGCGGTCGACCCACAACCGCCCGTCCGGGTTTAGCATCACCTCGACCACGGCCGGGTCTTCGAGCAACCGGGCGATTGCGGCGCCGAGCGCGGTGCGCAATATGCACGCACAGCGTGCAGTCGCCTCCGGTTTGTGGTGGTTGGTGGTCATGTCGCCCCCGGCTTCTGGCGGGGCGCAACAGGCGACCCCCGGATCGGGATCGATTAAGGAAGCCCGGAATTGGGCCGGTTCAACAAGTATCTAGCTGCGTGCAGTGATCGGCGGCGAAGGCGGTAAATAGGATGGGTATGCGGCGGGGTTAAATTCCTTTTCAGGTGCCAAATGCCTTCCGTCAGGAAGAAATATTCTGTGATTCTTTCTTCCATTTCCGCAATCTCCCACGCGCATTGTCGTAGGGTGAAGATGTGTTGAACTGGATCATCCGCCCCATCGTCCATTTTTCATACCATGGACGGACATATAGATCGTCGTTGCTGCGCGCCTCGATCAGCGTGACGATGCGGTGCTTGGCCGCGTCCAGTCGCTCGACAAGCTGCTGATACGGGACCGCTTCATAGTCACGGTAGAATTTTTGGGCGAGCAGGCCCAGTTCGTTCCACTTGAAGCCGGTTTCGGGGAAGTCGATGGGTTGGCCGGTGTCATTCCGATCCAGCCATTTCAGCACCAGCTCATTCCAGCCGACAAGATAGGCGACCAGATCGGCAACGCTCATCATCGTACCCTTCGCGTGGCCCTCAAGGCTCCTGCTTCGGACCATGGTGTCGGGAATGTCCGTAAGCTCCCTGCGCAAATTGTCGAAGTTGGCGTTGATCGCCTTCAGCAGTTCGTCCTTGTTTTGCGGTACGGCCATTCAGTCACCACGAATAGAATAGAGGGCAGGTCCAGCAGACGGCTCCGGATTCGTCTCTTCCTCCACGCTTGCATCTATATCTCGTGACAGCTCCTTGAGAAGCCCGTCGCCAGACGCCGGCCGAGAGTCTGCATGAAGCCCTCGGACCGCTCCGCGCCTTTGGCGCGCGCAGCGGATTGTGCGGCTCCCGTAAGCGGCGGTGTGAGGGTCATCCAGAAATGGATGACCTGCGCGACCGTCTCGCCGAGGACGGCGAGGTCCAGGTCGAGCGTGTCGATCTGGCGGCCGAGCTTGTCCAAGCGGCGCGACATGGCGGCTTCAAGCTGGTCGTCGGCATCGCCGGACAGGTAGGACATGACCGCCGCCTCCACGATGGCGGATTTCGAGACATTGCGGCGCAGCGCCATCGCCTCGATCTGCGGAATGAGCGCGGGGTCGAAATAGAGATTCAGGCGAGTTCTGGTTGCCATGGGCTTGTCCTCAAAGGTCGATTCCGTCATCGGGGTTCAGCGCCACCTGCCGCGCTACCATCCTCATGCGCTGGCGCATGGCGCGGGCCTTGGCCGCGTCAACGTCCGGCTCGTCGTCCAGAAACTCGAACTCCTGTTCGGGCGATGGCGGCGGGGCGACGATTTCCTCTTGGCTTGGCAATTCCGGCTCGCGGCGGATGCCGGCATTGGCCGGATCGCCCCCGGTCTCGTCTGTGGCCTGCGCTACGGAACGGCTTTCCGCCGCGACCACGCGGCCGGACCAATCATCGGCGGATGGGCTAGGCGCCAGCGGAGCGGCGACCAGATCCGGCGGAGTCAGGATGCGTTCGTGAAACCGCGCGTCCTCGAAATAGCGGGCCTTGGTGGCGCGGATCGGCTGCGTGCCCGCGACCATGACGATTTCATCGGTGGGCGCTAGCTGTCGGCCGAGCAGGACGCCATCGGGACCGAGCAATCCGGCCGCACGGATCTCCCGGTCCTCTGCCCATCGCGCCGAACCATAGGTGGCGACGTTGCGCCTCCCGTGCCGACGATGGTGATGTCAAAGCCCTGTCCGACCATGGACAGCAGCGTGTCACGCTCTACGTCGAACCGCAGGATCGACGGAACGGGCCAGCAACCGGCGAGGCGCAGAACAATATGGTCATGCACTTGCGGGCCGGTGCCGCCATGCCGGACAAGGAACGTCTCGCCGTTCAGATCGGCCCACGTGATTTCTGGTTGTCTGGCAAGGCGATGCCCTCCCCCCCCGGCAGCACGGCAACAAGCGGTTCGGTCCAGATCGGGCAGGTGTGGCAGTCAGGCAGTTCGGGCTTCCCGGCAACGAATACCACGTCCAGCCGGTCGCCACGAAGCGGCATGATCGCATCGCGGGCGGTGCCCTCGGTGATTCCGACTGCGATACCAGGATGATCTTTCCGATATTGGGCAATCAGCTCGGCGAGAAAGCTGTCCGGTATCAGCGCGTGAATGCCGATGCGCAGGCGACCGCATTCCCCTGCCGCTGCCATGCCCGCAGTCTTCACAGCATGGTCGCGTGATCGACGCCAGCCGCTATCCGCTCGACGACGTGGCGCTCGAACAGAAGGATGCCAAGGTCTTCTCCAGCTCCTTCACCCGTGCGCTGACGCTGGATTGGACTACCCCCGCACGTTGGCGGCGTGGCGGAAGTGCAGACGGCGACGGCGAGCGTCTGGATGAGCGAAGTCATGGGGATGCGTGACCCTAGCGCGGTCGGCACTCCCCGTTGACGATCAGTCATCAATGCCACCCGCCGCCGCATAGCTTCACACCTCAGGCGACGTTGGTGGTATCTGTGGCGCAGACGCGCAGCCGGTGCCCGTCCGGGTCGGTCGCAACGAATGTGTAGCCGAAATCTAACATGGTCGGTTCGAGCGCCATGGCGATATTCTTGGCTTTCCATTCGCGACAGAGGTCGTCCACTTCGGCGTTGGTCGCGTAGCTCATGGAAATCTCAAACCCGCCAAAGGCGGCTTGCGGCTTTGGATCAATGGCATGTTTGGATTGAATCCCAAGCGTAAAACTCTCCGTTAGGACAAATACCGAGAAATCTTGGAAGGTCTGTACCGGCTCAGCATTCAGTATCGTCTTATAGAAATTCGTACTGACATCAATATCATCGACATAAATTATGAGGCTAGATGGTCGGAAGCTCATCGGATATCCTAATCTAATTCGAAATATCCATCCGCCTCGTGGCAGAGGAACTATGGAGCAGAACGGGAATATAGATTCCCCTTACTGACAAAAATCGGCAGTAGGAGGCCATCATGGCACGCAGCGACAGGCTTTTGCGTTTACTTCAGGTCCTCCGCACGCTGCCCCCTCCCGTCACGGCGGAGAGGCTGGCCGATAAAATGGCTGTTTCCATTCGCACGATATATCGCGACATTGAAACTCTGCGGGTAGCGGGTGCAACCATCGACGGCGAAACCGGGTTCGGCTATCGGCTAGTCGAGGACATGGCCTTGCCACCCCAGACCTTCACGCGCACCGAGATCGAGGCGTTGGTCCTCGGTCTCGGCGAAGTCAAACATGCCGGCGACGGGGAACTCGCTCGGGCTGCCGAAACAGCATTTGCCAAAATCATCTCTACGCTGCCGGACCGACTGCAATTGCAGGCCCTTCATGCCATAAATCGCATCTACAAGCCCTCGCCGCCTGCCGAACCTACCGTGGACATGGCGTTTCTGCGCCAAGCATGTTGGGAAGAACAGGTGCTGTGGATCGTCTATGTCGATGGTGAGGGGCAGCGAACGGAGAGGGAAATCTGGCCGCTATCCATCGTCTATCTGGAACGATCGCTGATCCTACTGGCACGCTGCTGCGAGCGGCAGGCCTTCCGACGTTTCAGGGTTGACCGTATTGCCGAGGCGACCGCAACTAGCCAGAGTTTCCGACCGCATCGAGTTCCTCTGTTGCGAGAGTTTGTTGCGCAAATGGTCAAGGAGGAAGAAATAAAAAATACCAGATGAGCATTTTCGGAATTAAATAGCGAATAAAAATATTATAATCTCCGGACATATTGACAATAATTCGCATCCATAGACGGAATGAGGCGATAAGGACGAAGCCGAGGTAGCCTCGGCGGCCTTGTCATAACAGGTAGCGATGCGGCGCCAGTTCTTCAACTTGTTGAAACAGCGCCCAATCCGGTTCCGGAAGGCATAGATGCTGCGGTCGATGGGGACCAAGCCCTTCCGGTTACGGCGCGCGGGAATGATTGGCGTGACACCTCTGGCCTCCACGCGGATGGCATTGGCATCGTAGCCCCGATCGGCGAGCAGGACCTTCGGCTCCGGGCCGTCGGCAGCCATGAGAGGCAAGGCGCCAGCATAATCAGAGGTGTGCCCCGGGGTGATGTCGACGGCTATAGGGAGACCGGCTCCGTTCGTGCGGAGATGAATTTTGGTCGAAAACCCACCTCGCGAGCGCCCGAGAGCCTGTCCCGGAGTCCCCCCTTTTGCGCCGACAGCACAGTGGTGCGCCCGGATGATGGTCGAGTCGATCATCTGCACCACTTCACCGATGCCTTTGATATCGTTGAGCGCTTCCAGGAGAACATCCCACAGGCCTGCCAGCGTCCAGCGCCGGAACTGGCGGTAGACCGACGACCATTTCCCGATGAATTCGAGCAGATCCCGTCGCCCGGTGATCCCAGGACGGGCGCCCGCTGCCTCGGCCCCGGACCGTCACGAACGGCTCGAAGAACACCCACTCCTCATCGCTCCTCAATCCACGGATAAAGGATGCCTCCTCTCGGAAGCAAATATTGAACCATATGACGATCGTCTCGGAATCCCTATTCTCAACAATTCCTAGCTGTCGAAATATGAAATTCTGAGAGCAGTCTCTGTCAGATCACGCCAACATCGCTTCCACGCTGTTGGAAATGCTCCTTAACGACGATAGAAAGGGGCCTTACCCAGCCCAATGAGGAGACATCTGCTTACGCGGCATGGCCTTCCGGGAACGGCTTGAACGGGGCGTACGCTGAAGCCTCGGTGCGCTCGGCCTCGACCCTGTCGCCTTGCGGTGTAGTCTATAATCAGATAGTGAACAGCTATCCAAATACGAATTACGGAGTCCTCAAATGGGAAGTTCCAAATCAGCAGATAACTAGGCCGCAACAACTATTATTGTTGTTGCGGCGCTCTGCAGGGCAAATCCCATCTGATTGCTAACAAGCAGACGCCGCCTGATATTCATCAATCGAGCGGTTGCTTTTAATGACAATCACACGCCCCGCGTGGACCTATACGCTGCCGGCAGCCCTGCTGCTGATGGCGCCATTCGACATTCTCGCTTCATTAGCGATGGATATTTACCTTCCCGCCGTTCCAGCGATGCCTGACATCCTGAACACGACGCCCTCCATAATCCAACTCACCTTGAGCCTCTACATGGTGATGCTCGGGGTGGGCCAGGTCATCTTTGGCCCGCTCTCGGATCTCATCGGGCGACGACCAATCCTGCTTGCGGGCGCAACGGTTTTCGTCATCGCGTCTCTGGGAGCAGCTGGGTCCTCAAATGCATTAACCTTTGTCGTTTTCCGTCTGCTTCAAGCAGTCGGCGCGTCGGCCATGCTAGTGGCGACTTTCGCGACGGTTCGCGACGTTTATGCCACTCGTCCCGAAGGCACTGTTATCTACGGCCTTTTCAGCTCTCTGCTGGCGTTCGTGCCTGCGCTCGGCCCTATCGCCGGAGCGTTAATCGGTGAGTTCTTGGGATGGCGGGCGATATTTATCACACTGTCGGCACTGGCATTGCTTGCACTGCTGAATGCCGGGATCAGCTGGCACGAAACACGTCCTCTGGACCAAGCGAAGATGCGCCGATCCGTTTTGGCGGTTTTCGCGAGTCCGGCCTTTTGGGTCTACACGGTTGGCTTTAGCGCCGCCATGGGCACCTTCTTTGTATTCTTTTCGACCGCTCCGCGCGTGCTCATAGGTCAAGCGGGCTATTCCGAGATCGGATTCAGCTTTGCCTTCGCAACCGTCGCGCTCGTCATGATCGTGACAACTCGATTTGCGAAGTCCTTTGTCGCCAGATGGGGTATCGCGGGATGTGTCGCGCGCGGAATGGCCCTGCTCGTTTGCGGCGCCGTCTTGCTGGGAATCGGCGACCTCTTCGGATCGCCGTCGCTCCTCAGCTTTATCGTACCGATGTGGGTTATGGCGGTCGGAATCGTTTTCACGGTGTCTGTTACCGCCAACGGCGCTTTGGCGCAGTTTGACGATATTGCCGGATCAGCGGTTGCGTTCTACTTCTGCATCCAAAGTCTGATAGTCAGCCTCGCCGGGACATTTGCGGTGACGCTGCTAAACGGAGACACAGCGTGGCCCGTGATCTGTTACTCAACAATGATGGCGGTGCTGGTGTCGTTCGGGCTGGCGTTCCTCCGGTCCCGTGAGTCTGCCGTCGACAGGCTGCCAATAATCTGACCGGCAAAAGGCAGTATGCCCTTTGTTACAGCATACTATCCGTCAGGCTTCATGAATGGCGGTATCCTGTCCTACAGGATACCGCTCATGCCTATTTTTGAATTTTTGCCTACGCGACTCCTGGGAGAGGTCCACCTTGTCGATCTCATTCCCGAAAGCCGCCAATCTGTTTCCCACCCCATGGGCGCCACGCGCTCGTGCCTCGATTTAGAGGACTATAGCGTAGGTGTGGATCTCCGTTTCCTCGGCTTCGTCCCACAGCTCCCAGTTCAGCGGTGTTCGTCCCCGAATTATTTCCCACTCTGTCCAGCCTGATGCCCCCCTTTTCACGGGCATTCGCCGGCATGCGCTGCAAACCGTGCTCGGGGGGGTGGAGTACGGGTTGGGTAGATGGCCAAGGCGGCAAACAAGCTCACGGCTCGGTCGGTGGGAACCCTCTCCGAACCGGGTCGGCATTCCGACGTTAGTAAATTTCAAGGATCTTTGAACTCAAGCCGAATTTGAGCCACTCACGAAGCGCTCGGCAAAGAGTGCGCCGGGGGAGGCTCCATCGGCGAGAAGCCTGGTCCGGGCATGATCCGTCATTGCGGGGGGACCGCAGAGATAGATGTCCCGGCCGATTGCGTCATCGCTGGCAAGCAGATCCGTGACGTGCCCCGTCTGCCAGTTTGCGTCTCCCCCTCCTCCGCCGACGACGGCAAGACGGACCTCGAGAGCTGGCAACTTTGTCTTGAGGGTCTCCAGTGTGTCACAGCCGAACAGATCCTCCGGCCGGTTGACGCCGAAGCAGAGGGTCACCGGTCGGGTCGGGTCGGTTCCGGCCAGCTGATGCAGCATGGACAGCATGGGGGCCAGCCCCGTGCCGCCGGCAACCATCAGGATCGGCCGGGTACCGTCGCGCAGATAGAAGGTGCCGTGGGGGCCGCTGCCGGCCAGCGTGTCGCCGGGGCGGGCGCGAGTGCCGAGATAATCGGACATGGCCCCGGACTCCAGCATCCGGATCAGGAACTCCATCGTCCGATCCTGCGCCGAGGGCGCGTTGGCCATGGAATAGGCCCGCTGCACGCCGGCGCCGGGAACGGTGAGGTTGACATACTGGCCGGGCAGGAAGGTCAGCGGCCGGATGCCGGCCATCCGGGTGCGCAGCCGCATCACGGTGGCCGACAGCTGCTCGACCGCCTCCACCTGCACCGAGAAGGGCCGGGCCGGCAGCAGCCGGGCGCGGGCATAGGGCAGCTTCACCCGGGCATCGGTCGCGGCAGCCGCCACACAGCTCAGCACGTCGCCAGCTTCGGTTTCCTCTTCGGTGAGGGAGATGGTCGCGCCGGGGTCATACGCCACCTCCCCCGCGACGAGAGTGCAGCGGCAGGTCTGGCAGTCGCCGACCTCGCAGTCGGACGCCAGCGGGATGCCGTGCCGGCGGGCAGCGGCCAGGATGGTTTCATCCGCGCGGGCCGACAGGGCAATCTGCTCGCCATCGGCAAAGACGAGGGAGACAACGGGCATTGGAACTTCTCCTCGCGGGGAGGGCCTGACGGCAGGCGGGCGCACGACAGGGCACGCCTGGCCCCGGGAGGGGGCCGACGGGACCGGATCAGGCAAAAGAGGATGGGGGAGCGGGACCCGGGATCGCTGCGAAGGATCCTCGGGGTATCCCGATGCGGATTTCCCATATCCCTGGGGCATATGGGAAATCCCCGGGAGGGGACACCCGGACCGGGTGTCCCCTCCCGGGGATCACTGCGCCAGGGTGAACTTGCCGTCCTTCACCGTCAGCATCACCACGCTGTCGGCCTTGGCACCGAAATGGTCGTCCGGGGCGTAGCTGTAGACGGCGGTGACGCCGACATGATCCTTGAGGCCCTCGATGGCGTCGCGCACGGCGGGGCGCTCGCCACCGGCGCTCTTCATCGCCTCGGCCAGCATCATCACGGCATCATAGGCATTGCCGGCAAAGGTTGCGGGCGGCTTGCCATATTTGGCGGTGTAATCCTTCACGAAGGTCTCGATCACGGCCTTCTGCGGATCGCTGTCCGGCAGGGAGTCGGTCACGTAGATCTTGGAGGAGGGAATCAGGATGCCATCGGCGGCCGGGCCGGCGAGGCGGACGAAGTTGAAGTCATTGGCGGCCTGGGAGAGATAGACCGGCAGGTCGAGACCGAGCTGGCGGGCATTCTTCACCGCGATCGCCTGCCCGGGACCGGTTGCCCAGACGACGACGGCCTGCGCATCGGTGCCACGCACGCGGGTCAGCTGCGGGGTCATGTCCTGATCGGCATTGCCGAAGGCCTGCTGGGACACGATGGTGATGCCCTGATCGGCCGCCCGCTTCTCCAGCTGCTCGCGGCCGCTGGTGCCGAACGGGGAATCCGCGTTCAGAAGCGCGATCTTCGTGATGCCGCGCTTCTTCATGTCCTCCATCATCACGCTCTGGACGAGAACATCGGTGAGCGGAGCGAGAAAGACCCACTTCTTGTCTTCCGCCGGCAGCACGATGTTGCGCGAGCCGCCATTGGAAATCATCGGCATCTGCGCCCGCTGGATGATGTCCAGAATGGCGAAGGACGAGCCCGAGTTCATCGGACCGACAATGGCTGCGATGTCGCCAGCGCCGATGAGACGCTTGGTGGCGGTCACCGCCTTAGTGTTATCACTCTCGGTGTTGATGTTCTCCAGCGCCAGCGGATGACCATTGATGCCGCCGGCGGCGTTGATCTGGTCGACAGCCAGCAGCGCGCCTTCCAGACCCGGCTGGCCGAGGGAGGCGACCGGGCCGGAGGTTTCCAGAAGGCCGCCGATCTTCAGCGGGTCGGCCGCCTGAGCGGAAACAAGGCTGACACCAAGGGCAAGGGTCGCAAGCAGGGTCCGCAAGGTCGACATAGCAGGTCCTTCGCAGGGAGGGGGGACGGAAAGCAGGAGCGGGAAGCAGGCGGAACGGGGGACGGCGCCTTCAGGCCGGGGCAAGCGCCTCCAGCGCCGCCGAAAACAGGCTGGCCGCGGGGGCATAGAGGCCCCCCCCGATGCGGCCACGCCGGCCCGTACAGTCGAGAATGCCGAGCGCAACCCGCATCTCGGCCCCCGGCAGAACGAGCGTAGCTGCCGGCAGGCCCACCCGCGCACCTGAAAGAGGGAGAGACGGATGCACCCGCGGCAAAAGCCTTTCCCGCGGCAGCGGGCCATGGGGCGTCAGCATCGCACCGAAGCCGAGGGCATCGACCAGGGCGCTGTCGCCAATGGCGCCGAGACGGTCCTCCGGCCGGGCCCCTTCCACCAGGGCGCCGTCAGGCGGGGTGGCCGGCGCCATGATCCAGCGATCCGGCGCCCCGCCGAGCTTCACGCCGGCGGTCACGCCATTGGCGCCCATGGCCGTGATGAGCGTCGTCCCGGGGCCTTGCGCCGCCTGAGCCATGCATCCGACAGCCGCCATCCAGAGAGTGAGGAAGAAGCCGGGCGCGCCATCCAGAAAGCGCCGCTCGGGAGTATCCATGCCGAGCCGGTCGGCGATCGCGGCGATCACCAGCCGGGTGCCGGCCATCGTGCGGCCATGGCAATCGTCGCCCTCGGTGAGCGCCTGATCGGCGACCGGCAGCAGGGGCACATCCCGGTCGGCGACGATGGCGAGGGTGGCAGCGAGATCGCCATTGATCCAGCGCAGATGTTGGAGAATGTCCGGGCCGGCAAGCCCCAGCCGCTGAGCCCGCGCCATGCCGCCATTGAGGGGCGCCAGTACCGCCCGCGCCGGGTCCCGCCGGTCCACCACCCGGTGGGCCATCATGTTCGGCGAGAGCACGGCGGCGAGCGGCACCATGGCGCCATGGTCCTGGGCCGGGGCAAGCCGGATGTCGCCGGAGAGAATGCGGGCTTCCGCATCCGCCGCATCCCGCGCCCAGCCCTCGAACAGGGCCGCCATCACGGCACTGTTGAGGATGGGACGGGCGAGATCGGCGAGATCCACGGGCGGACCGGCGTGCAGGATTGTCCGCCCGGGAAAGGCGAGGCCATCCCGGGCCAGCACCAGGCCGCGCCAGACCGGCTCGACGGCGTGCATCCGCGCCAGGGCCGCGCGGTCCGCCTCGGAGAGGTCAGGACGGGGGAGATCGTCTGGGGTCATGGGTCCGGTCCTCAGGGCGAGACGCGCCGCAGCGTCGGGGCGGACGCGGCGTCGCCACCGCCGAGATAGGCGTCGGTGATGGCGGGATCCTTCAGAAGCTCGGCGCCACTGCCGGCGATGGTGATCCGGCCGCCGGCCAGCACCAGCCCGCGATCGGCAACCGCCAGCGCCGCGGCGATGTTCTGCTCGACCAGAAGGATGGTGAGGCCCTGCCGGCGCAGCCGGTCGATGCTGGCGAAGATCTCGTCGACCACCTGGGGGGCGAGGCCGAGGGAGGGTTCGTCCAGCATCAGCAGGCGCGGTTCGCCCATGAGGGCGCGGCCGATGGCCAGCATCTGCCCCTGCCCGCCCGAGAGCGTGCCGGCGAGCTGGCCGGCGCGTTCCTTCAGCACCGGGAACAGGCCATAGACCAGATCCAGCCGCTCGGCGAACACCTGCCGCTCCGCCGCGCTGCGGTAGAAGAGATGGTGGAAGCCCCGGGCCCGGCGCCGGGCATAGCGGCCGGCGGCGAGATTTTCCGCGACCGTAAGCGACCCGAACAGCGCCCGCCCCTCCGGCACCAGACAGATGCCGCGGGCCACCGCCCGATCCTCCGACAGCGCCCCGAGATCGGCGCCCTCGAAGGCGAGGCGGCCGGAGCGCACCGGCTCCACCCGGGCGATCGCCTTGAGGAGGCTGCTCTTGCCGGCCCCGTTGGCGCCGACGATCGCCAGCACCTCGCCCTCGCGGACGGAGAGGGAAACCCCGTCCACCGCCGTCAGGCCACCATAGGCGACATGGAGATCCTTCAGCTCCAGAAGCGGCTCCGTCCGGGCGGGCGCGGGAGCGATTGCAACCGGGGCAAGGCGGGGCGTCGCGGCGGGCGTCGCCTCCTCCGGGGCGCGGCGGCCGAGATAGGCCTCGATCACCTGGGGGTTGGCCCGCACCGTGGCCGGCGCGCCATCGGCGATGAGACGGCCGCGATCGAGCACCAGAATGCGCCGGGCGATACGGCCGACCAGCGGCATGTCGTGCTCGACGAAGAGAACCGTGCGGCCATCCCGGGAGAGGGACAGGATGACATCGCCGAGGAAGCTCTTCTCGCTTTCATTGAGGCCGGCGCCGGGCTCGTCCAGCACCAGCATGTCGGCCCCGGTGGCCAGCACCCGGGCAATCGAGAGGAGACGGCGCTGGCCGGCGGTCAACAGCGCGGCCGGGGTGTCGGCCAGATCGAGGAGCCCGACCCGGTCGAGATGGCTGTCCGCCTCGGCCCGCAGCCGGCGGGCGGCAGCGGACTGGCCGGAGCGGAAGCGCAGGCCGCCAAGGAGGCTGAGTCCGGCCGCCGGCACGCCGCCGACCATGACATTTTCCCGCACGCTCAGCTGCTGGAACGGATCGGCGGCCTGAAAGGTGCGGGCCAGCCCGCGCCGGGTGACGGCGTGGGGCGGCAGGCCGGCGGTCGGCTGGCCACGGAACCGCACCGCCCCGGTGCCGGGCTGCACCTCGCCGGAGAGCACGTTGAGGATCGTGGTCTTGCCGGCGCCGTTGGGACCGATGAGGGCGACCAGCTCGCCCGCCCCCACGTCGAAGCTCACATCGGTGAGGGCGCGGAAGGCTCCGAAGGTGACGTTGACGCCCGAGACGGACAGGATCGGGGAAGCAGTCATCAGGCGGGCACCTTTCGGAACCGGCGCATCATCGCCGTGACCGGGGCAAGGATCCCGGCGAGAAGACCATTGGGGAAGAAGATCACGGAGACGACGAGCAGGGCGCCATAGGCGATCACGTCATAGGCGCCGAGGGGCTTGAGAGCCTCGCCGACCAGGGTGACGAAGGCGACGCCGAACACCACGCCGGAGATGTTGGCGAAGCCGCCGAGCGCCACCATCAGCAGGAGACGGACGGAAAAGCCGACATCGAACGGGCCGGGGCTCAGATAGCCGACATAGTGGGCATAAAGTCCGCCGCCGACGGCGCAGAGGAAGCCGCTCAGCATCATCACGGTGCGCTTCACCCGGGCGACATCATTGCCGAGGGCGCCGACGGTCTTGTCGCCTTCCGAGATCGCCCGCATCACCAGCCCGGCCGGCGAGGTGATGAGATTGTGGGCGAACAGCAGGGCGAGGATCACCGTCCCCCAGACCACCGGCAGCACCTGACCATCGGTGAAGAGATCCCGGCCGAACAGCGACAGCGGCGCGATCCCGGAGAGACCGTTGGGGCCGCCCGTCAGGCCGTGCATTTCCACGAAGGCGACATGGACGATGATGCCGAAGGCCAGCGTCGCCATGGCGAGATAGTGGCCACTCAGGCGGAACACCAGCCAGCCGATGGCCCAGGAGATGCCCGCGACCACCACCGCCGCCAGCAGCACATCGACCAGCGGCGAAATCCCGAAGGCCTTGCCCAGAAGGGCGGCGCCATAGGCCCCGAGGCCATAGAGGGCGGCGTGGCCGAGGGAGAGCTGGCCGGTGTAGCCGGTGAGCAGCGTCAGCCCAAGGGCCGGCAGGGTCTGCAGGCCGATCACCACGGCGAGCGCGAGGACATAGTCGTTGCCGGAGAGCAGGCAGGCACCGAGCACGAGCACGAGCAGGAGAAGGCGGATCATCTCAGGACCTCACCTTTTCCAGATCACCGAACAGGCCGCCGGGCCGGAACAGCAGGAAGACGAACAGCAGCACGAAGGCGATGGCATTCTTGTAGCCGGCGGAGATGTAGCCAGCGGCAAAGGCTTCCACGATGCCGAGGAGCAGGCCGCCGAGGGCCGCCCCGATCGGTCCGCCGAAGCCGCCGACGACACAGGCGACGAAGCCCTTGATGCCGAGCTGGAGGCCGCTGTCATACTGGGTGAGGGCAATCGGGGCGACGACGATGCCGGCGACGGCGCCAAGCACACCGGACATGATGAAGCTGATGAGGCTCATGGTGCCGACCCGGATGCCGACGAGGCCGGCGGCGAACGGGTTGATGGCGCAGGCCCGGAACATCTGGCCGATGAAGGTCTTCCGGAACAGCAGCTCCAGCACCACCATGGCGGCCAGTGCCGTGCCGATCACCCACAGCGCCTGCGGGGCGATGGTCGCATCGAGGATGCGGATCGGGGTCTCGCCGGAAAAGGCCGGCATCGGCTGGGCATCGGTGCCGAAGAGGAGCGCGGCCACCCCGTGCAGGATCACGCCGATGCCGATGGTGACGATGATGCCGCGCACCACATCGGACCGGACGGGCCGGATGGCGGTGCGCTCGATGAGGGCCGCCACCGCCGCGGTGATCAGGATCGCCAGCACGATCGCCAGCGGCAGCGGAATGCCGGCCGCCAGCAGCGCGATGGCCGACATAGCCCCGACCATGGCGAAATCGCCCTGGGCGAAGTTCACGATGCCCGTCACATTGAAGATGCAGGTGAAGCCGACGCCGATCAGCCCGTAGATGCTGCCGACGACGATGCCGCTCAACAGAAACTGGAGCGCGTCCGTCATGGTCCCTCCTCGTGTGCGGAGCCGCCCGGAAAAGGCGGACGTCCGCTCGGGGTCTGGCCCGGTGTTCCGGGAAGACAGGGGATCATCGCCCGTGATCCCCGTCGAAAAGCTGCTCAGTCGACCCGGATCCAGGATTCCGAGAAGGCGAGGAAGGCCGAGCTCTTCACCGTGTCGGCGCACATCCGGGTGACGACGCGGCCCTTCAGCGGCCGGCCGTTGAGGGTGACCGACGCGTCGGGGGCATCCAGGAACACGCTGTACATCTCGTGCTTTCCCGTCGGCCCCTTCTCCGGCGGCATGTCCACGGCATAGGGGACCCCGAGCCCCGTCCAGGTGGCGACCACCTCCAGCCCGTCCGCGGTGACGATCTCGCTGTAGGTGCCGCGGGTGTCGCCCTCCCGGCGCACGCCGGTCAGCGGCAGATAAGTGAGCGCGTGGATGCCGGGCGAGACGCGGAAGGCGGCAAATTTCGAGAAGAACTCGGCCACCAGCCAGCGCGCCAGCGGCGCGTTGTCGGAGATGCAGACATTGGCGACCTCCGGCAGGCCCTTCGCGGTGCCCGGCGCGTCGAGCACGACGATGCCGGAGCCCATGCCATAGGGCGAGCAGACGATCCGGAAGAAGCACATCAGCCCGGTCCACGGACCGTCGGCGGCCTCCTTCAGATAGATGCCGGGGTTCTCGCCGCTCCAGTCCACGGCGCCGGATTGAATGGGGTGGGTCACTGGGAACCGATCCTTGAGGCTTGGGTCCTGGAAATGAAGGCGGACGGATCCGGACCGGCGGGGGAACCGGCCCGGATCCGGGCTCACCCGGCCGTCTCGGACACGAGCGAAAGCCGGTAGTCGCGCAGCCGGGCGCGGATGATCCCGATCCGGTCCTCTTCGGTCTGGTAGTCGCCGTCGACGATGATCCCGGTGACCTGCCGGCCGACTTCCTCCAGAAGCTCGATGTCGTCAGTGCCGGGGATCGGCGGAATATCGAGCACGGTGTCGTGGCAGTAGGTCGGGATGTGGCCGGCCGAACGCAGGGGGGAGAGAGGCACATCCTCACCGGCCGCCAGCCGGCGGATGTCCCGGCGCAGCAGCTTGCGGAACATGACCACGCCCTTGTCGCAGTAGGTCAGATGTTCCAGCGCATGGACGGCGATCGGCCGCTGGGTGACGATGGCGTCATAGTCGCCCGGCAGACGCTGGCGCTCCTCGAAGCTGCCTTCGGAGTTCTGGCCATAGAAATCGACGGAGCCGGGGCCGCACTTGCTCTCGTCGCCCTTGCCCAGCGGATCGACGTCCGGATGGAAATGCCGCCAGCCGATCACCTTGCAGGTGGTGTTGTCGATGGGCGTGGTCCAGCGGGTGATGCCGACCCGGGCGAACTCCTTCGCCGTCTGGCCATCCTCCCAGATGTGGCCGACCTGGGCGAGGTTCGGCATCAGGATGTCGTTGGAGCGCACCCAGACCTTGTCCTTCCAGCGCCGGATGGTGACATAGATCATCCCCGTCGGCGTCTCGACGAAGATCATCACCGGCAGCTCGCCCCACGTATCGGAGAAGTGGGAGAACGTCATGCGGGTGTGCAGGAACACCGCATGGGCCGGATCCATAACGTTCTCCTGCACCTGCACCCAGTTGCACGGATAGGTGATGCTGTATGGAACGAGCCGGTCGCCGGGATAGACATAGGAATCGTAGATCGGGAATTCGGGCACGGTGCCCGGCGGGCCGAAATAGCCGAACACCAGGCCGGCATGTTCATGCGCCGGATAGGCGCCCTGATGCAGGCGCTCCTTCAGCGACGAGCCCGGCGGATCCCCGGGGGTTTCGAGGATCTTGCCATCCACCCCGAACAGCCAGCCATGATAGCAGCAGCGCACGCCGCACTCCGTGGGCAGGCCAAATTCCAGCGACGTACCGCGGTGGGCGCAATGCCGCTCCAGAATGCCATAGGTGCCGGTGGTGGTGCGGAACACCACCAGATCCTCGCCAAACATCCGGATGCCCCGCGGCACATCGCCAATTTCCGACGCCAGTGCCACGGGCTGCCAGTAGCGACGCAGAAGTTCGCCGCCGGCCGAGCCCTTCTCGACATGGGTCAGTTCGGCATTTTCTTCCGGAACCGGCCCGTTCAGATAGCCGCCGAACGGTGTTGTCAGAAACTGCTTCTGCGTGGCCATTCTATCAACTCCGTGAGACCAAGGCCGGAGCGGATTGACTGGTTCCGCGCCACTGCCCTTTCCGGAAGCATTGCCAAGTCCACTGAGGTTGGCAAATCGAATGATGCCGATTAAAAATTCAATAAATCCGAACCAGAATACCGGTTACTACGTATGCAAACTGCCCATATGAGAAGCATCTGCCTGACAAGCGAACAAATCATGGGCGATTTGCATCGAATATGATCAACAAATGAGCGTTGTGTGGGCAGCTTTCGCGCGCGTCCGCACACTAGCCAGGCAGTACCAACGGGGATGCGAGGGGCGATGAGCGGCGAAGATTTGACGTCCGATGGCACGGGCTGGGGGGATGTTCCCAATCTCAGCCTGCGCCAGCTCGCCTATTTCCTGACGGCGGCGAACCAGCTGAGCGTGCTGCGGGCGGCCGAGACGCTCAATGTCTCGCCGTCATCGGTCTCCACCGCGATTTCCCAGCTTGAGCGGATTCTGGACGTGAAGCTGTTCACCCGGCGCCATGCCCGGGGCATCCTGCTGACGCCGGCCGGGCGCGATCTGGCAGTGCACGCCCGCAGCATCCTGCTACATGTGCGCGAGATTGAAGCGATGGCGGACCGGGGCGGACGGGCGCGGGCGCCGGTGCGCCTCACTGTCGGCTGCCTCAACACGCTGGCGCCCTATCTGGTGCCGCATCTGATCCAGGCAGCCGAGCGGGACCTGTCCCGCACGGTGGTGCGCTGGAGCGAGAACAGCCATGAGGGCTTGCTGGAAGCCCTGCACAACGGCGCCCTCGATCTCATCATCGTCTATGACTACGATATGCCGTCCACGGTGCAGACCCTGCCGCTACGGACCATGCCGGTGCAGCTGGTGCTGCCGGCGACCCATCCGCTTGCCCGCCGCGAGAAGCTGCCGCTCTCCGCTTTGGCGAAAGAGTCCTTCCTGCTGCTGGATGTGCCGAAGACCCGGGATTATTTCCTGTCGATCTTTGCCGCGGCCGGCATCGAGCCGCACATTACCTACCGCACGACTTCCTTCGAGATGCTGCGCAGCATGGTGGCCAACGGCCTCGGCTACACGCTCCTGAACTTCGTGCCGCCCTATCTGGCCGCCGGACAAGGGCGGCTGGTCTCCCGCCCGATCGAAGGGGTGTTCCAGTCCCAGGAGCTTGTGCTTGCCCGGCTCTATCGCGCCCGCCCACCCGCCCGTTTCGACCAGCTCGTTGCAACCGTGCGCACCTGCGTCGACGCCCTGACGATTCTCTCTGCTCCCGGGGACGTGGTCGGATAGAGATGGCGGCTGTTCCGCCGGGAGCGGAGATGTCTCTTTTCCCGCGCGGCATCTTGGTGGATACCCCTGACAGGTCAGGCGTTGCTTTACGGGTGGCGGCAGACCGACAACCATTTCCCGCAGAATTCGGGCAGATCCCGTCCAGCACACGCCGGTGGTCCCCGGGGCGGGCGCCTTGTCGGTCTTGGCGTCCTTGTCGGACTTCATAAAGTCGTTGCCGAGGGCGAGCCCCGCGACGCTGCCGAGGCCGCCCATCAGGCTGAGCGCCTGATCCAGCCTCCGCTTTCCGAGAGCTCGTGGCTCAGCTATTCGAGCTCCAGGCGCGGGCGAAATGGGACGAGGCGCCCTGCTGGTCGACGAAATAATCGTGCAGGGATTTCCGCGCCACCGTCACCGGCTGATAGGCAACGAGATTGACGGACGGCAGGTCCGCATAGATGAGGCGCTGGAGCTCGACATAGATCTGGCGCCGCTTTTCCGGGTCGATCTCCGCGCTGCCGGCATCGAACAGGGCGTCCGCCTCCGGGCTCGAATAGGTCGAATGGTTCGACCACGACAGGCCCTGCTTGATGTTGCGGGAATGATAGCCGCGCAGGATGCCGTCGGTCGGATCGTAGCCGGCGGAGAGCACCTGAATGTCGAGATCGAAGGCGCCTTCCGTGTAGACCTTCTTCACATAGGTGACAAAGTCGTAGCTCTGGAGCTGCACGTCGATGCCGACCTCGCCCAGTGCCGAGCGCACGAACTGGGCGCCATCCTGGATCTGCGACATGAACGGGTTGGCCGTCAGCCGCACCTTGAAGCGCTTGCCATCGGCCCCGCGCGGGAAGCCGGCCGCGTCGAGCAGCTTTTCCGACAGCGCGGGATCGTAGCTGTAGGGGACGAGGCTGGGGTCGTGGAACTGCTTGTTGGTCGGCGGAATGATGGTCGGCGAGGCCACCGCATAGCCCTGCCAGACTTTCTGGATATAGGCGGGAATGTCGATGGCATGGGCCACCGCCTGACGCACCCGCACATCCTGGAAGGGCGGAGAGCGCAGATTGAAGAAGATCTGGTTCTGCGCTCCGTTCATGTCATAGCCGCGGGTCTCGATGTCGAACTGGCCGGATGCCTTCAGCCGCTCCAGTTCGCCCAAGGGAACCGGCGTGGAAAAGCCGATGTCCACCTCGTCGGCCTCGAAGGCGGCCAGCCGCGCCACGGGGTCGGTGATGTAGCGGATCAGCACCGTGTCGAACAGCGGCAGCTCCGGATCGCGGAAATCCGGGTTGCGCTCCAGCACCGTGTGGCTGCCCGGCACCCATTCCACGAAGCGATAGGGCCCGGTGCCCACGGGGGCGGAGTTGTACTTGTTGGTGCGCGGATCCGAGCCGGCATAGAGATGCTTCGGCACGATCGGCGCCGAATTGGCATTGAGGGCCGGCAGCAGGAAGGGCGCGGGCTTGGAGAAGCGGAGCACCACGGTCTGCGCGTCCGGAGTGTCGATGGCCTCCAGATTGGCGAAGGTGTTGCGCCGGCGCGGGTGGATCTCCTTCAGCTGCAGATAGGTATAGGCGACATCCTCCGAGGTGAAGGGCGTGCCATCATGCCATGTCACCCCCTCCTTCAGGTGGAAGGTGAAGGTCTTGCCATCCGGACTCACCTCCCAGCGTTCGGCAAGCTGGGGCTGGAGGACATTGTTCTGGTCCTCGGTGACGAGGCCCTCGACCACCCGGGCACCGACGCTGGCGCCGCCGGCATTCTGCAGCAGCTCGATCTGGATCGGCGGTTCGACACCGGTGACGAGGCGCAGCGTGCCGCCCTTCACCGGGGCCGGCGGGGTCGCGGACTGGGCAAAGGCCGGCCCGCCAATGAGGGCGAAAGCGGCGGTGGAGGCGAGGAGCTTGCCGAAGGAACGGCGGTCAAGAGCGGTCATCGGAAATCCCGGAGAAAAGGAGGGCCTGCGATCAGCACTTCGTGCGGCGGGCTCATTCGGCGGCGGGCAGATGCCGGCGGGCGGCGACGAGGTGGCTGTTCTCCGGCCGGCGCAGGCCGAGATTTTCCCGGAGCGTCCGCCCGGCATAGTCGCCACGGATGAGGCCGCGCCGCTTCAGCTCCGGCACCACATGGGTGACGAAATCCCTGAGGCCGTCGATCAGCCGGGGCTGGATCAGGGCGAAGCCGTCGGTGGCGCCGGCGTCCAGCCACGCCTCGAAATCGTCGGCGATGGACCGGGTGGTGCCCACCAGCGGGCGATGGCCGAGGCCGACTGACACCCGCTCGGCGGCCTGACGGATGGTGAGGCCGTTGGTCAGGGCGAAATCGGCAATCGCCGCCGACCGCCCCTTCGAAAAGCGCGGCACATAATTTTCCGGGAACGGGTCGTCGAGATCATGGCCGGGGAAGTCGATGGCCATGTTCTGCAGCGCCACCTCGATCGGCCACAGCGAGGAGACTTCGCGCAGCTTGCGCTCGGCCTCCTCCTGGGTCTCGCCCCAGATCACCGCGGCGCCGGTGAGGATCACCACATCCTCCGGCCGCCGGCCGGCGGCCACCGCCCGGTCCTTGATGGCGCGACAGGTGCGCTGGCCGGCGGCGATGGAATAGTTGGCGCAGTAGATGACATCGGCATGTTCCGCCCCGAAGGTGATGCCTTCCGGCGAGGTGCCGGCCTGGGCCAGCACCGGCCAGCCCTGGGGCGAGCGTTCCACCCGCAGCGGCTGGGTGGCGGTGTAGAAGCCATTGTCGATGGCCGGTGCATGGACCTTGGCGAGGTCGACATAGACGCCGCGCGCCTTGTCGCGCACCAGGGCATCATCCTCGAAGCTGTCGAAGAGAGCCGTCGTCACCTCCAGAAAGGCGCGGGCGCGCTCATATTTGGCCGGCCCTTCCTCGGGATCGGTGATGCCGAGATTGGCGCTGCCGGGACCGGGGGTGGTCACCACATTCCAGCCGGCGCGGCCGTGGCTGATGTGATCCAGCGACACGAGCTGGCGGGCCAGATGGGTCGGCTCGTTGTCGGTGACGGAGGCGGTGTAGATGAGGCCGATATGGTCGGTGCGGGCGGCAATCGCCGCCATCAGGGTCACCGGCTCGAAGGTGGAGACCGACCAGTAGCCGGCCACTTCCGGATCCCGGGTGCCGGGAAAGGAGGCGCCATCGGCCAGGAACAGGGTCTCGATGCCGGCACTTTCGGCCAGCCGGGCATAGTCGATGAAATAGTCGATGTTCAGGCTGTCATGGGCGGTGAAGGCCGGCACCCGCCAAGACTGGGAGGCGTTGCCGGAAAACAGGAAACCGGCGAGGCGGAGCTGTTTGCGGTCGGACATCTTGGCGGATCCTTGGCGAGCGGAGCGGACAGGACGGGGCATTCGCCCCGACGATGGCGCCGGGGCGTGGACAAGAGGACAGCGGCGGAACGGGGCGGCTCAGCCCCGGGCGCGACCGGCCCGGATGGCGGCGTCGATATCGACATCGACCAGCGGCGGCACCTCGGTTGCCGTGCCGATATGGCGGAGCTGATCGCGGATGGCGTGGAAGGCGTTGCGGATCACGTGGATGCCGAGGCTGGCGCGCTTCACGCCGAGCCCGGCCCATGAGCCGAAGGGCCGGCCGTCCGGCGCGCCGACAGTCAGCGGCGCGCGAATGCCGGCGGCAAGCTCGGCAATCTGGTCGTCGCCAAGCGCCTTGCCGGTGACATAGATGCCATCGGCGCCGGCCTCCACATAGAGATTGGCGCGCCGGATCGCCTCGGCCACGGACACCTCGGGCTCCACCCCCGGGCCTTGGAGGAACAGGTCGGTGCGGGCGTTGACGAAGAAGCCCGGCCGGGCCCGGTCCGCCGCGGCGCGGATGGTGGCGATCCGGCGGGCGTGGTCATCGGCGGAGGCCAGCGGCCGGGCGTGGCCGTGCCAGCTGTCCTCGATGTTGGCGGCGATCACCCCGGCGCCGATGATGCGGGTGATGCTCTCGGCGACACCCCCCGGCACTTCCGGATAGCCATCCTCCATGTCGATGGAGACGGGGACCGGCAGGCTGTCGGCAATCAGCCGGAGCTGGGCCTCCACCACATCAAAGGGCACGCGCTCCGACGACAGGATGCCCTTGGCAAAGCCGAGGGCGGCGCTGGAGGTGGCCACGGCCGGATAGCCCGCCGCCACGGCTGCCAGCCCCGAGAGGGTATCCCACACCGTGGGCAGCACGAAGAAATCGCGGTGGAGCTGGTGGAAGCGGGCCGCGGGATCGGCCGGCAGGGTCACATGCTGGTTCATCGGGCGGACCTTCAGAAGAAACCGAGGGTGGGCAGCGGCGCGCCGTTCAGGGCCAGATTGCCGAGGGCAAAGGCCTTGTAGCTGGCGGGATTATGGGAGGTGACGGTGCGCAGGTTGCGCCAGTGCCGGTCGAGATTTTTCGGCTTCAGGGTCGAGGAGGCGCCTGCCACGTCATAGAGGGCGGAGCCGGCCGCATGGGCCAGACGGTCGACGACGATCTTGGCCTTGGCGGCAGCGGCCGCCGCCTGCTCGACGACGGACGCGACATCCGCCGTCTGGGCCGCAACGGCCGCGGCGGCGGCATCCAGGGCGGAACCGGCAGACAGCACCACGGCCCGGGCGGCGAAGGCATCGGCCTGCCGCTCGCCAAGGCCGGCCAGCAGGATGGGATCGTCCTTGGCCTGCTCGGTCGGGGCGAAATAGAAGGTGCGCCTGCGCGAAGCGAGCAGTGTTTCCGCATCCCGGGCGATCGCGGCGATGATGCCTGCCACCACCGATGTCAGGAACAGCTGGGCGATGGTGGACGACAGCACGGCGCTGTGGGGCAGCACCGCGTCCGGGGTGATCACCTCGTCCGCGCTGACCGATGCGCCGTGCAGAATGGTTGTGCCGGTGCCGGTCAGGCGCTGGCCCATGCCGTCCCAGTCGTCGATGATCTCGACGCCGTCCCGGCCGCGCGGAACGATGACCGACACGTTGGTTCCGTCTTCCCGGGAGGCGGAGACGAGGATCCAATCGGCGAAGATCGAGCCGGTCGAATAGAATTTCCGCCCGGTGAGCACATGACCGCCGCCCTGCGGACGCAGGGTGGTGCTGAACGAACTGGGACCGCCGGTCTGGGCGCGGTCCAGTTCGGTGGCCGCCAGCCCGATCAGGTCGCCGGCCGCCACCCGCTCGCGCAGGCGCAGCAGGAAGGGGTGGCGGGTCTCGTGCACCACCAGCCGCTCGATCAGCATGTGATGGTTGCGCCAGATGTGGGCGAGGTTCGGGTCCGCCTCGGCCAGGTCGATGGCGGCGGCAAAGCCCTCGGTGAGGCTGGCCCCGGCGCCGCCATGGGCAACCGCCAGCCGCCGGGCACCAAAGCGCAGTCGCTTCAGCTCGTCCACCAGCTCGAACGGCAGGATGCGCTCGGCATCCCGGCGGCTCGCGCCGTCCCGAACCCGGTCGAGAAAGTCGGCGGAGAGGGGAGCCGGCGGAGGCGGCAGGATCGCCTCTTCGGCGTGCGGCGTCACGATCTGGGCGACACGGGCGGTCATCGGGGGCTCCGGTTTCGCTGTCCCGGGCGGGAATGGCCTGAAAGCGGCGCCCCTCAGGAACAGGGGCGGACAACGGGATACAGAAAAAGCTAGCACAGCATTCCCGATACCAAAATTGCTGAAACAGAAATAGATTTTGCTTTTCCGCCCTCATATTGGGCATTTATCCCCCGGCATACCCGCCTTTCCACGCGCGTATAAAGACCATAAAGCGGATATTTCCTCACTATCAGCCCCATGACCGGGAATGGACGCGGGAAATAGCCTCTCTCTCCACAACCATGGCGGCGTATCGGAACGAATGACCCGGATCTGAAAGTGTTTCCGACAAACTTGTTCCCGACAGCGCTGAACATCAGAACCTGGTTCCGGCAGGCATCCGGTAAGCTCCTGACGTCCGGGGTCGAAGCGTCTGCCGCAGTCGCGTGTTGCCGTCCCGTGGCCCCTCCGAGCCTCTTGCCGCCTGCCAGCCACGGGATGTCCGGTCCATGCCGTCTTTCAATCCGCCGTTCGATCCTGCCTATCCGCCCGCCTGGCCGCGCACCGCGCCGGACCAGCTCGATGTGGCGATCCTCGGCGCCGGACAGACCGGCGTCGCGCTCTGGCACGGGCTGCGGCGCGCCGGCATCGACAACATCGCCCTGTTCGATGCCGCCGCCCCCGGGGCCGAGGGCGTGTGGCGCACCACCGCGCGGATGCGGGTGCTGCGCACCGACAAGGACATCACCGGGCCGGAGCTGGGGGAGGACGCGCTCTCCTTCCGCCGCTGGCTGACTGAGCGCTCCGGCGCCGATGCGTTCGATGCGCTGGACCGGATCCCGCGCCTCCTCTGGCAGGATTATCTCGACTGGTTCCGCGCGGCCGTCGGCGCCCGCCCGGTCTGGCATCATCGCCTCGTGGCCGTGGCCCCGGCCGCCGCCGGCCTGACGCTGACATTTGCCAGCCCCGAGGGCCGGCGCACCGTCACTGCCCGGCATCTGCTGGTCGCCACCGGCATGGACGGGTTCGGGGCGCCGTGGATTCCGGACACACTGCGCCGGATGGTGCCGGCGGCGCGGCTGTCCCACACGGCGGATGCCATTCCCTTTGCCGATCTTGCCGGCGCCCGGGTCCTCGTCGTGGGCGCGGCCGCCGGGGCGTTCGATGCGGCGGCAACCGCCCTGGAGCACGGCGCGGCCGAGGTGATCCAGATTTCGCGCCAGCCCGATCTGCTGCCGGATCTGCCCCGGGGAGCGCTTCGCCATCTGGTGACCGAACGGCGCTTCTTCCACCGCCTGTCCGATGCGACCCGCTGGGCGACCATCCTCCACGCCCGCCGCCGCGGCGTGCCGCCGGAGGCCGCCCGCGCCCGGCTGGCCGGTCTGGCCGGCCATCAGCTGCACTTCGGCCACGGCATCGACACGGTCGAGGCGACGGGCGACGGCATCGCCGTTCGCATCAACGGCACGCTCCGGCCGGTCGACCATGTCATTGCCGGCACGGGTTACCGGCAGGGCGCCCGTCTCCGGCCGGAATTTGCGCCGCTGGCGCCGCTGATCCGCACCTGGGGCGGCCGGGGCCTGCCGACGCCGGCCGGGGCGGAACACTGGGGGGATCTGCCCTATCTGGGTGCCGGCTTCGAGCTGCTGCCGGCAGCGGAAGCCGATGCCTGGGTGTCGCGCATCCACATCCTCACCTTCGCGGCGATCCTCAGCCACGGTGTCCATGTCGGCGATATCGCCAGCGCCCGGCTGGCGGTGCCGCGCCTCGTCGATCATGTCGCCGGGCGGCTGTTCGAGACGGCGCGAGCGACCCATGAGGCCGAGGCGCGGGCCAAGATCGGGCCAGCGCCTGCCCGGCAGGAGCAGGCGGCATGATCTGGCTGCGCAGACTGCTCCGCCTGGTGCTTCACACCGCGCCGACGGTGTTTCTCGTCGTCACCCTCGGCTTCCTGCTGATGCAGCTGGCCCCCGGCGATGTCGTGGATTTCATCGCGGCGGAATCTGGTGCGGCGGATGCCGAGGCCATGGCCTCCTTCCGCCATGTACTCGGGCTGGATCAGGGCGTGCTTGCCCAGCTCGTCGCCTATTATCAGGAGCTCCTGTCCGGCAGCCTCGGCACCTCGCTGCGCTATGGCAAGCCGGTGACCGAACTCATCGCCAGCCGCCTGCCGAGCACGCTCCTCCTCGTGCTGACGGCCATCACCTTTGCCGCCGCCATCGGCATTGCCATCGGCACCATCATGGCCTTCTCCGCCGGCCGGCTGCGCGAACGGATCCTGACCCTCGTCACGCTGCTGTTCTACTCGCTGCCGTCCTTCTGGATCGGGCTGATGCTGATGATCCTGTTTTCGGTCATCCTCGGCTGGCTGCCCACCGGTGGCGCCGCCTCCCTCGGCAAGCGACTGACCGGGATCGACTTCTTCCTCGACCGGGCGAAATATCTGGTGCTGCCGGCCCTCTCCCTCGGGCTCTACTACATCGCCATCTATGCCCGCCTCACCCGGGCCTCGGTGCTGGAGCTGCGCCGGCAGGATTATGTCCGCACCGCCGTCGCCAAGGGGCTGAGCGGCCGGCAGGTGGCCCTGCGCCATGTGCTGCGCAACGCCCTCATTCCCGTCACCACCATGGCCGGCATGCACATCGGCGCCATCCTCGGCGGGGCCGTGGTGGTGGAAACCGTGTTCGCGTGGCCCGGCATGGGGCGGCTGACCTATGAGGCCATCCTGTCGCGGGATTACACCCTGCTCCTCGGCATTCTGCTCGTCAGCGCCCTGGTGGTGGTCCTCGTCAACATTCTGGTCGATCTGCTGCACGGCGTGCTGGATCCGCGCATTGGAGCCCGGTCATGAGCCTGCTCGATCTGAAATCCTCCTTCGGCGCGCGCATGCGCGAGCCCGGCGCCGGGCCCAACCTCATCGGCCGGCGACCGGCCCGGGCCCCGGCGCTGGGGCGCCTGCTGGCGGTGCCCGGTGCCCGCCCGGGCGCGGCACTCCTCCTTTTCATTCTGGTGCTGGCGGTGTTCGGCCCGCTGCTGCGGCCGGGGGATCCCATGCGCATCGTCGGCCCGGCCCTCGTCTGGCCGGGACAGGACGCCGCCTTCCCGCTCGGCACCGATGGTCTGGGACGGGATCTCCTCACCGGCATCCTGCACGGCGCGCGGATCTCGGTGACCATCGGCCTTGCGGTCGCCGTGCTCAGTCTCGGGTTCGGCGTGCTGGTGGGCGCGATCGCCGGCTATGCCGGCGGCCGCATCGACCGCGCGATCTGCCGCGGCATCGAGGTGTTCCAGACCATCCCGGGCTTCGTGCTGCTGGTGGTGCTGGTGGCGGTGCTGGAGCCGTCCTTCGTCACGGTGATCCTGGGCCTCGCCCTGATTTCCTGGGACATGGTGGCCCGGCTGACCCGGGCCGAGGTGCGCGCCCACCGCACCCGCGACTATGTGGTGGCGGCCGAAGCCTTCGGCTTCTCCCATCCGCGCATTCTGGTCCGGGAGATCCTGCCCAACATCGCCCCGACCCTCATCGTCACCGGCTCCGTCATCGTGGCCAGCGCCATCCTGTCGGAATCCGCCCTCTCCTTCCTCGGGCTCGGCGATCCCAACACCGTCTCCTGGGGCAGCCTGATCGGCGCCGGGCGCGAGCACATCCGCTCCGCCTGGTATCTGACGGCGATCCCCGGCGTGTTCATCGCCCTGACGGTGCTCGCCCTCAACCTGCTGGGCGATGCCCTCAACGATTTCCTCAATCCGCGCGGACAGGACCGATGACCCCGACCTCCCCGATGCCCGCCTCCGCCCTGCTCGATGTGCGCGATCTCCGCGTCGACTATCGCAATCCCCTGCGGCAGGGGCTGGCCGTCGACGGGCTGTCCTTCTCGCTTGCCCGGGGGGAGGCGCTGGCGCTGGTGGGGGAATCCGGCTGCGGCAAGTCCACCACCGCCCTCTCGCTCCTCAAGCTGCTGCCGGCGGAAACCCGCATGACCGGCACCGCCCGCTTCGAGGGCCGCGATCTCGTCGCCGCCGGCCGGCGCGACATCGAGGCGATCCGCGGCCGCGACATCGGCATGGTATTTCAGGAGCCGATGACCTCCCTCAACCCGGTCTACCGGGTCGGCTGGCAGATCGGAGAGGTGCTGCGCCGGCATCTGGGGCTGTCCGGCCGGGCGGCGCGGGCGCGGGTGCTGGAGCTGCTCGATCAGGTGGCCCTGCCGGATCCTCGCCGCCGCATCGATGCCTGGCCGCACGAGCTGTCCGGCGGCCAGCGCCAGCGGGTGATGATCGCCATGGCGATCGCGCTAAGCCCCAAGCTTCTGATTGCCGACGAGCCGACCACGGCGCTCGATGCCTCGGTGCAGGAGCAGATCCTCACCCTGCTCGACCGGCTGCGCCGGGAGCTGGACATGGCGATCCTGCTCATTTCCCATGACCTGCCGGTGGTGCGGCGCTGGACCGACCGGGTCGTGGTCATGCACCATGGCGCGGCCATGGAGCGGCTGCGCTCCGACCGGCTGTTCGAGGACGCCCGCCACCCCTATAGCCGCGGCCTGATTGGCGCGTCGCTCAGCGCCGGCGACCGGCGCCATTATGCCAGCGCCGGGCTCGACGAAATCGAGACCGTCCGGACCGAGGCCGGCGACTGGAGCTTCACCCTGAAGACCCCGCCGGCCCGGCATGTCCGCGTCGACCCGGATGCCCCGCCGGCGCTGGAGGTGCGCGATCTCCGCGTCGACTATCCCGGGCGCTCCGGCCCGTTCCGGGCGGTGAACGGGGTCAGCTTCACCATCCGCCGCGGCCACACCCTCGGCCTCGTCGGGGAATCCGGCTGCGGCAAGTCCTCGCTATCCCGGGCGATCCTCGGTCTGGTGCGCCCCGCGACCGGGTCGATCCATCTGGCCGGCACCCGGATCGACGGGCTGTCGGCAGCCGCGCTTCGTCCGGCCCGGCGTCGGCTGCAGATGATCTTCCAGGATCCGTTTGCCTCCCTCAACCCGCGCAAGAGCGTGGCGGCCCTGCTGGGCGACGTGCTGCGGGCCAGCGGGGAGACGGACCGCGCCGGGATCGCCCGGCGCATCCGCACCAGTCTGGACGAGGTGGGGCTGCCGCAGACGGCGCTGGCGCGTCTGCCGCACGAATTTTCCGGCGGCCAGCGCCAGCGCATCGCCATCGCCCGCGCCCTGATCCTGAAGCCCGACGTGGTCATCTGCGACGAACCGGTATCGGCGCTCGACGTCTCGGTTCAGGCGCAGATCCTGAACCTTCTGGTCGAGCTGAAACGGGAACACGGGCTGACGCTGCTGTTCATTTCCCATGATCTCGCCGTGGTCCGCTACATGTCCGACGACGTGATCGTCATGCGCGCCGGCGAGATCGTGGAGGCGGCCCCGGCGACGGAGCTCTGGGCCAATCCCCGCCATGACTACACCCGCCAGCTGCTGGCCGCCGCAGCCTGAAGCGCGCCCCGCCAGCCAGAGCGATCCCGATCCGGACCGACGCCCCCGGCCGGACCTCCAGGGCGCCCGCGCGGCCTCATGACGGGTGCGCCCGGCACCAAGCCGCGCTAAGGGAAGGAGGAGCAGCGGAGACGCCCGGTCGCCCCCGCCGCACCGACCCGAAGACGCGACACGGTGAGACATGCCGATCCTGCACTGGCTGACCCGAGACGAAGACCTGCGCACGGCCGGCCGCGTGCCCTATCGCCTGCTGGAAGAACAGCCCGAGCACTCCGCCGGCGATCCCGCCAGCCCCAACATGCTCATCCACGGCGACAATCTCGATGCCCTGAAGGCGCTTCTGCCCTTCTATGCCGGCCGGGTGAAATGCATCTACATCGACCCGCCCTACAACACCCGCTCCGCCTTCGAGCACTATGACGACAATCTGGAGCACACCCGCTGGCTGGCCATGATGGCGCCGCGGCTGGAGCTGCTGCGCGACCTCCTCAGCGAGGACGGCTCCATCTGGGTCTCCATCGACGATAACGAAGGCCATTATCTCAAGGTCCTGATGGACGAGATTTTCGGGCGCAGTTCCTTCATAGCTAGCAATATTTGGCAGAAAAGATACTCAAGAGAAAATAGAGAAGCCATAGGGGATGTTCATGAGTACATATATTGCTACTCTCAAAATCAAAAAGCCTTTAAAAAATATAGAAATCTTGTTAAACTCACAGAAGCTCAGGCAAAAGTATATAAAAATCCAAACGACGATCCAAAAGGGCGATGGCGGCCAATTCCCATGACCGCCCAAGAAGGGCATGCCACTGCTGAACAATTCTATGAAATAACAACCCCGGGCGGGGCAAAGCACCGCCCGCCCCAAGGAAGATGTTGGGGTATATCAAAAGACACATATCATAGATTAAATTCTGAAGGTCGTATATACTTTGGAAAGGACGGCAAGGGGCAGCCAAACATTATCCGCTATTTAAGCGAGGTGCCGGGCGTGGCGCCTTGGACATGGTGGCCCTCCGAGGAGGTTGGGCACACCGACGAATCAAAAAAAGAAATTCACGCTCTATTTGGAAAAGTCGCTGCGTTTGAGAGTCCCAAGCCCGAGCGCCTGATCGAACGCATTCTCCACATCGCCACCAACCCCGGCGACCTGGTGCTGGATTCCTTTCTGGGCTCCGGCACCACGGCGGCGGTCGCGCACAAGATGGGGCGGCGTTATATCGGCATCGAGATGGGCGACCATGCCATCACCCATTGCGTGCCGCGGCTGCGGAAAGTGATCGCCGGCGAGCAGGGCGGCATCTCGGAAAGCGTCGGCTGGCAGGGCGGCGGCGGGGTGCGGTTCTATCGGCTGGGGCCGCCGGTGTTCGATGCCGACGGGCAGATCCGCGCCGACATCCGCTTTCCGGTGCTGGCCGCCCATGTCTGGTTTTCCGAGACCGGCACGCCCTGGCAGGGCGCCGGCGACAGCCCCTTCCTCGGCTTTCATGACGGCCGGGCCCTTGCCCTGCTCTATAATGGCATCCTCGGCGACCGCCGGCCGGCCGGCGGCAACGTGCTGACCCGGGCGACGCTGGCGCTGATCCGCAGCGCGATTGCCGCCGCCGATCCGGCCTTTGCCGGTCCGCTGACGGTCTATGGCGAACAGTCCCGCCTCGCCCCGGCCACGCTGGAGCGGGAGGGGATCACCTTCCGGCAGACGCCCTATGACATCAAGGCGCGGCGATAACGGGGCGAATGATGAAGCTGAAGCGCTATCAGAGCGACACCCTTTCCACCCTGCGCCGCTATCTGGAGACTGCCCGGGTTGCCGGGCCGGCCGGGGCCTACAAGGACATGATCGCCGAGCCGGAGCTGGCCGCCCGGCTGAAGGGCCACGCCAGCCCCTACCGGCCGCTGTCGGATCTGCCCGGCGTGCCCTATGTCTGCCTGCGCCTGCCCACCGGCGGCGGCAAGACGGTGCTGGCCGCCCACGCCATCGGCATCGCCCGGGATGCCTGGCTGGAGAAGGATTATCCCCTCGTGCTGTGGCTGGTGCCCTCCAACACCATCCGCCAGCAGACCGCCGACGCCCTGAAGAACCCGCGCCACCCCTATCGGCAGGCGCTGGACGAGGCTTTTGGCGGGCGGGTGCGGGTGTTCGACATTGCCGATTTCACCCTCCTCCGGCCCCAGGACCTGCGCGATGCCTGCTGCGTGGTGGTCGGCACCATCCAGTCCCTTCGGGTGTCCAACACCGAAGGCCGCAAGGTCTATGCCCATCATGAGGATCTGGAGCCGCATTTCACCGGTCTCGCGCACCGGCCGGCCGGTCTGGAGACGCTCCCCGATGGCACGGTGAAGTTCTCGTTCGCCAACCTGATGCACATCCAGCGGCCGCTGATGATCGTGGACGAGGCCCACAACGCCGTCACCGGCCTGACGCGGGAAATGCAGGCCCGGGTGAACCCGGCCGCCATCATCGAATTCTCCGCCACCCCGCGGGCAAACTCCAACATCCTTTATAGTGTCACCGCCCAGGAGCTGAAGGCGGAGGACATGATCAAGCTGCCGATCCTGCTCTCCGAGCACGACACCTGGCAGAATGCCGTCTCCGGCGCCCTGTCCGCCCGCGCGGATCTGGCCAAAATCGCCGGGACGGATCCGGATTATATCCGTCCGATCGTCCTGTTTCAGGCCCAGCCCAAGGATCAGGAGGTCACTGTCGAGGTGCTGCGGACCTATCTGATCGAGAGCGAGAATATTCCGGCCGACCAGATCGCCGTCGCCACCGGCGACCAGCGCGAGCTGGATGGCATCAACCTGTTCGATCCGCGCACGAAGATCGAGTACATCATCACCGTGGAGGCCCTGAAGGAGGGCTGGGACTGCTCCTTTGCCTATGTGTTCTGCTCGGTGGCACGCATCCAGAGTGCCGTCAACGTGGAACAGCTTCTGGGCCGGGTGCTGCGCATGCCCTATGCCCGCCGCCGCCCGGCCCCCGAGCTGAACCGCGCCTATGCCCATGTCTCCGAAGCCCGCTTCGGCGATGCCGCCCGGGCGCTGGTCGACCGGCTGGTTGAGATGGGCTTCGACGAGGAGGAAGCCGCGGATGCCATCCAGCCGGCGCCGCAGCAGGGAAATCTCGACTGGGGCGAGGAGAGCCTGTTCGGCGCGCGTCCGGCTGCCCCCGCGGTGTTCCGCCATGAGGTGACGGCGGCGCCGGAGCTGGCGCGCAGTCTGGCGATGCATCCGGGGGTCGCGGTGCGGGCGGTGCCCGGCGGCCGGCTGGAGGTGGCCATCACCGGCTGGGTGGGGCCGGAGCTGGAACGCACGATCGCCGCCGCCCTGCCCGCCACCGCCGCCCCCGGCTTCCGCGAGGCCGTCACGCGCTATCGGGCCGATGTGAAGGCCGTGCTGCCGCCGGCCGAGCGCGGCGAGGTGCTGCGCGTGCCCCGCCTGATGGCCGAGGTGCAGGGGCAGTTCGAGTTCGCCGACAGCGACACCTTCCTCTATGCCGCCGACTGGTCCCTGCAGGATCATTCCGCCCGGCTGTCCGAGACCGACTTCGCCATCCGCGATCTCGCCAACACCTTCGAGATTGATCTGGATGGCACCCGCATCAGCTATCAGTTCGCCTCGGAGGACACGCAGCTCGCCCTGGACATTCCGGCCGAGGGCTGGACGGCGGAAGCGCTGGTGCAGTTCCTGCTGCGCGAAAACCGGCAGAACAACCTGCATCCGCGCGAGCTGACCCGCTGGCTGTCGGATCTGGTGCAGCATCTCCTCGTCACCCGCGGCCTCGCGCTGGCGGCACTGATGCGCTGCAAGTTCATCCTCGGCCGGGCGGTGCGCAGCCGGCTGGAGGCCATCCTGAAACAGGAGCGCGAGCGCGCCTTCCAGCACTGCCTGTTCGCCCCGGACGCCCGGGTGGAAACCTCCTTCGAGACCGGCTTCACCTTCCGCGCCGGCGTCTATCAGGGCCAGAAACTCTATCGCGGCAAGTGGAAGGCCAAGAAGCACTTTCTCGGTCCCGACCGCATCCCCGCCTTCGATGGCGCCGATGATGGCGAGGAAGTGCAGTGCGCCCAGGCTCTCGACAGCCTGCCGGAGGTGAAATTCTGGCTGCGCAATGTTGCCCGCGACAGGGAATCCTTCTGCCTGCCCACCGCCACGGACTATTTCTATCCCGATTTCATCGCCGAGCTTGAGGACGGGCGCCTGCTCGTCATCGAGTACAAGGGCGCCCACCTTGCCGATGGTGCCGATACCGCGGAAAAGCGGGCCATCGGGCACCTCTGGGAAAAGGCGGGCGGCGGGCTGTTTCTGGTGGTGGAAAAGCTGGTCGGTGGCCGCGACATGCGCGCCCAGATGCAGGCCAGGATCCGCGCCTGA
>JBOGCN010000027.1:0-38962 GCA_050689115.1 Segnochrobactraceae bacterium EtOH-i3 | reverse complement strand
GAACGAGGGCGGGGGCGCGCCCGTAAGCCTGGCGCGCCCCGCTCTTTTCACGACGCGCTTTGAATCGAGGGCGCTATGAACGGCCAGAATATCCGAATCCGTCTCAAGGCGTTCGACCATCGCGTGCTCGATGCGTCGACCCGCGAGATCGTGAACACGGCGAAGCGGACGGGCGCGCAGGTGCGCGGTCCTGTCCCCCTTCCGACCCGAATTGAAAAATTCACGGTCAATCGGTCGCCGCACATCGACAAGAAGAGCCGGGAGCAGTTCGAGATCCGCACCCATAAGCGGCTCCTCGACATCATCGATCCGACCCCGCAGACGGTGGACGCGCTTATGAAGCTCGACCTCGCCGCCGGCGTGGATGTCGAGATCAAGCTCTGACCCGCTGCTCGATCGACTGAAGGAGTGCCCCAATGCGCTCAGGGGTGATCGCACAGAAGGTGGGCATGACCCGGGTCTACACGGACGCCGGCGAGCATGTTCCCGTCACCGTGCTGAGACTGGAAAATTGCCAGGTCGTTGCGCATCGCACGACCGAGAAGGACGGCTACACAGCCCTCCAGCTCGGCGTCGGTCGCGCCAAGGCCAAGAACACCTCGAAGGCGATGCGTGGGCATTTCGCGGTTGCGGAAGTCGAGCCCAAGCGTCAACTCGCGGAATTCCGCGTGACCGAGGACAACGTGATCGCCGTCGGCGCTGAGCTGACCGCGGATCATTTCATTGCGGGTCAGTTCGTCGATGTGACTGGCACCACGATCGGTAAGGGGTTTGCCGGCGCCATGAAGCGCTGGAACTTCGCCGGTCTGCGTGCCACCCACGGCGTGTCCGTGTCGCACCGTTCCCACGGTTCGACCGGTGGCCGTCAGGATCCCGGCAAGGTCTTCAAGAACAAGAAGATGGCCGGTCATCTCGGTGTCGAGCGGGTCACCACCCAGAATCTCAAGGTGGTCCGGACCGACGTCGAGCGTGGTCTGATCCTGATCGAAGGCGCGGTTCCCGGCTCCAAGGGTGGCTTCATTCTGATCCGCGACGCGGTGAAGAAGGCCCTGCCGAAGGACGTCCCGGTTCCCGGCGCGTTCCGCTTCCGCGAGGCCACTGCCGCTGAGGCCCAGGCTCCGGCCGAGGGAGAGGCGTGATGGATTTCGCAGTCAAGACGCTTACCGGTGATGATGCCGGCTCGATCACGATCTCTGACGAGATCTTCGGTCTCGAGCCGCGCTCTGATCTGATCTACCGCGTGATCCGCTGGCAGCTCGCAAAGCGCCAGGCTGGCACGCACAAGAGCAAGATCCGTTCCGAGATCAACCGCTCGAAGAAGAAGGCCGTCCGCCAGAAGGGTTCTGGCGGCGCCCGTCACGGTGCCACCTCCGCTCCGCAGTTCCGCGGCGGCGGCAAGGCTTTCGGCCCGGTCGTGCGCTCTCATGAGCATGACCTGCCGAAGAAGGTCCGGGCCCTCGGCCTGCGTCATGCGCTCTCGGCGAAGGTGAAGGCGGGCAGCCTGATCATCGTCGACGACGTGGCGGCGCCCGAGGTGAAGACGAAGGTGGCCAAGGGGCAGCTGGAGAAGCTGGGCGTGACGAGCGCTCTCTTCGTTGGCGGCTCCGAGATCGACGCCAACTTCCGGCTGTCGGTGCAGAACATCCCGCACATTGACGTCCTGCCGATTCAGGGCATCAACGTGTACGACATTCTGCGGCGCGACACGCTGGTGCTGACGAAGGCTGCCATCAGCGGCCTCGAGGAGCGGTTCCAGTGACCAACCTGAAGCACTATGACGTGATCGTCCGCCCGATCATCTCCGAGAAGGCGACGATCCAGACCGAGCAGAACAAGGTCGTGTTCCAGGTTGCGAACACGGCTACGAAGCCGGAAATCAAGGCGGCGGTCGAGGCCCTCTTCGGCGTCACCGTCACCAAGGTGAACACCCTGGTCCGCAAGGGCAAGGTGAAGCGGTTCCGCGGCCAGCTTGGCCAGCAGTCCGATGTGAAGCGCGCGATTGTGACCCTCGCCGAGGGCCAGTCGATCGACATCACCACGGGCCTGTGAGAGGGCACGCGAGATGGCACTGAAGCATTTCAAGCCGACGACGGCGGGCCAGCGCCAGCTGGTCATCGTCGACCGGTCGGAGCTCTTCAAGGGCAAGCCCGTCAAGACGCTGACCGAAGGTCTGTCGTCCTCGGGCGGCCGCAACAACCTCGGCCGCGTGACCGTTCGGTTCCGTGGCGGTGGTCACAAGCGGACCTACCGCATCATCGACTTCAAGCGGCGCAAGTATGACGTGCCGGGTGTGGTCGAGCGGATCGAGTACGACCCGAACCGTACCGCCTTCATCGCCCTCATCCGTTATGAGGACGACGAGCTGGCCTACATCCTGGCGCCGCAGCGCCTGGCCGTTGGCGACGCCGTGATCTCTTCGCGGGCCGCTGACGTGAAGCCGGGCAACGCGATGCCGCTGGAAGCCATGCCGGTCGGCACCATCGTCCACAATGTGGAGATGAAGCCGGGCAAGGGTGGTCAGATCGCGCGGTCCGCGGGCGCCTATGCCCAGATCGTCGGTCGTGACCAGGGCTATGTGATCCTGCGCCTGAATTCGGGCGAGCAGCGCCGTATCCTCGGCACCTGCGCGGCCACCGTTGGTGCGGTGTCCAACCCGGATCACATGAACACCAATCTGGGCAAGGCCGGTCGCAACCGGTGGCTTGGCCAGCGTCCGCATAACCGCGGCGTCACGATGAACCCGGTCGACCATCCGCATGGTGGTGGTGAAGGCCGGACCTCGGGCGGTCGTCACCCGGTCACTCCGTGGGGCAAGCCGACCAAGGGCAAGAAGACGCGTCGGAACAAAGAGACGCAGAAGTTCATCGTGCGTAGCCGGCACGCGAAGAAGTAAGGGGTAGGACCGTGGCACGTTCCGTCTGGAAGGGTCCGTTCGTCGACGGCTATCTCCTGAAGAAAGCCGAGAAGGCGCGTTCGTCGACCCGTAACGAGGTCATCAAGATCTGGAGCCGTCGCTCGACGATCCTGCCCCACTTTGTGGGTCTGACGTTCGGCGTGCACAACGGCCACAAGCACGTTCCGGTTCTCGTCTCGGAGGACATGGTCGGTCACAAGTTCGGCGAGTTCGCGCCGACCCGGACCTTCTATGGCCATGCCGCTGACAAGAAGGCCAAGAGGAAGTAAGCGATGAGCAAGCAGAAGCGCGAGCGCACGCTGAAGGACACCGAGGCTCAGGCGGTGACGCGCAACATGCGCATCTCTCCGCGCAAGCTGAACCTCGTTGCCGGCCTGATCCGGGGCAAGAAGGTCGGCGCTGCACTCGCCGACCTGGAATTCTCGCGGAAGCGCATCGCGGTCGACGTCAAGAAGACGCTCGAATCCGCGATCGCCAATGCCGAGAACAACCATGATCTCGACGTCGACAATCTCGTCGTCGCCGAGGCCCACGTTGGCAAGGCCCTGGTGATCAAGCGGTTCAACCCGCGTGGTCGCGGCCGCGTCGGCAAGGTCCAGAAGTTCTTCTCGAACCTGACCATCGTGGTTCGGGAAAACGAGGAGGCGGCCTGATGGGTCAGAAAGTCAATCCGATCGGCCTGCGCCTCGGGATCAACCGCACGTGGGATTCCCGCTGGTATGCCGAGAAGGGCACCTACGGTGACATGCTGCACGAGGATCTGAAGATCCGGAATGCGCTGCTCGCCGAGCTCAAGCAGGCGGCCGTGTCCAAGGTCGTGATCGAGCGCCCGCACAAGAAGTGCCGGGTGACGATCCACTCGGGCCGTCCGGGTGTCGTTATCGGCAAGAAGGGCGCCGATATCGACAAGCTGCGCAAGAAGATCGGCACGATGACCACCTCCGAGGTGCACCTCAACATCGTTGAAGTGCGCAAGCCGGAAGTGGACGCCACCCTGGTGGCCGCGTCGATCGCGCAGCAGCTCGAGCGTCGTGTGGCGTTCCGCCGCGCGATGAAGCGGGCTGTGCAGTCGGCGATCCGTCTGGGCGCCGAAGGCATCCGCATCAACTGCTCGGGCCGCCTCGGCGGCGCTGAAATCGCTCGCATGGAGTGGTATCGCGAAGGCCGTGTGCCGCTGCACACGCTGCGCGCCGATATCGACTACGGCGTGGCGACCGCCAAGACGGCCTATGGCACCTGCGGCGTGAAGGTCTGGATCTTCAAGGGTGAAATCCTTGAGCATGATCCGATGGCCTCCGAGCGGCGGGCGCTGGAAGCCAGCGAGGGTGGTGGCGAGCGTAGCGGCCGTCGCCGCAACGACGCCGCGGCCTGAGTGGCGCGGGTGAAGGACTAATCGGGAGCACCGACGATGCTTCAACCGAAGCGCACCAAGTTCCGCAAGCAGTTCAAGGGCCGGATTTCCGGTCTGGCCAAGGGCGGCTTCGACCTCAATTTCGGCGCCTTCGGCCTGAAGGCGCTGGAGCCCGAGCGGGTCACTGCGCGGCAGATCGAGGCGGCTCGCCGCGCGATCACCCGCCAGATGAAGCGCCAGGGTCGGGTCTGGATCCGCATCTTCCCCGACGTGCCGGTGTCGTCCAAGCCGACCGAAGTGCGTATGGGTAAGGGCAAGGGCGCGCCCGAGTACTGGGCGGCCAAGGTCAAGCCGGGCCGTGTGATGTTCGAGATCGACGGCGTTGCCGAGGACGTGGCCCGTGAGGCTCTGCGTCTTGGCGCCGCCAAGCTCCCGATCCGCACCCGGTTCGTGCAGCGAATCGCCGAGTAAGGCGAGTCTAGTCGAGGAGTGGAGCCATGAAGGCCAGCGACGTTCGGGCCAAGACGCCCGACGAGCTCGTCGACGAGCTCGCCGGGCTCAAGAAGGAGCAGTTCAACCTGCGCTTCCAGAAGGCGACCGGTCAGCTCGAGAACACCGCGCGCCAGCGTCAGGTGCGCCGGGACATCGCGCGGATCAAGACGATCCTCGCTGACAAGTCCAAGGGTTGAGGAGAAGGACATGCCGAAGCGCGTCCTCCAGGGCATCGTCGTGAGCGACAAGACCGACAAGACGGTTGTTGTCCGCGTCGAGCGTCGTTTTACCCATCCTCTTCTCAAGAAGGTGGTGCGTCGTTCGAAGAAGTACCAGGCCCACGACGAGGCCAACAAGTACAAGACTGGTGATACGGTGGTGATCGAAGAGAGCCGCCCGATCTCCAAGAACAAGCGTTGGGTGGTCGTCGGGGCGGTTGCACCGTCCGGCGAGGTCATTAGCGGCTGACACGTTATTGACATAGAGCGCCGGGCGTTCCATACCCGCCCGGCAAATTTGGACAGCGAGGGGATGCGTCATGATCCAGATGCAGACCAATCTCGACGTCGCCGACAATTCCGGCGCCCGTCGAGTGATGTGCATCAAGGTACTCGGCGGCTCGAAGCGTAAGTACGCGAGCGTCGGGGACGTCATCGTCGTTTCCGTGAAGGAAGCGACGCCGCGCGGTCGTGTGAAGAAAGGCGACGTCATGAAGGCGATCGTCGTTCGCACGGCAAAAGACATTCGTCGTCCCGACGGAAGCGTGATCCGGTTCGACCGCAATGCTGCGGTCCTGATTAACAATCAGAAAGAGCCGATCGGGACCCGTATCTTCGGACCAGTGCCGCGTGAGCTCCGGGCGAAGAATCACATGAAGATCATCTCGCTTGCGCCCGAGGTGCTGTGATGGCCGCGAAAATCCGGAAGGGCGACAAGGTCGTCGTGCTCGCTGGCCGTGACAAGGGCAAGTCGGGTGAGGTGCTTCGGGTGATCCCGTCCGAGAATCGGGCGGTGGTTCGTGGCATCAATATCGTGCGGCGGCATCAGAAGCAGTCGCAGACCCAGGAAGGCGGCATCATCGCCAAGGAGGCGCCGATTCACGTGTCGAATCTGGCGATCTCCGATCCCCGGGATGGTCAGCCGACCCGCGTCGGCTTCAAGATCCTGGAGGACGGCCGCAAGGTGCGCGTCGCGAAGCGGTCGGGAGAGACGATCGATGGCTGAGGCAGCTTACGAGCCGCGGCTCAAGAAGTTCTACGCCGAGAGCGTGCGTGCGAAGCTTGTCGAGGAGTTCGGTTACGCGAACCCGATGCAGGTTCCCGCTCTCGACAAGATCGTGCTCAACATGGGCGTTGGTGAAGCCGTCGGCGACACCAAGAAGGTCCAGGTGGCCGCGGCGGATCTCGCCGCGATCGCTGGCCAGAAGCCGGTCATCACCCGGGCGCGCAAGGCCATCGCGAACTTCAAGGTTCGCGAGAACATGCCGCTCGGTGCCAAGGTGACGCTGCGGCGCGCCCAGATGTACGAGTTCCTGGATCGCCTGGTCACCATCGCGCTCCCGCGCGTTCGTGACTTCCGCGGCCTGAACCCCAAGTCCTTTGATGGTCGTGGCAACTACGCCATGGGTATCAAGGAGCACATCATTTTCCCGGAGATCAACTACGACAAGGTTGATCAGGTGTGGGGTATGGACATCATCGTCTGCACCACCGCCCAGACGGATGATGAAGCCCGGGCTCTGCTCAAGGCTTTCAACTTCCCCTTCCGGCAGTGAGTCAGGGACGACGGGGTTAGGACGATGGCGAAAAAGAGCGCGATCGAGACCAACAAGCGGCGGCAGAAGCTCGTCGAGCGGTTCAAGGCGAAGCGCACCGCGCTGAAGGCTACCGCGAATGACGAGTCGCTGTCCATGGAGGAGCGCTTCTCGGCCCGGCTGAAGCTGGCCGAGCTGCCGCGCAACTCCGCGGAGATCCGCGTGCGCAACCGCTGCGAAGTGACTGGGCGTCCGCGCGCCTACTATCGCAAGCTGAAGATGTCGCGTGTTGCGCTGCGCGAGCTCGGGAGCCTTGGGCTCATCCCGGGCCTTGTGAAGTCGAGCTGGTAAGGAGACCGGTCCCATGACCATGACCGATCCCTTGGGCGATATGCTGACCCGCATCCGCAACGCGCAGATGCGGCGGAAGTCCAAGGTGAGCACGCCGGCCTCCAAGCTGCGTGCTCGCGTTCTCGATGTTCTCCAGGCTGAGGGCTTCATCCGTGGCTATGCCGCGGTGGAGTTCGACGGCGGCAAGTCGGAGCTGGAGATCGAGCTGAAATACTTCGACGGCGAGCCGGTGATCCGCGAGATTCAGCGTGTTTCGAAGCCAGGCCGTCGGGTCTACGCTTCGGTGAACGCCCTCCCGCGCGTCGCCAACGGTCTCGGCCTCTCGATCCTCTCCACGCCGAAGGGCGTGATGAGCGATCACGAGGCGCGCGACCAGAACGTCGGTGGCGAGGTTCTCTGCCGCGTCTTCTGACGCTGGCAGAGCCGCTGCTCAGGTTTGACACGCGAACCGTTGAGGGTGATCTCATGTCGCGTATTGGCAAGAAGCCGGTCCCCGTTCCGGCAGGGATCACGGCGACGGTCGACGGACAGTCCATTTCTGTCAAGGGCCCGAAAGGGACCCTGTCGTTCGTGGCCCATGATCTCGTTTCGGTCGAACTGACTGAAAACGGTGTTTCCGTGCAGCCGCGGGACGAGTCCAAGCTGGCTCGTTCGGTGTGGGGCATGTCTCGCACGATGGTGAACAACCTGGTGGTTGGCGTCTCCAAGGGGTTCGAGCGCAAGCTCGAAATCACCGGCGTCGGCTACAAGGCGGCCGTTCAGGGCAAGAACCTGAACCTGTCGCTGGGTTATAGCCATGATGTGCTCTTCCCGATCCCGGAAGGCATTTCCGTCGTGTGCCCCAAGCCGACCGAGATCCTGGTCTCCGGCATTGACCGCCAGCAGGTTGGTCAGGTCGCGGCCAAGATCCGCGAATGGCGTCCGCCGGAGCCCTACAAGGGCAAGGGCGTTCGTTATTCGGACGAGTTCGTCGTCCGCAAGGAAGGCAAGAAGAAGTAAGGACCGGTCCGATGTCTCAGGCCAAGACCTCCCTGCTGCGGCGCCGCGCGCGCGTGCGCCGGGCTATCAAGGCGGCCTCCTACGGGCGGCCGCGTCTCTCAGTGTTCCGCTCCTCCAAGCAGATCTACGCTCAGGTGATCGACGATGCTGTCGGCCGTACGGTCGTCGCTGCGTCTACCCTGGAGAAGGATCTGCGCGCGGGTCTCAAGACCGGCGCCGATGCTGCGGCGGCTCAGGCTGTCGGCAAGCTGATCGCGGAGCGGGCTCTTGCGGCGGGCATCACCCAGGTGGTGTTCGATCGCGGCAGCTACATCTATCATGGGCGCGTCAAGGCGCTCGCCGACGCGGCGCGTGAGGGCGGCCTCGACTTCTGAGGTCGGCTCTTCCCCGCGGTAGCGGAACCAGATTTGAAGGACGTTCGGATATGGCGCGTGACGGGCACGAGCGGGAGCGCGGCGAGCGGGGCGAGCGCGAGAGCGAATTCGTCGACAAGCTCGTCCACATCAACCGCGTCGCCAAGGTTGTGAAGGGCGGTCGGCGCTTCGGCTTCGCCGCTCTCGTGGTGGTCGGTGACCAGCGCGGCCGGGTCGGCTACGGCCACGGCAAGGCGCGGGAAGTGCCGGAAGCGATTCGCAAGGCGACGGAAGCCGCCAAGCGCACGCTGGTCCGGGTTCCGCTCCGCGAGGGTCGGACCCTGCATCACGACGTTGCCGGCCGCTGGGGTGCGGGCAAGGTGATCCTCCGGGCTGCGCCCGCCGGTACCGGCATCATCGCCGGTGGCCCGATGCGCGCTGTCTTCGAGACGCTTGGCGTGCAGGATGTCGTGGCGAAGTCCCTCGGCTCCTCCAACCCCTACAACATGGTCCGCGCCACGTTCGCCGCCCTGAAGCGCGAGGACTCCCCGCGCTCCGTGGCTGCCCGTCGCGGCCTCAAGGTCTCCACCCTCCAGGCCCGCCGGCGCGATATCGACGCCGATGCGGTGTCCGCCGAGGGCTGATCCGCCTTGCGAAAATGACCGGGACGCGGCCCGAGGCTTAGGCTCTGGGCCGTGTTCTGTTGACAGGCTGCCTGTTCCCGTGAATAGAGACGGCCTGAACACCCGACTTCCTCGCCGCGGCAGGAAATACCGGGACGAGCGATCGCCGGGACGGATTGACCGTCTGCCGGCGGGAAGACAACGAGATGAAGCCGGCGGAGCCCTTGAGCGGGTCCCGCACCGGGCTTCGGTCGGGGAAGGGATCTTCCGATGAACGACACCGTCAAGACGATCACGGTCGAGCAGGTCGGCAGCCCGATCCGCCGGCCGTCCGAACAGCGTGCGACGCTGGTCGGCCTGGGCCTCAACAAGCTGCACCGCCGCTCCACTCTGGAGGATACCCCGGCTGTTCGCGGCATGGTGGCCAAGGTCGCTCACCTCGTTCGCGTCGTGAACGAAGGCTGAGGAGGCCGGTTCCATGAAGCTCAACGAGATCGTTGACAATCCCGGCGCCTTCAAGGTCCGCAAGCGCGTTGGCCGCGGCATTGGCTCCGGCAAGGGCAAGACCGCGGGTCGTGGCGTCAAGGGCCAGAAGTCCCGTCAGGGCGTGGCCATCAACGGCTTCGAGGGCGGCCAGATGCCGCTGCATCGGCGCCTGCCGAAGCGTGGCTTCAACAACATCTTCGCCCGCGATTACAATGTGATCGCTGTCGGCAAGGTGCAGGCTGCCGTTGAGGCTGGCCGGATCGATCCGGCCGCCGTCGTCACCATCGAGGCGCTCGTCGCCTCGGGCATCGTCCGCCGAGCCAAGGATGGCATCCGCCTCCTGAACGACGGTGAGATCACCATCGCCCTCAAGTTCGAAGTGGCCGGCGCCTCCCGCGCCGCCATCGAGGCGGTCGAGAAGGCCGGTGGTTCGGTGACGGTTATTTCCGCTGCTGTCGAGGCCGCGTGACCCGTCCTCCGCCCGATCGGATAACGGACTGACCTGATGTGAGGGCGGGGTATCCGGGGAACCGGTGCCCCGCCCGATCGGCGTCGGGGGTACCTCATCTTTCCCGTCCGGGGAGGGGAGGGGCCGGCGCCAACGACCTCCCCGAGGGTGCGGCCCCCAACCGGCTGCGCCCGCCCGCGTGAACCTGCGGAGCGCACTTATGGCATCGGCGGCAGAACAGCTCGCGTCGAACCTGAATTTTTCGGCCTTCGCCAAGGCCGACGACCTGAAGAAGCGGATCTGGTTCACGCTGGGTGCGCTGATCGTCTACCGTCTCGGCACCTATCTGCCGCTGCCGGGAATCGATCCGGCCGCCCTGGCCCAGGCGTTCAATCAGGCCCAGAGCGGCCTGATCGGCCTCTTCAACATGTTCTCCGGTGGCGCGGTGAGCCGTATGGCCATCTTCGCCCTGGGCATCATGCCCTACATCTCCGCCTCCATCATCGTGCAGCTTCTGACGACGGTCATCCCCTCGCTGGAAGCGCTGAAGAAGGAAGGCGAGGCGGGCCGGAAGACCATCAACCAGTACACCCGCTACGGCACCGTCGTGCTCGGCCTGTTCCAGGCCTATGGCATCGCGGTCGGCCTGCAGAGCTCGGCGGGCGTGGTGATGGAGCCGGGACCCTTCTTCCTGCTCTCGGCGACGCTGACCCTTCTCGGCGGCACCATGTTCCTGATGTGGCTGGGCGAGCAGATCACCAGCCGCGGCATCGGCAACGGCATCTCGCTGATCATCTTCGCCGGTATCGTGGCGGAACTGCCGATCGCCATCGCCGGCACCCTGGAACTCGGCCGTCAGGGCGCGATCTCCACGGCGGTGATTCTCGGCTTCATCGTGCTCTCGGTGGTCGTCATCGGCGCCATCGTGTTCATGGAGCGGGCCCAGCGCCGGTTGCTGATCCAGTATCCGAAGCGTCAGGTCGGCAATAAGGTCTATCAGGGTGAAAGCTCGCATCTTCCCCTGAAGCTCAACACCGCCGGCGTGATTCCGCCGATCTTCGCCTCGTCGCTGCTGATGATTCCGGCGACGCTCGCCAGCTTTGCCAATGCCGATTCGACCGGATGGCTTACCACCATCTCGTCGCTGGTTGGCCATGGTCAGCCGATCTACATGGCGCTCTATGCCGCCATGATCGTCTTCTTTGCCTTCTTCTATACCGCGATCGTCTTCAATCCCACGGAGACGGCCGACAACCTCAAGAAGCATGGCGGCTTTATCCCGGGCATCCGCCCGGGCGAGCGCACCGCGACCTATATCGACCATGTGCTAACTCGCATCACCGTGCTGGGCGCGGCTTATCTCGTGGTGATTTGTCTCCTGCCGGAATTTCTGATTTCGGCGACCGGCGTTCCGTTCTATTTCGGAGGCACGTCGCTTCTCATCGTGGTGAGCGTGACGATGGACACCGTCGCACAGGTGCAGGGTCACCTGCTGGCTCATCAGTATGAGGGGTTGGTGAGGAAAGCGAAGCTCAGGGGCAAGAAGAAATGAGACTGATCCTGCTGGGACCTCCGGGCGCAGGCAAGGGCACCCAGGCGACCCGTCTGGTCGAGAAGTACGGCATCGTGCAGCTCTCGACCGGTGACATGCTGCGGGCGGCGGTTGCCGCCGGCACGGAGATCGGCAAGAAGGCCAAGGCTATCATGGATGCCGGCGGCCTCGTTTCCGACGAGATCGTCATCGGCATCGTTTCCGACCGCATCGACGAGCCGGATGCCAAGAAGGGCTTCGTGCTCGATGGCTTCCCGCGCACCGTCGCCCAGGCGGACGCGCTGGAGAAGCTTCTGGAGTCCAAGGGCCTGAAGCTTGACGCGGTCGTCGAGTTCCAGGTGGACGAGGAAGCTCTCCTCGGCCGTATCCTGAAGCGCGCCGAAGAGGCGGCGGCTGCCGGCCAGCCGGTGCGCAAGGACGATAATCCGGAGGTGCTGAAGAAGCGCCTGGCGGAGTTCAATGCGCTGACGGCGGCGCTGTCGCCCTATTATGGCGCCAAGGGCATTCTCACGACCGTCGACGGCATGGCGCCGATCGACAGCGTGACGAAGTCCCTCGACGAGATCCTCGCTCCGGCGGCCAGCGCCTGAGGCGCGAGGGAATCACCTGACGACGCGGGATGGCGGGTTCGCCTGCCGTCCCGCCCCATCGGAGCCTTCCGCGGGCTGGATTCGCGGTCCGCTTCCTCCTCCGGTGGCGATAAGAGGCCGGAAACCGGCCTCTGGAAGCAACACCCATGCCGTTCCGGGGTTGACGGAACGGGTGGGGTTCCGATATTTACCCGCACCCTTGGGTGAAGTGGATGCGATCGGTGCCGAGCCTCCGGCGGCGGACAGGCTCGGATGCCGGGTCGCATATTTTCGTGTTCTGCAGGTCCGCGCTCCGGCGCTTTCGCTGCAGGATGCCGATGACCGGGCCTTCAGAGCCCCGCGGACGACCGGGAGGTCTTTCGAGGGCGGGTCCGGCCTCATCGAGGGCTGAACATTGCCCCGGACCGAAGTCCGGGACCAGGAGAACCGACGTGGCCCGTATCGCAGGCGTCAACATCCCGACGAACAAGCGCGTTGAAATCGCGCTTCAGTATATTCACGGCATCGGTCCGGCCAAGGCCAAGGAGATCGTCGCGCGCGTGGGGATCTCCCCCGAGCGTCGCGTCAACGAGCTCTCGGACGCCGAGGTCATCCAGATCCGTGAGACCATCGATCGCGAATATGTGGTGGAAGGTGATCTCCGCCGCGAAGTCGCGATGAACATCAAGCGGCTCATGGATCTCGGCTGCTATCGCGGCCTGCGGCATCGCCGTGGTCTGCCGGTGCGTGGTCAGCGGACCCACACCAATGCCCGCACCCGCAAGGGTCCGGCCAAGCCGATCGCCGGCAAGAAGAAGTGAGCTTGACTTCGCTCCGGGTCCGGAGCGGAGGCTGAAGGTTTCAATCCCGAGCGCCTGGCATTACGGGCGCGCCTGAAGGATCGGGTAGAATAAAATGGCTAAGGAAGTCGCGCGCGTTAAGCGTCGTGAACGCAAGAACATCTCGTCGGGCGTGGCGCATGTGAACGCCTCGTTCAACAACACCATGATCACCATCACCGACGCGCAGGGCAACACCATCTCCTGGTCGTCCGCGGGTGCGATGGGGTTCAAGGGCTCCCGTAAGTCCACGCCGTATGCCGCGCAGATCGCCGCCGAGGATGCCGCGCGCAAGGCTCAGGAGCACGGGATGCGGACCGTCGAGGTCGAGGTCTCCGGTCCGGGTTCGGGACGTGAGTCGGCTCTGCGCGCGCTTCAGTCTGTCGGGTTCCAGGTGACGTCGATCCGCGACGTGACGCCGATCCCGCACAATGGCTGCCGTCCGCGCAAGCGTCGGCGCGTCTGATCGAGGCGATCGCCCGGTGCCGGAGGTCTTCCGCGCGCCGGGCGGGTTCGTCTCAGGGCACGGCCGCGAGTTCGGGGCCGGCCGGTGATTCGGCGGCCGGGTGAACGGCCGGTGTCGCAAAGGGTACCCCCGGGGATGGGCCTGTTCAGCCCGGGCCGGTGCGGCGAGGTGGACATGCCTCGTCCGGTCTTTCCTGGGAGCTTGAGGGTACGATCGTGAGCATTCAGAAGAACTGGCAGGAGCTGATCCGACCGAACAAGCTCGACGTTCGGCCTGGAGAAAATCCGAAGCGCGTCGCGACCGTGATCGCCGAGCCCCTTGAGCGTGGCTTCGGTCTCACGCTCGGCAACGCCCTTCGGCGCGTGCTTCTGTCTTCGCTTCAGGGCGCAGCCATCACGTCGGTGCAGATCGACGGTGTGCTGCACGAGTTCTCGTCCATTCCGGGCGTGCGCGAGGATGTCACCGACATCATCCTGAACATCAAGGAAGTCGCGATCCGCATGAGCGGCGACGGCCCGAAGCGCATGGTCGTGCGCAAGCAGGGTCCGGGCGTCGTGACGGCGGGCGACATCCAGGTGGTGGGTGACGTTGAGGTCCTGAACCCCGAGCTGGTCCTGTGCACCCTCGACGAGGGCGCCGAGATCCGCATGGAGTTCACGGTCAACACCGGCAAGGGCTATGTGCCCGCCGACCGCAACCGGCCCGAGGACGCCCCGATCGGTCTCATCCCGGTCGACAGCGTCTACTCGCCGGTGAAGAAGGTCAGCTATCGCGTCGAGAACACCCGTGAGGGCCAGGTTCTCGACTATGACAAGCTGACCCTCTCGGTGGAGACCGATGGATCGCTGACCCCTGATGATGCCGTGGCCTATGCCGCGCGCATCCTTCAGGACCAGCTGGCGATCTTCGTCAACTTCGAAGAGCCGACCAAGGCGGAGGTCCGCGAGGACGTTCCGGAACTTGCCTTCAACCCGGCCCTCCTGAAGAAGGTGGACGAGCTGGAGCTGTCGGTCCGCTCGGCGAACTGCCTGAAGAACGACAACATCGTCTATATCGGCGACCTGATCCAGAAGACCGAGGCGGAGATGCTCCGCACCCCGAACTTCGGCCGCAAGTCGCTGAACGAGATCAAGGAAGTTCTCGCCCAGATGGGTCTCCATCTTGGCATGGAAGTGCCGAACTGGCCGCCGGAGAACATCGAGGATCTCGCCAAGCGCTACGAGGATCATCAGTACTGATCCCGGCGGCATCCCGGGGGACGCGAGCGGCAATCCGGCCGGACGCGCCCTTCGGGCGACAAGATCGATTGCTGGAGCGCGACCGCCGGGAGGCGGACGCCCCGGCCCCTGGAACAGGATAGCCGGTGAGGCGGTGAGGCCAGCGTCTCCCGCCCCGGCTGCCACAAGAAGTCGAGGAGAGGGCCATGCGCCATCGCAAGAGCGGCCGGAAGTTCGGCCGGACGTCCGCCCACCGCAAGTCCATGTTCGCCAATCTGGCGGCGTCGCTGATCGATCACGAGCAGATCGTCACCACCCTGCCGAAGGCGAAGGACCTTCGTCCGGTGGTCGAGAAGCTTGTCACCCTCGCCAAGAAGGGTGGCCTTGCCAACCGTCGTCTCGCCATCGCCCAGATCGGCGACGAGGCTCTGGTGGCCAAGCTGTTCGACACGCTCGGCCCGCGCTATGCCTCCCGCGCTGGTGGCTACACCCGCGTGCTGAAGGCCGGCTTCCGTCATGGTGACAACGCCGCCGTGGCCGTGATCGAGTTTGTCGATCGTGACCCGTCGGCCAAGGGCGCCGCTGACCGCGCCCGCGCCGAGGCCGAGGCCTCCGAGGAAGCCGAGGCGGCGTGAGCCCCTCGCATCGCGCGCCGGGCTGAGGCCCACGCGGCAGAGTGAGCAGTCCGGGCGGGCGGTCATCTGGCCGCCCGCCCTTTTTTCTGGCGTCTCTCCCCCGGGGAGGGGGGCCACGGGGTGCGGCGCGCGAGAGCATTTTCAGGCGAAGCGCTATCCACTTCGGTTGGAAGTGCTCTAGGGGGAGCGATGACTGCGACCGTCGAACTGTCCGGGGAGCTGCAGGCGGCCAAGCGCCGGGTGCTTCGCGAGACCTTCGGCTTCGACAGCTTCCGGCCCGGACAGGAGCATGTTGTCGATCATGTGCTTGCCCACCGGCCGGTGCTGGCGGTCATGCCCACGGGCGCGGGCAAGTCGCTGTGCTATCAGCTGCCGGCGCTTGTCTTCGGCGGCCTCTCGGTGGTGGTCTCGCCGCTGATTGCGCTGATGGACGATCAGGTCGCGGCCCTCAATCTTTCGGGCATTCCGGCCGGCGCCATCCATTCCGGCCACAGCCGCACGCAGAATGTCGACGTCTGGCTGCAGGCGGCGCGGGGTGAACTGCGGCTTCTCTACATGTCGCCGGAGCGCCTGTTGACCGACCGCATGATTGCGGCGCTGCAGAAGCTCGGCGTCGCTCTCGTCGCCATCGATGAGGCCCACTGCATCAGCCAGTGGGGCCACTCCTTCCGTGAGGACTATCTGGCGCTGGGTCGTCTGCGCGAGGATTTCCCCGACGCGGCGCTGGTGGCGCTGACAGCGACGGCGGACGCCTCCACCCGGGAGGATATTGCCTACCGGCTGTTCGGCGGCTCGGCGGATGTGTTCGTCTCGGGCTTCGACCGGCCGAACATCTCGATTTCGGTGGCCGACAAGAGCGAGGCCAACAGTCAGATCGAGCGCTTCGTGACGGCGCGCCCGGGCGTCTCGGGTATCGTCTACCGCATCTCGCGCAAGAAGGTGGAAGAGACGACGGAGCGGCTGGTCGCCGCCGGCGTCCGCGCGCTGCCCTATCATGCGGGCATGGACACGGCGGCGCGCGCCAAGAATCAGGAAATCTTCCTCGCCGAGGATGGCGTGGTGATGGTCGCGACTGTCGCCTTCGGCATGGGCATCGACAAGTCCGACGTGCGCTATGTGCTGCACGGCGACATGCCCGGCAGTCTGGAAGCCTATTATCAGGAGATCGGCCGCGCCGGGCGCGATGGCCACCCGGCCGAAGCGCTGCTGCTCTACGGGCTGGAAGACGTCAACACCCGCCGCCGCTTCATCGACGACGCCTCCCAGGATGCGGACCGGCGCCGGGTGGAAGCGCGGCGGCTGGATGCGATGGTGGGCTTCTGCGAGGCCGTCACCTGCCGCCGCGCGGCGCTGCTCTCCTATTTCGGCGAGACGGTGGCACCGTGCGGCAACTGCGACACCTGCCGCGATCCGCCCGAGGTGGTCGATGGTACCGAGGAAGCCAAGACGCTCATTGCGCTTGTGGAGGCGACCGGGGAGCGATTCGGCGTTGCCCATCTGGTCGCCGTCCTCGTCGGCAGCCCCAATGAGGCGGTGGTTGCCCGCGGGCATGACAAGCTGCCGCTGTTCGGCTCGGGTGCGGCGCGCAAGGCGACGGAGTGGCGGGCGCTGGTGCGCCAGCTGGTGGCCGCCGGTGTGCTGGTGGTCGATATTGGCGGCTATGGCGGGCTGATGCTGACGGACCGCGCCCGGGCCATTGCAGCGGGCCGGGAAAAGGTCGTCGTGCGGGCCCCGCGCAAGGCGAGCCGGCGCCGGGTGGAAGTGGCGCGCGTGCCCATCGGCGATGTCGACGCGGCGCTGCTGCGCCGGCTCAAGGACCTGCGCCGCCAGATCGCGGCCGAACGCGGCGTGCCGGCCTATGTCATCTTCCCGGACCGCACGCTGGAGGAGATGGCAGCGACCCGGCCGACCAGCTTTGCCGAGCTGTCCGAGGTGCGCGGTGTCGGGCAGGCCAAGCTCGACGCCTTCGGCGAGGCGTTTCTGGAGGTGCTGGAAGCGTGAGTCGCCGGCCCGTCCGTGTCTGCGGCGTCGATTCGGCGATGCGGGCGGTCGGGCGGAGCTGATTCGGGGCCAGGCCGGGGCGGGTGCTTCATCCAAATCCCGCGGCTGGCCTGACTTCCGCAAAGCGCACCCGGCGCGCCTCACCGACGGGCTTGCATTCCGCCGGCAGGCAGACTAAGAGACGGCCATCCCGACGACGCAAACGCCTCCGGCGATGCCGCGGCGACGGGTCCACCGGTCCCCAATACCGGTTGGAAATCTGGAACTTATGGGGCCGTAGCTCAGTTGGGAGAGCGCTTGAATGGCATTCAAGAGGTCAGGGGTTCGATTCCCCTCGGCTCCACCAGATCCTCTCCTGAATTCCAAGGTTATAGCTGATTGATCCCACCCGGTAGCATTGCTTTCGCGGGTGTTGACCTGCGTCCGCCGGGTCCGGACCGCTGGACCTTCGCGGCGCCGGAGGTGCCGGTTTTCTCCGTCGCGGGCTGAGTCCGAGGCTAGATGACGTCCTGAATGCAGATCGGGGCGCCGCCGGCAGGCAGCACCCCGATCCGTGTCTGGTGTCGGTCAAGGGACTCAGGCGTTGGCGGTGTGGAACATCGGGCCGCCCAGCCAGCGCGGGAAGCCGTAGCCGTGCACTTCCACGAGGTCGATGTCGGCGGGGGTGCGGGCGATGCCTTCAGTCAGGATGGCCTCGCCTTCGGCTGCCATTTCACCGACGAGGAAATCGGCAATCTCCGCGGCCGTGCGCTCCGGGCCGGGGGTGATGTGGCCGGTCAGCAGCGCGGCGACGGCGGCGGAGGGCTGCGGACGGCGGTCGCCGGGAGTGTAGTCATACCAGCCGCCGCCGGTCTTCTGGCCCTTGCGGCCGGCGCGCACCAGCACGTCGCCCAGCATCTCCGGCACGGCTTCGCCCCGGGCACGCGCCCCCTCGCGCTGGAGGAAGGCGATGTCGAGACCGCCGAGATCCTGCGCCTCGAACGGCCCCATGGCCATGCCGAAGCCGCGCATGGCCGCATCCACCGCGGCGATGGCGACGCCTGTGCGCACCAGGTGTTCGGCAGCGGCGCGATAGCGCTTCAGGATGCGGTTGCCGATGAAGCCATCGCAGATGCCTGCTTCCACCGGGATCTTGCCGAGCAGCCGGGCGAGCGCGAAGCCGGTGGCCAGCACATCGGGTGCCGTTTCCGGCACGGGCACGATTTCCAGCAGCTTCATCACATTGGCCGGGCTGAAGAAATGCAGGCCGATGAAACGCTCCGGCCCGGGCACGCCCTCGGCGATGGCGCGGGGGTCGAGATAGGAGGTGTTGGTGGCCAGCACCGCATTGGCCCGGCACACCCGGCCAAGCTCGGCAAACACCGCGCGCTTGACGCCGATTTCCTCGAACACCGCTTCGATGACCAGATCCGCATCGGCGAGCGCCGCAAATTCCGTCGCGCCGGTGACGCCGGCAAGCCGCGCGGCAGCGGCCTCGGAGGACAGGCGGCCGCGGGCGACGGCGCCGTCGAAGATGGCTTTCAGGTTGGCAAGGCCCCGCTCCAGGGCGGCGGCGTCGCGCTCGATCAGCAGCACTGGCACCCCGGCATCGCGCAGCGCCGCGGCAATGCCGGCGCCCATGGTGCCGCCGCCGACCACGCCGACGGAGCGCAGCGGCCGCGGCGTCACGTCCTTCAGATGCGCCGGGCGCGGGGCTGCGCGCTCGGCAAAAAAGATGTGGCGCAGCGCTGCGGCCTGGGTCGAGCCGCGCAGCTCCAGAAAGGTCGCGCGCTCGAAGGCAAGCGCCGTGTCGAGATCGGTTTCGGCGGCGGTCTTCAGGCAGGCGAGCGCCCGCAGCGGCGCGGCGGCGCCCCGGGCCGAGCGGGCGACGGCCTGCGCGCGGGTGGTCCAGAACTCCGCCGGGGCCTCGGCCGGCGTGCGGTCGCGCACCCGGGGCGGCAGCGGCCGGGTGAGGGCGTCGGCGGCAAAGGCGCGGGCGCCGGTGGCGAGGTCGCCGTCAATGAGGGCGTCGACCAGACCGAGGGCGCGGGCCTTCTCGGCCTTCACCGGCTTTCCCGTGGTGACGAGATCGACGGCGGCGTCCCAGCCGATCAGCCGGGGCGTGCGCACGGTGCCGCCGGAGCCGGGGACGATGCCGAGGGTCACTTCCGGCAGGCCGAGGCTGGCCGAGGGGAGGGCGACGCGGAAGCGGCAGCCGAGCGCCACTTCCAGCCCGCCGCCGAGGGCGGAGCCGTGGATGGCCGCCACCCATGGCTTGGCCGCGCTCTCGATGCGGGCGATGACCTCGGGCAGATGCGGCGGCTCCGGCGGGCGGCCGAATTCCGACACGTCGGCGCCGGCAATGAAGGTGCGGCCGGCGCACATCAGCACGACGGCCGAGACGGCGGGATCGGCGTCGAGTTCGTCGGCGGCGGCGATCAGGGCTGCCCGCAGGGCCCGGTTGAGGGCGTTGACGGGCGGATTGTCCACGGTGACGACGGCGATGGCGCCGTCCCGGGCGATGGTGACGGTCATCGGTCAGAGTCCCAGATAGGCTTCGCGGATGCGCGGATCGGCGATGAGCTCGGCCGCCGGTCCCGACAGGGTGATGCGGCCGGTTTCCATGACGTAGCCGCGGTCGGCGATGGAGAGGGCGCCGAAGGCGTTCTGCTCGACAAGGAGCACGGTGACGTCCATGGCCTTGAGGCTCTTCACCACCTCGAAGATCTGCGCGACGAGGATGGGGGCGAGACCCATGGAGGGTTCGTCCAGCAGCAGGCAGCGTGGCCGGCCCATGAGGGCGCGGGCGATCGCCAGCATCTGCTGCTGGCCGCCGGAGAGGCCGCCGGCGGCCAGATTCCGCTTTTCCTTCAGGATCGGGAACATGGCGAAGGCGTCCTGCATGTCCCGCTCCACCCGGTCATCGGTGAACAGGAAGGCGCCGAGGCGCAGATTTTCCTCCACCGTCAGGGCGGTGAAGATCTGCCGGCCCTCGGGCGACTGGGCGAGGCCGCGCTTCAGCCGCTTCCACGCCGGCACCGGGGTGAGCGGCTCGCCGCGGAAGGTGATCGTGCCGCCGGAAACCGGCTGGATGCCGGAGAGACAGCGCAAGAGGGTGGTCTTGCCGGCGCCGTTGGCGCCGACCACGGTGACGATCTCGCCGGAGGTGACCGTCAGGTCGATGCCGTGCAGCACCTCGATGCGGCCATAGCGCGAGCGCAGGCCCTCAACCGTCAGCATGGACGCCTCCCTTCGCCGCGTCGGCGGCGCCCTGGGTGCCGAGATAGGCCGCGATCACCTGCGGGTCCCGGCTCACGACGGCCGGCGTGCCCTCGGCGATCTTCTCGCCATGATCGAGAACGACGATGTGGCTGGAGATGCGCATGACCATCTTCATGTCATGCTCGACCAGCAGAATGGCGACGCCGGAGGCGGCGACTTCTGCAATCAGATGGTCAATTTCTTCCGTCTCGACGGCGTTGCAGCCGGCGGCCGGCTCGTCGAGCAGCAGAACCTTGGGATCAAGGGCTAGGGCGCGGGCGATTTCCAGCCGCTTCAGCGCACCATAGGACAGCGCGCCCGCCTCCTGCTCCGCCGCCCGGTCGAGACCGACCCGGGCAAGCAGCTGCATCGCGCCGTCGGCTGCCGCCCGGGCCCGGCGCCGGGACGAGGGCAGGCCGAGAAGATCGGCGATGACGGAGCCGCGTTCCTTCAGGTGATAGCCGGCGATGGCATTTTCCAGCACGGTCATCTGCTGGAAGATCTGCAGGTTCTGGAAGGTGCGCGACATGCCGCGCCGTGCCAGCAGATGCGGCGTCATGCCGGTGACGGCCTCGCCATTCAGCGTCACGCTGCCGGATTTCGGCATGTAAACGCCGGAAATCATGTTGAACAGCGTCGTCTTGCCGGCGCCATTGGGGCCGATGACCGAGACGATTTCACCGGCATTGAGAGAAAATCCGACATCGTGGACGGCCCGGAGACCGCCGAATTCGATGCCGAGACCCCGGATTTCCAGAAGGCTCATTTGCCCCTCCCGCGCACGGCCCTGAGGACGGAGGGCAGCAGCCCGTCCCGCATGAAGATCATCACCAGCATCATGACGAGGCCGAGCAGCACCTGTTCATATTCGGCAAACACGGTCAGCACCTGGGGCAGAAGCGTCAGGATGCCCGCCCCGAAGATAGCGCCCAGAACAGATCCGGCACCGCCAAGCACGGCCATGGTCACCAGCTCGATGGAATGCATGTAGCCGGCGACATCCGGGGTGATGAACTTGTTCTGCAGCGCCAGAAGCGAGCCGGCGAAGGAGGCGTAGACGGCGGAAATCACGAAGGCGGTGAGCTTGGCGCGGGCAACGTCGATGCCGACGGTGCGGGCGGCGATTTCCGAGCCGTGCAGCGCGCGGAGCGCCCGGCCGGTGGGGGAGTTGTGCAGGTTGAGGGCGAGCCAGGCGCCGATCAGCAGCACCAGACCGGTGAAGCCGTACCAGAACTCGGCATTGGACACGTCGAGGCCGAGGCCCTTGAGGGCGCCACGCAGGCCGAGATCCGGCACCGCGATGCCATCGGGGCCGCGGGTGAGGTCGCGCTCGTTGGCCAGCACCATGGCCACGAGGATGCCGAAGCCGAGGCTGGCCACCGCCAGATAATAGCCCTTGAGCTTCAGGATCGGCCGGCCGACCGCCCACGCGACGCCGCCGGACAGCACCGCGCCGACAAGGGCCGCCAGCCCCGGATGCAGGCCGAAATGGATCGGCAGCAGGGCGCAGGCATAGGCGCCGATGCCGACGAAGCCGGCATGTCCCAGACTGATCTGGCCGGCATAGCCGGTGAGGATCACGATGCCAGTCACCGCCAGTCCGTTGACGAACAGCAGCGATCCCACACGGTAATAATAACTGGAGGGGAAGAAGAAGGGCGTGACGACGATCAGGATCGCCAGCACCAGAAGGGTTGCGGTCTTGCTGGAAAGTTTCATCATCACACCCGATCCGTGACCTTCTTGCCGAAGATGCCCTGGGGCAAGGCGAACAGGACGGCGAGAATGACGATGAAGGCCGCCGCATCCTTGTACTGGCTGGAGATGAAGCCGGCCGTCAGGGCTTCCAGCAGGCCGAGCAGGATGCCGCCCACCAGCGCGCCCTTGGGGTTGCCCATGCCGCCGAGCATGGCGGCGGCAAAACCCTTCAGAGCCAGCGCGATGCCGACATCGTAGCTGGTCAGGGTGATCGGGGTGACGAGCACGCCGGCGAGCGCGCCGATGGCGGCCGAAAGCGCGAAGGAAAGCGTCATCACCCAGTTGGTGTTGATGCCGACGAGCTGGGCGGCGATGCGGTTGTTGGCGGTGGCCAGCACGGCGCGGCCGGTCAGCGTCTTGGTGAAGAACAGCCACAGCGCCACGAACACGGCGAGCGCGCCGCCGATCACCCACAGGCTCTGGGGCAGGATGGTGGCCCCCAGAACCGCGATCGGGTCATCGCCGGAAAAGGCCGGGAAGCGGTGCAGCTGCTTGTCGAAGACCAGCTGGGAGACGCCGCGGATGAAGATCGAGGCGCCGATGGTGATGATGATGAGGGAGACCACCGGGGCGCCGCGGGCCGGCTCGATGGCCAGCTTGTTGAGGGCGACGCCAAGGCCCGCCGTCACCACGATGGCGCCAAGGGCCGCCAGCGGCAGGGGCAGGCCGGCGGCATGGGCGAACACCGTGATCATGCCGCCAAGCATGACGAACTCGCCCTGGGCGAAGTTCACCACATCGGAGGCGTTGTAGATGATCGTGAAACCGAGGGCGACCAGCGCATAGACGGCGCCGACCGTGATCCCCGACAGGATGAATTGCATCAGTTCCGGCATGACGTCCCGAACTCCGGCAAACGGGGGAGGGGGAGAGAGGCCGCGTGCGCGCGCATGGCCGGGCCGGGGCGACGTGCGGGTCGCTCCGGTCGGAGGGCCGGGCCGTCTCGTCGGGAAGGAAAGGAGGCGGGGACCGGGCGGGAAGAGACCCGGCCCCCCTTGCACCCGGGCGCGTCAGTTCGCGTCGACGAGCACCCAGTTGCCGTCGCGGATTTCCAGCATCCGGAAGGCGGAGAGGTCGAGGCCCAGATGGTCCGTCGGCGACATGGTGACGGTGCCGGTGGTGCCGACCAGGCCCGAGGTCTTCTCGATGGCGGCGCGGATGGCCTTGGGATCATCGGAGCCGGCGCGGGTGATGGCGTCGGTCAGGATGGCGAAGGCATCATGGGCATAGCCGCCGAAGGTGGAGACGGGGGTGCCGGTCTTCTCCTCGTAGAGGGTCTTGTAGGCCTCCACGACGGGCTTCTGCGGGTCGCCCGCCGGCAGCAGGTCGCCGACCAGAAGGGCGGTGCCGGGCAGGCGCACGCCTTCGGCGGCCTTGGCGCCGGCCAGCTGGATGAAGCCCTTGGAGGCGACGCCATGGGACTGGTAGAGCGGCAGGGCGATGGCGAGCTGGCCATAATTCCGCGTCACGATCGCCGGGCCCTGGCCGAAGCCGGGGTTGAGGATCGCCTGCACGCCGTCCTTGGCCTTGATGTTGGTCAGCTGGGGCGTCATGTCGGCGTCCTGAGGGCCATAGCTCTCGTCGGCGACGATGGTGATGCCATAGTCACCCACGATGGACAGGCACTGCTTGCGCATGGAGGCGCCGAAGCCGTCGGTGCCGGAGATCATGCCGATCTTCGTGATGCCGCGGGCCTTCATGTCGGTGAAGATCTTGGCGCAGGCCATGCGGTCGGTATGGGGCGTCTTGAAGGTGTTCGGCTTCACCGGGTCGATGATCTCGATGGCGCCGGCCAGCGAGATGAAGGGGATGCCGGCATCCTCGGCCACCGGGATGATCGCCATGGAGGTGCCCGTGGAGGTGCCGCCGATGATGGCGATCACCTCGTCATCCTCCACCAGACGGGTGGCGAAGGTGCGCGCCTTGTTGGGGTCGCCGCCATCGTCATAGAGGACCAGATTGATCTTCTCGCCCTTGATGCCGCCCTTGGCGTTCAGCTGATCGACGAGGAGTTTCAGGGTCTTGGCCTCGGGATCGCCGAGGAAGGAGGCCGGGCCCGTCTCCGACAGGGTGGCGCCGATCTTGATGTCGGCGAAGGCCGGCGCGGCCACGCCGAGGGCGATCCCCGCGGACAGAGCGAGGGTGGCAAGGGTCTTCATGGGGTTTCCTCCCGGTGGATGTTCTTGTTGCGGCGCCGGTCCGCCCGCCTCTTCGGGGAGGCGGGTCAGCCGGCGGAGATCACGGCTCTTCAGGCCGCTTGGGGGCGCCGCCACATGGCCAGCCGGAAACGGCCGGCGATGAAGGCGGCATCGGTGAGGCTGGCATTGCCGGCCGGGTTGGCGCCGGTGACGTGGTAGTCGGAGAAGGCGGCGCTCTGGTTGACGAAGATGTTGCCGGTGAGATTGACCGACAGGTTGACGCCGGCCGCCGCGAAGGCATCGGCGGCGGTGGCGATGCGGGCCTCGTCGGTGTCGTAGAGGGCGGCGGTCAGGGCGCCCTTGCGCTTCGCCAGTCCGGCGGCGCGGGCAATGCCGTCGGCGGCATCGTCGACGGCGACCACGAAGGCGATCGGCCCGAAGCGCTCCTCCTCATAGGCGGCGCTGTCGGCGGCATCGACGGCCAGAATCAGCGGCGTGGCGCTGCGGCCGCTGGCAAGCGGCGCGCTGTCGCGCACCACCCGGCCGAGGCCGCGGGCAGCCTCCACCCGGGCAAGCGTCGCCGGGCTGGCGATCGCGCCGCACACGCCGGAAGCGCGCGCCGGATCGGCGAGCAGTGCGTCGACCGCGGCCGCGATGCCCTCGGCCACCTCGGCGAAGGATTTCGGCCCCTCATTGGTGGCAATGCCGCCGCGCGGCACGAAGATGTCCTGCGGCGCCGTGCACATCTGGCCGCTGTAGAGGGCCAGCGAAAAGGCGACGTTGCTGCACAGGCCGGCGAAATCATCGGTGGCGGCAATGATGATGGAGTTGACGCCGGCTTCCTCGGTGAAGACGAGGGCGTCGCCGGCATTGTGGCGCACCCAGTCGCCGAAGGTGCTGGAGCCGGTATAGTCGATGATCCCGACGGCCGGATGGGTGACGAGATCCTTGGTGATCTCGGCGCCGGGGGCATCGGCGGCCAGCAGCACCAGATTCGGATCGAAGCCGGCTTCCGCCAGCACGGCCCGGGCCTCGCGCACGGTGAGGGCCAGCGGCAGGATGGCGCCCGGATGGGGCTTCACGATCACCGGATTGCCGGTGGCCAGGCTCGCGAACAGGCCGGGATAGGAATTCCACGTCGGGAAGGTGTTGCAGCCGATGACGAGGCCGAGGCCGCGCGGCACCACGCGCCAGTGCTTCTCGATGACGAGGGGCGGCGCCTTGCCCTGGGGCTTGGTCCACACGGCGGAGGCCGGGGTGCGGGTCATCTCGGCAAAGGCGACGGTCACGGCCTCAAGGCCACGATCCTGGGCATGGGGGCCACCGGCCTGAAAGGCCATGGGGAAAGCCTGCCCGGTGGTGTGCATCACCGCATCCGCCATCAGGAAGCTCATGCGGTTGAGCCGGACGAGCAGCTCCAGACAGACGCCGACCCGCTGCTGCGGGCTTGCCGCTGCCCAGCCCGGGGCCGCCGCTTCGGCAGCCGCCACCAGCGTCGCCACATCGGCCGCCGGATAGGTGATGCCGAGGGCCGGGCCCCAGGGCGACAGCTCGGCGCCGATCCGGTTCGTTTCCGGGTGGCCGGGAATCTGGAAGGGCGCATCGCACAGCGCGCGGAACGCCGCGTCGCCATCGGCCTTCGCCGTCTCGCCATAGATCTTGCCGCTCGGAACCTCCGGGAAAGGTGTCCAGAAGCCGCGCGTCGCAAGCGCCGTCAGCGCCTCGTCCAGAAGGCCGCGGTGACGGTCGAACAGCGTGTCCATGGCGACGTCCTCTCCCCTGTTTTTTGTTTATCATTGACCGGCCGGTCGGTCTATGCAACATCTTTTTTCAGGGCGGCGTCGAGATCGCCCGGATCAAGGGAGCGCGATATGGGAGACACCGACACCGTTCTGGTGGCGCTGGAGGAGGGGGTGCTGCGGCTGACCCTCAATCGCCCGGACAAGCTCAATTCGTTCAATGAAGAAATGCATCTGGCGCTGCGGGCGGGTTTCGAGCGCGCCCATGCCGATGCGGACGTGCGGGCGGTGCTGCTCACCGGATCGGGCCGCGGCTTCTGTGCCGGCCAGGATCTGGGCGACCGTGACCCGCGCAAGGGCGGCGTGCCGGATCTCGGGGCGACGCTGGAAACTTTCTACAATCCGACCCTGCGGCTGATTCGCAGCCTCGCCAAGCCGGTGGTCTGCGCCGTCAACGGCGTGGCGGCAGGGGCCGGCGCCAACATCGCCTTTGCCTGCGACATCGTTCTGGCGGCCGAGACGGCGAAGTTCATTCAGGCTTTCTCGAAAATCGGTCTGGTGCCCGATGCCGGCGGCAGCTGGAGCCTCGCCCGCATTCTGGGCGAGCCGCGCGCCAAGGCGCTGGCCCTGACGGCAGAACCCATCGACGCGGCGACAGCTGCCGCGTGGGGGCTGATCTGGAAGGCCGTACCGGCGGCGGAGCTGATGGAGGTGGCCAGTGGGCTGGCGGCGCGTCTGGCGGCGGGGCCGACCACGGGCCTCGGCCTCACCAAGCTGCTGATCCAGGGGGCGGCGACGTCGTCCTTCGACGATCAGCTCGATGAGGAGCGCGACGCCCAGCGTCGGGCCGGCCGCACGGCAGATTATGCCGAGGGCGTCACGGCCTTTCTGGAGAAGCGCCAGCCGGCGTTTTCCGGCCGATGACCGACGCCGCGACCCTTTCCCCCGAGGACATGGCCGCGGCCTGCGCGGCGGTGATGTGGGCGGATGACACCGCCAGCCGGCATCTCGGCATGGCGATCACCCACATTGCCCCCGGCGCGGCGACGCTGACCATGACGGTGCGCCCGGAGATGACCAACGGGCACGCCACCTGCCATGGCGGCTACATCTTCACCCTTGCCGACAGCGCCTTCGCCTTCGCCTGCAATGGCTATGACCAGCGCACCGTCGGCCAGCAGGCCGCCATCACCTACATCGCCCCGGCCTTTGCCGGGGATGTGCTGACCGCCACCGGCCGGGAACTGTCCCGTCGCGGCCGGGGCGGCATCTACGACGTCCGCGTGACCAATCAGGACGGCGCGGTGATCGCGGAATTCCGTGGTCATTCCCGCACCGTCAAGGGCACATTGCTGCCAAGGACGGACTGATGCAGGGGGCACCCGGGGCCGAGTGCCGGGTGTCCCCGATCACGGCCGGTTGTCCGGACTGCCAGCAGGCAAACGGGCAATCTGTCGTGGGACGGCCCAAGAAGCGTTCAAGACTTTCTTGGCCTGATAATCGACAGACAAACAAAAAAGACCGCCTGTCCAGACGGAAGGAAACCCCATGTTGCAGACGCTTTCCCCGGAGCGTGGCGATCTCGATCCGATCGAGATCGCTTCCCGTGACGAAATCTCCGCCCTCCAGTTCCACCGCATGAAGCGGTCGCTGAAGCATGCGTACGAGAACTCGCCTTTCTATCGCAAGCGCTTCATCGAGCATGATGTTCATCCGGAAGAGCTGAAGACGCTGGCCGACATCGCCAAGTTCCCCTTCACCACGAAGACGGACCTGCGCGACACCTATCCCTTCGGCATGTTCGCCGTGCCGCGCACCAGGCTGGTGCGCATCCATGGCTCGTCGGGCACCACCGGCAAGCCGACGGTGGTCGGCTACACCGCCTCGGACATCGACCACTGGGCGAATCTCGTCGCCCGCTCGATTCGCGCCGCTGGTGGCCGGCCCGGCGACATGGTGCACGTGGCCTATGGCTACGGCCTCTTCACCGGCGGCATCGGCGCCCATTATGGCGCCGAGCGGCTGGGCTGCACCGTGGTGCCGATTTCCGGCGGCATGACCGAGCGGCAGGTGACCCTCATCACCGATTTCAAGCCGCGCATCATCATGGTGACGCCGTCCTACATGCTGTCGATCCTGGACGAGTTCCGCCGTCAGGGCATCGACCCGAAGGAAAGCTCGCTGAAGATCGGCATCTTCGGCGCGGAGCCGTGGACCAATGCCATGCGGCAGGAGATCGAGGCGGCCTTCGGCATGGATGCCGTCGACATCTACGGTCTCTCGGAAGTCATGGGCCCGGGCGTGGCGTCGGAATGCGTGGAGACCAAGGACGGCCTGCACATCTGGGAAGATCATTTCTATCCCGAGATCATCGACCCGGTGACCGGCGAGGTGCTGCCCGATGGCCAGCTCGGCGAACTGGTGTTCACCACGCTGACCAAGGAAGGTCTGCCGATGGTGCGCTATCGCACCCGGGACCTTACCCGGCTTCTGCCCGGCACCGCCCGCTCCATGCGCCGCATCGAGAAGATCACCGGCCGCAGCGACGACATGATCATCCTGCGCGGCGTCAACGTGTTCCCGACCCAGATCGAGGAGCAGATCCTGAAGTGCGCCGGCCTGACCCCGCATTTCCAGATCGAGCTGACCCGCTCCGGCCGCATGGATGATCTCGTCGTCCATGTCGAGTGCGCGCCGGGCTACACCGAGGCGGCGGCCCGCACGGCCTCGGCCAGGGAACTTGCCCATCACATCAAGTCGGTGGTGGGCGTGTCGACGAAGATCGACATCCGCGACCCCGATTCCATCGCCCGCTCCGAGGGCAAGGCCAAGCGGGTGGTCGACAACCGGCCGAAGGTCGAGTCTGTCGCGTGACAGCCGGCATCCGCCGCGCGTATAGGGGGAGGGCGGGTCTCGCCCTCCCCGAATTTTTTAGACCCTATCCGATCAAAGGTTTCCTCTGACCATGGCACGTACCCGGGCAAGCGATTTCGAGGAAAAACAGCACAGCATCCTTGCAAGCGCCGCCGCCGTCTTCGCCGAGCAGGGCATGGAGAAGGCGTCCATGTCCCAGATCGCGAGCCATTCTCATGTCTCGAAAGCGCTGCTCTATCATTATTATCCGAGCAAGGACGCGCTGATCTTCGCCATCATCCGCACCCATCTGGAGGATCTGGACGCGGCGATCGCGGCGGCCGACGATCCGGAGCTGGCGCCACAGGTGCGGCTGCGCAAGCTGGTCGGGGCGGTGCTGGAGAATTATCGCGGCGCCGATAACGAGCACAAGGTGCAGCTGAACGCGACCACGGCCCTCTCCGACGAGCAGAAGGCGGAGATTCTGGCGCTGGAGCGCGGCATCGTCCGCCGCTTCGCCGTGGTGCTGCGGATGATCAATCCCGAGCTCGACAACCGGGACCGGCCGCTCTTGACCCCGGTCACCATGTCGCTCTTCGGCATGATGAACTGGGTCTACATGTGGTTCCGCGATGGCGGCCGCATCACCCGCGACGACTATGCCGATGTGGCGACGACCCTGATCCTGGAGGGGATCAAGGCCGTGCGCTGATCCCGGAGCGTCCGCACGGGAACGCTCCGGGAGCTTGGTGCGACGGGGGCGCGTCCGGCGGCTTGCGCATCGCAGACTGCGCGGCCCGTCAGGGACACCCGGCGGCTGACCGCAACAGGCGTCCCCGGGCGAGGGGCGTTGTCCTGCCGCTGGTCAGGCGGTCGCTTCCGCCGGCGCCGTCTCCGGCGCCCAGGTCTTGGCGACCATGGTGAGCACGTCATACTGGGCGACAACTGCGCCGGTCTGCTTCGTCACCTGGCAGTCCCAGCGCACTTCGCCATGCTCGGCACTGGCGCGCGGGTTGATTTCCTTCGCCGTCAGGCGGACCTTCAGCGTGTCGCCGAAATAGACCGGGGCAAGGAAGCGCAGATTGTCGACGCCATAATTGGCCAGCACCGGGCCCGGTGCCGGATCGACGAACAGACCCGCCGCAAAGGAGGCGATCAGGTAGCCATGCGCCACCCGGTCGTCGAAGAACGGATTGGCCTTGGCCGCCGCTTCATCCATGTGGGCGTAGAAGGTGTCGCCGGTGAAGTGGGCGAAGTGCTCCACATCTTCCTTGGTCACGGTGCGTTCGGCGGTGACGAGCTGGTCGCCGACCTTCAGCTCCGCCAGAGACTTGCGGAAGGGGTGGCCATCGCTCCGGGTCTCGGCGCCTTCCATCCAGCGGCCGGTGACGGCGGACAGCAGCCGCGGGGCGCCCTGCACGGCGGTGCGCTGCATGTAGTGGTGGATGCCGCGGATGCCGCCCATCTCCTCGCCGCCGCCGGCCCGGCCCGGGCCGCCATGGACAAGAACCGGCAGCGGCGAGCCGTGACCGGTGGACGACTTGGCGCTGGCCCGGTTGCCGATCATCACCCGGCCATGGAAGGGCGCAAGGCCGAGCACGACCTCTTCGGCCACCGTCCGGTCGTCGGTGAACACCGAGGCGACGAGGGAACCCTTGCCACGCCGCGCCAGCGCCACGGCCTCGTCGATGCCGTCATAGGGCATCACGGTGGAAACGGGGCCGAAAGCCTCCACATCATGCACGGCGGTGGCATCGAACGGCCGGTCGCAATAGAGCACCACCGGATCGAGGAAGGCGCCGTTGACCGGATCGCCGGAGACCACGCGCACCTCGTCCGGATTGCCGGCGACGATCTCGGCATCGGCCTTGAGATCGCGGATGCGGGCGCGCACTTCCGTGCGCTGGTCGAGGCTGGCCAGCGGCCCCATGCGCACCGCGGCGTCCGCCGGATCGCCGACCGGGGTCCGGCCGAGACGGGCGGCGAGGGCGGCAATGAGGGGCTGCGTCAGGGCGCGCGGCGCGATCACCCGGCGGATGGCGGTGCACTTCTGCCCGGCCTTTGCCGTCATTTCCCGGGCGATTTCCTTGACGAACAGATCGAATTCCGGGCTGTCCGGGCCGGCATCGGGACCGAGGATGGCCGCGTTCAGGCTGTCGGCTTCCATGGTGAAGCGGACGGAGTTGGCGACGATGGCCGGATGGGCCTTCAGCTTGCGGCCGGTGGCGGCCGAGCCGGTGAAGGTCACCACATCCTGGCACGTCACATGGTCGAGCAGATCGCCGACCGAGCCGGAGACGAGCTGGAGCGCGCCGGCGGGCAGGATGCCGGTCGCCAGCATCCGCCGCACCGTCAGTTCCGTCAGATAGGCAGTCTGGCTGGCCGGCTTGATGAGGGTGGGCATGCCCGCCAGAATCGTCGGCGCCAGCTTCTCCAGCATCCCCCAGACGGGGAAGTTGAAGGCGTTGATGTGGATGGCGACGCCTTCCAGCGGCGTCAGGATGTGCTGGGCGGAGAAGGAGTTGTCCCGCGACAGCAGCTCCACCGCGCCATCGGTCAGCACCCGGGTGTTGGGCAGCTCGCGCCGGCCCTTGGAGGCATAGGACAGCAGCGTGCCGATGCCGCCTTCGATGTCGATCCAGCCATCGGTGCGGGTGGCGCCGGTGGCAAGGCTCTCGGCGTAGAGCAGCTCCTTGTCGGCCATCAGCGCCTGGCCGAGGGCCTTCAGCATCCCGGCGCGCTCATGGAAGGAGAGCCGGCGCAGCGCCGGCCCGCCGACGTTGCGGGCCCAGTCGAGGGCGCCGGCGAAATCGAGACCGGTGGCATCAATCAGGGCCACGGGCGCGCCGGTGGCGGCGTTGAGGAGGGGAACGCCCTCCCGCGCACCGCGGACCCAGGCGCCCGAGAGATAGCTTTCAAGACGGCGCGGCTGGCGCTCCGGTGCGGACATGGGATCGTCCTTCCTGTCAGAGGAGAGAGAGCGCGGCGAGCCGGTCGTCGACCCGGGCCGACCAGTCGGCCAGAAGCGCATCATTGCTGGCATGGCGCAGGCCCAGACGGGCGAGCATGGCGAAGCGGGCCGCATCGGCATGGCCGAAGCTCGCCGCCACCTTGGGACGCCAGTAGGCGATGGAGGCCCGCGCCTCGGCCCGGCCGGCCTCGCTCGCGGCAATCCCGGCCAGTCCTTCCAGCCCCAGATCGGTGTGGCGGGTCTCGCGCGGGGCGATCTCGCGCATCACCTCGGCCAGCGGGCCATAAGAGACCCGGGAGAGCTCGCCGAGCTGCACGGCGGTGGCGAGCCCCATCAGCACGTTCAGCACCACCGCATCCACCCAGCCGGCCAGCGGATAGTGGAACACCGGCAGGCGCAGGTCGCCGGCCGGCCGGGCGACCGCGGGATCGGCGTCGCGCGGCAGGCGGGCCGCCCACGGATGGGTGCCGGCATAGCGCCCGGCATCCGCTCCGAAATCCCCCATGAGGGCGAGCACGCGCCCGGCATGATCGGTCTTTTCCAGCACGATGCGGGCGGCCGCGATGCGGCTGGTGATGCCCGGGGCGTCGTTGATGGTGTCGGCAAAGCCGGCGGATCCCGCCAGCTCGCTGTCGATGAACACCGCCATCAGCCGCAGCAGCTCGCCGCGATAGCGCGGCGGCACATTCGCCGGCGAGGACAGCACGCCGCCCCCGGCCAGATAATCCTCGATCTGCATCGCTTCGGCCATGCGATGTCCTCCCGATTCGATTTTTATGATTCTGTTGAGTTTTACTGGTCGAAACTGATGACGACCTTGTCGCTCAGCGGGTGGCACTGGCAGGTGAGGACATAGCCAAGGCGCACTTCATAGTCTTCGAGAGCGTGATTGACCGCCATCTCGACATCGCCTTCGATCACCTTGGCCCGGCAGGTGGAGCACACCCCGGCCTTGCACGCATAGGGAGCGTCCATGGAATTCTCCAGCGCCGCATCGAGCAGGCTCTGGCCATCCTTGGGCATGCGGAAGGTGCGGGTGGCGCCGTCCAGCGTCACGGTCGCCTCGGTGGTGGCACCGCTTTCCTGGGCCGACTTCGACACCGCGCGGGCCCTGGCCCGGCCGGGCTGGCCGGAGGCGAACAGCTCGAACTTGATCTGGGCGTCGCTGAGGCCATGATCGCGCAGCGACTGGGCGATGGTCAGCATCATCGGCTCGGGACCGCAGATGAAGGCGGTGTCGATGGCCTTCGGGTCGATCCAGGTGCGGAACAGGGTCGCCATCTTCGCGGCATCGAGCCGGCCGGTGAAGAGGTCGATCTCCTGGGTTTCCGACTGGAGAACATGCAGCACCGAGAAGCGGCCGAGATAGAGGTTCTTCAGGTCCTCCAGCTCTTCCCGGAACATGATGCTGCTGATCTGCCGGTTGGCATAGACGAGGGTGAAGGTCGCCTGCGGCTCGCGGGCCAGCACGGTCTTGATGATCGACAGCAGCGGCGTGATGCCCGAGCCGCCGGCAAAGCCCAGATAGGCCTTCTGCGCCGCCGGATCGAGGGGCGTGAAGAACTTGCCCATGGGCGGCATCGCCTCAAGGGTGTCGCCGGGCTTCAGGTTCTCGTTCGCCCAGGTGGAGAAGGCGCCGCCATCCACCCGCTTGATGCCGACCTTGAGGCAGCCCTCGTCGACACCGGCGCAGATGGAATAGGAGCGGCGCAGCTCCTCACCGTCGAACAGGCGACGGAAGGTCAGATACTGCCCCTGGGTGAAGCGGAAGGCGTCGCCATCCTCCGCCCGGGGCTTCAGGGTGACGACCACGGCATCGCGGGTCTCGCGGCGCACATCGGTGACGTCGAGGGTATGGAAACGGGCCATGGACCAGTCGCCTCCGGCATCCTCAGATGCATTTGAAATAGTCGAAGGGCTCCAGGCAGGCGGTGCAGCGATACTGCGCCTTGCACGGGGTCGAGCCGAACGAACTGAGCTTCTCGGTCTTGTCCGAGCCGCAGCGCGGACAGGCGATGACGAGGTTGGAGCGGCCGGCCAGCCGGTTCGCCCGGGCGATCAGCCGGCCGTCGGCGGCGGTGCCGTCGACAGGCGGGGCGATGCCGTAGGCACGCAGCTTTTCGCGCGCCTCGGGGGTGATCCAGTCAGTGGTCCACGGCGGCGAGAGGCGCCGGTCGAGCCGGAGCCTCTCAATGCCCCGGGCCCGGAGCGCGCCCGCAATGTCCATGTTGATGACGCTGGTGGCCGGACACCCGGAATAGGTCGGGGTGACGGTGACCACGAGGGTGTCGTCCTCATAGGCGACATCGCGGATGATCCCGAGATCGGTCAGCGAGACCACGGGGATCTCCGGGTCGGGCACTTCCGCAAGCCAGCGCCAGACCGTTTCCACCGGAACAGGGGAGGCGGCGTCCATCGCGGCCGGCCTTACCAGCGGGCGCCGGGATAGGCGCGCTGCAGCCACTGCATCTGGGCGAGGATGAAGCCCAGATGTTCCGTGTGGACGCCGCGCCGGCCACCCTTGTGGGCATAGCTGCCGCCCGGGATCTTCAGCGTCGCCTCGGTCAGCACGTCGGTGACGACGGCCAGCCACGGCGCCTTCAGGCTCTCCGGATCCGGCGCGATGCCGGCCGCAGCCACCGCCGCATCGGCGGCGTCGCCCAGGAAGAGTTCCCCGGTATAGGACCAGATGTCATCCAGCGCCGCCTGCATCCGGGCATGACTTTCCGCGCTGCCATCCCCCAGACGGATGACGAGATCGGCCGAGCGTTCCAGATGATAGGCCACTTCCTTGGACGCCTTGGCGGCGATTTCCGCCACGCGCGCGTCGGAGGAGGTCTGGAGCGCCTTCAGCATCTCCATGTGCCAGGCATCGAACAGGAACTGGCGCATCAGGGTCTGGCCGAAATCGCCGTTCGGGCGCTCGACCAGCAGCACGTTGCGGAAGTCCCAGGCGTCGCGCAGGAAGGCGAGGTCATCGGCCGAGCGGCCCTTGCCCTCGATCTCGCCGGCGAGCCCCAGCCACATCTGGGTCTGGCCGATGAGGTCCAGCGCGGTGTTGGCCAGCGCAATGTCCTCTTCCAGCACCGGCGCATGGCCGCACCATTCCGACACCCGGTGGCCGAGGATCAGCGTGTTGTCGCCCATGCGGGTGAGGAATTCGAACACCGCGGCCCGGTCGACGGTGGTTTCCGTGGCGCTCATCACATGTGCCCCACTTCTTCCGGGATGTCGAAGAAGGTCGGATGGCGATAGACCTTGGCGTTGGACGGCTCGAACAGCGGGCCCTTGTCCGACGGGGCGGAGGCGACGATATCGGCCGACTTCACCACCCAGATCGACACGCCTTCATTGCGCCGGGTGTAGACGTCGCGGGCGTTCTTGATCGCCATTTCGGCGTCAGGCGCATGCAGGCTGCCGACATGGCGATGGTTGAGGCCATGCTGACCGCGGATGAAGACCTCCCACAGAGGCCAATCTCTGGACATAGTCTTTCCTCCCGAATGAAATCCGGTGTTTCTGTTCTTGAAGATTTTCGGCCGTGTGGTCGGGGGAGGGGCCCCCGACCGGAGGCGATCAGGCCGCCGCGCGGCGGCTGTGCTTCTTCGCATGGGCGACGAGGCCGTCGCGGAACCACGCGCCGTCGTCCCATGCCTTCACCCGGGCGCCGAGGCGCTCCTGATTGCACGGGCCGTTGCCGGCGATCACGTCGAAGAACTCCGACCAGTCCGGCTCGGAGAAGTCATGGCAGCCCTTCTCCTCGTTCCACTTCAGGTTCGGATCGGGGACGGTCAGGCCGAGATATTTCGCCTGCGGCACGGTCTGGTCGACGAACTTCTGGCGCAGCTCGTCGTTGGTGTTCATCTTGATCTTCCACGCCATGGACTGCACGGAGTGCACCGAGTCCTTGTCGGAAGGGCCGAACATCATGAGGGAAGGATACCAGAAGCGGTTGAGCGCATCCTGCGCCATCGCCTTCTGCTCAGGGCTGCCGAACGACATCTTCATCATGATGTCGTAGCCCTGGCGCTGGTGGAAGCTCTCTTCCTTGCAGATGCGGATCATGGCGCGGCTGTAGGGGCCGTAGCTGGTGCGCTGCAGGGGCACCTGGTTCATGATCGCCGCGCCATCCACCAGCCAGCCGACGGCGCCCATGTCGGCCCAGGTCAGCGTCGGATAGTTGAAGATGGACGAATATTTCATCGCGCCGCTGTGGAGCTTCTCCATCAGCTCGTCGCGGCTGACGCCCAGCGTCTCGGCGGCGGAGTAGAGATAGAGCCCGTGGCCGGCCTCGTCCTGCACCTTGGCGAGCAGGATGGCCTTGCGCTCCAGCGTCGGCGCGCGGGTGATCCAGTTGCCCTCGGGCAGCTGGCCGACGATCTCGGAATGGGCGTGCTGGCCGATCTGGCGGATCAGCGTCTTGCGATAGCCCTCGGGCATCCACTCCTTGGGCTCGATCTTCTCGCCGCGGTCGATGCGCTCCTGGAAGGCGCGCTCCTCGGCGGTCATCTCGCCCGGCGCCCGGGCGCCCTCGGTCTTCACGAGCTGTGCGTACATGGCTGTCTCCCTCCCTGTCTTTTCCGGACCCGGTTCGGACGCCGAACCCTGCCGGTCGGGGCGCGGGCGGCGCCCGTCCGGGTCTTCTGTTCTGGCCGCGATCGGGTTCTCAGACCCGTTCGAGGATGATCGCGATGCCCTGGCCGACGCCGATGCACATGGTGCAGAGGGCATAGCGGCCGCCGGTGCGGGCGAGCTGGTAGGTCGCCGTGGTCACCAGCCGGGCGCCGGACATGCCGAGCGGATGGCCCATGGCGATGGCGCCGCCATTGGCGTTCACATGCGGGGCATCATCGGGCAGGCCCAGATCGCGCAGCACGGCAAGGGCCTGGGAGGCGAAGGCCTCGTTCAGCTCGATGACGTCCATCTGGTCCAGCGTCAGGCCGGCCCGCGCCAGCACCTTGCGCACCGCCGGTGCCGGGCCGAAGCCCATGATGCGCGGGGCGAGGCCGGCGGCGGCCATGGCCACCACCCGGGCCTTGGGCACGAAGCCGTTGGCCGATGCCATTTCCGCCGAGGCCAGCACCAGCGCTGCCGCGCCATCATTGACGCCGGAGGCGTTGCCGGCGGTCACCGAAAGATCCGGGCCGTTGACGCCCTTGAGCTTGCCGAGCTGTTCAACCGTGGTGCCGGGGCGGGGATGCTCGTCCACGGAGACGACCACCGGCGCGCCCTTCTTCTGCGGGATGGTCACCGGCACGATCTCGTCGGCGAAGATCCCGGCAGCCTGGGCGGCGGCCCAGCGCTCCTGGCTGCGCACCGCGAAGGCGTCCTGATCGGCGCGCGCGATGGTGAAGTCGGCTGCCACATTGTCGGCGGTCTGCGGCATGGAATCGACGCCGAAGGCCGCCTTCATCTTCGGGTTCACGAAGCGCCAGCCGATGGTGGTGTCGTAGATCGCATTGGCGCGGGAAAAGGCGCTCTCGGCCTTCGGCACCACGAAGGGCGCGCGGCTCATGCTTTCCACGCCGCCGGCGATCATGAAATCGCAGTCGCCGGCGCGGATGGCGCGCGCGGCCATGCCGATGGCATCCATGCCGGAGCCGCAGAGGCGGTTCACCGTGGTGCCGGGCACGTTGACGGGCAGACCCGACAGCAGCACGGCCATGCGGCCGACATTGCGGTTGTCCTCGCCGGCCTGATTGGCACAGCCGAAGATCAGGTCATCCACCTGTGACCAGTCGGCCGACGGCGTGCGCGCCTGCAGCGCGGCCAGCGGCACCGCCGCCAGATCATCGGCCCGCACACCCGAGAGCGCGCCGCCATAGCGTCCGATCGGCGTGCGCACGGCATCACAGATGAAGGCTTCGGCCATTGTTGTTTTTCCTCCCGTCGCGTCGCCGGCCGGTTCGCCTCCTCCGCGAATGATCGACCGATCGGTCGACATATTAGCCGAAAAGCATCACGGGAAAAGAGGATTCTGCGACGTATGTGTGATGTTTTTCGGTGCGCCCGCGCGACTTGCGGGAAAGATGAGAAATTTCAGAATTCTAGGCTGGCGGCTTCGGCGGCGAGGCGGTCGAGGCGCAGGGCGGTGGCTTCGCTGGTGGCGGGCAGCAGGCCGTTGGCGGCGTGGAAGGCGTGGCCGACATGCGAATCAGCGCTGCGGGCCAGCCGCAGATAGAGCCGGACGAACAGGGCGCGGGCCGCCTGTCCGGGCCAGCCGGCGGGCAGCGCTGCGGCGGGCAGGCGCGGATCCCGCAGCACCACGGCGCGGTAGCGATCCACCAGCAGCAGGCGGACGGCCAGACTGGTGGCGCCGGGCAGGGTGCCGGGGCCGGCCAGCTCGTCAGCCACCGGGGCGAAGCGGTCGAGAAAGCCGCCATAAGCCTCGGCCAGTCCGGCCAGATCCCACAGCCGGGCGGCCAGCGCCGGCAGCTCCTCGCTGCCCGAGAACGGGCTGGCGCGCAGGATGGGCCCCGGGGCCGGCGGCAGGTCCGCCCGGTCGGGGCCGATCAGCACGCCATCGCCCAGCGCCGCCCAGCCCGGGGCGAGCAGGTCCATGGCCAGACCATGGGGGGCGGCCGGGGCGATCAGCCAGCCGTCGGCCACCGGCGGCGGGGCGAACAGCACCCGGGCTGCCGCCGTGAACTCGGTGCGGGCGGCCGGGGTCAGGCGATAATAACTGCGCCGGCCGGCGCGCTCGCCGGAGAGCTTGCCGGCCGCCACCAGCCGCGACACGGCGGTGCGCACCAGGGTTTCGCTGATGCCATGGGCGGCGCAGATCTCGATGAGAGTGCCCATCCACAGGAGGCCGCCGCGCGGCTCCACCACGTCGCCATAGATGGTGACGATGAACCGGGTGGCCCGGGGCGGATCGGCCCGCAGCAGGGTGTCGATGGCAGGTCGGAGGGGGCCCGGAGGCAGCGGGTCCGCTTGGGTCAAGGCTGGATCATCTCCCGGAAACGGGCTCTCGATCCGCTCTTGATGGCACACCGGAACGGTATTTTCCAGAATGGGTGTGCTGCCTCCGGCATTCCCCGCGTCGGGGACGGGCCGGCGGTCCGGGGGCAGGGCGCTCCCGGACCGCGGTCGCGTGGGGCCGGCGGAGACCGCCGGGCCGGATCATAATCATACCAGGCGCGCGAAGTGCTGACCGCACCTTAGCGCCTGAAGATCAGCAGATTTCCCATAGGCACCAGCGGCATGGGAAATCT
>JBOGCN010000026.1:0-44762 GCA_050689115.1 Segnochrobactraceae bacterium EtOH-i3 | reverse complement strand
ATCCTTGCAAAGGACTCTTTGGTATTCCGATGCAAATTTTCCATGCCATTGAGGCATATGGGAAATCTGCTGTCCTTCAGGCGCACGGTGCGGTCAGTACTTGCGTGCCTGGTATGACTTCAGGGCTATGAACGGACGCTCCGGACCCGGCGGGCCCGGAGCTTGCAAGGTCATCTTTTCCGGCGCCGGTGCGCTCCTCCCCCGGGAGCGGGCCGGCGCCCGTCTCCGGTCCGGCGGACACGTCGGGCCGCCCTTTCCGCGTTCACCCCACGAGGCTCGCCATGGCCCGCTATCAGGCCGATGTCGGCGGCACCCGGCATGTGTTTGCCGATCTCGCCGACCTCCTCGCCAAGGCCACCCCCGACCGTTCCGGCGACCATCTGGCCGGCGTCGCCGCCACCTCGGCCGAACAGCGGGTGGCCGCGCGCTTTGCGCTCGCCGACCTGCCGCTTGCGACCTTTCTCACCGAGGCCGTCGTGCCCTATGAGCGCGACGAGGTCACCCGGCTGATCCTCGACAGCCACGACGCCACCGCCTTCGCGCCGGTGGCCTCCCTCACTGTCGGCGCCTTTCGCGACTGGCTGCTGTCGGAGGCCGCCGACAGCGAGACCCTGACGGCGCTGGCCCCCGGCCTGACGCCGGAAATGGTGGCCGCCGTCTCCAAGCTGATGCGCAATCAGGATCTCATCGCCATCGGCCGCAAGGCGCGGGTGGTCAGCCATTTCCGCAACACCCTCGGCCTGCCCGGGCGGCTGGCCGTGCGTCTGCAGCCCAACCACCCGACCGATGATCCCCGCGGCATCGCCGCCTCCATTCTGGATGGCCTGCTCATGGGCTGCGGCGATGCCGTCATCGGCATCAACCCGGCAACCGATTCCGTTGCCCAGACCATCGCCCTGCTGGAGCTGATCGACGAGCTGCGCGTGCGCTTCGACATTCCGACGCAGTCGTGCGTGCTCGCCCACGTCACCACCTCGATTGCCGCCATGGAGCGCGGCGCGCCGATGGATCTGGTGTTCCAGTCCATCGCCGGCACCGAGGCGGCCAACAGCGGCTTCGGCGTGTCGCTGTCGGTGCTGAAGGAGGCCCATGACGCCGCCCTCGCCCTGAAGCGCGGCACGGTGGGCAGCGACTGCATGTATTTCGAGACCGGACAGGGCGCCGCCCTTTCGGCAAATGCCCATCATGGCGTCGACCAGCAGACCCTGGAGGCCCGGGCCTATGCGGTGGCGCGGGCGTTCCGGCCGCTGCTCGTCAACACCGTCGTCGGCTTCATCGGGCCGGAATATCTTTATGACGGCAAGCAGATTATCCGCGCCGGCCTGGAAGACCATTTCTGCGGCAAGCTCCTCGGCGTGCCGATGGGCTGCGATGTCTGCTACACCAACCATGCCGAAGCCGATCAGGACGACATGGACAACTTGCTGACGCTACTTGTGGTCGCCGGCTGCAACTACATCATGGGGGTGCCCGGCGCCGATGACGTGATGCTGTCCTATCAGTCGACCTCCTTCCACGATGCGCTCTATGTCCGCTCGGCCCTCAATCTGAAGCCGGCGCCGGAGTTCGAGGCGTGGCTGAAGAGCGTCGGCCTGATGGATGACCATCATCATGTGCGCCCGCGCCTCTCGGGCCCCGGCGCCACCCCTCTCCTTGCCGTGGCGGAGGCCCTGTGAGCGCGCCCGTGACCGATCCCTTCGCCCGTCTGCGCCGCCTCACCCAGGCCCGCATCGGCCTTGAGCGCGCCGGCGACGGCCTCGCCCTGAAGCCGATGCTGGAGTTCCAGCTCGCCCATGCCCGGGCCCGCGATGCCGTGCACCGGCCGCTGGATGTGGCCGCGGTATCAGCCGCCCTCTCCGCCCCGCCCATCGTCGTCGCCAGTGCCGCACCCTCCCGGGCCGACTATCTCCAGCGCCCGGATCTCGGCCGCCGCCTCCGGGATGCCGACCGCGACCGGCTGCCCGAGGGCACCGCCGATGTGGCGCTGGTGCTGGCCGATGGCCTGTCGTCGAAGGCCGTGGAGACCCATGGCGCGGCGATGATTGCGGCGCTGGTCCCGCGGCTGGCCGGCCTCGGCCTTGCGCCGGTGGTGATTGCCACCCAGGCCCGGGTGGCGATCGGCGATGACATCGGCGCGGCGCTCGGGGCGCGGCTGGTGGCGGTGCTCATCGGCGAGCGGCCGGGGCTCTCGTCGGCCGACAGCCTCGGCCTCTATCTCACCTTCGCGCCGAAGCCCGGCCGGCGGGACTCCGAGCGCAACTGCATCTCCAACATCCGTCCGCCCGAGGGCCTCGGCTATGATGCGGCGGCCGATCTCGCCGCCTTCCTCATCCGCGAGGCGTTGCGGCGCCGGCTGAGCGGCATCGAGCTCAAGGACACCCGGGCCGACGTGCTGCCGGGACAGGCGGCCGCACCGGCGATCGAGGGCTGACGCGGGCGGTCCGGCAGGCAGGGCGGCACGCCATCCTGTTGCCGGGACAGACGAAAGGGAGCACCCTGCCGGCCCTGTCCCTGCCCCGCCCGAAGGAGCGCCACCGATGCCCGATGCGCAGATCATGATTCGCCCGCTGGCGCCGGCGGAAGTCGGGACGGCGCTGGACTGGGCGGCAGCAGAAGGCTGGAATCCCGGTCTCGACGATGCCGTGCCCTTTCGCGCCGCCGATCCCGACGGCTTCCTCGGCCTGTTCGAAGGCGGCAAGCTCGCCGCGACGATCTCCGTCATCACCTATGGCGCCCGCTTCGCCTTCCTCGGCTTCTACATCGTCCGGCCGGACCGGCGCGGTCAGGGGCTGGGGTTCCGGCTGTGGCAGGCGGGGCTCGATCATGGCGGCAGCCGCACCATCGGGCTCGATGGCGTCGTCGCCCAGCAGGACAATTATCGCCGCTCGGGCTTTGCCTATGCCCACCGCAACGTGCGCTTTGGCGGCCGCATCACCGGGCCCGATGGCGAGCTGGATCCGCGCATCCACATCATCACGCCGGAGCTGATCAACCGGATTTCCATCTATGATCGCAAGCTGTTCCCGGCCGACCGGTCGGTGTTCCTCAGCGACTGGCTGGCCCCCCGCCATGGCCGGGCGCTGGCCTTCATCGAGCGCGGCCAGCTCCTCGGCTACGGCGTCATCCGCGCCTGCCGGCAGGGCCACAAGATCGGCCCGCTGTTCGCCGACCGGCCCGATGTGGCCGACAGCCTCTATCGCCAGCTCGTGCACGGCATGACCGGCGAGACCGTCTATCTCGACGCCCCCGAGCCCAACCTTGATGCCGCCGCGCTGGCCGAACGCCATGGCCTGCAACCGGCCTTCGAGACGGCACGCATGTATCGCGGCCCCGCCCCGGAGCTGCCGCTCCAGCGCATGTTCGGCATCACCAGCTTCGAACTGGGCTGATACCAAAGGTCCTTGAAAAGGATCCTCTGGTATTCCAGTGCAGATTTCTCATGCCCTTGGGGCATATGAGAAATCTGCAGTTCTTCAGAGACGCGGATGCGGTCAGCATTTCGTGTCTCTGGCATGAGGCGAATCGGCCCGGCGCGCGCCGCCCCGGCGGCTCTTCCCGCCCGCCTGAAATGGCCCCGGACGAACCCCGTGGCCCGCGCGTCGCCCCCGGCCGGCACCGTCGTCAAGTATCTGACCGAGAAAAGCGCATCCGCGTGTCTCGGCGCGTCCTCTGGGGCTTTTGCCCTGTCCTCCGAAAGTATCGTACCGCGTAGGCTTGCAGTCCGGTACTAATTACCCAAGCGACACCGGACCAGACGAGTCCGGCGCCTATATAAAAAAACAGGGTTCGTGCCCCCGGCAGACAAACCGGGGACATCAGGGGAGGAAGCTAATGGACGCCTCGCTGGTCGAGCGCATCGCGAGTAATCGCGCCTATCAGGAACTGAAGTCGAAGCGATCGAAATTCGGATGGATTCTGACCATCGCGATGCTGATCGTCTATTATGGCTTCATCATGCTCATCGCCTTTGACAAGGCTCTTCTTGCCACTCCGATCGGCTCCGGTGTGATGACCTGGGGCATGCCGATCGGGTTCGGGGTGATCGTGTTCACGATCATCATCACGGGGATCTACGTCCAGCGCGCCAATGGCGAGTTCGACGCCCTGTCGGATAAGGTGAAGAAGGACGTCCTGTCGTGATGATGGCCCGCAACAAGCTTCTGACGGCCGCCACCGGCGCCGCCTTTACCCTTCTCCCGACGGCGCTTCTGGCGGCGGACGCCATCGGCCCCACGGAGAAGCAGGCCACCAACTGGACGGCGATCGTGATGTTCGCCATCTTCGTGGTGGGCACCATGTTCATCACCAAGTGGGCCGCCTCCAAGACCAAGTCGGCGGCCGACTTCTACACCGCCGGCGGCGGCATTTCCGGCTTCCAGAACGGTCTGGCCATTGCCGGTGACTACATGTCGGCGGCGTCCTTCCTCGGCATTTCCGCCGCGGTGATGATGTCCGGCTTCGACGGCCTGATCTATTCGATCGGCTTCCTGGTCGGCTGGCCAATCGTCACCTTCCTGATGGCGGAACGCCTGCGCAACCTCGGCAAGTTCACCTTCGCCGACGTGGCCGCCTTCCGCTTCGCCCAGACCCCGGTGCGCGTGTTCGCCGCCTCGGGCACCCTGGTCGTGGTCGCCTTCTACCTGATCGCCCAGATGGTGGGTGCCGGCCAGCTCATCAAGCTGCTGTTCGGCCTCGACTACTGGATCGCGGTCGTGGTCGTCGGCGCCCTCATGATGATCTACGTGCTCTTCGGTGGCATGACCGCCACCACCTGGGTGCAGATCATCAAGGCCTGCCTGCTGCTCGGCGGCGCCTCCTTCATGGCCATCATGGTGCTGGCGCATTATGGCTTCAGCCCCGAGGCGATGTTTGCCGCCGCCGTCGGCGTGAAGACCCAGATCGCCGCGACCGCCGGTGCCGCGCCGGAAGCCGCCGAAAAGGCCGGTCTGTCCATCATGGGCCCGGGCAACTTCGTGAAGGATCCGATCTCGGCCATCTCCTTCGGCATGGCCCTGATGTTCGGCACCGCCGGCCTGCCCCACATCCTGATGCGCTTCTTCACCGTGCCCAGCGCCAAGGAAGCCCGCAAGTCGGTGATGTGGGCGACCACCTGGATCGGCTACTTCTACCTGCTGACCTTCATCATCGGCTTCGGCGCCATCACCTTCGTGCTCACCAATCCGGAATTCCTGGATGCCAAGGGCGCGATGATCGGCGGCACCAACATGGCGGCCGTGCATCTGGCCCATGCGGTCGGCGGCAACGTCTTCCTCGGCTTCATCTCGGCGGTGGCCTTCGCGACCATCCTCGCGGTGGTGGCCGGCCTCACCCTCTCCGGTGCCTCGGCGGTGTCCCATGACATCTATGCCACGGTCATCAAGGGCGGCAAGGCGGACAGCGCCACCGAGCTGAAGGTCTCCCGCGTCACCACCATCGCCCTCGGCATCCTCGCGGTGCTGCTCGGCATCGCCTTCGAGAAGCAGAACATCGCCTTCATGGTGTCGCTGGCCTTCGCGGTTGCCGCGTCCGCCAACTTCCCCGTGCTGTTCCTGGCTCTGCTCTGGAAGGGCTGCACCACCCGCGGTGCGGTGATCGGCGGCTTCCTCGGCCTCATCTCCTCGGTGGTGCTGACGATCCTGTCGCCGTCGGTGTGGGAAGCCACCCTCGGCTATGCCAAGGGCTCGGCGCCGTTCCCCTACACCTCGCCGGCCCTGTTCTCCATGACCATCGGCTTCGTCGGCATCTGGCTGTTCTCGGTTCTCGATAACAGCGCCCGCGCCAAGAAGGACCGCGACGGCTTCCTCGCCCAGCAGGTCCGTTCCGAGACCGGCATCGGCGCCGCCGAAGCCTCGTCGCACTGATCCCCCCGGGATCCACCATCGGGGGGCGGCCACGGCCGCCCCCTTTTTCCTGTGTGCGGCAACCCTGGTCGAGCGAAATTGCCCGCCCGCGCCGCACCGACAACGGGTCCATCCCCAAAAAAAAGAAGACCCGCACCAGACCGTCCGCCCCCTCCGGCCCCAGCCGCAGGCCGGCGCGAGGAGGAACCCATGTCCGATCCCGGGTCCCGTCCGTCCTCTGCCCTGCCCGAGACCGCCGCCGGCGGCCGGGAGCGGCGGGAATTTCTGTCGCTGATGGCCTCCCGGGTGCGTGACGTCTATCTGCGCAAGCCCGTCTTCGTCGATGCCACCACCGATCTGGTGACCCTGTGCCGGGAAATGTCGGCCCGCGGCATCTCCGACGTTCTGGTGCGCGATGGCGAGCGCCTCGGCATCTTCACCACCACCAATCTGCGCGAGGCGCTGCTGCGCCCGGAATCGCCGGCCGAACTGCCCGTGGGGCTGCTGGCCACCTTCAGCCCGTGGAGCGTGCGCGCCGACGATGACCTGCACGAGGCGATGCTGCTCATGCTGCGCCACCGGGTGCACCGGCTGGTGGTGACCGACGGCGACGCCATCATCGGCGTGCTCGGCCAGCTCGATCTGATGGCCTTCGTCGCTTCCCATTCCCATCTGATCGCGCTGCAGATTTCCCACGCCCAGAGCATCGACGACCTCAAGGCCGCTGCCCGCCAGATTGACAGCCTGATTGCCGTTCTCCAGGGCGATGGCGTGCGGGTGGCGGTGATTGCCGGCATCGTCGGCGAACTGAACCGGCAGCTCTTTTCCCGCCTGTGGGATCTGGTGGCGCCGGCGGATCTGCGGGCCAATTCCTGCCTCATCGTCATGGGCAGCGAAGGCCGCTCGGAGCAGATCATCAAGACCGATCAGGACAATGCCCTCCTGATCCGCGACGGCTTCGACTGTCCCGACATCGCCGCGATCACCGCGGCCTTCACCGCCGCCCTCATCGAATTCGGCTATCCGCCCTGCCCCGGCGGCATCATGCTGAGCCGGCCCTTGTGGTGCCAGCCGCTCGCCCGCTTCCGCGACACCCTGCGCGAGTGGATCTATGGCGCCGACCCGGAAGGGCCGATGCACCTCTCCATCTTCCTCGACGCCCAGCCGGTGGCCGGCGACGCCCGCCTGCTGGAGGAGGCGCGGGCGCATCTGGATTTCCTGCTCTCCGACAACGCGCCGTGGTTTGCCCGCTTCGCCCACGCGGTGGAACAGTTCAGCGAGCCGCGCAGCTGGTGGTCGCGCCTGCCGGGGCTGTCCGGCCGGGCCGCCGCCGAGATCGACCTGAAGAAGCTCGGCCTGTTCCCGGTGGTGCAGGGGGTGCGGGCGCTGGCGCTGCAATTCCGCGTGCGGGCCCCCGGCACCGTGCCGCGGCTGGAGGCGCTGGTGGCCGCCGGCCATCTCGACGGCATGCTCGCCCGGGACCTCACCGATGCCCTGCATTTCCTCATGGGGCTGAAGCTCTCCAACAATCTGCGCCAGATTGCGGCTGGCGAGCCCGCCGGCAACAGCCTGCGGCTCTCCGATCTCGGCACCCTCGACCGGCAGGCGCTGAAGGACTCGCTGGCCATCGTCCGCCGCTTCAAGCAGTGGCTGGCCCATCACTACCGGTTCGATGCCCTATGAGACGCGCGCCCTCCGAGGGCGCACGCCGCACCCAGCGCCTTGTGGGGCTGTGCGGCGCCGGGGCCCTCCTCTTCAATTTCCCGCTGCTGACCCTGTGGACCGGCGATCTGTTCGGCCTGCCGCTCCTGCCCATGGCGCTGTTCATCATCTGGGGCGGGCTCATTCTGGCGCTCGCCCTCATCGGTGATCGCGGCCCGCCGCCCGCCGATGCGGCCGGCCCGACGGAGCCCGACGGAGGCGCGCCATGATCTCCGGGGCGGTGGTCGTTGCCGCAGCGGCGGGCTATCTGCTGCTGCTGTTTGCCGTTGCCGCCTTTGCCGAGCGCCGGGCCGCCGTCGGCCGCTCGGTCATCGGCACCAGCCTCGTCTATGCCCTGTCGCTGGGGGTCTACTGTTCCGCCTGGACCTATTTCGGCTCCATCGGCCGGGCGGCGGCCACCGGGGTGTGGTTCCTGCCGATCTATCTCGGGCCGATGCTGGCGATGATCCTCGCCAGTCTGGTGGTGCGCAAGATGGTGCGCATCGCCCGCACCTACCGCACCACCTCGATTGCCGACTTCATCGCCAGCCGCTACGGCAAGAGCCCGGGGATTGCCGCCCTCGTCACCCTCATCACCGTCGTCGGCATCCTCCCCTATATCGCCCTGCAGTTGAAGGCGGTCGCCTCCGGCTTCACGCTGCTGACCGCCGATCCCGGCCCCGCCCCGGCGGCGGGTGTCGCGCTGTGGGGGGATGGCGCGCTGCTGGTCACGCTGGCGCTGGCCGCCTTCACCATCCTGTTCGGCACCCGCCATCTCGACAGTGCCGAGCGCCATGAGGGCATGGTGGCGGCCATCGCGGTGGAATCCCTGGTGAAGCTCGCCGCCTTCCTCGCCGTCGGCGTGTTCGTCACCTGGGGGCTGTTCGACGGGCCCGGCGACATCTGGGCCCGCGCCCGGGCGCTGCCGGGGGTTGCCGATCTCTTCGTGCTGGAGGGGCCCGGCAACCGCTTCGCGCCAGCGCAATGGTTTGCGCTGGTGCTGCTCTCCGCCCTCTCGGTGCTGCTGCTGCCGCGCCAGTTCCAGATGATGGTGGTGGAGTGCGTGGACGAACGCCATGTGGCCCGCGCCGCCTGGGTGTTTCCGCTCTATCTGCTGGCCATCAACCTGTTCGTTCTGCCGCTGGCCTTGGGCGGCCTCGTGCTGTTCGGCCCGGGCGGCGCCGACCCGGAAACCTTCGTGCTGGCGCTGCCGCTCGCCCATGGCGCGTCGGGGCTGGCGCTGGCGGCCTTCCTCGGTGGCCTCTCGGCTGCCACAGGCATGCTGATCGTGGAGACGGTGGCGATCTCCACCATGGTCTGCAACGATCTGGTGATGCCGGCGCTGCTGCGCTTTGCCCCCGGCCGCATCCATGCCGGCGGCGATCTCACCCGGCTGCTGCTCAACATCCGCCGCGCCGCGATCCTCGCCATCCTGCTCATGGGCTATCTCTATTTCCGTGTTGCCGGCGATGCCTACGCCCTCGTCTCCATCGGCCTCATCTCCTTTGCGGCGGTGGCCCAGTTCGCCCCGGCGCTGCTGCTCGGCATGTACTGGCGCGGCGGCACGGCGGCGGGCGCCATCGGCGGGCTCTCGGGCGGCTTCCTCGTCTGGGTCTACATGCTGATGCTGCCGTCGCTGGCGAAATCCGGCTGGATTCCCGATGGCTTCGTGCGCGACGGGCCATTCGGCCTCGCCCTCCTGAAGCCGGAAGCCTTTCTTGGCCTCTCCGACTTCGATGCCCTGACCCATGCGCTGTTCTGGAGCCTGCTCGTCAATCTCGGGCTCTATGTCGTCCTCTCGCTCACGCGGGCGCCGGGCGGGCGCGAGGCGAGCCAGGCGCTGCTGTTCGTCGACGTGTTTGCCCGGCCCAATGGCGCGGCCTCCCCGGCGCCGGTGTTCTGGCGCGGCCGGGTGCGCACCGGCGATCTGCGCACGCTGGCCACCCGCCTGCTCGGCCCCGCCCGGGCGGAAGCGGTGTTTGCCGATCCCGCCCGGGAAACCGGCGGCGGCGCCATCGCCGACCGGCTGGCCGATGCCCGCCTCGTTGACCGGGTGGAGCGCGCCATCGCCGGCGCCGTCGGCAGCGCGTCGGCCCGGGTGCTGGTGGCCTCGGTGGCGGAAGAAGAATCCCTCGACCTTGAGGATGTCATCGAGATCCTGACGGAAGCCTCCCAGTTGCGGGTCTATGCCCGGGCGCTGGAGGAAAAGTCGCTGTCGCTGGAGCAGGCGACCGCCGAGCTGCGCGCCGCAAACGACCAGCTGAAGACGCTGGATCAGCTGAAGGACGACTTCATGTCCTCGGTCACTCATGAGCTGCGCACGCCGCTGACCGCCATCCGGGCGCTGTCGGAACTGATGCTCGACACCCCCGACATGGAGGAGGAGCAGCGCACCGAGTTCCTGCACATCATCGTTTCCGAGAGCCAGCGCCTCGGCCGGCTGGTCAATCAGGTGCTGGACATGGCCAAGATCGAGTCGGGCCATGCCGAATGGCATCTGGAGGATCTCGACCTGATCGCCCTGGTGCGCGAGGCGGCAACGGCCACCGGCGAGCTGATCCGCGGCCGCGGCGCGGTGCTCGCGCTGGATCTGCCGGCATCTGTGCCGCCGCTGCACGCGGACCGGGACCGGCTGACCCAGGTTCTCACCAACCTGCTGTCGAACGCCGCCAAGTTCGTGCCATCGTCGGGCGGGCGGGTGGACGTGCGGCTGTTCCGGTCCGACAATGACCTCGTCGTCGAGATCGCGGACAACGGGCCCGGCATCGCGCCAGAGGACCGGGAGACGATCTTCGAGAAGTTCCGCCAGGGCGGCGATGCGGCGGGCCGGCCACCGGGGACAGGGCTGGGCCTGCCGATCAGCCGCGAGATCGTGGACCATTTCGGGGGCACGCTTGCCCTTGGCGACACGCCCGCGGGCGGGGGCGCGTGCTTCCGGGTGCGCCTGCCCGTGCGGCCGGGAGGACAGGATACGCCATGAGCCACACCGTGCTGATCGCCGATGACGAGCCCAACATCGTCATCTCCCTGGAATTCCTGATGAAACGGGCGGGCTTTCAGGTCCTCGTCGCCCGCGACGGGCTGGAGGCGCTGGCCGCCATCCGCCGGGACCATCCCCGCCTCGTGCTGCTGGACGCCGCCATGCCCGGGCTGTCGGGCTTCGAGGTGTGCGAGGCGGTGCGTGCCGATCCCGATGTGCGCGACACCCGCATCCTCATGCTGACCGCCAAGGGCCGCGACACCGACCGCGCCCGCGGCGTCGGCGCCGGAGCGGATGCCTATGTGACGAAGCCGTTCTCGACCCGGGATCTGGTCGAAACCATACGGACGATGCTGGCATGAAGGCGGACCTGCGCCGGCTGATCACCGCCTTTGCCCCGGGCATCGGCCTTGCCGTGTGGCTCATCGCCGGCATCCTGCTTCTGGGCGCCACCCTGCCGGCGGAGGTGCGCACCGGGCTCATCGCCCTGCTCGCCCCGCTGACGGAAAGCCACGGCGCCCTCGTCGTCGGCTGGGTGCTGCTGGGGGCCGCCATCGGCGCCATGACGGCGTGGCGGCTCTATGAAAGCCACGTCGCCGCCCCCGCCCGGCTGGCCGACGCCATCCGCGTGCTCGCCGGCGATCCCCACGCCCCCCAGGCGGTGCCCGAGGGGTCGGCCACCACCCGGTCGGTCGCCCGGGCGGTCAACACGCTGGCCAGTGCCCGCCGCAGCCTCGTCACCGAGATGGAGGCCCAGATTGCCGAGGCGAGCCGGGCCGTCGCCCGCCAGCGCGACCAGCTCGCCGCCCTGATGGCCGAGCTGGATCAGGCGATCCTCGTTCTCAATCCCGATGGCCGCATCCTGCTTTATAATGCGCGGGCGCGCAGTCTGGTGCAGCGCCTGTTCGGCACCGGCACGGCGGCCGCGGAACGCATCGGCCTCGGCCGCTCGGTGCACGGCATCATTGATCCGGCCCTGATGGCCCATGCCCGGGAAATGATGGCCCGGCCCGGGGAGACGGGGGCGGCGACCTTTGTCACCCACACCCCCGCCGGCCATCTGATGGAAGTGCGCATCGCGCCGGTGCGGCCGGTGGAAAGGAGCGGCGCGCCGCTGTCCGGCTATGTGCTGCTGCTCGATGACATCACCGACGCCCACGACGCCGAGGCCCGGCGCGACCGCTCGCTGCGCACCCTGTCGGAGGCGACCCGCTCGTCGCTGGCCAGCCTGCAGGCGGCCCTCGACCTGCTCGACCTGCCGGATCTGGATGCCGACGACCGCCGCCGTTTCGAGACCATCGTGCGCGATGAAGTGGCGGGGCTCGGCCAGCGGCTGGCGACGCTGAGCGCAGAGGAGCCCGAGGACGCCCGGCCGCGCTGGCCGCTCATGGACATGCGCGGGCAGGATCTGGCGGAGGCCGCCGCCCGGCGCATCGCCGCCGACACCGGGCTGACCGTGGCACCACCGGCGGAGACCGACATTCTCTGGCTTCAGGTCGACAGCTTCGCCCTGCTGACCGCCCTCTCCTTCCTCGCCACCCGGCTGGCCGCCGCCGGCACCCACCCCGCCCTCAGCCTCGCCCTCAAGGCCGCCGGCAATGGCCGGGCTCATCTGGATCTCATCTGGTGCACGGCTGATGTGGCGACCGGGCCGCTCTCGGGCTGGCAGACGGATGCGGTGTGCGGCGGGCCCGCCTGTCCGGATTCCGTGCGCGAGGTGGCCGAGCGCCATGGCGGCGAGGTCTGGCTGGAGCACGACCGGCTCACCGGCCGTTCCTTCTTCCGCTTCCTGCTGCCCCTGGCGACAGGCGCCCGCGACCACCGCCCGGCCATGACGGAAAACCGGCCGGAATATTATGATTTCGATCTGTTTGCCGCCGGCACCGACAGCCATGATGCCGATGGCCGGCCGCTCTCCGACCTCGCCTACACGGTGTTCGACACCGAGACGACCGGGCTGGACCCGGCCGGCGGCGACGAGATCCTGCAGATCGGTGCCGTGCGCATCGTCAATGGCCGGCTGCTGTCGGGGGAATATTTCGACCAGCTCGTCGATCCCGGCCGGCCGATCCCGGAAGCCGGCATCGCCATTCACGGCATTCGGCCGGAGATGGTGCGCGGCCAGCCTCCTATCACCGCAGTGCTGCCGGCTTTCCGCGGCTTCGTCGCCGACACCGTGCTGGTCGGCCACAATGTGGCGTTCGACCTGCGCTTCCTGAAGCTGAAGGAGGCGGCCACCGGCGTGCGCTTCGACATGGCGGTGCTGGATACGCTGCTGCTCGCCTCCATCATCTGGCCCAACGAGCGCAGCCACGGGCTGGCGGATCTGGCGGCCCGCTTCGGCCTCACCATCCACGGCCGCCATACCGGCCTTGGCGATGCCCAGGTGACGGCGGAAATCCTGCTGAAGCTGGTGCCGCTGCTGAAGGAGCGCGGCATCCGCACCCTCGGCGAGGCCCGGGCGGCGGCGCAGGATTCCTATTATGCCCGCCTGAAATATTGAGCCCCCGGCCCCCGAGTCGCAGCCGTTCCGGACAGGGATAATCCCGGCGGCACAGGAAGACAGAGCAGCCCTCTCCGGCCCGACGCGCCGGGAAATGACCCTTGGTGGCCACTCTTGCCACGGTAGGTCATATGGTTTTCAATCCGGCCTCTCCCGGATAGGGTCCCTCCGGCCCGGCGGCAGTGAGGCCTCCGCCGCCTCCGGCTGCAAGAGACAACGCCGGACCGGCGCCCGCCGCCGCCATGGCCGGCTGGACGCCACCGGTGCCGCCGGCCACCACGGCACAATGACGCTGGCAGGCGGGCGACCCGTCGGGGGACGGGAACCCGCGGGATCGGCTATCCTGCCCGTCTTGAGGAAAGCCGCCGACAAAGGGGAACAGATGTCGATCCGGGTTCGGACTTTCCTGATCGTGGTGCTGGCCGGCCTCCTGCCGGCACTTGCGTTGCTCGGCGCCACGACCGGCCGGGCACAGACCGTCGCGCCGCTGCCGGATATGGTCGGCAGTGCCGCCTGCGCCGGCTGTCATGCGGCGGAAACCGAGGCGTGGCGGACAAGCCAGCACGCCGACGCCATGCAGCACGCCACCGATGCCAGCGTGCGCGGCGACTTTTCCGATGTCACCGTCGATTATTTCGGCACCTCGACCCGCTTCTTCCGCGACGGCGAGAAGTTCATGGTGACCACCGAGGGCCCCGACGGCAAGCCGGCGACCTATCAGGTCCGCTTCACCTTCGGCGTCGATCCCCTCCAGCAATATCTGGTCACCTTCCCGGACGGCCGCGTGCAGGCGCTGCCCTTTGCCTGGGACACCCGCCCGGCCGACAAGGGCGGCCAGCGCTGGTTCCATCTCTATCCCGATGCCCGGGTGGGCGCCGATGACGAGCTGCACTGGACGAAGTTCAGCCAGAACTGGAACTACATGTGCGCCGAGTGCCATTCCACCGGCGTGCGCAAGAATTATGACGCGGCGACCGACCGCTTCCACACCACCTTCACCGAGGTGAACATCGGCTGCGAGGCCTGTCACGGGCCGGCGGCCGGGCATCTCGCCTGGGCCGAAAAGGGCGCCGACCCGGCCGATGCCGCCCGGGGCTTCCCGACGGTGGCCGCCGCCCGCCCCTTCCCCGACTGGACCATTGATCCGGACACCGGCAGCCCGGCCAGAGGCGTTGACCGGCCGGCCGGCGACGTGGTGGAGACCTGCGCCCGCTGCCACAGCCGGCGCACGCCGCTGTCGGAAAACTGGGCCCCCGGACATCCGCTCACCGACACCCACCTGCCCACCCTGCTCTCGGCCGGCCTGTTCGAGGCCGACGGGCAGATGCTGGACGAAGTCTTCAACGAGCATTCCTTCAAGCAGAGCCTGATGTACGCCAGGGGCGTCACCTGCACCGACTGTCATGATCCCCATACCGCCAGGCTGAAGGCGCCGGGGGCGGAGGTGTGCAGCCAGTGTCATCTGCCGGAAAAATTTGAGGCCGTCAGCCACACCGGCCATCCCGCCGGCCCCGGCGCGCCGGACTGCATCTCCTGCCACATGCCCACCCGCACCTACATGGTCGTCGATCCGCGCCATGATCACTCCTTCCGCATCCCGCGCCCGGACCTGACTGTCGCCTTCGGCACGCCGAACGCCTGCACCGACTGCCATGCCGACAAGTCCGCGGCGTGGGCGGCCGAGGCCGTGGAGCGCTGGCACGGGCCGGAGCGCAAGGGCTTCCAGACCTGGACCGAAGCCTTCCATCTGGCGCGCGCCGCCGATCCCGATGCCCGCGCCCTGCTGATCGCGCTGGCCACCAATCCGGAAGTGCCCGGGATCGCCCGGGCGACGGCGCTGTCGGAAGTGCAGCAGTTCCCGTCCCGCGCCACGCTGGCGGCGACCGAAAAGGCGCTCGGCGACCCCGACCCGCTGGTGCGGCGCACCGCGCTGGAGGCCATCGCCGCCCTGCCGTCCCAGGACCGCTGGCGGCTGGCCGCGCCGCTGCTCTCCGATCCCGTCGCCCTCGTGCGCATGGAAGCCGGGCTGACGCTGGCCGACCAGCCGCTGGCCAGCCTCGGCCCCGCCGATCGGGCCCGGCTGCAGGCGGCGATGAAGGAATATGAGGCGTCCCAGCGCCTGAACGCCGACCGGCCCGACGCCCGGGCCAACCTCGCCCGGCTCCTGGCCATGCGCGGCGACATGAGTTCGGCCGAAGCCGAGCTGCTGGCCGGCCTGCGCCTTTCCCCTGATGCGGTGACCCTTGCCGTCAATCTGGCCGATCTCTACCGCGCCACCGGCCGGGAGGCGGATGCGGAAAAAACCCTGCGCGCCGTGCTCGTCCGCCAGCCCAAGGCCGGCCCGGCCCAGCACGCCCTCGGCCTGTCGCTGATCCGCCAGCGCCGCTATGACGAGGCGATGACCGCCCTCAAGGCCGCCATGGATGATGCGCCGGACGAGCCGCGCTATGCCTATGTCTACGCCGTCGCGCTCAACTCCTCCGGACAGCCGGCGGAAGCCCTGAAGGTGGTGGATGCCGCCCTGAAACGGCACCCCAATGATCCGATGCTGCTGACCTTCGCCCTGCAGGCCGCCCTCCGTCAGGCCCAGGTCGACACCGCCGCGCCGCTGGCCGGACGCCTGTCGAAAATGCAGCCCGACGATCCCGGCCTCGCCGACCTCGCCCGCCGCCTGAACGGCCAGTAAGCGACCGGGGCCCGGGATGGGGCCTGCGGCGCGCACACCTGTCGTCGCCGGATCGGGCTCTCCGGCGGATCCTGTCCTCGGGGCAGGCCCCCTGTAGGAACCGGCCCTTGTCCCGTCATGCCAAGGATCCCTTTCAAGGATCCTTGGGCATCAGTGGCCGAGGGTGAGGATCCAGCCGGCGGCCAGAAGCACGGTGACGACGGTGACGGGCACGCCGGCCCGGGCGAATTCGCCGAAGGAGATGCGCACGCCGCAGCGGGCTGCCTGTTCCACCACGATGATGCCGGCGAGACTGCCGAACACGATGAGGTTCGACGAGAAGCCGGTGCCCAGCGCCAGCGCCGCCCCCAGGGCATCGGCATTTTCGCCGGCGTGCAGGAACGGCACCAGCAGCATGACCGCCGGATTGTTGCCGACGATGTTGCTGAGGGTGCCGCCGACCACGAACAGCACCAGCGGATTTTCCAGATTGAACCCGGCGCCGCGCAGCTCCGCCAGCAGCGTCTGGGGCAGGCCGGTGGCGGCCATGCCGGCATTGACCACGAACAGGCCCATGATGAGCAGCAGCAGGTTGCCATCCACATGCTTCAGCATGTCGGCCGAGGCAATCTTGCGGTTGATGAGCAGGAAGCCCGCCGCCGTCAACGCGATCAGGTCGCGCGGCCAGTCGCCGAACACGAAGGCGAGGATCACCAGAAGGGTGACGGCGCCGGCCTTCACGGTCTCCGGAATATCGAGCACGGCCGGCCCGCTGTCCGGTTCCGGCGCGGCCTGCTTTGCTCCCTTGGCCGGATCATCGGTCAGCGCCACCGCGCTCACGCTCCAGCGCCCGCGATAGACCAGAACCAGCGTCGCCCACACCACCGGCAGCGACAGCAGCGCCGGGATTGCGGTGACACCGAGGAAGCCGTTGAAGGAGAGGCCCAGCCCCTCGGCGATGATCATGTTCTGCGGGCTGCCGATCAGGGTGCCCGACGAGCCGGTGTTGGCGGCAAAGCAGAAGGCGAGCAGGAAGGGCACCGGATTGAGCCCGCGCGCAAGCGTCACCGATACCAGCAGCGGCGTCATCGCCACCACCACCACATCATTGGTCAGAAACGCCGACAGCACGCCGCCGACCGCAATCAGCACCGCCAGCAGCAGCGGCGGGCTCACCGGCAGCGTCGCCACCCGCCGCGCCGCCCAGCCATAGAAGCCCGAGGCGACAAAGGCCGCCGACACCACCATCAGGCCGAACAGCATGCCGAGGGCGTGATAGTCGATGGCATCCCACGCCTTGGCCGAGGTGATGGCCCCGGTCGCCAGCATGGCCAGCGCCCCGACGATCGCCGCCCCGGTGCGATCCACCATGAACCCCGGGATCTTGCCGGCGCCCATGGCCACATAGACCACGAGGAAGATGAGAAGCGTCAGGTCCATGGGGCACCTTCCGGTCTGAGACCACCAATCCCCCGCCAGCGCCACACCGGCGGCCAGGCGCACGGAACCGGGAAAGGGGCAACAGGAAGTCGCGCATTCGCCCGCCCGTCAAGAGAAAAGCGCACAAAATGCGCTCGCGCGTCGGGCTCGGCAAGAATGTGGCAGGACTGGATCAAGAACGAATGACAGGCGGGAAAGTGAGATCCTCTGCCGGCGGCAGGCCGGGCCGATGTCTCGGGCCAGCCCTCTCGGAAAAGACCCTGTGGCAATCCGGAACGGCCGCCTCATACCACTGACCGATATAAAAAATCTGACGCCTCCCAAGGGGCGCGGGTGCGGGCGGCAGTTCGGGTGCCTGGTAGCCGGAAAGCAGGCGCGCCCATCCAGGCTCCGCCCGGATGTCCCTGTAGCCCCGCCAGAGAAGCGGAAGCGAGCCCGATCAGGCACCGGTTCCCCCCGAAATGCCTGACCGGGCGGTGACCCTGCGCGCCCGACCGGCCGCTCGCATCCGGGCAGGCGTGCCCCATGTGGCCACCGCCACGCTCGGGCCCCTGCCCCTGCGATCAACCGACCCGGGCTCCCCGGCCGCAGGCCACCATTCCCCCGGCCATCCGCGGTCCGGACCGGCCGAAGCCCGCGTCCCGAACCGGAAACAGATCCTGTCATGGCCATCGGCCCTGCCGCGGACAGGCGCCGGCGCGGACATGCTGTCCCGCCACTGCATCGCCGCGGACAAGAACCGGGCCGATAAGTCGAGACATTCCAAAATTACTGGCGGCGCTCAATATCCCAAATCGGATACATCTTGAGGTGAAATCGACGACAATATGCGTCCCGTATCCGCGCATCGCCTCGCGCGGGCGCCTCGCCAGAGCCGCATCGCCGATACGCCGCACGCCACGGGCGGGAGCAAAGACAAAATACCAGGGATTGATGCCCTTTCGCGGACGAACAGAGGCTGAGCGTCCGATGCCCCGAGGTCAGATATTCTGCAGGCGGGAAAGCTGGAGCACGAGTTCGGCCTGCCGGTTGATGCCGAGCTTGGAGAACACCCGCTTCAGCACCACCCGGGCGGTGCCCTGGGTGATGCCCAGACGGTCGGCGGCCTGCTGCAGGGCGACACCACCACCGATCAGGGAGGCCAGACGGGCCTCGCCCAGAGACAGGCCGAACATGTCGCGGATGACCGCGGGGGCCACCATCTGGTGCTGTTCCAGCGGCACGGCGATCACGATCACCCGGGCATCCGCATCGCCATCGCCGAAACGGCGGCGAGAATCTGCCGTCACCGGCAGGGCCCAGGCGGCCAGACGCCGGCCGTCCGGACCCGTAACGATACAGGAGCGCGGCAGCTGCTCGGACTCGCACGCCTTCCGCGCCGCCTCGATCATGGCCTGAAAACGGGGGCGATCCGGCAGGTGACAGGGCATCATCCGGCCTTCTTCCTCGCAGAAGAAGCCGGCAAACTGGGTGCGCGCACTCTGGTTGGCCAGCACCTGACGCCCGTTCTGGTCCAGTGCGCAGATACCGGCCGAGACGGCATCCAGCGCCGCAATCATGGCCACCTGGGACGCATCGAGATTGGCAATGCGCATGGACAGCCGCAGCGCCTGCTCGACATGACGGCTGAGACGCCGCAGCGCCTCCATCTCGGCCTCGTCAAACGGCCCGCGCTCCTTGGCCCGCGGCACCGACAGCGCCACGAGATAACCGGAGTCCGGAAGCATCACCGCCGACATCAGCCAGCCGAAGCCGACCTGCCGGAAGAATTTTGTGTAGATGGGATGGGTCTCGATTTCCTCTGGCGAGTTGATCGTGAAATCGCTCATCACGTCGCCATCGCGCAGATGGTGCTCGATGGCCCGCATGGCATGCAGATCCTGCTGCCACCACTTGCCTTCGATATAGACGTGCACCGCGTCCTCGAGCTCCGGCGCGTAGATGAATTCCGACTGGGCGTCCTCGCGATAGAACAGGACAATCGCGCCCTCGGCCTCGAAGGCCGTCCCGATCCTGGACAACACGGACGGCCACTGCTCCGGATCCAGCGCAGCACCATAGACCGCGTAAATGACGTCATCCAAACGGTCAGCAGAGGGCATTGCCGGGCCTGTCCTTGGGAGGCGGAGGGGAAGTCCGGTTATGATGGCCCGCGCCATCTCCATATAAAAGTTACAAGTGGCACCCGGAAACAACTTTCCTCCCGTTCAGCGTGATCCCGCCGCCGGCGGCGGAACTGCCGACGGGACTGGCGACCGCTGCACGATGGCGGCCAACACCGCACATTCCGCCCGCAATGACGACCGCGCCTCGAACCTGCGGCAGCGCAACCGCCGCCTGCCGTCCGGTGGTTCTACGGCCCCGACCGGGCCGGCAAAATGCCTCCGGTTTGCTGCTTGACCGCCCCTCACTGGTCCGAATCGTCTGCCCCGGCCGTGCCCGCCCCCTCTCCGGCGCCACCAGAGCCCCCCGTCTGCCGCCCGCCTCTCCTTCTCCTGCGGCACGGATCGATCGTGACCGATCCGACACGCCCCTGCCCGATTTCCGCCACGGGCGTTGACTCGCCTTCGCATTGCAGCGATGAAGATCAGGACGGTTCCCCGATCGGGGATCAAAAGGGAACGCGGAAGGCCAGCTCTGGCCCGGCCGCGGCTGCCCCCGCAACTGTGAGCGGCGAGCATCCAGCCACGAAGCCACTGGATTCCTTGATGGATCCGGGAAGGCGGCCGGGATGCGGTGACCCGCGAGCCAGGAGACCTGCCGTCAGTCGTGGTCACGCGCGAAGCTGTCGGACGGGGTGTTCCTGACGGTTGTCCACCCGAATGCCGGGCCGGGTCATCAGATCCCGCCGGCAACTTTTGGGGGCGGCTTCATTCGCGGTGACGTGCCAACGACGTCGCCCGCGAGGTTCGTCCCATGCCGCTGTCCGGCAGCCGCCCGTCTTTCCGCGTTCCGTCTTCTCTCTCCCTCTCCCGCGCCTCCCGCTCCCGCCTGCTTGCCTTGGCACCGCTGGCGCTGGCGCTCTCCGCCCTGCCGGTCCGCGCCGGGGAGCCGGCCGCCGTGACCGCCCCCGCCCCGTCGGTGGATCTGGTGCTGCCGCCCCTCGTGGTCACCGCCAACCAGACCGACACGCCGGTCACCCAGGTTGGCTCGGCTGTCACCGTCATCACCGGCGAGGAGCTGCAGCAGCAGCAGATCCGCATGGTGTCCGATGTGCTGCGCGAGGTGCCGGGCGTTGCCGTGTCGTCCTCGGGGCCGACCGGGTCGCTCACCCAGGTCCGCATCCGCGGCTCCGAGGGCAACCAGACCCTCGTGATGATCGACGGCATCATCGTCAACAATCCCGCCGCCTCGGACGAGTTCGATTTCGGCAACCTGCTGGCGCAGGAAGTCGAGCGCATCGAAGTGCTGCGCGGCCCCCAGAGCGCGCTCTATGGCTCGGATGCCGTCGGCGGCGTCATCAACATCGTCACCCGCAAGGGCGACGGCAAGCCGAAGATGACGCTGCGCGCCGAAGGCGGCTCTCTCAATTCTGCCGATGGACTGGCGACCATTTCCGGCGGCACCGACACCCACAATTATCTCTTCAGCGCGACGGGCCTCTACACCGGCAATGTCTCGGTGGCGGCCAACGGCGCCGAGAAGGATCCGTTCTCCGCCGGCACCCTGCTGGCCAAGGGCGGCTTCAAGCCCACCGAGGAGACGGAAATCTCCGCCGTCGGCCGCTATACCCGCTCGCTGTTCCATGGCGACGGCTTCGTCGGCGGCATCGGCGCCGTCGATGACAAGTCCTCCACCCTCACCAATCAGGCCTTCGGCCGGGTGCAGGCCGCCGCCAACCTGCTGGACAATACCTGGCAGCACATCCTCGGCTTCTCCGCCACCACCCAGGATCAGGAATATCGCGACAGCGGCACCAAGACCTCGACCTATACCGGCAACACCGCCGTCATCGACTACAAGACCAATTATCTGCTCTCGACCGATGCCCTCGTGAAGGCCAACCATACTTTCACGCTGGGGGGCGATTTCACCTATAATGGCGTGCAGAGCTGGAGTGCGTGGTCGGATCTCGACAAGTCCAACAATGAAGGCAGCCTGGTCGGCCAGTATCAGGTGACGCTTCTGGACGCGCTGACCCTCACCGGGGCGGTGCGGCAGGACTTCAACGAGATGTTCGAGGATTCCACCACCGGCCGCTTCACCGGCGCCTATTTCTTCGATCGTACCGGCACCAAGGTCCGCGGCTCCTATGGCACCGGCGTGAAGAACCCGACCATGTTCGAGCTTTATGGCTACACCAACGGCTATCAGGGCAATCCGGACCTGAAGCCCGAAGAAGCCTATGGCTGGGATGTCGGCATCGACCAGCAGATCTGGGGCAACCGCGTCCTCGGCGATGTGACCTATTTCAACCAGCGCATCACCGATCTCATCACCGGTTCGGGCCAGACCTCCATCAACATGCCCGGCACCTCCTCCATCTATGGCGTGGAAGTCGGCCTCACCGTGGTGCCTCTCGATAACCTGTCGATCCGCGGCGCCTACACCTACACCCATGGCGAGGACTCCACCGGCGCCGAGCTGATCCGTCGCGCGCCCAACATCGCCAGCGTCTCGGTCAACTATGCGTTCCTGGACAACAAGGCCAACGTCAATCTCTCCGTCCAGTATACGGGCGAGCAGAAGGACTGGGCCTATGATGCGATGTGGAACAAGAGCGTCGTCAATCTTGATCCCTACACCCTCGTCAATCTGGCCGCGTCCTATCAGGTGACCGAGAAGGCGCAGATCTATGGCCGGGTGGAGAACCTGCTCGATGAGGACTATCAGCAGGTCTATACCTATGCGTCTCCGGGGATTGCTGCCTATGGCGGCGTGAAGGTCACCTTCTGACCGGCCGGATCCGGCCCTTGATGGCAAAGCGCGGCGTGCCCGGCACGTCGCGTCTCTGCGTCTGGGGTCGGGCCCGCGGTTTCAGCGCTGATGACCGTCGCCCCCTCCCCCGATCCCGTGGTGCATGTCGCGCCGCTGCCGGATGGCAGCTGCCGGATCACCTTTTCCGTGGCCCGTGACCTGGCCCTCGGCTCGCCCCGGCGCGAAAGCGAGCTGCGCCACCGCCTGACCCGGGTGCTGAAACGCCTCAAGGCCGGCGAACCCGCGCTGGTGATCGACCCGGCCGGCACCCGGCTGACCGCCACCACGACGGACCGCGCCGCCGCCGACGCCCTCCTCGCCCGGCTCTCGGCCACGCTGGCGCTGGTGCTCGCGGAACCGCTTTATCCCCGCGTGGTGGAAGAGGCGCTGGGCATCACGCCCCGGGAGCGGCTGCGCTGGACCAAGGATGGCCGGCTGCCGGCGACCGACGGCAACGCCGTGCGCCGGGGCGCGCGGGCCTTCCGGGTGCCGCGCTATCCCGTCGCCGCCATTGCGGCGCTGGCGGCCAGCCCGGCCACGATTGCCGGCTGGCGCGCCGATGACCGTCAGGCGCCCGGCGCCGGCGCCTGACGAGGCGCGGATTTCCCATCGCCCGAGGGGTCTGATACCAGACGCACGGAGTGCTGACCGCACCGTGCGTCTGAAGAGCTGCGAATTTCTCATATGCTCCAAGGGCATGAGAAATCCGCAATGCGATCCCAAGGAGCCCCCGGGATCCTTGCGGTTCCGCCGGCCCCGGTCCGCTGCCCCCGGCTCAGCTCCCGCATTCTCCGCCACGCGCCGGCAGGCGCGAGGTGCCGCTTTCGCCAAGCGCCACGCGCACGGCCTCCAGCCCCGGGGCATCCGGATGGGTGACGGCCACCTGTTCCAGCGCCGTGCGGGCGGCAATGCGGGCAAAGCGGGCGGTGATGCTGTCCGGCGCGATCGTGCCGTGCCCGAGGGCAGCGGCTGTCACCGCCTCCTTCACCGCCAGCAGATCGGGATCGCCGAAGCGGGCCAGCAGCGCCTGAAAGGCGGCGTGTGCCGCCGGATCAAAGGCGTGGGGCCGGCCCTCGGCATCCTTCAGCGGATGAGGCGGAAACAGGGTGACGCACGGCACGAGGCCCGCGGGGATCGGCGTCGTCGCGGCATGGGTGCGGCCGGAGGCAATCAGCTTCGGCAGCACATGGGTGTGCGGCCCCTCGGGGCTGACACCATCGGGTGGCGGGATCGGCGCAAACACCTCCATCCGGCCAAGCCCGGTCAGGAAGATCCGCGGCGGCTGCAGCGCCAGAAACTCCGCCATGACGGGATTGCCCGGCGCAAAGGCTTCCGTCCCGAGGAATGGCCGCAGCTGGTCCGCCTCCTCCGGCCGCACGCGGATGAGCACGTCGACCTGGAGGGTGCCGAGCCCCAGATCGAACAGGATTCCGTCGCGGTCTTCAGGACGCAGCGCCCCGGTGTCCGGCCCCAGTTCGGTGAAGCGGGTGCAACCGGTCATGGCGGCGCGGTCGGCCGGCAGGCAGAGGGCGACACCATGGTTCCAGCGCCCGCTGGTGGAAGTCTCGTAGGCGACCACCCGAAGATCCGGCCGTGGCGTCAGTGCCAATCCGGCCCGCGGGGTGACAACGGAGAAGACCCCCGGCCGGAACTCCAGCACCGCCGGTTCGTCGGCGTCGCGCACGAACTCGCCGATGGCGCCGAAGGTGCCCATGGCCCAGCCTGTGGCCGGATCGGCAAGGCTTTCCCGCAGAAAATCGACAGTCGGATCGGTCATGGCCGGGTCTCCATCGGCATCGGGTCGGGGGCGGCAAGGCGCTGCCACGGGAGCAGGAAGGGCGTGCCGTCATGGGCGCCACGCAGCACCGCCACCCGGTAGGCCTCCGCCAGCAGCGGATCGGTCAGCACCTCGGCGGGCGGTCCCTCGGCCAGCACCGCGCCATGGGCCAGAAGCACCAGCCGGTCGCAATAGCGCGCCGCCAGCGCCAGATCATGCAGCACCACGGCAACGCCGGTGCCGGCGCGTGCCGTTGCCGCCAGCAGCTCCATGATCTGGAGCTGGTGGAACGGATCGAGGGCCGCCACCGGCTCGTCGGCCAGAAGCAGCGGCGCTTCCACGGCGAGTGCCCGGGCAATGAGTGCCCGCATGCGCTCGCCGCCGGAGAGCGTGTCGGCCCGGCGGCCGGCAAAGGCGGTGACATCGGCCGCCGCCATCGCCCGGGCGATGGCCTCCGCATCCCGGGCCGAGGGACCGGCAAAGGGCACCCGCCACGGCAGCCGGCCCAGCGCCACCATCTCCGCCACCGGCAGGCCCCAGTGCACCGGGGCGGACTGGGCAAGGAAGGCGATGCGGCGCGCCCGTGTGCCCGCCGGGATCTCCGGCAGCGGCGTCCCGTTCAGGCAGACGGCGCCGCGGTCGGGCGCCAGCAGGCCGGCCAGCGCCCGCAGCAGCGTCGTCTTGCCGGCGCCATTGGGGCCGATGAGACCGACGAGTTCGCCGCTGCCGAGCGCCAGCGAAACGCCCGAGAGCACGGCCCGCCGTCCAAGGGCGACATGAAGATCCTGTGCCGTGAGCTGCATCCTCAATCCCTCCGGAAGCGCCAGATGAGGGCGAACAGGAACGGCGCCCCCAGAAGCGCGGTGACGACGCCGAGCTTCAGCTCCGGCTGGATATGGATGACGCGCACGGCAATATCGGCGAGCAACGTCAGGATCGCCCCGCCGAAGCCGCTCGCCAGCATCAGCCGGCCCGGCCGATGGCCGACAAAGGGCCGGATCAGATGCGGCACCACCAGCCCGACGAAGCCGATGGCGCCCGCCACCGCCACGGAGCTGCCGACGGCAAGCGCGGCTCCGGCAATCAGCTTCAGCCGGATGCGGGCGAGCGGAAAGCCGAGGCTTTCGGCCGTGTCCTCGCCCAGCGTCAGGGCATCGAGGGCGGGAGCGGCCGACAGCATCAGCCCCCAGCCGATCCCCATCAGCGGCAGGGCAAGGAGCACATGGTCGAGACTGCGATCGGCCAGCGATCCCATCAGCCAGGTGACGATTTCCATGGCCGCATAGGGGTTGGGCGAGAGATTGAGGACGAGAGCCGTCAGCGCGCCGCACAGGCTGGACAGCGCCACGCCGGCCAGCACCAGCCCCATGGTGCCGGTGCCCCGGCCGGCCAGACCATAGACCAGAACCGTGGCCCCCAGCGCCCCGGCGATGCCGCCGAGCGGCAGGGCCAGGGGCATCAGGCCGGCGAGCCCGCTATAGAACACGGTGACGGCGCCGAAGGCGGCAGCCGCCGACACGCCGATGACGCCGGGATCGGCCAGCGGATTGCGCAGCAGCCCCTGCATCGCCGCGCCGGTGAGGCCGAGGCTGAAGCCGACGAGCACGCCGAGCACCGCCCGCGGCACGCGCAGCTCCATCAGCACCAGCCGGCCGAGGCTCTCACGCCCGGCCAGCACATCGGCGATGGCCGCCTTCAGGTCCAGCGGCGCATAGCCGATGGCAACGGACGCCGCGGCCAGCAGCAGCGTTGCCAGCGCCAGACCACCGAGAAGCACGGCGGGAGCCAGCCCCGCGCGGTGGGGCCGGACGGAGTGGAGGGCAACGGTCATGGTGCCCCCCTCCGGCTGAGCGCTTCCTCCCGGGCGGCCGCCAGCAGGGTGACGGCGTCCGCCAGCTGCGGCCCGCCGCAGGTCCACAACCGCCCGGGCACGGACACGATCGTCACCCGGTCGCCAAGCGCCTGGAGGGCCGGATGTTTCAGGAGTTCGGTGGCGAGTGCCGGCGGCCCGTCGCGCTCGGCATCGAGAATGAGGATGTCGGCGCCGGCCAGAAGAACGGTTTCGAGCGGCAGGCGGCCATAGCTCTCCATGCCCATGTCGGCGGCGAGATTGTCGAGACCGGCCCGGGTCATCATCGCATCCACCAGCGAGCCACGGCCGACGGTGGCGCCATTGGGGTTGAGCACGATCGCCTTCGGCCGCGGGCCAGCGGGCGCCGGGGGGATGGCGGCCAGCGCCGCATCGGTTTCGGCCACCAGCGCCGCCCCCTGGTCGGGCACGCCGAGGGCAGCGGCGAGATCGCGGATCTCGGCCCGCACGGCGTCCATGTCGGCGGGCGCGCCCACTTCCGCCACTGGCAGACCAAGTCGCTTCAGGAAGGCGCTGGTGATGCGGGTGGTGTAGCGCCCGGTAACGACCAGATCCGGCCGGTCGCGCAGGATTTCCTCGGCGCGGCCATGATTGGTGGCGATGCCCGCCGCCCGGCCGGCGACGGTGGAAAGCCGGGGGTCGGCGCCCAGAAAGGTGATGCTGGCCACCTGCTCCGGCGGCAGCAGCCGCAGCACCAGTTCATCGGCACAGAGATTGAGGGAGGAGACCCGCAGCGGCGCGGCGACCGCCGGCGCGCCCGCCAGCAGCGCCGCCAGAGCCAGTCCGGCGGGATAAAGACGACCGCCCGGCGCGGAGAGCGCCAGACGCGGAGGAAGGGGTCGCATGGACGGACCTCGGGCGACATGTGGCACGCCACCCGCAAGGCCGGAGACATCCCGGCGCGCAACGCCCGCCGGACACGATCCCCCGCCGGAACACCCCGTCCGGCGCGCCTGCGCATGACCACAGTGGACGGCAGGTCTCCTGGCTTTGCGGGTCACCGCGCTGCTGCCGCCTTCCCGGGATCGGCTGATCCCAGTGGCCAAGGGCAGAGCGCTCGCCGCGCACAGTTGCGGGGGCAGCCGCGGCCGGGCCAGAGCTGGCCTTCCGCGTTCCCTTTTGATCCCCGAAGGGAACCGTCCGGTCGACTTATAGCTGTCCCCCTGCCGGGCGGGAACCCCTCCTCTGTCTGCGCCGGGTAGCGTTGGCATCCGCGTACCGGACCATCCCCCGGACGCCCGCAGCCGGCGCCGGGAGATGGACACGAGACGGGATCAACCGGAGATGGCGCCGTTGAACTCGGTGGTGAACACCTCGGCCACATCGAGCTTTTCCGGAATGAGGCCGATGCGGACGAAGGTGTCGGCGATTTCCTGATTGCCGGCGATCACCTGATCGTCGATCGGGCGCAGGCCGGTGAAGCGGCGCTTTTCCGCCACCAGCGCCACGGCCGGGTCGATGTTCAGGATCCTGGCGATGGCATCGGCGCGCTGTTCCGGGTGGGCCTGTCCCCAGGCGATGTGGCGGGCGAGCTGGTTCACGAAGGCGGCAACCGCCTCCTTCTTGGTGGCGATCGCCTCGTCGGAGGCAACGAACTGCAGCGAGCTGTCGAAGCCGACATCGGCCGGCCGGGCGATCGCGCGGGCCCCTTGCGCCTCATAGGAGGCCAAGGGCACGTCGATATAGACGGTGGCGTCGATCACGCCGCTTTCCAGCGCCGCCAGCAGGTTGGAGCCGGCCGGCAGGTGGACGGACTCGATATCCTCCAGTCCCAGCCCCTTCGACTGCAGCGCCTTGATGAGCAGCCACTGGGCGTTGGTGGCCTTGGGATAGGCGACCTTCTTGCCCTTCAGCTCCTCGATCTTGGTGATCGGCGAGTCCTTCCACACGATGATGGCCTCGCCATTGCGCCACGGTGTCGTGACTGCCACCACCTTGAAGCCGGTGCCGGCGGCCTGAGCCACCACCGGCCCCACCTCCCCCAGCTCGGCCGCATCGATCTGGCCGGCGCGCAGCGCATTCAGCATGTCGGGAATGCTGGTCAGCCGCGCCTTCTCGAACACGAAGCCCGGCCGGGTGTTGTCGCCATTGGCGGCAAAGGTGGCCGAGACGCCGTAGATGTCGTTGGTGGCGACCCTGAGCGTCACCGGATCGGCGGCACCGGCCCGGCGCAGCGTCACCGGCAGCACGGCGGCCGCCGCCGCAAGCGACACGAAGGTGCGGCGGGAGGGGCGAAATTCGGACATGGGATCTCGTCTCTTCAGGGGGTTGGCCGAACCGGAGGCTGGGTCGGCGGCAGTATGATATATAGCCTATCTATTTTATTGACTATTGGTCAAGGCCCCGCCATGATCCGGGTCCTGGTCCCGGCATGAGGACCGTCCGCCGCTCCCTCCTGCGGCGCCAGACCCCTTGCGAGCCCCGAACCGATGTCTCTCGACTCCCGCTTCCTGCGGCGCCTTCTCGTGCCGCTCGCCCTCCTTGCCCTCTGGGAGATTTCCGCCCGGCTGGGCTATGTGAACCGCCGCTTCTTCGGCTGTCCGTCCGATATCGTGACGTCGCTCTATGTGCTGGCGACCCAGAAACAGCTTTTGCACAACCTCGCCGTCTCGCTGTGGCGGGCGCTGGCGGGGCTCGCCATTGGCGGCAGTCTGGGGCTGATCTTCGGATTGCTGGTGGGGCTCTCCCAGCGGGCGGAGGATCTGTTCGATTCCACGTTCCAGGCGGTGCGCACCCTGCCGCTTCTGGGGCTGGTGCCGCTGTTCATCCTGTGGTTCGGCCTCGGCGAGACACCGCGGGTGCTGCTGATCGCGCTTGGCAGCTTCTTCCCGATCTACATCAACGTTTTCAAGGGCGTGCGCGGCGTGGATGCGCGGCTGGTGGAGCTGGCCCTCAGCTATGGCCTCGATCGCCGCCGCCTGATCCGCGACGTCATCCTGCCGGGGGCGCTGCCCTCCATGCTGGTGGGCTTCCGCTATTCCCTGGGCATCGCCTGGCTGTGCCTGGTGATTGCCGAGCAGGTGAACGCCACCTCCGGCCTCGGCTGGATCATCAACGAGGCCAACGCACTGGCCCAGACCGCCATCATCATGACCGCCCTGGTGCTCTACGCCGTCATCGGCATTCTCGCCGACGTGCTGGTGCGGGCGATCGAGCGGCGCAGCCTTGGCTGGCAGCGCGCCTTTGACGGAGACCTGCGATGACCGACATCGTTTCGCTTGCCGGCGTCAGCCGCACCTTCGGCGCCCGCACGGTGCTGCACGACATTGACCTGACCATTGCCGAGGGCGAGTTCGTGGTGCTGGTCGGCCGTTCCGGTTGCGGCAAGTCCACCCTGCTGCGCATCGTCGGCGATCTCGACCGCGGCGCCGTGGGCCGCATCGACGTCACCGGCCCCCGGGCGATCGTGTTTCAGGATGCGCGCCTGCTGCCGTGGAAGAAGGTCTGGCAGAATGTCGTGTTCGGCATCGAGGCCAGCGCGGCGGTGCTGAAGCCGCGGGCGATTGCGGCGCTGGAGGAAGTCGGGCTGGCGGCGCTGGCCGATGCGTGGCCGGTGACGCTGTCCGGTGGCGAGGCCCAGCGGGTGGCGCTGGCCCGGGCGCTGGTGCGCACGCCGAAACTGCTGCTGCTCGACGAGCCCTTCGCCGCGCTCGACGCCCTCACCCGGCTGAAGATGCAGAAACAGGTGGAGCACCTCTGGCGCGCCCACCGCATCGCCACCCTGTTCGTCACCCATGATGTGGAGGAAGCGGTGCTTCTGGCCGACCGGGTGCTGCTGGTGGAGGATGGCCGCATCGCCGAGGATATCCGCATCCCCCTGCCCCGCCCGCGCCGGCGCGATCATCCGGTGTTCATGCGGCTGGTGCGCGATCTGCTCGGCCTGCTCGGCGTGCCCGACGAGGAGCCCGAGGCAGACGCAGAGGCGGATCTGCGCCGTCTCTCCTCCGCCAGCGCCTGACCCCGTTTCCCGTTCGACGAGACCCGACCATGACCACGCCGCTGATCGACTTCCACAATCATTATGTCGGCCCGCGCTGGACGCTGGCCTCCAGCGCCGGGGTGACACCGGCCCAGGGCGCCTTCTGGGCCCGCCATGCGCCACGCCTTGGCAGCCTTGATGCCGTGCTGGAGGACGTGCACGGCGGCGACCTCACCGCCCGGCTGATCAACACGCCGACAGCGCTGTTCACCGATCCGGATCAGGATGTGCCGGCCGACGAGTTCCGCCGCATCAACGACCATCTGGCCGAGGTGGTCGCCGGCCATCCCGGGCGGCTGCACGCGCTGGCCTCCGTCGACATCTTCCAGGGCGACAGTGCCGCTTGGGAAATCGAGCGCGCCGTGCGGGACCTTGGCCTGCGCGGCGTGTTTGTCGAAAGCGCGAAGGGCGACCGGCTGCTGGACGCGCCGGAGGCCCGGCCGGGGCTGGCGGCGGCCGCGCGTCTCGGCGTGCCGGTGTTTGCCCACCCGGTCGCCCCGCCGCCGGCGCTGGGGGGCTGGATCCGCAATGGCCGCGTCGGCCTGCTGCATGCCCGCGGCTCCATCAACGCCGCCTCGCTGATCGCCCTCATCGAAGGCGGCGTGTTCACCGAGCTGCCAGAGCTGAAGGTGGTGGTGACGGCGCTTGCCATCGGCGGGGTCGTGCTGTCCCAAAGCTTTGCCGATGCGGTGGCCGATGCCGATGTGCGGGCAATCCTGAAGCGCAATGTCCACAGCGACATCATGGGCTTCGACGCTGCGGCGATCGCCACCCTCGTGCGCGTGCTGGGCGTCACCAATGTGGTGGCCGGCAGCGACTGGCCGATCGTCAGCGACGGGCCGATCCGCGGCCGGCTGTTCCCGGCGCTTGCCGCTGCCGGCCTCACCCCGGCCGAACAGGAGCTGGTGGCCGCCGGCAACGCCGCCCGTCTGCTCGGGCTCTGATCCCGGATCACCGGAACAACAAGGCCGGCCGCGGGGCGCTCCCTGCGGCCGGCTTTTCTGTCTGCGGCTTTGCGAACCCGGCCGGAGGGGCGATGCCCCTCCGGAATCTTTCGCCTCAGACCGCCGCGGCCAGACGGGTGGCCGGCGGACGATCGGCCACCAGCGCCCGCACCCGCGGGATGACATGGCGGGCGAAGTTTTCCTGCTCTTCAATCAGCGGGAAGAAGGACAGGAGATAAGTGGAGATGCCGATATCCCAGAACGCGGCGATGCGTTCGGCCACCTGATCATAACTGCCGACGAAGCCCGGCAGCGTCCCGCCATTGGCGCCGATCATGCGCGCGCCCGGATATTTGCTGCCGACCTTCAGGGCGACGACCTTCGGGTCGATATTCTTCTGCATGTCGCGGGCGCGGGTGTCGTAGAAGGACTCCTGAATGGCAAACAGCTCGGCCAGTGCCGCATCGGCCTCGGCCTGGGTTTCCCGGGTCAGGGAGAAGCCGGTGATGCCATAGGTCAGCGGCGCACCGGTGCGCGGGCGCCGGGCCACATCGGCCACCAGCGGTGCCACATCGGCCACGGGCCGGCCATTCAGCAGCCAGCAGTCGGCATAGCGCACGGCCAGCGCCCTGCCCGGCTCGGACTCGCCGCCGAAATAGATTCGCGGCCGCGCCCGCCATTGGGAGGCCGGGCTCAGCACATAATCGTCGATCTGGAAGTTTTCGCCCTGATGGGTCACCCGCTCGCCGGCAATCAGCCGCGACACTACCTCGATCCACTCGGCGCCATAGGCATAGCGGGCATCATGTTCGGGAAAGCCGATGCCAGCCTTCTGCAGTTCCGGGATGAACCAGGCGTTCACCAGATTGATGGCGGCGCGGCCGCGGCTGATGTCCTCGATGCCGAGGGCGAGCTTGGCCAGCACCACCGGATGGAACAGCTTCGGCTTGATGGCGGTGATGATCTCGATGCGCTCGGTCAGCGCCGCGGCGGCGGCGGCTGCCGTCCACGCCTCCTGAATCTCCTCGGCCGCATCCAGCGGGTTGATGGTGTGCTGGGCAAACAAGGCGGTGTCGAACCCGGCCCGCTCGGCGCTCAGCACCACATCGCGGGTCTGCTCGAAGCGGGCTTCCAGCCGCTCGGTGCGCGGATCCAGCACCCATTTGCCGCGATAGGGCGTCCAGATGCCGAATTTCGGCGTGGCGGGGGCCTGTGTGTCGGGAAAGGCGCTCATGGGGCGGGGTCCATCTTGTGGCAATAGAATACTTAAGCTATAGGATATATATCAATTGACCTCAAGAGGGCTCCCAAGGTGACCATCGCGCTGCGTCCGGAGGATTCCGGCTCCCTGTCCCGTCCCCCGGTTCATGTCATCACGTCCGAGGCGGAGGCGATTGCGGTTGCCGAGCGTCTGGCCGAGGAGTTCCGTCAGGGGGCGGCGCGCCGCGACCGCGAGCGCGCGCTGCCGGCTGCCGAAATCGAGGCGCTGACCCGGGCCGGGATTTACGGCATCACCGTGCCGAAGGAGTATGGCGGGGCGGATGTGAGCGCGGTGACGGTGGCGGAGGTGTTCCGCATCCTCGCCTCTGCCGATGGCAGCATCGGCCAGATCCCGCAGAACCATTTCTGCTGGCTGCCGACGGTGGCGAATGGCGCACCGGAAAATGCCGAATTCCTCTATCGCCGGGTGCTGGCCGGCGACCGCATCGGCAACGCCCACTCCGAGGCGACGCTGAAGCGCCCCGGCGACTACGAGCACACCCTGGTACGCGTCGACGGCGGCTGGGAACTCACGGGCCGCAAATATTATTCCACCGGCGCCCTGTTCGCCCAGTGGATCCCGTTCCTTGCCTATTTCGATGTGGACGGGAAGAAGGAAGGCCGCATCTTCTTCGTCGACGCCAAGACCCCGGGCATCACCCTGCTGGACGACTGGGACGGCATGGGCCAGCGCACGACGGCCAGCGGCACGACGATCTTCGAGCGCGTGTTCGTGCCCGATGACAAGGTGTTCCCGCTGGCACCCGCCAGGGAGAACGGCCGCTCCTTCTCCCTCAACGCCAACATGATCCACGCAGCCATCGATGTCGGCATTGCCGAGGCGGCGCTGCGCGACGCGAAGGACTATATCCTCCACAATAACAGGCCGTGGCTGGGCAACCCCCATGAGCGCCACGCCGAGGAGCCCTTCGTGGTGCGCGATTTCGGCCGCCTCAGCGTGCTTGCCCGCACCGCCCGCCTGTCAGTGCGCCATGCCGCCGCTGCCATCGACGCCGCCCGGGCAACCGGCGACGAGAAGGAAATCCTGGAGGCGCGCTTCGCCATTGCCGACGCCCGTCTCGTCGCCAGCAACGCCGCCACCACCATTGCCGACGAGTTCTTCCTGCTCACCGGCGGCCGGGCGACGGCCCGCGCCATCGGTCTCGATCGCCACTGGCGCAACGCCCGCACCCATTCCCTGCACGACCCGCTGCGGTGGAAGGAATATCACATCGGCAACTATTATCTGAACGGCGCCGTGCCCGGCCCCGGCAGCTATATCTGAGACTTCCCCCCGACCGGCGCCTCGCCGGTCGGGCCCGCCCCGGGGTCATCCGGGCCAGACACACCAACGCCCGGACATCCTTCGCGGATCTCCGGGCGTTCGGACTTTTCGGGATCGGTTCGCTTCGCGTCAGGCGGCCTGAAGCCGCTCGGCCAGCAGACGCCGCGCGGCTTCCAGCGGGCGCGGATCCGCCCATTCGTCGGCCGGCACCTCCCGCGGGAGGAAGCCGGTGCGGGCAAGGAAGGCGCCCTGCCGGGCCAGCGCCTCCAGACGGTCGGCATCGAGGGACGGCGCCAGATCATCGGCAAAGGCCGGGCCGAAGATTTCCTCGATCAGCTCTTCGGCATTGCCGCTTTCGGCGGCCACGATGCGGGCGGTCTCGGCCCGGTGGCTGCGCGCCCAGGCGGAGGCCTCCAGCACGCCGGCCAGAACTTCCGCCACCGCCTCGGGCCGGCGCTCCAGAAAGGCGCCTTCCACGGTGAAGGCGAGCAGCGTCGGATTGTTGAGGCGCGTCCGCGGATCCGGCAGCCGCCGGGTCAGATCGGCCACCACGGTTGCCCCGAGGAAGGCCTTTAGCGCCACGCCATAATGACCGGGCGAGAACAGCGCATCGACCTCGCCGCGGATGAGGGCCTTCGCCTCGTCGCGCTGGCTGGAGAGCGTCATGGCGGCGGTGCCCGGCGGGCTCACCGGGGCAGCCCCCACGGCGGTCTCGGCAAAGGGCCGCTGGTCCAGCTCGATGTCGACGAGGGTCACGTCGTCGAGACTGAGGCCGGCCAGCGCCAGCGCGGTTTCCCAGCCGCGCAGCACCGTCGCGCGCCAGAAGTCGATGGGATAATGCGGCCGCCGCGGCACGGCGAGACGCCGGCCCTTCAGATCGGCCAGTGTGGTGATGCCGCTGTCCGGCAGGGCCAGCACGAACTGGGCCTCATCGGTCCACGACAGGCCGATCAGGCGCACATCGCGCCCCTCGGCCCGCGACCACAGCGGCGGAATATGGCCGCCATGGCGCATCTGGCCCGGCAGCGTGTGGGTGAAATGCGACAGCCGCACCGCCGCCGAGGGCGAATGGCGGATGGAATGCACCTCCACCCCGTGGCCGGCCAGCGGCCCGGCCAGCCGGCCGGTGTGGACTGCAACCGAGAAGGCCGTCGGCAGCGGGCAGCGGGTGTACCAGATGGCATCGGCGCCCATGGGGAGCCCTCCGGGTCGTTCGGGGAAAGACAGGGGCTGCGGCTCAGGCCGCATCCGCCCGGGCGCTGTCGGGGAAGAGATCGGCCAAAAGCAGCGTCTTCAGCTCCTGAAAGCCGGCGGAGCCGCGATGGCGGGGTTTCGGCAGATCCACCACCAGATCCCGCCGGATGCGCGCCGGCGGGCCATCGAGCACGAGGATGCGATCGGACAGCACGATCGCCTCCTCAATGTCGTGGGTGATGAGCAGCACGTTCGGGATCTCCTCGCCGACGATGTCGAGCAGATGATCCTGCATGCGGATCCGGGTCAGCGGATCCAGCGCGCCGAAGGGCTCGTCGAGCAGCAGGAAGCGCGGCCGGGAGACCAGCGCCCGGGCCAGCCCCACCCGCTGGGCCATGCCGCCGGACAGCTGCTTGGGCAGCGCATCCGCAAAGCGGGTGAGGCCCACCCGCTCCAGCACGGCATCGACGGCCGCGCGCCGCTCGGCCTTCGGCTTGTCCCACAGGCCAAGGCCGATATTGCGCCGCACCGTCAGCCACGGCATCAGCCGCGGATCCTGAAAGGCGACGCCGACATCGGCCCGCGGCCCCGAGACCTCGGAGCCGTCGATGGTGATGCGGCCGCCGGTGGCCGTCTCCAGCCCGGCCAGCAGCCGCAGCAGGGTGGACTTGCCGCAGCCGCTGGGGCCGATCACGGTGACGACATGCTCCCGCCCGATCGTCAGATCAAACGGCCCGAGCGCCCGGAACTGGTCGAAGGTCTTGGAAACACCCCGGATCTCGATCATGGGCTCACGCCTCCTCTGCCGTGTCCTGCCAGCTGAGCACCCGGCGCGACACGGCGGCCAGGATCGCATCGGTGGTCTTGCCGCAGAGCGCGAACACGATCATGCAGGCGACCACGACATGGGGCCGGCCGGTCATCTCGCCATCCATCAGCAGATAGCCGAGGCCGCTGGAGGCCCCCATCAGCTCGGCGGCGACGACGACGATCCACGCGACACCCATGGACTGGCGCAGCCCGACGAACAGGAAGGGCAGCGCATTCGGCAACAGGATCGTGGTCACCAGCCGGGCGCCGCCCAGGCGGTTGACGCGCCCCACCTCGATCAGCCGCCGGTCGGTGCGGGCGATGCCGGACATGAAGTTCAGATAGGTGGGAAAGAAGGTGGCGAGCCCGATGAGGGCGATCTTGGAGCCCTCGTCGATGCCCAGCCACAGGATGAACATCGGGATCCACGCCAGCCCGGGAATGGTGCGCAGGCCCTGCAAGGTCGGGTCGATCACCCCGCGCCAGAACACCGAATAGCCCGTGAGCGCCCCCACGATCACCGCCGACACCGTGCCGGCGACGAAGCCCAGCAGCACCCGCTGCAGCGACACCGCCAGATGGCGGGCAAGCTCCCCGGAGAGAAGCAGCTGCCACAGCTCGGTCACCACCCGGGTGGGGGTCGGCAGGAACACCGGGTCGACCAGACCCAGCATCCCGATCCCCTGCCACAGCGCCACGATCGCCACCGGCAGCACCGCCCCGGTGGCGAGGCCGCCCAGCCAGGGCTTCCGTCTGCGCGCCGGCCCGGCCTCGGCCTCCGCCGGCGCACCGGCCACCACCAGATCCGTCATGATCCCCGCCTCATACCAGGCGCATGAAGTGCTGACCGCACCATGCGCATGAAGCACAGCGGATTTCTCATATGCCCCAATGGCATGAGAAATCCGCACCGGAATACCAAAGGGTCCTCTTCGAGGATCTTTGGTATCACTTCGCCTCAGACGGGGTGAAGGTCCTGGTATCCAGGACCTCGCGGGCGACCGCCTCCACATTCACCGAGGCGTCGATGGAGCCGAGCTGGCGATAGAGATTGCCCCACGCGATCAGGGCCGGCAGGTCGCCGTCGACGACTGCCGGACGGCTGGTGTCGTTGCGCTCCAGCACCCGGGCGGCGACCTTGGGGTCGATCCTGGAGGCCTTCGAGAACAGGGCGACCGCTTCCTCGCGGTTGTCGATGGCGTAGAGCCGACCCTTCTCGAACCCGGCCAGCACCGCCTGAACGACCTCCGGATGCTCGGCGAGGAACTCGTCGCGCACATCGAGACCGCCGCCGCCAGCCAGCTCCGGCGCCGCATAGAGCACCTCGGCGCCATTCTCCAGCTCGGCGATCGACCAGTCGGGATCAAGGCCCGCCCACGCATCCACCCGGCCGGTGGCCAGCGCCAGACGGCCCTGGGAATGTTGCAGGCTGACAATCTCCACATCCTGCGGCGTCAGGCCGTTGTTCTGCAGCGCGGCGATCAGGGAAATATAGGGCCCGGTGCCCGGGGTCGCGGCAATCTTGCGGCCCTTCAGATCGGCGACCTTGGTGATGCCGGAGCCCTTGCGCACCAGAATGGGCGAGCCGCTATTCTGCCGCGCGGTCCAGTAGACATAGCGGATCGGCGTGCCATTGGCCCGCGCCAGGAAGGCCGAAGCGAGGCTGGACGTGCCGACATCCAGGTTCTTGCCGCGCAGGAACTCGATGGTCTTGTTGGAGCCGAGAGACTCGATCCACTTGACCTTGATGCCCTTGGGCGCCAGCGCCTCCTCGATCCAGCCATTCTCCTTCACGATGAGGCTTTCCGGCACGATCGAGGTGTAGGAGACCCGCACCTCCGACAGCTCCTCGGCCGAGGCCGCGCCCCCGAACGCCAGAAGCCCCGCGACGACAAGGCCCGACAGCCAGCACGAGACAGCCATGTGCTTGATCTCCCTTTGAATCCGTGGCCCCAATCCTAGAAAGAGAGGGCCCGGGAACGAAGGAACGGCATCGGGGGCGCGGGACGGGAACGGGATTTTTCACCCGATCGGCGCCCTGCCGGAGAAAAGTCTTTCTCTTTTGTAGGATTCTCGTCTGGCCGGTGCATCGGGCGTGCTCCGGCGTCGGTATACGGGCACCCGCCGGAGTCGTGTCCGCTCGGGTCACCCGGGGTGTCAGATCACCCAGTTGAAGGAGCTGTAGCAGCTGTCGGGCACGCCCTGATCCATGTCGCGCCAGGGGGTGGCGCCGCGGTTGGTGGCGACCACCCGGGCGGGGTTGCCGGCAACGGTGGCAAATTCCGGCACCGGACGCACCACCACCGAGCCCGCCGCCACCCGGGCACAGGGCCCGACGCTGATGTCGCCGAGCACCTTGGCGCCGGCACCGACCAGCGAACCCTCGCGGATATGGGGATGGCGCCCGGCCCGCCGTGTGCCCGTGCCGCCAAGGGTGACATTCTGGAGCAGCGAGACATTGTTCTCCACGATCACCGTCTCGCCGGCGACAAAGCCGGTGGCATGATCGAGAAACACCCCGGTGCCGAGGTAGGCGGCCGGGTGAATGTCGGTCTGGAACACCGCCGAGGACCGGCTCTGCAGCACCAGCGCCGCCTCGCGCCGGCCTCCGGTCCAGAGCGCATGGGCCAGCCGATGGGTCTGCAGCGCCGCCCAGCCCTTGAAATAGAGAAAGGGCTCCAGCAGCCGGTCGGTGGCCGGATCCCGCTCGACGACGGCGATGATGTCGGCCCGGAAGGCCTCCGCAATGGCCGGATCCCGCGCCAGCGCATCATGGAACAGCCCGGCCACCAGATCCGCCGAGAGATCCGGGGCGGCCAGCTGGGCCGCCAGCCGGCGCGCCACCGCCACGGCAAAATCCGGCTGCTCCAGAACCGCGGCGGCAAACAGCCCGGCCAGCGCCGGCTCGCGCCCGGCGGCCTCGGCGGCCTCCTGCCGGAGACGATCCCAGAGAACATCGCCCCCGGTCGCCTGCTCCGGCGCCGTCAGCACCGCAAGATAACGGACCCGCGCGTCGGTCATGTCGGCGCCCTCCTCCCGTTCGCGCGGCCAGTCGACCCGGGGCCGGTCTCAGCGGATCCGCTCCCCGGGCGCCCGCGCGAACGCCATCCTCACCTGCCCGCCATGATGGAAGGGGCGCCCGGCGAAGACGAACAATCGCCATCTCATTTTCGGGGTCGGGACGGAAAATCCCTCGCGCCGCGGGGCCGGGCCAACAGCCGCCGGACGGAACTAAAGGATATGGGCAACGGGCGGAAAGGGAGGCGCTTTCGCGGCTCAGGCCTCAGGCGGGGATGCCGCACGGGAGGCGGCGATCATGTCGGCCAGCGAGGTGTTGTCGAGCACCCGCGCCATGGCATCGCGCACCTCCAGCATGGTGAGGCGCACCGGGCAGGTGACGAGATCCGTGCAGTCGTCGCAGGGGCGGAAGGCGGTGCGGCTGGCGCAGGCGACCGGCGCCAGCGGACCATCCAGCGTGCGCACGACGGCGCCGACGGGAATGTCCTCTGCGGCACGCGCCAGGGCATAGCCACCGCCGGGCCCCTTCTTGGAGCGCACGAAGCCGGCATTGCGCAAATCCAGCAGGATCGCTTCCAGAAATTTCTTCGGGATGTTCTGTCCGGCCGCAATGTCCGAGACCATGACCATGCGGGCGGGCTCGGCCTCGGCGAGGTGAACGAGCGCCTTGAGGCCATATTTGCCTTTGTTGGTCAGCATTCGCCACTCTCCGGGAACCTGACCGCGGCATTATCGGGAAAAGCCGGGCGGGTCAACGCTGCTGCGCGGCCACCCGCATCATCCCTTGGCCATCACGGGCGTCACGCCCCGGCCCGCTCCTTTTCCAGCCCCGGCCGCGCTCACCGAGAAGGAGAGCGCCCGTGCCCCGCCATGGCCCGGTCATGCCCGAGATCAGGGAAGGGACTTTGGTATTCCCGGGCGGATCTGTCATAGTAAAGATCCTTGAAAAGGCCTCTTGGCAGTCCGATGCGGATTTCTCATGCCTCTGGCACCTATGAGAAATCCGCAGTTCTTCAGACGCACGGCGCGGTCAGCACTTCGTGCGTCTGGCATCAGGTCGCCGGGGCATGAGAAAACTCCGCTGCCCGTCCGGAGCCCGGATGGGAGCAGCACACCGGGCGCCGGATATCAGGCGGCCGGCTGGCTGATCCGGAAGGCCGGGGGGACAGGGAGAAATGGCCGGGCGACCTGCCGGAGGCGGACCAGAAGATCGCTGGCGACGGTCCACGTCCCGCTCCCCTGGTCCCGGGAAATCGGACCGGCCGGCCCCATATCCACCAGAGCCGCCTCCCAGAGATTAGCGAGCACCCGCGCCTTGTCGAACGAGAGCGCCGGGTCGTTGCGGCTGGCCATCAGCAGCGACGGAAAGGAAAATGGCCGGACCGGCGTCGGCGCCAGCCCTGCGGCATTGCTCCCCCCGGCATCCACATCCGTGGCCCCGACCAGCAGCGCCCCCGCCACGGGCAGATCCGGCCACTCGGCGGCCAGATGGGCAATCAGGTGCACACCGATGCCCTGACCGACCAGAATTGCCCCCGGGGAGAGCCGGATGGCGCCGGCCAGATGCGCCAGGGAGCCCGCCCGCCCCCGGTCATCGGTCACCACCAGACGGACATCCGCGCGCTCGGCCATCCAGCGATGTTGCCAGACCGCCGGCGCCTCTGATGCCGAAACCATGAGTATCGCCATGACCAGGACCTCCCGCGAGCAGTCGGGTTGCATGCATCCGGGCCATTCCGTCTGCGTCCCCGGTACCAGACCCGATATTTACGCCCCCGTCCCGGTCAAGGCGTGGTCAGACATGCTGAATTTGCGCCTCCGACGGATCGGAATTTCCCGTGACCGGCCCCGGCACGACAGCGCCATCCCTCCCCTCGCCTCCCCGGATCGTCCACCAGCCCACGGCCCGCCCTACCGAACGAAACAGATGCTCCGGAGCATTGTCCATTCACTCCGGCGCATGGAGATAGGCGAGATGCCTATGCGCGCACTTTTTCCTCACGCCAACCGGGATCGACTGCGCGTGAAAAGCGCCCCCCCGAGCGATTTCAGTCCAGCAGGATCATTCCCACTCGCCGGTCAACCGGAGCGGTAAGTATTTGAATTCTTAAAAATTCAATGACAAAAAATAGACTATTACCGTCAGACTCATACGCAATTTATTTTCCAAATTAATGTCGCGCAGCGCACGAAATCAATATATTTGTTTATATTATACAGAAACTTCAGGAGAAATGGCCAGGCCCAATCTCAGAAGTCCGCGATTGACCACGAAACACCACGCGACGAGGTTTGCCGCGCTTTCTTCGAATGTGACGTCATGGCCTCGCCCGGAAGGCCCTAACGGGCTTCAAGCTCCCACCAAGAACGACTCGGACGTCAGAAGGTCACACCGTCCGGGTCAACGATGTCCTTTCCCCCAATCGCGGCCTCAGGCGCGCGCATTCTGCTTGCGCAGCTTCGCTGCATACGCCCTTCCGCGCCGTGGCAACTGTTCAGAGGCGAGCGCCGGACCCAAATCGTCCTTACGGATATCGATGAGGTCCGCCAAGCACTCGACAAACCCCAGAACGACGAGAATGCCGGCGAGTACACCGATACCAACGCCAGGATCACCTTTTTTCGAGGCGAGCGATCGTGCTGGGCGAGGAAGGCCGCCATCCCCTCAGGCAATCGTCACGCATTCGGCGCCTCGAAATGCACGCGCTCGCGGCCATGCGGCCATAGGGACCAGAGACCACTTGCATGGGTCCAGAACTTTCGTCGCGCCAGGCGCCGACAGCGATTCTGGTCATGCCGCTTCGCCCTGTCGGAAAGAGTGAGGCATACCAGTCGAATAACCGCGTCTCGGTCAGCGCCCGGGCATAATTCTGCGTGGCGTCGAACATCATCTCGACCTCGCCTTCGACGTTTCGATAGACAGGAGTGAGTGCGCCGATGTCCAGGCCGCGGCGGCCGCACGAACAGGAAAGAGAATATTATGCCGAGCCCCGCGCCGCGGCGGCGACCAGCGTTGTCGTTGCTCATCGAGAGAGGGAGATTGAAGGCACAGGGCATGAACGCAAGACCGCGAAATTCAGCATCACCTCGACGACGGAAGCATCTTCCAGAAGCCGGGTGATGGAGGGGCCAAGCGCCGTCCGCAGCATGCGCGCGCTGCGTGCAAGCCCTTCGGAATTGTAATGCGAAGCCGCCATTCGATCCCCGTTCTCGCCGGGGAGAAGGCAGATACCCCCACACGGGGTCGATTAAAAGGGCATGAATTAGACTTATTCAACAATGACCTAATGCCACTCGGCCTTGACGAAGAAAAGGCGGCGATCGGCGGGATCGGATATTCGCTACAGGTCAATCGATTCAGCTCAGCGCTGTGCCTTCTCGACATAGGTCGCCACAGCCTTCTTGTTGTGTGCATCGATCAATTGGGCTCCATCAGCGACGAGATCGGCAAGGGTCTGCTGTTTCAGGGCAGCCCGCCAAGCTTCCTCGGCTGCGATCATGCGGGTCTTGATGAAGCAGTCCGCCTTGTAGACGCACGGGTCCTTCGCCTTGCCGGGACCACGCCGGCGGATTTCGCGGCAGACGAAGGCGGGCTCCCGCCCGTCGATCGCTTCTACGATGTCGAGCAACGTGATGCGCTCCGGGTCGCGCGCCAGCCGATAGCCGCCGCGCGGCCCCGGCACGGCATCGATGACGGAAGCCGCAGCGAGCGCCCGCAGGTGCTTCAGAAGATAGGTTTCCGAAACGCCGTGCAATTCGGCGAGGCTCTTGCCCGGAAGCACCTTTCCCTCTGGCAGGCCGGCCAGCACCAGAGCGCAGTGCAATGCCGCCTCCACCCCGTCACTCATGCGCCGCATCGCCGTCTCCCGCTCCGCTCTTGGATTGCGTCCTAATCATGGATATATATTATCTATGATTCCATACCAACTCCATTCGAGACAGGAAGCCTCCATGCACCCCAGACTGAATATCGCCACCCTGGCGCCCGAGCTCTATCAGGCCGTCCGTACTCTCGACGGTGCCGTGACCAAGTCGGGCCTCGACAAGCGCACGCTTCACCTCGTCAAGCTGCGCGCCTCACAGATCAACGGCTGCGCCTACTGCGTCGACCTGCATGTGAAGGACGCTCTGGCGGACGGGATGGGCGCCCAATTGCTGCATCTCGTCGCCGTCTGGCGCGAGTCCCCGTTCTTCGACGCGCGCGACCGGGCAATTCTCGAATGGACCGAGAGCGTGACGCTCGCCGCCGAGACGGGCATTCCCGACGCTGCTTTTGAAACCGTCCGCGCCGTTTTCTCGGAGACGGACATCGCCAAGCTGACGATCGCCATCGGAACCATCAACATCTGGAACCGCATCGCGGTCAGTTCCCGCATGCAGCACCCCGTCGGCACGGAAAGGAATCCGGTTACGCCTTGATCGATTACCTCGTAACCCCTGACATTGATGTCAGGGGTTACGAGATGCAGCAGGAGGGCGGATGAAGATCGGAGACGTTGCAAAAAGGACGGGAGCGAGCGTGCGCTCCATCCGTCACTACGAAAAGGTCGGCCTGATCCGCGCCACCCGCGAGGAGAACGGCTACCGCGATTTCGACGAAGCCGACGTGCTTCTGGTGCGCCGCATCGGCCGGGTGATCCGGCTCGGCTTCACCACCGAGGAAATCGCGACCTTTCTCAACTGCATCGTCGACGATCCCACCACGGTCACCGCCTGTCCGAAGGTGGTCGCTGCACATCGGTTGAAGCTCGCGGCGATCGAACGGCAGATGGCCGATCTCGAAATCCGTCACCAGAAGCTTCTCATCACCCTGAAGGCTGCCTCCGGTCAGGACGACACCAGCGTGCCGGAGACGCTTGCCTATGCCGAAACCAGCCCCCTCGCCCTCGCTCATCCTCGCCACCCTGGCGCTCGCGGTCTATTTCGTCGGCGCGGTTGAGTTCATGCTCGCGCCGATGCTGACGCCGCTGGCGTCGGCCTTCGCCGCGAAGCCCGCCGATATCGCCTGGCTCGTCTCGGCCTATGCGGTGTCCTATGCCGTGCTCGCGCCGCGCATCGGTCTCCTCGGCGACCGGATCGGCCGGCGACGTCTGCTACTCCTGGCGTTGGCGCTGTTCGTCGCCGACGCGCTGGCTGTCGCCTTCGCGTCGTCACTGACCTTCGCGATCATTGCCCGTCGTCTCGTTGGCGCAGCGGGCAAGGCCCTGACGCCGACCGCCTTCGCCCCCATCGCCGAGACCGTTCCCGAAGACCGCCAAGCCGGTGCGATGGGCCTCCTGGGCCGGACGGCCAGAGATCGTCTTCATCTTCGCCATGGCTCTCATCTTCGTAGTGCAGAGCACCTTCCTGGCGACCAACCCGAGCCTTGGTTTGGCAATCGGGCTACTGGCGCTCTGGGGTTTTTGCATCAGGCCTCGCCGCACCGGCCAACACTGCCATTCAAGCGAGCCGGGTCGGCTCGGACGCCAGCTTCGTGCTGGCGTCGTCGGAGTCGATGAACAACGGCGCGCTGCTCGTGCTGGCGCCGATCGTCGCGGGGTGGGTGGAGCGGGGCGACACCGTCGGCACGGCCATCCTGCTCGGCGTCTGCACACTTGCAGCGCTCGGCGTCAATCTCGCCGACCAACGATCCCAACCGAAGGCTCTTCCAAGTGAGGCGAATTAGGCTCTCGCGTTCGCCTCCTCTTGGTTCGCATCGACATCGCGGGACAGCTCCTTCAAGAACCGATCCGCTGTCGCCAGTCGCGTCCCAAGAGTTTGCACGAAGCTCGAAGCGCTCTGTGCCTTTCGCCCTCGCCGATGCCTGCGCGCTGTCCGGCAGCGGCGGCGTGATGGTCAGCCAGAAGTGAATGAACAGCGAGAGCGTTTCGCCGACAATGGCTATGTCTTCATCGAGTCCATCGATCTGTCGGCCGATGCGATCCATGCGGTGCGCGAACACGGCCTCAAGTCGCTCGGACGCATCCGCCGACAGGAAGGAGGCGATGGCGGCTTCAATGACGGCGGATTTGGAGATGTTGCGTCGAAGCGCCAGTGCCTCGATCTTCTTCAGAGGCTTCGGGGGCCGGCGACCTCAGGATCATCGCCGTGTCCTCGACAGCGTCTTCCGGATCGCCCGTACCGGTGCTCAATGGCGCGACCTGCCCGACTTCTTCGGGAAATGGTCGTCTGTCTATCGCCAGTTCCGCCGCTGGATGCTCTCCGGCCTCCGGGATCTCCTGCTCGACGTGTTGAACGACACCGAGGGCGTCGGCGAGATGGTCCAGATGATCGACAGCACCATCATCCGGGCGCACCACTGTGCGGCCGGCGCAAGGGGGGGCCTCCGAGACAGGGTCTCGGGCGCTCGCGAGGTGGGTTTTCGACCAAAATTCATCTCCGTACCAACGGAGCCGGTCTCCCCGTAGCCGTCGACATCGCACCCGGCCAAGCCTCCGACTACACCGGTGCCCTGCCTCTCCTCGACACCGGCGGGCCGGAATCCAAGGTTCTGCTCGCCGATCGCGGCTAGGATGCCGATGCCATCCGCGTGGAGGCCAGAGGTGTCACGCCAATCATTCCCGCGCGCCGTAACCGGAA
>JBOGCN010000025.1:0-47907 GCA_050689115.1 Segnochrobactraceae bacterium EtOH-i3 | reverse complement strand
CCTTTGGTATCACTCCACCGCGGCCAGACCCAGATGCTGGTCAAGGGCGTGGTCATCGGCCAGAAGGTCGGCGCTCGTCGCCCGGCGGACGATGGACCCATGGTCGAGAATGATGGCCCGGTCGGTCATCGGCAGGATCTGGCGGGCGTTCTGCTCGACGAGAATGGCCGAGAGTCCCTCATCGCGCACGATGCGCTGGATGACGCGCAGGAGCTCCTCCACGATCACCGGCGCCAGACCTTCCAGCGGCTCGTCGAGCAGCAGGATCTTCGGGTTGAGCATCAGCGCCCGGCCCATGGCCAGCATCTGCTGTTCGCCGCCGGAGAGCTGGTTGCCCATGTTGGTGCGCCGTTCCTTCAGGCGCGGGAAGGCCTCGTAGACCCGCACCAAAGTCCACGCACCGGAGCGCGCCGTCGCCGTCAGGTTCTCCTCGACAGTCAGCGACGGGAAGATGTTGCGCTCCTGGGGCACCCAGCCGATGCCCAGCGTCGCCCGCTTTTCCGGGCTCGCCCGGGAAATGTCGGTGCCACCGAGCACGATGCGGCCGGCCGAGCGGCGGGTGAGCCCGAGGATGGTCTGCAGGAGCGTCGACTTGCCGGTGCCATTGCGGCCAAGCAAGGCCAGAGACTTGCCCTCTTCCAGCGTGAACGAGATGTCCTCGATCACGGTGGCCTCGCCATAGCCGGCGGCAACACCCTCAAGGGTCAGAAGATCAGCCATGGCCGGCGCTCCCGAGATAGACTTCCTTCACCTTCGGATCCGAGCGCACCGACTCCGGCGTTCCCTCCACCGCGATGGCGCCGGAGACCAGAACCGTGATCTTCTCGGCAAAGCGGAAGACGAGGTCCATGTCGTGCTCGATCATCAGCACGGTCACGTCCTTCGGCAGGTCGGCGATCATGGCGAGGATATCCTCGCTCTCGCCCTTGGGCACACCCGCCGCCGGCTCGTCGAGCAGCAGCACCTTCGGCTTGCAGGCGAGCGCGATGGCGACTTCCACCAGCCGCTGGCGGCCATAGGCGAGGTCGCCGGTGCGCCGCGTCATGTCGCGGGCAAGCCCCAGACGTTCGAGCAGATCCGCAGCCTCGTCGGTCAGCGCCTTTTTCGTGCCGACAGGCGCAAGGAAGCGGCGCGCCGTGCCCTCGCGCTCGTAGATCGCCAGCAGCACCGATTCCAGCGGGGTCAGATCGGGGAACAGCTGGTTGATCTGGAAGGTGCGCACCAGCCCGCGCTTCACCCGCTCATGGCGCGGCGCCCTGGTCACGTCGACGCCATCCAGCAGGATCGCGCCTTCGGTGGGGGCGAGAACGCCGGTCAGGAGGTTGATGAGGGTGGTCTTGCCGGCGCCGTTGGGGCCGATGAGGGCGTGGCGCTCGCCCTGTGTGAGCGTCAGCGACACGTCGTTGGTGGCGATGAAGCCGCCGAAGGTCTTGCGCAGGCCCCGGGTTTCCAGAACCGTCGTCATGTCCGGGCCTCCTTCTTCGCCAGACGCTTCGCGCCCGCCTGCCACAGTCCTTTCAGGCCATCCCGCGACACCAGCACGAGGACGACGAGAGCGAGGCCGAGCCAGAACTGCCAATATTGCGCGGTGATGTCGGCCAGCCAGTCATGCATCAGCTTGAAGGCGACCGCGCCGATGAGCCCGCCATAGAGGTAGCCGGTGCCGCCGATGATGACGACGAGGAGCACTTCCGCCGAGCGCTGGAAGGCCAGCACGTCCAGCGACACGAACTGGGTCGTCTGGGCGAGCAGGGCGCCTGCAATACCGGCATAGAAGGCCGACAGGGTGAACACGGCGATGAGATCCTTGTTCACCGGAGCACCGATGGCGGACATGCGCAGCCGGTTGCCCTTCACGCCCTTGACCGCCAGCCCGAAGGGCGAGCCGACGACGGCGCGCGCGAGCAGGAACAGCACGAACAGCACGACGCCAGCATAGACATAGGCCGTGGTGCCCCAGAGATCGAACTCGTAGAGGCCGAAGATCGGGTCGATGACCACGCCGGAGAGGCCATCGGCGCCGCCGGTGAGAAAGGCCGCCTTGTTGGCCGCTTCCGCCAGCATCATGGCAACGCCGATCGTCACCATCAGCCGCGACAGATCCGAGCCCCTGAGGATCAGGAAGGAGACGAGGAAGCCGCCCAGGGCAACCACGCCGCCGGAAATCAGCAGGCCCGAGAGCGGTTCGGTCCAGCCATGCTTGCCCAGCAGCCCCGCCACATAGGCGCCGAGGCCGAAGAAGGCCGCCTGCCCCAGAGACACGATGCCGGCATAGCCGATCAGCAGATCCATGGAGAGGGCGAAAAGCGCGAGAATGGCGATCTCCGCGAACATGGCGTGGCGGTCGGGGAAGATGAAGAAGGCGGCCACCGGCACCAGCCAGAAGACAGCTTCCGCGAGCTTCGGGCGGGCGGCACGGTGCAGGAAGGCAGAGGCCGAGGCCCGCGCCGGCGCCGAGGAAACGATGTCGCGCATGGGATCACCTCGCCTGGACACGGCCGATCAGTCCTTCCGGCTTCACGATGAGGACAACGACCATGATGGTGTAGATGACGAAGGCCGAAACCTCCGGGATATAATATTTGCCTGCGGTATCGCCGATGCCGATGATGAGCGCGGCGATGAACGGCCCGGTGAGCGTCGTCGTTCCGCCAACTGTCACCACGATCAGGAAGTAGATCATGTATTTCAGCGCGAACAGCGGTTCCATGCCGAGAAGATCGACACCGATGGCACCACCAAGACCGGCCAGACCCGAGCCGGCGGCAAAGGTCAGGGCGTAGATCGCGTTGACATTGACACCGAGACCGCGGGCCACCTTGCGATCATCCACCGAGGCGCGCAGCCGGCTGCCGAAGCGGGTGCGGGTGAGGATGAGCTGGAGGGCGATGGCGATGACGGCGCACAGCGCGATGACGAACAGCCGGTAGACCGAAACCGTCGCGCCGAAGATGTGGAGCGGGGCGCGCAGATACTCCGGCAGCTCGATCAGCTGCTGCTGGGCGCCGAAGAAATAATCGACGCCGGCAGCCGCCATGAAGACAAGGCCGATGGAGAACAGCACCTGGTCCAGATGGCCCTTGCCATAGAGCCGGACATAGAGCGTGCGTTCCAGCACCACGCCGAGAACGGCCGGCACGAGGAAGGCGACCGGCAGGGAGGCCAGAAAGGGCACCCCCATCCGGTTCATCAGGATGACGGTGACATAGCCACCCAGCATGGCGAAGGCGCCGTGGGCGAGGTTCACGAAATTCATGAGCCCCAGCGTCACCGACAGGCCGCAGGAGAGCACGAACAGCAGCATGCCATAGGCGATGCCGTCGAACAGGATCGTCAGCATGGTTGTCCTCCCGGGCGGCGCCCGGCCGGTCCGGCCCCCTCCCCCGGCGCTGCGGCGGGCAGAAAAGAGAGCCGGGCCCGCCCGCGGATGCGGTCGCCCATTCTTGTCCGTCGGGAAAAACGGGGACGGGGATCGGCCGGAGACGGCACCCGGGGGCACGGGCGGCACCGGCCGGAAGGGGCGGGACGGATTGCCCGGGGGCTTCCGTCCCGCGCGGGGCCTCAGCCCTTCTTGGCGGCAGCCTTCACCGGATCCGGCACGGCTTCCAGCACGTCGAACTCCACATTGTAGAGCTTGCCATCCACGGCCTCGACCTTGCGGATGTAGACGTTCTGGACGATGTCGCGGGTTTCCGGGTCGATGGTGACGGGGCCGCGCACGCTCTCGAAGCTCATGCCCTTCATGGCATCGACGAGCTTGACGCCGTTGGTGTCGCCGTCGGTCTTCTTCAGGGCCTCGTAGATCAGGCGCATGCCGTCATAGCCGCCGACGGCCATGAAGTTCGGGCGCATGCCGTCATTGGCCTTCTCGAAGGCGGCAACGAAGGCCTTGTTGGCCTCGCTCGGATGGGCGGCCGAATAATGATGCGACGAGGTAACGCCCACGGCCGCCTCACCCATGGCCGGCAGCAGATCATCATCGGTCACGTCGCCGGTGACGATGAGCTTGACGCCGGCATCGGCCAGACCGCGATCGCGGAACTGCTTCATGAACACGCCGCCAAAGCCCGACGGCACGAACACGAAGACCGCATCCGGCTTCTCATCCTTCACCTTCTGCAGGAAGGGGCCGAAATCCGGGTTCTGCAACGGCACGCGGGCGGTGGAAACAACTTCGCCGCCGCCGGCGCCGAACACTTCGACGAAGGTCTTCTCGGCGTCGATGCCCGGGCCATAATCGGTCACCAGGGTCGAGGCGCGCTTGATCTCGTTCTTGCCGGCCCACTGGGCGATGCCCTTGGTCACCTGGGGCAGGGTGAAGGACGAGCGCACGATGAAGGGCGACTTCTCGGTGATGATGGAGGTGGCCGCCGCCATCACCACTTCCGGCACCTTGGCCTGGGTGGCAACCGGGGCCGCGGCCAGCGCCAGCGGCGTGAGGCCAAAGCCCGCCAGCACGTTCACCTTGTCGCGCACGACCAGTTCCTGGGCCAGCCGCTTGGTGACATCGGCGGTGCCGGTGTCATCCTTCAGGATCAGCTCGATCTTCTTGCCGGCGACGGTGTCGCCATGCTCGGCCATATAGAGCTTGGCGCCCGCCGAGACCTGACGGCCGGTGGAGGCCGAGGGGCCGGTCATCGGCAGGATCAGGCCGATCTTGACCACTTCTTCGGCCAGCGCCGGGGTGATGAGACCGGCAGCCAGCGCCAGCGACGCGGCCGCCTTCAGGATGCGCATGCGCATTGAAACTTCCTCCTCCTTGGGGGACGGCGCCACCTGTCCCGGCCTGCCGGGATGGGACGCTCGTTCTTGATCGGCAGCCCCTTTGCCGGCTCCGGATTAATCCGGATGCCGCCGGGGCCTGTTCTCGATGGGCGGGGATCCTACGCCCGATCCCGGCCCACCGGCATGGAGAGACCGAACAGCCTCTTGGACAAACCGAACCGTGACGGGGCACCGGATCCGGAAAGATCCGGATCAGAGACTCCGGTCGGCGGTGTCGATGACGAGGTTGCCGCGCGCCACCCGGGAGACGCAGGCGCAGATCTTGTGCCCCTCCTCCTTCTGGTGGTCGCTGAGGAACACGTCGCGATGGTCAAGCACGCCGTCGGTGGAGACGATGTCGAGCTGGCACAGGCCGCATTCGCCGCGCCGGCAGTCGGAGAGCACTTCCACCCCCGCCTCCTCCAGCGCCGACAGCAGCGACCGGTTCTCCGGCACCACGATGTCCAGCTTCAGCCGCGGGATCGACACCGTGAAGGCTTCCGGCGCGAACTGGCCCGAGGAGCCGAAGGTCTCGAAGCGCAGCAGCCGGTCCGGCCGCCCCGCCGCCGCCCACGCCCGCCGCGCCGCATCAAGCAGACCGATGGGGCCGCAGACATAGAGCTCGCCGCCTTCCGGCAGGGCCGCAATCTCGCCGGCCAGATCCATGCGCTGGCCTTCATCATCGGCGTAGAGCGCCAGCCGCTCCGGGCCAACTTCCGCCGCGATCTCGTCGGCAAAGGGCATCAGCGCCCGCGAGCGGCCGCCATAGAGCACCCGCACAGCCGCCCCCGCCCGGGCAAAGGCCGCAGCCATGCCCACCATCGGCGTGACGCCGATGCCGCCGGCCACCAGCAGATAGGCCGGACGCCCGAAGGTCGGCTCGAACAGGTTGCGCGGCTCCGACACCTCGATCGGCGCGCCGGCCTGCAGCCGCCACATATAATCCGAGCCGCCGCGGCTCTCCGGCGCCTTCTTCACCGCAATCCGGTAGGCACCGTCGAACGGGTCATGCCCCACGAGCGAATAATGCCGGGTGTCCGGACGACCGTCGATCAGCACCGAAATCGCCAGATGACTGCCCGGCCGATAGGCCTGAACACCCGCCGCCGGCACGATCTCGAACATCCGCACATCGGCAGCCACATCGGTGATGGCGCGCACACGCGCCGGGCCGAAGCGCAATTCAAAGCGCATCGCTTGCTCCTCCCAGATTATAACAGGCGTTTGTGCGCCCTATTCTTATTGGGCTGCCGCCCAAACCTGCTCGGAGGCCCGGGGGCCTCCGAACCAAGTCTTCTATTCTCGCCTCAGTCGCCGGCGGGCCCATCCGGGCCCTTAGGCTTCCGCTCCGCTAGACGTCCGGGTCGGCGGCCATGCCGCCCCGGACCCGCTTCGCGCGACGCCCGTCGGCGTCGAAAGAACGGAAGAAAAACTGGAGGGTGTGGGAGGCTGCGCCTCCCGCTTGGGGGCTTGGGGGCAAACGCCCCCAAATCACCCGGCGCGGATCAGCACCGCGCCCGGCACCTGACTGAGGGTTTCCCGATTGCGCAGCGCGACCTGAAGGTTGCGCCGGGCCATGCGGGCGTGTTCCCGGGCGATATCCTCGGCCCGCCAGCCCTCGCCATTTTCGACGGCATCAAGGATCTGGCGGTGCTGGTCCTGCGCCACGATGAGGATATGGCGCGATTCCGGCAGGTCAGCCTGGAGACGGACGAAGGCATTGGGGGCGGCGAATGGCAGGGCCGTCACCCGGGCGATCTGGCGTTTCACCATGGGGCTGCCCGAAAGATCGACCAGCACCGCATGAAACTGGGTATTGAGGCGGATATAATCGGCGAAGGTCTCCGGGCCCTGATCGCGCCGGCCGATCACCGCATCGAGACTGCCGACGCAGTCCCGGAGCGGCGCCAGCTCGGTGCGGCCGGGGCGACGGGCGGCGGCCATGCGGGCCGCCAGCCCCTCAAGGGTGCCGCGCAGCTCAATGGCGTCGTACATGTCGGCCTCGGTGAAGCTCGACACCGTGAAGCCGCCGGTGCTGCCGGCCTCCACCAGTCCTTCGTCGGCCAGCGCCGCCAGTGCCAGCCGGACCGGCGTGCGCGACACGCCGAGCCGGTCGACCATGGCCAGCTCCGACACCCGCTCGCCCGGAGCGAGTTCGCCGGCGAGGATCATCTGCCGCAAGCCCAGCTGCGCCCGTTCCATCTGGGTGAGCCGTGCGTCGTCCGCCATGATCCCTCTCCCGCCGGCGGCGCCGGCTCTATTCCGCAGCCATCAGACGGGGGCCGCGCTCCTCGGCGATCATGCGGTCGATCTGCCGCCGCGCCCACAGCGCCCCCGCGTCGATGTTCAGGTTGTAGAACACCCGGTCGGGATGATCGAGGATCGCCTGCTGCTGGGCCTCCAGGATCACCTCGTCCTCGGCGAACACGCCGGTGATGGCTTCCCGGATCTCGTTGGTCAGCGCCTGATTGCGCAGATCCCAGTTGCGGCAGAAATTCCAGAAATAATGGCAGGTGGTGTCGGTCTCGGGGGTGATGGTGTTCAGCACCTGACCGGAGACACCCTGGGAGCGATCGCCCTGGGGCGCACCGGTGCCGGCAACGGCCACGCCCACATCAATGGTGACGGTGCACGGGCCCTGGAAGGTGATGATCTGCCAGCGGTCCACCGGGCCGGGCTTGCCGAGGTTGCGGCGCCAGAAGGGCGGCGCGTCGATGCCTTCCATCCAGCGGGTGACGACGGCAGTGCGGCTGGTGTGGGTGGCGTCGAACGGCGCTTCCGCCACCGCCAGATTGCCGATGGACGAACCGTGCACGAAGGTCTCGTGGGTCAGGTCCATCAGGTTGTCGATGACGAGGCGGTAGTCGCACTTGGCATAGATGGTGCGGCCGTCGCCGGCCCACTCCGGATCATCATTCCAGTGCATGTCCGGGATCTTGTCCGGATCGGCCAGCGCCGGATCGCCCATCCAGATCCAGGCGAAGCGATGCCGCTCGACCACCGGATAGGAGCGCACGCAGGCCGACGGGTTCAGCGTCTCCTGGGACGGCATCTGCACGCAGCGGCCCGAGGACTCGAACACCAGGCCATGATAGCCGCACACCAGATCGTCACCCTTCAGGTGCCCCTTGGAGAGCGGCAGCAGCCGGTGCCAGCACGCATCCTCAAGCGCAACGACGCGACCATCGGAACGGCGATAGAAGACGAGCTTCTTGTTGCAGATGGTGCGCGCCAGAAGCTGATGCTTCAGCTCCGTATCCCACGCGGCCGCATACCACGCATTGAGCGGAAAGGTCTTCGCCTCACCCATCGTCGCCTCCCGATAAGGGTCCACCGGTTCTTTGTTCTTCTGGAAGACGCCGCCTCTGCGGGGAGCTTCTTCCGTCGGGGACCGTCGTTTGATCTGGACTGGTTCGACCTTAGGGACATCCGATCATGAATGCAAGAATGAGAATCGCATGCCTTCCGAAAAAATGCGTACGGCGCGGGCGCATTGCGCACACCAATTTTATATCCTATTGAAAAATAATAATCTCTTTTCGAATTTCCTTCGTTATGACCCGCCTGAAGGAGCGTAGAAAGAAAAGGCCCGGTGCGAACACCGGGCCTTTCTGCATGCACAATTTGAATTTCGGCCTCAGGCAACGCGGATCGGCTCGGCAAAGTCGCCGGCAAAGGCCTCGCGCACCGCATCGGGAATCGGCAGGGCCTTCATCCGCTTCGGGTCGTCCGGGTGGAGGCCGATCCAGACGCGGGTTTCCCGGCCTTCCACCGCCACCGCACCGCCGTCCTTCAGCACCCGATGCTGGACGACAAAGGTCGAGCGGCCGAACTCGACGAGGGTGGATTCCACTCCGATGATCTCGGAATAGCTACACGGAATGAAGAACTTCGCGCCAGTCTCGCCGACCGCCCAGCCCTTGAAGCCGAAGCGTTCCAGAATGTCCTTCTTGCCCGCGCCGAGCGCCGCTTCCATCAGCGCCATGGTACCGGCATCGAAGAAGGCGAAATAACGCGGGTTGAAGACGATCCCGGCCGGATCACAGTCGCCGAACTCGATCTTGAGCTGGCGCAGAACGCGGAATTTGGTGCTCATGCCCCCTCCCCTCAGCGCGGCGGCAGGCGCAGGGCGCCGTCGATGCGGATCACCTCGCCATTCAGATAGGTGTTCTCGACGGCATGCAGGGCGAGGGCGGCAAACTCGTCCGCCGCCCCCAGCCGGTTCGGGAACGGGATCGACGACGCCAGGCTCTGCTGGGCGGCTTCCGGCAGGTTGGCCAGAAGCGGCGTCAGGAACAGACCCGGGGCCAGCGCCAGCACGCGGATGCCATAAGGCGCGAACTCGCGCGCCGCCGGCAGGGTCAGCGCGACGATGCCACCCTTGGAAGCCGCATAGGCCGCCTGCCCCAGCTGGCCCTCGAACGCCGCCACCGAGGCCGTGGAAATGATGACGCCGCGCTCGCCGGTCGGCAGCGGCTCGGCGGCCGCCATGTCGGCGGCTGCCAGCCGCAGCATGTTGAAGGAGCCAACGAGGTTCACCCGGATCACCCGGTCGAAATCCTCCAGCGCCATCGGACCGTTGCGCCCGAGAATGCGCCCGGCAACCCCGATCCCGGCGCAGTTGACCAGAATCCGCGCCGGCCCATGGGCCGCCTTCGCCGCCGCAATTGCGTCTGCCGCAGCCGTCGCATCGGCAACATCCACCGGACAGGCAAGCCCGCCGATTTCCGCCGCCACCGCTTCGGCCGCGTCCTTGTTGCGGTCGAGCACGGCCACCCGCGCGCCAGCCCTGGCCAGCGCCCGCGCCGTCGCCGCGCCCAGCCCCGAGCCGCCACCCGTCACCAGCGCGGCCAATCCGTTCGGGTTCATGTCTCTTTACTCCGAAATGCAATCCGGCTGCCGTTGTGCTGGCCCTTGGGGGCTGCCGCCCCCAGCCCCCGCCCGGGAGGCACAGCCTCCCCGCCCCTCCAGTTTTTTTGAAAAACAAGGAGGCGGTCCGGAGGTGCCAACCTCCGGGCGGGTGCGGGCGGCAGCCCGCCGATCACGCAGCCGAGGCCACAGCCGCCGGGTTCTCGATGAGAAGTGCAATGCCCTGACCGCCGCCGATGCAGGCCGAGGCGATGCCATAGCGCAGGCCGGAGCGGGCGAGTTCGCGGGCGAGTGTCAGGCTGAGGCGCACGCCGGTGGCGCCAAGCGGATGGCCGATGGCGATGGCGCCGCCGTTGACGTTGAGCTTGTCTTCGTCGAGGCCGAGTTCCTTGACGCAGGCGAGGATCTGGGCGCCGAAGGCCTCGTTGATCTCGATGCGGTCGATCTCGGACAGCGACAGCCCCACATGGTCGAGGAGGGCGCGGATGGCGGGCACGGGGCCGATGCCCATGATCTCCGGCGGGCAGCCGACCACGGCGCCGGCAACGACGCGGGCGAGCGGGGTCTTGCCCTTTTCCTTCAGGAACGCGCCCGAGGCGAGCACGGCGGCGGCAGCGCCATCGACGACGGCGGAGGAGTTGCCGCCGGTCTGCACGCCGCCAAAAGCCGGGCGGATCTTCGCCAGGGCTTCGAGCGGCGACGGGCGGACATGAGTGTCGGCGGCCACCGTGCCGGTCTTGCGGTCGAGCTTGATGCCGCGCGGGTTATAGCCGTCGAGCTCGAAGACTTCCGTTGAGACCGGCACGATCTCGTCGTCGAAGAAGCCGTCGGCGCGGGCCTTCAGTGCCCGGTCGAAGGAGCGGGCGGCAAAGACGTCCACTTCCTCGCGGGTGATCTGATACTGGCGGGCAAGATTTTCGGCGGTGCCGCCCATGGTAACATCGGCGGCAGGGTCGAGAAGAGCTTCCCAGAGGAAATCCTTGAACTCCACCTGCCCCATGCGGAAGCCGCCGCGATGGGTGTAGGCGGCGACCGGGTTGCGGCTCATGGATTCCGCGCCGACGCAGAGGGCGGCGCCGGCACCCCGGTTGGTGATGTGGTCGGCGGCCTGCATCAGCACTTCCACGCCGGTGCCGCAGATGCGCTGCACCAGATGGGCGGGCACTTCGATCGGCACACCACAATAAAGGCCGATGTGACGCGGCGTCATATAGGCGTCAAAGCTCGCCTGGGCCATGGAGCCGGCAACAACGGTGCCAATTTCCGAGGGAGAAATGCCCGACTTCTTCAGCGCCTCGCGCCCAGCCTTGATGCCGAGATCAATGGGGGAGACCGGCGCGAGCGGGCCATTATAGTCGGCAAAGGGCGTGCGGGCGCCATCGACCAGCCACACATCATCCCAGTCGGCGCGCAGGCCATGCGGGTAGCTCATGGGGAAACCTCGAAAAAAAATGGCCGTTCGGGACGGGATCAGAGGGGGTGCCAAAGGTCCCAGGAAAGGATCCTTTGGTATTCCAATGCAGATTTCTCATGTCCTTGGGACATATGAGAAATCTGCCGCTCTTCAGGCGCATGGTGCGGTCAGCACGTCATGCGCCAGCTATGATGACGTGCTCGGGCGGATGCTCGGCATAGAGATCCTCCACCAGACCGGCCCGGCGGGTGAGCACGGCACGCTGGTTGATGGAGCCCTTGTCGGTGATCTCGCCGGCGTCGATGGAGGGCGGCTCGGCCAGAATGGAGAGGGCCACGACCCGGGAGGACGAGCCGGTCGCCGTCGCCTGGAAGGCGAGGAGGCGCTCGTGGAACACCGCTCGCACCGCCGGATGGGCGGCAATCGCCGCCTGATCGGCAAAGGTCAGCTCCGACGAGAGCTTGCGGCAGCCGTCGATGTCCGGGAAGACGAGGACGCGGATGTCGTCGCGGTTGATGCCGGCAAGCACGACTTCCTTCACGAACGGGGCGAAGGCGGTGACGAACTTCGCCTTCATCGGGCCGACGCTCACCCAGGTGCCGGTGGCGAGCTTGTAATCCTCGCTGATGCGGCCATCGAACAGCAGGCCGCGGCTGATGTCCTCGGGATCGACGAAGGTGAGCGCATCGCCCATCTTGTAGAAGCCTTCCTCGTCGAAGGCTTTCGCCGTCGGCTCGGGCGCGCGCCAGTAGCCGGGGGTGATGGAGGGGCCGCGCATGCGGGCTTCCAGCTTGCCTTCGACCGGGGCGAGCTTCAGCTCGACGCCCGGCACCGGCAGGCCGACATGGCCGGAATGGGCGTTGGTCTCGTCGCAGGTGACGGCAAAGGGCGCGGTTTCCGTGGAGCCGAGGCCGGTCAGCATCGGCACGCGATAGCCGATGGTGCGGAGCGCCAGATGGTCGAGCGCCTCCCAGACATGCTCGGTCAATCCTGCGCCGGCAAAGTAGTTCATTTCCAGATGCTGGAAGAAGGTTTCCCGCAGCGCTGGTTCCGCCTCCAGATAGGGCACGAGGCACTCATAGCCCTTCGGGACATTGAAATAGAGTGTCGGCGAGATTTCGCGTAAGTTACGGATGGTCTCCTCGATGGCACCCGGCACCGGCTTGCCATCGTCGATGTAGAAGGTGCCGCCGTTGAACAGCACGATGCCGAAATTGTGGTTGCCGCCGAAGGTGTGGCTCCACGGCAGCCAGTCCACCAGAATCGGCGGGGTGTGGCGCAGGAAGCGGAAGATGGAGTTCAGCATCACCTGATTGGCGCAGATCATGCGCTGGGTGTTGATGACCCCCTTCGGCGAGCCGGTGGAGCCCGACGTGAACAGGATCTTGGCCACCGTATCGGGGCCGACGGCGGCAAAGGCCGTCTCGACCTCCGGGCTCGGCGCGGTCGCGAGCAGGTCGGCATAGGAGGTGGCGGGAATATCGTCCGGCGTCGGCGTGGCCGTGACGATCTCCACGCCCTCGGGGAAGACGGTGCGGAAGGCGCGGGCGAAGGCGGCGCCGTCATCGGCAAAGACGAGGCCCGGCGTCATCACGCCGGCGATGTGCTTCAGCTTGGCGAAGTCACCCGAAATCAGGGAATAGGCGGCGGAAATCGGGGAATAGGGAATGCCGACATGCTGGGCGGCCAGCGCGATCATGGCATGCTCCAGCCCGTTGCCGGAGAGGATCATGATCGGGCGCTCGGCGGAAAGACCGCGGGCGAGGAAGGCGCTCGCCAGCCGGGTCACCTTGTCCAGGGCCTCGGCATAGGTGATGCGGATCCATTTCCGGTCCGGCCCGCGCCGGGCAATGAAGGTGCGGTCCGGGGTGCGGCCGGCCCAATAGAGCAGCTTTTCCGTCAGCCGGTCGGGCCAGGCTTCCAGCGGCTCGCTGGCCGAAATCACCAGGGCGCCATCGGAGCGGCGCTCGACATGGTGATGATAGCGGCCGAGCCGGATGGCGCGCATGGGTTCGTCTTCCGGCCGCAAAGCCGGAATCTCGATCGCTGCCTGCGACATGTGTCCTCCCAGGACGGAATTCGCGCGTGACCGGTCATGCCGGGGAAGCGGTCCGTCTCGTTTTGGTCAGATAGTCTCGTCGGGATCCCGGCCTCCGCGCAAGCCGGGCGCGGGAGCAGGACAGGCGGAAGGGCTCCGCCGGATCAGCACCGGGGGCAGATCAGTCCCCGGGAGAATGCAGGCCGGACACACACCGGCCATGTCACCCGCCCGACCAGAGAGAGGCAATGCCCTCTCCGCCCGGACGAGACGTCACCCATCTCCCGGCCGGAAGCCGGGACCGCGCCGGATCTCAACCAAAGACCCCTGAAAGGGATTCTTTGGTATTCCGATGCAAACTTCCCATGCCATTGGTACATATGGGAAATATTCAGTTCTTCAGGTGCACGGTGCGGTCAGCACTTCGTGCGTCTGGTATCAGACGTGCAGCGCCTTGGGCGCGCGCTTGGCGAGGAAATCTTCCAGCCGGCGCTTGGCCTCGGCGTCGCCTTGCGCGATCGCCGCCATCAGGGCCTCGGTCAGATAGCCGGCGGCCGGATCCATCTCGACGATGCGCGGCAGCACCTGCACCAGGGCGAAATTGGTCAGCGGCGCGTTGGCGGCGATGCGGGTGGCCAGCGCCCGGGCCTTTTCCAGACCACCGCCGGCCGGCACGACATAATCGCAGAAGCCGAGGATGCGGCCTTCATCGGCGCCATAGGTGCGCCCCGTCAGCATCATGTCGCGCATGCGCTGCATGCCGACCAGCCGCGGCACGCGCACCGAGGCGCCGCCGCCGACATAGATGCCGCGCTGACCCTCGGGCAGGGCGAAATAGGCGCTCTCCTCGGCCACCCGGATATGGGTCGCCGACGCCAGCTCCAGCCCGCCGCCAACAACCGCGCCGTGCAGCACGCTGATGACCGGGACCGGACCGAACTCGATGGCCTCCATCGCCCGGTGCCAGGAGCGCGAATGCACGATGCCCTCGGCGACGGTCCGCGCGGTCAGCTCGCCCAGATCAAGCCCGGCGGAGAAATGATCGCCGTTGCCGGAGAGGATCACGACCTTGATGTCGCTCGGAAGGGTGCGGAAGAAGGCTTCCAGACCGAACAGCGTGGTGTCGTCCAGCGCGTTGCGCTTGGCCGCGCGATCGAGAGCGAGGAAGGCAATCTCCCCTTCCCGCGTCGCGCTGAGGGACGGCGGCAGGCCGGTGCCGATCGGCTCCGCCGCGATGTGATGACTGTCTGCCGGTGCGCCGAGTGCTGCCATTTGCGGGGTCCGCCCTTTCCTCCCGGGGTCGCTCTTTGGCGACCATCATTATTGTTATGAAACATAACTAAGTGTCCCCACCCGGTCAATCGCTTTCGCGGGGGCCCGCGCGGGAATTTTGACGTCGCCCGCCGTCGGTGCCGGCGGAAGCCCGCCACCAGAGATGACCGACCGGGGCGGGCAACCGCGACGCCGACAATCCGCATGGAATCTTTATGCGCAGAGGGCCTACCAGAAGGGCGCTCACCGCCATTTCAGGGAGGTGTCCGCCTCATGTCGGACCTGATCTTTCTTGCTCTCGGCCTCGGCTTCTTTGCGCTGATGGCGCTTTATGCACGCCTTGCCACCCGCGCCTGAAGCGATCCCCGGAAAATCCCGATGCTGGACCTTGTCCTTGGCGGCCTGTTTGCAGCAGGCCTTGCCCTTTATCTCGTCGTCGCGCTGATGCGACCCGAGAAATTCTGACGTCGACTTCAGGAAAGCGATCGCCATGACCCTTGCAGGCTGGCTTCAGATCGCGCTCGTCCTTGCTCTCGTGCTTGGGGCCGCGCTTCCGCTCGGCCTTTTCATGGCGCGGGTGCTGGCCGGCGAGCGCACCCTTCTCTCCCCCGTGCTCGGGCCTGTGGAGCGCGGCTTCTACCGGCTGGCCGGCATCGCCCCCAACCGGGAACAGGGATGGCTCGGCTACACCCTGGGCATGCTCGCCTTCAACGCCGCGGGCTTCATCGTGCTCTATGGGCTCCTGCGGCTGCAGGGCGTGCTGCCGGTCAACCCCAATGGCTACGGGGCAGTGGCGCCGGATCTCGCCTTCAACACGGCGGTCTCCTTCGTCACCAACACCAACTGGCAGAATTATGCCGGCGAAAGCACCCTCAGCAATTTCAGCCAGATGGCCGGGCTGACGGTGCAGAATTTCCTGTCGGCGGCCACCGGCATCGCGCTGGCGATCGCGCTCACCCGCGCCTTTGCCCGCTCGGGAGCGGCCACCGTCGGCAATGTCTTCGTCGATATTTCCCGCGCCACCCTCTATGTGCTGCTGCCGCTGGCCCTCGTCACGGCGCTGGCCCAGATCGCGCTCGGCACGCCGCAGACACTGGCGGGCTCCGTCACCGCCGAGACCCTGGACGGCGGCAGCCAGACCCTGGCCCTCGGGCCGGTGGCCAGCCAGATCGCCATCAAGCAGCTCGGCACCAATGGCGGCGGCTTCTTCAATGCCAATGCGGCGCATCCGTTCGAGAACCCGAATGCGCTCAGCAACATGCTGACCATCTGGCAGATGCTGGTGGTCTCCACCGGGCTGATCTTCGCCTTCGGCCGGCTGATCGGCGACATGCGGCAGGCCCGCGCGCTCATTTGCGCCGTGGGGCTGCTGCTGATCCTCGGCATCGGCCTGTGCTACTGGGCGGAAGCCGCGGGCACGCCGACCCTTCTGGCCGCGGGGCTGGATCCCGCCGGCGGCAACATGGAGGGCAAGGAAGTCCGCTTCGGGCTGGCCATGTCGGCGCTGTTTGCCGCCGTCACCACCGGGCTGTCGGATGGCGCGGTCAACGCCATGCACGGGTCGTTCACGCCGATCGGCGGGCTGGTGCCGCTGTTCCTGATGCAGCTTGGCGAAATCCTGCCGGGCGGTGTCGGCTCGGGGCTCTATGGCCTTCTCGTCATCGCCATTCTCGCCGTGTTCATCGCCGGGCTGATGGTCGGCCGGGCGCCGGAATATCTCGGCAAGAAGATCGAGGCGCGGGAAGTGAAGATGGCCATGTTCGCCATCCTCGTGCTGCCGACGGCGATCCTCGGCTTTTCCGCCGTCGCCGCGGTGCTGCCGGCCGGCATCGCCGGGCCGGGCAATGCCGGGCCCCATGGTCTCTCGGAAATCCTCTACGCCTATTCGTCGGCCACCGGCAACAACGGCTCGGCCTTCGCCTCGCTCTCCGGCAACACGGTTTGGTGGAACACCACGCTGGGCCTCGCCATGCTGCTCGGCCGCTTCGCCTTCATCGTGCCGATGATGGCGATTGCCGGGTCGCTGGTGGCCAAGCCCCGGCTTGCCGCGACCTCCGGCACCTTCCCCACCCATGGCGGCCTGTTCGTCGGCCTGATGGCCGGCGTCATCCTCATCCTCGGCGGTCTCCAGTTCTTCCCCGCGCTCGCCCTCGGCCCGCTCGCCGAACAGGTGCAGATGCTCGCCGGGCGGACCTTCTGATCGGGAGCCCAATCCAGATGACGACCCGAACCCTTGTCTCCCCGGACCTTCTGGTCCGGGCCTGTGGCGACGCGGTGAAGAAGCTCGATCCGCGCTCGCTGGCCCGCAACCCCGTCATCTTCGTCACCGAGATGGTGGCGGTGCTGGTGACGATCCTGTGGGCGCGCGACCTCACAACCGGGGCGCCGGCCGGCTTCACCGGCCAGATCACGGCGTGGCTGTGGTTCACGGTGCTGTTTGCCAACTTCGCCGAGGCGCTGGCGGAAGGCCGCGGCCGGGCCCAGGCCGACAGCCTGCGCCGCGCCCGCACCGAAACCACCGCCCGGCGCCTGCCGCGGCCCGAGGACCGCACGCTGTGGACCGAAGTCTCCGCCCTTGATCTTCAGGTCGGCGACTGCGTGCTGGTCACCGCCGGCGACCTCATCCCCGGCGATGGCGAGATCGTGGAGGGCCTTGCCTCGGTGAACGAGGCGGCTGTCACCGGCGAATCCGCCCCGGTGATCCGCGAGGCCGGCGGCGACCGCTCCGGCGTGACCGGCGGCACCACGGTGATTTCCGACTGGATCGTGGTGCGCATCACCGCCGCGCCCGGCTCCTCCTTCCTCGATCGCATGATCGCGCTGGTGGAAGGCGCCGAGCGGCAGAAGACCCCGAACGAGATCGCCCTCACCCTCCTGCTGGTCGGGCTGACGCTGATCTTCCTCATTGCCGTGGTGTCGCTCACGGGTCTCGGCGCCTGGTCCGGCGCCACGCCCTCGGTGCCGGTGCTGGTGGCGCTTCTGGTCACCCTGATCCCGACCACCATCGGAGGCCTGCTCTCGGCCATCGGCATTGCCGGCATGGACCGCCTGATCCGCTTCAACGTCATGGCCATGTCCGGCCGCGCCGTGGAGGCGGCCGGCGATGTCGACACGCTGCTCCTCGACAAGACCGGCACCATCACCTTCGGCAACCGCATGGCCTCCGAGATCATCCCCCTGCCCGGGGTGGCGCCCGAGGCCGTGGCCGAGGCGGCCCTGCTCGCCAGCCTCTCCGACGAGACCGCCGAAGGCCGCTCCATCGTCACCCTGGTGACGCAGACCCACGGGCTGGCCATGCCGACCCTGCCGGCGGAGGCGAGCACCATCCCGTTCTCCGCCGTCACCCGGCTGTCCGGGGTGGATCTGCCCGGCCGGCGCATCCGCAAGGGCGCGGTGGATGCCGTGCGCCGGCTGGTGCGCGCGGCCGGCGCTGCCGGGCCGGAACCCTCCGCCTTCGCCGAGGCCGTGGAGCGCATCGCCCGCTCGGGCGGCACACCGCTGGGGCTTGCCGAAAATGGCCGCCTGCTCGGCGTCATCCACCTCAAGGACGTGGTGAAGCACGGCATCAAGGAGCGCTTCGCCGAGCTGCGCCGCATGGGCATCCGCACCGTGATGGTGACCGGCGACAACCCGATCACCGCCGCCGCCATCGCCTCGGAAGCCGGCGTCGACGATTTCATCGCCGAGGCCACCCCGGAGGACAAGCTCGCCTATATCCGGGCCGAACAGGGCCGCGGCCGGCTGGTGGCCATGTGCGGCGACGGCACCAACGATGCCCCGGCGCTGGCCCAGGCGGATGTCGGCGTCGCCATGCAGTCGGGCACCCAGGCGGCGCGCGAGGCAGGCAACATGGTGGATCTCGACAGCGATCCCACCAAGCTCATCGAGATCGTCGGCCTTGGCCGCCAGCTCCTGATGACCCGCGGCTCGCTGACGACCTTCTCGCTCGCCAATGACGTCGCCAAATATTTCGCCATCCTGCCCGCGCTCTTCATCGCGGCAATCCCGGAACTGGGCGTGCTCAATGTCATGGGGCTGGCAACGCCGGAAAGCGCGATCCTGTCGGCGGTGATCTTCAACGCCGTCATCATCATCGCGCTGGTGCCGCTGGCGCTGCGCGGCGTGCGCTTCCGTCCGGCAGATGCCGGCACGCTGCTCGCCCGCAATCTCGCGATCTACGGCCTCGGCGGTCTGGTGCTGCCCTTCGTCGGCATCAAGGCAATCGACATGCTCGTCTCCGCCCTGGGTCTGGCCTGATGCCAAAGATCCTTGAAAAGGATCCTTTGGGATGCCGATGCAGATTTCTCATGCCATTGAGGCATATGAGAAATCTGCTGCCCTTCAAGCGCCGGGGTGCGCTCGGCACTTGCGTGCGCTTGGTATGAAAGGTTTTCCATGCCCGTCTCCCTTTCCCCCGCCGGGCCGGCAACGCTTGGTGCCCAGCTCCGGCCGGCCATCGTGCTGGTCGGCCTCTTCACCGCCCTCCTCGGCATCGTCTATCCTCTGGCCGTGACCGGGATCGGTCAGGCGCTGTTTCCGGAGGAGGCCAATGGCAGTCTGGTGCACGACACCCGCACCGGGGCGGTGATCGGCTCCGCCCGTGTCGGACAGGCGGTGACGGCGCCGGGGCTGTTCCACCCCCGTCCGTCGGCTGCCGGCAGCGGCCATGATGGCATGGCCTCCGGCGGCTCCAACCTCGCCCCGACCTCGGCCCGGCTGGCCGCGCGCATCGCCGCCGATGTGGCGGTGCTGCGGGCCGAGGGCGCCGTCGGGCCCCTGCCGGCCGATGCCGTGACGGCCTCGGGCAGCGGCCTCGATCCGGAGATATCGCCGGCCTTTGCCCGGGCCCAGATCCCGCGCATCGCCGCCGCCCGGGGGATGGCGCCCGGCGAGCTTGCCGCCCTTGTCGACCGGCTGACCGACCAGCCGCTGGCCGGCTTCATCGGCGAACCCCGGGTGAACGTGCTGGCGCTGAACCGGGCCCTGCTGGCGGCCGCCCCCTGACCGGCTGCGCATCCCGCACGACCTTGCGATGCCGGGACGTCCCTTCGGGCGCCCCGGTATCGGCGCCTGCCCTGCTTGAGGATCCCTGATGCCCCCGCGCGCCTCCCCCGATGCCCTTCTGGCCCGCGCCGACCGCGAGCAACGCGGCCGGCTGCGCGTGTTCTTCGGCGCGGCACCCGGCGTCGGCAAGACCTTCGCCATGCTGCAGGCAGCGCGCGCGGCACGGGCGGCGGGGCGCGAGGTGGTGATCGGCATCGTGGAGACCCATGGCCGGCAGGAGACCGAGGCCCTCGTCGACGGCTTCGAGATCCTGCCCCGGGTGTCGCTCTCCTATCGCGGCCGGACCGTGCCCGAATTCGATGTCGATGCCGCCCTCGCCCGCCGGCCCGACCTGCTGCTGGTGGATGAATATGCCCATTCCAACGTGCCGGGCAGCCGCCACCCCAAGCGCTGGCAGGATGTGCAGGAGCTGATCGACGCCGGACTGGATGTGTGGACCACCCTCAACGTCCAGCATCTGGAGAGCCACAATGATGTGGTCCAGCGCATTTCCGGCGTGCGGGTACGCGAGACCGTACCCGACGAGGCGCTGACCGGGGCCGAGCTGGTGCTGGTCGACCTGCCGCCCGACGAACTTCTGAAGCGGCTGGCCGAAGGTCGGGTCTATCTGGGCGACACCGCCACCCGGGCGCGGCAGAACTTCTTCAAGCCGACCAATCTCACCGCGCTGCGCGAACTGGCGCTGCGCTCGGTGGCAGCCCGGGTCGACAGCGATCTGGTCGAGCACATGCAGGGCAGCGCCATCGAGGGGCCATGGGCCGCCGGCGAACGGCTGCTGGTGTGCGTCGGCCCCAACGCCGCGGCCCAGCGCCTGGTGCGCCATGGCAAGCGCATCGCCGACCTGACCGACGCCCCGTGGTTCGCCATCACCGTGGAACGCCCCGGCACCGAGCCCGGCCCGGAGGCGCGCCGGCAGAGCGAGGCCGCCCTGAGGCTGGCCGAAAGCCTGGGGGCGGAAACCCGCGCGCTGGTCGCCACCGATCTCGCCGGGGAAATCCTGCGCCTCGCCCGCTTCGAGAACATCACCCAGATCGTCATCGGCCGCCCCCACACCAGTGCCATCGCCCGCCTGTTCCGCCCGTCGCTGGCCGATGCCCTGATCGGGCGGGCCGATGGCATCGCCGTCCATGTCGTCACCCTCGGCCGGGAGGCGGACGGGCCGGCGCCGCGGCGTCCCTGGCGCACGCGCCTGCCGGATCCGGCGCCGGCGCTGGCCTGGCTCATGGCCACCCTCGGCGTCGCCGGCGCCGTGCTCGTGGGCCGACTCCTCACCCGGCTGGTGGCCCTGCCCAATGTCTCCATGCTGTTCCTGATGGCGGTTCTGCTGCCGGCACTCAGATATGGCATCGGCCCGGCAGTCTATGCGTCGCTCCTGTCGTTCGGAGCCTACAACTTCTTCTTCATCGACCCGCGCTACACCTTCACCATTGCCCGGCCCCATGAGCTGCTGGCGCTGGCGATCTTTCTTCTCATCGCCGTGCTCACCTCCGCGATTGCCGGCCGGGCGCGGGCCCAGACCGAGGCCGCCATCCGCCGGGTGCGGGCGATCCGCAGGCTCTACGAGTTCACCCGCAAGCTCTCGTCGGTGGCCGGGCGCGATGATGTGGCCGAGGCCGCGGCCATCGAGATCCACGCCGTCATCGGCCGGGCAACCGTGGTGCTGCTGAGCGAGGGCACCGACCTTGCCATCGCCTCGGCGTGGCCGCCGGAGGACCGGCTCGACACCGCCTCCATGAGCGCGGCGCGCTGGGCCTTCACCCGGCGCGAGGCCGCCGGCGCCGACACCGGCACCCTGCCCACGGTGCCGTGGCTGTTCCTGCCGCTGATTGCCCGCGACACCGCCATCGGCGTCATCGGCATTGAGGATCCGCCGGAAGATCCGCCGCTGGATGCCGAGCGCCGCGGCCTCGTCGCCTCGCTGACCGAGCAGACCGCCATCGCCATCGACCGGGCGACGCTGGCGCGCGAGATCGACGCCGCCCGCGCGGCGGCCGAAACCGAGCGGGTGCGCAACATCCTGCTCGCCTCCATCAGCCATGATTTCCGCACCCCGCTGGCCTCGGTGCTGGGGGCGGCCACCAGTCTTCTCGCCCTCGGCGAAAAGCTCACGCCCGCCCAGCGCGCCGACCTTCTGGCCGCCATCCGCGACGAGGCCGAGCATCTGGACGGCATGGTGCGCAATCTCCTCGCCATGACCCGGCTGGAGGCCGGCGCCCTCGACATCCGCCGCGACTGGACCGACCTTGGCGAAATCCTGGACCGGGTGGTGGCCGCCGCCCGCCGGCGCGGCGCGACCCAGACCTTCACCCTGGACATTCCCGCCAGTCTGCCGCTGGTGCGCGCCGATGCCGCCCTGATCGAGCAGGCGCTGGGCAATGTGACCGGCAACGCCCAGCGCCACGCCGGCCCGGCCGCCCATGTGACCCTGGCCGCCCAAGCGGACGACACCACCGTCGAGATCCGCGTGAGCGATGACGGTCCGGGGGTGCCCGCCGACCTGCTGCCGCATATCTTCGAGAAATTCGTGCGCGGGCCCCACCCGTCCGGTGATGGCGGCGAGGGCTCGGGCCTCGGGCTGGCGATCGCCCGCGGCATCGCCGAGGCCCATGGCGGCACCCTGACCGCCGAAAGCCCTGTCGCCGACGGACACGGCGCCCGGTTCGTGCTGACGCTCCCCCGCGGCGCCAGCCCGCTGGAGGAAACCCCATGACGACAGTGCTCGTGGTCGACGACGAGGCGGCCATCCACCGGGTGCTGACGCCGACCCTGGAGGCCGAGGGCTACACGGTGCTGAAGGCCCTCACCGGCCGCCGCGCCCTGGAGATGGCCGCCGCCGACCGGCCGGATCTGGTCGTGCTGGATCTTGGCCTGCCGGATCTTGATGGCAAGGAGGTGCTGCGCCAGCTCAGAGTGTGGTCGGCCGTGCCGGTGGTGGTGCTGTCGGCCCGGGACCGGGAGGCGGAAAAGGTGGCGGCGCTGGACCTCGGCGCCGACGATTTCGTCAACAAGCCCTTCGGGGTGGGCGAGCTGCTGGCACGCCTGCGCGCCGCCCTTCGCCACCGCCGCGAAACCCCGCCATCAACCGTGCGCGCCGGCGATCTGGAGATTGACCTGCCGCGCCGGCAGGTGACCCGCGCCGGCACCCTCATCCATCTGACGAAACGGGAATTCGACCTGCTGGCCCTGCTCGTCCGCCATGCGGGCACGGTGATGACCCACCGGGCCATCCTGACGGCGCTGTGGGGCCCGGCACACGCCGGCGACACCCAGTATCTCCGGGTCTATGTCGGCCAGCTGCGCCAGAAGATCGACGACAGCGCCGCCCCGCGCATCCTGCTGACGGAACCCGGGATCGGCTACCGCTTCGCCGATCCCGATCCGTAATCCTCCGCCCCCGGCTCAGCCGCCGAAGGGATAGGGATATTCGCCACGCTCGTGGATGGTGTTGGCGCGGCCGACCAGCAGGTTGTCGACAAGGCCGATGCGCTTCACGTCCTTGTCGGTATAGGGCATGGAGTGCAGCACATAGCGCATGGCATTCAGCCGGGCGCGCTTCTTGTCGTTGGACTTGATGACCATCCACGGCGAATCCGCCGTGTCGGTGTGAAAGAACATCGCCTCCTTGGCCTTTGTATAGTCATCCCACTTGTCGAGGGAGGCCATGTCGATGGGCGAGAGCTTCCACTGCTTCAGCGGATGCACCTTGCGCTCCTTGAAGCGGCGGCGCTGCTCTTCCTGACTGACGGAGAACCAGAACTTGATCAGGTGAATGCCGCTGCGCACCAGATTGCGCTCGAACTCCGGCGCCTGACGCAGGAATTCGCGATATTCATCGTCCGAGCAGAAGCCCATGACGCGCTCGACGCCGGCGCGGTTGTACCAGCTGCGATCGAACATCACGATCTCGCCGGTGGTCGGCAGGTGGTTCACATAGCGCTGGAAATACCACTGGCCGCGCTCGACCTCGCTGGGCTTTTCCAGCGCCACGACCCGGGCGCCGCGCGGATTGAGATGCTCCATGAAGCGCTTGATGGTGCCGCCCTTGCCGGCGGCATCGCGGCCCTCGAACAGGATGACGACGCGCTGGCGCGCATCCTTCACCCAGCTCTGCAGCTTCAGCATCTCGGTCTGGAGCACGAACTTCTCGTGTTCGTAGTCCCGCCGCAGAATCTTGTACTTGTAGGGATAGCCACCGGCGCGCCAGTCATCGGCCAGCTCGTCGCTGGTGACGCGGGGAGTGCCTTCGGGCTTGGGCAGGCCAAGGCTCTTGCGCAGCCGCTGGGCATCATCGGGCGAGGCGCCTTCGAGGATCGCCTCGACCCCCTCGCCTTCCCCGGTCCCCGCAATTTCCTGCATCGCCGAAAGCCCGGCCTCCTGGGCCGCTTCCTTGCGCTCCGCGGCAAGGCCGGCTTCCACAGCGGCGGACAGGGGGCCGTCGCTCGCCTCCGTCACCAGTCGTTCCGGGGTGTCGTCGTTCGCCATGCCGCTGTCTCTTCTGTCCGTACAATCGCACCGCATCCGCGGCCGCCCGATTGGACGCCGCCCGCAAGCCCGCTTCAAGGGGAAAAAGCCGCCCTCCGGCAGCCCCCACGACCCGGAAGGGAGCCCCATCGGGCGCATAGTGTGCGCCCGATGCCCCGCCCCGGGCATTGAGTGAAATCAAGTCCAGATCCGGCAGCCCACCGCCCCATGATCGGTTGCAATGCCCGATGAGCCCATCCGCCTTCGGGACGCCAGAATTAAGTCACCCTGCCTCTGTATCCATCAAACATTTCCTGATGTACAGATTCCCGGGCAGCGCATTTCTGGAATCCCGCGGCCCGGTATTTGTATCCCATATGGTATATAGGCAGAAAATGACAGTTCTTGAACAGCCGGAAATCGGCACCGTCCGGTAGGGAATGGCGAGGCGCCAGGGAATTTACAACGGATTAAAAATTCCCACTAAGACACTGAGAAAAATTAAATTTCCTATTATTTCAGAATAGATCCGTAGAAGGACGGATCCGGCTTGCCGGGAATTCATTTGACTGCCCGCGGACTCTACCCATAATCGCATTCCGTTGCGGTGCAACACGTCGTCAGACGGGCTTCCTCGGCGCCTGATCCGAGTGGTCTGCCAATAAAAACAAGCCCCCTTGAGATTGGAGAGTTCGGTGAGCGACACATCCACGCCGTCAAATGGCATCTCGCTGCCCGACCCGCGCACCCTGATCACGGATCCTCTTTCCTGGGTCAAGCAGATGACTTCTCGTCTGCCGGCCATGCCGAACCTCCCGGCGCCCGGCGCCGGCCTGCAGCTGCCGAGCGCGCCCACGGCTGCCGCCGCTGGCCCGGCCGCCGAATATGCGGTGGATGCGTTCCAGCGCACGGTGCTGTTCCTTGATCTGCTGCGCAAGCGCGGCAACGAGCAGGAAGCCATCACCTCCCGCCCGGCGGCGACGGTTCTCACCTTCGATCATGAAGTGCTGATGAGCGGCCGCTCCCTGCCCAAGCCGATCAATTATTCCCTGTCGCGCATCATCCCGCCGGCCGGCACCGAAGTGGATCCGAAGAAGCGGCCGGTGGTCGTGGTGGATCCGCGCGCCGGTCAGGGCCCGGGCATCGGCGGCTTCAAGACCGAAAGCGAGATCGGCGAGGCCCTCAAGCACGGCCATCCCGTCTATTTCATCAACTTCTCCGCCAAGCCGGAGCCGGGCCAGAGCTTCCTCGACGTGGTGGAGGGACAGGTGTCCTTCTTCGAGCGCGTGGTGGAGCTGCACCCGGAAGCGCCGAAGCCCTTCGCCATCGGCAACTGTCAGGCCGGTTACCAGACCCTGATGGTGGCGATGCTGCGGCCGGACCTGTTCGGCCCCGCCATGGTCGCGGGCTCGCCGATGTCCTACTGGCAGGGCGTGCACGGCAAGAACCCGATGCGCTATGCCGGCGGCCTGCTCGGCGGCTCCTGGCTGACCGAGCTGACCTCCGACATGGGCGGCGGCAAGTTCGACGGCACCTGGCTGATCCTGAACTTCGACGGCCTGAACCCCGGCAACTGGCTGTGGGGCAAGCAGTATGATGTCTATGCCGGCATCGACAGCGAGGGCCCGCGCTATCTCACCTTCGAGAAGTGGTGGGGCGACTTCATCACCCTCAACGGCCGCGAGATCCAGTTCCTCGTCGACGAGTTCTTCATCGGCGACAAGCTGACCCGCAACGAGGTGCGTTCGTCCACCGGCAAGGTGTTCGACCTGCGCAACATCTCCTCGCCGGTGATCGTGTTCACCTCCGAGGGCGACAACATCTCGCCGCCGCCGCAGACGCTGGGCTGGATCCCGGACCTCTACAAGGACGTGGACGACATCCGCGCCGAGGGCCGCACCATCGTCTACTGCCTGAACCAGAAGGTCGGCCATCTCGCCATCTTCGTGTCCGCCAAGGTGGGCGCGAAGGAAGACGAGGAAATGCTGCGGCTGATGGATCTCATCGACTGCCTGCCGCCGGGCCTCTACGAGCTGGTCATCACGCCGACGCCGGAAGACGAGGTGAAGGCCGGTGCCCAGCCCTGGCACAGCCGCTTCGAGGCGCGCTCGATGGATGACATCCGCGCCTATGGCCGCAACAGCGAGGAAGATGACCGCGCCTTTGCGACTGCCAAGCGCGTGTCGGAAATCAACCACTCGCTCTATCGCACCTTCCTGCAGCCGGCCGTGCGCATGATGGCGACGCCGCAGGTGGCCGAGGCGGTGTTCAAGTACAACCCGCTGCGCGTCAGCTACACCATGTTCGCCGACAGCAACCCGTTCATGAAGGGCGTGTCCAAGCTGGCCGAGCAGGTGACCCAGACCCGGCAGACGGCGGCGGTCGACAACCCGTTCCTCGCCGTGCAGAAGGCGGTGTCCGACAGCATCGTCGCCAGCCTGGACGCCTATCGCGACGCCCGCGATGCCATGGTGGAGAAGACCTTCTACGCCGTCTACGGCTCGCCGGTGCTGCAGGGCCTGGTCGGCCTGAATGTCGATGGCAAGGTGCGCCAGCTGCCGGCCAACAGCCCCGAGAAGGAAGCCCTGCGGCAGGAGCACATCGCGGCGCTGCGCGCCAAGGTCGCCGAGGGCGGCTTTGATGCGGCCCTGGTGCGGGCGACGCTCTACGTGATGTCGGCGGTGCGCTCGGTGGACGAGAACTGCGCCGCCGCCCTCAACGAAGTGCGCAAGAAGCTGCTCCACCTGTCCCTGGCCGAGTTCAAGGCCCTGGTGCGCGAGCAGTTCTACATCCTGCTGCTGGAGCGCGAGACCGCCGTGAAGGCGATCGCCAGCATGGTGACCGACCCGGCCGAGCGCAGCGCGCTGGTGGAGAAAGCGGTGTCCATCGCCACCGCCGACGGCTCCTACTCGCTCGGCGAGCGCGAGCGGGTGGAAGGCCTCAGCCACCTGCTGGAGGTGGCCATCCCGGCCGTCCCGGCGCTGGTCCACACCCAGGCCTGACCGACACCCGGCCGGCGCACCCCACGCCGGCCGGTTCCTTTCCCGCTCGGGGAAACGGACAGGGGCGACACGCCCGGTCCACCCGAGCTGCGCGGAGCCCCGGAGATGACCGGGACACAGCCGCCCGGGCCCCTCCGTCCCGGCGGCCATTCGCGTGGCCCCGCCCTCCCCGAGCCGTGCTGCCGAGAAGAAGGGCTTCTTCGATGCCGACGATTGCCAATCGCCTCATCGCTGCGATCAAGCCGGGGGACAGCGCCTCCGCCGAACGCACCGTGCACACCAGCGACCTCACCGCATGGGCCAACGCCTTTGGCGACGGCGGTTTTCTGGTCGGCGGCGGTGCCGGCGAGGTGACCGCCGGGCTGGCGGGCTCGCTGTTTGCCGGTCTCATCGGGTCGGACCTGCCGGGCCCGGGCTCCGTCATCCGCTCCAGCACCCTGACCCTTGCCACGGCCCTGCCGGCGGAAGCGCCCCTCACCGTCACCGTGACGGTGAGCGATGTGCGCACCGGCGAGGGCGTCGTGGTGCTGGCGGGCAGCCTCACCGCCCCGGGCGGCGTGACGATCGCCACCGGCCAGTTCGTGGTCGCCGCCCCCACCACCGCCATCCGGTCGGAAATTCCGGAGTGGCGTCTGGAAGGCCTGATCGAGCAGTGCCGCGGGCTGGATCCGATGCCGACGGGCGTCGTGCATCCCCTGAGCCTCGATGCGCTGGCCGGCGCGCTGGATGCGGCGGCTGCCGGGCTGATGCAGCCGGTGCTGTTCGGGCCCGAGGACGGCATCCGCCGCATTGCCGATACCGGCAAGCTGGACCTGTCGCTGGCCCGCATCGTCTCCACGGCGAATGAGGAAGAGTCCGCCGCCAAGGCCGCCGCGGCCGCCGGCGCCGGCGAGGTCTCGGCCCTGATGAAGGGCTCGCTGCACACCGACGTGCTGCTGCATGCGGTGATGCAGAAGGAATCCGGTCTGCGCACCGGCCGCCTTCTCAGCCACATCGCCCTGATGGCGGTGCCGACCTATGGCCGCCGGGTGCTCGTCACCGACGCCGCCCTCAACATCGCCCCGACCACCGACCAGAAGCGCGACATCTGCCAGAACGCCATCGGCGTGATGAAGGCGCTGGGGGTGGAGACGCCGAAGGTGGCGGTGCTGGCCGCCGTCGAGATGGTCCACACCAAGATGCCGGCGACCCTGGACGGCGCCATCCTCGCCAAGATGGCCGATCGCGGCCAGATTGTCGGCGGCATCGTCGATGGCCCCATGGATCTTGATGCGGCCGTGGATCTGGCCGCCGCCCAGGTGAAGAAGATCTCCTCGCCGGTGGCCGGCTGTTCCGACGTCCTGCTGGCTCCGAACATCGAAGCCGGCAACCTCGTCTACAAGAACCTGTCCTTCATGTCGGATGCCGAAAGCGCGGGCCTGGTGGTCGGCGCCCGGGTGCCGGTGATGCTGACCAGCCGGGCCGATACGGCCGCCGCCCGCCGCTTCTCGGCGGCCACCGCCGTGCTCTACGCCGATGCGCTGAAGCGCATGCCCGAGGCCATCATGCCGGCCACTGCCGACTGATCCGGGCGCGCTTTCCGCACGCGAACCGCTCTCCCCGTCGCGTGCGGATGCCCGGACGACCGATCCCGAAGCCCGGCGTCCATCAGCGCCGGGCCCCTCCCCCCTGAGGAGCCTCTTTCCATGACCGACGCCGTTCTGGTGGTGAACTCCGGGTCCACCAGCCTCAAGTTCAAGGTCTATGCCACCGGCCAGGGCACCGAGCCGCCGCTGCTGTGCTCGGGCATGATCGACGAGATGGAGACCGCCCCGCATTTTGAAGCCAAGGATCCCGACGGCAAGCCGCTCGGCTCCAAGGACTGGGGCGAAGGTCAGGTGCTCACCCACAAGGCGGGCCTCACCTATCTTCTCCAGTGGCTGGAGCAGCACGAAGCCAACATCAAGGTGGCCGCGGCCGGCCACCGGGTGGTGCTGGGCGGCGAGCGCTTCCCCAAGTCCGTGCTGGTGACGCCCGAGGTGCTCGACTATCTCGAAGGGCTCGCCAAGATGGAGCCGACCCATCAGGCCTTCAACGTGCGCGGCGTGCGCGCGCTGGCGGAAGATTTCCCCGGCCTGCCCCAGGTGACGGTGTTCGACACGTCCTTCCACCGCACCATGCCGGACGTGGCCCAGATCTACCCGATCTCCAAGAAGGCACGCGACACCGGCGTGCGGCACTGGGGCTATCACGGCATTTCCTACGACTATATCAGCCGTCAGGTGCCGAAGGTGATGCCGTCGGCCAAGCGCGTGATCGTCGCCCATCTGGGGGGCGGCGCCTCGGTCTGCGCCATCAAGGACGGCCAGAGCATGGAAACCTCCATGCAGTTCGGCGCCATCACCGGCCTGCCGATGGCGACGCGCTCCGGCGACATGCCGGCGGATGCGCTGTTCTATCTGCTGAAGACCGGCGAATTCACGCCCGAGACCCTGGAAAAGGATCTCTCCAAGAATGGTGGCCTGCTCGGTCTCTCCGGCATCAGCGAGGACATGAAGACGCTGCAGGAGAGCAAGGATCCGGCGGCGAAGTTCGCCATCGAAGCCTTCGTCTACAGCCTCGTCAAATATATCGGCGCCTATACCGCCGTGCTCGGCGGTCTGGATGCCCTCGTGTTCACGGCCGGCATCGGCGAGCATTCGTCCATCGTGCGCGCGGCCGTGGTGGAAAAGCTCGGCTTCCTCGGCGTCACCCTGGATGCGGCGGCCAATGACAGGAATGGCCCGCTGATCTCGACGCCGGACAGCAAGGTTGCCGTCTACGTCATCCCGACCGACGAGGAGAAGATGATCGCCGGCCACACGCTGATGCTGACCAATCTGGCCTGACCGGCCCCCGGCTCCGGCCGGTTCCGCACGTTCCGCGCCTGCCTCGCGATCCGGGAGCCTCCCCTCCCGGGTCGCGTCTCCTCATTTCACGGCCGGGCTCTTTGATGGGGCGCCCGGCTTTTCACGACCGCCGTCTCGTGCCACGGTTGTGCACGAAAGGCTGCAGTCCTTCCGCGCCGTGCTGCTCTGGCAGACGGTGGATGCTGGTATCAGAAGGAGTCGCCCGACTTGTCTTCCGACACACCCCAGAAGGGCACGTCCCCTGCCCCCGCCTCCGGGCCGGATCTGGAAAAGGTCCCGCTCGATCAGGTGTTCCAGACCCTCGGCGTCTCCCGCACCGGGGGCCTGACCTCGGCCGAGGCCCAGAAGCGCCTCGCCAGCTATGGCCCCAACGCCATCATTGCCAAGGAGAAGAGCCTTCTCTCCCGCATCGCTGGCTATTTCATGGGGCCGCTGGCCTACATGATCGAGGCCGCCGCAATCGTGTCGGCGATCCTCGGCCACTGGCAGGACTTCATCGTCATTGCCGCCCTGCTGTTCTTCAACGCCATTCTGGATTTCTGGCAGGACAGCAAGGCTTCCAACGCTCTGGCCGCCCTGAAGAAGGGTCTGGCACCGGAAGCAACGGCGCTGCGCGATGGCAAGTGGGCCAGCGTGGATGCCGCCACCCTGGTGCCCGGCGATGTCGTCAAGGTTCGCCTCGGCGCCGTGGTGCCGGCGGACCTGCGCCTGTTCGGCGACGGCTTTGCCGCCATTGATCAGGCAGCGCTGACGGGTGAATCCCTGCCGGTGCAGAAGAAGGACGGCGACGAGGCCTATTCCGGCTCGATCGTGAAGCAGGGCGAGATGACCGGCGTGGTCATCGGCACCGGCGGCAACACCTTCTTCGGCCGCACGGCCAAGCTGGTGGCCGGCGCCGGCTCGGTCAGTCATGCCCAGAAGGCGATGTTCCAGATCGGCAACTTCCTGATTGCCGTGGCCGTCGTGCTCGCCCTGATCCTGGTCGGTGTGCAGGTCTGGCAGATTGCCGTCGTCGACCACAACTGGCACTGGAATGACGCGCTGAACATCCTTCAGTTCGTGCTCATCCTGCTGGTTGCCTCCATTCCCGTGGCCATGCCGGCGGTGTTCTCCGTCACCATGGCGCTGGGTGCGCTGGCGCTGTCGAAGGAAAAGGCGATCGTCTCCCGGCTGGACTCCATCGAGGAGATGGCCGGCGTCGACATCCTGTGCTCCGACAAGACCGGCACGCTGACCAAGAACCAGCTGAAGCTCGGCGATCCCATCCTGATTTCGGCCACCGATCCCCAGGCCGTCATCCTCGCCGGTGCGCTGGCCTCCCGGGCCGAAGACCATGACGCCATCGACACCGCGGTGATCGAGGGCCTCACGGATCCCAAGGCGCCCGAGGCCTACACCCAGACGAAGTTCATCCCCTTCGACCCGGTGACCAAGCGCACCCAGGCGACCGTGAAGGACGCTTCGGGCAATCTGGTGCAGGTGGCCAAGGGCGCGCCGCAGGCCATCGTCGAGCTGGTGAAGCCCGCCGATGACGTCGCCAAGAAGGTCGCCGACACGGTGGCCGAGCTTGCCGGCAAGGGCAATCGCGCGCTCGCCGTCGGCCGTTCCGACGACAATGGCGCCACCTGGTCGCTGCTCGGCATCCTGCCGATGTTCGACCCGCCGCGCGATGACAGCCGCACCACCATCGACACCGCCGCCGAAAAGGGCGTGCGGGTGAAGATGATCACCGGTGACGACACCGCCATCGCCATCGAGACCGCCCGCCAGCTCGGCATGGGCACCAACATCATGACCGCGTCCGACGTGTTCCCCAAGGACATGGACCCGGACAACGTCCCGCCGACCATCGTCGACGCCATCGAGAAGGCCGACGGCTTCGCCCGGGTGTTCCCCGAGCACAAGTACGCCATCGTCAAGGCGCTGCAGGGCCGCGGCCACATCGTCGCCATGACCGGCGACGGCGTGAACGATGCCCCGGCGCTGAAGCAGGCGGACTGCGGCACGGCCGTGTCGGGTGCCACCGATGCCGCCCGCGGCGCGGCGGCCCTCATCCTAACGGCGCCGGGCCTCTCGGTCATCAACAACGCCATCGACGAGGCCCGGCGGATCTTCGGCCGCATCACCACCTACACGATCTATCGTGTGGCGCTGACCATGGACATCATGTTCCTGGTGGTGCTGTCGTCGATCCTGTTCGGCTTCCAGCCGCTCACCGCCATCATGATCGTCGTCATCTCGCTGCTCGATGACATCCCGATCATGACGATCGCCTACGACAACACCCCCGTCAGCCGGGATCCGATCCGCTGGAAGATGCCGAAGATCCTCAGCATCTCCGCCGTGCTCGGCTTCTTCTCGGTGGTGCAGTCCTTCGGCCTGCTGCTCATCGGCATGTGGGCGATGAAGGATGCGTTCGGCATCTCGATCGGCCTCACCGATGATGCCCACCTGCAGACCGTGATGTTCCTGCAGCTGGTCACCGGCGGCCATCTGCTGCTGTTCGTCACCCGGTCGGACAAGTGGTTCTTCCTGCCGCCCTTCCCGGCGACGCCGCTGTGGTCCGCCATCCTGTCCACCCAGGTGCTGGCGATGCTGATGTGCGGCTTCGGCTGGCTGGTGCCTGCCATCAGCTGGACGGCGATCTTCTGGGTGGTGCTCTACTGCCTGATCTGGGTGTTCATTCTCAGCGCCATCCGCATCGTCACCGAGAAGCTCATCAGCCACCGGGCCGCCTATCGCGCGGATACCGCGGCGATGGTGACCCAGTCGCTGCGCGGCTGACGTGCACAACCGTCCGGTCCGCCGGGTTGCGCCCGGCGGACCGGTGTTCCACGATCCGGGACCGGCCTCTTCACCGAGGCCGGTTTTCGTGCGCCCGAGAGGCGCCCAAGGAGACCGAGATGGACCTGCGCAAGAAACTGATCGTCGAGCCGGGCACCCGCATCCGGCTGAAGGATGTCGATGCATCCTTCCATGGCGACTACGCCTCCTCCGAGCACGCCAAGGAGGATCTGGCCAAGAATGTCGCGCGCGTCACCGAGCTGCAGGAAAAGCTCTATGGCGAGAAGAAGCACGGTCTGCTGATCGTGCTTCAGGGCATCGACGCAGCTGGCAAGGACGGCACCTGCTGGCATGTGCTCTCGGCCATGAACCCCCAGGGCGCCTATGTGCAGGGCTTCAAGCAGCCCACCGCCGAGGAGCGCCTGCACGATTTCCTCTGGCGCGTGCATCCCCATGCCCCCGGCCTCGGCCAGGTGGGCGTGTTCAACCGCTCCCATTATGAAGATGTGCTGGTGGTGCGCGTGCACGATCTCGTGCCGCAGGAGGTCTGGTCCAAGCGCTACGAGCTGATCAACGACTTCGAGAAGATGCTGACCACCAGCGGCATCACCATCCTCAAGTTCTTCCTCTATATCACCCCGGAAGAGCAGCTCGCCCGCTTCGCCCAGCGCCTCGACGACCCGGCCCGCCAGTGGAAGATCAGCGACTCCGATTACAAAGAGCGCGCCTTCTGGGACAAGTACACGGCAGCCTATGAGGACATGCTGGAGAAGTGCTCCACCAAGCATGCCCCGTGGTATGTCATCCCGTCGAACCACAAATGGTTCCGCAATCTGGCGGTCTCGCACATCGTCGAGAAGACCCTGGACGAGATGAACCTCAAGCTGCCGGCCCCCTCGGTCGATCTGGAGCAGATCCGCCGCGACTATCACTCGGCCAAGACCAACCCGATCAAGTGATACCAAAGATCCTTGAAAAGGATCCTTTGGTATGCAAATGCAGGATTCTCATGCCCTTGGGGCACATGAGAATTCTGCTGCACTTCAGGCGTGGGTGCGGTCAGCACTTGCATGCCTGGTATGAGCGAAGCGCCCTGACCGGGCGCCGCTGGCGGGCGGATACGTCCCGCACCGGGATGGACGGACGATGCGGGCGGCCCCAGGCCGCCCGCTGGCATGTCCGGCCCCCGCTTTCCCGGGGCCACACCGGACATGCAGATGCCGGGCGCGCGCCCTCCGTGCCCCGCCGGTCCGCCCGGGAACAGACACCTCGTCAGGCGCAGCGTGCGGAATCGTCAGTTGCCACTCCGGGGCAGGACGCAGAAAAACTCGGTCCTGCCATGTCGTCCGCCAAGCAGAACAACAGGGACGGCAGCATCCGGAGGAGTGCTGAATGACTGCCGACAGGATCGGAACCGCCGAAGCTCTCGACGCCCTGTTCAACCCGCGCACGGTGGCCATTGTCGGCGCGTCCGCCGATGTCACCAAGACAGGCGGCCGGCCGGTCGGCTACCTGCTGCGCCATGGATTTTCCGGCGCCATCTGGCCGGTCAACCCGAAGGTACAGAACATCGCGGGCCTGCCCTGCTTCCCGTCGGTGGCAGACCTGCCGGAAGCTCCCGATGCGGCGATCGTGCTGCTTGGTGCCGGGCGCGCCCATCTGGCGGTGCGTGATCTGGCCGAGCGGGGGACGAAACTGGCGATCGTGCTGGCCAGCGGCTTCGGCGAGGCCGGCGCGGCGGGCAAAGAACGCCAGCGCCTGCTGCGGGAGGCTGCCGGCCCCATGCGCATCCTCGGCCCAAACACCATCGGCGCGGTGGATCTGCGCTCGCGCATCGTGCTGTCGGCCAGCGGCGCGCTCGAGGGCGAGGACCTGCCGGCGGGCGGCATCTCGCTTGCCTCCCAGAGCGGCGGCATTCTTGGCGCCCTGCTGTCGCGCGCGGCTGCCCGTGGCATCGGCTTTGCCAAGCTCGCCTCCACCGGCAACGAAACCGATATCGACATCGCCGACCTCATCACCTTCTATGCTAGCGACGCCGACACCCGGGTGATCGCGGTCTATGCCGAGGGCATCCGCTCGGTGGAAAAATTCCGCGCCGCCACCGCGCTGGCCCGGGCCGCCGGCAAGCCTGTCGTGGTGTTCAAGGTCGGCCGCTCCGAATTCGGCGCCCGGGCGGCCGTCTCCCACACCGGCGCCATGGCCGGCGAGGACCGGGTCTATGATGCGCTCTTCCGCCAGTGCGGGGTGATCCGCGCCGAGACCTTCGGCGATCTGCTCGATATCCCCGCCATGCTCGCCTCCGGCCGGGTGATGGCCGGCCCGCGGGTGGCGGTGCTCACCTCCACCGGCGGTGCCGGCAGTCTGGTGGCCGACAGCTGCGGCCTCGCCGGGCTGGACGTGCCGCTGCTCGATGATGCCACCGCCACCCGGCTGGCGGGGCTTCTGGACGCCGAGGCACCGATGACCGGCAACCCGGTCGACGTCACGCTCGCCGGCGTCAAGCCGGAGATCATGACGGCAGCGACCCGGTCCCTGCTCGCCAGCGAGCGGGTGGACGGGGTGGTGGTGATCGTCGGCTCGTCGGCGCTGGCCCAGCCCGACATTGCCGTGGCCGCCATCCGCACCGGGGCAGCTGAAAGCGCCAAGCCGATCATCGCCTATGTCAGCCCCGACGCGCCCCATATCCTGCGTGCGCTGAACCGGGCCGGCATTCCCGCCTATACCGCACCGGAAAGCTGTGCCGTCGCCCTGACGGCAGCCATGCCACGCGCCGCCGCTGCGGCTCTCCCGGCCGCGGCACCCCTCGCCCCGCCGGAGGGGCTGCGCACGGGCACGCTCAACGAGGTCGAGGCGCGCGCGCTCTTTGCCCATTATGGCGTGACGGGCGCCGAGCAGCGCGTCGTCGCCACCGCGAAGGAGGCGACCGCCGCCGCCACCGCGCTGGGGGGCCGGGTGGTGCTGAAGGTGCTGTCCGAAGCGATCCCGCACAAGTCCGATGTCGGCGGGGTCGCCGTCGGGCTGACGGCGGAGACCATCGGCCCGGCGCTTGACGCCATGGCCACCGGCCTTGCCGCCCGCGGCCTGCCCGCGCCGGAAGGCTATCTGGTGCAGAAGATGCTCACGGGCGGCGTCGAGCTGATCCTCGGCCTGCGCCGCGACCCGCAGCTCGGGCCCGTGCTCCTGCTCGGCGCCGGCGGCACGCTGGCCGAACTCCTCCACGACAGCACCCTGCGCCTCCTGCCGATCGGCGAGGACGACGCCCGCGCCATGATCGGGGAACTTCGGGTGTCGCGTCTGCTGTCCGGCTATCGCGGTTCACCGCCGGCCGACATCGACGCGCTGGTGCAGGCAATCCTGGCGCTCGCCCGCATGGGCGAAGCGCTGGGCGACCGGCTGGCGGAAGCCGAGATCAACCCGCTGTTCGTGCTGCCGGCCGGTCAGGGCGTCGCCGCCGCCGACGGGCTGGCGGTGATCGACTGATCCCGCATCGGGTCCGGGGCGCCGTCCATGCGCTGCCGGACCCGGCTCGGAAAACCCCACGCCATCAACGAAAAAGGCCCCGCACGCACCCGTGCGGGGCCTTTTCTTTCGCGAGCGTCCCGTCGGCCGGGGATCCGGCCGCCTCCCGCTCTCATACCTGACACGCAAGTGCTGACCGCACCGTGCGTCTGAGAAGCTTCAGATTTCCCATATGCACCAATGGCATGGGAAATCTGTATCGGGATATCAAAGAGCCCCTTTCAGGGATCTTTGGGATCAGCCGCCGGATTTGGCGAGGAAGGCTTCCACGGAAGCGCGATGTTCGGCGGTGGTGTAGCAGATCGCCTGCGCCTCGCGGCCGAGCTTGAAGATCTCGTCGGCGGTGCTTTCAAGGCTTTGGTTGAGGATCGACAGCGTCAGGGCGACGGCGGCCGGCGAGCCCTGGCTCAGCTCCTCCGCCCACGTCTGCGCCTCGGCCAGCAGGACCTCGGGGGTGGCGACGCGATCGACGAGGCCGATCCCCAGCGCTTCCGTCGTCTCCACCACCCGACCGGTGAGGATCAGCTCCTTCGCCTTGACCAGCCCGACCCGGCGCGGCAGAAAATACATGCCGCCGCCATCAGAAACGAGGCCGCGCTTGATGAAGCTCATCGACAGCTTGGCGCCCTCGGCGGCGATGATGAAATCGCAGGCGAGCGCCATGTCGAGACCGAGGCCGAAGGCGGCGCCGTTGACGGCGGCGATCACCGGCTTGGTCATGTTATAAATGACGCCGACGCCGCGGTGGGTCTGCTTCTGCCGCGTCCAGCCATTGAAGGCGACGGAGCCGGCCGGCGCGTCGAGACGGGCGCGCATGCCGCCAATATCGCCCCCGGAACAGAAGCCCTTGCCCTCGCCGGTCAGGATCACCGCGCGCACGTCGCGGTCGCTGTCGGCCCAGTCGAAGGCGGCAATCAGCTCGGCACGCATGGCGTCATGAATGGCGTTGCGCACCTCGGGCCGGGCAAGCGCAATGGTCGCGACGCCGCGGGTCACGGTCACACGGATGAATCTGGCGGTCTCGAAGGGAGCGATCTGGCTCATGCGGTCTCCTTGAAGGGTGTCGGCGCGGTCACGACGCGCGGGTGAGGCGATTGCGGACCGGCAACAGGCCGGGCAGCGGACCGGGCTCCAGAATCCGCGCCTTCAGCGCTGCGGCAGCGGCAGGCTCCAGCACGGTGGCGGCGAGTTCGTCGAACTTCTCGCCGAGTTCGGCATCGCTCAGCGGGTCATCGGGATCGCCCTTGCGGGTTTCCTGATGGTGCGCCAGCACCCGCCCGTCGGTCAGCTCCACCACGAGCCGGGCCTGCCGGCGGCGGGGATAGAGCGCTGCGATCTCCGGATCCTCCGCCACGCTGATGCGGGGCATGAGGGCGCGGATCTCGGGGTTGGCGAGCGCCTCCGGCGTGAAGGCCGCCAGCCGCACCCCGCCCAGCACCAGAAGGGCCGCCGCGCAATATTGCAGGCTGAAGCGGGCATCCCGGGCGCTTTCCACCTGCATCCGGTCGCAGATCGACTTCGTGGGGCCATAGCCGGCCACCCGAATCGCCCACACGTCCGCCGCGCCGAAGCCGTGGGTGGCCATCAGCCCGCGCAGCCCGTCGAGGGTCGGGAAGATGTGGCCGCAGCAGCCATGGTTCTTGAAAGTCATGCGGGTGATCGGGGTCCAGTCACCGAGGCCATCGAGACCGGCCGCCCAGTTGCCGGTGCCGTCGCTGGTGGCCGCCGCATAGCCGTGGGGCGCGTTGAGGCTATCCAGTGACCCGGTGACACCAGCCGCTGCCGCCAGCCCGGCCAGCACCCCGGCGTCGGCGGCGTGGCCGGCATGCATCGGCTTCGTCACCCCCTGCCCCTGCAGATTCTCCTGATGCCCGCCGGCAAAGCTGGACGCGATGGCAATGGCATGGGCGATCGTTCCGGCCGAGCCCCCCGCCAACATCGCCGTGGAGACGGCCGCCCCGAGGGTGCCGACGGTGCCGGTGATGTGCCAGTTGCGATAATGGCTTGGCTGCAGGGCCATGGCGATGCGGCAGCCGACCTCGAAGCCGCCGATGACGGCGCGCAGGAATTCCTCCGCCGTCGCGTCGCGGTCCTGGGCCACGGCAAGGGCTGCCGAGATGGTGGGGCTGCCCGGATGGTAGCCGCCATCGCGATAGATGTCGTCGAACTCGGCGGTGTGGCTGGCCGTGCCGTTCAGCAAGGCCACATGGCGCGGCGCACCGGTGCCGCCATCCACATAGGAAACCGCCCGGCCGGTGCCGCGCTCCGATGCCAGAGCGGGCGCCAGCAGCAGCGCCGGCCCGTCGGCACAGCCCGGCAGGAGGGCGGCGAACCAGTCCAGCACCGCCCGGCGGGCATGGTGCTCGACATCTGCCGGCAGCGGCCGGGTCGTCCAGTCGGCGGCGGCTTCGGCCAGCACGATCAGCGGATTCGGGGGCATGGCTATCAGTCCTTCAAGCCCGAGGGGGCGCGCTCAGCCGCGCTTCAGCAGCAGCCCGCCATCCACCGGCAGCAGCACGCCGGTGACATAGGCCGCCTCGTCGGAGGCGAGATAGACCGCGGCATGGGCCACATCCCACGCATTGCCCATGCGCCCGACGGGAACGAGATGGTCGCGCTCGGCGCGGATCTCGGCAGGACTGCGGCCGGTTTCGCGCACGCGGCGCTCGATGGCCATGGGGGTGTCGATGAGGCCGGGCACGATGACATTGGCCCGCACCCCGAAGGCGGCATTTTCCGCCGCGATGTGCTGGGTCATTGTGTTGATGGCGCCCTTGGAAGTCTTGTAGGCGAGCGTCGGCCGCCAGGAGAGCGACGATGTGGAGGAAATGTTGATGATCGCGCCGGCTTTCTGCGCCCGCATCACCGGCAGGACATGCTTGCACATCAGGAACATGCTCTTGAGATTGAGCGTCATGATGCGGTCCCAGTCCTCCACCGGCAGATCGAAGGTGGGACGATCCCCGGTGGAAGTGCCGATATTGTTGTGCAGGATGTCGATCCGCCCATAGCGGGCAACCGCGGCTTTGGCCACCCGGCGGCAGGCGTCCTCGTCGGTCACGTCGGCCGCCAGCACGCTGGCGCTGGCGCCGCTGTCGCCGGGCAGCAGCGCACGGGTTTCCTCGGCCCAGTCGCCATTGCGGTCGACCAGCACGCAGGTGGCGCCTTCCTCGGCAAAACGGATGGCGACGGCCCGGCCGTTGCCCATGGCACCGCCGGGCTGCTGGCCAGCCCCGATGATGACGGCGATCTTTCCGTGCAGTCTGCCCGGCACGATGCCCCTCCCCCGATGTCATTTTCTGTTGGGGGAGAAGCTAGCAGGCGGATCCGGCGCCGCAGACTGACGAAAGGTCTGCCTCCTCATGCCGAATGGCAATGGACGCAGCCCCGGCCACGGCTCAACCCGGGCGGGCGGTGCGGGGCGCGCGGGCAGCCGCCTCGCCGGTCTTGAAGAATTCCGGCGCCTGATCCACCTGCATCAGCAGCCAGTCGATGAAGCGCTTGGTCTTCACGTTGACCGAGGTGGTCGTCGGCCACACCACATGGAAGGCGGAGCCGGTGGGCACGGCCCGGCTGAACGGGCGCACGAGCTGGCCGGAGCGGATGGTGTCCTCCAGCAGGCCGAGCTGGCCGATGGCGAGGCCGAAGCCGCGTTCGGCCGCCGAGAAGGTCAGGAGCGACGTGTCGAACTCCATGCGCTGGTGGCGGGCGATATCGACGCCCACCGCATCCGCCCAGTGCTCCCAGGCCCGGCGGCGATAGCGGGCGTGGAGCAGCTCGCAGCGCATGACATCTGCCGGCTCCCGGATCGGCCCCATCCGCTCCAGATAGCGGGCGGAGCCGACCACATCGATCTCCTCGTCAAAGAGCTTGCGGCTGCGGGCGTCGCTCCAGGTGCCGGACCCGAGCTGAACCGCGACATCCAGATGGGTGCCGCGAAAATGCAGCGGCTCCACCCGGGTATCGAAGCGGATGCGGATATCGGGATATTTCTCGGCAAAATCCGCCAGCCGCGGCATCAGCCAATAATGGGCGAAGGTCGGGTAGACCCGGAGGTTGACGGTGCTCTGGGTTTCCTGGTCGATGATGCGCTGGGTGGCGGCCTCGATATCATCGAACAGCCCGGCAATCTCGCTGCCAAAGGCCCGGCCGATCTCGGTCAGCTTGGCAGAGCGGGTGCCGCGCTCGAACAGGCTGACACTCAGATAATTTTCCAGAATCGCAATCTGCCGGCTCACCGCCACCTGGCTGACCCCGAGCTCGCGCGCGGCAGCGGTGAAGGTCTTGTGCCGGGAAGCCACCGCGAAAGCCCGCAGCGGATTGAGGGGAAGATTCAGGCGTCGCGTTTCCATAATTATAAGTTTCTCTAGGGCGACCATTTGCTAGCCAATCTTCGCACAGGTTTGTCTAGATTGCGAGTCCGACAACAGGACCACGCATGCAGCCGCCTCTCTGGCCGGGATTTGTCCGGGTGGGGAAGCTGCGCGCGAAGGACAGAAAAACCCGGGAGAAACACCATGAGCGGGCGTCTTGCCGGCCGTATTGCCCTTGTCACGGGGGCGGGCAGCGTGGGTACCGGCTGGGGCAACGGGCGCGCGGCGGCCGTGCGCTTCGCCGAGGAAGGGGCGACAGTGATCGCCACCGACATCGACCTCGACACCACCGCGGAGACCGAGGCGCTGCTGAAGGCCACCGGCGCAGACTATCGCATCGCGCGTCTCGACGTGACCGACAGCGCGACGATTGCCGCAGTCGTCGGCGAGGTGCTCGACCGGTTCGGTCGTCTCGACGTGCTCGTCAACAATGTCGGCGGCTCGGCGAAGGGCGGTGCGGTGGAGATGAGCGAGGAACTGTGGCTGCGCCAGCTCAATTACAATCTCACCAGCGTGTTCCTGATGTGCAAGCACGTGCTGCCGGCCATGAAGGCGCAGACGGGCGGCGCGATCATCAACACCGCCTCCACCTCCGGCATCCGCTGGACCGGCGCCGCCCAGGTGGCCTATGCCGCCGCCAAGGCCGGGGTAATCCAGTTTTCCCGGGTGACGGCGGTGGAATATGCGCCGTGGAACGTGCGGGTGAACACCGTCGTGCCCGGCCAGATGCACACGCCGATGGTGGAGGCGCGGCTGGCCGGCCAGCGGGCGGGCGGTGATGTCCAGTCGCTGCTGTCCAAGCGCCAAAGCCGCATTCCCCTGCCCTTCATGGGGGACGGCCGCGACACCGCCAACGCCGCCGTGTTCCTCGCCTCCGACGAGGCGCGCTTCGTGACCGGCACCGAGATCATCGTCGATGGCGGGATGTCGGCGCGCTGTGACTGAGCCCCTCGCCCCCGGACACCCCGGCTGGCAGGACCGGGCCCGCCTGCTTGTCCGCCTCGCGCTGTACCTGCTGGCGGGCGCGGCCGGCGGCTGGCTCGCGCGCTGGCTCGGCACACCGCTGCCGTGGATGATCGGCCCGCTGGTGGTGACGGCGGCGCTCTGCATCTCCGGGCTGCTGCCGGTCCGGGTTCCCGACCGGCTGCGCCCCTTCGGTCAGGTCGTCGTCGCGTCCCAGGTCGGTCTGACCTTCACGCCCCAGGCGCTGGAGCGGCTGATCGCGCTGGCGCCGGTGATCCTGACCACAGCGCTTGCCACCCTCGTCTGCATTTTTGCCGTCGCGCTGGCGGTGGCGCGGGCCAGCGGCATGAGCCTCGTCCAGTCCTTCCTGGCCGCCGTGCCAACCAGCCCGGTGGAAGCCGCCGCCATCGCGGTGGAGCAGCACGTGGATCCGGTGCCGGTCATCATTTCCCAGACCCTGCGGCTGTCGGCCGTGGTGCTGGTGCTGCCGCTGACGATCTATCTGATCGAAGGCTGGCCGGATGCCCGGGCGCGGTCGGCGTTCAGCGTGCCGTTCGATCCGGTCAACATCCTGCTGCTGCTCGGCTGCGGCTTTGCGGCGATGCATCTGTTCCGCCGGCTGCATATCCCCAATCCGAACTTCCTCGGACCACTGGCCGCCACCGCCCTGCTGGCCGTGACCGGCTACGGCCTGCCGCCCTTTCCCCTTCTGGTGCTGGCAAGCGCCCAGATCGTGCTGGGGTCCTGGCTCGGCTCGACCTTCCGGCGCGACCTGCTCGGGCGCGCCGGACGCATCGCGATCATGTCCCTCGTCTCGATCCTGTCGCTGCTGCTCCTGTGCTCGCTGGCGGCGGCCGGTATCGCCTGGCTGTTCGGGCTCGACTGGCGGCTGGTGGTGCTGGGGGCAGCGCCCGGCGGCGTCACCGAGATGGTGCTGACCGCCACCTACCTGCATCAGGACCCGGCGATCGTCACCGCCTTCCACCTGACCCGCATCTTCCTGTTCATGCCCAACATTCCCTGGATCGTGGCCCTGCTTGCCCGCATCGAGCACCGCCGCGCCGCGAAAGGAGATCCGCAATGACCGGTTTCCGCCTCCTGCCCAAGGGCCGCCCGGCCCGGATCGCCGTGCTTGACGACTATATGGGCGTCGCCCACCGCCTCGCCGACTGGTCCAGCCTTGCCGGCCGGGCCGAGGTGACCTTCCTCACCGACCCGCTACCGTCCGACGTGGCCGGGGCAGCGGTGCGGCTGGCCGGCTTCGACGCGATCTGCCTGCTGCGGGAGCGCTCGGCCATGCCGGCGGAGCTGCTGCGGGCGCTTCCCGACCTCCGGGCCATCGCCGCCACCGGCCGGGTCAACCGCACTCTGGATTATCGTGCCGCCGACGAGCTCGGCATCGCCGTGATGACCACCACGGGCAGCGGCAACGGCGTCTATGCCACGGTCGAACTGGCCTGGGGGCTCATTCTGGCGCTGATGCGCCACATTCCGGAGGAGAGCGCGGCCATGCGCGCCGGCGCGTGGCAGACCCGGCTGGGCAACGCCCTCCATGGCCGCACCCTCGGCCTGGTCGGGCTTGGCAAGCTTGGCAGCCGCATGGCCGGCGTCGCCCGCGCCTTCGGCATGGAGGTGCTGGCCTGGAGCCCCAACCTCACCCCGGAGCGCGCGGCCGCCGGCGGCGCCCGCTTCGCCGACAAGGCGACGCTGCTGGCCGCGGCCGATATTGTCAGCCTGCATCTGGTGCTGGGCCCCACCACCCGCGGCATCATCGACCGCGACGCGCTGGCGCTGATGCGGCCGGAGGCGATCCTCATCAACACCGCCCGCGGCCCGCTGGTCGACGAGGCCGCCCTCATCGCGGCGCTGGCCAGCGGACAGCTGCGCGCGGCCGGGCTCGACGTCTATGATCACGAGCCGCTTTCTGCCGATCATCCGCTGCGGTCGCTGCCGAACGTGCTGGCGACGCCGCATCTTGGCTATTCGGTGCGCGAGACCTTCGAGACCTTCTATCGCGACACCGTGGAAAACCTCGCACACTGGCTGGACGGCGCGCCGATCCGGCTGGCCACGCCGGAGAATGCCTGACCCATGCGCCTTTCCCCTCCCGATCCCGCCACGCTGACCGACGACCAGAAGCGCGTGTCCGCCCTCATTGCCGCTGGCCCGCGCGGACAGGTGCGCGGACCGCTGGCGCTGTGGCTGCACCGGCCGGAGCTGGCCGAGGCCGCCCAGGCACTCGGCGCCTATTGCCGCTATGGCTCGTCCCTGGAGCCGCGCCTCTCGGAGCTGGCGATCCTCACCATGGCGGTTGCCTGGAAGGCCGAATTCGAGTGGTTCGCCCACAAGGCCATCGGCCTGAAGGCGGGCCTCGCGCCGGAGCTGGTGGAGGCGCTGCGCACCGGGGCGGACCTGGCCTTTACCGACGCGGAGGAGGAGATCGTCCACGCGGTCACCGACAGCCTCGTGCGCACGCGCCGTCTGGACGACGCCCTCTACGGGCGGGCGCTGGCCAGTCTGGGGCGTGACCGGCTGGTCGATCTCGTCGGGATCTGCGGCTATTACAGCCTCATTTCCATGACGCTCATCGCCTTCGACGTGCCGCTGCCCGAAGGCGAGACCGCGCAGTTCGCCTGAAAGCGTCCAGTTCAACAATAAAAAGCGCCCGGCCTCGCAACAGGCCGGGCTCTTTCCGTTTCAGCGGGCTTCTCTTACTGCACGACGATGTTGCGTTCCTTGGCGAGGTTGGCCCAGAGATCCATTTCCTTCTCGACCTGCGCCTTGAACTCGGCCGGCGTACCGGTGCCGGGCTGCACGAAATTCTCGGCCAGCACCTTCTTGAAGGTCGGGCTCTGCAGCGCCTTGTGCAGGTCGGTGTTCAGCCTTTCCACCAGCGCCGGATCCATCTTGCCGGGCCCGAACAGGCCGACCCAGCTGTTGATGTCGATGCCGTCGACGCCGACCTCGCCGCTCGACTGCACGTCCGGCAGCGCCTCGTAACGGGTGGGGCCGAGGATGACGACGGGCTTCACCTGCCCGTTGTTCACATAGGGCATCACGCTGGCGGTGTTGCTGATGTAGATGTCGGCATGGCCGCCCATCAGGTTGGTCTGGGCCTCGCCACCGCCGGCAAAGTGGACCACGTCGCCGCCAATATCGGCCTGCTGGATCAGCAGCTCCGCCGCGAAATGGCTGGAGGTGCCGACGCCGGCGGTGGCAAAGAACATCGGCCGCGCCTTGGCTTCGGCCACGAACTCCTTGAAGTTCTTCGCCTGCACGCCCTTGCCGCCGACGGCCATGTAGGGGCTCGTCGCCACCATGCCGATCGGGGTGATGTCCGTGCGCGGATTGAACGGCAGCGACTTCTGCACCGCCGGCGCCGTCGCATGGGCGGGGGTGTTGACGAGCAGGGTGTAGCCGTCGGGCTTGGCCTGGGACAGGAAGGCCGTGCCGATCATGGAGCCGGCGCCCGGCCGGTTCTCCACGATCACCGCCTCGCCCCACTGCTGGCTGAGCTCGTTGGCCAGCGCCCGGGCGATCAGGTCGGTCGAGCCGCCGCCGCCATAGGGGATGATGATCGTGACGGTGTGGTTCGGGAAATCCTTCGCCTCGGCGGCCCCGGACAGCCCGGTCGCCACCAGCGCGGCCAGAAGCGCGGTCCTGAAGGCAGCCGTGAGCGCTGTTCTGTCGAAGGTCATGTTTCTCTCCCTGTCTTTTATTGGGATCCCGCCGCCCCGCGCAAAAAGGGGGCGACGGCTCCATGTTTCCGGTCGGCTCCGGCCGGGCAGATCCCCGCGCGGCCGGAGCGGCAAGGGTCAGTCCTCGTCCTCGATGTGCGGACCGGCAGCCAGTTCGGCGGCGGTGCGCTTGCGGTGCTGCAGCGCCGTCCACAGGCTGGCGAGCAGCACAAGGACGGTGATGGCGAGGACGGTGCCGGTGATCGGACGCTCGATCATGGTGGCGAAGTCGCCCCGGGCCAGCACCATCGCGCGGCGGAAGTGCTGCTCGATCAGCGGGCCGAGGACATAGCCGAGCAGCAGCGGCGCGGCAGGCATGTGGAAGATGCGCATGGCATAGCCGAGGGCACCGAAGCCCAGCACCACCAGCACGTCGAAGGCCTTGTACTGGACGCTGTAGGCGCCGATGCACACCAGCACGATGATGGCGGGATAGAGCATCCGGTACGGCACCGTCAGCAGCCGCACCCACAGCCCGATCAGCGGCAGGTTCAGCACCACCAGCATGAGGTTGCCCACCCAGAAGCTCATGATGAGCCCCCAGAACAGCTCCGGCTGCTCGTGGACGAGGTTAGGCCCGGGGTGGATGCCGTGGATCATCAGGGCGCCGATCATCAGCGCCATGGTGGCGCTGCCGGGCACGCCCAGCGAGAGGGTCGGGATGAAGGCGGTCTGGTCGGCGGCGTTGTTGGCCGATTCCGGCGCCACCACGCCCTCGATCGCCCCCTTGCCGAAGCGGGAGGGATCCTTGGCCACCCGCTTCTCCAGCCCGTAGGAGACAAAGGCGGCAACCGTCGGACCCGTGCCGGGCAGCGCGCCGAACAGCGAGCCGACCGTTGAGGCCCGCAGCGCCGGCATCCAGGACCGGCGGAAATCGTCCCGCGTCGGCATCAGCGAGCGGAAGCTGATCTCGTTCGCATGGAGCTTGCGCCCCTCGGTCTTGCCGACGGAAGCGATGATTTCCGCCACGCCGAACAGCCCCATCGCCAGCGCACTGATGCTGAGCCCGTCCAGGGTATCCAGCGAGCCGAAGGTGAAGCGCGCCGTGCCGCTCTGGGGATCCATGCCGATGGTGGCCAGCAGCATGCCGAGCACCACCATGGCGAGGCCCTTGATCGGCGAGCCGTCGGAAACCGTGGAGGCCGCCACCAGACCCAGCACCATCAGCGCGAAATATTCCGCCGAGCCGAAGGACAGCGCCCACGCCGCCACCAGCGGGGTGAAGGCGCTGAGCACGAGGATGCCGAAGACGCCGCCGAAGAAGGAGGCAAAGGCCGTCATGGCCAGCGCGACACCGGCCCGCCCCTGCTGGGCCATCGGATAGCCGTCGATGCAGGTGACGGCACTGGAAGTCGTGCCGGGGATGTTGAGCAGGATCGACGCGGTGCTGCCACCATAGGCAGTACCATAATAGATCCCCGCCAGCATGATGAGCGCGGTCGCCGGCTCCAGATGGAAGGTGATCGGAAACAGCATCGAGATTGCCGCCAGCGCCCCGATGCCGGGCAGGACACCGATGAGGGTGCCCAGAAACACGCCGAAGAAACAGTACAGCAGGTTGACCGGGGTGAGTGCTGTCTCAAGCCCCAGCGCCATGTTCGAGATGATGTCCATCAGAATGGCCAGTCGAAAAGGGAAACGGGGAGCTGCAGGGCAACGACGAAGATCAGCCACGACAGAAGGCTGAGCGCCGCAGCAAGGACGCAGCCAAAGACAAGCTGAAGCTTGAGTTCAGCCTGGGCGGCGATGAATACGCAGCCCGCCACGGCGGGAATGAGCCCGAAGGGGACGATCAGGATTGCGAAGGCCAGCACGCTCGCCAATATCATCGCGGGCACGGCAACCCGGATTTCACCGGTCTCGGGCTCCCTGAGGAAGGCCGCGACAACCACCAGCAGACCGAAGAAGGCAAGCAGAATTCCAAGGGCCGTCGGCATCATGCCCGGCCCCATGCGTGTTACCGTTCCAATCGAATAATTCTGGATTGCATAGCCTGAGAATACACTACCCGTCAGGGTAAGGAATAGTCCTCCGGCGAGCTCCCTGATGTCCAATCTGGACATTGATTACCCCTCCCATCGCACGTCTTTACGCGTTGCCTCTTTACGGGCTTGGGGGACACAGTCGTTCTCCGGGCGCGCTTAATCAAGCGGCTAAAACGCACGTTATCATAATCATTGGTTAGGCTCGGCCACCGCCGGCCGCGCTTGTCGCTCCGTCGCGCCCGACGATAATGGCGGCATGAAACAGAAACTCATTCAGGATGGCTGGGTCCATGATCCGTCCGAGGGGCTGATCGCCTTCCTCGGCGGGCTGTGGATTCGCGAGGTGGCGGGCCGGCGTTCGTTCGGTCTGCTGCCACACCCTCACCACGCCAACCGCAATGGCGTGGTGCATGGCGGCATGCTCATGACCTTCGTCGACCGGGCCTTCGGCATGACGGCGCGGCTGACCTCCGGCGCCCCGCGCGGCGCGACGATCAGCCTGTCGCACCAGTTCGTGGCGCCGCTGCAGATCGGCACCTTCGCCACCGTGGAGCCGAAGATCGTCAAGCTGACGACGCGCATGGCCTTCGTCGAGGGAACCGTGATGGCCGGCGACGAGCCGGTGATGCAGGCCCAGGGCGTCTGGCGCCTCGCCGCCCGCATGGACTGATATCAGCCACGCAAGTGCTGACCGCACCGTGCGTCTGAAGAGTAGCGAATTTCTCATATGTTCTAATGGTATGAGAAATCCGCATCGGAATACCAAAGAGTCCT
>JBOGCN010000024.1:0-54435 GCA_050689115.1 Segnochrobactraceae bacterium EtOH-i3 | reverse complement strand
ATTTCGTCCCCTTCCCTTCCGTCCCCACTCCCTCCCCCGCCCCCCTCCCCGTCTAGAGCATTTTCAAGCGACGTGGATACGGTTCGCGTGAAGAAAATGCGTCCGGTCAAAGACCTGGAGCGCTTTCCGGTGAGCCGGAGCGAACGGAAAATGCTCCAGGAACCGGGCGGCCGGTCCCGTCAGAACCGGCCGCCCGGAGGATGTGCGTGTTTGCTGACGCCCGTCAGGCCGCCGCCGGCGGTTTGCCCCGGAACCAGGTGACATAGAGCGTCGGCAGGAAGATCAGCGTCAGCAGGGTGGCCACGAACAGGCCGCCCATGATGGCGAAGGCCATCGGCCCCCAGAACACCGTCGGCGCGATCGGGATCATGCCGAGGATGGTGGAGATCGCCGTCAGCATGATCGGCCGGAAGCGGGCGCTGGCCGCATCCAGCGCGGCATCCCACACGCTCTTGCCCTCCGCCTGCTCAGTATCGATCTGGCCGATCAGGATCACCGCATTCTTGATGATCATGCCCAGAAGGGCCAGCACGCCGAGCAGGGCGACGAAGCCCATGGGCTTGCCGGACAGCAGCAGCGCCGCGACGACACCGATGAGGCCGAGCGGGGCGACCGACAGCACCAGCACCAGCTTCTGGAACGAGCGCAGCTGCACCATCAGCACAGTGAACATCAGGAACAGCATCACCGGAATGACGGCAAACACCGACTCCTGCGCTTCCGCGCTGTCTTCCACCGAGCCGCCGGTCTCGATCCGGTAGCCGGCCGGCAGCTCCGCGTTCAGCTTCTGGATCGACGGGGCCAGCTCGCCGACGACGGTGGCCGGCAGCAGGCCGGGCGCCACATCGGCCAGCACCGTCAGGGTCGGTTCGCGATCCCGGCGCCACACCAGCGGATAGGCCAGCTCGTTCTCGATGGTGGCGAACTGGCTGAGCGGCACGGTGCGCCCGCCCGGCAGCGCCACCTGGGTGGTGGAGAGGTTGGCCACCGACACCCGCTCGTCATCGGTCGCCCGCACCACGACGTTCACCAGATAGATGTCGTCGCGGATCTGTGTGACCGTGGTGCCCGAGATCATGGTGTTGAGGGCATCCGCAACCGCCTGGGACGACAGCCCCAGAAGCCGGGCCTGATCCTGATTGATGCGGATGCGCATCTGCCGGGCCGGCTGGATCCAGTCGAAGTTCACGCGCTGGGCATTGGGGTTTTCGGCAATGGTCTGGGCCAGCCGGAAGGCGATGTCGCGCACCTCCTCGATTTCCGGCCCGACAACGCGATATTGCAGCGGCCAGCCGACCGGCGGCCCCAGCTCCAGCGGCGACACGCGCACCACCAGCGACGGGAACTGCTCGTCGAAGACCCGTTCCAGCTTCGCCTTCAGCCGGTCGCGCGCCTCGACATCCTTGGCCACGATGACGGCCTGGGTGAAGGAGTCGTTCGGCAGTTCCGGATTGAGGGGCAGATAGAAGCGGATGGCGCCGCGCCCGACATAGGTGCTCCAGCGATCCACATCGGGATCATCCTTCAGCAGCGCGTCGAACCGCTTGGCCAGATCCTCGCTCGCATAGATCGAGGCGTTGTGCGGCAGGTTCATGTCCACGATCAGTTCCGGCCGGTCCGAGGCCGGGAAGAACTGCTGCGGAATGAGCGGCAGCGCAAGAACCGAGGCGATGAAGGCGACAACCGTCACCGGGATCGTCACCCAGCGCCCGCGCATGGCCAGCGACAGGAAGGACCGGAAGATCGCCATCACCTTCGACGGACGGGTCTCCGGCTTGGGCGGCTTGAGGATGACGGCGCCGAACAGCGGCCCGAAGATGACCGCCACCAGCCACGACACGATGAGGGCGATCGAGACCACGGCGAACAGGGTGTAGGTGTACTCGCCCGCCGAGGACGCGGCAAAGCCGATGGGCACGAAGCCGGCCATGGTCACCAGCGTGCCGGAGAGCATGGCCAGGGCATAGTGCTTGAAGGCGAAGGAGGCCGCCTGCTCCTTGCTGTCGCCGGCGGCAAGCCGGGTCAGCATGGCATCCGTCGTGGTCATGGCGTCGTCGACCATCAGCGCCAGGGCGATGATGAGGGCGCCGAGCGAGATGCGCTGCATGTCGATGCCGCGCATGTCCATGATGGCGAACACGATGGCCAGGGTGAACGGGATCGAGAGCGCCACCATCAGGCCCGGGCGCACGCCCAGACTGATGAAGGACACCACCAGAATGATCGCGATCGCCTGCCACAGCGAGATCATGAAGTCCGAAATGGCATCCTGCACGGTGACCGCCTGATCGGCGACCAGATGCACCTCGATGCCGACGGGCAGCTCCTGCTCGATCCGGTCCATGGCGGACTGGAGATTCTTGCCGAGCGTCAGGATATCGCCGCCCTCGCTCATGGAGATGGCAAGCGCGATGCCCGACTGGCCGTCCACCCGGAACATCGGCTGGGGCGGATCGGCATAGCCGCGCCGCACCGTGGCGATGTCGCCAAGGCGCAGCATCCGGCCGTCAACGACGAAATTGGTGTTGAGGATGTCCTGCTCGCTCTCGAACGCGCCGGATACCCTGAGCGACAGGTTCTCCTGATCCGAACGGATCACGCCGGACGGCCGCACGGTGTTCTGGGCCTGCAGCGCCGCCACCAGCGCCCGCCGGTCGATGCCGCGGCGCGCCAGATCGGCCATGGAGAATTCCACGAACACCCGTTCGTCCTGGGCGCCGAGGATCTCGATCTTGGCGACGTCAGGCACGTGCAGGAGCTGGGAGCGGACGCCTTCCACATAGTCGCGCAGCTCGCGCTGGGTGAAGCCCGGCGAGGCGGTGAAGGCGTAGATGATGCCGAAGGTGTCGCCAAAATCATCGTTGAAGAACGGCCCGACGACCCCGAGCGGCAGGGTGTGGCGCATGTCGGCGATGCGCTTGCGCACATCATACCACATGTCCGGCACCACCGAAGGCGGGGTGGAGCCCTTCAGGTCGACGAAGATCGTGGTCTCGCCGGGCTTGGTGTAGCTCCTGAGACCATCGAGATTCGGGACTTCCTGAAGCGCGCGCTCCAGCCGTTCCGTCACCTGGTTGAGGGTCTCGTCCATGGTGGCGCCCGGCCACGCGGCCGCCACCACCATCGTCTTGATGACGAAGGCCGGATCCTCGGACCGGCCGAGATTGCGATAGGCCATGAGGCCGGCGACCACCGCCACGATCATCAGATAGACGACCAGAGACCGGTTTTTCAGCGCCCATCCGGACAGGTTGAACCGCATGGTCAGCGCGCCTCGCCGAGCAGCCGCACCTGCTGGCCCGGATGCAGGGCCTGCACGCCAGCGGTCACCACCACATCGCCGGTGACGAGGCCGCTTTCGACCACCACCGCCGACGGATCAAACCGCGACACGGAAATCGGGCGCAGCGCCACGGTGCGGGTCTTGGGATCGACCACCCACACCGCCGGCTGGCCATCGGCCTCGGTGAGCGCGCTTGCCGGAATCTGCATGCCGCCACCGCTGAGCAGATCGACGGTGCCCGTCACCGTGGAGCCGAGCAGCATGGCAGCGGGCGGGTCGATGAGGCCGACCTTCACCTGGAAGGTGCGGGTGACCGGATCGGCCTGAGGGCTCACCTCGCGCACATGACCTTCCGCCGTCACCCGCGGATCGCTGGTCAGCGCGATGGTGATCACCGGGTCCGGCGGGACCTGGGAGAACAGCTGGGCCGGCACGTCGAACACCGCATCGCGTCCGTCCTCGCGGGCGATGCGCACGATCATCTGACCGGGCTGCACCACCTCGCCGGCTTCCACGCCGCGGGCCGTCACCCGGCCGGCGCTGTCGGCGCGGATCTCGGTGAAGTCGAGCAGGTCCTCGGCCTGACGCAGGCGCGCCTTGGCGTCGTCGAGCTGGGCCTGGGAGGTCTCCATGGCCTGCCGCGCCAGATCATACTGGGCCCGGGTGGTAAAGCCGCGGCCGAGCAGGTGCTCCTGCCGGCCATAGGCGGCGGTCGCCTGGGTCAGCGCGCTCTGGGCCGCCACCAGCGCCGCCTCGGCGGAGCGCAGGTTGTTCTGCTCGTTGACGGGATCGAGACGGGCGAGCGGCTGGCCGGGCTTCACCACGTCGCCGACATTCACCAGCCGCTGCAGCACCCGGCCACCGACGCGGAACCCGAAGGCGACTTCCTTCTCGGCTTCGATATGGCCGGTCAGCACCGCCGTCTGGCCTGCCGGGGCCTCGCTGACAGAAATGGCGCGCACCGGGCGCGGCACCACCGGACGGGCCTCCTCCTCCGGCTGGCAGGCGGCCAGCAGCAGCGGAAGGGCGGCAACGGCGGCAAGCCGGGCGAGAGTGCGGCGCGGACGCGTGCGTCCGGGGCTGCGGCTGGACAAGGCCTTGTCTCCTCCTGACCGGGCACCCGCCTGCAACGGGTCGCCCGGCCGGCCCCGGACCGGCGCATCATCCGCGATGCGCGCACAGGTCGGGCCGGCAGTGCAACGATCCGGGAGATCCGGGGCCCGGCCCCGGTCTCCGCGCGAAAAATCATGAGGCCGGACTGGAAAGTCGCATTCCCGGCCGGGGCCCCGCCCCTCCCGTCCGGTTCATGGTCGTCTCCTCCGGGGAGACAGCCATGCGAGATGCGACCGGGGGCGGCAGTCCCGTCATGGGGATCCGCCTGCCCCGTCATCGCAATACACGATCCGGCCGGCACCGGAAGAGCCCCGGCGCCGGCCGTGTCGATCAGAACGAGCCGAACGCCGACCCCAGCGCGATGATGGCGACCAGCGCCACCACCGGCCCGACCATGCAGGCCATGACAATGTCGATATAGGACTTGCCATGGGTGGAGCCGCAGACCGCCAGCAGCGTGACCACAGCGCCATTGTGCGGCAGGCTGTCGAGAGCGCCCGAGCCGACCACCGCCACCCGGTGCAGAAGCTCCGGCGACAGGCCGGTCTCCTGGGCGATCTGCATGTAGATCGGCCCGAGGGCATCCAGCGCGATGGTGAGGCCACCCGACGCCGACCCGGTGAGGGCAGCGAGGATGTTGGTGGACACCGCCAGCGACACCAGCGGGCCGCCCTCGATGGACATCACCCAGTCCGCTACCATCTGGAACGCCGGCAGGTTGGCAACGACACCGCCAAAGCCCACAAGGCTGGCGACGCTGACGGCCGGCAGCACGGCCGCCGTCGCGCCCGCCGTGACCGAGGCGTGCAGTTCCGGCATGCGGCGGAAGTTGAGGGCCACCGTCACCACGATGGCGCAGAACAGCGCCGTCACCACCGACCAGACACCGCCGACCGCGCCGATGGAGGTCGCCCCCCATTCCGGCTCGGCCAGGAAGGACGTGTCCACATTGGGCAGGATGAACTGCGACATGGCGAGGTTGACGAGGATCACCACCGCCAGCGGCGTCATGGCGACGAGCGCGCTCGGCTTGGTGCTGCCGAGAGCACCGTGCACCGCCTCGGCCGGGTCGAACGCCTGGGCCATGGTGGCGCGCTCGCGCACCGCACTGTCCTCGGCGACTTCCTCCAGATCGACGGGCGGATCGAAGCCGTAGCCCTCCCCCTTCAGCCGCGCCACCTTGGCCGAGCGGTTCAGCCACCACATGCCAAAGGCGAACATGATGAGGGCGGCGATGATGCCGAGGCCCGGCGCCGCGAACGGATCCGTGCCGAAGAAGGGCATCGGAATGGCGTTGTTGATGGAGGGCGTGCCCGGCAGGGCCGTCATGGTGAAGGTGGCGGTGCCGAGCATGATGGCGCCGGGGATGAGCCGGTGCGGAATGTCGGCGGCGCGGAACAGCGCCTGCGCCATCGGCGCAATCACGAAGAAGGACACGAACACCGACACGCCACCATAAGTGACGAGGGCGCCGGCCAGCACCACCGCCAGAATGGCCCGCTCGACGCCGAGCTTGGTGGTCATGAAATCGGCGATGGCCTCCACCGACCGACTGTCTTCCATCAGCTTGCCGAACAGCGCGCCCAGCAGGAACAGGAAGAAGAACTGGCCAATGAAGGTTGCGGTGCTCTGCATGAACACCTGGGTGAGATTGGCGAGGATCGGCTCGCCCGAGAAGATCGCGGCGATGATGGCCGCCGCCGGCGCCAGCAGCAGGATCGACCCGCCCAGAAAGGCGCGGTAGATCAGGAAGCCGAGGGCAACCAGGATACCGATGAGACCCAGCGTCATGCGTCAGATCTCCTTCAGCAGGGCGTCGATGTTGAGGCTCGACCGCGTGCCGATATCCGCCCCGTGGGCCGCCAGGAACTTCTGCGCCGAGGCGCGGCCGAGGTCGCGCAGCATGGTGAGGAAGTTCCAGTCGGCCAGAAGCTTCGAGGAGGCGCCGAACTTGCTCATTTCGTCGTCACCTTCGATGCGGTGCACGCGCATGTCCGCCCAGTTGGCGGCTTCCGTGCCGGCCTGGGCCGCCACCTGACGCAGGAGCGCGAACATGCGCAGCTCCTTCACCAGCACCGAATTGAACGTGATCTCGTTCATCCGGTTGGTGATGTCGCGGGCACTGCGCGGCACCTCATCGCGGAACACCGTGTTGAGGGTGACGAGAATGGTGTCGATGGACGTGCATTCCCGCACCAGCGGCGTCAGCGTGGGATTGCCGGTGTAGCCGCCATCCCAATAATGCTCGCCGTCGATCTCCACCGCCTGGAACAGGAAGGGCAGACAGGCCGACGCCAGCAGCACGTCCGGCGTGATATCGGCATTGCGAAACACCCGCGCCCGCCCGGTGCGGACATTGGTGGCCGTGATGAACAGCTTGATCGGCGCGTCTTTCAGCCCCTCGAAATGCACGCTGGCATCCAGGATCGGCTTCAGCGGATTGTTCGCCCCGCCCGGCAGGGCATAGGGCGACACCATCCGGGCCATCGCCTCCATGGCGATGAAGGCCGGCGAGTTGTCCAGCGTCCAGTTGCCGAGAATCATGTCGAGGGGCGTGCGCTGGAACGGGCTGAAGCGGCCCGCATCGGCCACCGCCTTCCAGAACTTCGCCAGCGCGTCCCGCGCACCCGTCGCGCCGCCACGGGCATGGCCGCACACCATGACCGCCGCGTTCATCGCCCCGGCCGAGGTGCCGGAAATACCTTCGATCTGGAGCCACGGCTCCTCAAGCAGCCGATCCAGAACACCCCAGGTGAACGCGCCATGCGCGCCACCACCCTGAAGCCCGAGATCGACCGGCACCGGATCCCTGTGCCGTCCGTCTGTTACTGCCTGCGTCACCGTCCGTCCCCTTAAGTCCAGTTACGCACCTGCGAAATGCTGCGGACGCTATCATGAGGACCGGCAGGGCGAAATGGCGCACCTGTCTGACGCGTCCGGTCTTCTTGCGCGGCAGCGAACCGGCAATATCACCGGTCTGAGGGCCGATGACACGGCAACAATTCAGCTTTTCTGCGACGTCCGGACCAGCAGACAGGCGGCAACATGCCGCATCGCAACATCATTCAGGAAGCAGATGAAGAGTCTTCATTTCCGCCGCTCTGTTGAACGGGATCTTTCATTTGCCGGCTTTTCGGCGGGGATGTAGGGAGACGATCGGGCGGAGCGTCATTCGTCCGTCATGATCCCCCCGCCCGGAGCCGGTATCCCATGCTTGCCAGGACAGCGCGCCTCGTCAAACGCACCACGATTGTGGTTGCCGTCATCGCCATCACGCTGCTCGGCGTGCGCGCGTGGGATTCCCTTGGCGGCCCGCCGCTGGAGCCCTGGCACATCATCGTGCCGGAAGAAATGACCATCGACGAGATGGACAAGGCAAGCTGGACCGACTACCTCGCCCATGAAGATGCGATGTTCCGCACGCTCCGGGCCGATCTGTCTGCGGATCTGGAGCCAGAAGACAAAACGGACATCAATCGCTACTTCGAAGGCAGCCCGATCTTTACGGGCAACTTCAAGCAGGACTGGAACCGCTCCTACGAGATCCGGCCGAAGGGCGAGGTTCTGGGCGCCGTGGTGCTGCTGCACGGGCTAACGGATTCGCCTTACAGCCTGCGCCATATCGCCGAACACTATGCCGACCGCGGTTTCCTCGCCATCGGCGTGCGGGTGCCCGGCCATGGCACGGTGCCGGCGGCATTGACGGAAGCGACGTGGGAAGACTGGATGGCCGCCGTGCGGCTGGCCATGCGCGAAGCCCGGGCTCAGGCTGGCCCCGACCGGCCGGTGCACATGGTCGGCTTTTCCAATGGCGGCGCGCTGGCGCTGAAATATTCCCTCGACACGCTGGCCGATCCGGCACTGCCGCGGGCCGACCGGCTGGTGCTGCTGTCGCCCATGATCGGGGTCACCCAGTTTGCCCGCTTTGCCGGGCTGGCGGGCATCCCGGCGATCCTGCCTTCCTTTGCCAAGGCGGCGTGGCTGGGCATCGTCCCGGAGTTCAATCCGTTCAAGTATAACTCCTTCCCGGTCAATGGCGCGCGCCAGTCCTTCGAGCTGACCCAGGAACTTCAGGGCCAGATTTCCCGCGAGGCAAAGGCGGGGACGCTTGAAAAGCTGCCGCCGGTACTGACCTTCCAGTCAGTGCTGGACTTCACCGTCTCGACCCGGGCGATCATCACCGCCTTCTATTCCCTGCTGCCGCAGAACGGATCGGAGCTGGTGCTGTTCGACATCAACCGCGGCTCGCCCTTTGGCGGCCTGTTCACCCGGGCGGCCGATACGGCGCTGAACGCCATGCTGCCGGCCCCGCCGCGCCGCTTCCGCACGGTCATCGTCACCAATGCCCAGCCCGGCGATCCGGCCGTGGTCGCCCGCATTCTGGAGCCCGGCGCCACCGAGGACCGGGTGCTGCCGCTGGGGGTCGACTATCCGGCCGACGTGTTCTCCCTCTCCCACGTCGCCCTGCCCTTCCCGGTGACGGATTCCCTCTATGGCGCAACGCCGGATCCGGACGACGGGGATTTCGGCGTGCATCTGGGCGCGATCGCCGCCCGCGGGGAGCGCGGCGCGCTGATCGTCAACCTCGATTCCCTGCTGCGCACCTCGTTCAACCCGTTCTTCGACCAGCTCATCGCCCGTATCGACCGCGAGATCGACCGCAGCGTCGGCGCTGTGCCGGGCTCGGAAACCCAGCCCGAAACCGCCCCGCCCACCCCGGGCTCGGCCCCCCCGGCGCCAGCCACCGGCGGCTGAGCCGCCGCCGGTCATGCCGGGGATCCCGGGAACGGCCTCCCGGCCGTCCCGTGCTGACTTCCCATACTATTGAAGGATATGGGCAATCTGTAGTCCCTCAGGCCCACGGTGCGGTCAGTACCTCGTGTGCCTGCACTCAGCTGGTGTGGGAGACGGCCGCGATGATCGTGACCGCGGACACCAGCACAAAGACGGGAATACCGGCAACGATTGCAGCCAGCACGCAGCCGAAGAACGCGCGCAGGCCCGAGAGCGCCCGCAGACCAGCCACCAGCCGGATCGTCTGGATTGCCAGGAACAGGCTGAGCAGGCTGTTGGCGATGCCGAGGGCCAGCAGCGGCACCCAGAATGTATCCGACCCCTCCGCCAGATAGCGCAGCCCGAGGGCGAGGCCGCCGAACACCAGCCAGAGGCCGATCACCCACGGCGCGCATTGCGGCAGCAGCCCGGCAGCCATCAGACTGCGGGCCTCCGCCCAGCTCATCCACGGCGCCACCGCCCGGAAACCGACCCGCACCGCCAGCGCGCTCCAGTACCAGGCGATGGGCAGACCGATGGCAAAGAACACCGCCATGACCAGCGGCGACAGGATGACCAGAACCGCCAGAATGGCCGGGGAAAGGAACTCGAAGCCGGGCTCCAGCGGAAAGCCCGGCAGGGACAGGATGAACTCCAGACAGGAAAGCCAGAAAACCAGACGGACGACCACGGCGAGATCAACTCCCGCCGCGCGAAGCGCCTCCCCGGTCTGGACCGGCCGCAGCGAGGCCGCATGGGCAACCGGCAGCGTCACATCCCGGAACTCCCTGATCGTGCGCACCGGATGCAGCAGCGACCCGACCGCCTGCCCGTAGAGACGCCACATCCCCGCCATGTCCCGATTCTCCTGGCTGCACGGGCCCGCGTCGCGCGCCCCGATTGCACAATCAGGGATCGCCTGATGTAGCCAGAGCGCGCAAGAGACCGCCGCCGCGCCCTTCTGCCCCGGCCGGGCGAGACTGCGCCGCCACCTATTCCGCCCCCGCCGGCATCCATTCGGTCAGGCCGCGGAAAGCGCGGCTCATGCGTCGGTCGAGCATGGCGCTGGCGAGCCGCAGCCGCTCGGACGCGAAAGCCGGGTCATCGGCGAGATTGACGGTCTCGCCCGGGTCGGTCTCAAGATCGAACAGCAGCGGCGGCACGCCGCCATTGAAGTGGACATATTTCCACTTCGCCTCGCGCAGGATCGCCGCATTGGCCGCCGTCACCGGCAGGCCGAGGGCGTTCTGGAACCGGGTCGGCCGGCCGGGACTGGCGAAATCCACCTCCATGAAGGCGGCCGTGCGCCAGTCGGCGGGCGGTGTGCCGTCCCCCGTCAGGAAGGGCGTCAGCGGCCGGCCGTCCATGGCCGGCGGCACGGCGGCACCGATCTGGCCGAGGATGGTCGGCGCGACATCGACGGATTCCGTCGGCGCCGTCACCACCCGCCCGGCCGCCACCCCGGGGCCGCGAATGAGAAGCGGGATGCGGAAGGCGCCGTCGAACACGTTGTCCTTGCCCCACATGCCGTGATCGCCGAGCATTTCCGCGTGATCCGCCGTCACCACGACCAGGGTGCGATCGGCCTGTCCGGTCTCGTCGAGAAAATCCAGCAGGCGCCCCAGATGCTGGTCCACTTCCGCCAGCAGACCCAGATAGACGGCGCGGATGTCGGCCACCTGCTCCGGCGTCAGCGCATCGCAGCGGCCATCGAAATCCCAGATCATCTTCTTCTGGCTGGGCTCCGAGAACCAGGCAGAGACGAAGGGATGCGCCGGCGTGGCCGTGACCGGGCCGGGCAGCTCTGCCGGCTCGATCAGCCGGTTGAACGGCGCCGGCGCCACGAAGGGCGGATGCGGTCGGATATAGGTGACATGGGCGAACCACGGCCGGTCGGTCCGGACGGCCAGATGAGCCAGCGTCCGGTCGGTCAGATAGGCGGTGTCGGAATGTTCCGCCCGGTAGATCGCGGGGTCGCGGATCTCGGGCTTTTCGGCGAGCGAATTCGGCCGGTAGAGATCGAACAGCCGTTCCGGCAGCGGGCGGGGCAGATGGTAGCCCTCCCGGGCCAGAAAGGCCGTCCACTCATAGGCGGTCTCGAAGCGCATCTCGACCAGCTCGCGAAAGCCGGGCAGGCAGTTCTCGTAGGTGGCGAGATCGGGATCCCCGGGGTCGCGGTCGGTCGGATCCCACTGGGCATCGGTGTAGCCGAACAGCAGCGGCTCATGCCCGACCTTGCGCGCCTCCAGCGCCAGATTGGTGTGATGCCGGCCAAGCGGCGTGCCGTTGCGGATGGAGCGGTGGTTCATGGCGTAGAGGCCGGTGAGCAGGCTCGCCCGGGCCGGCCCGCACGGCGCCGTCACCGTCACATGAGTGTGGAAGCTGGTGCCCTCGGCCTTCAGCCGGTCGAGATTGGGTGTCGGCACATGAGCCGCCAGCCCCCCGAACACCGCATCGGCGCGCAGCTGGTCGATCACCACGAAGAGGACGTTGAGCGGCGGCGCGGACATGCAAGGCGGCTCCTCGACAGAGGCGGAAGGGAGGTTCGCAGGCAGGTGACCCGCACACCATAACCCCGCGTCATTGCACTGCAACAGACGTTGAACGGCGGCGCACCTGCCGGCGCGTGCCCTTCGTCAACGGCGGGAGTTGACAGGGGGGAAATGAGTGCATATGGTGCACTATTATTTATTACAGGTCTCGGCCGCCTCTCCAGCCAGACCATTTTATGTCGACCCTGTTTCATTAAAATCTCGGCACCAACCGGCGCAAAATCCCTTTTTGGAGACCAGACATGCCAACCCTCAAAATAATTGGGTCGCTTGCGATCCGCATCTTTGGGCGAGACCATCGCCCACCACACTTTCATATCAAGACACCAGATGGATCTGTCCTCGTCAGGATTGATGATTTCACCATCCTGAAGGGCTGGATCCACAAAAAGGACTTCGATCTTGCCATAGAGTGGGCAAGGGCAAACCAGGGACTTCTGTTCGATGAGTGGAACCGCCTCAACCGCCCCTGACGCGGATGACGTCATCTCCGTCGGAGCACCGCTGCCAGACCTCATTGAGGCGACCCCGCTTGCGGGGCGCCTCGTCTATATCCGCTTCGCCTCGGGCGTGGAGAAGACTGTCGATCTCGCGCCGGCGCTTGCCAGCCGGAGGATCTTCATTCCCCTGCGGGAGGATGATGCCCTGTTCCGGAAGATGACCATCAGCCCTTGGGCTGATGCACTGACATGGCCGGGTCCGGATCTCGAATTTCCGGCGGACTGGCTGGAAGATCTTCCTCCCGCCACCTTCAGCAACACCGAATTCCGCGACGCCATGGACCGGCTGGGCCTCAGTCTGGATGGCATGGCGGCGGCGCTGGAGATTTCGCGGCGGCTGGTGGCGGACTATCGCAAGGACAAGCCCATCCCCCGGCATATCGCGCTGGCCACCCGCTATCTCGTGGAGCATGCCCCGGCCTGACCGCCCGCCATCTATCCCGGGCGCCTGCCGGCCTCACCGGGCAAGGCGGGCCGCGATGGCGCGATAAAAAGCCAGATCCGGCGTTACCGCGTCGGGATCCTTGGCACGGTCATCCCAGACCCTGAGCCGCAGGGCGTCGCGCGCAAAGGGCGCCGCCAGCCACGCGGCCGCCTCCTCAGACGTGAATGGCCCGCCCTGCAAAGCGAGCGAACGCACGGAGGCGGGCGACAGGCCGGCCAGATAATCCGGCTGCACCGCACAGAAATAGCGCTTGGCCGCCACATGCAGCCGCACCGGCTCCGCCACCGCCGGGCCGAAGCAGCCGGCGAGCAGATCCGCGCCGACCTCCTCATGGGCGGTGTCGATGCCGGCTGCCGCCAGCGAGTCGGCATCGGGCACCGCCTCGGGGTCGTCGGCCACGAGGTGGCCGATGTCATGCAGCAGCGCCGCGATCACCAGACTGTCCGATGCCCCGGCGCGCTCCGCCAGCGCCGCCGACTGGAGGGCATGGGCGAGCTGGGTGACGGGCTCGCCGCCATACTGCTCGCCCCCGCGCCGCTCCAGCACGGCAAACAGCGCCGCCACTGAAAGGGCCGGACCGGTCACAGCCGTTCCTTTTCCAGCCGGTCGAGCAGGGCCGGCAGTTCGGCCACGGTATCAATGACATAATCCGCACCGGCAGCCTTCAGGGTGGCGCCGATGGAGGCAGACAGTGCCGCCCGCTCGGCCGCGCTCAGCACCTCGATTTCCGACGGCGTGCGGCCGGCGGCATTGCCGGAGAGCGTCACGCCGACAGTGAGGCAGCCGGCCGCCACCCCTTCGGCGATGCCCGGCTCGGTGTCATCCACCTTGAGGACAGCGGAGGCCGGCCACACCGCCAGATCGACGAAGCACTTGTACATGCCAAGCGGCGTCGGCCGGCCAAAGGGCAGATCATCGGCACAGACCAGATTGTCCGGCACATAGCCCTGGGAGGCGGCAATGGGCAGCACGCGCTCCATGATCGAGCGGGTGTAGCCGGTGGTGGAGCCGATCTTGATGCCGCGGGCACGCAGATCCTTCACCACATCCAGCGCCCCGGGCACCAGATCGGAGAAGTTGGCCACCACTTCCTCGTTCATGGGCACGAAGACGGCGTAGACCTCATCAATCGCGGCGTCATCCGGGCGGCTGCCGCGGACCTTTTCCCAGGCGAGCGCGATGTGCGGCTCGGCCAACATGGCGGCGATGTGGGCGCGCTTGGGCAGGCCCATGGGCTTGCGCGCATCCTCGATCGTCACCGGCACGCCGAAGCGGGCGAAGGCTTCCACGAACACCCCCATGGGAGCAAAGGAGCCGAAATCGATCATGGTGCCGGCCCAGTCGAACACCACGGCCTTGAAACGGGGCATGGGGCCCTCCCCCTTGTTCATCTGCAGCCTTGTGGCGGCCGCCCGGCGCGGGGCCGGACAGCCGGACGGGGCGATCAGGCGCCGTAAAGATCGGCAATGGTTTCCTCGGCAATGCCGAAGGAGGTGGACGCGCCGGTGCCGGACGTCACGATGACGATGCGCACCGCATCCTCCGGCGCATCGGTCAGCCGCCAGCGGTCGGGGGCCGAGGCATAGGTGCCGATCCAGCGCTCGGACACCCGGCGGCCCGGCAGGTCCAGCACCTGATCGAACTCCTCCAGCACCAGCGCATCCACGCTGGCCGGGGCGAAGGGATCCGGTGTCGTCGCATAATGGTGGGTGTCGCCCACCACCAGCGAGCCATCGGCCGACTGGGTGACGATGAGATGCACGCCATTGCCGCGGGCTTCTGCCCGTTCCGTATCCAGCCGCGCCTTCAGGGGGGCAGCGGCCGGCAGCTCGGCATAGCCGAGATAGCGGGCAAGCCCCAGATCCGACATCACCGCCGTTGCGAAACGGGCGGGAATGGCCGGGGTCACCCGCATCATGTGCAGCTTGCAGCGGGTGAGGCGATAGGCGGCGATGCGCTCGGCAAACAGCGAGGTGTAATCGTCGCCCGGGCAGACGATGGCGGCTTCCGCCTCAATGACGCCGGTGGCGGTGCGGATCTGTGGCGGGGTCACGCGCAACACCTGGGTGTTGCGCAGGAAGGTGACGCCCATGGCCTCTTCCAGCCAGCGGGCGAGCCGGGGAATGGCCTCCTTCGATTCCACCCGCAGCTCATGCGGGCTGTAGAGGGCGCCGCGCAGGCCGTCGGTGCGCAGCGCCGGCACGAACTCCGCCGCCTCCGCCGCCGTCAGCCGGCGGCAGCCGCCGCCCATTTCGGTGTCCAGAAAGGCGTCGATGACCGCATCGGATTCCGGATAGCGCGCGGCCACCACCAGACCGCGCTGGAGCACGGGGATGCCGGCCTTCGGCGCCACCTCGGCCCAGACTTCCCGCGACCGCCGCGCCATGGTCCAGCAGTCGCCGGCGCCCTGGCCGGTGACGGTGACGAAGCCGAAATTGCGGATCGAGGCTCCGTTGGACTGGGCATCGCGATCGATCACGATCACCCGCTTGCCCCGCTTTGCCGCCGCCAGGGCGTGGGCCAGCCCCACAATGCCCGCCCCGACGATGGCCAGATCATAGGTCGTCATGCCTGCCGCCTTCTCCCGCGCCGTCCCGGCCCGCCCCCATGGGCGGACCGGATTTCCTGTCGTCCCCGCAAACCCCGTGCCGGACGGGCGCGTCTGCGGATCACACCCCGTCGCGATGGACGGCGAAGGGCGCGAAGGCCTGGTTCACCGGCATGGTCTCGAGAGTGTTGATGTTCATGTGCGGCGGCAGGTTGGCCACCCAGAAGATGGTGCCGGCGATGTCATCCGGGGTCAGCGGATTGACGCCGCGATAGAGAGCATCGGAGGCCTCCTGGCTGCCGGTGCGCACCAGCGTGAATTCCGTCTCGCACATGCCCGGCTCGATGGCCGTCACGCGCACGCCGGTGCCCAGCAGGTCCGAGCGCAGGCCAAGCGAGAACTGGTGCACGAAGGCCTTGGTGCCGCCATAGACGTTGCCGCCCGGATAGGGGTAGGTGGCGGCCACCGACGACAGGTTGATGATGGCGCCCTTGCGGGCGATCAGCGTCGGCAGCACCTTGTGGGTCAGGGAGACGAGAGCCGTCACATTGGTGGCGATCATCGTCTTCCAGTTGGCAAGATCAGCCTTCTGGGCCGGCTCGGTGCCGAGCGCCAGCCCGGCATTGTTGACGAGCAGGTCGATGTCGCGGAAGGCCGGCGGCAGGCCCTCCAGCGCCGCATCCATGGCGGCCTCGTCCATCATGTCGAAGGCGGCAGCGTGCACCTTGTCCGGCCCGCCGAGCTCGTCCACCAGCGCCCCCAGCCGGTCGATGCGACGGCCGGTGATGATCGCCTTCCAGCCGGCCTTGACGAAGATGCGGGCGGTCGCGGCGCCGAAGCCGGCCGTCGCGCCGGTGATGAGAACGGTTCTGGTCACGGAAATCCTCCGGAAGAATCGGGAAAAGAGGCCGGCCGCGCACCCGGGAACGGGGGGAGAAGCGGGGCGGTCAGGCCGGGAGAAGACCGAGGGTGCGGCCAAGGCTGAAGGCGGCGATCAGGATCAGCATGCCGGCCACCCAGCGGCGCCAGCGATCCTCCGCCGTCCGACGGAAGATATGACCCCCAAGCATGGTTCCGATCAAGGCAATGGGCAGCAGCACCGCACCGGCAATCCAGGATTCCGTCGGCACCGCGCCAATCATCAGGCGAACGAAAAGCCCCAGCGCATCGGTGAGGCCGAAATAGACGGTGAGCGCCGCCCGGATCCGCGCCGGCGAGCGGCCGGTGGCCAGAAGCCACGCCACCACCAGCGGGCCGCCAACGGCAAAGGCCGAGATCACCGCCCCGGTGACGACGCCGACCGCCACCGCCACCGCCGGCCGGTCAAGCCCGGGCGCACGCAGCCGGGCCAGCGACGCGGCGGCCGAAACCAGCACGACGATATCGAGACCGAGCTTCACCGTTGCATCGGGCAGGCCGGTGATGACGAGCACGCCGAAGACCCCGCCGACGAGACCGCCGGCCATGATCGGCAGCACATCCGACAGCGTCACTTCCCGCCACGCACCGCCGCGCAGGATGCCGATGGTGACGACCAGCTCCAGCATGAACACGATGGGGGTGGCGACGCCCGGCGGCCACAGCGCCGTGAGCCCGAGAGCGGCCACCAGCGCGAAGCCGAACCCGGTGGCGCCGCGCACGACTGCGGCCAGCGCCACCACGAAGCCGGCAAGCCCATATAAACGCAGCAGTTCCGCGTCCAGCACCCTCGCCCCGTCCCTGATCCGACCGGAGGCCGGACCAGCCCGGACACCCGGAGACATCAGGACCGGAATTCCGCCCCCCGGGACAGGGCCACACCCGGACACCCGATGGATCCACGGGGGGCCGGCTCTGGACCGTCAGAAAGCCAGCCTGTGGACCTATCCGCTCCCGCGCCCGGCCTTTAGAGGCAAGCGTGCCGTGATCCCGGTGGCCGCACTGCCCCGGCCCGGCCGGGGCAGCGGACCCTTTCAACGGACCGGCCTTCGCGTCCCCCGGCGCGCCGGTCCGGGCCCCGCGGTTCCGGCGCCCCCTGCCGGGACCGCGGGCCGAACATCCCGCGCCTCCCGAAGGGGCCAGAGGACGCGTCGCCGGCGCAGAGCTGATCTCAAGCATCCGCGACTGAGGAACGGCGCCCCTGGGGCTTCGGTCCGAGAAATTGTCGTCCCGATGCCCGGCATCGACAGGACGGCAACGAACCGGGCGCCGAAAAATCCGCCGCCCCGACCGCCCCCCCTGCAAGACAGGCTCTCAGCCGCGCGGCTTGGTGCCGGCGATCCAGAAATCCAGCGAGCGGGCCCAGATCTTCCACCACAGCTCCACCGGGGTGCGGGCGTCCATGCCCTCGCGGCCCGCCTGTCGCTCGGCCTCGGCTTCGGCGATGATTTCGGCCACCGCCTCGCCAACCGCCCCCAGCACCGCCGTCGCCTGCGCCTCGGTGGTGACGCTTTCCGCCTGATCCTGCACCACCATGGCCACCATCAGCGGATCGACCTCGGGCAGCAGATCGTCGAAGGCGTCGCCATCCTCTCCGTCCGCTTCGGGCTCCGGGAGGGCCTCGGCGACCGGCGCTGCGGCCGCGAGCTCCGTCCCGGACGCGACAGCCGGCTCGGGTGCCGGCGCGGCATCCCAGCTCGCCCCCGCCTCTTCCGTCAGGATTTCCGCCGTTTCCGCGGCGACCATCTCCACCGCCGTATCCGCCAGCGCCTCGATGGCGGCGTCGGTCTCGGCATCGCTGGCGACCTCCGGCTCCGCCACCGGTTCAGGGGCAGCCTCCGGCACCGGTTCGGGCACAGGCACCGGTTCGGGCGCGCGCTCCTCCTCGGCCAGACCCGCCAGCGGGCTGGCGCCGGGCAGCAGATCCTCAAGCTCCGGCTCGGCGACCGGCTCCGGAGCAACGGCCTCCGTCAGAACCGGCTCGACCGGGGCGACTTCCATCGGGGCGAACCCGTCGGTCGACGGCTGCCCGGGCTGCTCGACCGGCTGCGGCTCACCAGGCGCGGCCACGACGAATTCGGCGGGTGGCGCCTCGAACATTGCGGGCGCCGGCTCGAACGCCGCCGGCTCCGGAACGAACACGCTTTCGCCGCTCTCGTCATCGGAGGCCAGAATATCCGCGGCCTCGGCATCCACGAAGGCGGCGACGCTTTCTTCCATCACCGACACCTCCGCCACCGGCGCGGGCTCCTCCACGGGGGGCGCCGGCTCGGCCACGACTTCGGCGCTGACGGGGCTTGCGCCCGGCAGCAGATCTTCCAGCGGCGCCTCGCCAGACGCGGTCTCCGGCGTGCCCGGGACCATCTCGGGGGCGTCCGCGACGGGGGCCTTCGGGTCCTCGAATGGCGGTTCCGTGTTCATGCCTGGTCTCCTCGGTCGGTCGCACGGGTGGGGCCCGGCTGCAAGATGGCGGATCGAACGCCATCGTCTGTCCTCTCCCGGGAACGCCGGCGGACCCGGCCGACACCGGTCCGACCCGGACGGCTCCCGTCAAGCCCCGGCCTTTTGCCCATCCTACCACACGCCGCAGGAGAGCTGAATTGCCGCGATGCACAACCTTCCGCCCGAACGCCGCACCACCAGCACTTTCCCGGCCCGCAATCTCGGCGGCAAGCGAGCCGGATTTTTCTTAGCCGGCAATCTCTTGCCCGGGGGCGCCCACGCCCCCCGCCGCCCGCACCTCGGCCAGCGCCTCCGCCAGAAGGCTGAGACCAGGGGCGATGCGATCATGGGCAATCGCGGCAAAGCCCAGCCGCAGATAGCGGCAGGGATCCCGCGGGGCGGCGAAATGCACGTCGCCCGGCTCCACCAGCACGCCGCGGCTGGCGGCGGCCGTGGCCAGACGGCGGCCATCGACACCGGCCGGCAGCTCCAGCCACACCGCCGAGCCGCCGGTGGTGGCCAGCGCCCGGCAGTCCGGCAGCAGCCGGTCGACCTCGCGAAACAGCGTGCGCCATTTGCGCGCCAGCGCCTGCCGGGCCCGCAGGATGTGGGCGTCGAAATGGCCTTCCGCCAGAAACAGCGCCATGGCGCGCTGGTCGAGAGCCGGCGGGTGGCGATACATCAGCCGCCGCAGCGCCCGGAGCTCGCGGATGAGTCCGGGGGCGGCGACGATGAAGCCCATGCGCAGGCCGGGAAAGATCGGCTTGGTCAGGCTGCCGACATGCAGCACCCGGCCACGGCTGTCGAGGGCGCGCAGCGCCGGCCGCTGGGCGCCGACATAATTGAGCTCGTGCTCATAATCGTCTTCCAGAATCCAGAAATCCTCCCGCTCGGCCCGCTCCAGCAGGGCAAGCCGGCGCTCCATGCCGAGGGTGACGCTGGTCGGCGACTGGTGCGAGGGGGTGACGTGGATGAGATCACAACCGGTCAGCTCCGGCCCGAGGCGCACGCCGCCGGCATCCACCGGCAGGGCGCGCAGCGTCGCTCCGGTGGCGGAGAGAATATTACGGGCATCCACATAGCCCGGATCCTCCACGCCGGCCACGGTGCCGGCACCGCCGAGCAGGGTGGCGATCAAGAACAGGGCATTCTGTGCCCCGATTGTGATCAAAACTTCCTCCGGCCGGGCGCGGATGCCGCGGCGCGGCAGCACCCGGCTGACGATCTGGGCAATCAGGGTGGGGTCGTCGGCGTCGATGAGATCGACCACCCAGGCGGCGGAATGTCGCTCCGCCCCGGCCAGCCGCGCGCAGTCGCGCCAGCGCGCCAGCGTGATGCGGTCGACATTCACCTGCCCGTAGATGAAGGGATAGGGGTAGCTGCGCCAGTCCGCCGGCTTCACGATGTTGCGCTGGCTGGTGGGGCGCAGACGCAACCTGTCGAGGCGGGCTTCCACCGCCGCATCGGCCCCATCCGGCGATCCGGTGCGGCCGGCCACCCGGGCCGCCAGTTCGCGCCGCACATGCACTTCGTTGATGAAATAGCCCCGCCGCGGCACCGCGCGGAGAAAACCATCCTCCGCCAGCCGCTCATAGACCAGCACCACCGTATTGCGCGACACGCCGATGCGCTCGGCCAGCACCCGCGAGGCGGGCAACGCCTCGAAGGGCGAGAGCGTGCCGTCCAGGATCGCTTCCACCAGACGGGCGTGGATCTGGCGTTGCAGCCCCTCGCCGGGATGGACGGGGACGGGAAAGAAGAGGTCCGGCATGGGACAGGCTCTGGCTCCACAGAAATCCAGTTCTGGATCTAAGCCCGAATCCGGCCCGGCCATAGCCTTTTCGCCGAACCGTCACAAAACCGCGGTGTGCGGCGGGCACGGTCATTGCACGGGCGGGACTGCCTTGAAGACGGGGCGGCGCCTTGATTTCCCCGAGGGAGAGATTTCGACAATGACGATTTACAGGTTCGGCCCGTCGCTCGACCGGCGTGCGCTACTCAAGAATTTTGCCATCGGTGGCACCGCGCTCGCCATGCCGGCGATCGTCAGCCCGAAGGTGCTCGCCTCCTCCGGCGAGGTCAACGTGCTGATGTGGTCGGACTATCTGCCGGAAAGCTTCATCAAGGGCTTCACCGACAAGACCGGCATCAAGGTGAATTTCACCGGCATCGGCTCCAACGACGAAATCATCAACAAGATGAAGGCGACCGAGGGCAAGGGCTTCGACATCGCCTCGCCGACAGCCAACCGCTCGCCGCTGTGGGCAGATCTCGGCCTGCTCGCCCCGTTCGACTTCAACCGCATCCCGATCGCCAACGTGAACCCGGCGATGGCCAAGATCGGCGACATCTCGTGGAATTTCGGCGGCAAGGGCCCGGTCTGGATCCCGCACATCTGGGGCACCGAGGGCATCGCCTGGCGCACCGACAAGTTCACCCCGGCCGGCGAGTTCCCGTCCTATTATGACGTGTGGGACGAGGCCAATGCCGGCAAGACCATGGGCCGCGCCAACTCGGTGATGCTCGGCGCCGGTCTCGGTCTGGAGCGTCTCGGCCAGCTGCCCCCCGGCTCCATGTGGGCGGCCTACGAGAACCCGGACAAGATGAAGGAAGTCTGGAGCCAGCTCACCGAGTTCTGCATCAACCGCAAGAAGGTGCTGAAGCTGCTCTGGAACGACGCCGACACCCAGAAGAACGGCCTCCTCAACGAGGGCGTCATCGTCGGCCAGACTTGGGACGGCCCGCCCATCGCCCTCAAGACCGCCGGCGAGCCGGTGCTCTACCGCGCCCCGATCGAAGGCGCGATGGCCTGGGTCGACGGCATGGCGCTGTCGAAGAACGCCCAGAATATCGACCAGCTCTATGCCTTCATCGACGCCTGCTATGATCCCAAGCTCGCCGGCGAAGCCATCATCACCCATGGCTACAATTCTCCGGTGCTCGGCGCCGAGAAATATGCGGGCGACGTCTATGCCCAGAACTTCGCCTCGGCCTATCCGGGCGATGCGCTGGCCAAGCTGAACCCGTGGCCGCCGGAAATGCCGTGGTATGTCGAGCTGCGCAACGAGTTCGTGAACAAGTTCAAGGCGGCCTGAGGTCGTCCGGTCTGGCGGTGGGGCGCGTCTCCGCCGCCAGGTTCCCCTGCCCGGTGCCCGAGCTGCCGCCCCGCCTCCCCGCGGCCGGCCCGGGGGCTCCGGGTAGCCCCTGTCCCGCCGGGGTGCCCCCGTTGCGGGGCGCCGGAGCCGGTCCGCCTCATCCCGGGCCGGGCCTCCTCCCCCGGATCCTGAAGGTCTTGAGCCGAGCATGAACCCAGCCCCGCGCATCCGCCCCGTCGCCGTTCCCTCCCAGTCCGGACGGTCCCGATGACCAGGGATGTCGCGCTTGATCATGTCTCGATCCGCTTCGGTGGCTACACCGCGGTGGACAACGCCTTCCTGACCATTGCCGGCGGCGAGTTCTTCTCCTTCCTCGGCCCCTCCGGCTGCGGCAAGACCACCCTGCTGCGCTGTGTGTCCGGCTTCGTGGAGCCGACCGAGGGCCGCGTGCTCATCGGCGGCAAGGATATGCAGGGCGTCGGCCCCAACAGGCGGCCGACGGCGCTGATCTTCCAGAATCTCGCGCTCTTCCCGCTGATGAGCGTTGCCGACAACATCGCCTTCCCGCTGGAAGTGCGCGGCGTCGGCAAGAAGGAGCGTCGCCGGCGCGCCGACGAGCTGCTCGACCTCATTGCGCTCTCCGGCCAGGGCGACAAGAAGGTGACGGAGCTCTCCGGTGGCCAGCGCCAGCGCGTGGCGATTGCCCGGGCGCTCGCCGTCGAGCCGGACATCCTGCTGCTCGACGAGCCGCTGTCGGCGCTGGATCTAAAGCTGCGCCAGCACATGCGCGCCGAGCTGCGCGCCATCCAGAAGCGCGTCGGCCTCACCTTCATCTACATCACCCACGATCAGGGCGAGGCGCTGGCCATGTCCGACCGGGTGGCGGTGATGAGTCGCGGCATCATCGAGCAGGTGGACGACCCCGCCTCCATCTATGACCGGCCGCGCACCTCCTTCGTCGCCTCCTTCGTGGGCGAGACCAACCCGCTTTCCGGCCGCGTCGTCGGCCAGACCGGAACCCTGGTCGAGGTTCAGATCCCCGATGGCCGCGTGCTGACCGGCACCGCCGGCGGATCCCGGACCTATCAGACCGGCGATGCCGTGATCCTGTTCATCCGGCCGGAGCATCTGACGCCGGCCGAGGCCCCGGGCCCGGCTGCCCTCGGCGGTCTGGTTGCCGGGCAGGAGTTCGATGGCAGCCTGCGCCACCTCTTCATCGAGAGCGGCGACGTGAAGCTGCGCCTCTCCATGGTCAATGATGGCCGTTCCGCCGGCATCGCGCCGGGCGCCGCCCTCACCGTCGGCTATGATCCCGCGGTGGCCTGGGTGCTGCCCGACGGGCCGCTGGCGCGCAGCTGAGGGGCACCCCATGACAGGCACCCCCTCCCCCGCCGCCCGCCCGTCCTCCGGCGCGGTGCGCGCCTTCGCCGTCTCGGTGGCCAACCGCCATGGCGGCGGCGTCGTCAACTTCGTGTTTCTGGCCGTTCTGGTCTGGGTGTTCCTGCTCGTCGTCCTGCCTCAGGCGGCAATGCTGGACTACTCCTTCCGCTTCAACCTGCCCCCGCCCGAAGTGGGCGGACCGAAGGATGTCTACACCCTCTCAAACTACAGCTATGTGCTGTTCGGATCCGGCGGCGACGGGATCAACAGCTTCGATCTCTCGGTGCTCGGGCGCACGCTGCTGGCATCCGTCTTCGTCACGGTGCTCGACATCCTCATCTGCTACCCGATCGCCTATGTGCTGGCGCATGGCGCCCGGGGCACGGCGGCGCGGCTGATGGTGCTGGGGCTGGTGGTGCCGTTCTGGGTCAACGAGATCCTGCGCGCCTTCGCCTTCCGCATCATCTTCGGCTCCACCGGCGTGCTGAACAATGTCGGCATGAACATGGGCCTGTGGTCGCAGCCGATCGACTTCATCGGTGCCGATATCGCGCTCTATTCGGGCCTCGTCTACGCCTATATCCTGCTGATGATCTTCCCGATCTACAATGCCGTGGAAGCCCTTGACCGCAACCAGATCGAGGCCGCGCGCGACATGGGGGCGAGCTGGTGGCGGGTGCACTGGCGGGTGGTGCTGCCGATGGCCAAGCCCGGCATCGCGTCAGGGGCCACCATGGTGTTCATGCTGACCGCCGGCGCCCTGGCCGCGCCGCAGATCCTCGGCGGGCCGTCGAACCTGTGGTTCACCCAGCTGATTTCGCAATGGTTCAATGATGGCGGCAACTGGCCGCGCGGCTCGGCCTATGCCGTCGTGCTGCTGGTGGTCTGTCTGGCCTTCGTGCTGTTTCTCATGCGCGCCTTCAAGGTCTCCATCGGGGAGATCGGCCGATGAGAGCGGATACGACCGGCATTCGCACGCTGACCATCGGCTTCTGCGCGCTGTTCTTCGCTTTCCTGTTCGGCCCGCTGATCATCATGGTGATCACGGCGTTCAATTCCTCGTCCTTCCCGCGCATCACCCCGTGGGAATGCTTCACCACCGACTGGTTCGGCGTGCTCGCCCGCGACAACCGGCTGATTGCCGGCCTCGTCAACACGCTGCTCATCGGCGTCGGCGTCGTCGCGCTCTCGGTGCCCATCGGCGTCGCCGGGGCGCTGGCGCTCACCGAAGTCGGCCCGAAGTTCAAGGCGACCCTCTATGCCGTGTTCATCACGCCGATTCTGGTGCCGGGCGTGGTCATCGGCATCTCCACCCTGGTGTTCTGGAACCGGGTGTCGGACTCCATGGGGCTCGGCTACGGCTCCTTCCTCAACAACGGCATGTTCCTGACCATTGCCGGTCAGGTCAGCTTCATTTCCGCCTACACCATGCTGGTGGTACTGGCCCGGCTGCAGCGCTTCGACCCGACGCTGACGGAAGCCGCCCTTGATCTCGGCGCCACCCCCGGTCAGGCGTTCCGGCGCATCCTGCTGCCCTTCCTCGGGCCCGCGCTGGGCTCGGCGGCGGTGATGGCCTTCCTCGCCTCGGCCGAGAACTACAACACCACCACCTTCACCATCGGCTCCAGCGCCACCTTCACCACGGTGCTGGCGGCGAAAGTCCGCTATGGCATCGACCCGTCGATTTCGGCGGTCGCCGTCATCATCATCGCGGTGACGCTGATCGCGGCGCTGACCAGCGAGGTGCACGCCCGCCGCTCCGAGGCGATCGCCGCTGGCGGTCACCGGGCCCGCGCCGTCATGGACAACCCGGTCGTCCGCGTCATGGGGCACCCGGCCTTTGTCGGCGTCATGCTGGTGGGGCTGGCGGGTGCTGCCGTCTGGGCCGGCTCCCAGCACGATTCCTCGGTCTGCCGCGACGGCATCATCCAGGAAAAGCGCGCCCTACAGCAGAAGCTGATGGAAGAACAGCAGAAGCGCCTGCGCGAGATGGCCCCGCCCGCCACGCCCGTTCCCGATTCCGGCAAGGCCCCCAGCCCGTTCGGCGGCGTGTTCGCGCCGGGCAATCTGGGCGGATCGGCGCCGGCCCCTGCTCCGGCAGCGCCGGCCGCACCGAAGCCGGCGACGCCGTTTGGCGGTGTCTTTGCCCCCGGCAATCTCGGCAGCAGCTCTCCGGCCCCGGCCGCCACCGCTCCGGCGGAGCCCCCGCCCGCTGCTGCCAGGCCCGCCACACCCTTCGGCGGCGTCTTCGCCCCGGACGCGCTGAAACCCGCGCCCGCACCGGCGGGGAACTGAAAACGGATGGGGAGCAGGCCCTGAATCCCGGCCTGCTTTCCTTGCATCGCCGCGGTTCCCGCGCTATAGAGCGCCGTCTCGTGGGATCGGCCGGCTGAAATGGGCTGCCGTGCCGGTTCCCTGATCGCTCACGGATCCCCCTTTCCGCTCGCGACCATGACAGGCTGGCTCACCGCCGGTCTTTCTGCGGTTCGCGCGGCGGGTTCCGGGAGGTCCTCCACACTTCGGAGAGCCGAATGCCCAAGATGAAGACCAAGTCGGGCGCCAAGAAGCGCTTCAAGCTCACCGCCACCGGCAAGGTGAAGGTTCAGCAGGCCGGCAAGCGCCACGGCATGATCAAGCGGACGACCAAGTTCATCCGCAATGCCCGCGGCACCACCGTCCTTTGCGAGTCGGATGCGCGCATCGTCAAGCAGTGGCTGCACGGCTGACGCGTTCGCTTCTTTCTCACGCTGAAATCTATACCAGGAGTTTGCCATGGCTCGCGTGAAGCGGGGCGTTACCGCCCATGCCAAGCACAAGAAGGTGTTTGCTGCCGCCAAGGGTTATTATGGCCGGCGCAAGAACACCATCCGGATCGCCAAGCAGGCGGTCGAGAAGGGGATGCAGTACGCGACGCGTGACCGTCGCGTCCGCAAGCGGAACTTCCGCGCCCTCTGGATCCAGCGCATCAACGCCGCGGTCCGGGAATATGGCCTGACCTATTCGCGCTTCATCGACGGCCTCGCCAAGGCCGAGGTCGAGATCGACCGCAAGGTCCTGTCCGACCTCGCCATCCGCGAGCCGGAGGCCTTCAAGGCCCTCGTCGAGACCGCGAAGGCGAAGCTCGAAGTCGCCTGACTTCCGGTGTCTGCCTGACGGCAGAAGCACCCCGAATCAGAAAGCCCCGGCGGATCCGCTCCGCCGGGGCTTTTTCTTTTTTGCGCGACAACAGAGCTGCGTTTCTGCCGATGCCCCGCATGGACCGCGGCATCGGCCGGGTCCATCCTTTGCGCACCAGAGCGGGGGCACGGGTGATGGCCGGGGAGACCCGCCCCTCCCCCACCGGAGCAAAGAGGAGGCGCGGACCATGGGCGCCGCGGACGCATTGAAGCGCAAGGACTATGAGGCCCGGCTGAAGGATCTTCATGCCGAACTGGTGCGGCTTCAGCTCTGGGTGAAGCACACCGGCGCCAAGGTGTGCATCGTGTTCGAGGGCCGCGACGGCGCCGGCAAGGGCGGCGTCATCAAGGCGATGCTGGAGCGCACCAGCCCGCGGGTGTTCCGCGTCGTCGCCCTGCCGCCGCCCACCGAGCGCGAGAAATCGCAGATGTTCATCCAGCGTTATGTGCCGCACCTGCCGGCCGCCGGAGAGATCATCATCTTCGACCGCTCCTGGTACAACCGTGCCGGTGTCGAGCGCGTCATGGGCTTCTGCACGGAAGAGCAGGCCAAGACCTTCCTCGCCAGCGTCGCCAATGTCGAAAAGGCCATCGTCGAATCCGGCGTGATCCTTCTCAAATACTGGCTGGAGGTGTCGCCGGAAGAGCAGACCCGGCGCATGGAGGGCCGGATCAACGACCCGCGCAAGATCTGGAAGCTGTCGCCGATGGATCTGGAATCCTACACCCGCTGGGACGCGTTCTCCCGCGCCCGGGACGACATGTTTGCCGCCAGCGACACCCCGTGGGCGCCGTGGTTCGTGGCCCACTCCGACGACAAGAAGCGGGCACGGCTGAACATCATCAGCCATCTACTGTCGCGCATCCCCTATGCGGATGTGCCACGCGAGAAGGTGAAGCTGCCGAAGCGCAAGGTCCACGCCGATCCGGAGACCCCGGACCTCACCCGCAACCGGGTACCGGACGTCGTCGACTGAGACCAGAGGCTAAAAAGACTGGCGACCGGTGAAGGCGGCGGAATTCTCTTGGCCTCTGGAGGCTGGAGAACTCCGCACGGCGCACTCGAAAAGGTCTTCGTGGCTTGTCGCCGAAGTCGCGCGATGGCCTGCAGCCCGATCCGCGATCGATCGGACGCTCAGCGGCGCTCGAACAGGGCGTCGCGGGCGGCCAGCCGATGCTTCAGCAGGATATGGGTCTTCACCATGCCGATGGCGGCCATCAGCACCGCCGCATCATCGGTGAAGCCGATCACCGGGGCGACATCGGCAATCGCATCCACCGGCAGCACGAAATAGGCGAGCGCCGCAAACAGCGTCGCCCGCACCCGGGCGGGAGTGGCCGGATCCAGGGCGCAATAATAGGCGGCCACCAGATCTTCACTGAAGGAAAAGCGCCGTGCGGCCTTCTTCAGGGTCTGCCAGAAGCCCTTGCGCACCGATTCTTCCCGACCGGCGTCGCTCTGCGGCCCCCAGCTGCCGGGAACCAGAATCTCCGGCTCCACCGAGCCATCCTGCGTCCAGCGTGCCATCTTCGCTCCTCACGGGATCGCGGACTACCGCCGCGCCACAATGATAGTAGGAACGAAAAGCGCCTCCGAAAAGACCAGCCGGCAAAAATTTCATGCCCCGGGCGCGTCGATGGGAGAGGCTCCCGGCAACTGCGGCCAGGTCCTCGCGTGCTCAAACGGCAGAAAGCCGTGCTTGCGGCGCGACTTTCGGCTTGGTCTCCCGCCAGAGACGGCCGTGGCAGCGGGCGAAGCGGACGCCATCCGCTCCGGAGACGGGAGCCATCCGAACAGGACGCCCCGAGATCCCGTGATCGCCCCCCCGCCTCAGCCGGCGCCCATGGCGGTGGCGATGTCGTCGATGGCGCGGGCGAGCAGAAGGTCGCGGCCGGTGACGCCGCCGACATCATGGGTGGTCAGGGTGATGAGCACCCGGCCATAGGAATTGGACCAGTCGGGGTGATGGTCCAGCCGCTCGGCGGCCAGCGCCACCCGGGTCATGAAGCCGAAGGCCGTGGCGAAATCCGGAAAGCGCAGGCCGCGATGAATGGCCGTGCCGCGCTCGTCCAGGCGCCAGTGGGCCAGGGCGCCGACGGCTTCGGAGCACTCCACCTCGGTGAGGCAGCGGATGGCGGATTTGGTCTGGAGCATCTGGGCGTCTCCCCCGCTCTGCATTCGGCCTGTCACCGGCCGTGGGGAAAACTATACACCCGATCATCCAGTTCCGCCAATGCCCGGCCCAGACTAGCCCTGCAAGGTTGCAGTCCTCCCATCGTCTGGCAGGAAATACACTTGCCGCACCGCAATAAAAATAACCGCGGTCACCACCCGTTCGAAATCACGGATCCAGTTCCGCGTCCCAGTAGAGAAAATCCATCCAGCTATCGTGCAGGTAGTTCGGCGGGAACAACCGGCCATTGTTGTGCAGATCCTGCACCGTCGGGCGATAGGGCATCTGGCGCGGCCAGACGCCGATCTCGTCGCACGACAGGCTGCCCTTGCGCAGATTGCACGGCGCACAGGCAGTCAGCACATTTTCCCAGCTGGTCTGCCCGCCCTTGGAGCGCGGGATCAGATGATCGAAGGTGAGATCTTCGGTGGAGCCGCAATATTGGCAGGCAAAGGTATCACGCAGAAACACGTTGAACCGCGTGAACGCCGGATTGCGGGCCGGCTTGATATAGGCCTTCAGCGATACCACGCTGGGCAGCCGCATCTCGAAGGAAGGGCTGCGGACCATGACATCATAACTGGAGACAATATTGACCCGGTCCAGGAACACCGCCTTGATGGCGTCCTGCCAGGACCAAAGGGACAGCGGATAGTAACTCAACGGACGGAAATCCGCGTTGAGCACCAGAGCCGGATGTGCTTCGGGTACGACCGCGATCGTCAAGCCCTGCTCCTCGGCCGGTTTCATCCGGCTCGCCGAGCCTGCCTCGCGCAAGGCTCCCGTCGAGCCATGGAAATAGTGTACGCATCCCATGTCGGTCTTGTGAAGCCCGTCCGTCTGCAAAAACCCGCGGAAGCCGCGGCCTTTTGACGAGTCCCGGGCGTCGATGGCACTGGAGGCCGCGTGGGCCCTCCCCGTCCCGGTCTTCCGTCCGCCTGCAAAGGAGATCCCGATGCCGCTCTTGTGCCAGTCCGCCCGTCCTCTCGACGCTGCCGAGGCCGGCGGACACCGGGACCACTGGGCCGCCCTCCTCGGCGACGCCCTCCCGCAGGTGCAGGCCCGGATCGACGCGGCAACGCCGTCCTGCGAGATCGTGCCGCCCCATGCCGCCAGCACCGGCGCGCTGATGGCGGCCGGCGAACCCCTCGCCTTCGCCCTGCTGCAGGCCGATCGCTCCGGCGGACAGCCGGCCAGCGGGCTCCTGTGCGTCGTGCAGGTGTCCCTTGATGACCGGGGCCAGCCGACGGTCCGGGAGATCCGCACCGCCTATCCGCATCTGGGGGCGGCCGCGGCGCTGCCTGCCCGGGTGCGCGGGATCGCGCTGTTCCCCGGCCGGCTGGAGGCACGGCTGCGGCTGGACCTCGGCCATGGCCGTATCGTCGATGCCTTTGACAGCTTCTACTGGCGCAACCGTGGCCGCTACCGGGAAAATGATCCCGTTGCCTTCGCCCTCACCGCCCTCGGCCGCATGGGCCCGTCTGTCGCAGAGGCCGGGAACCGCCCCTTGTCGCTGCGCCGGCTGCCCGACGGCCGGCCGGATGACATGCACTTCCAGGGCGTGGTCGTCGCGGTGACGCCGGATGCAGTCACGGTGCTCGGGGAAAGGCTGTGGCGGGTGGAAACCCGGCTCGCCCGGCTCGGCAGCACGGATCTGGTGCTGCCGGTCCATGTTTCCGCCGCGGGCTTTGCCGGCGACTGGCGGCCGGCACCGGGAGACGCCGTCTCGGGCAGCCTGTGGCTCCAGACCCGGCTGGTGGAAGCCCCCGGGGAAGGCTGAGCCTCGCCTCGCTCCTCTTGCTGCCCCCTCAGCCCGGGAATACCCGGGCCAGGATCTCCCGCCCGGCGGCGATGCCATCGGCGTCGATGGCGTGGCCGAGGCCGGGGCACAGCCGGGTGGAGTGAGAGATGCCGGCAGCATCGAGCTTGGCGGCGGCTACCGTCATCCAGTCCGGCAAAACGATGTCATCGGCGCCGCCATGGATGAGGGCAACGGCGGGTGCCGGCAGGGCGGGATCCCGGGTGGAGATCACGCCGGGATCGGCCAGCAGGCCGGAATAGCCGATGACGGCCGCCGGAGGCCGCGGCCGGGCGAAGCCGGCGTGCAGCGCCAGCATGCAGCCCTGGCTGAAGCCGGCGATCACCAGCCGGTCATCGGCAAGCCCCAGCCGGGCAAGCTCGGCATCGAGAAAGGCGTCGAGATCTGGCATCGCCCCTTGCACGCCCAGGCGATAATCCTGCGGGTCCCGGGTGGGCGACAAGGGAAACCACTGCCGGCCGAAGGCAGTGACATCGCAGAGATGCGGCGCGTTGGGCGCGACGAAGGCGAGGCCGGGAAAATCCGGCTCCCAGTGCTCGGCCAGAAGCATCAGGTTGTCGCCATCAGCGCCATAGCCGTGCAGCAGCACCACCAGCCCCGACGCCTGTCGGCCACCCTTGGGCGCAAGCCGGGGTCCACTGAGTGTCGTCATGGTCATCCTCCCGTGCCGCCGCCCGGCCCGCATCCGACCCCGGGCGCCGCAAAGCCCTTACCGAAAATAAAGGACTGTGGCCCACACTGGAATAGAATGGTCTCCGTCCGATCCGGCCTGACCACCCGGGGGCGCAGCCCCCGGGCGCTGGACGGGCCGGCGGCCCGATGCTACAGACAAGCGTCCATAACGGGAACAGACCGATTTCCAAGATGATCCGGCGCCACCGGGGCGACCTGCCCGACCTCAACAACTATGGTTCGGTCGTCGCCATCGACACCGAGACCATGGGGCTCAACCCGCACCGGGACCGGCTGTGCGTCGTGCAGCTCTCGCCGGGCGATGGCTCGGCGGATGTGGTGCAGATCGAGCAGGGCCAGACCGAGGCCCCCAATCTGCAGAAGCTGCTCGGTGATCCAGATGTCACCAAGCTGTTCCACTTCGCCCGCTTTGATCTCGGCATCCTCTATCACACCTTCGGCGTGATGCCCGAGCCGGTCTACTGCACCAAGATCGCCTCACGTCTGGTGCGCACCTATACCGACCGGCATGGCCTCAAGGACCTGACGCGCGAACTGCTTGGCGTGGATCTCTCCAAGCAGCAGCAGAGCTCGGACTGGGGGGCCGACACCCTCACCGATGCCCAGCTTGCCTATGCCGCCTCGGACGTGCTGCACCTGCACGCGCTGAAGGCCCGGCTGGATATCATGCTCGAACGGGAAGGCCGCACGGAGCTGGCAGAGGCCTGCTTCCGTTTCCTGCCCGCGCGGGTGAAGCTCGATCTCTCCGGATGGCCCGAGGTAGATATCCTCGCCCACTCCTGAGCCTCTGCCGGTCCTCTCCGGCGCCGACACTCTCTCCGCCTCCGGGGGCCATAGGTCCGCGGGGGTGTCTGTCGTTCCAGCCGTCGCGTCCTCCCGTCCGTGTCCCCCGAGGGACCGGGGAGGCCCGACGGGTCCGCGTGTCCGATGTGCCGGCCCGGCCGGGCCGCCCACCATCGAGGGAGACGACCGGAGTCCTGTCATGAGTATCGCCTCCGCGCCGCATCCCGCCGCGCCCCCTCCGCCTGCCGAACCATCCGACAGTGCCCCCGCCGGCACACCTGCGGAAACCCTGTCGGACCCCATGTCCCCGGAGCTGACCGGGGCAGCGCTGTCGCGCGCCCAGAAGGCGGCCCGGCGCCATTCCGGCCGGGTGCGGCGGCTGCGCGTGCTGCTGCCCGTGATCGGCGGCGTGCTGGCGCTGCTGCTCGTCGGCGCGCTTCTGGTGCCGTCCTTCCTCACCGGCATGGACGTCGCCTCCCTCGGCGTGACCCGGGAAGGCGTGGTGATGGAGACGCCGCGGCTCTCCGGCACCGATGGCAAGGGCAACAGCTACGAGGTAACAGCGGAAAAAGCGCTGCAGAGCTTCTCCAACCCTACCCTCGTGCAGCTGGAGAACATCGTCGCCCACATCAATCTCGGCAGCGATGGCACCGCCGACTTCACCGCGAAATCGGGCACCTATGATACGGTGGGCGAGCATCTGGTGCTGGATGACGGCCTCAAGGTCAATTCCAGTCAGGGCTATGATGCCAATCTCACCCGGGTCGAGATCGACCTGAAGAGCGGCGGCGCCACCGTGACGTCGCCCATCGAGATCACCTCCGAGCGGGGCTCCCTGAAGGCAAAGGGCGCCCGGCTCGACGACAAGGCCGGCGTGGTAACCTTCACCGGCGGCGTCTCGCTCACCCTCATTCCCGCGGCACCGTCAGAAGAAACGACCCCATGACCCATCGGCCGCCCGCCCGCCTGCCCCTCCGCTCCTGCCGTCCGCTGCTGGCCCTTGCCGCCGTGCTGCTCGCCGCCCCCCTCCCCGGGGCAGCCTTCGCCCAGTCGACCACGACGACGGACAGCAGCGCCTTCGCCGGCCTCGGACAGAACCGCAACGCCCCGATCCAGATCGAGGCCGACCAGCTGGAAGTGCGCGAGAAGGACAAGACGGCCGTCTTCACCGGCAATGTCAGCGTGCGCCAGGAAGATGCGACACTGCGCACCCAGAAGCTGGTTGTCCATTATATCGCCGACGGCGGCGGTCTCGGTGGCAATGCCCAGGGCGGCGCGACCCAGCAGAACATCTCGCGGCTGGAAGCCTCGGGCCGGGTGCTGGTCACCTCCAAGGACCAGACGGCCACCGGCGAGAGCGCCGATTTCGACGTGCAGGGCCGCAAGCTCGTGGTCAACGGCAACGTCACCCTGACCCAGGGCAAGAATGTGCTGCGCGGCGGGCGTCTGGTGGTCGATCTGGCCAGCGGACAGGCACGCATGGAATCGACCGCCCAGCGCGTTCAGATGCTGCTGGTGCCGAACTCCCAGCCGGGCGCCGCCAAGCCGTGAGCCCCGGCGCGGGGCCCGGCCGCGGCCGGCCCTGAGATTTCCGGCGATGACCCCGGTCCGGACCGCAGGGCTGCCGCCGCATCAACCTTGCGAAGGACACGGACCGTGCGCTTCGCCCCGCCCCTGCCGGGACCGGCCTGCCGGGTCCCGTCGTTCCCCGTGGCCGTGGCGGCCGCCGGCTCCCCCCTTTGGCTGTGAGCGGCGGACACCCGAGAGAAGAGCGATCCTCCCCGTGCCCCAGAGCGAGACCGGCAAGAGCGAGACCGGCAAGGAAGGCCTCGGCGGCAGCGTCCGCCGGGCTGCGCACCACCTGCTCCACCCCCATGATCCCCAGGGGCTGGATGCCGGCGCCAGCCGCTCCCTCAGCGTGGAGACCGTGGCCAAGGCCTATCAGCGCCGCAAGGTGGTGCGTTCGGTGTCGCTGACGGTGCGGCGCGGCGAATCCGTCGGCCTGCTCGGCCCCAACGGCGCCGGCAAGACCACCGTATTCTACATGATCACCGGCCTGATCCGGCCCGATGCCGGCCGCATCCTGCTGGACGGCTATGACGTCACCACCCTGCCCATGTACCGGCGCGCGCGCCTCGGCATCGGCTACCTGCCCCAGGAAGCCTCGATCTTCCGCGGCATGACGGTGGAGGACAACATCCGCTCGATCCTGGAAGTGGTGGAGCCCGACAAGGCCCGCCGCAAGGAGGATCTGGAGAACCTTCTGGCCGAGTTCCGCATCGCCCATCTCCGGGATTCCCCGGCGGTAGCGCTGTCGGGCGGCGAGCGGCGGCGGGCGGAAATCGCCCGGGCACTGGCCAGCCGGCCGTCTTTCATGCTGCTCGACGAACCCTTTGCCGGCATCGACCCCATCGCCGTTGGCGACATTCAGGTTCTGGTGCGCCACCTGACCGAGCGCGGCATCGGCGTGCTCATCACCGATCACAATGTGCGCGAAACCCTCGGCCTCATCGACCGGGCCTACATCATCGCCTCGGGCGAGGTGCTGACCGAGGGCACGCCGGAGGCCATCGTGACCGACCCCAATGTGCGGCGTCTTTACCTAGGGGAGCAGTTTACGCTTTAACGGGAACCCGATCCCGGTTATCCGAGAAAAGGACACGCAAGAATCGGACCAGCCGCACGGCTCTCCCGTCATCGGAATGGTGCTCGCGACACATGGCCCTTTCTCAAAAGCTCGAGTTTCGCCAGAGTCAGTCGCTTGTGATGACGCCGCAGCTGATGCAGGCGATCAAGCTGCTGCAGCTGTCCAATCTCGATCTCGTGGCCTATGTCGACGCCGAACTCGAGCGCAATCCGCTGCTGGAGCGCGAGGAGCCGGACACCAGCCGGCCCGAAACCGCCTCGGATGCCTTCGATGCCCGCTCGCCGGAGCCGCTGTCCGGCCCGTCCGGTCTGGCCGATGGCGAGTTTGACGGACACGTGCCCGGCAGCGACAGCGCTGGCGTCTCTTCCTCCGGGAGCAATGACGATGGCGAGGTGATCGGCCCGGCGCCGCTGGAGGCCGCGCTGTCGGCGAGCCCGGCCAGTGTCGCCGCCGAAATGGACACCGACCCGCGCGACCTCTACGCCGACGATGCCGGCAGCGACTCCCTCGATCCCGCCCGCCTTGTCGGCGACAGCTGGTCAACGGCCAGCCGGGCCGGTGGCGAGGACCTGGGCCTGGATGGCTTCGCCGCCCGGGACGTGTCGCTGCGCGATTATCTGGAAGAGCAGGTGGCGCTGGCCTTTGCCGATCCGGTGCGGCGGCTGATCGCCCGGGACCTCATCGACGCCGTGGACGAGGCCGGCTATCTGCGCACGGATCTGGAGTCCGTCGCCGAGCGGCTGGGGACCACCGTCGCGCTGGTGGAAGAGACCCTTGGCGTGCTGCAGGGCTTCGATCCGCCAGGGGTGTTTGCCCGCGACCTCGGCGAGTGCCTGGCCCTCCAGCTCAAGGAGCGCAACCGGCTCGATCCAGCCATGAAGGCCCTTGTCGACAATCTGCCTCTGGTCGCCCGGCGGGATTTTGCAGCGCTCAGGCGCCTCTGCGGCGTCGACGACGAGGATGTCGCCGACATGGTGCGCGAGCTGCGCGGTCTCGATCCCAAGCCCGGCCTCGCCTTCGGCGAATCCTCGGTGCAGGCCATCGTGCCCGATGTGGTGGTGCAGGCTGCCGCCAATGGCGAGTGGATCGTGGAGCTGAACTCCGACACCCTGCCGAAGGTGCTCGTCAACCAGAGCTATTATTCCCGCGTCGTGCGCACCACCAAGCCGGGCGAGGAGCGGGCCTATCTGTCGGACTGCCTGCAGACCGCGAACTGGCTGGTGAAGAGCCTGGACCAGCGGGCCAAGACGATCCTGAAGGTCTCCAGCGAAATCGTGCGCCAGCAGGACGCCTTCTTCGCCCATGGCGTCGCCCATCTGCGCCCGCTGAACCTCAGGACCGTGGCCGAAGCCATCGGCATGCATGAGTCGACGGTCAGCCGGGTGACGGCCAACAAGTACATGGCGACGACCCGCGGCATCTTCGAGCTGAAATATTTCTTCACCTCGTCGATTGCGGCCTCCGATGGCGGCGATGCCCACTCGGCGGAGGCCGTGCGCCACCGCATCCGCGCCCTCATCGACGCCGAGCCGGCCGATGCCGTGCTCTCCGACGATGCCATCGTGCAAACCCTCAAGGATGCCGGCATCGACATCGCCCGGCGCACCGTCGCCAAATATCGCGAGTCCATGCGTATCCCGTCCTCGGTACAGCGCCGGCGCGAGAAGATGGCCGCCCAGATCGGCCGCTGAGGCCGGACCGCATCCGCCAGACGCGCGGCGAATTGACCCGCACGGACACAACTACCCTCGGGTCAGGGCGAAAGGCGAGTTGCACCAGAGACTTCAATCTTTGTCGCGGTTGCAGCCGAAAATCCTTCATTTGAATGATCCGGGGGCCTCTCCTGCCCCGCCGCGTCCGTCGCGTGTATGATGACGGGGTTCGATGGATCCATCCCCATGCGCCCCTACACGCATGGAAGAATGGCAAGGTGGCCAGATGCCCCCCCGTGATGGCCGGCAGATCAACATCGCACCCCGAGGCGATGCTGGTGTGTCCGGCACGCGTCCGTCAGTCGAGACATCCGGGAAAGCGCGCGCGTCGGGGGATGTGTCATGGACAGAGGGCGCGATCTGAGGCGCATTGCGGGAGGAGCCATCGGCTTCGCCTCGGCGATTTTTTGTTCGCTCGCCCTGAATGCGCTGGCCCAGGGCCCGGTGATCTGGCTGGCCAATGGCGTGCTGCTGGCGGTGCTGCTGCGCACCCCGGCGCGGTTGTGGACGGCCATCGCCCTCGCCTGCATCTGCGTCAGCGTTCCGGTGCCGTGGCTATTCTACAGCGGCCACACCGAGGTTCTGGTCTCGCTCGCCCTCAATGTGCTCGTCGTGATGGCCGGCGCCCGCCTGCTAGCCCGGGATCAGGACTGGGTGGCGGGGCGTAGCGACAGCATGGCCGCCTGGGGGCGTTTCTGCCTCGTTGCCCTGGTCATGATCCCGAGCGGCTGCACCCTGCTTGCGGTGCTGATGCTCCAGACCGTACCACTGGCGGAAGCCCCTTACTGGTTCCTGTCGGATGCCGTGGGGACCGCTCTGACGGTGCCAGCCCTGCTGCGCGTCATCCCGGACTATTTCCACCGCCAGCACGCCAGCGGCCGGCTGGCCGAGATCATCGCGCTGCTGACCCTGCAGGCCCTCATCTGCCTGTGGGTGTCGGTGTTCACGGCCACGCCGGTATGGCTGCTGTCTACCGTGCCCGTGCTCATCTTCGTGCTGTTCCGGGACGGCTTTCCCGGCGTGCTGATCGGCCTGTGGTGCCTGACTATCACCCTGCTGGCGGCAACCCTGACAGGCCATGGCCCGGTGCTACTGCGCGCCAACCGCTCGGTGATTGAAGCTGTCGCCATCGCGCACCTCTATATCCTCTTCTTGCTGTGGATCTTCATCACCATCGCGGCGCTTATGACCGAGCGCGACAAGCTCAATGCCCGCGCGGCCCTCAATCAGGACATTTATGAACTCATCGCCATGCACACCGGCGACATGCTGTTCGTGTGTGATGTGCGGGGCGCCGTCGCATTTGTCTCGCCGTCCATGGGCGAACATTTCCATCGCGACATCAGTGCTTTCTTCGAGCGGCAGTGGGAGCAGTTCCTGCATCCCGATGATCGCATCCTGACCCGGGATGCCCTGGCGGCTCTTGCCGCCGGCCGCCGCAGCGTCACGCTGGTTGCCCGATTTCTGCCGGGCAACAGCGACACCTATCGCGACATGGAAATCATCGCCCGCCTCGGCCCCGGCCGGAAAAGCGGCGATCCGCCTCTCGTTATCGGTTCCATGCGCGATGTGACCGACCGGCTGGCGGAAGCCCGGGTGCTGCGCGCCCGCGGCGACGAGATGGAAACCCTCGCCGCCACTGACGCTCTCACCGGCCTGCCCAACCGGCGCCGCTATGACCAGATGATGGCCATCGAATGGGGCCGGGCCGCCCGGGAAGGGCAGGCGCTCTCCCTGCTCGCCATCGATGCCGACCGCTTCAAGCTGGTCAACGACCATTTCGGCCACGAGACCGGCGACGCCGTGCTGAAACGTATCGCCCGGGTGATCGCCGGCGAGATCCACCGCCCCGGCGATTTCGCCGCCCGCATCGGCGGCGAGGAGTTTGCCGTGCTCCTGCCCGGCACCGGGCCCGCCGGCGCGCGCATTCTGGCCGAGCGCATCCGCGAACAGATGGAGGAGGCGGGGCTGCCGCTTCAGCCCAATGGCTCGGGCCGCCTCACTTTGTCGATCGGCGTCGCCACCGCCCGGCCGAAGCCCGGTCTGGCCAACAACCTGTTTGCCGATGCCGATGCCGCGCTCTATGCCGCCAAGTCCGCCGGCCGCAATCGGGTGATGCAGTCGGTCGAGCACGCTTCCAGGGAAGGGGGGGACGCGGCCAATGGTCCCCGCTGGATCGAGGAGGGACCATCTGGACGGGCGATCGCCTCCTGACGCACACTTCGGGTGTCGTCGTCCGTTCCGGACGTCTCCACACACCCCAAGCGAGTCCTGCCCGATGTCCTCCGATCGCCCCGAGACCGAAGCGCCCCCCACCACTGTGGAGGACTGTGTCGGATGGCTGCGCGCGCGCAAGATCGACGAGATCGAGTGCATCGTCCCGGACATGAACGGGATCATGCGCGGCAAGATCGTGCCGCGGGAGGATTTCATCCGCGCCCTCGATACCCAGGGCCTGCGACTGCCGGAATCGGTGCTGTTCCAGTCGGTCACCGGCGACACCGTGAACGAGACCCGGGTGGGCGCCGAGACCGACCGGGACATCCGCGCCGTGCCGGATTTCGCCACCATCCGCATCGTGCCCTGGTATCAGGAGCCGACGGCGCAGGTGATCTGCGATGCCCGCTTCACCGACAATCAGCCGGTGGATTTCGCCCCGCGCACGGTGCTGAAACGGGTGCTGGAAGAATATGCCCGTGCCGGCCTGAAGCCGGTGGTGGCACCGGAAATCGAGTTCTATCTCGTCGCCCGCTCCAATGATCCGGACCTGCCGCTGGAAACCCCGAAGGGTCTGTCGGGCCGGGCGGAATCCGGCCGGCAGGCCTATGGCATCGAGGCCGCCAACGAGTTCGACCCGGTGGTGGAGGACATCTACGCCTTCGCCGAGGCCTCCCGCATCGAGATCGGCACCATGGCCCACGAGGCCGGCCCCGCCCAGCTGGAAATGAATTTCCGCCATGGCGACCCGCTGGAGATTGCCGATCAGGCCTTCCTGTTCAAGCGCACCGTGCGTCAGGCGGCCATGCGGCACCAGATGTACGCCACCTTCATGGCCCAGCCGCACATGAACGAGCCCGGCTCGGCCATGCATGTGCACCAGTCCATCGTGCGCCAGAGCGACGGGCAGAACATCTTCGTCGATGCCAACGGCGCCGACAGCCGGTCGCTGCTCACCTACATCTCCGGCCTGCAGCGCCACATCCCCTCGGCGATGCCGCTGTTTGCGCCGAACGTGAACTCCTATCGCCGCATCCGGCTGGAATCCGATGCGCCGATCAACGTCCACTGGGGCCGCGACAACCGCACCTGCGGCCTCCGGGTGCCGGACAGCCCGCCGGATGCCCGCCGGGTCGAGAACCGGGTGATCGGCGCCGACTCCAACCCCTATCTGGCGATTGCCGCAACGCTCGCCTGCGGCCTCGTCGGGCTGGAGGAGGATTTGGATCCGGAGCCGGTCATCACCTATGATGCCCACACGCTCCCCTTCTCCCTGCCGCGCCACATTCAGGACGCGCTGGAAATGCTGTCGCGCTCCCAGCCGCTGCGCCGCATCCTCGGCCCCCGATTCGTCGACGCCTTCGTCGAGGTGAAGACCCTGGAATGGGGCCTCTACAACCGGGTGATCTCGTCCTGGGAACGGGAATATCTGCTGCTGAACGTGTGATACCAGACGCACGAGGTGCAGACCGCACCGTGCGCCTGAAGAACTTCAGATTTCCCATATGCACCAATGGCATGGAGAATCTGCATCGGAATACCAAAGAGTCCCTTTCAGGGATCTTTGGTATGACCTCCGCAACGCGGCCAAGGCCGGCCTGCCGGCCCCCGACGGCTTGACCTGCCGGAGCGGGAGGACCATGTGATCGCGGTTCCCCCGTCCGACCGGAGCCCGGCATGCGCTTCTTTCTTCTGGCCGGCCTTGGCGCCGTGCCGGTTTTCCTGATCTTCCATCTGGTGCTGGATCGCGGCCTTGCCGCTGGCTGGCCTGCCCGCGACCGGGTGGCCGCCCGGCTGGAGGGCGACGGCACCCGCCGGCATCTGGTGGCCCGCACCTTCGTGCGGCCGCGGCCGGATCCCCTGCCGGTGCTGGCGGTGGCCCTGCTCATCGCCCTGGTGCTTGGCCTCGGCGTCGATGCCCTCCATGCCGATGAAGCGGCACAACCGCTGTTCGGCGGGCTCGATCAGATGCTGAGCGCCTGGGCACAGGCCGGCCGCAGCGCGGCGCTGGATCCGCTGGTGGTGTCGCTCACCTCCTTCGGCGATGCCCCGGTGATGATCGTGGCGACGATCGCCCTCGTCGTGGTGCTGGCGGCGCAGAAATCCCTCCGGCTGGCGCTTGGCATCGCCGCCACCATGCTGGTGGCGCGGCTGCTGGTCTCCGGGCTGAAGCCCCTCATCGCCATTCCCCGGCCGAGCGATCTCTATCAGGGGGTGGAAGCATTCTCCTTCCCCTCCGGCCACGCCACCATGACCACCACCTGCGCCGGCCTGCTGTTCGTGCTGATCGGTGCGGGCGGCGCCGGGCGCACCCTCGCCCGGGGCGCACTGGCGCTGATGGTGTCGGGCATGATGGCCAGCCGCCTCTATCTGGGCGCCCACTGGCCGAGCGATGTTCTGGCCGGCTTCTGCGTCGGCCTCGCCTTCGCCACCGCCTTCGGCTTCGCCTATGGCCCCTTCCAGGGCGCACGCACGGCGGTCGACCGTGCGCTCCTTGCAACCCTCGTGGTTGCGCTGGCCTTCGGCACCGGCCGGATGCTGTTGGGGATGCAGGAGGGGATCGGCTTCTATGCGCCGGGGGCATGACGCGTCCCGACACACCCCAAGCGAAAAATGCGCCGTTTCCGGCGGAGATCCTCATTTTCCATAAGCCGGCTATGCCGTGGGGGTATGTCGATTTCGCATGACCATGACCGGGAAAACGCCTATATCTGCGGCGTCGGGGCGCTCTCCGCAGCAAGCGGACGGGCGGGCCCGGTGTCTGCAGTTCACTACGGCTTTGGCCCGCCCGGGAGGGTGGTTCCGCACGAAAGGACGATCATGGATCGGATGACCACGGCAGATCGGGCCCGCGGGGTCCCCGGCTGATGGATCTGATCCTCTTCGACTGTGACGGAACCCTCGTGGACAGCCAGAACGTGATCGTGTCGACGATGACCACCGCTTTCGGGCGGCATGGTCTGGTTCCGCCATCGCGGGACGCGGTGCTCGGGATCGTCGGTCTGTCGTTGCCGATCGCGATTTCCACTCTGGCGCCCGATCTTGACGAGCCCGCGCTGTCGGAGGTTGTTGAAGCCTACAAGGAAACCTATTCCGACCTGCGGCGCGATCCCTCCATGACCGCGCCCCTTTATCCCGGCATCCGCACCGCGCTTGAAGTGCTTGCCGACCGGCCGGATACGCTGATCGGGATCGTCACCGGCAAGTCTCGCCGGGGCCTGAACGCGATCCTGGCACTGCACGGGCTGGAGAGCTTTTTCTCCACCCTGCAGACGGCCGACGACGCCCCCTCCAAGCCTCACCCGGCCATGGTGCTGCAGGCGCTCGCCGAAACCGGCGGCGCGCCCGAGCGCACGGTCGTGATTGGCGATACCGGCTTCGACATGGCCATGGCGCGGGCAGCAGGCGCTGCCGCGCTGGCGGTGCCGTGGGGATATCACGACGCCGACCGCCTGTTTGCGGCCGGAGCCCAGGAGATCGTTTCGGACCACACGGACCTCGTGCCCGGGATCGAGCGACTCCTGCGTTGTGCACCGCAGGTTTCCTGATTGTTAAGAACGCGGGTCCACTCTCCTCCGGATCCGCCCGTCCGCCGCCGCCCGGACCTCCGTCCCCCCGATCTTCCGGGGATCGCCCGTCCGGATACGGCTTCCGTCCAGTGCCCGCACGTCCACCCGACCCGGGTGCCGGACCGCCTCCTTAATCGGGGAAAAGACCGTATCATGTCGGAGTCCGCTTCTTCCTTTCTGCCGCTGAATGTGGCCATCGCCGCCAACCGGCTGGTGCTCGACGCTTCCACCGTCATCGCCCTGCGCCTGATGCGCATTGCCGAGGGCGGCTCCGACGCGATGCACGAAGCCGAGCGCATGGTCTCCGAAAAAGGCCCGTCCTTTGCCCGTGCCGGCGCCGAAGCGGCCGACACGGCCATGAAGATGATGCATCAGCCCGCTCTGGTCATGGATCCCGTGACCTTCTCCATGCGCGTCGCCGAAACGTGGATTGATTCCGTCGGCAGCGTAGCCCGCTCCAACGTCAACCGGCTGACCCGGGCCTGAGCCCGTCCGCCGGCCGGCCGCGCCCGTCGGGCGGATGGCGGCCCTGCCGGCGCTGCAACCGGGACATTCCCGCCGGGCGCAGGGGCAGACTTCGGAACAGGCAGCCGGACGGGGACCGGCCAGTCTCTCCCGCCGCAATCAGGGGCGCACCGGATCACCGGCGCGCCCTTTTTTGTGCCGGCGCTCCAGTCGGCCGCCCTTCAGGCCGGTGCGGTCCGCACTTCGCCCGGCTGTCCCGGGCTTCAGTCCGTCCCCCCGGCTTCACCGGGCGCCCGGCGCCAGTCCGAAGGGGCGCGGCCGGTCCAGCGCCGGAAGCTGCGCACGAAGGCGCTGTGGGAGCCATAAGAGAGCGCCAGCGCGATCTCGCCGACGGACAGGTCGGTCAACACCAGCAGCTCGCACGCCATCACGCAGCGGACGGCGTCGCGCTCGGCGGCAAAGCTGGTGCCCTCCTCGGCCAGTCGCCGGCTGAGGGAGCGCTCCGAGAGCGCCAGATGCCGGGCCGCCTCGGAAAGCGTCGCCGTCTCGAGGCTGAGAGCCACGCGCAGAAAGCGGCGCAGCCGCTCGGCCACCGGCTGGCCGGTGCGCGCCAGCCCGTCGGCAATCTCGGCCATCAGGGCCGCCCGCCGGGCCGGATCCGCCCCGGGATTGACGGCCGCCAGCGCGGCGCGCGGCAGCAACAGGCCGCTGAGGGGCTGATTGAAGCGGACCTCGGTCTTCAGCGCCCGGGAAAACAGACGCGGATCCGCCGGCGCCCGGCAGCAGAAATGCGCCTCCAGCGGCCGCACCGTGCTGCCGGACAGCGCCTCCACGATCCGGCTCGCCACCGCCACCACGAGGGCGTGGAACTGGTCGAGCCCCGGCGCCGAGCGGCCATAGACCCCGAGGCCGAACAGCACACAATCCCCCATCGGCAGCAGATAGGCACACGCCGCCTGGGAGAGGCCGCCATGCACCCGCACATAATCGGCCAGCGCATCGCCGAGGGTCGGCGCCGAGTCCATCAGCTCGCCCACCTGGGCCAGACAGTGGTGATCGCTGGCAAGCCCGATCGCCAGCCCGAGATCCGGCCGGCCGGTCACCTCGGCGGCACGCGCGAGCACGGCCAGAGCCCGGTCGAACGGCAGCCGGGCCGCGGCGGTAAACTCTTCCGGGACAAGGCCGAATTCCGCCAGAAAGGCGCGCGCGTCGACCCCGGCCTCCGTCAGGAAGGCCGGCAGCAGCGCGGCGGGTCCGATCCGCTGCAAGGCGGCAGGTGTGGGCGTGGGGGGAACAGTCATTGGCGAGAAATGGCAAACGCCTCCCGGATGGGCGGACCTAGGGTGACAGACGAAGCGCCGGTCGGCAGCGCCCTTGAGCGGGCCGCCCCGACACGCGCCGCCCCCGGGACAGCAGATGCGCACGGCACCCTGTTCCTGACGAGACACGGTTTCTTCCTGTCCAGACCGGGCACGGAAAATCCGCACGGCCCTGCCAGGCGCCCGCGTTCACGGGGCGTCAGCATTAGAACGCGCGCGCCCGCGCCTTCCAGACGGGACTTATCGCCATGACGCCTCCCTTTCTCACTGACCCGCTGTCGCGGCGCGCCTTTCTGGCCACCACGGCCGCCGGCACGCTGGCAGCCACCCTGCCGGTCGCCCGGGCCGGCACGCTGACCCCGGAGGCCGCCCGCGCCATCGCCATCGACGCCTATATCTATGGCTATTCGCTGGTGACGACGGACATCACCCGCCTGCAGATGAGCAATGTTGCCGAACCCGGGCTGATGAGCGCCCCGCTCGGCTCCTTCTTCAACGTACGCGGCTATCCGCCGGCGGACTATCGCGGCGTCTCGGCCACCAACGCCGATACCCTCTATTCCATGGCCTGGCTCGACCTGAAGGAGCCGCAGGTCTTCAGCCATCCCGAGATCAAGGGCCGCTTCTTCAATTTCGAGCTGGTCGACCTCTGGATGGTGGTGAAGCACAGCGTCGGCACCAATACCACCGGCACGGCCGCCGCCACCTATCTCTTCACCGGCCCGGGCTGGAGCGGCGAAGTGCCCGCGGGCATGATCCACATCGCCTATCCCACCCGCTATCTGGGCGTGCTCGGCCGCACCTATGCGCTGGATACGCCCGAGGATCTGGCCATCGTCCACAAGCTGCAGGACCAGTACCGGGTCGTGCCGCTGTCGGCTTATGGCAAGGCGTTCAAGTTCGTCGCCCCGCCGGTGGAGAAGACCGACATCGCCATGCGCGAGGCGCCGCAGAAGGTGATCCTCGCCCTCGGGCTGGAAGGCTATTTCAACTGGATGACGCGGCTCATCCCCGCCGTCGCCGTGCCCGCCGCCGAAGATGCGCCGATGCTGGCGCGCATGGCCGAAATCGGCATCGTCCCCGGCAAGCCCTTCGACATGTCGAAGCTCGATCCGGCGGTGCAGGCGGCCCTCAAGGACGTGCCCCAGATCGTCACCGACAAGCTCAACGAGAGCTGGGCCACTCTGGGCCGGGACGTCAATGGCTGGCGCGTCACCACCACCGGCGCCATCTACGGCACCGACTATCTGACCCGCGCCACCTGGGCCTCCAATGGCTGGCCGTCCCAGCAGATCGAAGTCTCCGTCTATCCGACCACCTATGTCGACGGCGCCGGCGCCAAGCTTGATGGCAGGAATGGCTATTCGCTGACCTTCAGGAAGGGCGAGATGCCCCCGGTCAACGAGATGGCGTTCTGGTCGATCACCATGTACCAGATCGACAACGGGCTGTGGTTCTATCCGAACACGCTCAACCGGCTGACGCTGAGCACGCGCAACAAGTTCAAGTACAATGACGATGGCTCGCTGACGCTCTACTTCCAGAATGCGTCTCCCGGTGCCGACAAGGAGGCCAACTGGCTGCCGGCCCCGGCCGCGCCCTTTGCCATGACCATGCGGCTCTACTGGCCGAACCGCACCCCGCCCTCCATCCTGGATGGCACCTGGGCCCCGCCGCCGGTCGTGAAGCAGGGCTGATCCCGGAGGAGCCGGACAGGCCCCTCCGGCCGGTCGATGCGGCTTTCAGGCGCCCGGGGTGGGCTCAGTCCGCCCTGCGGCGGTCCGAGCGATGGCGGTCCGGACGATCGGGGAAACGGAGCGCCGGGACAGGGGCGTCGGCACGAAACGTGCCGGCGCCCTTTCCTTGTGCTAGACAGGGACGATCCTCCCTTTTCCCCGATCAGGGCGCACGCGGCCCGTCCGCCGCTCCCTGTCCGCGCCGACCAGAACAGCGACACCGATGCGAGATCTGTTTGACCCCCGAGACACCAGCGAACCGGATCCGGTGCGCAAGGCCCAGCTTCTGTCCAAGCCCGAGCTGCCGCGGCGTTTCTATGACGCCGTGAGCCACCGCCCCGAAGGTGACGCGCATATCCTCCTGCTCGACGGCCGCCCGGTGCGCACCCCCGGCGGGCGCCTGTTTGCCGTGCCCACCGAGGAGCTCGCCCGGGAGCTGGCCGCCGAATGGGCCGCCCAGGTGGCCCGCATCGACCCGGCCACCATGCCCCTGACCCGGCTGGTGAACGCCGCCATCGACGGCGTCGCGGATACCATGGAACCGACCCGGGACGCGCTGCTGGCCTATGGCCGCACCGACCTGCTGTGCTACCGCGCCAGCGAGCCCGAGCGTCTGGCTGCCCGCCAGTCGGAGCTGTGGGATCCGGTGCTGGACTGGGCCCGCACCCGGCATGGCATCCGCCTGGTGCTCTCCTCCGGCGTGATGCCGGTGGTGCAGGATGACGGCGCCCTCCTTGCCCTCGATGTCGCCATGCCCGCCGGTCCGGCCCTGCTGCTGGCCGCCCTCCATTCCGCAACGACCCTCTCGGGCTCCGCCCTGCTGGCGCTGGCGCTGCACGACCGCCGTCTGACCGCCGATGCCGCCTGGGCCGCCGCCCATGTGGACGAGGACTGGAACATGGAGCTGTGGGGCCGCGACGAGGAAGCCCTCGAACGCCGCCTGTGGCGCCGGGCCGAATTCGACGCCGCCGCCCGGGTGATCGACGCGCTGGCGCCGCGCAACTGATGCCGTCCCGCTCTGGACCCCGGATGCCCCGATGTGTGCACCTCGTGCACAAAAGCGTCGGGCTTAGCTAAGGGACGAATGGACAAGGCCGGCCGGCCGTGATCCGATCGGCCGGCCCCCAACCCGCGTCTGGCGGCGGTGCCGCGCGCGCGGTATCCGGCGCCGGACGGATTCCGCCGGATACCGCCATGCTTCAGGGCTCCGTCGTCGCCGCCATCGTGATCGCCTATCTGGCGCTCCTGTTCGCGGTCGCCACCATCGGCGACCGGCTGCGCCGCCGCGACAACGGCCCGGCCGGCCGGCCGGCCATCTATGCCCTGTCGCTGGCGGTCTACTGCACCTCGTGGACCTTCCTCGGCTCCGTCGGCCTTGCCACCGTCGACGGCTTCCAGTTCCTGCCGATCTATATCGGCCCGGCGATCCTGTTCATCTTCTGCCGGCCGCTTCTCAAGCGCGTGGTGCGGCTGACGAAATCCGAGCGCATCACCTCGATCGCCGATTTCATTGCCGCGCGCTATGGCAAGAACCAGAAGGTGGCGGCCCTCGTCACCCTGATCGCGGTGGTCGGCTCGATCCCCTATGTCGCCCTGCAGCTGAAGGCGGTGTCGATCGCGGTTTCCACCATGGTCGACCACATCGCGCCGCCGGCCGCCGGCCTTGCCCATCCCGGCACCAGCGATTTCACCTTCTTCGTCGCGCTGGCGATGGCCACCTTCGCCATCCTGTTCGGCACCCGCCATGCCGATGCCACCGAGCATCAGGAAGGCCTGATCCTGGCGATCGCGACCGAGTCCGTGGTCAAGCTCGTCGCCTTCCTCGCCGTCGGCACCTATGTGACCTTCGTCATGTTCGGCGGCCCCGGCAATCTCCTCGACGCGGTGATGGCCCGGCCGGAAATTGCCGCCGTGTTCACCCAGGCGCCGTCCGGCGGCAGCTGGATCGTGCTGACGGGCCTCGCCTTCGCCGCCGCCCTGCTGCTGCCGCGCCAGTTCCACGTGACCGTGACCGAGAACAACTCCGAGCGCGAGATCGACCGCGCGGCCTGGCAGTTTCCGCTCTATCTGGTCGCCATCAACCTGTTCGTCATCCCCATTGCCGCCGCCGGCATGGTGCGCTTCATGGGCGGCATCGACGCCGACACCTTCGTGCTGGCGCTGCCCATGGCCACCGGGGCCGATGGCATCGCGCTGCTGGCCTTCATCGGTGCGCTCTCGGCGGCGACCGCCATGGTGATCGTCGAGTCGGTGGCGCTGTCGATCATGATTTCCAACGATTTCGTGATCCCGCTGCTGCTGCGCCAGCCCGAGGATGACAGCGTGCCGCCAGAGCCCCGGGACATGCGGATGATCCTGATCGCCATCCGCCGCGGCGCCATCCTACTCCTGCTGCTGCTGGCCTATGCCTATTATCGCATTGCCGGCGATGGCTCGGGCCTCGTCTCCATCGGCCTTCTGTCCTTTGCCGCCATCGCCCAGTTCGCCCCGGCCTTCTTCGGTGGCCTGATCTGGCGGCGGGCGACGGCGCGGGGCGCCATTGCCGGCATGTCCGCCGGATTTGCCGTGTGGATCTACACCCTGCTGCTGCCGACCTTCGTCGATTCCGGCTTCCTGCCGCAGTCCTTTCTCGATGATGGCCCCTTTGGACTCTGGCTCCTGAAGCCGCAGGCGCTGTTCTCCTTCACCTTCGATCCGCTGAACCATGGCGTGTTCTGGAGCCTGGCGGTCAACATCACCACTTATCTGGCGGTCTCTCTCACTCGTCCGCCGGAGCCGGTGGAGCGTCTGCAGGCCCAGATCTTCGTGCCGTCGGAACTCGGGCCGCCGCCGATCCTGAAATTCGGCCGCACCTCCGTCACCGTGGAGGATCTGCGCGCCACCATCCGCGGCTATCTCGGCGAGGAAAGCACCGAGCGCGCCTTCGAGCGCCACGCCCGGGAGCGCGGCGCCCCCATCGACCCCGAAGCCCCGGCAGACGCCGCCCTCATCCGCTTCTCCGAACAGCTGCTGGCCTCCGCCATCGGTGCCGCCTCGTCGCGCCTCGTGCTGTCCCTGCTGGTCAAGCGCCGGGATCCGGCGTCGCGCTCGGCCTTCAAGCTGCTGGACGAGGCATCCGCCGCCATCCAGTACAACCGCGACCTGCTGCAGACCGCCATCGACCAGGTGCGCCAGGGCATCGCGGTGTTCGATCGCGACCTGCTGCTGTCGTGCTGGAACCGCCAGTTCCGCACCCTGCTGGAACTGCCCAACGACTATGCCCAGGTGGGCACGCCCCTGCACCTGATCGTGCGCCATGTGGCAGCGCGCGGCGATCTTGGTGTCGGGCCGCTGGATATGCTGGTGGCCGAGCGCATCGACTTCGTGTCGCGCATGGAAAGCGTGCTGGAGCGGGCCACCGGCTCCGGCATCTATCTGGAAGTGCGCACCAGCCCGATGCCCGATGGCGGCATCGTGATGACCTTCACCGACATCACCGAACGGGTGGAATCCGAGGAGCAGCTCGCCCGCGCCAACGAGACCCTGGAGCGCCGCGTGCGCGAGCGTACCGAGGAACTCGTCACCCTCAACGACGCCCTCCAGCGCGCCAAGGCTGCCGCCGACGAGGCCAATCTCGGCAAGACGCGCTTTCTGGCCGCCGCCGGCCACGACATCCTGCAGCCGCTGAATGCCGCCCGCCTGTTCGCCTCCACCCTCGTCGAGCGCTCCGCCGCGGGATCCGACCGGGAGCTGGTGGAAAATGTTGAGCACGCGCTGGAATCCGTCGAGGAAATCATCGGCGCCGTCCTCGACATCTCCCGGCTGGATGCCGGCGCGTGGGTGCCGGAGCCGTCGGTGTTCCGGCTGGAGAGCGTGCTCGCGCCACTGCGCGTCGAGTTCGAGCCGCTGGCGCGCGACAAGGGGCTGACCCTGAAGATCCTGCCGACCAGCGTCACGGTGCGCTCGGACCGGCGCCTGCTGCGCCGGCTGCTGCAGAACCTCATTTCCAACGCCATCAAATATACCCCCCAGGGCCGGGTGCTGGTGGGCGCGCGCCGGGCCGGCAGCCATGTCCGGCTGGAGGTGATCGACACCGGCATCGGCATCCCCGCCGAGAAGCGCCGCGAGGTGTTCCGCGAGTTCACCCGGCTGGACGAGGGCGCCCAGACCGCCCGCGGTCTCGGCCTCGGCCTCTCCATCGTCGAGCGCATCGCCCGGGTGCTGGATCACCCCGTGACCATCGACCCCCATGAGCGCAAGGGCTCGCGCTTCACGGTCACCGTGCCGGTGGCGGCCGAACCCGTCATCGCGGCCCCGGTGCAGCGCCCGGCCGGGCCGACGGCGGCGCTGTCCGGCCTCGGCGTGCTCTGCATCGACAACGAGCCGCAGATTCTGGCCGGCATGCGCCACCTGCTGGAAGGCTGGGGCTGCACGGTGGCGACTGCCCCCAGCGCCGCCGTCGCCCTGGAGCGGCTGGCCGCCGGCGATCCGCCGCCGGATGTGGTGCTGGCCGACTATCACCTTGATTCGGGAACCGGACTCGACGCTGTCCGCGATCTGCGCCGCAGCCTCGCGCTCGCCGTCCCGGCCGTCCTCATCACCGCCGACCGGTCGCCGGCGGTGCGCGCCGAGGCGGCGGCGGCCGGCATCACCGTGCTGTCAAAGCCGATCAAGCCGGCTTCGCTGCGCGCCGTGCTCGCCCAGGCCCGCCTGATCACGCCCGCTGAATGACACTCCCGGCGGCCGGGTCCACCCCGGCCGTCGCCCCCGCCCGCGTCCCTTGTTCCCGCCGCCAAAAAGAGAACAAAAAGCCAACCGGAACATATTGCGAACCGGAACAGAATATGTACAATCCTGTGGAAATTGACCCGGCGGGGCGTTCGTGGAACAAGGAGCCAACCCGATGGCGATGGCGCAAACCAACTTCCGTTTGATCGAGGGCACCTCCATGGACAAGACCAAGGCGCTGGATGCGGCGCTCGCCCAGATTGAGCGGGCGTTCGGCAAGGGCTCCATCATGAAGCTCGGCCAGGGCAAGGCGGTCGAGATCGAGAGCATCCCGACGGGCTCTCTGGGTCTGGATATCGCGCTTGGCATCGGCGGCATGCCGAAGGGCCGCATCGTCGAGATCTACGGGCCCGAATCCTCTGGCAAGACGACGCTGGCCCTGCATGTGATCGCCGAAGCCCAGAAGCGCGGCGGCACCTGCGCCTTCGTCGACGCCGAGCACGCGCTTGATCCGGTCTATGCCCGCAAGCTCGGGGTCGACATCAGCGAGCTGCTGATTTCCCAGCCGGATACCGGCGAACAGGCTCTGGAAATCGCCGACACCCTCGTGCGGTCCGGCGCCGTCGACGTGCTGGTCATCGATTCGGTCGCGGCGCTGACGCCGCGGGCGGAAATCGAAGGCGAAATGGGTGATCAGCTCCCCGGCCTGCAGGCCCGCCTGATGAGCCAGGCGCTGCGCAAGCTCACCGGCTCGATCTCCAAGACCAACTGCATGGTCATCTTCATCAACCAGATCCGGATGAAGATCGGCATCGCCTATGGCAACCCGGAGGTCACCACCGGCGGCAACGCCCTGAAGTTCTACGCTTCGGTGCGCATCGACATCCGGCGCTCCACGGCCATCAAGGAAAAAGAACAGACCATCGGCAACCTCACCAAGGTGAAGGTGGTCAAGAACAAGCTGGCTCCGCCCTTCCGGGAAGTCGAATTCGACATCATGTATGGCGAAGGCATTTCCAAGGTCGGCGAGCTGATTGATCTTGGCGTCAAGGGCGGCATCGTCGACAAGTCCGGCGCGTGGTTCTCCTATGACAGCCAGCGTCTGGGTCAGGGGCGCGAGAATGCCAAGGCCTTCCTGCGCCAGAATCCGGAAGTGGCTGCGACCATCGAGGCGGCCATCCGCCAGAATGCCGGCCTGATTGCCGAGCGCATCGTTGGCGAGCCGGTGCATGACGCGGACGACGACGCTCCGCCGGCGGAGTGATGCCGGCGCGCAACCCGCGCCGGGCGTTAACCTCTTTTTAACAAATCCTCGGGTGCCGGGGGGTGGGCCTTTCTGGACACCGCCCGGCCGCAAGGCTAGAACCGGCGCAGAACAATGGGCGGATGTGTGATCCCATTCGGGATGCAGCGTCCTTCGTGTGTGCGTTTTCGGGGTCCTCATGAGCGGCGTCAGCGAAATCCGATCGACCTTCCTGGACTTCTTCGCCAAGGAAGGCCACGAAATCGTCCCGTCGAGCCCGCTGGTGCCGCGCAACGATCCCACGCTGATGTTCACCAACGCCGGCATGGTGCAGTTCAAGAACGTGTTCACGGGTCTGGAGACCCGGGCCGTTCCCCGCGCCACCACGGCGCAGAAATGCGTGCGCGCCGGCGGCAAGCACAACGATCTCGACAATGTCGGCTATACCGCCCGGCATCACACCTTCTTCGAGATGCTCGGCAATTTCTCGTTCGGTGACTATTTCAAGGACCGGGCGATCGATCTGGCGTGGCGGCTGGTGACGAAGTCCTTCGGCCTGCCGAAGGATCGCCTGCTGGTCACCGTCTATGCCGAGGACGAGGAGGCCCACGCCCTCTGGAAGAAGATCGCCGGTCTGCCGGATGAGCGTATCATCCGCATCGCCACCAGCGACAATTTCTGGGCCATGGGTGACACCGGTCCGTGCGGCCCGTGCTCGGAAATCTTCTTCGATCATGGCCCCGGCGTGGCCGGTGGCCCGCCCGGCAGCCCGGACGAGGATGGCGACCGCTTCATCGAGATCTGGAATCTCGTGTTCATGCAGTATGAGCAGCGGGCGCCCGGTGACCGGATCGCCCTGCCGCGGCCGTCCATCGACACCGGCATGGGTCTGGAGCGCGTCGCCGCTGTCCTGCAGGGCGTCCACAACAACTATGACATCGACCTGTTCCGCGCCCTGATTCGCGCCTCCGAGGAAGCCACGGGCGTCCCGGCGGAAGGCGCTGCCAAGGCCAGCCACCGGGTGATCGCCGATCATCTGCGCTCGGTGTCCTTCCTGATTGCCGATGGCGTGCTGCCTTCCAATGAAGGCCGTGGCTATGTGCTGCGCCGCATCATGCGCCGCGCCATGCGCCACGCCCATCTGCTGGGCGCCCGCGAGCCGCTGCTGTGGCGTCTGGTGCCGACGCTGGTGCGCGAGATGGGGGCGGCCTATCCCGAGCTGATTCGCGCCGAGGCGCTCGTCACCGAGACCCTGAAGCTGGAGGAAGTCCGCTTCCGCCGCACTCTCGAGCGTGGCCTCGGCCTGCTCGACGAGGCGACCACCAGCTTCTCGACCGGTGCCGTGCTTGATGGCGAGACCGCCTTCAAGCTCTATGACACCTACGGCTTCCCCCTCGACCTGACCCAGGACGCCCTGCGTCCGCGCGGCATCACCGTCGACACCAGCGGGTTCGACGCCGCCATGCAGCGGCAGAAGGCCGAGGCGCGCGCCGCCTGGGCCGGCTCCGGCGAGGCCGCCACCGAGACCATCTGGTTCGGCCTGAAGGAAAAGGTCGGCGCCACCGAGTTCCTCGGCTACGAGACCGAGCGCGCCGAAGGCGTGGCCGTCGCCCTGGTGAAGGACGGCGCCGAGGTGCAGTCTCTGGCGACCGGCGAGAGCGGTGCGGTCGTCCTCAACCAGACCCCGTTCTATGGCGAATCCGGTGGTCAGGTCGGCGACACCGGCGTGATCCTCGCCCCCAATGGCGCCCGGATCGTCGTCACCGATACCCAGAAGAAGGCCGACGGCCTCTTCGTCCATCTGGTCACCGTCGAGAGCGGCACGCTCACCGTCGGCGCGGCGGTTGAGCTGATCGTCGATCATGGCCGCCGCTCGGCCATCCGCTCGAATCACTCCGCCACCCATCTGCTGCACGCGGCGCTGCGCCAGGTGCTCGGCACCCATGTGACCCAGAAGGGCTCCATGGTCACCGACGAGCGCCTGCGCTTCGACTTCGCCCATCCGAAGCCGGTGAGCGACGACGAGCTCAGCCAGATCGAGGAGATCGCCAATCATGTGGTGCTCCAGAATGATCCGGTGAGCACCCGTCTGATGCCGGTGGACGATGCCATTGCCGCCGGGGCCATGGCGCTCTTCGGCGAGAAATATGGCGACGAAGTCCGTGTCCTCACCATGGGCCACAAGGACGATGGCAAGGCCTTCTCGGTGGAGCTGTGCGGCGGCACTCATGTCGGCCGCACCGGCGACATCGGCGTGGTCACCCTCGTCTCGGAAGGTGCGGTTGCCGCAGGTGTCCGCCGTCTGGAGGCGCTCACCGGAGATGCCGCCCGGCATCATCTCGCCGGTCAGGACAAGCGCGTGCGTGAACTCGCGTCCCTGTTCAAGGCCCGCCCCGACGAGCTCGTCGGCCGCGCCTCGGCGCTTCTGGAAGAAAAGCGCAAGCTGGAGCGCGAGCTGGTCGAGGCCCGCAAGAAGCTGGCCCTCGTCGGCGATGGTGCGGCGGCTGGTGGTGACGGCGTGCGCGAGATTGGCTCGGTCCGCTTCCTCGGCCGCGTCGTCACCGGGATCGCGCCGAAGGATCTGAAGAGCCTTGCCGATGATGCCCGCAAGGCCGTCGGCTCGGGCATCGTGGTGATCGTGGGCGTGTCCGAGGATGGCAAGGCCGGCGTTGTCGCGGCCGTCACCCCCGACATGACCGACCGGTTCGACGCGGTGAAGCTGGTGCGCCTCGGCTCCGAGATCCTCGGCGGCAAGGGCGGCGGCGGCCGGGCGGATATGGCCCAGGCTGGTGGCCCGGATGGCGCCAAGGCCGAAGCAGCCCTGGAAGCCATAGCGGCCAGCATCGCCGGCTGAGCCGACGAGAGAGTGTTCCGGCAGGCTCACCGTTTGTCGGAACAGCTGCGCCCTTCAGGAGGCGAGCCCGTAACGGACACGGGCTCGACCGCAGAAGTTAGCCCGCCAAGCTTCTCCCGTACGCTTCTGCTCTGAGCGGCCCGATACAAGCGCTTTCGCCGGTGTATACTGGACGGCATCGTCTGGTTCACGCTGCCCGCATTCTCATTCCATCGATCCATTATTCGTTTCGGCCTCTCCCTTCTGTCAGGGGAGAGGGCGAAGGTGAGGAT
>JBOGCN010000023.1:0-54897 GCA_050689115.1 Segnochrobactraceae bacterium EtOH-i3 | reverse complement strand
GTCCTTGAATAGGATCCTTTGGTATGCCGATGCAGAATTCTCATGCCATTGAGGCATATAAGAATTCTGCTACGCTTCAAGCGCCGGGGCGCGGTCAGCACTTGCGTGCCTGGTATGACAGGGAGGGGAGAATGCAGGCCGACCGGTGCAAGGTGCCCGCGGCCTTCTGGCGGGCCGTCGAGCAGGCGGGCCTTCCGCCGGCTGCCCTGCTGCGACAGGCGCGGCTGCCGGCCACCCTGCATCTGGCCGGGCAGACCCACATCACCACCGCGCACTATTTCGCGCTGCTGCAGGCCCTGGAGGACCTTTCGGGGGATCCGGCCCTTGGCATCCGGCTGGTCTGCGCGGTGGAGACGGCGGTTCATCCTCCCTCCAGCCTCGCCGCCTTCTATGCCCGGGACTATCGCGACGGGCTGGCGCGTCTGGCGCGCTTCAAGCGGCTGTGCACCCCCGAGCAGCTGCAGATCAGCGAGGCGGGTGGCGACTGCGTCATCACCGTCGACTGGCCCTTTGCCACCGGGCCCGAGCCGGCGCTGTCGGTGGATCTCACCTTTGCCGCGCTGGTGGAGCTGGGGCGGCGGGGCACCGGCCGGGCCATCGTGCCGCGCCGGGTGGAGCTGGCCCGGCCGGGGCCGGTGAGCGCGGGGCACGCCGACTATTTCCGCTGTCCGATCGAGACCCGGGCCCCCCGCGACCGGCTGGTGCTGGCGAGTGCCGATCTCGACCGGCCCTTTCCCGGGCATAACCCGGAGATGCTGGCGCTGCTGACGCCGGCGCTGAGCGCCGCCCTTGGCGAGCTGGACGCCCGGAGCTCCGTGTCCGAACAGGTGAAGACCGTGCTGAAGCGCAGCCTCGCCAGCGGTCAGCCCGGCCTTGCCGATGTGGCCCGGGAGCTTGGCTTGAGCGAGCGGACCCTGCAACGGCGCATCACCGCCGAGGGGGCCACCTTCCGCGGGCTGCTGTCCGATGCGCGGCATGATCTCGGCCGCCACCTCCTGCGCAACCCGGCCAACGACATGGACGAGGTCGCCTGCCTGCTCGGCTATCAGGACACGACTTCCTTCTATCGCGCCTTCCGCGACTGGGAGGGCATGCCGCCCAGCCGCTGGCGCGCGCTGAACGCGGCCGTGGAGGGGACCGGCCCGTCCTGAGCGGGGCGGATGCGCGGGATGAGCCTGCGGATACCCCCCGGGGACGAAGAGTGCGCCCGGGGAGGCCCCTACCTGACACCGGTCCGGGGCCTCTGGTTGCGTCTGGCGATCTTGTGAACCCACCTAAGTGGAATTCCGAATGCGGATCAGCTAGGGTGCCGCCGCTGGCCGGGGAGCCAAGGGGTGCGTATCAGGAGTCCCGCCGGTGTCGGAACGTGTTTCCGCTGAAGTCGAGGCCCACTCGGATCGGGTCATCGCGCGCCGTCTGACGATGGCCTATGTCTGCGGGCTGCTGCTGATCGGGGTTCTGACCGCCGGCGTGCACGGCCTGCTTGATCACATCATTTCCCAGCAGCGCGACGCCGCCACCATCGTCAATGTGGCCGGCCGCCAGCGCATGCTGTCCCAGCGCATCGCTCTGCTGGCGAATGATCTCGACCACGACGACGCCAGCGCCCGCGCGCCCCTGGACACCGCCCTTGCCCAGATGGAGCGGGCCCTGAACGCCCTCGTGCGCGGCGATGATCTCGGCATTTCCCGCCCGCTGTCGCCGGCCATGCGCGCTTATTTCTTCGACGGTCCCCATGCGCTGGAGCCGGCGGTGCGCACCTATCTGGGAGACGCCCGGTCCTTCCTCGCCACTGCCTCCCCCGAGGCCCTCGCCCGCATCAAGGATGTGGCCCGCAACGACCTGTTGCAGACCCTGGACCGGGCGGTGACGCTGTTCGAGCAGGAGGCCAGCGCCCAGATCGACAGTCTGCGCTTCGTGCAGACCAGTCTTCTGGCCATCCTGCTGGTCGCCCTTCTGATCGAGGCCACCTTCGTGTTCCGCCCGCTGGTCAATCGGGTCGGCCAGACCGCCAGCCGCCTGCTGGATCTGGCAACTCATGATGGCCTGACCGGGCTTATCAATCACCGCTTCTTCATGGAAGCCGCCGGCGAAATCGTTACCAGTGCCCGCACTCCCGGCCGCGAGCTGCCGGTGTCGGTGCTGATGCTCGATCTGGATCACTTCAAGCACGTCAACGACAGCTTCGGCCACGCCATCGGCGATCAGGTGCTGGCCCGGGTCGCGCGCACCCTGCGCGAGGCGCTGCGGGCCTCCGACCTCTGCGCCCGCATGGGCGGCGAGGAATTCGCGGTGCTGCTCTACCGGACCGACGTCGAGAGTGCCATCGTCGTGGCCGAGAAGCTGCGCACGGCCATCGCTGCCGACCAGACCGGGCCCGGCCCGGCCATCACCGTCAGCATCGGCCTGACCGGTCTTGGCTCGCCTCAGGATGGCCTCGACCGCATGCTGGAGCGGGCCGATCAGGCGCTCTACCGGGCCAAGTCCGGCGGCCGCAACTGCGTGCGGGTGGTTTGCTCCCACGAGCCGCGCCCCCTGCCGGACCGTGCCCGTGCAACGGATCCCACCAGCGTTGCCCCGCCCGGCAACGAGCTGTTCTGATCCCCGGGAAGGTCGCTCCCCCGGCGCGGATCCCTGCGTGAGACCCCGCCGGCCGCCTCTGCAGCGCCCGGTTTCTGTCGTGATCATCGCAACTATAGCGCGCTTTCGCCATCCTTCCGCCGTCAGCGCGACCCGCTCCGCGATTGCCGTCTTGTGCCATTCATGCGCCCGATAGGTGCATGAGCGGGATGAAAGCATCTTCTGATTGATACGCTCTCAACTTTGGCCGCCGCAGTTGTCGGCGCCCGAGGCGGCGCCTCTCCTTTTCGTGATCGCTGCCGCGCCTGCCAGACAAAGTGCCCGTCAAATTAAAATCCCGCGATCGCTTTCCGATCGGCGGATCGTCAATTTGCATCGCCTCTCTCGAGCAGCACAATCATGTCTGACAAGTTTCAAGGCATCATGAATTCATGAATGCCCGAAATAGCCATCATGTATTGAAGGCAATTTAATAAAATCATTCTCCACGGGTTGATGATTCACAGGAGAGTCGATAGGACTCAGAGATAATCAATTGTGTTCGGAGGTTGTGCCTTATGCCGTTCAATGGCAGGCTTGTCGCTTTTGCTGCTGCCCTCGCTTTTTCGTCCCTCGCGCTGCCGTCCGCCGAGGCTGCGGACACCGCCTGCGGGACCGACCGCACCATCGGCATCGCCGAGATGAGCTGGCCCTCCGCGGCCGCTCTCGCCCGCATCCACGCCACCATCCTTGAAAAGGGCTATGGCTGTTCCGTGGACATCGTTGCCGGCGATACGGTCCCCACCTCGTCCTCGATGCTGTCCCGCGGCACGCCGGCCATTGCGCCGGAACTGTGGACCAGCGCCATCGCGGACGCATGGAAGGAAGGCGAGTCCAGGGGCAAGGTGGTCAAGCTGGCCGATGCCATCACCGATGGCACCGTGGAAGGCTGGTTCATCCCCCGCGACCTGCAGAAGGCCCATCCGGAGCTGACCACGGCGGACGCCGTGATCGCGCGGCCGGACCTGTTCCCGGATCCGGAAGACAAGTCCAAGGGGCGGCTCTATTCCTGCCCGCCGGGCTGGGCGTGCGAGCTGTCCACCAGCGCCCTCTTCAAGGCCTATGGCATGGCCGACAAGAAGTGGACCCTGTTCTCGCCGGGGTCCGGCGGCGCGCTGGATGCTTCCATCGCCCGCGCCTTCATTCGCAAGGAGCCGATCCTGTTCTACTACTGGGGACCGACGGCGATCCTCGGCAAGTATGACGCGGTGCAGCTCGATCTCGGTCCGGTGAAGCCCGAAGTCTACGCTTGCAACACCGATGCCGACTGCGCCAATCCGCCCGGCATCACTGCCTATCCGTCCTCGCCGGCCATTGTCGGTGCCGCCGCCTGGGTGAAGAAGGATGCGCCTGTGGTTGCGGACTACTTCTCCAGGGTCGGCCTGACCAATGCACAGATCAGCGCCCTGCTGGTCTATGGCGACGAAAACAAGGCGGATGCCACGGCCACCGCGAAGAACTTCCTGAAGACCGAGGAAGCCATCTGGACCAAGTGGGTCCCGGCTGACGTGGCGGAGAAGGTCCGCGCCGCGGTGAAGTAAGCCCCGAGGGGACGACCGGCAGAACAGGGCAGCGCTCGCGTGCTCCAGAGCCATGAGCGCGGCCCTCCGGACTGGTAACGGCTCCCGCTCGGGCCCCTGTGCCAGCCGTGCCGGACAGGCGGCGGTCGGGATCTCCTGGCCGCCGCCCTGCTGTCCCGCTGCCCGCGTCCCGCCCGACGGATCCCGTCGTACCGGACGCGGGCAACGTCCCCGGCGCACCGCGCCGCCCTCCCGGGAGACCTTGCCCCCACATGTTTCCAGAACTTTTCAACACGCGCCCGCTCCGGCGCGGCATCGACGACAGCCTTGACTGGGTCGTTGCCAACTGGGGCACCCAGCTTGAGGACGCGGCCCATCCGCTGCTGGTGCTCCTCAACTTCATCGAACATGTCCTGACCGGCACGCCCTGGTGGATCGTCATTCTGGCGCTTACCGGCATTGCGTGGCTGGCCAGCCGCAACTGGCGCCTGCCGGCGTTGGTCGCGGTATCGCTGTTCTTCCTCGGCGTCCTCAATCTGTGGACCGACGCCATGGCGACCATGGCGCTGATGATCGCGGCCACCCTCATCGCCATCCTCATTTCCATCCCGACCGGGGTGTGGATGGCGCGCTCGGGGCTCGCCCGGCGCCTCATCACGCCGGTCCTCGACCTGATGCAGACCCTGCCGAGCTTCGTCTATCTGATCCCGACGGTGATGATCTTCGGCCCGGGCAAGATCCCGGCGCTGCTCGCCACCATCGTCTATGCCGCGCCGCCGCTGGTGCGCCTGACGGATCTCGGCCTGCGCGCCGTCGATCCGGCGGTGATGGAGGCCAGCCGCGCCTTCGGGTCGTCGGCCGGCCAGCGTCTGGTGGCGGTGCAGATCCCGCTGGCGCTGCCCACCATCCTCGCCGGCGTGAACCAGACCACCATGATGGCCCTGTCCATGGTGGTGATCGCCTCGATGATCGGCGCCGGCGGCCTCGGCTATCAGGTCCTGCAGGGCATCGGCCGGCTGGAAGTCAGCCGCGGCCTGCTCGCCGGTCTCGGCATCGTCGTGCTCGCCGTGGTGTTCGACCGCATCACCCAGTCCTTCGGGCGGCGCCTGCAGGCCCGCATTGGCCTTGCGGAGGCGCGCCCATGAGCGAGACCAGCAGCGAGACCGTGACCACCGGCGCGCAGACGGCGGCGCCCGCCGACGACATCGCCATCCGCATCGAGAAGGTGACCAAGATCTTCGGTCGCCGTCACGACGAGGCCCTGGCGATGCTGACCGCCGGCCGCTCCAAGGCCGAGGTGCTGGCCGAGACCGGCTGTGTCGTCGGCCTGCAGGAGGTGTCCCTTGAGGTCGAGCGCGGGCACATCTTTGTCGTCATGGGCCTGTCGGGCTCCGGCAAGTCGACCCTCATCCGCCACGTCAACCGGCTGATCGACCCTACCGCCGGCCGCATCACGGTCAACGGTGCCGATGTGCTCGCCCTGCGGCCGCGGGAACTGCGGGAGTTCCGGCGCACCCGGATCGCCATGGTGTTCCAGAAATTCGGCCTGCTGCCCCACCGCACCGTGCTCGACAATGTCGCCTACGGGTTGGCGGTGCGCGGCGTGCCGAGGAAGCAGCGGCTGGAGGAAGCGGCGAAGTGGATCGAGACCGTGGGGCTGGCCGGCTACGAGACCGCACGGCCACGCCAGCTCTCCGGCGGCCAGCAGCAGCGCGTCGGGCTCGCCCGGGCGCTGGCCATGGACACCGACATCATCCTGATGGACGAGGCCTTCTCGGCGCTGGATCCCCTCATCCGCTCGGGCATGCAGGACGAGCTGATCCGGCTGCAGAAGCAGCTGGGCAAGACCATCCTGTTCATCACCCATGATTTCGACGAGGCGCTGAAGATCGGCGATCGCGTTGCCGTGCTCATGGACGGCGCGGTGCAGCAGGTCGGCCGCCCCGAGGAAATCGTGCTGAAGCCGGCCAACCCGCACATCGAGGAGTTCGTGCGCGAGGTGAACAAGGCCCGGGCCATCCACATCCGCACCATCATGGAGACCGGGACGTTCGATCTCCTGCCGGCCAGCGTGCCGGCGGCGGCTCCGTGCGAGGATGTGCTGCCGCTCTTTGCCGACCATTCCTGGGTGGGCGTCACCGATGCCGAGGGCAACCAGATCGGCCGCATCGCCGCCCGTCAGGTGTTCAAGGCGCTGGCGCGCTATTCACCGGCAACCGCCTGACCCACCGTCCGCCCGGTCCCCGCACCGGGCGGCGGCCTGTCGGCAGACGGGCGCGGGCCCATATCCGCGCCCGAACCGGCCACCCATGTTGACGCGGCGGCGCTGTGGCCGTACCTCGCATGTCCGGAACAGGCGCGCCGCTTCCCCGACGGGACCCCTTTGTGCACGCGGCCGGCCAGGCGTCGAGGACCAGAAGCCATGTACCGCTGCGTCACGCGCGACATCCAGGTAAGTGTCGAACCCCACTTCGTGGAGGAGGAGTCCTCCCCCGAGGATGGCAAGTGGTTCTGGGCCTACCGGGTGGAAATCGTCAATCTCGGCCAGGAGACGGTGCAGCTGCGCGCGCGCCACTGGACCATCACCGACAGCCTCGGCCGGGTGCAGGAAGTGCGCGGCCCCGGGGTCGTCGGCGAACAGCCGGTGATCGCGCCGGGCTCCAGCTACAGCTACACCTCGGGCTGCCCGCTCTCCACCGGCTCCGGCTTCATGGTCGGCACCTACAGCATGGAAACCGCCACCGGCGAGGAATTCGACGTCGCCGTGCCCGCCTTCTCCCTGGACGTGCCGGACCAGCCGCGCGTGCTCAACTGACAGCCCCTCTTCACACCCCTGCGACGTTGTCGGCCGCGGGGTGAAAAGGGGTTGAGGGTGACAGGAAAGGCCCGTACCGTCCGAAACCGGGAATGGTTTTTCACCGGTGACGGAGCAGACGGATGCGGCACGGCCTGCACATGACGGGTTTCCTCTTCGGCGGGCTTGCCGCCGGCCTTGTACTGGCCGGCCCGGCCACGGCCCAGGAGAAGGTCGTCAACGTCTACAACTGGTCGGACTATATCGACGAGCAGATCCTCAAGGACTTCACGGCCGAAACGGGGATCAAGGTCAACTACGACGTCTACGATTCCAACGATATTCTGGAAACCAAGCTGCTCGCCGGCAAGAGCGGCTATGATGTCGTGGTACCCACCGCCTATTTCCTCGCCCGCCAGATCAAGGCCGGCGTGTTCGAGAAGCTCGACAAGTCGAAGCTGCCGAACGAAAAATACATGTGGGACGAGATCCAGAAGCGCGTTGCCGTCTATGATCCCGGCAACGACTATTCCGTCACCTACATGTGGGGCACCACCGGCATCGGCTACAATCCGGCCAAGGTGAAGGAACGCCTCGGCGATGTGGAAGTCGATTCCTGGTCGCTGGTGTTCGATCCGGCCAATGCCGAGAAGCTCAAGGGCTGCGGCATCCAGATGCTGGATGCGCCGGATGACATCATCCCGGCGGCCCTCAATTATCTTGGTCGCGATCCGAACGGCCGCTCGAAGGAAGACTTCGCCGCCGCCGCCGAGCTGCTGGCCAAGATCCGGCCCTTCGTGCAGAAGTTCAACTCCTCGGAATATGTCAACGCGCTGGCCAATGGCGATATCTGCGTGGCCGTCGGCTATTCTGGCGACGTCTTCCAGTCTCAGGCCCGCGCCGAGGAGGCCAAGAACAATGTCGAGGTCTCCTACATGATCCCGAAGGAAGGCGCGGCCATGTGGTTCGACCAGCTCGCCATTCCGGCCGATGCGCCCCACAAGGACGCGGCCTATGCCTTCATCAACTACCTGATGAAGCCGGAAGTCATCGCCAAGGCGACGGACTATGTCTACTACGCCAACGCCAACAAGGACTCCCAGCCGCTGATCAACAAGGAGATCCTGGACGATCCGGCGATCTATCCTCCCGAGGAGGTTCAGGCCAAGCTGTACTCGGTGCTGCCCTATGCGCCCAAGGAACAGCGTGACCTGACCCGCATGTGGACCCAGGTGAAGACGGGCAAGTGATCGTCCGGCGGGACGGCTCGGGGGCCGCCCGTCGGCCCCCTTCCTTTCGTCCCGGCGGCCAGAACTATCGGACAGTGTCGCCGGGATGACGCCGCCCCATTTTCTGGCCGCGTCATCGGGCGCGGGCGAGGGGCGAGCGGTATGGCGAAGCAGGCGATCGGGCCGGTGAGGCGCACCTTTGCGCCCTGGGAAGAGGCGGGGAAGAAACCCCTCATCGAATTCCGCAACGTGACGAAGCGCTTCAGCGATTTCGTCGCCGTCGACGATCTGTCGATCGGCATTCACGAGCGCGAATTCTTTGCCCTTCTCGGCCCCTCCGGCTGCGGCAAGACCACGCTGATGCGCATGCTCGCCGGCTTCGAGGAGCCGACTTCGGGCGAAATCCTGCTGGACGGCAAGTCGCTGAAGGGCATTCCGCCTTATCGCCGGCCGGTCAACATGATGTTCCAGTCCTATGCGCTGTTTCCGCACATGACGGTGGAACAGAATGTCGCTTTCGGCCTGAAGCAGGACGGCATGGCCAAGGCCGACATCGAGGCGCGGGTCGCCGAGATGCTGAAGCTCGTCAAGCTGGAGCCTTTTGCCCGGCGCAAGCCGCATCAGCTCTCCGGCGGCCAGCGCCAGCGCGTGGCGCTCGCCCGCTCGGTCGCCAAGCGGCCGAAGGTGCTGCTGCTCGACGAACCCTTGGGCGCGCTGGACAAGAAGCTGCGCGAGGAGACCCAGTTCGAGCTGATGGATCTCCAGATGGAGCTGGGCATGACCTTCCTGATCGTCACCCACGATCAGGAAGAGGCCATGACGGTGGCCGACCGCATCGCCGTGATGGACAAGGGCAAGATGGTGCAGGTCGCCACGCCCTCGGAAATCTACGAGCAGCCCAATTCGCGCTATGTCGCCGAGTTCATCGGCGCGGTGAACACCATCGAGGGCACGGTGACGGAAACCGGCCCCGGCGGCACCAAGATGACCGCCCCCGGCCTCGGCCTCCAGCTCGATGCCCTGCACACCGCCGCCACCAGCGTCGGCAGCACCGCCTGGTTCGCCATCCGGCCGGAAAAGATCCGCATCGAGCGCCATCCTCCGGCCGACGCGACGGTCAATGCCGCCGAAGGCGAGGTGTGGGACATCGGCTATCTCGGCGATCTCTCGATCTTCCATGTCCGCCTGCCCTCGGGTGAGACGATGAAGGTCAGCCGGGCCAATGCCAGCCGCACGGTGGAAGACCCGATTTCGTGGGACGACAAGGTGTGGCTCACCTGGTCGCGCGATGCCGGCGTGGTGCTGGCGCGCTGATGCCCTGACCATCCGGCCATGCCCATGGCCGGGCCCCGTGGTTCCCGCTTCTCCAAGGAACAGGCGTCGATGGCCACAGCGGACAGCGATACCGAACTCTCCCGCCGCTCCCGGCTCAGCCGGTTCGCGATGATCGCGATCCCCTATGCCTGGCTGCTGGTGTTCTTTCTCGTTCCCTTCCTGATCGTCTTCAAGATCTCGTTCTCCTCATACGCCATTTCGATCCCGCCCTATGAGCCGGTGTTCGACCTGTTCGCGGATGGCTGGGCAACGACGTGGGAGAACATCCAGCTTTTCTCGACCGACACCTATCAGTCACTGTTCGAGGATTCGCTGTTCATCCGCGCCTATCTGTCGAGCGTGTGGATTGCGGCGATCTCGACGCTTCTGACCCTGCTCGTCGCCTATCCCATGGCCTATGGCATGGCGCGCGCGCCCAAGGCATGGCGGCCGACGCTGGTGATGCTGGTCATCCTGCCATTCTGGACGTCCTTCCTCATCCGCGTCTATGCGTGGATCGGCATCCTGTCCCGGGAAGGGCTGCTCAATCAGGCCCTTGCCTTCCTCGGCCTCATCGACCCCGCCAATCCGCCGACGCTGCTCAACACCGATTTCGCCGTCTATATCGGCATCGTCTATTCCTACCTGCCCTTCATGGTGCTGCCGCTCTATGCGGCGCTGGAGAAGATGGACGAAACCCTGCTGGAGGCCGCTGCCGATCTCGGCTGTCCGCCATGGAAGGCATTCTGGACCATCACCTTCCCGCTCTCCATTCCGGGCGTGGTGGCGGGCTGCTTCCTCGTCTTCATTCCGGCCACCGGTGAATATGTCATCCCGAGCCTGCTCGGCGGCTCCAACACGCTGATGATCGGTCGTGTCCTCTGGGACGTGTTCTCGGCCGACCGCGACTGGCCCATGGCCTCGGCGGTCGCCGTCATTCTCCTTCTGGTCCTCGTCATTCCCATCGTGATCTTCCAGAACCAGCAGCAGAAGATGCAGGAGGAGGGCAAATGAACCGTGGCCCGAGCTGGTTCAACGTCGTCTCGGTGACGCTGGGCTTTGTCTTTCTCTATGTGCCGATCATCCTGCTGGTGATCTATTCCTTCAACGCCGGGCGCAATGTGGCGGTGTGGGCGGGCTGGTCGACCCAATGGTATGTGTCGCTGCTGTCGAACCAGCAGATCATCGACGCCGCCTGGGTGTCGCTGCGGATCGGCGTGCTCTCGGCCACCGTCTCCACCGTGCTCGGCACGCTGGCGGCGCTCACCCTGGTGCGCGGCGGGCGCTTCCGCGGCCGCACGCTGTTTTCCGGCATGGTCTATGCGCCGCTGGTGATGCCGGACGTGATCCTCGGCCTGTCGCTGCTGCTGCTGTTCGTGGCTGCCGATTTCGCCCGGGGCTTCTGGACCATCCTGCTCGCCCACGTCACCTTCACCATGTGCTTCGTCACCGTGGTGGTGCAGTCGCGCCTCGTCACCTTCGACCGCAGCCTGGAGGAAGCGGCGCTGGATCTCGGCTCGCCGCCCTTCCGCACCTTCTTCACCATCACCCTGCCGCTGATCGCGCCGGCGGTGGTGGCCGGCTGGATGCTCGCCTTCACCCTGTCGCTGGATGATCTGGTGATCGCCAGCTTCACCACGGGCCCCGGCGCCACCACCCTGCCGATGAAGATCTTCAGTCAGGTGCGCCTCGGCGTGTCGCCGGAAATGAACGCCGTCTCCACCATCCTGATCGTGCTGGTGACCATCGGCGTCATCATCGCCTCCATCCACTCCAAGCGGCAGGCGGTGGAGCGCGAACGGGCCGAACGCATGGCCGCAGCCGGGCTCTGATACCAGACACGCACGTGCCGACCGCACCGTGCGTCTGAAGAGCAGCGAATTTCTCATATGCTCCAGGGACATGAGAAATCTGCATCGGACTACCAAAGAGTCCTCTTCGAGGATCTTTGGTATGAGCCCGGCCGCGGAAGCGCGCAGATCGGATCGGGCGGGGGGGCTCACATCTCCCCGGCCAGCGCATAGACCCGGAGCCGGTGGCCATCCGGGTCGACAGCGACGAAGCTGCGGCCGAATTCCAGATCCCGGGGCGGCATCAGGATCGCCGTGCCCTTGTCCACCCACGCGGCATGGGTGGCATCCACCGCATCCCGATCGGCGGCGCGGAAGCCTACCTCGCAGCCACCGCCGGCAGCCGTCGGCGCCGGCGCCACATCCGTCGCCTTCCACAGCCCGAGGGTGAAACCCGACGGCAGCACGAAGAGGACGAAAGCCGGGCTCGCCTCCACCGGGTTCAGACCGAGCAGGGCGCCATAAAAGGCGGCGCTGGCGGCGGGATCGGCGACATAGAGCAGAAGATTGTTCTTGTCAGTCATGGGGATAAAGCCTCCGTGGGTTGGATGCCCCAAGGATTAGCCGCTCCCTGCTGACAGATTCCGGCAGCAGTGTCGCGCGGGTCGGACGGAAGCCGTGGCAGACGACGCGCCGGGCTCAGCGGATGCCGGACCGGGCCCGCCAGTCCTTCAGCAGCGCCGCGCGCCGGCGTGGCGGGCGGGCGTCCAGCAAGGTGGCGGCGGCGATGCGGTCGGTGCGGAAGCTGCGATAGTCGCCGCGCAGCTCGCACCACGCCACCAGCACCCGGGCCGAATCGAAGAAGGCCAGCGCCATCGGCCAGACGATGCGCTCGGTCGCCACCCCGGCGGCATCGCGATAGGCGAGCGCCAGCTTGCGTTCGGCCCGGATCGCCCGGCGCAACAGCACGGGGTCGATGCAATCGGGCGGCGGCGGCAGGGTGCCGGGGCCGACCAGCAGGCCGGCGCCATCCAGATCCGCCTTCAGATCCTCTGGCAGCACCGCGGCGATGCGGGAGAGGGCGGCGCGGGCAGCCTCCTGCAACGGCGCATCGGCCCGCTCGGCCACCCAGCGCGAACCCAGCACCAGCGCCTCGATTTCCTCGGGCGAGAACATCAGCGGCGGCAGCAGGAAGCCCGGTTGCAGCACATAGCCGACACCGGCCTCGCCCGCGATGGTGGCGCCCTGGGCCTGCAGGCTGGCGATATCGCGATAGAGTGTCCGGAGGCTGATGCCGAGGGCCTCCGCCAGCACATGGCCGGGCACCGGCCGGCGGTGGCGGCGCAAAAGGGTCAGAAGGTCAAGCAGGCGATCGGCGCGGGACATGCGCGCGAGTGTCGACGCCCCGGGCAGGATTCGCCATCCCGGGCGGACAAGAAAATAGGGCCGCCCGGACGGCAGGTCCGGACGGCCCGAAATCAGGAGCGCCGACGCCGGCTCATACCAGACACACACGTGCTGACCGCACCGCGCGTCTGAAGAGCAGCGAATTTCTCATATGCTCCAAGAGATGAGAAATCCGCATCGGAATACCAAAGAGTCCTCTTCGAGGATCTTTGGTATCACTCCGCCGCGTCGGCCAGCACCGGATAATCGGTGTAGCCGTAGGCGTCCCCGCCCTGCAGCGCCTCCAGCACCAGCGCGTTCAGCGGCGCCTTGGCGGCGATGCGGGCAACCAGATCCGGGTTGGCAATATAAGGCCGGCCGAAGGAGACCGCATCGGCCTTGCCGGAGGCCACCGCCGCGGCAGCACTGTCGGCATCATAGTTGCCGTTGGCGATGTAGGTGCCCTTGAAGGTCTGGCGCAGCAGCGGCATGTCGCCGGGCGAGCCCTCCGCCGCGCGCACGAACAGGAAGGCGATGCCGCGGGCCGACAGCTCCTGCAGCAGATAGCCGAAGGTCGCCTCGGGATCCGCTTCCAGCGGCATGTCGTTGTCCGGGCCCTGGGGCGAGATGTGGACGCCGACGCGCTCGGCCCCCCACACGCCAATCGCCGCGTCGGTGGCCTCCAGCAGGAAGCGGGCGCGGTTTTCCACCGGGCCGCCATAGCTGTCGGTGCGCAGATTGGTGAGCGGATTCAGGAACTGATGCGGCAGGTAGCCGTTGGCACCGTGGATTTCCACGCCATCGAAGCCGGCCTCGCGGGCATTGGCGGCGGCACGGGCATAATCGGCGATGATGCCGGGGATCTCGTCTGTTTCCAGCGCCCGCGGCGTCACATAATCCCGCTTCGGCCGCAACAGGGCCGGATGGCCCTTGGGGGCGATCGCGCTCGGCGCCACCGGCAGCGCGCCGGCCAGATGCTCGGGATCGGAGATGCGGCCGACATGCCAGAGCTGGGCGACGATGCGACCGCCGGCCTCGTGCACGGCGTCGGTCACCAGCTTCCAGCCCGCCACCTGCTCGGCCGACCACAAGCCGGGGGTGTCGGGATAGCCCACCGCCGTCGGGCTGATGGCGGTGGCCTCGTTGATGATGAGGCCGGCGCTGGCGCGCTGGCGGTAATATTCGGCCATGAGCGCCGTCGGCACCCGGCCGGGCGCCGCCCGGCAGCGCGTCAGCGGCGCCATGATGATACGGTTGGGAAGCGTCAGAGCACCCGCCTGGACGGGATCGAACAGGGTCGGCATCGGAACCTCGACTGCAGTCGTCCGGAAAATTCGGCTCCCGACCAGCCCGCACCGGCAGAGAGGCCCGGGGGGATGTTCGAGATTTCTCGAATATGGGACCGTGCCCGCGCGACCACAAGGGGCCCCGCACGGCTTTCCCCGGATCCGCCCCGGCGCCGCCCTCCGCCCCCCGGCTCTCCCCGCCAGATTCCACATGGTCAGAACGGAAAAATCCCATGCCTCTCCGGCGCATCCTGCTGTCCGGCTGCTCGGGCGGCGGCAAGTCCACCCTGCTTGCGGAATTGCAGGCCCGCGGCGCCGTCGGGGTGCCCGAGCCCGGGCGCCGCATCGTCGAGACGGAGCTGGCCAGCGGAGGATCGGCCCTGCCATGGCGCGATCTCGCCGCCTTCCTGCACCGCGCCTTCGCGCTGGCCCGGGCCGACTGGGACGCGGCCGCGCATCTGTCCGGCCCGGTGTTCTTCGATCGCGGACTGATCGATGCCGCCTCGGCGCTGGCAGACCTGACTGGCGACGGCCGGTTCCTGACTGCCTGCCGCGCGCGGCCCTATCACCCCACGGTCTTTCTGGCGCCGCCCTGGCCGGACATCTACGCGACCGACCCCGGCCGCCAGCATGGTCTGGACGATGCAATCGCCGAATATGAACGTCTGGCCGTCCTGTTTCCGGCGCTGGGCTATGACGTGGTGCTGCTGCCGAAATGCTCCGTCCGGGAGCGGGCGGATTTCGTGCTGGCCACGCTGGCCGACGCCGCGCCGGAGACGTGAGCCCGCCTCAGGGCGTCCGGTCCTCGCCCTCAACGGGGGCGAGATCGGCGGCGAGTGCATCCAGATGGGGCCGGGCGGCGGCAAGGGTTGCCTGTTCCAGCGCGCGATAGCGGGCCAGCACCTGTCCGCCCAGCGGCGTGAGGGTGGCGCCGCCGCCCTTTTCGCCGCCACGCTGGGCCTCCACCAGAGGCGCGCGGAACAGATGGTTCAGCGCGTCGATGAGCAGCCACGCGCGGCGATAGGACATGCCGAGGCGGCGGCCGGCGGCAGTGATGGAGCCGGTTTCGGCGATCGCCTCCATCAGCCGCACCTTGCCGGGGCCGAGCACGCCGGCGCCATCGAAATCGACCCGGAGGAACAGGCGTCCGTCGCGCGCGGCGCCGTCCGGCCCGGCGCCGCTCACCGCGGATCGCCGAGCGGCATGGCGCGTTCGGCCAGCCGCACCCAGAAGGAGGTGCCGATGGGGATCAGCCCGTCGTCGAAATCATAGGCCGGATGGTGCAGGCTGGCGGACGGGCCGTTGCCGAGCAGGATATAGGCGCCGGGCCGGGCCTCCAGCATGAAGGAGAAATCCTCGGCGGCCAGCCGCGGCTCGGTATCGCCGGCGGAGCGCTCCGGCCCGACAATCTCGGCTGCCACCTCGGCGGCAAAGCCGGCGCAGCCGGGATCGTTCACGGTAACCGGATATTCCCGGGAATAGATCAGCGTCGCCCGGGCGCCATAGAGGGCGGCCGTCGTCTCGACGATATGGCGCAGCCGCGCCTCCACCAGATCCCGCACCGCCGGCGACAGGGTGCGCACGGTGCCGCCGAGCGTCGCAGTCTGGGGGATGACATTGTCGGTGTCGCCGGCATGGAACATGGTGAGCGACACCACGGCCGACTCCAGCGGCGCCACGGCGCGCGACACGATGGTCTGGGCCGCCAGCACGATGGCCGATCCCACCAGCACCGGATCGACGCAGTCCTGCGGCCAGGCGGCGTGTCCGCCCCGGCCCTCGATGCGGATCTCGACCCGGTCGGCCGACGCCATGATGGCGCCGGGGCGGATGGCGAAGGTGCCAAGCGGCATGCCGGGCATGTTGTGGAGGCCATAGACCTCCTGAATGCCGAAGCGCTCCATCAGCCCGTCGGCCACCATCTCGCGGCCCCCGCCGCCGCCCTCTTCGGCCGGCTGGAAGATGACGATGGCCGTGCCGTCAAAGGCGCGGGTGTCGGCCAGATGCCGGGCGGCGCCCAGCAGCATGGCGGTGTGGCCATCATGGCCACAGGCGTGCATCAGCCCGGGGGTCTTCGACGCATGGGGCTTGCCCGTCGCCTCCAGCACCGGCAGGGCGTCCATGTCGGCCCTGAGGCCCACCACCCGGCCGGACGCCGTGGACTGGCCGCGGATGACGCCGACCACGCCGGTTCGGCCGATGCCTTCCACCACCGCATCACAGCCGAAGGCGCGCAGCTGATCGGCCACAAAGCCGGCGGTGCGGTGGACTTCGAACTGGAGTTCGGGATGGGCGTGCAGATCGTGCCGCCAGTGGGCGATCTCGGGCGCTTGCACCGCGATGCGGTTGAGGACGGGCATGTCGGGGTCTCGGCTGGTCCGGCGAACGGAGCTGCCGGTTGCGGACGGGCCCTTCCCGTCGCGCCGGCCGGCAGACCGGGCACGAAAAGCATAGCCACGGGGCGGGCAGCGCACAATCTCCCCGCTTGCCGGCCTCCGGCAGGCGCCTGGAGAGCGGAGACACGGGGGGGCGTGACGGGTGCAGACCGGCGTTGGTCAGGCGATTCGCGGTCCCGGGAGGAGGGACGCATCCGTCATGCCAAGTCTCCGTGACAAGGCTCCCTGCCATTCCGATGCGGATTTCCCATGCCTTTGGTGTCTATGGGAAATCTGTGGTCCTTCAGGTGCCCGGGACCGGCATTTCGTGCGAGCGGTCTTCGGGCACACGGCAACGTGCCCACGCACAGCGACACGGAGACGGGGCGTGCGGGAGGGCAAAGCTGTCGGACCGGATGGGGAAGGGATGGTAGCGGAGGAGGGACTCGAACCCCCGACACGCGGATTATGATTCCGCTGCTCTAACCAGCTGAGCTACTCCGCCCCAAATGGGCTCGCTCTGGTTCGATGCGGACCGGATCCGGAGGATCCTGTCGGCACCGGCGAAGGGGTCGTCCGCGAAGTGCTTCGCGGGCGGCGCCCTCAAGCGATGGCGGGCGTATAGAGGACGGCGGGCCCCTCTGTCAAGCGGGCCTGCACATGATGCGTCCGCGGCGGGGCGAAATCAGCGCCGCGGATATTTCTCCCTGTGGGCGCGGCTGCGGGCAAGGCTGTCGGCCGGCCAATAGGCCCGGCGGTCATAATAGGCTGGTGTGGCAGGGGTTTCCGGCGGCAGGACCACCCAGGGCTGCCGGGACGCGGTGTAGATGTGGATGTCCGGCGGCAGGGCGTCGGGATCCTCAAGGGTGCCCACCCGCACGAAGCGGAAGGCCGGGCCGGCGCCGGCATAGACGCTCCACAGCGCCACCTGACAGCTCGGACAGCGGCTGATGCGCTGGCCCTTGCCGCTTTCCGATGGCGTCGCGATCTCCCGCGGTGCGCCGGACACCAGCTCCACCCGGTCATGCTCGATGAGGGCATTCAGCACGAAGGCCGAACCCGTCTCGCGCTGGCACCAGCGGCAGTGACAGGCGTGCACGAACAGCGGCCGGCCCCGCATGCGAAAGCGGACGTCGCCACAGGCGCAGCGACCGGGGTGCAGGACGGACGAATCAGCGGGCATGGGGGCGGGTCTCCGGCACGGGGCCATCATCCTGCCGGATCGCAAAGCGCCTTGAACAGGATCCGGCGCGGATTTCTCATGCCTCTGGATCTAATAGAAAATCGTCCGCTTCTTCAGGAGCTTGGAGGCTCCCCGCGGCATGTGCCCGGTCCGGGATAGCCCCCCTCGGGGCAAGGGGCGCGCGGCGGGGCGTCCTGTCCGGGCGCCGATTCGCCGGACGCGTCCGTGGCGGCGCGGGAAAGGCCGCGGGTGGGGACTGGACCGAACGAACGCTTGTTTCGTAGTGTCGGCACCGGACGGCCCTCTCCGGGTCGCGCCCAATGCGAAAGACATCCCGGGAGGACATGCCCCATGGCCGGATTTGCGCCGGAGGATTTTCCCGCCCATGCCGTCGACAAGCTGCGCTATGGCGACACCGACCGGCAGGGCCACGTCAACAATGCCGTCTTCACCACTTTTCTGGAGACGGGACGCTGTGAATTTCTGCTCGATCCCGCCGATCCGGTGCTGGAGCCCGACACCTCCTTCGTCATCGCGCGGCTGGAGCTCGATTACCGCGCCGAGGTGCACTGGCCTGGAACCGTCGATATCTACAGCCGCGTCGCCAGCGTCGGGCGCTCCTCGGTGAAGGTCGAGCAGGCGGTCTATCAGGGCACGACTTTGGTAGCGACGGCGGTTACCGTCATCGTGCTGGTCCACGCCTCCACCCGGCGCTCCCATCCGCTGTCGGAAAAGGCCACGGCGCGCTTCCGCGGGCTGATGGGCAGGGCGGGGGACTGAGCCCCTCCCCGGACACACGGACGCCCCGGACCTTTCGGGCCGGGGCGTCCGCGATCGGTCAGGGCTTGCCCGCTCAGATATGCCCGGTGCCGCGCAGCAGGCGGAGGGTGTGGATGGCGATCATCCGCTCTTCGTCGGTGGGCACCATGAACACCGCGGTCTTGCTGGTGGTCTTGGAGATCAGCGTCGCGCCGCGGGTCTCGTTGGCCTCGTCGTCGATGTCAACGCCGACCCAGCCGAGGAGGTCGCACACCTTCTTGCGCACTTCCGGCGAGTTCTCGCCGATGCCGGCGGTGAACACGAGGCCGTCGAGACCACCCAGCGACGTCGCCAGCTTGGTGACCGCCTGGGCCACCTTCAGGCAGAAATAATCCAGCGCCATGGCGGCCGAGGGCTCGGTGCTGGCGAGCAGGTCGCGCACGTCGTTGGAAATGCCGGAGAGGCCGAGCAGGCCCGACTGGCGATAGAGCATCGTGCCGACATCATGGGCCGACATGCCCTTTTCCTCGATGAGGTGCAGCACGACGCCCGGATCCAGCGAGCCGGAGCGGGTGCCCATGGGCAGTCCGTCCAGAGCGGTGAAGCCCATGGTGCTCTCGATGGAGTGGCCGTTCTTCAGGCCGCACACCGAGGCGCCGGAACCCAGATGGCAGATGACCACCTTGCCGCGGCCGATCGCCGGCGCCAGCGTGCGCAGCCGGCCCGAGACATATTCATAGGACAGGCCGTGGAAGCCATAGCGCCGCACGCCCTCGTCATAGAAGGAGCGCGGGATGGCGAAGCGGTCGGAGATTTCCGGGTGCTCGCGGTGGAAGGCCGTGTCGAAGCAGGCGACCTGGGGCAGGTCCGGCCGGCGCTCGCGCATCAGCTTGATCGGGTCGAGATTGGAGAGCTGATGCAGGGGGGCGAGCGAAACGAAGCCCTCCAGCGTCTCCATGACCTTGTCGTCGATCAGCACCGGCTCGGAATAGTTCGGGCCGCCATGCACGACCCGGTGGCCGATGCCGATGATGAGATCGCCCACCCGCGGCCGCAGCCACTCGGCAAGGATGCGCTTGCCTTCGGTGGCGTTGGGGATTTCCTCGGCGGTGAAGCTCTCGTCCAGCAGAACGCCGCCTTCGAGATCCTTCACCTTGATGTGCGGCCGCACGCCGATGCCATCCAGCAGGCCGGTCATGTTGGCTTCATTGGCCACCACGCCGTCCTTGACCTCGTACATCTTGAACTTGATGGACGAGGAGCCGGCATTGACCACAAAGATGATATCACTCATGGGTCTCAGGCTCCGGCAGCGCGGCGCTGCCGCTTCATCAGGCTGTTGGCATAGAGCACGGCCACCGCACACGAGGCGAGGCGGGCGCGCACATTGTCGGCGCGGCTGGTGAGGATCACCGGCACCCGGGCGCCAAGCACGATGCCGGCGGCATCGGCGCCGGCCAGGAAGGTGAGGTTCTTGGCCAGCATGTTGCCGGCTTCCAGATCCGGCACCACGAGGATCTGCGCCCGGCCGGCCACCGGCGAGTGGATGCCCTTGATCTCGGCGGCATCCAGGCTGATGGCGTTGTCGAGGGCCAGCGGGCCATCCAGCACGCCGCCGGTGATCTGGCCGCGGTCGGCCATCTTGCAGAGCGCGGCGGCTTCGATGGTGGTCGGGATCTTCGGCGTGACGGTTTCCACCGCCGACAGGATCGCCACCCGCGGCTCGCCCAGCTCCAGACCCACATGCAGGTCGATGGCGTTCTGGATGATGTCGCGCTTGGAGATCAGGTCCGGGAAGATGTTCACCGCGGCGTCGGTGATGAACAGCGGATCCGCATAGGAGGGCACGTCCATGATGAAGACGTGGCTGATGCGGCGCGAGGTCCGGAGGCCCGTGTCCTTGTTGGCGACGGCGCCGAGGATCTCGTCGCTGTGCAGGCTGCCCTTCATGAGCAGCGACGCCTTGCCGGCGCGCACCTGCTCCACGGCAACCGCCGCGGATTCGACGCTGTGGGAGGTGTTGACGATCTCGAACGGGCTGATGTCGAGGGCGAACTCCTCGGCGACAGCCTTGATGCGTGCCTCGGGGCCGACGAGAATCGGCTGGATCAGGCCCTCTTCGGCCGCTTCCAGCGCGCCCTTGAGGGAGGATTCGTCGCACGGATGGGCAACGGCGGTGGGCGTCGGTTCGAGCTGATGAGCCCGGGAGATCAGCGCTTCATACTTTTCGTGCTTGCGCGCGGTCGGTGTCGTATCGGTCATCATTTCCCCGTCGAGTTTCGGTCATGACGGTCGCTCATGGCGGCCAGCCGGTCCCTTCGGCCCGACGGGGAGAATAACATACGTTTTTTACAGGTCCCGGACGCAGATCAATTCTCACGCTGCATGTGCGAAAAAGGCGCGGGGTGTGCTTCGCAGGTGCAACGCGTGCCCGCGGACAGATCCTGCTGCCCGGGCACGCGCGCCCTCACTTCGCGACGGTGACCGTCACGCAGCCGGACAGCACCGTGCCGGGCGCCTTGTCGGTGCGGTTGGTGGTGCAGAACACGTCCTTGCCGGCAAAGCCCTTTTTCGGCGTGTAGACCATGCCGTCCGCCGAGGCCTTCAGGGTGCCGTTCGCCGGTGCCCGGGTGACGCTATATTTCGTCGCCGGGTAGCGGGTGCCGGCTTTCTCATTGATGACGCCGGGGAAACTGATGAGGCAGGTCTTGTCGGCCTGGGTCATCTCGAAGGCCCCGGCGCCATTGCCGCGGCCCCAGCCGCGTCCGTTGGATCCGGTGCAGGCGGCCAGGGCATCGGCCGCGACAAGGCTGGAGGCGGCAAGGAAAACACTTGTGAGGAGAAGGCTGTGCATGGCTCGGCTCTCGTCTTCGGGGTCCGGGCTGGCCGGGGGACGGGCGGGACGGGTCGGCTCGTCCCGAGTGTCCGGAGCCGGGGGGGAGACGTCAACCGCGGGATGTGCGCGGGCCGGCGTGGTCACACAGATGTGTCCGGGGGCGGAGGATGCGATGCGGCCCCCGAAATGCAGTTCGCCCGGCCTGTCGCGGAACAGGCCGGGCGAACCGGGAAGTGCAGCCCTGACGGGAGGGGGACGGTCAGGCGTGCAGCTTCTCGATCACCACGAGATCATCCGGGGTCTCGTTGAGATTGTGCTCGCCGGTCTCGTAGTTCGGCAGGTGCACGCCGTGCAGCGCCGCGTTCAGGCGGTCCCGGTCGAGTTCGCCTTCCCAGCGGGCGACGACGATGGTGGCCACCGCATTGCCGATGAAGTTGGTGAGCGCCCGGCATTCCGACATGAAGCGGTCGATGCCGAGGATCAGCGCCATGCCGGCAACCGGCACCGAGGGCACCACCGAGAGGGTGGCGGCCAGCGTGATGAAGCCGGCGCCGGTGATGCCGGCCGCGCCCTTGGACGACAGCATGGCGACGGCGAGCAGCAGGATTTCCTCGCCCAGCGTCAGCGGGGTGTCGGTGGCCTGGGCGATGAACAGGGCCGCCAGGGTCATGTAGATGTTGGTGCCGTCGAGGTTGAAGGAGTAGCCGGTGGGCACCACCAGGCCGACGACGGACTTGGCGCAGCCGGCGCGCTCCATCTTCTCCATCAGGCTCGGCAGGGCGGCTTCCGACGACGAGGTGCCGAGGACGAGGAGCAGCTCTTCCTTCAGGTAGCGGATGAGGGCGAGGATGGAGAAGCCGTTGAGCTTGGCCACCGTGCCCAGCACGCCCAGCACGAAGATGAGGGCGGTGAGGTAGAAGGTGCCGATCAGCATGGCGAGGTTGGCGATCGAGCCGATGCCGAACTTGCCGATGGTGAAGGCGATGGCGCCGAAGGCACCGATCGGGGCGGCGCGCATCAGGATGGCGACCATCTTGAACATCGCGGCCGAGACCGACTGCAGCACCGTCATCAGCGGCTTGGCGCGCTCGCCGATGGCGCCCAGCGAAATGCCGAAGATCACCGAGAAGAACAGCACCTGCAGGATGTCGCCGGAGGAGAAGGCGGCGACCGCCGTCGGCGGGATGATGTTGGAGAGGAAGCCGACGATCGTCGACTCATGCGCCTTGGCGGCATAGTCGGCCACCGCCTTGCCGTCTAGGCTGGCCGGGTCGATGTGCAGGCCGGCGCCGGGCTGGACCACGTTGGCGACGATGAGGCCGACGATCAGCGCCAGCGTCGAGAAGGTGATGAAGTAGATCATCGCCTTGCCGGCGACGCGGCCAACCTTCTGCAGGTTGCTCATGCCGGCAATGCCGGTCGTCACCGTCAGGAAGATCACCGGGGCGATGATCATCTTCACCAGCTTGATGAAGGCATCGCCCAGCGGCTTCAGCGAGGTACCGACATCCGGCCAGAAATGGCCGATGACGCCACCGAGCACGATGGCGACCAGAACCTGGAAATAGAGATGCTGATAGAAACGGCGCGGCTTCATGGGCGCGGCCGGCGCGGCGCCATGGGCGGGAAGGTCGATCATCCGGGCGTTCCCCCAAGGGAAGGTGGTCATGGATCCGCCTTCCTGACGGGGAAGAAGCGGATGCGGCGTCTTCTTGTTTCCGGGCCGGGCTCCTGAGGTCCGGCAGCGCGTGCCTTCCCTTGCGCAAGGCGCATGCCAGCCATGCAGGAACGGCATTCTTTTTTATCTCATTGATAAAATTTGGAAATTTCAATCGCCACCGCGGTGGAACCAAATCTGTTGTGCGGAATTCCGCACAGGTCCAAAGTGCAAGTCCGAAGATCCGCACGATGGGGCGGGGTGAATCAGGCGCGGCGGGCGCCTGAGGGAGGGCGGATGGCCGAGACCGGCACGGGAGCGGAGGCAGGGACGGAGGCGAGGGCCGGCACGCGGGCGGACCGGCGGCTGCGCGGCCGCTGGCTTCTGCTTCTGCTGGCGGTCGGCCTGATGCTGGGGCTCGTGGTCGACCGGGTGACCGAGCAGGTGGTGGAGATCCGCACCCTCGATCGCATCGGCGAGCGGGCGGAGGGGCTCGTCACCCTGCAGACGGCGATGCTGCGGGCCGAGCTCGACAAGCAACGCGCCCTGCCGCTGGTGCTGGCCGAGGATCCGGACGTGCGCCAGACCCTGCTGGAGCCAACGCCGGAGCGGCTGGCGGCCCTGGACGACAAGTTCCGCGTGCTGGCCGAGGGCACCCGGGCCGGCGTCATCTATCTGCTGGATGTCACCGGCCGCACGCTGGCCGCCTCCAATGCCGGGACACCCGAGAGCTTCGTCGGCTTCGACTATTCCTTCCGGCCCTATTTTCACCGCGCCATGAGCGCCGGCGGGGCGGAGCATTTCGCTCTCGGGTCGGTCAGCCACGCGCCCGGGCTCTATCTCACCCGCCGCATCAGCCTTGGCACCGGCGCCGCGCCGCCCCATCCCGGGGTGAGCGTGCCTGAGGGCACGCCGGAGGGGGCGCTGGGGGTGATCGTCGTCAAGGTAGCGTTCGATGCGGTGGAGGCCGACTGGCGGCGGCTGGCCATGCCGGCCTATGTGACGGATACCCGCGGCATCGTGCTGGTGACGAGCGTTGATGGCTGGCGCTTCGATGCCCTGACGGAACTGTCGCCGGAAACCCGGGCGGAGATCCGCACCAGCCTGCAGTTTGGTGATGCGCCGCTGGCGCGGCTGCCGGTGCGGGCGCTGGAGCATCCGGTGGTGCCGGGGCTCGTGGTGGCGGAGCCGCCGGGCAGCCGGGCGCCGCGCACCTTCATGGCGCTCGCCCGTGCGGTGCCGACCACAGACTGGACCCTGCATCTGCTGGCGCCGACGGAGCCGGAGGTGATGCGGGCGACATTGCTTGCCCGCGGCATCGCCCTTGCCGCCACGGTGGCGCTGATGCTTCTGGCCGCCTTCGGGCTGTGGCGCTGGCGCCGGGCCGGCGAGCGGCGCAGCGAGGAGGCCCGCGCCCGGGCCGAGCTGGAAGACCGGGTGGCCGAGCGCACCGCCGCGCTGTCGGATGCCAATGGCCGGCTTCTGGCCGAGGCCGAGGAGCGGCGCCGTGCCGAAAGCGCGCTGGCCCAGCTGCGTGACGAGCGGGCGCAGGTCAACCGTCTGGCGATCATGGGCCAGATCGCCGCCAGCGTCGCCCACGAGATCAACCAGCCGGTGGCCGCCATCCGCACCACCGCCGACAATTCCGCCATCCATCTGGAGCGCGGCAACGGCGCGGCGGTGGCGCGCAACCTCACCACCATCGCCAGTCTGACCGAGCGCATCGGCGCCATCACCGGCCAGTTGCGCAGCTTCGGCCGGCGCAGCGCCACGGCGCTGGAGCCGGTGCCCCTGGGTGAGGCGATCCGCGGCGCGCTGCTGCTCCTCGGTCATCGGCTGAAGCGTCAGGGCGTGGAGCTGGAGGGGGAGGAGGCCGGCGATGGCCTTCTGGTGCTGGCCAGCCGCATCCGGCTGGAGCAGGTGTTCGTGAACCTGTTCCAGAACGCCCTTGACGCGATGGATGGCGCGCCCGACGGCGTGATCCGCCTGATCGTCGCCTACACCGACGAGCGGGTGCGGGTGAGCGTGCTCGACAGCGGTCCGGGCCTTGCCCCGGAGGTCGCGGCTGCCCTGTTCACGCCGTTCCGCACCACGAAGCCCCGCGGTCTCGGCCTCGGCCTCGTCATCTGCCACGACATTGTCACGGGCTTTGCCGGCACGCTTTCGGCCAGTAACCGGCCGGAGGGCGGAGCCTGCTTCGTGCTCGATCTGAAACGGGTGATGCCATGACCCCAGCCACCGGCCCCGTCGCCTTCGTCGATGATGATGACGATCTGCGCGCGGCCAATGCCGAGAGCCTGGAGCTGGCCGGCTTCGCGCCGCTGCCCTTTGCCTCGGCCGCCGAGGCGCTGGCCGTGCTGACGGCGGATTTCCCCGGGGTCGTCGTCTCGGATATCCGCATGCCGCGCATGGACGGGCTGGAATTCTTCCACCGTCTTCGGGCGCTGGATCCGGATCTGCCGGTGCTGCTGATCACCGGCCATGGCGACATCGCCATGGCGGTGGAGGCGATGCGCGACGGCGTCTACGACTTCATCGCCAAGCCCTTTCCGGCGGAGCGGCTGATTTCGGCAGTGGCGCGGGCGATGGACAGGCGCCGGCTGGTGCTGGACAATCGCCGCCTGCGTGCGGCGCTTGCCACCAGCCGCGACGAACCCGACGACCTGCTGATCGGCGCGACGCCGGCCATCGACCGGCTGCGCCGCACCGTGCGCCATGTGGCGGATGCCGATGTGGACGTGCTGGTGGAAGGCGAGACCGGCTCCGGCAAGGAGGTGGTGGCCACCGCCCTGCATCGCTGGAGCGGCCGGCGCGCCCGCGCCTTCGTCGCCGTCAACTGCGGCGCGCTGCCGGAAACCGTCATCGAGAGCGAGCTGTTCGGCCATGAGGCCGGCGCCTTCACCGGCGCCCAGAAGAAGCGCATCGGCCGCATCGAGCATTCCGATGGTGGCACGCTGTTTCTCGACGAGCTGGAATCCATGCCGACCGCGCTTCAGGTGCGGCTGTTGCGCGTGCTGGAAACCCGCACCGTGTCGCCGCTCGGCACCAACCAGATCCGCCCGGTGGATCTGCGGGTGGTGGCGGCCACCAAGACCGATCTCGGCGATCCCGCCGCCCGGGGCGATTTCCGCGAGGATCTGTTTTACCGGCTGAACGTCGTCACCATCCGCATCCCGCCCTTGCGGGAGCGGCGGGAGGATGTGCCGCTGCTGTTTGCTCACTTCCTCGGCCGGGCCGCCCGGCGCTTCCGCCGCGAGCCGCCGGAACTGACCGAGGATGCCCGCCGCTTCCTCGCCCGCCATGACTGGCCGGGCAATGTGCGCGAACTCGTCCACTTCGCCGAGCGCTACGCCCTCGGCCTCGCACCGGAAATTCTGGACGGGGGTGGGGATACCGGAGGCGCCGACGCCCCCGATGGCGAGGCAGACGCCGGCCTGCCGTTGCCGCGCCGGATGGAGCTGCACGAGGCCCGGCTGATCCGCGACGCGCTTTCCGCCCATGCCGGCGATGTCCGGGCGACGGTGGAGGCCCTGGGACTGCCGCGCAAGACCTTCTACGACAAGCTCGCCCGCCACGGCATCGAGCCCGGGAGCTATCGCCCGGGGCGGTGACGGATGGGGCAGACTGGCCGCTGACCGGCGCGCGGGTGGTCGTCAGGCGGCGACAGCGGTGCGGGCGATGCGGGTTTCCAGCTCGGCCGCCAGGCGGAAGCCGCGCGGCCATGCGCCATAACCGGCGGCAATGTTGATGTGGCCGGCCGCTCCCAGATCGATGAACTCGGCGCCCCAGCCCTCGGCCAGCGCGCGGGCGCGGGGGAAGGTCATGTAGGGGTCGTTGTGGCTGCCGACGACGGTGGTCGGGAAGGGCAGGCGCGCCACCGGGATCGGCGCGAAGGCGCGGATCCGCTCCGGAGCGCAGTTCGGGCAGTCGACATCGGCGGGCGCAACCAGCAGGGCGCCGGCGATCGGCAGGCCGGGGAAGCGGGTGGCGGTGTGGGCCGTCAGCACGCAGGCCAGCGAATGGGCGACGATGATGGCGCCCGGATGCCGCGCGACCGCGGCCAGCAGCCGCTCGGTCCAGGCGGCCAGATCCGGCCGGCTCCAGTTCTCCTGTTCCACGAACACCGCATGGGGGTCCGTCGCGGCCCAGTGATGCTGCCAGTGACCCGGGCCCGAGCCATCCAGCCCCGGCAGCACCAGCCGGGTGCGCGGGCGCGGCGCGGACCCGCCGGGACAGGACGGACGATCGTCGTCGGCAGACATTCGGGCGGACATTTCGGGGGACAGAAGGCTCATGACGGCTTCCTTCTCGGCGCTCCGGCGGGGGCATCGCCGGGATGGGGAGAAGCATAGGGATCCCGGCCAGCACCGACAAAGCGCGGGGTCGCGACGTTCCCGGCAAGGCGGAAATTCTGTTCCCATGCGACACGGGATCGGGAAATGAGATTTTCATTCCCGCATCTGGCGCCTGTGGAAACGAAATGCTCCGTTTGTTCGGTGTTCAGCCCGCGCGGGGCGGGCGTGGCGGAGGGATTGCCTATAGAGGGGAGGGGTATATGATGAGGTGCGTTGCCGATGAGTCTGGAATGAGTCCATAATTGCGCGATTACCGGGTCTTGTGGGTGCATTCCGGGCCGCATGGCGGCAAGGACTGAAAAATAATCTCTCCCCCTATGGGGTCTTTCGGATGGTGGTTGCCGCGCATGTCCCATACGATCCGTGACAAGGCGAAGCTGATTGCCCGGGTCCGCCGCCTCAAGGGGCAGGTGGAGGCCATCGAGCGCGGTCTTCTGGCCGATGCGCCGTGCGGCGACGTGCTCCAGCTCGTCGCCTCGGTGCGCGGCGCGGTGGGCGGGCTGACGGCTGAGCTGATGGAAGATCATCTGCGCGAACATGTGCTCGGTGGCGAGACGGCGGAAGAACGCGCACTCGGTGCCGAAGAGCTCGTCGATGTGATCCGCACCTATCTGCGCTGAGACCGGGGGATTTTCTCCCGGCCCCCTTGTCTGCGTCTTCCCCGAGGCGCCGTCCGGCCTCGCTGTGTCCGGAGTTATCCCAGATGTCCGCTTCCGCCGCGGTACCTCATGCCCACAGTTTTCTCGGCGCCGACCATGACCGCAACGCCCGCAAGGTCTGGCTGGTCATCGCGCTGACCGCCACCATGATGGTGGCCGAGATCGTCGCCGGCACGCTGTTCGGCTCCATGGCGCTGGTGGCCGATGGCTGGCACATGTCCACCCATGCCGGTGCCATGCTGATTGCCGCGCTCGCCTATGGCTTCGCGCGCCGCCACGCCAGTGACCCCGCCTTCACCTTCGGCACCGGCAAGATCGGTGATCTCGCCGGCTTTGCCAGCGCCGTGGTGCTGGCCTTGGTCGCCCTGCTCATCGGCTGGGAAAGCCTCGTCCGCCTCACCGCTCCGGTGCCCATCGACTTCGATCAGGCCATCGCGGTTGCCGTCGTCGGCCTGATGGTCAATCTGGCGAGCGCGTGGCTGCTGAAGGACGATCACGCCCACCACCATCATCACGGCCATGATCACGCGCATCATCACCACGACCCTGCGTCCCATGACCATGACCATGACCATGACCATGAAGGCCCGGCCCGGGACAACAATCTGCGCGCCGCCTATCTGCACGTGCTGGCCGATGCGCTGACCTCGGTTCTGGCGATTGCCGCCCTTGTCCTTGGCCGGCTCTATGGCTGGCTGTGGCCGGATCCGGTCATGGGCGTGGTTGGTGCGCTGGTCATTGCCCGCTGGTCCATCGGCCTGATGCGCGACTCTGGCGCCGTGCTCACCGACCGCACCCCGGACCATGGCGCCCTCGTCACCCGCATCCGCACCCTGCTGGAAACCGGCGGCGATCAGGTGAGCGACGTTCACGTCTGGCAGATCGGCCCCGGCCACTACGCCGCCATCGTCGCGCTGTCGTCGGCAAGCGGCGCGGCGCCGGAAAGCTACAAGGCCCGGCTGTCGGATGTGCCGGCGCTGTCGCACGTGACCGTCGAGGTCAATCCGGCCTGAGGCGGCTGACGGTGTGGCGGGAATCCGCTAGGGTGGTGGCTCTCGCCGGTCGGAGCCTACAGGAGTTATCATGTCCGGAGCGTTGGTCGGGCTTTCCCTTTTGATTATCGGGGACAGCCATATGAGCGCCCCCGACAGTCTCATCAAGAGCCTGCCGGATGCCCTCGTCGCCGAAGGGGCGCAGGTGACGACCTATGGCGTGTGCGGGTCGCTGGCCGGCGACTGGGTGACCCAGCGCAATAATATGGGCTGCGGCACCAATATCCGTTATGGGGCCGAGCCGGTCGGCCCGGTCGACACCGGCCGCGGGCCGACGCCATCGCTGGCGAAGCTTCTGGCCGACCTCCGGCCGGATGCGGTCATCGTCGAGCTGGGCGACACCATGGCCGCCTATGATCGCGACAGCCTGTCCTATCCGTGGGTGCAGCAGCAGGTGAAATCCCTCACCGGGGTGATTGCGGCCGCGAAAACCACCTGCTTCTGGATCGGCCCGCCCTGGGGAATGGAGACGCCGCGCTACCGCAAGACCGACGAGCGGGTGCAGGAGATGGCCGCTTTCCTTCAGGAGCAGATCTGGCCCTGCTACTTCATCGATTCCCTGAAAATGGCTTCCCCCGGCCAGTGGTCGACCCGGGATGGCATGCACCTGACCGGCGAGAGCTATGCGCTCTGGGGCAGCCAGATTGCGGCGTCACTGACCTACGGCCTGACGCAGCTGCCGCGTGGACAGGGACAGGAAGGGACGCTCCAGAAAGCGCCATGACAGCGTCGCCAGTCCGGTGGAGACGAGCAGGCAGGCGATGATTTCTGCCGTGCCCGGTCGGCCGGGGATGAGATAATCGGCCATCACCAGCACCGGCAGATGCCAGAGATAGAGGGAATAGGAGATTTCCCCGAGGAAGATGGCCGGTGCCGTGGTCAGGATGCGCGGCGGCCGGTTGCGCACGCACGCCCACAGCAGCGCCAGCGTGCCGGCCACCGGCAGCAGGGCGCTGGTGTTGCTCCACACCTGATCCTTCTGCAGCCAGAGCACGCCGGCAAGCATTGCCAGTCCCACAAGCCCGACGCCGCGCGCCGGGCGGTCGGCAAGGCGCCCGTCGGCGGCAAGCGTTGCCATCAGCGCGCCGGCCAGAAATTCCCACAGCCGGCTGACCGGCAGGAAATAGGCCGGTTCCGGCGCCAGCCGCCACAGGATCTCGCCCGCCACGAAGGCAACGACGCCGATCCCACCGAGCAGCCACGGGCGCCGGTCCGGTCCGGCGCGGGCGCACAGGGACGAGAGGATCGGCACCAGCAGATAGAGCTGCATTTCCACTGACAGTGACCAGGTGTGCAGCAGCGGCTGGGCATTGTGGCCGGCAAAATAGTCGTTCTCGCCGGCAAACAGCAGGTTGGAGACGAACAGCAGCGCGGCGCCGGCCGCCCGGAGGGCATCCGTCCGGTCATCGGGCAGGAATATGAGGAGCGCGCCGGCGACGCTGACCGCCAGCACCGGCAACAGCGCCGGGCCGACCCGCAGCAGCCGGCGCTCCAGAAAGCGGCGGCCGCTTTCCGGCCGTCCCGTCGCCGCGCGATGCAGGAGCGCGCCCCAGATGACAAAGCCCGAGAGCACGAAGAACATGTCAACGCCGAAGAAGGCGCCGGAAAAACCGGGGGCGGCGACGTGGAACAGGATGACCAGCGCCACGGCCAGACCGCGAATTCCGTCGAGTCCGTGGTTGCGCGTCGAGGGGGCCATCATGTCCCGGGGGCAGGAGGGAGAAGGGCAGCTTCTCAAGGACGATGCAAGGCAGGGGCCGCCGGAGACGGCCGGTCCGGGGCGCTGTGCCCCGCCGGCTCCGGGTCGGCTTGTGCGGGGGAGGGTCTCAGGCGAGTTTCAGTCCGTTTGCCTGCGCGCCACTGACACCCAGCGCCCCCACCACGGTGGACAGGATGCCGCGGGCATCGAGCCCCGCCTGGGCGATCATGGCGTCGGGCTTGTCCTGGTCCATGAACAGGTCCGGCAGCACCATGCAGCGCACCTTCAGGCCGCGATCGAGGACACCATCCTCGGCCAGCGCATGCAGCACATGGGAGCCGAAGCCGCCGATGGAGCCTTCCTCCACCGTCACCAGCACCTCATGCTCCCGGGCCAGCCGGCGCAGCAGTTCCCGGTCCAGCGGCTTGGCGAAGCGCATGTCGGCCACCGTGGTGGAAAGCCCGAGGGCGCCCAGTTCCTCGGCCGCCGTCAGGCAGTCCTTCAGCCGGGTGCCGAGGGACAGGAGGGCGACCTTCGTGCCCTCACGCACGATGCGGCCGCGGCCGATTTCCAGCGGCTGGCCGCGCAGCGGCATCTCCACGCCGACGCCCTCGCCACGCGGGAAGCGGAAGGCGATCGGGCCCTCGTCATAAGCGGCAGCGGTGGCGACCATGTGGACGAGCTCCGCCTCGTCGGCCGCCGCCATCACCACCATGTCCGGCAGGCAGGCGAGGAAGGCGATATCGAAGGAGCCGGCATGGGTCGCGCCATCGGCGCCGACCAGGCCGGCGCGGTCGATGGGGAAGCGCACCGGCAGCTTCTGCAGGGCGACGTCGTGCACCACCTGGTCATAGCCGCGCTGCAGGAAGGTGGAATAGATGGCGCAGAACGGCTTCATGCCTTCGGCGGCCAGGGCTGCCGAGAAGGTGACGGCGTGCTGTTCGGCAATGCCGACATCAAAGCAGCGGCTGGGGAACTTGCGCGCGAACAGGTCCAGCCCGGTGCCCGACGGCATGGCGGCGGTGACGCCGAGGACACGATTGTCCTCCTCGGCCTCGCGGATCAGGCTTTCGGCGAAGACGCGGGTGTAGCTCGGCGCATTGGGCGCCGGGGCGGCCTGCTTGCCGGTGACCACATCGAAGCGCGAAACGCCATGATATTTGTCGGCGGCGGCCTCCGCCGGGGCATAGCCCTTGCCCTTCTGGGTGACGACATGCACCAGCACCGGCCCGTTGGCGGTGTCGCGCACATTGTTCAGCACCGGCAGCAGGTGGTCCAGATTGTGGCCGTCGATGGGGCCGACATAATAGAAGCCGAGCTCCTCGAACAGGGTGCCGCCCATCGTCAGCCCCTTGGCGAATTCCTCGGCCCGCGCCGCGCCGCGCTCGACAAAGGTCGGCAGGTGGCGGGCGAGGCCCTTCAGGGCTTCGCGGAAGGTGACATAGGTGCGCCCGGAGACGAGGCGGGCCAGATAGCCGCTCATGGCGCCCACCGGCGGGGCGATCGACATGTCGTTGTCGTTGAGGATGACGATGAGGCGCGCATCGAGCGCGCCGGCATTGTTCATTGCCTCATAGGCCATGCCGGCCGACAGCGAGCCGTCGCCGATGACGGCGATCACATTGTTGCGACCGCCCTTCAGATCGCGGGCCACCGCAAAGCCCAGCCCCGCCGAGATGGAGGTGGAGGAATGGGCGGCGCCGAAGGGGTCGTATTCGGATTCCGAGCGCTTGGTGAAGCCGGACAGACCACCGGCCTGCCGCAGGGTGCGGATGCGATCGCGCCGCCCGGTCAGGATCTTGTGCGGGTAGGTCTGATGGCCGACATCCCAGATCAGGCGGTCGTCGGGGGTGTTGAAGACATAATGCAGCGCGACCGTGAGCTCGACGACGCCCAGCCCTGCGCCGAGGTGGCCACCGGTGACGGAAACGGCGTCGATGGTTTCCCGGCGCAATTCCTCGGCGAGCTGCTTCAGGCTCGATTCCGGCAGGCGGCGCAGATCGGCCGGCACGCGGACCCGATCGAGCAGGGGCGTCTTGGAAGGTTCTGTCACTGATCCTCTCCGGGGCGGCAGCCCCTCGGTCATCGCTAAAAGCACTTACACCCGGCGGGGCTCCCCACGCAACGCATGGCGGCGCCCGTCGGGGGATCCGGAGCGGGTCTGCCCTCGGGAAAAAGATGTAGGTGTCGGGAGGCGGCCGCGCACGGGGGCGGGGTTGTCAGGAGCGCGCAAACAGGGTTGCGCCGCGGGCGCGGCGGGTGCGCACGCCGAGACGCAGCGCGAGGGTGGCCCCGCGTAGCGTCAGGAACACCAGCAGCGCTACCCACAGGCCATGGTTCCCGTAAGATGGCACCAGCAGCACCAGCAGCAGCGCAAACACCGCGGCCGATAGCAGCATCATGTTGCGCATGTCCCGCGACCAGGTGGCGCCGATGAAGACGCCATCCATCTCGAAGGCGAGCACGGCAAGTAGCGGTGTTGCTGCGGCATAGGGCAGGAATTCCCGGGCAAGGGTACGCACTTCCGGGTCGGCTGCCAGAATATCTATGCCGGCAGGACCGGCAAACAGCAGCACGGTGCTGGCAAACAGCGACACGGCAAAGCCCCAGGTGACCGACAGCCGCACCGCATCATCAAAGGCGATCCGGCACGCCGCGCCAAAGGCCCGGCCGACAAGCTGTTCGGCCGCCGTCGCCAGTCCGTCGAGAAAGAAGGCTCCGACGAGGAAGAAGTTCATCAGCACCGCATTGGCGGCCAACGTGGCATCCCCCAGCCGGGCGCCGACGGCGGAAAAGCCGGCAAAGCCTGTCAGCAGCACCACCGAGCGGATCATCAGGTCGCGGTTGAGGAGCATCAGCCGGCCGAAGGCGGCGGCATCCAGCAGTTCTGCCCGGTCCGGCAGCGGCCCGGCGCGCAGCCGGGGCGTGAGGATCAGGAGGGCGATGGCAAGCGTCGTCGCCTCGGCCAGGATCGTCGACCACGCGACCCCCTCGATGCCGAGCCCGAACCAGACCCCGAGCAGCAGCGCCAGTCCGATATTGAGGCCGTTCAGCACGCTGATGAGGCCAAGCCCCAGCCCCGCCCGGCCAAGTCCCAGCACCCACCCGAACAGGGCGGCATTGGCGAGGCCGAAGGGCACGGAATAGACGCGGATGTCGAAATAGGCCCGGGTGGCCGCGGTGGCGGCCTCGCCCGGATGGATCGCGGCGAGAAAGCCGAGGATCAGCGGCCGTTGCAGTACCAGCAGGCCGAGCCCGATGGCGAAGGAGAGCAGCAGCGCCCGCAGCAGCACGGCGCGCTGTTCCCGCGCGTCATTGGCGCCCAGCGCCTGGGCCGTCAGGGCCGTGGTGCCGGCGCGCAGGAAGGAGAAGGTGGAAAACAGGAAATCGAAGGCGAGCGCCCCCAGTGCGATCCCGCCGATCGCCGCCGCATCCCCGGTGCGCCCGACCACCCCCATGTTGACGACGCCGACCAGCGGGATCGTCACCTGGGCCAGCGTCATGGGCAGCGCGATCGCCAGCACCATGCGGCTGGTGACGCGGAAGGCAGGTTCGGACGAGGGGGACATGCAAGCGGAGCCTCCGGAAGGAGGATGACCCTAGAGCCTTTCCAGACAAAAGCCAGAGGTCAGGGCGCGTGCGGCCGAAAGCTGTCACCGCGGGGCGTTGAAATAAAACCGGACGGTGTGTCAGCAATCAGTGATCGAGTGTGATCCGCCACATCCCTCTTATCCCGTCCTCGAACCAATGCCCTTCCAGAAGAGTACCATTTGGAAACCGGTGCAGCGTTGCCCGCCCAGAAACTTTTGGGGCTGTCAGTTTGAAATGGCCGGGCTCAATCTCGGCGCCTTCGTAGACCACGGGGCCATTCTCGTCCTCGTAGGAAACAGCGATTGTGCCATTGCTAATGCTGACTTGGCACGGAAGCGATGCGAGAAGGCGCTTGTCCTCATAAATTATATCCATTGAACAGCTCGGCCAGAAATTCATGAGGGGCCTCGGAAAATCAGGTTCCTGAAACGAAACCGGACGGAGACGCGGTTGGCGTCTCCGTCCGGGAAGCTGTCCGTCCGCTGACCGGCGGCCGCGTCAGGCGCGGCGGCGGCGGTCGGCGGAGGGCTGATAGGCGATGCGGGCGTGCTCGGTGCAGTAGGGGATGCCCGGCTGGGAGCGCTTGCCGCAGAAATGGAAGCCTTCCGAGCCGGGATCGCCGATCGGCCAGCGGCAGGCATTGGCCGTCAGCGTCATGATGGTCGTGCGCTCCACGAAGGGCACCACGACTTCCGACTTCGGCGCGGCCGGACGCAGGATCGGGGCGGGGCGCATCAGCGTCTCGTCCGGAAGGATGCGCGGGGCAGCCGGAGCCGCCGGCGCGGGCGGCGGCGGCGCAACTTCGGTCACCGTCTCGATGACGGGCGGCGGCGCGGCCTCCTCGATCACCGCCTCGACCACAGGCGCGGCTGCCGCGGCGCCATCCGAGGACTTGGTGCGGCCGGACAGGCCCAGCCGATGGATCTTGCCGATCACCGCATTGCGGGTGACCCCACCGAGCGCGGCAGAAATCTGGCTCGCCGTCATGCCTTCGGCCCAGAGCTTTTTCAGAAGCTCAACGCGCTCGTCGTTCCAGGACATTCGTCACCTCGTTTCCGCCGGAGCAATGCCCCGGGCGTCCGTGGCCGGATCAGCTCGCCCCCGGGAGCCATCCGGAAATACCGGCCCGTACAACCTCCCGCCGCACCCGGAGGGATGATCGCATCGAACCAGAATGCAATGCCGCATCCCCTCCAACAGGGAAAAGGCAGAATTTGGGTCCCCGGTTCCGGAATCGGCCGGTCGTCCGGCGGAACGTCATCCGCTCGACACGATGGCCCGGAAGGCGCAGGGACTGGAGGAACAGGAAGACAGGGATACGAAATCTCGTACCCGTTAACCGGCAAGCTACTATATGCCGTGACTCCTTGACAAGAGTCGGCGCGAATTCAACGGGATCTTTTCCCCAGCCGCTGGCGGCGGGAAGCCGGTTTCGGGCCCTGAAAGCCACGCGGGTGTGTCGAGATTTGGGCGGCAGGCGCCCGATGGGGCGATAATCGCCCATCGCTGAGCGCATGGCTGCCATGCACGCATGTGCGTTGAGCCGGGTGCGCTGCAGCGCTATTCATTTCCCCGTGAGAGCGCCTTGCGCCTCATATGCCCTCCTTGGGCGTTTCCTCCCTAGACTTCAGGCCGCCGCAAGGCGGCTTTTTTTTGTCTGCTCTCCGGATCCGGTGCGCGGGGGCGCTTGACGCTCCCGGTGCGGCTCCTATGGTCTTGGTCCCCGGTCCGGCCGCGGCCGCGCGCTGTCGGGCGCGTCGCGGAAAGACGGATCTGCCGAGGCTGGGAGGAGGGCGCGTCCGGCGCCGGTGCCACGCCGCAGAGGCAGCCGCAACGGCACATGGTCACCATCCTCAGGGCCCGCTCATGAACCTTCCACCGCTCGTCCAGGCTTTCGTTCTGCATTTCGGCGAGATGGGCTCGCGCTGGGGCATCAACCGCACGGTCGGGCAGGCCTATGCCATGCTGTTTCTCGCCAGCCGGCCGTTATGTGCCGATGATCTGGTGGAGGGTCTGGGTGTCTCGCGCTCCAACATCGCCATGGCGCTGAAGGAATTGCAGAGCTGGAACCTCGTTCACCTGAAGCATGTGCCCGGCGACCGGCGCGATTTCTACACCACCCCCGAGGATGTCTGGTCCATCGTGCGCATCCTTGCCGAGCAGCGCAAGAAGCGCGAGGTCGACCCGACCCTCTCGGTGCTGCGCGACCTGCTGATGGAGCCGGCCGAGACCCCCGAGGAGGCGCACGCCCAGGCCCGCATGCGCGACATGCACGAGGTCATCGAGCTGGTGACCGGCTGGTATGATGATGTGGAGAAGCTGGAGACCGAACGCCTCGTCCAGCTCCTCAGCCTCGGCGCCAAGGTGGTGAAGGTGCTCGATTTCAAGGATCGCCTGTTCGGCCGCCCGCCCCGGCGCGAGGACGCGGCCGAGCCCGAGAAGGCCGACGGCTGAGCGCCAGGCGGGTCTCATGCCAAAGGTCCTTGAAAATGATCCTTTGGTATGCCGATGCAGAATTCTCATACCATTGAGGCCTATGAGAATTCTGCTGCGCTTCAAGCGCGCGGTGCGGTCAGAACTTGCGTGCTTGGTATAAGTCTTCGGAGCAACACATCTCCGGAGCACATGAAAAAGGCCCGCCGGGCGAACCGGCGGGCCTTTTTCAGTGTCGGATGTCTCGTCCCGAAGCCCCGGAGGGCTTCGGGGAGAGCTGGTCTCAGGCGCGGCCGATCTTGCCGGCGACCCTGGAGGCGATCGCATCCGGGGTCAGGCCGAAATGGGCGTAGATCTCGCCGGCCGGGGCGGACATGCCGAAGGTGGGCACGCCGAACACGTCGGCCTCCGAGGCGACATAGCGGGTCCAGCCGAAGGGCAGGGCGGCTTCCACGGCAAAGCGCGGGGCCGAGCCCAGCACCGCCGAACGGAAGGCCTCGTCCTGGGCGTCGAACACTTCCCAGCACGACAGCGACACCACCGCCGCCTTGATGCCCGAGGCGGCGAGCTTGGCCGCGGCATCCACCGCCAGCGACACTTCGGTGCCGGTGGCGATGAGGGTGACGTCGCGGCCGCCGGCCGGCTCCACCACCACGCGGGCGCCGCGATAGGCGGGCGTCACGGCCAGCAGCTCCGGCGTCGTCACCTGGGGCACGCCCTGACGCGAGGCGACGAGGACGCTCGGGCCCGCCGTCATCATGGCATCGGCCCAGCACTCCAGTGCCTCCACCGGATCGGCGGGGCGATAGACCTTGAGGCCCGGGATGGCGCGCAGCGACGCCAGATGCTCGACCGGCTGATGGGTCGGGCCGTCCTCGCCGAGGCCGATGGAGTCATGGGTCATCAGATAGACGACCCGGGAGCCCATGAGCGCCGACAGGCGGATGGCCGGACGGCAATAATCCGAGAACACCAGGAAGGTGCCGCCATAGGGCAGGAAGCCGCCATGCAGCGCGATGCCGTTCATGGCCGCGCCCATGCCGAACTCGCGCACGCCATAATTGATGTGGCGGCCGCCGAAATCCGACGGCGTCAGCGGCCGCTGGATCTTGGTCTTGGACAGCACCGAGCCGGCGAGGTCGGCCGAACCGCCGACCAGCTCCGGCACCAGGGCGTTCAGGGCCTCCAGAGCCTTCTGGCTGGCCTGACGGGTGGCGAGCTTGGCCGGATTGGCGGCGGCCGTCGCGACGAGGCCGGCGACATCGGCGGCAAAGGACGCCGGCAGAGTGCCGGAGATGCGACGCTCGAACTCGGCCTTCACCTCGGGGGCGAGGACATCGAAACGGGCCTGCCACGCGGTGCGGGCCTCGGCGCCCTTGCGGCCGAAGGCGCGCCACTCGCCAAGGAGGCCATCCGGCACCTCGAACGGGCCATGGGGCCAGCCGAGGGCGGCGCGGGTGGCGGCGATTTCCTCGGCGCCCAGCGGCGAGCCATGGGAGCCGGCAGTGTCCTGCTTCTTCGGCGCGCCGAAGCCGATATGGGTGCGCGCGGCGATCAGGCTCGGCCGGTCGGAGGCGCGGGCTTCGGTCATCGCGGCGTCGATGGCGGCCTGATCGTGGCCATCCACCGAGAACACCGCCCAGCCGGAGGCGCGGAAGCGGGCCAGCTGGTCATCCACCGTCGACAGGGCGGTGTCGCCGTCGATGGTGATATGGTTGTCGTCGAAGATGACGGTGAGCTTGTTGAGCTTCAGCCGGCCGGCAAGCGAGATCGCCTCCTGGCTGATGCCCTCCATCAGGCAGCCGTCGCCGGCGAACACCCAGGTGCGGTGATCGACGATGGCATCGCCATATTCGGCGTTGAGCATCCGCTCGGCCAGCGCCATGCCGACGGCGGTGGCCAGACCCTGGCCGAGGGGGCCGGTGGTGGTCTCGACGCCGGCGGTGTGCCCGAACTCCGGATGGCCCGGGGTGCGCGAACCCATCTGGCGGAAGCGGATCAGCTCCTCGCGGGTCACGCCCGGATAGCCGGTCAGGTAGAGCAGCCCATAGAGCAGCATCGAGCCGTGGCCGTTCGACAGCACGAAGCGGTCGCGGTCGGCCCAGGTCGGGTTGGCGGCATCATATTTCAGGTGCCGGCTGAACAGGACGGTGGCCAGATCCGCCATGCCCATCGGCATGCCCGGGTGCCCGGAGGCCGCCTTCTCGACTGCGTCAATGGCAAGAAAGCGGAGGGCGTTGGCGAGATCGGGGCGTGTCTGCATCATATCTTGGTCAACCATCAAAGGGTTTGGCCCGATTGTACGGGCCGCGAGACGGGGCGGATGGCGTGTCGCGGCCGATGGGCGCCACGTCCGCATCTTGGGGTGTCCGACCGGGCACATGAACCGGCGTCTCTGACCGGAGCACCAGACCCGGGCACTCTCCGCCGGTGCGGAGAGCCGGGTCCCCTCTCCGGCAACGGACGCCGGATGCGTCCTGGACATGCGGTCGGACATCCCTTGCTCCGGGCCGGCATCTGCCGACACCTGCAAGCTGCTGCCGACAGTCTTCTGCCGGCAGGAGTGGATTGCGACCTGGCGCTCAATAGGACATCCCGTGCCCGAAAGCTAGTCATCCCCCCTGCCTTGACCAGGAGAATGCGGCGCTTCCCGCGGCGTTCAGGTGGATGACCTGCCCGCTGCACCCGACCCGCGTGCGCAGACGTCTCTTCGGGGAGGCTGCCGCTGTGGACCCGCGGGCAAGACGGATTGGCGAGCCTGCAGGTCCGCAATGGAAAAAGTCATGGCGGATCATCTTCCATGCGCCATGATTGTTGTGCAATATAAGCGAATCACGCCCCGGCCCTCGATTCTGTTGCATGACGGCTTTCGCTCTGCGGCCCGGGAAGGCGTGGTCTGCCTGAAATTCTCCAGTGCGGCCAGCTGTTCTTTCGCATTTGCGAAAGGAAGGTTGCGCCTATCCTGTTTCTATCCTGAGGTCCGATGAAACGTCCGTTGCGGCCATTTCTGGTCGAAGTGAAGCGCACCAAGCGCCCGGTGTCGTCCCCGCTGGGGACCCTGGAGCTGCCGGAGGAACATGCGCCCGCATCTTCGTCGTCCGGCCCTGCGACTGCCGAACAAGAGCTGATTGCCCGGATCTTCTCCGGCATCGGTAATCGTCCGAAGTCTTCATCCGTGCATCCCGCCCGGCCGGTCCTTCCTGTCGAGGAGGATGCGGAGCGCGGGCCGCGGATTCTGGAGAGCCTCGCTCCCGTTGTGGAGACGGTATCCGAGCCGGATGTCGAAGAAGAGGCGCCCCTTGAGGAAGAAGAGGCGCCATTCGGCTGGCTGGTCCATCGCGGAGCCGACGCGCCTCGCTCTGCCCGGCCCCGGCGGTCCCGGGACGCGGCTGCGGCTGAGGAAGCGGATCCGTCCGGCTTTGTGGTGAAGCCCCGTCGTGGCCGTCCGCCACGCTCGGCGGCGTCTGCCCCGCGGGTTCTCGATCCCTCGGCCTGGCCGGAGGAGCTGGCGCCGGCCCGTCCCCGTCATGAGGCCGTGACGGCCCCAACGGCGGATCACGTCGAGGCCGAGGCGGCGCCGGTGCGCCGGGGCCGCGGCCGTCCGCGCCGGGTGGCGCCAGTGGAGCTGCCGGCCGCGCCGGTGAAGGCGCCGGTTGCCAAGGTTGCCAAGGTTGCCGAAAGCAAGCCGGCCCCGTCTGCGCCGGAGGCCGACAAGGAAGCCGAGGGCCGTCGCCGGATTCCCGGCCGTCGCCGGGGCGCCGGTGGCGAGCTGCCGGCCGGCCAGCGCTGGAAGAAGCGCTTGCCGAAGGTGCTCTGGTAATCCCCGGGGGATCTTGCAGGGGATCCCCCGAGAGACCGCTTTAATGACCAGGCGCGGGCCGCACCCTGCGCCTGAACAGCAGCAGATTCCCCCGATGCGCCGGCTGCCCGCGAAAAACGGGACCAAGGGCGCGCCGCGGTCATCGTGCCTCTGGCAGGGGACGACGGGCGTGCGGAACCGCCCCGGGTCCAGAAAAGAGTGCTCCGGCGCCCCCCGAGTGGTTCAGGCCGAAGGTTGCGGGAAGGGCTTGTGGTCCCGGAAAAGGACTTGGGTCTCAGGGCTGGCTGGCGAGAAAGCCCGGGCCCTGGCCGAGAATGCGGGGATCGACGGCGCCGATCGCCTTGCGGTCCTTGCCCTCATAATCGAGCTGGGTCAGCAGGTGGGCGATGAGAGCGAGGCGGGCGCGACGCTTGTCATTGCCGCGCACCACCGTCCACGGCGCGACATCGGTGTGGGTCACCTCGATCATGCGGTCGCGCGCTTCGGTGTAGGCCTCCCACAGCCCCAGCGCCTTGCGGTCCATATCCGAGAGCTTCCAGATCTTCAGCGGATCATGCCGGCGCTCGTGAAAGCGCTTCATCTGCATTTCCTGGCCGATTTCCAGGAAGAACTTGAAGATGTGGATGCCTTCTTCCGCCAGCATGGCCTCGAAGCGCGGCGCCTCGTGCAGGAAATGGTCGACCTCCATTGGGGAGGCGAAGCCCATCACCCGCTCCACGCCGCCGCGATTGTACCAGGAGCGGTCGAACAGCACCATTTCGCCCCGGGTGGGCATGTGGCGGACATAACGCTGGAAATACCACTGGCCGCGTTCGGTGTCGTCGGGCTTGGGCAGGGCGACGATGCGGGCGTTGCGCGGGTTCATATATTCCCGCACCGCCCCGATGGCGCCGCCCTTGCCGGCGGCGTCGCGCCCCTCGAACAGGCAGACCAGCCGCATCCCGGTCTTCTGCATGTGGAACTGCAGTTTCACCAGCTCGATCTGGAGATCGCGCAGCAGCGGCGCATAGTCCTTTTCCTTGAGGGACTTGTCATAAGGATACCCCCCCGAGCCAAGCGCCGCCGTGGCGATCCAGCGCGGCAGCACGGGATCATCGAGATCGAAGGCCGGCGGATCGCCGCGGCCCTTGCCCGCCTTGCCCTTGCCGGCCTTCTCTTTTGCCGGCTTCGGCGGAGCGCCCTCCTGGGCAAGGCTTGCATCGCTCATGGCAGGGCCCCTTCGGTGACGACGGACTCCAGTTCGCGCGGGCGGAAGAAGGCGACGATGCGGCCGCCCTCCGGGCGGATGCCCGACCAGACGCGCTCGGGAAAGTCGATCACTGCGAGGCCGCCGGTGGGGAAGCCGGCCTCCACTTCGGCCAGCAGCGCCGGATTGCCGGCGCCGGTGAGGCCGAGGGTGAGGGTGCGCATGGTCGGGTTGTGGCCGATCACCAGCAGGGTGCGGGCGCTTTCGCCGGCGGTGCGGATGAGATCGACATAATCCTGCGGCGTGGAATCATAGAGCGCGCGGGAAAACTGCACATCCAGCTCATGGGTGAAGAAGGGCAGCAGGCCGGCAAAGGTCTCCCGGGTGCGCCGGGACGTCGAGCACAGCACCCGGTCCGGCAGCAGGGCATGTTCGGCCATGTGGCGGCCCATCAGCGGCGCCGAGCGACGGCCGCGCGGGTTCAGCGGACGGTCGAAATCGGCCAGCCCCGGATCGTCCCAGGCGGACTTGGCATGACGCAGAAGCAGAAGACGAGGCATGCAGACGGTCTCTCCCGGAAGCGCAGCGGGCGGGAGTCGACACTATGCCAGAAGACGGGGATCTGTCTGCCCCGGGGCAGGAGCAGCGGCCCGGGAGCGCATCCTCGTGGATGGTGGGGTAGCGGACGGAGATTGCCCGGATCCCGCCAGATCCCGCCGGAGGTCGCGCGGGCGGTCTCCGGCGGCGCCGGTCTCACCGCTGGATGGCAAACCACTGCACCTGAACGCCGCATATATGCGTGTCCGCCCATGTCTGGACCACGAGGTCAAAGTGGTGCGCACTGATGCTGCTCGGATAGAGCAGGATCCGCGTGTTCGCTCCCCGATCAGCATCGAGCATGGTCAGGGAGAGGAGCACGTCCGGCTGGCCGGTGAAGGGCGGATCGAAGTTGATGGACCGGGTTATCTTGCGGACACCCGTACCGCTGCCCAGCGCCCAGCCGGCGCAACCATCCGATTGGGCCTGATCCTGGAACACGCCGATCCGCACATCGACGCCCTGCAGGTTGTCGAGGCGGCCCTTGAGGTTTTCGATCGTCGCGCTTGTCTTGCTGGTGCTGCTGGAGGTTGCGATCGTCGAGGTGAGATAGGCGACGGCGACCGCCACCAGTCCGCCGATGACCAGCTCGATTATCCGTTCGCGGAGGAGGAGCTTCTTGCTGTCGTCCGAGCTACCCATGCGCGCACCTTAATGACGGAGCACGCGGTTAGTGTGGCGCCGGACGGGTGGTCTGTAAAGGGAGGACCTCCGCCTTCAGAAGGCGCGGCCGGGGGCGGGGTGCACCAGCGCCTTGACGAGGGCCCGCGCGGTCTCGGCCAGCCGGCCGGGATCGCCATGCACCCGCTCCATCACGGCGAGACCGCGGGTGAAGGTGACGACCACATCGGCGGTGGCGGCGGGATCGAGGGCGAGGCGGGCGCGGAAATCCGGCCGGTCAAGGGCGGTGCGCACCAGGGTCGCGAACTGGTCGAGCAGATCCGCCAGCCGCGCCTTCACCTCCGGGCTGGCGGTGCTGCCATCGCTGGCGGTCTTGGTGGTCAGGCAGCCGCGCGCCGGCGAGCCCGCGGTCATGGTGGCGATGGCGGTGCGGAACACGCCCTTCAGCGCCGCCTCGGCATCGTCACCGGCCAGACTGTCGGCAATGGCGGCCAGAAAGCGCGCGGCATAGAGATCGAAGGCGCGCCGGAACAGGGTCTCCTTGTCGCCATAGGCATTGTAGAGCGAGCCGCGCTGTACGCCGGTGGCGGTGGCCAGATCCTGCATGGAGGTGGCCGCCAGACCCTTCGTCCAGAACACCTCAAGGGCGGCGGCCAGTGTTGCCGCCTCGTCGAACTGCCGCACTCCGGCCATGGCGCTCCCTGCCTCCGCCACGCTTGATCCTTGACAAGGATGTCAAACTTGACGACCCTGTCAATCATGACATCGCTGTCAAGAATAACAGGCCCTGACGCGGGATGCGAGACGGGTCCGGTCCGGAAAACGGACCGTGAAATGCGGGCGGGAGGACGGGCATGGAGCGGCAGGTCAGCGAACGGCTGGCCGGGATCGCCTGCGGACTGGCGGCAGCGCTGGTGTGGGGCGGATTCCCGGTGATGACGCGGCTTGGGGTGGCGCGGTCGGCGCTGGATCTGTGGGACATCACCTTCCTGCGCTACGGGGTGTCCGGGCTGATCCTGCTGCCGGTGTTCTGGCGCCATCGCTGCGCCGGGCTGGGGCTGTGGCCGGTGCTGCTGCTGGTGGCCGGCATCGGCGCGCCCTACATGCTGATGGTGGGCTTTGGCCTGCGGCTGGCCCCGGCCGGGCTGTTTGCGGCGCTGACGCCGGGCAGCATGATCCTGTTTTCCGCCGGTCTGGCCGTCTTCTGGATGCGCCGGCCGATGCCGGGGCGCGAGCGCGCCGCCATGGGCGTGCTTCTGGCCGGGCTTGTGGTGGCGGGCTCCGGGGGCATCGTCTCGGCCGGGCCGGCGGCGCTGGGTTTCCTGCTGATGGCCGGCTTCCTGTGGGCGGTCTACACGGTCGCCACCCGGGTGCATCCGGTCGCCCCGTTGCAGGCAACCGCCATCGTCTCGGTGCTCTCGGCGGTGATCTTCACCCCGGTCTATCTGATGGTGAAGGGCACCAGCCTTCTGTCCGCCCCGCTTGATCAGGTGCTGCTGCACGGGGTCTATCAGGGCGTGCTGGTCTCGGTGGTGGCGCTCTATTTCTACAGCCGCGCCGTCGTGCTGCTGGGGCCGACCGTCGGCGCCTCCTTTGCCGCGCTGGTGCCGGTGGTGGCGGTGGTGGAGGCGATCTTCATTCTGGGGGAGCATCCGACGCCGACGGTGCTGGCCGGCCTCGTGCTGGTGACCGCCGGCATGGTGGCCACCCTCGTTGCCTCCCGCCCGCCGCGGCGTTGACGCGGCCCGGATCCGGGGTGGGTCAGCCGAGGCCGAACCACCAGGTGGCGAGCCCGAGGAAGGCGACGAAGCCGACCACATCGGTGATCGTCGTCAGGAACACCCCCGAGGCGACGGCCGGGTCGGCGCCGATGCGGTTGAGGATCAGCGGCAGGGTCGCCCCGGCGAGGCCGGCGATGACGAGATTGCCCAGCATGGCCGTGGCGATGACGCCGCCGAGCTGGGGCATCCGGAACCACAGCGCGGCGACCACGCCGACGATGAGGGCGAAGCACAGCCCGTTCACCGCCCCCACCAGCACCTCGCGGCCGATGAGGCGGACGAGATTGCGCCGGGTGACGGTGCGGGTGGCGATGGCGCGCACGGTCACGACCATGGCCTGGGTGCCGGCATTGCCGCCCATGGAGGCGACGATGGGCATCAGCACCGCGAGCGCCACCATCTGGGCGATGGTGCCATCGAACACCGCGATCATGGAGGCCGACAGGAAGGCCGTGCCCATGTTGACCAGCAGCCACGGGAAGCGGCTGCGGGCGGTATAGAGCACCGTATCCGACAGTTCCTCGTCGCCGACGACGCCGGAGATGGCGAGGATATCCTCCTCCGCCTCCTCCTCGATGACGTCGACCACGTCGTCGATGGTGATGACGCCGACCATGCGGCCGGCCTCGTCCACCACGGCCGCCGAGATGAGGTTGTAGCGCCGGAACATCCGCGCCACGTCCTCCTGATCGTCGGTGGCGCGGATGGTGTGGCGGGCCTCGTCGCAGACGTCCTCGATGCGGGTGGGGCGGGGCGCGCGCAGCAGCTTGTCCAGCGGCACGAAGCCGGCCAGCCGGAAGGCCGGATCCACCACATGCAGCTCGTAGAAGGTTTCCGGCAGGCGGGCGGCCTCGTCGCGCAGATAATCCAGGGTCTGGCCAACGGTCCAGAACGGCGGCACGGCGATGAACTCGGTCTGCATCCGCCGGCCGGCGGAGTCGTCGGGATAATCCAGGGCGCGGATCAGCCGGGCGCGCTCATGATAGGGGAGCTGCTCCAGGATCGCGTCTTTTTCGGCCGGCTCCAGATCTTCCAGAATGTAGACGGCATCATCGGATTCGAGCGTCCGCATGCCCTCGGCGACGCTTTCCGGCGTCATCGCCTCCAGCAGGCGCACACGGACGGTCTCGTCCAGCTCGGTCAGGGCCGTGAAGTCGAAATCCGTGCCGAGCAGGCGCACCAGCTCCGGCTGCTCGTCATCGGGCAGGGCCGCCAGCAGGTCGCCGAGGTCGGCCTCGTGCAGATCTCCGGTCAGCTCCCGCAGCCGTTCGGCATCGCCGACGACAATCGCCGCGCGCACCTCGGCCACGAATTCCGGCGTCAGGGTGCCGGCGTCGTCGCGGACGGCCGTGAGGGCCTCGCTCTCGGTCATGGCGGACGGCTCCCCGTGGGGGCATCTTCGGGCGCGGCACAGGACGGCGCGGGGCGAAAATGCGGGATCTCGACACCCGGGCCCCGCCCCGTCCGGACGAACGGCGGCGGGCACCCGGCGCGGGCAGGCACGAACGGACCGGGGCCACGCGCGCGGCCCGGATGCCGGAAAAGGGGCTGCGTCCATCCCGGCCGGGAGGCTGGCCGCGGACGCTGTCCCCGCGAAAACAGGATCGTGCGCATCTTCCTGTCGAAGACATGGCGGCAACCGGCCAGATGGCAGATGCCGGGCGCCGACAGGAAAGGCCGCGCCCCCGAGGGGATGCGCGACTTCGCGGTCCGCCGTCAAGAGGGGGCAGACCCGCGGCGGCGTGTTCGGGCCGTCGCGGTGTCCGGGCGGGGCCGGGTGTGGCCGTCTAGCGACCGCCGAGGAGGCTGCCGAGCAGGCCGCGCACTAGGGAGCGGCCGATGGAGGCGCCCTGGGCGCCGGCGATGCGCTTGCCGACGGTGCCGGCGAGCTCGGTCGCCACCGAGCGCGTGACCTCGCGGGCCATGCGCTGGCCCGGGGTGAGGCGGGCCCGGCCGCGGCCGGTGCCGAAGAGACCCTCGGCCAGATCGCCAAGGCCGCCGGAGCTGGCCGGCGGGGCCTCGTCCGGACGGGCGGGCGCGTTTTCGCTGTCCGAGGCGCCAGCCGCCCGGCCGGCCAGCAGCTCATAGGCGGAGTCCCGGTCAATCACGGTGTCATAGCGCCCCGCGAGCGGGCTGCGTGCCATCAGGGTCTGGCGTTCCTCCGGCGTCAGCGGGCCGACGCGGCCTTCCGGCGGACGGATGGCGATGCGGCGCACCATGGTGGGCGTGCCCCGGCCTTCCAGCGTCGACACCAGCGCCTCGCCCACGCCGAGTTCCGTCAGCACCCGGGCGGTGTCGAGGGCGGGGTTGGGGCGGAAGGTGTCGGCGGCGGCCTTCACGGCGCGCTGGTCCCGCGGGGTGAAGGCGCGCAGCGCATGCTGCACCCGGTTGCCGAGCTGACCGAGCACGCTGTCGGGCAGATCCAGCGGGTTCTGGGTGACGAAATAGACCCCGACGCCCTTGGAGCGGATCAGCCGCACCACCTGCTCGATGCGCTCGATCAGCACCGGCGGCGCGGTGTCGAACAGCAGATGCGCCTCGTCGAAGAACAGCACCAGCTTCGGCCGGTCGGCGTCGCCCACCTCGGGCAGGGTCTCGAACAGCTCCGACAGCAGCCACAGCAGGAAGGCGGCATAGAGCCGGGGCGTCGTCATCAGCCGCGTCGCGTCGATCAGGCTGACGATGCCCTGACCATCCAGCGTGGTGCCCATGAGATCGGAGACGGCCAGCGCCGGCTCGCCGAAGAAGCGGTCGCCGCCCTCGGCCTCGAAGGCCAGCAGCGCCCGCTGGATGGCGCCGATGGAGGCCTTGCTCACCTGACCATAGGTGGTGGAAATCGTGCTGGCATTTTCGGCCAGATAAGCCAGCAGGGCGCGGAGGTCCTTGAGGTCCAGCACCAGCAGGCCCTGGTCATCGGCGACCTTGAACAGCACCGAGAGCACGCCGGACTGGGTGTCGTTGAGGGACAGGAGCTGGGACAGCAGCAGCGGCCCCATCTCCGACACCGTGGTGCGCACGGGATGACCGACGGCGCCGAAGAGATCGAAGAACACGGTCGGCGTCGCCCGGAGCTGCCAGCCGGTGCCAAGGCCGATTTCGTCCGCCCGGGCGCGAAACACCGGCTTGTCGCTGCCGCGCGCGGCGAGCCCGGAGAGATCGCCCTTGATGTCGGTGGCGAGCACGGCGACGCCGGCCCGGGAAAAGCCCTCGGCCAGCGCCTGCAGGGTCACGGTCTTGCCGGTGCCGGTGGCCCCCGCCACCAGCCCGTGCCGGTTGCCGAAGCGCAGATCGAGAAAGGCCGGAACCGGCCCGTCCGCGGTCAGCTCCGCGCCGAGGAAGATGTGCCCGTCCTGCGTGCTGCCCGTCATGCGCGCGTCTCCCCTGATGATCCGCATCGACCCCGATCAGGGCCGGAGGGTCGTCGCATCGGCGCGCCGATGCAACCCCCTCCCGCCGCGACCCCGCCCCGCATCCCCCGAGGAAGGAGCTTGCATTCGATCTAGTTTCGATATATCGAAATAACAACGAAAGCGATCGGCGACTGTCGGGAGGACCGAGGGGCCGGGCGCTTCGCCCGGGGTCCCCGAAAGGTCGGGGGCCCGGCCGGGTCGATGGATGGCCCGGCCGGGTTTTCTATGTCCCTGAGGCTCCTGAGAGATCCGAATTTCCCCCCGGGGAATGCCTGTATTGGCAGGGCGCGGAGCGGGAGCCCGGCAGGACAGACAGAAGGTATGACGATGAGATCTGGTTTTCATGGCCGCAAGGCTGAACGTGCCGCTGAGGATGCGGCGGAGGCGACCGGGCGCGACCTGCGGGAGCACGGGCGCTGGGACCGGCACGCGGGACGGACGGAAAGGGAGAACAGGATGTTTGGAGCAGGATCCGGAGGCCCGGAGGGGCGCCGGGGCGGTGGCCGCCGGCCGGAGGAGCGCGCCGAGCGCGGCTGGCCGGGCGGGCGCGGCGGCGGGCGGCGCATGGGGCGGCTGTTCGCCCATGGTGACCTCTCCCTCGTCATCCTCTCGCTGATCGCCGAGGCGCCGTCCCATGGCTACGAGCTCATCAAGTCGATCGCGGCGCTGGCGAATGGCGCCTACAGCCCCAGCCCGGGCACCATCTATCCGGCGCTGACGCTTCTGGAAGAGCAGGGCTTCATCGATGCCGAGGCCAGCGAGGGCAGCCGCAAGCGCTATGGCATCACCGCCGCCGGGCGGGACTATCTCGCCGCCAACGCCGCGCCGCTCGCCGAACTGCGCCAGCGCATTGCCGCCGCCGGCGCCGCGCCCGAACACGCCCCGCCCGCCCCGGTGATCCGGGCGATGGAAAATCTCAAGCTCGCGCTGCTCATGCGGCTGTCCCGCGAGCCGCTGCCCGACGACGTCATCCACGCCATCGCCGCCGCTATCGACCGGGCCGCCGGCGAGATCGAACGGAGCTGAGGCCATGCAGGGCTGGGTGCGGGCACGTCTGCGCAAGCTCGGGGCTGCCGGCCGTCTGGGGCGCCGGGTGGAGGTCACCCCCATCACCGCCGCGGCGGCGCGGCCTCCTGCTGATACAGACGCGGTGCCCTCCCCGCAGCCCCCGGCCGATCCGGCGGACCAGACCCGGGATCCGCCGGAGACATGACACCGGGCCGTGGATTGGCCTCCCGGTCCATCTCCGGGATGCCGGGCGGCGGCCTCGGTCCGGATTGGCCCCGTCTGCTCCTCATGGCCTGCCCCGGCCCCGTCCGGCCACAGCCGTTCCTTTCTGACCCGGCGCACGAAGTGCACACCGCGCCGGAAGCGCCGCGGATTTCTCTCCTGCTGCAAAGCCCATGAGAATTCCGCATCGGCCGCCCGAAGGCTCCCTTCAGGGGGCCTCGGGATCACTGCCCCGCTCCGTTCCGGCGAGGTTCCCCCCAAGAACTTGCCCCCTCAGGATTTTCCGATGCCTTCTGATCCTTCCGCCCGCCATGTTGCCGCCCGTTTGCGTCAGGAGCCCAAGCGGCGGACGCTGCGGGTGCTGACGCTCCTCGACATCACCCCGCACATGCGCCGCATCGTCTTCACCTCGCCGGAGCTCGCCGATTTTTCGAGCCCGGGCCCCGACGATCACATCAAGATCTTCGTGCCCGACGCCTCCGAGCCCGGCGGCGTGGCGATGCGCGATTATACCCCGCGCGCCTTCGATCCCGTGGCCCGCACCCTCGTCATCGACTTCGCCCTGCACGAGACCGGCCCGGCGACGAACTGGGCCCGCAATGCGCATCCCGGCGCGACCCTGCAGATCGGCGGGCCGCGCGGGTCGGTCGTCGTGCCCGATGACTTCGACCATTATCTCCTGATCGGCGACGAAACGGCCCTGCCGGCCATCGGCCGCCGCATCGAGGCGCTCCGGCCCGGCGTGCCGGTCACCGCGCTGATGGTGGTGGACGGCCCCGAGGAGGTGCAGACCTTCGAGACGGCGGCGCGCCTCACCCCGGCTTGGGTGTTCCGACGCGGCAGCAGCGCCGATGACGCCACGTTGCTGCGCGCGGCGCTGGCCAGCTGGCACGCCCCGGCCGGCGACGGCTATGTGTGGATTGCCGCGGAAGCCGCGGTGGCGCGCGCCGTGCGGGACTACATGTTGACCGAGCGGGCCCACCCCAAGGAATGGCTTAAGTCGTCCGGCTACTGGGTGCGCGGCATGCCCGGCGCCCATGAAAAGCAGGCGGGCTGACGCTCCCGTCCCGAGGAGGAGGGCGGCATCTTGTGGCCGCCCCGCATCCCTGCACAGCCCTGTGCCCGTCCGGCCCGCGTCTGGCGCCGGCCGGGCGGCACTGCTACCTCTTGGGGAAAGACAGCTGGCCCGTTAGAGCATTTTCCGTTCGCCTAGCCTCACCGAAAATGCTCTAGTTTATTGATTTGACGCATTTTCTTCACGCGAACCGGTAGCCACTTCGCTTGAAAATGCTCTAGAGGCCGCCCCGGAGGAAGCCCCGATGTCCCATGACCACGACCATCCGCACTCCCACGATCCCGTCGACTGGCGCGAACACGGCGTAAAGGTGATCCCGGGGTCGTCGCTGGATCCCAACACCGCCCAGACCCCGGGCATGAACCGGGCGACCGCCATCAACGCCGCCCGCGCCGGCGCCGAGAAGATCTGGGCCGGCACCGTCACCATTCATGCCAATGCCAAGACCGGCGCCCATCATCATGGCGATCTGGAAAGCATCATCTATGTCGTGAAGGGTCGGGCGCGCATGCGCTGGGGTGAGCATCTGGAGTTCACGGCCGAAGCCGGCCCCGGCGACTTCATCTTCGTGCCGCCCTTCGTGCCCCATCAGGAAATCAACGCCAGCCCCGACGAGACGCTGGAATGCGTGCTGGTGCGCTCCGGTCAGGATCCGGTGGTGGTCAATCTCGACATCGAGCCGGTGGAGAAGCCGGATACCGTGCCCTGGGTCGATCCCATCCATCGCGCCTGACCCCGATGGGGGAACGGGATGCGCTGGGGTGGGCGTCCGGTTCAGCCGGCGCCGGCCGTCCGCACCGCGCCGCCATCCCGGAACACCCGCACGATCTGGTGGGCGATTTCCGCCGGGCTCAGCTTGCCGCCGGGCTGATACCAGGCGCTGACATTGTTGAGCTCGGTCAGGAGCATGATGCGGAACAGCGTCCGGTCGAGGCCATCGGCCAGAGGCAGGTCGGCGACCAGATCGGCAAACACCGCCTCAAAGGCATCGCGCTTCGGCACCAGCCGGACCCGCAGGTCCGGCGGCACCGCGCGGAAGTCGTTCATCAGCGGCAGTGTGATGGAATGGTCGGTGAGCTGCTCTTCCAGCATGGTCAGGCAGGCAAGCTCCAGCCGCTCCCATGGATCCGAGGCCGATTCCACCCGCTGGCGGATGAGATCGCTGACTCCTTCCAGCGCGAGATCATGAATCTCGGCGAAGAGTTCTTCCTTCGAGCGGATGTGGTGGTAGAGCGAGCCGCCCAGAAGCCCCACCCGGCGCGCAATGTCGCGCATGGAGGTGGCGGCATAGCCGCGTTCGCCAAAGAGAAGAGCGGCCGCTTCCAGAATTTCCAGCCGGCGTTCGCTGACCCGGCCTTCAAACAGCCGGCGGGCAGGGGTGCGGCGCTCCGGGCGATCGGGCACGGGGGCGGACGGTGACGGATCGGACGTGTTCATCGGATCCTCCCCCGGCGCGCGGGCACAATGCCCCGGCCCGCGCCCTCATGCTCCCCGCACGGATCGGCGGGCAAGCGTTCCTCATCCCCTGACGGATCCGCGGTCAAGCCGCAGCGGGGTCCGTCCCCCTGATGGCTGCACCTGTCTGTAGTGCTGCCCGTCCGGCGCATTCTCGCGGCGCTACCTGCTTGCGTCGCCAATCCCGGCGCGCCCCGCGGGCATTCCCGCCGGCCGGCAGCCCGCTTTTCCCGTTCGCCCGAAAGGCAATAGAAAAGCGCGCCCGGAAATCCGGGGATCAGATGGCAGACAGGGCCACCGGGCCGTGTCGTTCTCTTGGATCAGATCAGGTGCACGACCTGATGACGGGACCGTGTGCCTGAAGACGTGCCGCTTTCCCATCGACACAAGAGCCGTGGGAAATCCGGATTGCATGGCCAAAGATCCCGTTTCCGGATTCTCTGGTCTGAGGCCGGCTGATACCAAAGATCCTTGAAAAGGACGCTTTGGCATTCCGAAGCAGACTTCCCATGCTATTAGCGCATATTGGAAATCTTCTGTCCTTCAGGCGCTCGGATGCGGTCTGCATCTCGTGCGCCTTGTCTGACACGGGTGCGCCGGCGCCGGTCTGGCAGGGAAGGGCGGCCGGGCGTTCCCGGTGCTGCCTCCCGTGACCGGTCGCTCCGTGCCGCGAGGTCCCGAGCGGAGAGCCGTTGCCGTCAGGAGGCCGGATCCGACGGGACGCGGATCGCCCGCAGGCGGCCCGGTCCGTTGGATGCGGGGCGCACCGGGCGCCCCGCTGCCGGTCTCACTTGCCGAGCGCCTTCTGGAACTCGGGCAGCACGGTGAAGAGGTCGCCCACGAGGCCGTAGTCGGCCACCTGGAAGATCGGCGCCTCCTCGTCCTTGTTGATGGCGACGATCACCTTGGAGTCCTTCATGCCGGCCAGATGCTGGATGGCACCGGAGATGCCGCAGGCGATGTAGAGATCCGGGGCGACCACCTTGCCGGTCTGGCCGACCTGGAGATCGTTCGGGGCGTAACCGGCATCGACGGCCGCGCGCGACGCACCGATGGCCGCGCCGAGAGCGTCGGCAACCGGCTCCAGCACGTCCTTGAACTTCTCGGCGGAGCCGAGGGCCCGGCCGCCCGAGATGATGATGCGGGCAGACGTCAGGTCCGGACGGTCGGACTTCGACATCTCCTCGCCGACGAAGGACGAGAGACCCGGATCGGCCGGAACGGCCACCTTCTCGACGGCCGCGGAGCCACCGGCGCCGGCCTTGGCGAAGGAGGCCGTGCGCACCGTGATCACCGGCGTCGCATCGGACGACTCGACGGTCTGGATGGCGTTGCCGGCATAGATCGGCCGCTTGAAGGTCTTCGGACCATCGACGGCGATGATTTCCGACACCTGCATCACGTCGAGCAGGGCGGCGGCGCGCGGCAGCGCGTTCTTCATGACGGCGGTGGCCGGAGCGATGACGGCGGTGCGGCCGGGGGCCAGCGCCACGATCAGGGCGGCCAGCGGCTCGGCCAGGCGATGCTCGAGGGCATCGGACTCGGCCAGCAGCACCTTGGACACGCCGGCCAGCTTGGCGGCTTCGTCGGCAACGGCGGCGCAGCCCTTGCCGGCCACCAGCACTTCCACCGGGGCGCCGAGGGCGACGGCGGCGGTCAGGGCCTTGGCGGTCTGATCGGAGAGGGTCGCGTTGTCGTGTTCGGCGACCAGAAGCGTGCTCATCGGATTCTATCTCCTGCTGCCCGCGGGCAGCGTTCGACGGGGGACACCCGGTGCCCGCACCGGTCGTCCGAAGGGACGGGGCAGGCAACCGGGATCACCCCGGGAAAAAGCGGGCGGACCGACGGGCCGCGGCCGGACGTTCGGCCAGGGCCCGCAAGAGACGTCAGAGGACGCCGGCCTCGTTCTTCAGCTTGTCGACGAGCTCGGCGACCGAACCGACCTTGCCGCCGGCCTTGCGCGCCGGCGGCTCGGTGGTCGTGATGACCTTGAGGCGCGGCGCGACGGAAACGCCCAGCGTCTCCGGCGAGGTCTCGGCGATGGGCTTCTTCTTCGCCTTCATGATGTTCGGCAGCGAGGCATAGCGCGGCTCGTTGAGGCGCAGGTCCGCCGTCACGATGGCCGGCAGGCCGAGCTTCACGGTCTGGAGGCCGCCGTCGACTTCGCGGGTCACCTCAAGGGTGCCGTCGCCGACCACGATCTTGGACGCGAAGGTGCCCTGGCCGAGCCCGGTGAGGGCGGCGAGCATCTGGCCGGTCTGGTTGGAGTCGTCATCAATGGCCTGCTTGCCAAGGATGACGAGGCCGGGCTCTTCCTGCTTCACGATGGCCGCAAGCAGCTTGGCAACCGCCAGCGGCTCAACGGCGGCATCGGTCTTCACCAGGATGCCGCGGTCGGCGCCCATGGCGAGCGCCGTGCGCAGGGTCTCCGTCGCCTGGGTGGGGCCAACCGAGACCACGATCACTTCCGTGGCCTTCTTGGCTTCCTTGAGGCGGATGGCCTCCTCGACGGCGATCTCGTCGAAGGGGTTCATCGACATCTTCACATTGGCGAGATCGACGCCCGATCCGTCCGGCTTCACCCGGACCTTCACGTTGTAGTCGATGACGCGCTTTACCGGCACAAGGATTTTCATGTTTAGCCGCTCCCGAGTTTGGTCGGGACAGTAGACCAAACGATTGTTTGGTCGCAAGCCCCTCTCGCCCGGATCCATGTATGTGCAGCGCGAAAAATGCTGGCAACGTGAACGTGCTCCCGGGCCTCAAGATTGCATGAATGGACCAAACCGCCGGGAATAAGCCGCACTCCCGCCCGGTCAGGCTTGCATGTTGCAGCGCTTCCTCAAAATAGACCGCGGCGTTCCTTTAATCCCGTCTCGCAAACACCGAATTGTATTCGCAATAGCGCTTGGACGAATCGCGCCGGCTTCGGGCGAATCGCCGGCCCCCGATTCGGCGTCGATTCGACGAAGATTCGGATCCGTGACCGGCGAACCGGTCCGCGAAGAGGGGGTGAAAGGTGCTCTGGATGCGTCCGGAGCGGCATGGGCAATTCGGTATCCGGATATATAAGCACCGCGCGCACACGCGCGAACCAACCGAATCCAGGGAGCGCCGATCGCGGTATCGGCTCGTCTGGAATGTTTCGTTTGGATGACGGGGTGGTGTTGACACCCCGGGCGAGG
>JBOGCN010000022.1:0-65567 GCA_050689115.1 Segnochrobactraceae bacterium EtOH-i3 | reverse complement strand
GGCATATGAGAAATCCGCTGTTCTTCAGGCGCATGGTGCGGTCAGTACTTCATGCGCCTGGTATCAGGGCGTCGGCACCTTTCCGGCCAGCGCCTTCAGGGCGACGAGGGCGGCGGAGGTGCGGTTTTCCACGCCGATCTTCTTGAAGATGCGCTCCAGGTGCTTGTTGATGGTGCGCGGCGACAGGCCGAGGATGTCGCCGATATCGCGGTTGGATTTGCCCTGGGCGATCCAGGTGAGCACCTGGGCCTCGCGGTCGGAGATGTTGAGACGGTCGCGCAGGGTGGTGTCATCCAGCGCCGCGGCCTCCTGGGTCAGGTGCAGGAGCAGCTGCCCCTGACCGAGGGGACCGACAAGGCCGACGGTGACCGCAAGGGCGGGATCGCCGGCCGGTGCCAGACGCACCGGGGCCGGCTGGCTGCCGGCCGCCGCCTGCCGGGCCAGCCCGACGATCGCCTCGGGCATCGGCGTGCCGGCGGTGAGACAGCCGCCGAGGAGGTCGGCCAGCAGTCGCCCGGCCTGGGGCGTCCACCACAGCACATGGCCGCTCTCGTCGATGGCCATGAGGAAGCGGCCGGTGGAATCCAGCGCGGCATGGGCGCTGCGGGTGGCGCGCGCATTGGCCAGATGGGCGCGCATGCGCACCAGCAGGGCCTTGGGGTCCACGGGCTTGGTCACATAATCGACGCCGCCGGCCTCGAAGCCCTTCACCACATGGTCGGTATCGGACAGGCCGGTCATGAAGATGACGGGGATATGGGCCAGCGCCGCATCGGCCTTCAGGGCGCGGCAGGTCTCGAAGCCGTCCATGCCCGGCATCATCGCATCCATCAGCACGATGTCCGGGGTGATCTGGCGGGCGATCGCCAGCGCCCGGTCGCCCCGCAGCGCCACCAGCGCGGTGGCGCCGGCGCTTTCCAGCGCATCCGCCAGCATCGCCACCGTTTCGGCGGCGTCATCGACGACGAGAACGATGTCACGGCTCGGTTGACGCAGGGGCAGTGTCATCCAGCGCGGCCTCCAGGTTGGCGAACAGGGTGTCGATGCGTCCTTCTGCGACGAGTCCGGAGAGGGAAGCGAGATACAGTGCGGCCTCCGGCTGCCGGTCGGCCAGGTCGGCCAGACGCTCCGACAGCGCCCGGAGATAGCCGATTTCTGCCAGCGCGCGCAGCTCTTCCAGGGTCTTCCGGTCGGGCTTTTCCCCGGCGATGACAGGGGCGGTCCGCTCCGGTTCCGCATTCGCCCGGGCGGTGGCGGCAGCCTGCATCACGGCGCTCATCGGCGGCATCGTCTCAGGAGTGCCGGAGGGCGGGGGAGCGTCCGGGGCGGAGGTGTCCGGAGGGAGAGGGGCAGGCCCGATCGGGTCGCCGTCGGCGGTGGTCCAGGTGAGGTCGCAGGCGTGGGCGATCTTGTCGAGAAGGTCCGAGACGTCGACGGGCTTCACCACATAGTCGTCATGGTTGTGCGGGCCCGCGGTGCGGGGCGGCTCGCCCGCGGCATCCGCCGAGATCATGAGGATGGCGCCGGCGAGCGTCAGCTCCTCGCGCATGTGGCGCGCCACCTCCCAGCCCGAGAGGCCGGGCATGGTGATGTCGAGCAGGATCAGATCCGGCCGGATGCGGGCGGCGATCGCCAGCGAGGTCTCGCCATCGGGGGCGCCATAGACTTCGAAGCCGAGGGGGCGCAGCACATCTTCCATGAACTGGCGATGGCTGCCCTCGTCATCGACCACCAGCACCCGCCGGACCGGGCCGAGATAGCCGGAGATGCGGCGGTGGTCGGTATCGACGGGGCCGGGAGCGGCGGCAGCCGGCACATGCAGGCGCACCACGAAACGGCTGCCAGCGCCGAGGCGGCTGGTGACGGAAATCTCGCCGCCGAGCACCTCGATCATCAGCTTGGTGATGGTGAGACCGAGGCCGGTGCCGGGAATCCACGGCCCCGCCGGGTTCTCGATGCGCTCGAACGGCATGAAGATCCGCTCCAGATCGCTCTCGGCAATGCCGATGCCGGTGTCGGCGATGACGAACTCGGCGACATCGTTGCGGTAGCGCAGCGTGAAGCGCACCTCGCCCTGGCGGGTGAACTTGACGGCGTTGGACAGCAGGTTGAGCAGGATCTGGCGCAGCCGCTTCTCGTCGCTGCGCACATGGGCCGGCAGCCGGGCGGGACCGTCGAAATGGAAGCCGATGCCCTGCAGCTCCGCCTGCAGGCGGAAGGTGGCGACGATCTGCTCCATGAACTCGGGAAAGGCGAAGATGCTGCGTTCCGGCGTCAGGCGCCCGGCCTCGATGCGGGCGATGTCGAGCAGTCCTTCGACGAGGCTCGACAGATGCTCGCCGGAGCGGCGGATGGTGCGCACCGCGTTGGTCTGGTTCTGGGGCGGCAGGGCGCCATGGTCCAGCAGCTGGGCATAGCCGAGAATGGCGTTCAGCGGCGTGCGCACTTCATGGCAGATGCCGGCGAGATAGCGCGATTTCGCCAGATTGGCCGCCTCCGCCACCTCCTTGGCGGCCTGAAGCGCCCGGTCGGTCTCGTGGTGGGCGGCGATTTCCTGCATCAACAGGCCGTTCTGCCGGGTGGATTCCTCCTGCGCCACCTTGCGGCTTTCCTGCGCCAGCACGAACAGCCAGCACACCACCCCGGCGATGAACAGGAAGATGACGAAGATCTTGGCGAAGGCCCCGCCCAGAACCGCCTGGGGCGGGCCGGCGCCGTGGACGCTCTCGAAATAGACCGCCGCCAGAATGCCGCCGGAGACGACTGTCACCATCACCAGCAGGCCGAGATAATAGCCGAGGCTGGAATTCAGCCGCTGCACCGCCGTCTGTGGCAGCACCGTGCCGAGGGCGTCGACGATCTGGTCCGATACCCGGCTGCGGGACTTGCACAGATCCTGACAGCGCGCATCCAGCGTGCAGCACAGCGAGCAGATCGGCCCGCCATAGGCCGGGCACTGGGCCATGTCGGGCCCTTCGAAGCCGTGGCCGCAGATGCAGCAGGCGAGCCGGCCGGTGGGCAGCGGCTCGGCGGTGCGGCGGGCGAGATAATAGCGGCCCCGGGTGGCCCAGGCGATCAGCGGACTGGTGAGAACGGCCAGCGCAAGGCTGAGGAAGGACGAGAGGGCCGCCGCGGTGGCGCCGAAGGCGCCGACATAGGCCGCCACCGACACCACGGTGGCGATCATCATGCTGCCGAAGCCGACCGGGTTGATGTCGAACAGGAAGGCGCGGCGGAACTCGATCCCTTTCGGGCTGAGGCCGAGGGGCTTGTTGATGACGAGATCGGCGAAGATGCTGCCCACCCACGCGACCGCCACCAGCGCATAGAGCCCGAGGGTGTGTTCCAGGCTCTTGTAGATGCCCAGTTCCATCAGCATCAGGGCGATGGCGACATTGAACACCACCCAGACCACCCGGCCGGGATGGGAGTGGGTCAGCCGCGAAAAGAAGTTCGACCAGGCAATCGAGCCGGCATAGGCGTTGGTGACGTTGATCTTCAGCTGGGAGATCACCACGAACAGCACGGCGGCGGCGAGGGTGAGCTGCGGGTTTGCCGTCACATAACTGAAGGCGACCCGGTACATCTGGGTCGGCTCCGCGGCCTCGCCGGGGGCGACGCCGTTGCGGAAGGCGAGAAAGGCGAGGAAGGAGCCGGCAATCAGCTTGGCGGCGCCAAGCACGATCCAGCCCGGGCCGGTGGCCACCAGCGCCACCCACCAGCCGGCCGTCTGGCCTTTCTTCGGCCGTGGCAGGAAGCGCAGGAAGTCCACCTGCTCGCCGATCTGGGCGATGAGGGCGAACACCACGCCGGCGGCAGCCCCGAACAGGGCGAGATCAAAGGCGCCATCCACATGGCCGAGCCGGCCGGTGTGGGCCATCCACGCGCTCACCGTGCCGGTGTCGAACAGGAAGATGCACAGGAAGGGCAGGATGTGGAGGATGATCCACAGTGGCTGCGTCCACAGCTGGAAGCGCGACAGGAAGGTGAAGCCATAGGTGACGAGGGGGATCACCACCACGGACGACAGGATGAAGCCGATCCACTCGGGCAGACCGAGGCCAAGATTGAGGGCCTTGGCCATGATCGCCGCCTCAAGGGCGAAGAAGATGAAGGTAAAGCTCGCATAGATCAGCGAGGTGAAGGTGGAGCCGAGATAGCCGAAGCCGGCGCCGCGGGTCAAAAGGTCGATGTCGACGCCGAAGCGCGCCGCATAGAGGCTGATCGGGAAGCTGGTGAGGAAGATCAGCACCGACACCACGACAATGGCCGCGATGGCATTGGTGAAGCCATAGGTGAGGGTGAGCGCGCCGCCGATGGCCTCCAGGGCGAGGAAGGAAATGCCGCCGATGGCCGTGTTGGCCACCCGGAACACTGACCAGCGCCGGGCGCCTTCCGCCGTGAAGCGCAGGGCATAGTCTTCCAGCGTCTGGTCCGCGACCCAGCGATTATAGTCGCGCCGGACCCGGACAATCCGCTGCTGGCCCGCCGTTTCCGGCGGGGTGTCGATGGGCTCGCACCTCAGAATGGGCTCTCTCCTGCTGTCCGGCCACCCTGGGGGGAGGGGCCGGCCGGTCGGCAATGCATAAAGCCTGCCAGTTCACCTCCGGATGGTGCAGGCGGGTAAGTTTTCGGAAAGCAACCGCTCCGGCTCCATCCTTTCAATCCCAGATATATGCGCGTCCCCGCTGCACCATGGATCCGCTGTGTCATGTCATGGTCGAGTCTGTCCAAATTCTGGTCAGTCCGATGACACGGGTGCGTCATGCCAGAACCCGGCACGGAAGGCTGTACGTCATTTGACGTAACGCGCGATGACCAGAGAGCGGCAAAGAGCGTAAAGCAGGAGAGGGGCGTTTTACGTAAGGCCGGAGGGTGAAGCGCGCATTGCTGCATCGCGGCATCGGGGCCAGCATCGGGGGCATCAGACGGACGACGGTGTCCGTTCCGGTTCCCCCACCGCGCCGAGGGAGGCACGATGTCGAGCGACCCCAAGAACTTCAACGGACCTGATCTGCTGCGCCGCCGGCTGCTGATGGGCATGGCCGCCCTGCCGATCGTCGGTGCCTTCTCCCGGCCGGTGTTCGCCCAGGTGCCGCCGACCTCGGCCGTCAACACCACCGGCCTCGCCGTCACCGACACCGAGGTCACCGTCGGCATCCTGCATTCCGTCACCGGCACCATGGCGATCTCCGAGACGGGCTCGGTCCAGGCCGAGAAGCTGGCGATCGACCAGATCAACGCGTCCGGCGGCGTGCTCGGCCGTCAGATCAAGTACATCCAGGAAGATGGCGCCTCGGACTGGCCGACCTTCGCCGAAAAGGCCAAGAAGCTCCTCGTCAACGACAAGTGCGCCGCTGTCTTCGGCTGCTGGACGTCGGCCTCACGCAAGGCCGTTCTGCCGGTGTTCGAGCAGTATAATGGCATGCTCTATTATCCGACCTTCTACGAGGGGCTGGAGCAGTCCAAGAACGTGATCTACACCGGTCAGGAAGCGACCCAGCAGATCATCGCCGGCCTCGACTGGGTCAACAAGACCAAGGGCGCCAAGACCTTCTACCTCCTCGGCTCCGACTATATCTGGCCGCGCACCTCCAACAAGATCGCGCGCAAGCACATCGAAGGTCATCTGGACGGCGGTCAGGTCGTCGGCGAGGATTATTTCCCGCTCGGCCACACCCAGTTCAACTCGGTCATCAACAAGATCAAGCTGAAGAAGCCGGACGTGATCTATGCGATCATCGTCGGTGGCTCCAACGTCGCCTTCTACAAGCAGCTGAAGGCCGCCGGCATCGATCTGTCGAAGCAGACGCTGCTCACCATCTCGGTGACCGAGGACGAGATCGACGGCATCGGTGGCGAGAACATCGCCGGCGCCTATGCCTGCATGAAGTACTTCCAGTCCCTCGACAATCCCAACAACAAGGAATTCGTCGCAGCCTTCAAGAAGATGTGGGGCGACAAGACCGTCATCGGCGACGTGACCCAGGCGGCCTATCTCGGTCCGTGGCTGTGGAAATTCACCGTCGAGAAGGCCGGTTCGTTCGACATCGACAAGGTGGCCGAGGCGTCTGCGGGGGTGGAGTTCAAGGGCGCGCCGGAAGGCTATGTCCGCATCCATCCCAATCATCACCTCTGGTCCAAGACCCGCGTCGGCAAGGCCCAGGCCGATGGCCAGTATGAGGTGGTCTACGAGACCGCCGATCTGGTCGAGCCGGATCCGTTCCCGAAGGGCTACCAGTGATCGGCTGGCCCCGCAGGGCCGCCGCCTGAGCGGCTGCTGACCAGAGCCCGGGAGCTGCGACCGGCGGAGAGCGCTTTCCTGCCTCTCTGCCGGTCCGCGCCTCTCCCGACGGCCGCTTTTCCTTTTCTGTCCCGTCGTCCGCTCCGGGCTTCGCCGCCCGGCCGGGCGAAGCCGTTGCCGTCGCCGCCCGGTCCTTTGGCCGGCGCGGGGACGGTTTGGCTCCGGGGGGGCCGGCATCCGCGGATGTCCGGTCTGCCCGGTCCGGGTCGCCCCGGAACATCCGCATCCCCCCGCCCGGCTCGAAGGACACCTCCGCATGTTCTCCATGTTCGACGGCTATACCCTGGGCGACCTTGCCTCCATCTTCGTGATGCAGGGCTTTGCCGGACTGATCCTGTTTTCCGTTTTCGTCCTGATGGCGCTCGGTCTTGCGATCATCTTCGGCCAGATGGGCGTCATCAACATGGCCCACGGCGAATTCATGATCCTGGGCGCCTATGTGACGTGGCTGTGCTCGCAGTTTTTCGCAAACTACCTGCCGGCGCTGTTTCCGATCTACTTCTTCATCGCCATGGCACTGGCCTTCTGCGCCTCCGGGGCGCTCGGCATGTTCGTAGAGTGGGCGATGATCCGGCATCTCTACCGCCGCCCGCTCGATACGCTGCTCGCCACCTGGGGCCTCAGCCTGATCCTGCAGCAGGTCTACCGCTCGGTGTTCGGCCCGCGGGAAGTCGGCGTCGAGCTGCCGAACTGGATGATGGGGTCCCTGCCGGTCACCGACACCATCGAAGTGCAGATCAACGGCCTGTTCGTCATGGCGCTGACCATCGTCATCACCATTGCCGTGGGCGTGCTGATGTACCGCTCGCGCTGGGGCCGGCAGGTGCGGGCCGTGGTGCAGAACCGCATGATGGCCGGCGCCGTCGGCATCGACACCGAGCGCGTCGACCGCCTCACCTTCGGCATCGGCTGCGGCATCGCCGGGGTCGCCGGCTCGGCCTTCACCATGGTCGGCTCCACGGGCCCGACGGCCGGCCAGCTCTACATCGTCGACACCTTCCTCGTCGTGGTGTTCGGCGGCGCCCAGAGCCTCATCGGCACCATCCTCTCCGCCTTCACGATCTCCCAGACCCAGTCGACGCTGGAGTTCTTCCTCTCCGGCTCGATTGCCAAGGTGCTCACGCTGCTCGGCGTCGTCATCATCCTGATGCTGCGGCCGCAGGGTCTCTTCGTCCTCAAGATCCGCCGGTGAGGTCCGCCATGTCGTCTCCTTTCGCCAAGTCCCGGCTCGCCTTTCTCTCCCGCCCAGAACTTGCCGGCCTGATCGCGGTAACCATCCTCATCGTCGTCATCCTGCCGATGAGCCTCGACAGCTTCCGCCTCAACATGGTCGGCAAATATCTGACCTATGCCTTTGCGGCGGTCGGCCTCGTGCTGTGCTGGGGCTTCGGTGGCATCCTGTCGCTGGGGCAGGGGATCTTCTTCGGCCTCGGCGGCTACTGCATGGCCATGTTCCTGAAGCTGGAAGCCTCCAGCGTCGAGAACACCAAGATCCAGTCCACCCCGGGCATCCCGGACTTCATGGACTGGAACCAGCTGACCGAGCTGCCGTGGTTCTGGCAGCCCTTCCACTCCTTCACCTTCACCCTGATCGCGGTGATCCTGGTTCCCTCGGCGCTCGCCTTCATCATCGGCACCGCGATGTTCCGGCGGCGGGTGGGCGGCGTCTACTTCGCCATCATCACCCAGGCGATTGCGGCGATCCTGACCATCCTGATCGTCGGCCAGCAGGGCTACACCGGCGGCATCAACGGCATCACCGACCTGCGCACCCTCATGGGCTGGGACATCCGCACCGATGACGCCAAGAACATCCTCTATTTTGTCAACGCCGCGCTGCTGATCGGCGTTCTCCTGATCGGCTATTTCGTCCGCGCCTCCAAGCTTGGCCGCATCCTGGTGGCCATGCGCGAGAAGGAAGACCGGGTGCGCTTCTCCGGTTATTCGGTGGCCAGCTTCAAGACCTTCGTGTTCTGCCTGGCGGCGGCGATCTCGGCGATCGGCGGGGCGATGTTCACCCTGCAGGTCGGGTTCATGTCGCCGTCCTTCGTCGGCATCGTGCCCTCCATCGAGATGGTCATCTATGCCGCCGTCGGTGGCCGGCTGTCCCTCATCGGCGCGGTCTACGGCACGCTGATCGTGAACGCGGCCAAGACGACCTTCTCCGAAAGCTTCCCCGAGCTCTGGCTGCTTGGCCTCGGCGGCCTGTTCATCGCCGTGGTCCTCGCCTTCCCGAACGGTCTCGCCGGCATCTGGGACGCCCATGTCGCCCCGCGCCTTGCCCGTCTGACCGGACGCGGCGCCCCCGACAGCTCCGTGCCCACCGGCACCCCGGCCGAATGAGGAGGCTTGCGACATGATGATCGTCGAAGATCCGGCAGCCCCGAAGGATTTCCTTCTGGCCATCAACAATCTCACCGTCTCCTTTGATGGCTTCAAGGCGGTGAACGACCTGTCCCTCTATGTCGACAAGAACGAGATCCGCGTCATCATCGGCCCCAACGGCGCCGGCAAGACCACGGTGCTGGATCTCATCTGCGGCCGCACGAAGGCGACCTCCGGCTCCATCCGCTTCAAGGGGATGGAACTGACGAAGCTCTCGGAAAACAAGATCGTGCTGGCCGGCGTCGGGCGGAAATTCCAGACCCCGTCGATCTATGACGATCTCACGGTGTTCGAGAACCTGGAAATCTCCTTCCCGCGCGGCCGTTCCGTCGTCGGCGCCCTCACCTTCCACCGCGACCGGCAGGTGATCGAGCGCATCGAGGAAGTCGCCGAGATGATCTTCCTGAAGGATCGGCTTGGCGCGCGCGCGGAATTTCTCAGCCACGGCCAGAAGCAGTGGCTGGAGATCGGCATGCTGCTGATCCAGGACCCGGAGCTGCTGATGCTCGACGAGCCGGTGGCGGGCATGAGCGTGTCGGAGCGGGTGAAGACCGCGGAGCTCCTCAACCGCATCATCAAGGACCGCTCGGTGCTGGTGATCGAGCACGACATGAAGTTCGTCGAGAACATCGCCCACCGCGTGACTGTCCTGCATCAGGGCCGCGTGTTGTCCGAGGGCAGCATGGAGCACGTCCAGACCGATCCGAAGGTCATCGAAGTCTATCTCGGACACTGAGGGAGGGCGTCATGCTGAGCGTCAAGGATCTGCACGTCGCCTATGGCCAGAGCGAGGTGCTGCACGGGCTCGATTTCTCCGTCGGCAAGGGCGAGATCGTGGCCATCATGGGCCGCAACGGCATGGGCAAGACCACGCTCATGAAGGCGCTGATGGGCGTGCTGCCGACGAAGTCCGGCTCCGTGGAGGTGGACGGCGCGGATGTGACCACTCGCAAGAGCTTCCAGCGCGTGGCCGCCGGCCTCGCTTATGTGCCCCAGGGCCGCATGATCTTCTCCACCATGACGGTGGAGGAGAACATCGAGACGGGGCTCACCGTCACCGGCCGCTCCACCATTCCGGCCGAGCTCTACACGCTGTTTCCGGTGCTTGAGGAAATGAAGCGCCGGCGCGGCGGCAACCTCTCCGGCGGCCAGCAGCAGCAGCTCGCGATTGCCCGCGCGCTTGCCTCCAATCCCAAGGTTCTCCTGCTCGACGAACCCACCGAAGGCATCCAGCCCTCGATCATCCGCGAGATGGGCCGCACCCTCAAGCGTATCCGCGATGAAAAGGGCCTGTCCATCGTCGTCTCCGAGCAGGTTCTCAGCTTCGCGCTCGATGTCGCCGACCGTGTTCTCGTGATGGAGAACGGCGAGATTGTCCACGAAGACACCCGTGACTCCGTCGACGAGGCGAAGATCACGAAACTCCTCTCCGTCTGATCCGGCCGGACAGACCCAAGGTTGACCCATGGAAGGGGTGTCGCATGCCTGAAACGCTGATCAAGGTCGATCTTTCCCAGTCGGCCTACACGAACGAGATGGTGCACAACCGCTGGCATCCGGATATTCCGATCGCCGCGTGGGTGGAGCCGGGCGCCGACTTCATCATCGAGACCTATGACTGGACCGGCGGCGCCATCAAGAACAATGACGACGCCTCCGACATCCGCGACGTCGACCTGTCGATCGTCCACTTCCTGTCCGGCCCGGTGGGTGTGAAGGGCGCGGAGCCCGGCGACCTGCTCGTCGTCGACATTCTCGATGCCGGCACCCTGAAGGGCGCCGAGTGGGGCTTCAACGGCTTCTTCTCCAAGAAGAATGGCGGCGGCTTCCTCACCGACCAGTTCCCCTATGCCCAGAAGTCCATCTGGGACTATGAGGGCATGTTCACCACCTCGCGCCACATCCCCGGCGTGCGCTTCCCCGGCCTCATCCATCCCGGCCTGATCGGCTGCCTGCCCGACCGCAAGCTGCTCGACACCTGGAACACCCGCGAAGCCGGCCTGATCGCCACCAACCCCACCCGGGTGCCGCCGCTGGCCAACCCGCCGGCCCCGAAGACCGCCCACATGGGCAAGCTGAAGGGCGACGCCCGCGACGCCGCGGCCGCTGAAGGCGCCCGCACGGTGCCGCCGCGCGAGCATGGCGGCAACTGCGACATCAAGGATCTGTCGCGCGGCTCGAAGATCTATTTCCCGGTTTATGTTGATGGTGCCGGTCTCTCCATGGGCGACCTGCACTTCAGCCAGGGCGATGGCGAGATCACCTTCTGCGGCGCCATCGAAATGGCCGGCGGCTGGCTCCACCTCAAGGTGGACCTGATCAAGGACGGCGTTGCCAAGTATGGCATCAAGAACCCGGTGTTCAAGCCGTCGCCGATCGTGCCGCGCTTCGAGGACTATCTGATCTTCGAGGGCATCTCGGTGGATGAATCTGGCACCCAGCACTATCTGGATGCCAACGTCGCCTATCGTCAGGCCTGCCTCAACGCCATCGAATATCTGAAGAAGTTCGGCTATTCGGGTGCGCAGGGCTATTCGATCCTCGGCTCCGCCCCGGTGCAGGGCCACTTCTCGGGTGTCGTCGACATCCCGAATTCCTGCGCCACCCTGTGGATCCCGACCGGCATTTTCGACTTCGACATCAACCCGACGGCCGCCGGTCCGCAGAAGATGCTCGACGGCTCCATCGACATGCCGATCGCCTACGATTGATGCGGCGTGCATCCCGTCCGGCTGATTGGGTTGGACGGGTCCCCGCATGAACGCCTGATGCGACCGTTACCCCGACGGTCGCATCGAAGCGCTGCGGCCCGGCGGAGGGGATGTCGCCGGGCCGCAGATCCCCCGCTCAGCAAATCCGAGGGTTGCGATGCCGATCTATGATTATGAGTGCGACCGCTGCGGCCCGTTCAGCGAGATGCGGCCGATGGCGCAGTCGGCCGAGCCGTGTGCGTGCCCGGAATGCGGCACGGCGTCGGCCCGGGCCTTCTTCACCATGCCGGCGCTGGCCACCATGGATGCCGGCCGGCGCACGGCGCATGCCACCAACGAGCGGGCCTCCCACGAGCCGATCTCGTCGAAATCCGAGCGCGCCCAGCGTCTGCACGGCGCCAACTGCGCCTGCTGCAAGCCGGGCAAGAGCCGCTCCACGGTCTATCGCGCCGACGGGGCGAAATCCTTCCCCAGCTCCCGGCCGTGGATGATCAGCCACTGACGGCCGCGCGGCCGCTCCCGCTCACAGGAACAGCGCCCGCGACCGCTTCGTTTCTTCCGTCAGGAAGTCGATGACGGCGCGGATGCGGGCGACATGGCGATGGTCGGCGTGGACGATCAGCCAGAAGGACCGGGTGAGGCTCACCTCCTCGGGCAGCAGGCGCACGAGATCCGGCGCGCCGTCGACCAGGAATTTCGGCAGGATGCCGATGCCGCCGCCACCGCGCACGGCCCCCATCTGGGCAATCAGGTTCGACGAGGTGAACGAGGCGCGTGCGCCCGGCACCAGCTCGCCCAGATAATCCAGCTGCGGCGCGAAGATCAGGTCGTCGATATAGCCGATGAACGGATCGCTCTCGATGTCGGAGACCTTCGTCACCGGCCCGCGCCGCGCCAGATAGTCGGCGGAGGCATAGAGGCCGAGGGTGTAATCCGTCAGCTTGCGGCAGGAGAGGCGGCCGCTTTCCGGCGGCGACAGGGCAATCGCGATGTCCGCCTCGCGCCGGGTCAGGTTGAAGAGGCGCGGCATGGCGACGATCTGCACATCGAGACGCGGATTCTCGCACACGAAGCGCGACAGCTTCGGCGCCAGAAAGGCGGCGCTGATGCCATCCGGCGCGCCGATGCGCACCGAGCCGGCGACCGCCAGATCCCGCCCGGCGATGTCGTTGCGGGCGCCGGCGAGCTGGTTTTCCATCTGCTCCACGGCGGTCAGCAGCCGCTCGCCATCGGAGGTCATGGTCAGACCGTCTGGCCGGCGCTCGAACAGCTTGGTCTCCAGCGAGGCCTCCAGCGCCGCGATGTGGCGCGACAGCGTCGAGTGGTCCACCCCCTCCCGCCGGGCCGCCACCGTCAGGCGACCGGTACGGGCAACGGCCAGGAAAGAGGAGAGGTGGCGCCAGTCGGGAAGATCGGGCATTGCGTCCTTGGTCGAAGGTAGGGTTGGTATTTCTGCACAGCGGTTTCTCGCATGGTCGCATTCCCGTGCGGAAACGACAAGGCTAGTGTCTGCCTCAATTCCGGCGGGCGCCTGTCCCGCACATATGAGGCCGGGACCTGACAAATTCCCCGGCCCCACGGGCGCGACAGCCGGATAAAAATGGACAAGTCTGGGGAGAGAGACCGTGCGCCAGATCGGGCATTTCGTCGGTGGCAAGCATGTGGCCGGAACGTCGGGCCGCGTTGCGCCTGTCTATCAGCCGATGACCGGCGATGTGATTGCCGAAGTGGCGCTGGCCACCACCGCCGAGGTGCGGGCGGCGGTGGAAAATGCCAAGGCGGCGCAGCCCGCCTGGGCCGCGACCAACCCGCAGAAGCGGGCCCGCGTGATGATGAAGTTCCTGGAGCTGCTGGCCAAGGAACATGACAGCCTGGCCGAGCTGCTCGCCCGCGAGCATGGCAAGACCATTCCGGACGCCAAGGGCGACATCCAGCGCGGTCTGGAAGTCGTCGAGTTCGCCTGCGGCATCCCGCATCTGATGAAGGGCGAGTTCACCGACGGTGCCGGCCCGGGCATCGACATGTATTCCATGCGCCAGCCGCTCGGCATCGCCGCCGGCATCACGCCGTTCAACTTCCCGGCGATGATCCCGATGTGGAAGTTCGCGCCGGCGATCGCCTGCGGCAACGCCTTCATCCTGAAGCCGTCGGAGCGCGATCCGTCCGTGCCGATGCGTCTGGCCGAGCTGATGCTGGAAGCCGGCCTGCCGGCGGGCATCCTCAACGTCGTCAACGGCGACAAGGAATCCGTCGACGCCATCCTCGATGACCCCGACATCTCCGCCGTCGGCTTCGTCGGCTCCACGTCGATTGCCGAATATGTCTATTCGCGCGGCTGTGCGGCCGGCAAGCGCGTGCAGTGCTTCGGCGGCGCCAAGAACCACATGATCATCATGCCGGATGCCGACATGGAGCAGGTGGCGGACGCCCTCATCGGCGCCGGCTACGGCTCCGCCGGCGAGCGCTGCATGGCGATCTCGGTGGCGGTTCCCGTCGGCGAGGAGACTGCCGAGCGTCTGCGCGCCACCCTCGTGCCCCGGGTGCACGCCCTGAAGGTCGGCCCGTCCACCTCGCTGGATGCGGATTACGGCCCGGTGGTGACCAAGGCCCATCTCGACAAGGTGACCTCCTATGTCGACATCGGCGTGAAGGAAGGCGCCGATCTGGTGGTCGACGGCCGCGGCTTTAAGCTCCAGGGCTATGAGAACGGCTTCTACATGGGCGGCTGCCTGTTCGACCATGTGACGCCGGAGATGCGCATCTACAAGGAAGAGATCTTCGGCCCGGTGCTCTCGGTCGTCCGCGCGCCGGACTACGAGTACGCTCTGAAGCTCGCCAACGAGCATGAATATGGCAACGGCGTTGCCATCTACACCCGCGACGGCGATGCCGCCCGCGACTTCGCCGCCCGGGTTCAGGTCGGCATGATCGGCATCAACGTGCCGATCCCGGTGCCGCTCGCCTACTACACCTTCGGCGGCTGGAAGCGCTCGGCCTTCGGCGACCTCAACCAGCACGGTCCGGACTCGATCCGCTTCTACACCAAGACCAAGACCGTCACCTCCCGCTGGCCCTCGGGCATCCGCTCCGGCGCGGAATTCTCCATTCCGACCATGAAGTGATGTGCTTCGGGGGCTCTCCGCCCCCGATCCCCCGACCGGGAGGCACAGCCTCCCGGCCCCTCCAGTTTTTTCATAAAAAGGGGGGAGGTCCGGAGCCCCTCGGGGCGCCGGGCAGGTCCGGGCGGCAGCCCGGCGATCATTGAGGAGCACCGATGTTCGCACTGGATGAAGACCGCCAGGCCATTCGCGAGATGGCGAGCCAGTTCGCGGCCGAGCGGATCGCGCCGTTTGCCCTGGAGTGGGACGCGGAGAAGCATTTCCCCGTGGATGTGTTCCGCGAGGCGGGTGCGCTCGGCATGGGCGGCATCTATGTGCGCGAGGATGCGGGCGGCTCCGGGCTTGGCCGGCTGGATGCGGCGCTGATCTTCGAGGCGCTGGCCTCGGGCTGCCCGTCCACGGCGTCCTTCATCTCGATCCACAACATGGTCGCCTCCATGATCGACCGGTTCGGATCGGATGCGGTCCGCCAGCGTTTCCTGCCGGAGCTGTGCACCTTCGAGAAGGTGGGCGCCTACTGCCTGACGGAGCCGGGCTCCGGCTCGGATGCGGCGGCGCTCTCGACGAAGGCGGTCAGGAACGGCGACCATTATGTCGTCACCGGCGTGAAGCAGTTCATTTCCGGCGGTGGCGCGGCGGATGTCTATGCCGTGATGGTGCGCACCGGGGACACTGGCGCGAAGGGCATTTCCACGCTCTTGATCGAGAAGGACACCCCCGGGCTCTCCTTTGGCGTCAACGAGCGCAAGATGGGCTGGAACACCCAGCCGACCCGGCAGGTGATCCTGGAAGAGGCGATCGTGCCGGCCGAGAACCTGCTCGGCAACGAGGGCGACGGCTTCAGGTTCGCCATGGCCGGGCTGGATGGCGGCCGGCTGAACATTTCCGCCTGCTCGCTGGGCGGGGCGCAATCGGCGCTGGACCGCGCCGTCACCTACATGAGCGAGCGCAAGGCATTCGGAAAGAAGCTCGCCGATTTTCAGGCGCTGCAGTTCCGCGCCGCGGATTTCGCCATTTCCCAGGAAGTGGCGCGCACCTTCCTGTGGCGCGCGGCGGCGGCGGTGGACGCGAAGGACCCGCGGGCAACCGAGCTTGTCGCCATGGCCAAGCGTCATGTCACCGATTCCTGCTTCGAAGTGGCGAATGGCGCCCTGCAATTGCTGGGCGGCTATGGCTATCTTTCGGAGTACGGGATCGAGAAGATCGTGCGCGACCTGCGCGTGCATCAGATCCTGGAAGGCACCAACGAGATCATGCGCCTGATCGTGGCGCGCAAGCTTCTGGGAGAGCGGTGATGGCGGATGCGGCAGCGGAACCGGTGGTGATTGCCCGCGTGGAAGGCGGGATCGGCCACATCACCCTGAACCGGCCGAAGGCGCTGAACGCCCTCAATCTGGACATGGTGCGGCTCTGCGATGCCGCGCTGACGGAATTTGAGGCCGATCCGAAGATTGCCGCGGTGCTGATCGACGGCGCTGGTGGCCGGGCCTTCTGCGCCGGCGGCGACATCCGCCTGATCCGCGACACCGGCCGGGACAACCCCGAGTTCGCCGCCACCTTCTGGGCGGAGGAATATCGCCTCAACAACCGCATCGCCCATTATCCGAAGCCCTATATCGCGCTGATGGACGGCATCGTCATGGGCGGCGGCATCGGCATGTCCGGCCATGGCTCGGTGCGCATCGTCACGGAACGCTCGATGCTGGCGATGCCGGAAGTGGGCATCGGCTTCATGCCCGATGTGGGCGGCACCTTTCTGCTCGGCCGGGCCGGGCCGGTCGGCAAGATGCTGGCCGTGACCGGCGACCGCTTCGGCGCGGCCGATGCCATCCGCATCGGCATGGCAGATCACATGATCCCGTCGGCGGAGCTGCCGGCCTTCGTCGAGGCCCTCGTCGGCCATGGCTATGGCGCGGATGCGGCGGCCGATGTGGCGGCCATCGTCGCCCGCTTTGCCGCGACGCCCGAGCCGGGCATCCTCGGTCCGCTGGAACAGCTCGCCGCGGCCGCCTTCGGCAAGGCGACGCCGCTGGAGGCACTGGCGGTGCTGGAGGCCGATGGCGCGGAAGGCCAGCGCATTGCCGGGCTGATGCGGGCGAAGTCGCCCACCTCGGTGGTCGTCACCTTCGCCGAGATGGAGCACGCCCGCAGCATGAGCCGGGAAGCCTGCTTCGACATGGAATATCGCGTGTCCCTGCGCAGCCTGATGAAGCCGGACTTCTATGAGGGCGTGCGGGCGGTGGTGGTCGACAAGGACCAGAACCCGAAATGGGATCCGCCGACCCTGGAACAGGTGGATCCGGCCATCGTCGACTGGTTCTTCGCCTCGCTGGGCGACCAGGAGCTGGGGCTGGCCCCGGGCGCCTGATCCATCCGGTGCGCCTGCCTGTTCCCGTTCCGCGGGTAGGCAGCGTATCCTCTGGGCGCCGCGTCCGGATCGGGGGCGCCAGCGGGGGAGAGCAGCATGACGGAGAAGCTAGCCGGAGACGAGGGCGCGGTCCGGGTCCGGATCGACGGCGCGGTCGGCCGCATCACCCTGGACCGGCCGCAGGCGCTGAACGCTCTCAGCCTCGCCATGCTGACCGAGTTTGATGCGGCGCTGACCCGGTTCGAGGAGGATGCGGGCATTGCCGCGGTGCTGGTCGATGGCGCCGGCGGCCGGGCCTTCTCGGCCGGTGGGGACATCCGCCGGCTGAGTGCCGACAGTCTGGCCGCGCCCGAGCGGGCGGCGGCGCTGCTGGCGGCGGAATATCGCCTCACCTTCCGCATCGCCCACTATCCGAAGCCCTATGTGGCGCTGATGGATGGCATCGTGATGGGGGCCGGCATCGGGCTTTCGGCCCATGGCATGGTCCGCATCGTCACCGAGCGCACGCTGATGGCGATGCCGGAAGTGGGCATCGGCTTCATGCCCGATGTGGGGGCAACCTGGATGTTCGCCCGGGCCGGCGCGCTGGGCACGCTGATGGCGGTGACCGGTGACCGCTTCGGCGCGGCCGACGCCATCCTGCTCGGGATGGCGGATCATCTGATTCCGTCGGCGGAGCTGCCGGCTTTCGTCGAGGCTCTTGTCGGCCATGGCTTCGGGGCGGATCCGGCGGTGGAGGTGGCGGCGCTGGCCACCGGCTTCGCCGTCGCGCCGCCCCCCGGCCGGCTGGCGGCGCTGGCCGGTCTGGCCGAGGCGGCCTTTGCCAAGGACAGCCTTGCCGGGGCGGTGGCGGTGCTGGCGGCCGGCGGGCCCGAGGGCGAGGCGATCGTCCGGCTGATGGAGACCCGGGCGCCGCTGCCGATGTGCGTCACCTTCGAGGAGGTGCGCCGGGCGCGCGGGCTGGATCTGGCGGCGGCCATCGACATGGAATATCGCGCTTCCCTGCATGGCCTGCCGCGGCAGGATTTCCGCGAAGGGGTGCGGGCAGCGGTGATCGACCGCACCCACACCCCGCTCTGGGATCCGCCCACCCTGGCCGCCGTGGATCCGGCCGCGGTGGCGCAGATGCTGGCGCCGCTGGGAGAGCGGGAACTGGGGCTGGCTGCGTCGCCGGCATGAGACCAAAGGTCCTTGAAAAGGAGCCTCTGGTATTCCGATGCGGATTGCTCATGCGGTTGGCACCTATGAGAAATCCGCTGTTCTTCAGGCGCACGGTGCGGTCAGCACTTATGTGCCTGGCATGATGCAGTCCGGCCGGAGAACGCCTCCGGCGGCACGGGAATTTCACGACGCGGGGGCAAGCCGGCCGTGCATGAGCCGGTCCCCCCGACCGGGTACCGGAGCCCTCCGGGGCCGGGTCCTTCTGGGGAGAGAGACAATGGCGACCATCGCATTCATCGGTCTTGGCAACATGGGCGGCCCGATGGCCGCCAATCTGGTGGCGGCGGGCCACACCGTGCTGGGCTTCGATCTCGGCGCCGAGCACATGGCGGAAGCGGCCAAGGCCGGCATCACGCCCATGCCTTCGGCGGTGGAAGCCGTGACCGGGGCCGAAATCGTCATTACGATGCTGCCGGCCGGTGGCCCGGTGCTGGCGGTGTGGAGTGACATCGTGCCTTCGGCAAAGCCCGGCACCCTGCTTATCGACTGCTCCACCATCGACGTGGCAACCGCCCAGGCCGTCCACCGGATGGCGGCGGCGGCCGGCCTGCCGGCGCTGGATGCGCCGGTTTCCGGCGGCACCGGCGGTGCCAAGGCGGCGACGCTGACCTTCATGGCCGGCGGCACGCCGGAGGCGTTCGCGGCGGCAAAGCCCGTGCTGGAAAAGATGGGCAAGAAGGTCGTGCTCTGCGGTGCGGCCGGCATGGGGCAGGCGGCCAAGATCTGCAACAACATGATCCTGGGCATCTCGATGATTGCCGTCTCGGAAGCCTTCGTGCTCGGCGAGAAGCTGGGGCTCGATCATCAGGCCCTCTTCGACGTGGCCTCCACCTCGTCGGGCCAGTGCTGGGCGCTCACCTCCTATTGCCCGGTGCCCGGCCCGGTGCCGACCTCGCCGGCCAACAATGAGTATCGCCCGGGCTTTGCCGTCGACCTGATGCTGAAGGACCTGAAGCTGGCCCAGGCAGCCGCCAAGCAGGTGGGCGCGGAAACCGACGCCGGGGCGCTCGCCGCCAAGCTCTATCAGGACCTGTCGGACGCCGGTGCCGGCATCGCCGATTTCTCGTCGATCATCCATTTCGTGCGCGCCCGCTCGGGCAGCTTTGAGGAGGCGTGAGCCACATGACCCTTCCGGGCCCTCTGGAAACCCTGTCGCTGGAACGCGACGGGGCGGTGCTCATCGTCCGTCTCGACCGGCCGAAGGTGCTGAACGCCCTCAATTCCACGGTGATGCAGGAGCTGGTGGCCGTCGCCCATGAGGCGGACCGGGATCCGGCCGTCCGGGTGCTGCTGCTCACCGGCTCGGAAAAGGCCTTTGCCGCCGGTGCCGACATTTCCGAAATGGCGGCCAAGACCTATCGCGAGATGTATGCGGAGGATTTCTTCGCCCCTTGGGACCGGTTCGCCGCCACCCGCAAGCCGGTGGTGGCGGCGGTCTCCGGCTATGCGCTGGGCGGCGGCTGCGAACTCACCATGATGTGCGATGTGGTCATCGCCTCGGAGACGGCGAAGTTCGGCCAGCCGGAAATCCGCCTCGGCGTCATGCCCGGCATCGGCGGCACCCAGCGCCTCACCCGCCTGGTCGGCCGGGCCAAGGCCATGGACCTCTGCCTCACCGGCCGCATGATGGACGCTGCCGAGGCCGAACGCGCCGGTCTCGTTTCCCGGGTGGTGCCGGCCGAGCGGCTGATGGACGAGGCGCTGGAAGCGGCCCGCACCATCGCCTCCTTCTCCACCCCCGTCGCCATGATGACCAAGGAAACCGTCTCCCGGGCGCTGGAAACCACGCTGGCCGAAGGCATCCGCTTCGAGCGCCGGGTGTTCCATTCGATGTTCGCCACCGAAGACCAGAAGGAAGGCATGTCCGCCTTCGTCGAAAAGCGGAAAGCCGCGTTCAAGGACGGGTGACAGAACAAGGGCCCGGGGATGCCCCGGGCCCGGTTGTCTCAGCGTCCGATCAACTCGCGCCCATGGGGCGCGTCATAGTCGAGGAGCGGGCCTACGGGGACGACGCCGGATGGATTGATCATCCGGTGGCTCTCATAATAATGGCCCTTGATGTGCTGGAAATCGACGGTCGGGCGGATCGCCGGCATCTGGTAGAGGTCGCGGGTATAGGCCCACAGCGCCGGATAATCGCTGAGCCGTCGGATGTTGCACTTGAAGTGGCCGACATAGACCGCATCGAAGCGGATCAGCGTGGTGAACAGGCGGATGTCGGCCTCGGTGAGCTGGTCGCCGGTCAGATAGCGCCGGGTGGTCAGGCGCTCTTCCAGCCGGTCGAGCGCGGCAAACAGCGGGCGGACCGCTTCCTCATAGGCGTCCTGGGTCGTGGCAAAGCCGGCCTTGTAGACGCCATTGTTGACGGCCGGATAGATCTCGTCGTTCAGGGCATCGATGTTGCGGCGCAGGAAAGGCGGATAATAGTCGCCGGGCGTGGCACCGAGGCCATCGAAGGCCGAGTTGAACATGCGGATGATTTCCGACGACTCGTTGGAAACGATCGTCGATGTCTGGCGGTCCCACAGCACCGGCACGGTGACGCGGCCTGTATAGTGCGGGTCTGCGGCGGTGTAGACCTGATGCAGCTGGTGGGCGCCGCGGATCGGGTCCGGGATCACGCCGGGGCCGGCGTCGAAGGTCCAGCCATCTTCCAGCATCCGCCAGTGGACGACGGAGACGGAAATCATCTCCGTCAGGCCCTTCAGCGCCCGCAGGATGAGGGTGCGGTGGGCCCAGGGGCAGGCCAGCGACACATAGAGATGATAGCGTCCGGCCTCGGCAGCGAAGCCGCCGGCCCCGCTCGGGCCCGGGGCACCATCGGCGGTGACGAAATTGCGGAAGGCGCTGTCCTTGCGCACGAACCGGCCACCGGTGGCGGCGGTGTCATACCACTGGTCATGCCAGACGCCATCGACGAGGAGGCCCATGGGCATTCTCCCGGCAGGGCCTGCCCCGGTCGGGCGGCCAGAAAAGGGGCTCCGCCCCGGCGACCGGAAAGCCGACCGGCCGGAGCGGGGAAGAGTATCAGCGATCGAACAGGCCGTTCTGATAGTCGGTGAAGGCCTGCTGCAGTTCCGCCCGGGTGTTCATGACGAACGGGCCATAGCGGGCGACGGGCTCGCCGATCGGCTTGCCGGCCACCACCAGCACCCGGACCGGGCCGGTCTGGCTTTCGATGGTGAGCTGGTCACCGGTGCCGAGCACGGCAACATATTTCTTGCCGACGGACTTGCCGCCCAGAAGCGCCAGCCCCTCGAACACATAGGCAAAGCCCGCCCGGTCCGCCGGCAGCGGCAGCACCACCTTGCCATGCTCGGGCACGGCAACATCGACGATCACCGGCTTCGTCGACGGCGAGGCGATCGGGCCGGTGACGCCGCCGACGGTGCCGGCCAGCACCTTGAGGGTGGCGCCGTCAAGGGTCGTCTCGGGGATGCGCGCCGCCGGAATGTCCTGATAGCGCGGATCCAGCATCTTTTCCTTCGCCGGCAGGTTCAGCCACAGCTGAAAGCCGCGCATCAGCCCTTCCTGCTGTTCCGGCATCTCGGAATGGACGAGGCCGCGGGCCGTCGTCATCCACTGCACGTCGCCGGGGCCGAGCAGGCCCTCGTTGCCGCGGCTGTCGCGATGGCGCATGCGGCCGTCGAGCATGTAGGTGATGGTCTCGAAGCCGCGATGGGGATGGTCCGGGAAGCCGGCGATATAGGCGTTCGGATCATCGGAGCCGAACTCGTCCAGCATCAGGAACGGGTCCACCTCGGAGAGCGCCTGGGTGCCGATCACCCGGGTGAGCTTCACGCCGGCGCCATCGCTGGCCGCCATGCCGCGCACGATGGCCGTCGGCACCCGGTCGCGGGTCTCGGAAAGCGTCGTCATCGGTCTTTCCTCTGGAATTCGGGGTCTGGCGGGGCCGTCTGCCCCGCTGTCATGGCCCAAAGCTAGGGATTTCCGGCCGCACTTGAAAGCGGCACCGACGCGAACCCAGTGTTCGCGGATCCTGAACGACCAGAGGTCACCGTTCATCGGATCGCCGCCGGCCCGGACCGATCCGGGGTCAGACAGGAAGGCGAGGGAGCGGGAGGCCGGGGGCCTCCCGCGGGTCCGGAACCGGGCCGCAGCGTCAGCGCCGGCGGCCGACCAGAAAGCCGAGCAGCAGGGCGCCGGCGGCCACCACCGTCGGGTTGGTGGCGGCGGTCTTCAGCAGGGTGTCCAGGGGATCATCTCCCTGGGCCGCGCTGGCAGCCGGCGCGGGCGCGGGGGCCGGCGCGGGCTTGTCCGCGGGGGCATCGACCCGGCCGGCCAGAAGGGCGGCGACGCCGAGGGCGATCAAGGCCAGCACCAGCCCGCCACCGGCAACCGCAAAGGCGGCACCCGCCGGCTGCAGATAGGGCACCAGCGCCAGATAGGCCCCGAGCGACACCGCCACCAGCGCCACCACCACGAACAGGAGGGCGATCGCGCCGAAGGCGATCCAGATCCCGGTCTTCGCGGCGGTGCGGTTCACGGCCCGCTCGACCGGCGCGACGAAGGAGCCGCGCGCGATCATCAGGGCGATGCGCAGGAAGGGCAGGTTCATGCGCCCCTGCCGCGGGACAGGAAGCCGACGAGCAGGCCGACGCCCAGCGCCGTCAGCACCGAGGTGGTCGGGTTGCGTTCGATGACGCCCTGCACATCTGCCCCCAGCGACTGGGCGCGCACCCGGGCCTCGGCGGCCAGCGCCTGCCCTTCGGCGAAGGCGCGGTCGGTGGCGCCCTTCAGGGTCTCGGCGGCCACCTTGGCCTTGGCTTCCGCCGTCTCCGACACCGTGGCGGTATGGGCGCTGACGAGGCCGGCCAGCGTTTCGGTCAGCTTGGCAATGTCGGCCTTCAGCATCGCCAGATCGTCGGCGACATCATCGAGTTCCGGCTTCTTGGCATCCGTCATCCGCTTTACCTCGGCCATGATCGGTCTCCCTGAAACTTGTGCGTTGCGACGCTCCGGCGGTGAAGGTCACCTGCCGGGCCGCCGATACCGGGTCAACGCCCCGAGGCGGTCTCCGGTTCAGCCGCAACGATCGGTCGCTGGTCAATGTGGGGGGGACAGCGCCGGATTGCGAGAGTGGAAAAGCGCGCATCCACCGGTTTTCACGCGGCCGGCGGCGCCCGCTCGTAGACGACTTCCACCAGACCATTGGCAAAGCTGCGGCTGCCCGCCAGCCGCAGGCTCCGGCGCGGGCCGGGCACCGGGAACAGGCGCACGCCGAACCCCAGCAGCTCCGGCACGATATAGAGCTCCAGCCGGTCGACCAGATCCCGGGCGAGGAAATTGGCCGCCGTCACCCCGCCCCCCAGCAGCCAGATGTCGCCGTCGGTCTCGGTCTTCAGCCGCGCGACCAGCTCCGCCGGGTCGCCGGTGGCGGCCACCACGCCGGCGGGGGCATCGGTCTCCAGCGGGCGGGAGGTCAGCACATGCATCGGCCGGGTGCCATAGGGCCAGACAGTGAACGAGCGCGCCTGATCATAGGTGGTGCGGCCGGTGATGATGGCGCCGATCCGGGCAAAGAAGTCGTCGAAGCCGACATCCTCGCTCTCATAAGGGCTGAGCCAGCCGACATTGCCCTCCCGGTCGGCCAGAAAACCATCCAGGCTGACAGCCACATAGAGACGGACGTCGGGCATGGGCGTCTCCGGGAGGGACATGTGGAACGGGCCGCCGGCGGGAACCGGCGGCCCGGATCATGGGACGCAACAGGCGGGAGCGGCCGGGCTCAGTTCGGCACGGCGGCAGCGGGGGCGGCCGGCGCGGGCTTGGCCGCGGTGTCGGTGTCGCCCTTGGCCGGGAAGGCCTCGTTCACCTGCACGCCGCGCAGCAGATCGAAGGCGTAGGTGAGCTGCTTGTCGTCCTTGGGATCCGGCGGCACATAGGCCTGGCTGCCGCCGCCTTCCTTGCCGTCCTCGGACCCCAGATGACCGCGCAGGCTCGCCTCGCCCTTGGTCTCGGTCACCTTGTCCTTCAGCTCGTCGGGCAGGACCTGCAGCACCTCGATGTCCGGGTCGATGCCCTTGGCCTGGATGGAGCGGCCGGAGGGGGTGTAGTAGCGGGCCGTCGTCAGCTTGATGGCGCCGTTGGAGCCCAGCGGAATGATGGTCTGCACCGAGCCCTTGCCGAAGGAGCGCGTGCCGAGGATCGTCGCGCGGCGATGATCCTGCAGGGCGCCGGCAACGATCTCGGAGGCCGAGGCCGAACCGCCATTGATGAGCACGATCACCGGCTTGCCCTTGGCGAGGTCACCGACGCGCGCCGTGAAGCGCTGGGTTTCCTCCGCCTCGCGGCCGCGGGTGGAGACGATCTCGCCGCGATCCAGGAAGGCATCCGACACGGCGATCGCCTGATCCAGCAGGCCGCCCGGATTGTTGCGCAGGTCGAGCACGTAGCCCTTCAGCTTGTCGGCCGGGATGTCCTTCTGGAACTTCTCGAAGGCGTCCTTCAGTCCGTCAAAGGTCTGCTCGGTGAACTGGGTCACGCGGATATAGCCGATATCGTCCTCTTCCCGCGAGCGCACCGACTTGATGCGGATGAGGTCGCGGGTCACCGTCAGCTCGACGGGCTTTTCCTGGCCCTGCCGCTTGAGGGTGAGCTTGATCGGCGAGTTCACCGGGCCGCGCATCTTCTCGACGGCCTGGTTCAGGGTCAGGCCCTGCACCGTCTCGCCATCCAGCGCGACGATGAGATCGCCGGCCTGCACGCCCGCCTTGAAGGCCGGGGTGTCGTCGATCGGCGTGACGACCTTGACGTAGCCGTCCTCCATGGTCACCTCGATCCCGAGACCGCCGAATTCGCCGCGGTTCTGGATCTGCATGTCCTTGAATTCTTTGGGCGGCAGATAGGTCGAATGCGGATCAAGCGACGTCAGCATGCCGTTGATCGCCGACTCGATCAGCTCCGAATCCTGGGGCTGGTCGACATAATCGGAGCGGACCCGCTCGAACACGTCGCCAAACAGGTTGAGCTGGCGATAGGTGTCGGAGGAGGCGGCATTCGCCACGCCCGGCGGCACGATCCGCATCTCGCTCAAGGCGAGCGTTGCCGTGGCACCCACGGCGATCCCGACGGCGAGCAGGGAAACCCTCCGCATCATCCGCGAACCCCTTCGTCTGTCCGGCCCGCCCACCAGGGGGTCGGGTCGATGGAGGAACCATCCTTGCGAAATTCGACATAGAGGACCGGACGCGTCGACGGAATGTCGAGCGTCGCAGCGCTCGCCAGACGCCGGTCGCCCATCCGTCCGACCGGCTCTCCGGCCAGAACGAACTGCCCCATCTCCACGTCGATCCGAGCCATGCCCGCCAGGAGGACATGGTAGCCGCCGCCCACGTTCAAGATCAAGAGTTGGCCATAGGACCTGAACGGGCCGGCATAATCCACCCAGCCATCAGCCGGTGCCCGCACCTGGGCATCGGCTGCAGTGCTGAACGAAAGTCCTTCTGCCTTCACGCCAGTGGCATCACTGGCGCCAAACTTGCGCACGAGGCTGCCCACCACCGGCTGCGGCAGCCGGCCGCGGGCCGAGGCAAAGGCAATGGCCGGCGCCAGACGGCCGGGGCCGGTCACCCCCGGCTCGGCCTTTGCCGCCTGCTCCTCGGCCTTCCGCACCGCGTCGATCTCGCGGCCGAGATCCTTGAGGAGGGCGGTGAGGGAGCGCGCATTGGCCGCCAGCTCTTCCGCCCGCTTCTTCTCGGCAACGAGGTCGCCGGCGCGGCTCTGCTCTGTCTGCCGCTTCTCGGTGATGAGCATCTCCACGCGGGCCCGCTCCTCGGTCTGGAGGGCGAGATCATCGCGCAGGCGCGCCAGCTCGGCGGCGCGGTCGGCCTTCACCCGTTCCAGCGCTGCCAGATCGGCAGCCAGCGCCTCGGCTTCCACCCGCAGATCCGGAATGACGGCGCCGAGCAGGATGGCACTGCGCACGGCGGCCAGCGCATCATCGGGCCTGACGGCCAGCGCCGGCGGCGGACGCCGGCCGATGCGCTGCAGGCTGGCCAGCACCTCGGCAATCACGCCGCGCCGCTCCGACAGGGACAGCCGGATCGCATCCTCGTCGCCGGCCAGATCGTCGAGACGGGCGCGGGCGGCGGCCACATCGGTTTCCACCCGGGCAAGCCGCGCGGCGCTGTCGAGAAGCGACTGGGTCAGCCGGGTGCGGTCGCGCTCCAGCGCGGTGATTTCCTGCTCGATTTCGGCCTGCCGCTTTGCCGAGAGTGCCATGTCGCGCTGGATCGCTTCCAGCTCGCTGGCACGCGCCCTGGCGCGCACTTCCGGCGAGGCGGGCTCGATGGTGTCGGCATCCGGCGGCAGGGTACCGTTGAGGGCCGGCGGCGGCGGGCTCTGGGCCAGCGCCGGGGCGGCGGCAAACAGGGTGAACGGCAGCAGGGCCCCGGCCACGGGGGCAAGGCGGCGCCCGGCGCGTGCCGGTCTGCCTGCGCGATGCCCCTGGTCGACGGTCATGATTGCCCTTGCGCTCACCGGATGGGAACCCCTCCCCGGGGTCGTGCGTTCAGCCGCGACCCTATCAGAAGAGGATCCCGGCGGCGCATTAACAATCGGAAAAGATGACGGGCCGATTTTCTGGTCCGGTTCAGGTTGCTGTTGCAGCCAAAGGCGGCGCTTTTGGGACCGCAGGTGCCAGAAAGGGCCGGGGTTCGCAATCCCCCCGGGCCCCGTCGGTCGCGGATCGGAAGGACGGAAAATGACCGGATCGTCAGTCGGGGCCGGGCCGGCGCTTCTGGTGATGGGGGTCGCCGGCTGCGGCAAGAGCCGGATCGGCGCCGCCGTTGCCGCCCGTCTCGGCGCCCGCTTCATCGAAGGCGACGCCTTTCATCCGGCCGCAAACATCACAAAAATGCAGGCCGGGATACCGCTGGACGATGCCCACCGGGCCGGCTGGCTGGATCGTCTGGGCATCGAGCTGGCAGCGGCGACTGCCGGCGGCGGCCGGGCCGTGCTCGCCTGCTCTGCCCTGAAACGGGCCTATCGCGACCGGCTGCGGGCGGCGGTGCCGGGGCTGGCCATCGTGTTTCTCGATCTGCCGGAGGAGGTGGCGGCTGCCCGGGTGGCGGCACGCCCCGGCCATTTCATGCCGGCCTCTCTGGTCGCCAGCCAGGTCGCGACGCTGGAGCGGCCGGACGGCGAGCCGAGGATGCTGCGTCTGGATGCGACGGGGACGGCGGACGATCTGGTGGCGGCGGCGGCCCGCTGGGCCGGGCCTCTTCCTGGCCGCGCCTGATACCAAACGACTCTTTGGTATTCCGATGCGAATTTCTCATGCCATTGAGAGCATATGAGAAATTCGCTACTCTTCAGACGCACGGTGCGGTCAGCACTTCGTGCGGCTGGTATGATACCGCTCAGAACAGCTGCTTGATCGCGAGAACAGCCATGGCCGCGGCGATGACCCACAGCGCCATCCGGCCGCCGCGGGTGCGGCGGGCCTCGGCCTCGGCGATGGCGTTGACGGTTTCTTTCGACAGCTCCACCCCGGGATCCGGGCTGTTGGACAGCCGGTGGGTGATGCGGAGCGACCGGTCCACCAGCATCGGCAGATCCATCATCAGCCGAGTGATGGCGTCGGCGCCCGAGCCGGCGGCGGCCTTGATGCGGCCGGCCGGACCCAGACGGTCCTGGATCCACGACCGCACCACGGGCTCGGCGGTCTTCCACATGTCGAGCTCGGGATCGAGAGTGCGCGCGACGCCTTCCACCACCACCATGGTCTTCTGGAGCAGGATGAGGCGCGGCTGCGTGCGCATCTCGAACAGGTCCGTCACCTCGAACAGCTGGGTGAGGAGGCGGGCCATGGAGATTTCGTTGGCGGTCTGGCCGCGGATCGGCTCGCCGATGGCGCGGATCGCCTGGGCGAACAGGTCCACATCCTGGGAGGCCGGCACATAGCCCGCCTCGAAATGCACCCGCGCCACCCGGGCATAATCCCGGGTGATGAAGCCATAGAGGATTTCGGCGAGGAAGCGCTGTTCCTCGGGGTTCAGCCGGCCGGTGATGCCGAAATCGACCGCCACCAGCGCGCCATCGGCGGCGACGAACAGGTTGCCCTGGTGCATGTCGGCATGGAAGAAGCCGTCCCGCATGGCATGGCGCAGGAAGGACTGGATCACCACTTCCGACAGGTGCACGAGATCGTGGCCCTCGACCTGGAGCCGGTCGACATCGGTCAGGCGGATGCCGTCGATCCACTCCATGGTCAGCACGCTGCGCGCGGTGCGGCGCCAGTCGACGGTGGGTACGCGGAAATCGGGGTCGCCGGCGCAGTTCTCGCCCATCTCCGAGAGGGCGGCGGCTTCCAGCCGCAGATCCATCTCGAAGGTGACGGAGCGGGCCAGCGTGTCCACCACCGCCACCGGCCGCAGCCGGCGGGCCGGCGGCACCAGCGCCTCGATCAGGCGGGCGGCGATATAGAAGCTCTCCACATCCCGGGCAAAGGCGCGGGTCACTCCCGGCCGCAGCACCTTGACGGCGACCTTGCGCTCGGTGCCATCGGCATCGCGCACCCGGGCCGGATGCACCTGGGCGATGGAGGCGGCGGCGACTGCCGGGCCGAACTCCTCGAACAGGCTTTCGATCGGCTGGCCAAGGGCGGCCTCCACGGCGGCCCGCGCCTCGGCGTCGGGCACCGGCGGCACGCGGTCCTGCAGCTTGGAAAATTCGGCCGCCGCTTCCTGGCCCACCACATCGGCGCGGGTGGCGAGGAACTGGCCGAGCTTCACATAGGAGGGCCCCAGCCGGTTGCAGGCTTCCGTCAGGCGCTGGGCGGCATCGGTCCGGGCGACACCGCGCCGTTCCACCAGCCGGGCGATGCGCAGCCCGAGGGCGACCATCGGCGGCGGGTCCGGCAGGGCGGCAATCGAGAATACGCCTTCGCGCGCCAGCACGAAGCCGGCATGGGCAAGGCGGAGAAGCGGGAGGATACGGGCCATCGTCAGATCCGCACGCCGCTGTGGATCGCGGCGATACCGCCGGACAGCAGCGTGTATTTCACCTGCTGGAAGCCGGCCTCGCGGATTTCCGCGGCAAAGCGCTCGGCGTTCGGGAAGGTGCGGATGGATTCCACCAGATAGCGATAGGGCTCGGCGTCGCCGGCCACGAACTCGCCCATGCGCGGGATCAGGTGGAAGGAGAAGAAATCATAGATCCGGTCGAGACCGGGCACGTCGACGGTGGAAAATTCCAGGCAGAGGAAGCGGCTGCCGGGCTTCAGCACCCGGTAGGCCTCCTTCAGCGCCAGCATCCGGCGCGGCACGTTGCGGATGCCGAAGGCGATGGTGTAGGCGTCGAAGGAGCGGTCCGGCAGCGGCAGGCATTCGGCATTGCCGCGCACGAAATCGATGTCGCGCGCCAGCCCGGCCTTTTCCGCCCGCTTCTTGCCCACCGTCAGCATCTCGCCGTTGATGTCGAGCACGGTGGCGTGGACATGATCCCGGGAGCGGCGCACGATCTGGGTGGCGATGTCGCCGGTGCCGCCGGCAACATCCAGGGTCTTCCAGCGGATGCGGCCGGTCTTGGGCGGATTGACGGCCGTCACGAACGCATCCTTCCAGATCCGGTGCATGCCACCGGACATCAGGTCGTTCATGAGGTCGTAGCGTTCCGCCACCCGGTCGAACACGGAATCGACCATCGCCTGCTTGGACGCGAGCGGGACCGAGCGGAAGCCGTAGGGGGCCTCGGCCGTCGCATCTTGGTCCTTGCGGGGTTCGGTCCCGGTGGGATTGTCGACCATCGGCGCGCATTCCTTCACAAGCAGGCCGGCCCTATATACTCCGCCACGGCCGAATTCCCACCCCCCCGTTCGCCTTTCCGGCGCGGCATCGGGTCGGACCCCGCCCCCGGCCGCCGATCAGGGACCCCAAGCGCCATGCCCGAACTGCCCGAGGTGGAAACCGTGCGCCGGGGTCTTGCCCCCGTGTTTGAAGACGCCGAGGTGCGTGCGCTGGAGCTGCGCCGCCCGGATCTGCGCTTTCCCTTTCCCGCCGATTTCGCCGCCCGCCTCGTCGGCAGCCGGGTGACGGCCCTTGGGAGGCGGGCGAAATATCTGCTGGCCGACACCGACCGCGGCGATGTGCTCGTCATGCATCTGGGCATGTCCGGCTCCTTCCGGGTGGAGGAGCAGGTGCCGGGCGCCTTCCACATCCCGCGCGGCAAGAACCCGGTGCATGATCATGTGGTGTTCGCGCTGGCCGGCCCGTCGGGCCCGGCGCGGGTGGTCTACAATGATCCGCGCCGCTTCGGCTTCATGCTGCTGGTGGCGCGGGCGGAGCTGGAAAGCCACCCGCTCTTTGCCCGCATGGGGGTGGAGCCCCTGGGCAACGCGCTGGATGGCGGGCTGATTGCCCGGCTGTTTGCCGGCGCGCGCACGCCTCTGAAGGCGGCGCTGCTGGACCAGCACCGCATCGCCGGGCTCGGCAACATCTATGTCTGCGAGGCGCTGTGGCGGGCGAAGCTGTCGCCGGAGCGGGCCGCCGGCACGCTGGCCCGGCCCGATGGCGGGCCCACGCCGGCCGCCACCCGGCTGGCCGAGGCCATCCGCGCCGTGCTGGACGAGGCGATTGCCGCCGGCGGCTCGACGCTTCGGGATCACACCCGCACTGACGGGTCGCTCGGCTATTTCCAGCACCGGTTCGCGGTCTATGACCGGGAGGGCGAGCCGTGCCCGCGGCAGAGCTGTTCCGGCGTGATCGGGCGGATCGTCCAGTCCGGGCGCTCCACCTTCTTCTGTCCGGTGTGCCAGAAATGATGCCAAAGGTCCTTGGAAAGGATCTTTTGGTATTCCGGTGCAGATTTCTCATGTCCTTGGGGAATATGAGAAGTCTGCTGTTCTTCAGGCGCTTGGGTGCGGTCAGCACTTCATGCGCCTGGTATGAGAGAGGCCGCGGCGGGCGCGGCCTCCCGGGAGCCGGATCAGCGGTAGACCGAGACGGCCTGACTGCCGGCGGTGCCGTTGAAGCCACCGGACGCGGAGCCGTAGAGGGTGGCGATGGTGCTGCCGTCGCTGTTCTTGAGGGCGATCTGCCGGCCCGAGAGCGACCAGGCGCTGACATTGGCCAGCTCGCCCTTGCAGCCGCGGGTGGAGGCGCGCCGGCCACCGCTCCAGTTGGTGGTCGACATGAACAGCTGGCAGGACGAACCGCCGGACGACAGCGTCCAGCCGCCGACCATGTCGTTCATGGTGACATCCCGGGCCTGGGAGGCGGCCTGGGCTTCCTGGGCAGCCCGCTCCTCCGGGGTCGGCTCGGCCGGGGCGGCGGCGACCTCTTCCGGCTTCGCTTCTTCGGGCGGCGGGGTCACCGGGGCCGGCGGCGGCAGGGTCTGGGCAGCGACGGGGGTGGTGGGCACTGCCACCAGCGGCGTCGGGCCGCGGCTGGTGCCGAAGCTCGTGCAGGCCGTCGTCAGAAGGGCCGCAGCCGCGACAACCGTCAGGGAGGAAAGACGGGACATGTCCGGGAAACCTCGTGCGTCACCGGGGCAAACAGGGGAATGGGGCTCGATACAACCTCGCCCGCCGGCAAGCCAGCAAAACCGCCGGTTTCGGGCGCGGATTTCCGCCGCTCTGTCGCCGGGAGGACACGACGTGTGCCGGCCCGACGGGAGGCGGAACGCCGGTGACCCCATGAGACCTGCGTCCTGAACCCGGCAGCATCAGGGCGACCGGCCGCTCCCGGCGCAGTTTCCCCGGAGGATCAACGTCGCCGGCGCCGGGGAGTTCCCCCCCTTCGGGGGCGCGGAGAGCAAGTCGGCGCGGGGGCGGTTACGGAAGGGAGCTGGACCGGAGGTGCGCGGCCGGGGACAGGCCCTGCGGGCTCTCCGGGGGGAGAGGCCGGCCAAGGGGCGGCGGCAAGGGGGGCGGGGCTCCGGCGTGGCACCCGGCCTCAGACGGCGGCGGCCAGCGTCGGCGAGAGGAAGGCGCCGTGCGCCAGCGCCTGATCAATGCGGGTCCTGAGGGCGGCGAAGGCCGAGCGGAAGGCCGAGAGCGACGGGCGCTCGCCGGCGGGCACGACCGGGTCAGTCAGCGGCCAGACGAAGCGGCGCGGCTGGCGCACCCAGGCCGGCACGTGCAGGCCCATCAGATCCGGCGACAGCAGCACCAGCACGTCGGGCTGGGGCGCGCCCGGCAGGGCGAACACGGTGAGCGCCTTGGGCGACAGTCCGTCGGCGGCGACACCCTCCATCTCCAGCGTGCGCCCGGTCTGGGGCGCAATCTGGCTGGCAGGCGTCACACCGGCGCTGAAGGCCCGGACGAGACCGTCTCCGATCTGATTGAGATAGGCCTCCGCCATCGGGCCGAGGCTGGCATTCGTCCGGCAAACGAACAGCACCGAGGTCACAGGCAACATGGCTTTCCCACCTTTCCGGCACGTCGGCGCGATCTTGTCGCCGCGTCTCGTCGTGCGCGCGTTCCTTATCCCATCGAGGCAACGGAGATATGACGGCCGGACGGTTTCCGCCAGTCGGAAAGAGTACGACCTTAAGGAATTGGACCGACGCCGGCACCCTAACAGAATGCGTTCGCAACCGCCAGTCATGTGAAATATTTTCTACATTCTTCAGATTGAAAAGAGAGTAATTCTGAAACTGATTTGCAATCAATCAGTATCGTCTGTCAGGGGCTCGAAGGACAGAAAATGCGCAGACGGCGGGGAAACGTCCCGGGCGGGATATGGTTCCCTGGACAGGGGCGGCCGGCGGGCGTGAGATCGAGGATAAATCGGGATCTTGTATTCAGGGTCAAGAAAAATCCGGCGCCCGGCCCGGGGCCGCGACGGGGGCAACGGTTCCGGGGCAGCTGGTGTCCGGGTTGCGGGGGGCCGTCAGTCGGGGGGGGCTGGACGGGGGAAGACGCGCGCAAGTGGTGGCTCCCTCCGTCCCGACTGCAGGAGACGACCATGGCGACCTGCCGGCGATACTCTTGCGAGGCCTCCGGCAATCAGGCTTGCGGCCGCCCGGACTGCACCGCTCTCCTGACGCCGGGGGCACGGCCCCCGATCTCCGGGATATGAGAGACCCGCCCGGGGGCGCCGGCGGCCGTCTGGCGTCAGCGCAGCACCACGCCATCGGCGGGCTGGTTCCGGGCGGCGGTGGCCGGGCGGGCGCCATCGGTGAACACGAAGGCCCGGTTGGCCGGAACGCCGATGCAGCGGTTTCCGGTCAGTACGGTTCCGACCACGGGCTTGTTCAGCACTTTCGAGCGCGGGCCCGTGCCGACCAGGATGCAGAACTTCTCCGTTCCGGTCACGGTGTTCTTGGACAGGGTGCTGCCATCGTCTTCGACGCGAATGCCGATGTTGCCACGCAGGAAGGTGTTGCCGCGCACGATATTGTCCGGGGCGCGGTCGAGATAGTAGCCGGGGGCGTAGGACGGGTCTCCGCAGGCCGCGCTGGTGAGATTGCGGCTCTGGCGGGAGGCGATCCAGACGCCCGTCGGTTCGTCCTCGAAGCGGTTTCCGGAAATCTCGTTCTTTTCCGAGGGCATCCAGCGCACGGTGGAGTTCGGGGCGGTGGCGGCGTGCTCGTGGCAGTTCTTGTAAAGGAAGATGCCACCGCCGCCGTTGCCGCGGAACAGGTTGTTGCGGATGATGTTGCGGGACGACGAGTCGATGGCGATAGCCTCCCGGCGGCTGCCGCCGGAGCGCGGTTTCGTGGCCGTGCCGAAGCCGTTGCCGGTGAAGGTGGAGTTTTCCACCACGGCCCCCGTCGAGCTCTGGTCGAGATAGACACCCGCGCCCGCCGAGCGGTCGACAGTCACGCGGTCCAGGTGCGTATTGCGGACGTAAGAGCTGACATAGATGCCGACGTGCTGGGCATTCCTCACCGTGACATTGGAAATCGTCACGTTCGACGGCGACAGGGCATAGGCTGCCGCATGGGAAAGGGCGTGTTTTTCGCCCTTCTGCATGGCCGAGCTGATCATGATGCCCTGCCGGCCGCCGGCAAGGATCGTGCAGTTCCTGACTGTCACGTTGGGGGCGCGGATCAGGACGACCGCTTCCTTGTTGCCGGAATTGTCGAGCGTCCCGCCCTTGCAGTCGAGGGTGACGCCGGGCTGGTCAATCAGGATCCAGCCCTGCCGCACGCAACCGGGGGCAAGGGTGATGTCCGTCGTCGGCTTGTTCGGCAGGGTGCAGGCATCTGCCCGGACCGGGGCGGAGGTGGCCGGCAGCGCCGCTGCGACGAGGAGGGCAAGCGTGAGCCCCGAAAGTAGCCGGGGACGGAACAGGGAGAAAGGCAGACGCGGCATGGCGGGTCCTTTTTCTGCTCTGGGCTCGGCCGCTCCGGCCCGGTCCGGACCGGCCGGACGGGCCAGCGGCACTCCCAGGCTGACCGGGCCCCAGAAGGACCCGACAAGGCGGCAGAACCATGTCGTCCGCCGCGGGAACAGGCTCAGGGCACCAGATGCCGGAAGGCGGCCACCACCTGCTCGTAGACCGGGCGCTTGAACGGCACCACCAGATCCGGCAGCGCCTCCAGCGTCTCCCAGCGCCAGGTGACGAATTCCACCTCGTCGCTCTTGGGGGGATGCAGCACGTCGATTTCGGACTCGTCGCCGTCGAAGCGCAGCGCGAACCATTTCTGGGTCTGCCCGCGATAGCGTCCCTTCCAGGCGACACCGACCAGCTCGGTCGGCAGGTCATAGAGAAACCACTCCGGCGCCTCCGACACGATGGTGGCGGATTTGACGCTGGTCTCCTCGTAGAGCTCGCGCAGGGCCGCGTCGCGCGGGTCCTCGCCCTTGTCGATGCCCCCCTGGGGCATCTGCCACAGATGGGCATCGCCGACCGAGGCGGCGGCATTCGCCCGCTGGCCGACGAATACCTTGCCCTCCCGGTTGAACAGGGCAATGCCCACACAGGGGCGATAGGGCAGGTCGGCGGCAGACTTCTTCTTGCTCATGGCCGGCAGGACTCCGATCGACGGCAGGGCGAAAGAGGGTTGGGCCCCGGCAGTCTGGCCGGGACCCGCTGACCGGTCATGCCAGACGCATGACGGGCGGATGCCGAGTTCTCATATGCCCCAAGGGCGTGAGAAATCTGCATCGGACGACCGAAGGGTCCTGTTCAAGGAGCGTCGGGATCAGCTTCGGGAGGGCTCGGGATAGGCGGCGAGCACGGCGCGGCCATCGGCATCATCGGCAAGGTTCACGCGGGCCTCGGTGTCGGCCCCCACCGCCAGCGCACGGGCGGTCGCCGGGCGGGCGGCGATCGCATCCAGCCAGCGCTTCACATTGGGCAGGGTGTCGAGGTCGATGCTCTGGGCCTTCCAGCCGCGCGCCCAGCCGAACATGGCCATGTCGGCGATGGAATAGGCCCCGCATACGAAGTCGCGGCCGTCCAGGCGCCGGTCGAGCACACCATAGAGCCGGCGGCTCTCGTCGATGTATCGCTTCTGGGCGTAGGGCAATTTTTCCGGGGCGTACAGGTTGAAGTGGTGGTTCTGGCCGAGCATCGGACCGAAGCCGCCCATCTGCCACATCAGCCATTCCTCCACCTCCACCCGGGCGCGTGCGTCATCGGCCGGATAGAAGGCGCCAAACTTGCGGGCGAGATAGAGCAGGATCGCGCCGGACTCGAAGATCGAGATTGGCTTTCCCCCGGGACCTTCCGGATCTATGATCGCCGGCATCCGGTTGTTGGGGGCTATTTTCAGGAACTCGGGCAGGAACTGGTCGCCCTTGCCGATATTGACGAAGTGAACCTTGTAGGGAAGGTCGAGCTCTTCCAGAAACAGGGTGATCTTGAAGCCATTCGGCGTCGGCCAGAAGAACAGCTCGATCGGGGCGGTCTGGGTGACGGTCATCGGGGGCACGCCTTGCAGGACGGACTGCGGGAGAGGGCCGGCCGCGGCGCCGGCCGGAAGGGGTTATAGCACTCCCGTCCCGGCCTGTGTCATCCCTCCGCTGTGCAGCCGCACGCTGTGCGGTTGCGGGGCTTCGCGCGGCCTCCGGACCGGGCCGGGGCCGAAAAGGGGGGGACGAATTGACAGGGCTCTATGACCCGGACGGCGCTATATGAAGGAGACATGAGATGCTAGTACCAACAGGCGGATGAGTGATCCGCTTTCGGGATGGTGCGGGCCGGAGCCGGAATATGTCCGTCCGTGACGCCCCGCCCCCACTCGGCTCTGATGTGAGGAGGCTTTCTTGCTCATCGAACGGACTCCGCTTGACGGGGTCATGATCATCACGCCGCGGCGTTTCGCCGATCCCCGGGGTTATTTCGTCGAGACGTGGAACCGCAAGGCGCTTTCGGCGGCTGGACTGGACCTGCCGGAGTTCGTTCAGGACAACCTCTCGCTGTCGGTTCCGACGGGAACGGTGCGCGGCCTTCATTTCCAGTCGCCGCCTCATGGACAGGGCAAGCTGGTGCGGTGCGCCAGCGGTCGGCTGTTCGATGTCGCGGTGGATGCGCGCAAGGGCAGCCCGACCTATGGCCAGTGGTTTGGCCTGGAGCTGTCGGCAGAGAACGGGCGCCAGCTCTGGATCCCCGTCGGCTTCCTGCACGGCTTCGCGACCCTCGTCGACAACACTGAAATCGCCTATAAATGCACTGATCATTATGCGCCGGACTGTGATGGTGGTGTCCGTTGGGACACCTGCGGCATCGACTGGCCGCTCCCGGCCGGGGTGACGCCGCTTCTGTCCGACAAGGACGCCAAGGCGCAGCCGTTCTCTGCTTTTGAGAGCCCGTTTGTTTTTGGAGAGATTGCCCAGTGAAAATTCTTATTACCGGCGGTGCAGGGTTCATCGGCTCGGCGGTGGTGCGTCGCGCTGTGGCGGCGGGGCATCAGGTGGTGAACCTGGATGCACTGACCTATGCCGGGTGCCTCGCCAATGTGGCACCGGTGGCTGACAGCCCGCTCTATGCCTTCGAGCATGCCGACATTCGTGACCGTGCGGCCCTGCACCGGATCTTCAGCACCCACCGTCCGGATGTGGTGATGCATCTGGCCGCCGAGAGCCATGTCGACCGCTCCATCGACGGTCCCGGCGATTTCATCGAGACCAACGTCGTCGGCACCTTCAACATGCTGGAGGCGGCCCGCGCCTTCTGGAGCGAGGCCGGCAAGCCGGACACCTTCCGCTTCCATCACATTTCCACCGACGAGGTGTTTGGCACCCTCGGCGCCACGGGCAAGTTCACCGAGGACACGCCCTACGCGCCGAACAGCCCCTATTCCGCCTCCAAGGCCGGATCCGATCATCTCGTGCGCGCCTGGCACGAGACCTACGGCCTGCCGGTGGTGATGACCAACTGCTCCAACAATTACGGCCCCTATCATTTCCCCGAGAAGCTCATTCCGGTGGTGATCCTGAAGGCCCTCGCCGGCGCGCCGATCCCGGTCTACGGGCAGGGGCTGAATGTCCGCGACTGGCTTTATGTCGAGGACCACGCCGATGCGCTGCTGACGGTGGTGCAGCGCGGCAAGCTCGGACGCTCCTACAATATCGGCGGCGAGAACGAGGCCCGCAACATCGACCTCGTCACCACCCTCTGTCGCATTCTCGACGAGAAGCGCCCGAAAAACCGGCCCTATGCCGACCAGATCACCTTCGTCAGCGACCGGCCCGGCCACGATCTGCGCTATGCCATCGATCCCAGCCGGATCCGCGAGGAACTGGGCTGGCGTCCGTCGGTGACCCTGGAACAGGGGCTGGCGCGCACCGTCGACTGGTATCTCGCCAACGAGGACTGGTGGCGGCCGCTGCTCGCGCGCGACGGCGTCGGCGAGCGTCTGGGGGTGAAGGCATGACCCTTCTCGTCATCGGCCGGACCGGACAGGTGGCGACGGAGCTGGCACGGGCCGCCCCGCAGGCGGTCTTCCTTGGCCGGGAGAGCTGCGATCTCTCCGATCCCGAAGCGTGTGCGGCGGCCATCCGGGCGGCCGCACCATCGGCAGTGATCAATGCCGCCGCCTGGACGGCCGTTGATCGCGCCGAAAGCGAAGAGGCCGCGGCCACCGTCGTCAATGGCGCCGCGCCCGGCGCCATGGCCATCGCCTGTGCGGAACTCGGTATTCCCTTCGTCCACATCTCCACCGATTATGTGTTCGACGGGACCGGCACCGTCGCGTGGAAGACCACGGATGCCGTGTCGCCCCTGAACGCCTATGGCCGCTCCAAGCTGGCGGGGGAAGTGGCGGTGGCGGCAGCCGGCGGAACATTTGCCGTCCTGCGCACCGCCTGGGTCTTTTCCGCCCATGGTGCGAATTTTGTGAAGACCATGCTGCGGGTGGGGGCGACCCGGCCGGCCCTCACCGTCGTCGGCGACCAGATCGGCGGGCCGACACCGGCCGCCGCGATTGCCGCCGCCTGCCTGACGATCGCCGGGAAGCTGGCTGTCCGGCCGGAGCTGTCGGGCGTCTATCATTTCTCCGGTCAGCCGGACACCAGCTGGGCGGACTTTGCCCGCGAGATCTTCCGTCAGGCCGGCATGGCGACCGAAGTGACGGATATTCCGACGAGTGCCTATCCGACGCCGGCCCTCCGGCCGGCCAATTCCCGGCTCGACTGTTCCGGGCTTGAAGCGGCCTTCGGCATCGCCCGGCCCGACTGGCGGGCAGGGCTCGCCACGGTGCTGGCAGAGATCAAGGAAAGCACGCAATGACACGCAAGGGCATCATCCTCGCCGGCGGCTCCGGTACCCGGCTCTATCCGATCACCATCGGCGTGTCGAAGCAGCTCATGCCGATCTACGACAAGCCGATGATCTATTATCCCCTGTCGGTGTTGATGCTGGCCGGCATCCGGGAAATCGCGATCATCACCACCCCGCACGATCAGGACCAGTTCCGCCGGGTGCTGGGGGACGGGTCGCAGTGGGGCATCCAGCTCACCTATGTGGTGCAGCCCGATCCGGGTGGGCTGGCCCAGGCCTATACCCTCACCGACGATTTTCTGGATGGCGCGCCATCCTGCATGGTGCTTGGCGATAACATCTTCTTCGGGCACGGTCTGCCCGAGCTGCTGGCCTCGGCCGATGCCAAGACGGTCGGGGGAACGGTGTTTGGCTATCAGGTGGCCGACCCGGAGCGCTATGGCGTCGTGGCCGTGGATGCCACGGGTCGTGTGACCCAGATCATCGAGAAGCCGAAGGTTCCGCCGTCGCGGCTGGCCGTGACCGGGCTCTATTTCCTCGATGGGACGGCCAGCGAGCGGGCCCACAAGCTGAAGCCTTCCCCCCGCGGCGAAGTGGAAATCACCAGCCTGCTGGAGACCTACCTTCAGGAAGGCTCCCTCGACGTGCAGCGCATGGGTCGCGGCTTTGCGTGGCTGGATACCGGCACCCATGGCAGCCTGCTGGACGCCGGCAACTTCGTGCGCACCCTTCAGGCACGCCAGGAACTTCAGACCGGATGTCCGGAGGAGGTTGCCTATCGCAAGGGCTGGATCAGCGCCGATGATCTCCGGGCGCAGGGCGAGCGCCTCGCCAAGAACCAGTACGGGGCCTATCTGCTGGCGCTTCTGACTGAGCCGCATCCGGGGCTTTGACCCCGCCCAGGGTGCGGGAGATGACACCTGCCGGTTGCCAGGGGCCGGCCGGATATGTCATCCCGGAGCCGGGACATTCAGGGTCCGTCCGCGGCAGCGTCAGCTTTCCGCGGACGGACAGCATGAGCGCCGCAGCATGCGGGGCGCCAGAAACGAAATATCAGATGTCGGTTCCGATGATCTGGTATCAGGGGGCTTCACGTGCTGCATCCGGTTTCGAGCTCGCCCCGCTGCTCTTCCTCCTGGTCGAGATGGGCGGAACGGCACGTGCCGTTGATCCTCTCCCTTCTGCTGGCGGCCGGGCCGGGCGTCCTGACTGCCCGGGCGGAAGAGGGACCGGCGCTGGCAGCCCCTGGCCTTCTCGAACGTCAGACGCTGACCGGAGACTGGGGCGGCGCCCGCACCTGGCTGGCCGATCGCGGCGCGACCGTGACCCTGACCCAGACCAGCGACGTGCTCGGCAATCCCAGCGGCGGCTTCCGTCAGGGGATCGCCTATGACGGCGTGTTTGCGGCCGGGCTGGACGTGGATCTGGACAAGCTGGCCGGCTGGCGCGGCGGATCGTTCCGGGCTTCGGGCTATGCCATCCAGGGCCATGGACTGTCGCAATATTATATCGGCAACTATCTGACCGTCACGACAGTCGAAACCACCGATTACACCCGGCTGGATGAACTCTGGGTGCAGCAGAGCCTGTTCGATGGCCGCGTGGCAGTCAAGGTGGGCCAGATAGAGGCCGACAACAGCTTTATCACCAGCCCCACGGCGGACCTGTTCGTCAACTCCACCTTCGGTTTCCCCGGCAGCTTCAGCTACGACATCCCCGATGGTGGCCCGACTTATCCTTATGCCGTCCCCGGGGTGCAGCTTGTCGTGAAGCCCGATCCAGCGTGGACCGTCCAGGGTGCTGTCTTTAACGGCAATCCGCTCGGATCCGGCAACAACTGGAACGGCCTTGCCTTCCCGCTCGGGGACGGTGTGTTTGCCATCGCCGAGCTCGCCTATGCCTTCACCCCGGCGCCGGACAGCGGATGGCTGCCGGGCACCTACAAGGTCGGTGGCTGGTACAACTCCGAGAGCTATGACAACCTGTCGATGGCCAGCAATGGCGTCTCGCTGGCCAGTCCGCAGTCCTCGGGCACGCCGATGCAGGAGAGTGGCGCCTATGCCGTCTACCTGCTGGTCGACCAGACCCTGTGGCGTGAACCAGGCACCACCGGGCAGGGACTTGCCGGGTTTGGCCATGTCGCGTTGAGCCCCCAGGCCGATCGTAGCCTGATGACATGGTATTTCGATCTGGGGCTGGCCTATACCGGTCTGCTCCCCGGCCGTGATCGGGACGTCGCCGGCATCGCATTCGCCTATGCCAACATGAGCCCGGATCTGGCCGATCTGGCCCGGACGCAGAACCAGGTTTCCGGCCGCAGCGGACCGATTCCGGATTTCGAGGCGGTGCTGGAAGTCACTTACAAGGCGGCTGCCACGCCGTGGCTGTCGGTGCAGCCCTTTGCGCAATATGTCTTCCACCCCGGCGGCAACGGGCCCAATCCGGAAAACCCGGATGTGGCCATCAAGGACGCCGCCGTGTTCGGTCTGCGCGCCGCCGTGACGTTCTGATCCGCGTGGTCTGCGCAAAAGGCGCCGGCCGGATGGCTGCGGCCGTCCGGACAGGTCCGACCTCGCAGATCTGCTGCTCGCTCCGGCGCACGGGAAAACACGCTAGATTTTTGACCGCGACGCATTTTCTTCACGCGAACCGGTCTCTACGGCGCCTGAAAATGCTCTAGCGATCGCGCCAGGCGCGGTAGCGGGCGCGCAGACGCTCTGTCAGGGCCGGACGGACGAAATCGCGCGTGACATCGTCCAGAAACACGCGGCGGAAGGTCTCCATCACCGCCTGCGGGCTGAAGGCGCGGGAGTAGCAGTCCCAGTCGCCGGCGGCGATCTCGCGCCGGTCGAGACCGAGCAGCAGCCGGGTCAGCCCGGCCGCGTCGTTCCAGACCAGCGCCCGGTCGCCGAGGATCTGCAGGTGGCAGCGATGGGGCGAGCCGCCCCAGGTGAGCACCGGCCGGTTGCGCAGGGAGAACTCGCCACAGGCCAGCCCGAAGCTTTCGCCAAGGCTGCGGGCGTGGAGCAGGGCGTCGCAGGTCTCGATGAAATTGGCCTTGAAGCCGAGATCGGCGCTGCCCTTGAGAGTGAGCACGCGGGGATGGGCGGGCGCCCGGGCGAGAGCCAGATTGAGCACCCAGAGATCCGGCCGCCGCTCCAGCGCCGCCAGCAGGCCATCGGCGGCATCGGGCACATCGAAGCTGGTGCGGCTGCCATAAAGCCCGATCACCAGGGCATCGGCGGGAATGCCGAGGGCGGGGCGCAGGCTTCCGGTCGGCTGCGGCAGGTCGACGATGTGGGGCACGAAGGGGATCGTGCCGCCGGAGCATTCCTGCGACAGCCATTCCGACACATAGGCGAAGCGGGTGCCGTGGGCGTCAGACGGGTCGGTCGGGAACACCGCGTGCACCGCGGTCGGCACGTCGAAGGCGATGCCGCCATCGGGAAAGCCTGATTTCAGGGCGTGGAACACATCGCCGCCGCGCCGGCGGATGATCTGGTCGACGGCGCGTACGTTGTCATAGGGCAGAACCTCGCATAGCCCGCGGAACTTCTCGATGACCTCCGGAATGTTGGCCGGCGATGTGGCGTTGTAGAGCACCAGAGACTCGTTGCCGAGGATCTCCTGATTGGCCCGGGCATAGTCGTAGATAGCAATCTCGGTTCCGCCCAGACTCATCTGGCGGGCATTGAAGACGACTTTCATCCGGGATTTTCCATCGACAGACAGCGGGCACATTTCCGGGCGCGGCGAGGGGCGGTGCCCTCTCCGCGTGAGCCTTTATGGCCATGAACCGGCCGAGCGGCAACCGGAAGACGGGGCACCCGCCGCGCTCAGCTGGCCGCACCCCCCGCCATCTTTCAGCTTCCGGGCACCGCGAGGGGGGCTAGGCAGACGCATGCCGGATCTTTGGCAGATCCAGTTTCAATCCACGCCCCCGCGAGGGGGCGACGAGATCGGCCAGCTCCGCCGGGGTCTGGACGATGTTTCAATCCGCGCCCCCGCGAGGGGGCGACGTCCGCGAGCCTGCATCAGATCTGCATCTATCGGGTTTCAATCCACGCCCCCGCGAGGGGGCGACAAGGCATCGGAGTTGTTGAGCGTGTAGGTCGGCCGTTTCAATCCACGCCCCCGCGAGGGGGCGACCTCGAACGTGATGTCGACGTGATCGGTCCCGCCATAGTTTCAATCCACGCCCCCGCGAGGGGGCGACGCCACGCACGAACTCGCCACGCAGATCCGGCAGCCGGTTTCAATCCACGCCCCCGCGAGGGGGCGACGGGGCGATGATCGCCGAGACCTATCTGAACACGCAGTTTCAATCCACGCCCCCGCGAGGGGGCGACCAGCGGCAACCACTATGTGGGCCTGACGCAGGGCGAGTTTCAATCCACGCCCCCGCGAGGGGGCGACCGCAACATTCCAGCCGGCTTGCTTCCATGCTGCTGTGTTTCAATCCACGCCCCCGCGAGGGGGCGACCGCGGCAGTGTAGACGGTTTTCGGGGCGGCGGAAATCGGGGTGGTTGCGCGAACCTGTCGTCCGAGGGAAGGCAGTGTCTGCCCGGAAGCGACGGTCTGCGGCAGGCTCCCTGTTCCATCAGGGGCTTCGGGCGTGCGCGAACCGGCCGGGAAAAGGATGGGCGCCCCGGGTTCGCGCTGGGCCGGCGATGGCCTTCCGCCTCCCCGGGGAGCGAACCGGAGAACCGACGGGCCAGGGACGCCCCCAGAGCCGGACGGGGCCATGGCGGTCAACGGTCATCGTCGGATGTCATCCCGGACACCCCGACCGCGCGTCTGCAGCGGCAGCATCTTGTTTCATTCGGGGAAATTGGAGCGGGCGATGGGAATCGAACCCACGACACTCAGCTTGGGAAGCTGATGTTCTACCACTGAACTACGCCCGCATCTTCCATTGCCGATCACCGCCGGAGGCGGGATCCGCGGACCCCTGAAAGGGGCCTCAAGGAAGCTGTGCCGTCTCCTCTAGCCGATCTTCTCGCTGGTGTCACGGGGGAAAAATGCGGCGGCGGGGGGCCGTTTGCTGCTGCAAAGCGCGGCATTAAGGCTTCGGTTACCACGATAGGCGACGATCGGGCATTCCGGATCCTGAAAAGGGGGAGGCCTTCCATGCGCCGTGATCGTCGTCCGTGCCGTGGGCCGCGCGCCCTGCTCGCCGTTGCGGCCTTTGCCGGTCTGGTGGCGACGGCGGCGGCCGAGACTCGGGTCGGCGGCATCTATGATGTGCGCTTCGCCAATGTCCCGGTGGGGCGGGGCGAGGTGTCGCTGGTGCTGGATGGCGAGGCTTATTCGGCCAAAGTGTCGGTGAAGCCTGTCGGCGTTGGCCAGATGATCGCCATCGGCCGCACCAAGGCCGACTCCGCCGGCTGGATCCGCGATCTCAAGGTCGTGCCGGCCCGCTACCGGCTGGAATCCGAGGATATGGCGGTGGATTCCCGCATCCGCATGGCGCTCACCGAGGGGCGGGTCGCCAGCGTCGATGCCGAGCCGCCGCTGAAGCCCCTGCCGGACCGGGTGCCGGTGAAGGCCGCCGATCTTGCCGGCATCGTCGATCCCCTCAGCGCCACCCTGATGCCCGTGGCCGATCCCGATGCCGAGCCGGGCAAGGCCGCCTGCAATCGCGATCTGCCGATCTTCGATGGCTGGACGCGCTATGATGTCCGCCTCAGCTACAAGACCACCCGGACCGTGGAAACCAAGGGCTACAAGGCGACGGCTGTCGTGTGTCAGGCGCGCTGGAAGCCGGTGTCGGGCCATCGCCCGGGCCGGCAGGCCGTGCAGGACCTGAAGGACAACCGGGAAATCGAGGCGTGGCTGGTGCCCGTGCCGGGCACCTCGGTGCTGCTGCCCTTCCGCATCTCGCTGGGCACACCGGCCGGGCCGCTGGTGGTGGAAGCTCTCGATCTCAAGATTTCCGGGCCGGATCTCTCCCGGGCGCCGTGAGCGCCCGCGGACTCCGGCTCCTCCAGAATTGAAACAGGCGCGCGTCCGGGGCCCGGACGCGCGCCTGTTTCATATCAGGATCCTTGAAGAGGATCCTTGTGCCAGTCCGATGCAGAATTCTCATGCCATTGCGGCATATGAGAATTCTGCTGCGTATCAAACGCTAGGGCGGGTCAGTATTTTCTGTCGGGGGCTGGTCTCAGGCTTGGATGCCACCGGAGGCGAGGCCGGGTTCGGTCAGCACGGCATAGAGGGCGGCCGGATCTGTGGTGGCGCGCAGCTTGTTGGCAATCGTGCTGTCGCGCAGCACCCGGGCGATGCGGGCCAGTGCCTTCAGATGATCGGCACCGGAGCCTTCCGGGGCAAGCAGCAGGAACAGCAGGTCCACCGGCTCGTCATCCACGGCTTCAAAGTCGATCGCCCGGTCGAGACGGGCGAACACGCCCACCAGCCGGTTGAGCGGCGCCATCTTGGTGTGGGGGATGGCGATGCCGTGGCCGACGCCCGTCGAGCCCTGACGCTCGCGCTGGACGAGGGTTTCGAAGATGTCGCGTTCCGGCAGCCGGGTGATCTGGGCGGCCCGGGCGGACAGCTCCTGGAGCGCCTGCTTCTTGCTGGAGGCCTTGAGGTTCGGCAGGATCGCGTCGAGGGTCAACAGGTCGCTCAGGTCCATCAACGTTCGTCCACTTCGCGCCGCAAGGCGGATCAGGGTCACCGGGCCGGTGCCATTCAAGCCGGATGCCAGTATCCGGGAGGGAAACCCGGCGGCCGCAGCCGCCGGGCGGAAAAGGGCCGCCGTCAGGCGGGTGTCAGGGCCGGGTCGATCCAGCCCACATTGCCGTCGGGCCGGCGGTAGACCACGTTGATGCCGCCGCTGCCGGCATTGCGGAACACCACCACCGGCGCCTCCGTCAGGTCCAGCTCCATCACGGCCATGCTGACGGTGAGGGTGCGGATCTTGGTGGCGGTCTCGGCGACGATCAGCGGTGCATAATCCGCCGGCAGTTCCTCGTCCTCGTCCGGGGCGGCGATGACATAGGCGGCCGCGTCGAGCGCGGGGGCGCCGCCCTCCTGTCCCGGGGCCGGGCGCCGCCGGGTCAGCTTGCGCTTGTAGCGGCGCAGACGCTGCTCGATATGGTCCGCCGCCTGGTCGAAGGCCGCATGGGCATCCTTGGCCCGGCCGGTGGCGTGCAGGGAAATGCCAGAGTCGAGGTGCAGGGCACATTCCACCCGGTAGCCGAAGCCGTCGGGCTCCACGGTGGCATGGCCGGTGAAGCTGCCCTCATAATATTTGCCGACCCGCTCGGCGACGCCCGAATCGATCCGGCCGCGCAGGGCCTCGCCGATGTCGACATTCTTTCCCGAAATCCTGAACGTCATCGAGCCCTCTGGCTTTCCAGTCGAGAACCGGCAGTCCGGCCGAGCCAAGCGGGAAGTGTCGTCCGGGGCGAGCCAGTGCAGCCATCCGGAACCGGATGACCGTTCCTCCCGTCCCGGCGGACGGAGGAAGGCAGCCCTGGGAACACGGCTCTTGAGGCCGGTCGTGCTGGTTGTCGTCTCGCGAGTGTCCGGGGAGTTCCCGCCATCCGGCAGGATCGCCCCTCGGGCGAATGCTTTCAAGCCATCCGCCGCGGCCGGACCGGTGATAAGAGTCGTCTGCGGCGAAGTCAACGGCGCCGGCGTGCCGGTGCGAACAGTTGCGAACCTGTCCTGACAATCGTCCAAAGAACACGGAATTGCTGGCGCTTGCCCTGTTGCACTGCACCATGATCTTGGGGGCCGGCAGCCGCGTCCTCGTCCCGGAGCGGATGGCGGAGGTGCGGGCATGACAACGGGCGTCCCGGTGATGTCGCCGGAGCGCCCGCGCTGATCCCGATGGGTCGGGGAAGTTGCAGGATGCGGCTGGCCCGATGCTGCCTGGTATCCAGGCAGCCGCCCGTCCGGATTCATCCACCGGTCCGGGCTGTCCTTTTCGGGGACCACCGAAACCCCGGGGGCGGAGGACCGCCCCGGGGTCAGAGCCAATCGCATCGGGACTGGCCGGCACGGGGGCGGCCGTCGGGTTCATCCGCCGGTCCGGTCGCATCCATGTGCCGTGCTGCAGTCCACACCGGTCCGGCGGGGGCGCTCCGGCCAGTGGCCGGCGCTGCCCGGCCGCTGCCGGGTAACGGTGTCCGGATTGCGGACGGAGCGCGCCCAAGGCGCTCCGCCCGCCTGTGCCGGATGATCCGGGATCAGCCCCTTGTCATACCAAAGATCCGTGAAAAGGAATCTTTGGCATTCCGGTGCGGATTTCTCATGCCTCTGGAGCATATGAGAAATCCGCTGTCCTTCAGGCGCACGGTGCGGTCAGCACGTCGTGCGTCTGGTATCAGGGCTGCCGCCGGGATCAGTGGGTGGTGGTTTCCGGTTCCGCCGCCACATCCACGGTGGGCGCCTCGACGGCGGCCGTCACCGTGCCCGTGCCGATCGGCACCACCCGGGGCTTCATCGCCTCGGGCACTTCCCGCACGAGGTCGATGTGCAGAAGACCGGTTTCAAGGCTGGCGCCCGTCACCCGCACATGCTCGGCAAGCTGGAACCGGCGCTCGAAGGCGCGGGCCGCGATGCCGCGGTGCAGGAACTGGCGGGTCTCCTCGCCCTCGGCCTGCCGGGACCCCTTGACCACGAGGCCGCCATCCTTGACCTCGATCGACAGGTCCTTCTCCGCAAAACCGGCGACGGCGAGGGTGACGCGATAGGCGTTGTCCCCGGTGCGCTCGATATTGTAGGGCGGATAGGCCTGCGGCGCCCCTTCGGGGCCGGCAATCTGGTCGAGAATGTTGAACAGCCGGTCAAAGCCGACGGTGGAGCGATAGAGCGGGGCGAGATCAAACTGACGCATGGGGATTGTCCTCCGAAAAGAAGCGACCATCTAGGTTCGGCCACCTTGCGCGTCCCCCGTTTCGGGCGGATACTTCATCGGGTGGCCCCGCGGACCCGTCGTGGCGTCCGCGTGACCTTGAGATGGGAACGAGATCCTGACCGTGCAAGACCCGATCGGCGGACCGGCGCTATTTTTTCTTCCCGGCGAGACGGCCCCCGCGGATGCGAGCGTGCGGTTCGTGATGTCCTCCGGCGGCGTGCGCCTGCGGCTGGCGGTGTTTCCCGCCACGGTGCCGGCGCCGCGCGGCACGGTGCTGATCGCCCAGGGGCGGGCCGAGTACATCGAGAAATATCTGGAAACCATCGCCGATCTCCGGCGTCTGGGCTTTGCCGTCGTCGCCTTCGACTGGCGCGGGCAGGGCGGATCCGACCGGCTGATGGCCAACCGCGTGCCCGGCCATGTCGCCGGCTTCTCGGATTATGAGCGCGACCTCAAGGCCGTGCTGCGCGAGATCCGCGGGCTTGACCTGCCGGCGCCGCTGATCGGGCTTGCCCATTCCATGGGGGCGGCGGTGCTGCTGCTGGCGGCGCGCCGGCTGAAGCAGCGCTTCGACCGGCTGGTGCTGGCGGCGCCCTTCATCGGCTTCGGCCCGGCCTATGGCGCGGTTGCCCGCACCGACCGCTTCCCCGGCAATGCCGCCGCCTTCCTCCTGGATCTGGCCGCCGGCATCGGCTTCTCGCGGCGGGTGCTGCCGGGCGGCATCAACCCCCATGATGGCACCGCGCCCTTTGAGGGCAATGTCGTGACGGGCGACGCGGGGCGCTTTGCCCGCATGATCGCCCACGAAAAGGCCCGGCCGGACCTGATGACCGGACGGCCCACCTTCGGCTGGGTGCGCGGCGCCATCGTGGCGCTGGAGCGTCTCGCCCGGCCGGGTGTCGCCGAGCGCATCCCGCTGCCGGTGCTGATCGTCACTGCCGGCGCCGACCGGGTGGTGTCGAACCGGGCGGCCGAGGACTTCGCCCAGCGCCTGCCGCTGGGGGCGACGCTCATGATCCCCGGCGCCCGCCACGAGCTGATGATGGAGCGCGACGGCCCGCGCGGCGATTTCCTCGCCGCGCTCGATGGCTTCTGCCCGCCGGCCGCGTCAGAGCCGGCCCGCCTTGGCCGGGCCTGAGGTCGCCGGGCGGCGTCAGCTCGGGGTCTCCCGGCGGATCTGCCCGGGCGACATGCCGGTCCACAGCCGGAAGGCGCGGGAGAAGCTCTTCTCGTTGCGAAAGCCGACGAGGTGGGCAATCTGCTTCAGTGTTTTCGGGCTGCGCCGCAGGAGTTCCAGCGCGCGCTCCCGGCGGACCTCATCCCGGATGCCCTGAACCGAGGCCCCCTCCTCGCGCAGATGGCGATGCAGGGTGCGGCTGGAGATGTGCAGCAGCCGGGCCAGCTCCGCCACATCCGGCAGGTCGTCGGCGGAACGACCGGACAGGTGCCCCCGCAGGATCGTGCGGACGCGGTCGACCAGCAGCCGGTCACGCCGATATTGCAGCACCATCAGCCGCAGCGCGGTCTGCAGCATGGCCCGGGTCGCCGTCTCGTCGCGGACCGGCGGCAGGGCCAGATAGTCCGCGTTGAAGGTGAAGCCGGCGCTGGCCGCGCCGAAGCGGGCGGTGCCCGGAAACATCGCCCGGTAAGAGGCCGCGTGCGCCGGGGCCGGGAACGGAAAGAACAGGTCACTGAACGGGATGCGCGAGTCCACCAGCCAGCAGGCAAAGCCGTGCACCGAGCGCAGCACCGAGACCAGACAGAATTCCCGCGCGTCGCCGAGAGCCCGGCGCTCGGTGAGGATCACGCTGGCGTCGCCGCCGTGCACGGCAACGGTAAGGCGGATGTCGTCGGTCAGGAGGCCGTAGCAGCGGCACCAGCGCTTCAGCGCACTGCCGAGATCCGGCGCGCTGACAGAGGCCCGGCACAGCATGCCGAGACTGCCCCAGCGCAGTGGCCGGGAGAACCAGCCGAGGGCCTCGTCATCGAGCTCGCGCATGGCATGACAGGACAGCGCCTCGAACTGCTCCGCCGTCACCCGGGCGTCCGGATCGCCCACATGTTGCGGCGCAATCCGTGCCGCCTTCAGGGCCGGTTCGAAGGACAGGCCGCGTCGCTCGTAAGTCTTTGAAATCTGATTGACAAAGGCCATCGGCGTGACGGCCTTCGGCCTGTTTCCCTCGCCTTGCGGCATGATCGGGGCCCCTCATCGGCTGGCGCGATCTGCAACCATTGTGGCACCACAGCCGAAAGGCAACTCCCTACTGTCGCGATCAACAGGCCGGCCCGCTCCGGCCGATCAAGAACAGATGGATGGGGAGTGAGGCGATGGCTTTTTCCGGGCTGGGGCTGGATTTTGACCTCGGAGAAGACGTCGAGGCGCTGCGCGAGGCCGTGAAGAGCTTCTCCGACCGGGAAATCGCGCCGATCGCGGCGGCTGTCGACCGCGACAACCAGTTTCCCGCGCATCTCTGGAAGAAACTCGGCGATCTCGGCGTGCATGGCCTGACGGTCGGCGAGGACTATGGCGGCACCAATCTCGGTTATCTCGCCCACATCGTGGCGATGGAAGAGATTTCCCGCGCCTCGGGCTCGATCGGCCTGTCCTATGGCGCCCATTCCAATCTCTGCATCAACCAGATCAAGCGCAACGGCACCGAAGCGCAAAAGCAGAAGTACCTGCCGAAACTGATCTCCGGAGACCACGTCGGCGCGCTCGCCATGAGCGAGCCCGGTGCGGGCTCGGATGTGGTCAGCCTGAAGCTGAGGGCCGAGAAGAAGGGCGACCGCTTCATCCTCAACGGTTCCAAGATGTGGATCACCAATGGCGGCGATGCCGACACCCTGGTGATCTACGCCCAGACCGAGCCGGGCTCGGGCGCCAGGGGCCTGACGGCCTTCATCGTCGAGAAGGGCTTTGCCGGCTTCTCCGCCGGCGCCAAGCTCGACAAGCTCGGCATGCGCGGCTCCAACACTTATCCGCTGTTCTTCGACAATGTTGAAGTGCCGGAGGAGAACGTGCTCGGCGGCGTCGGCAAGGGCGTGCGGGTACTGATGTCCGGCCTCGACTATGAGCGCACCGTGCTGTCCGGCGGCCCGCTCGGCCTGATGGCCGCAGCGATGGATGCCGTCGTGCCCTATATTCACGAGCGCAAGCAGTTCGGCCAGTCGATCGGCGAATTCCAGCTGATGCAGGGCAAGATTGCCGACATCTACACCACTTGGCAGGCGACGCGCGCCTATGTCTATGCCGTCGGCAAGGCGTGTGACCGGGATTCCCATTCCCGCCTCTTACGCAAGGATGCCGCCGGCGTGATCCTCTATGCGGCGGAAAAGGCGACGTGGATTGCCGGCGAGGCGATCCAGACCTTGGGCGGCGTCGGCTACACCCGGGATTTCCCGGTGGAACGGCTGTGGCGCGATGCCAAGCTGTACGAGATCGGCGCCGGCACCTCGGAAATCCGCCGCATGCTGATCGGCCGCGAGCTGTTCGCCGAGACCGGCGAGGGGCGCTGACCATGGCCGTGCTCGCAAGCTCCGTCAGCCCGCGCAGCGCCGAATTTCAGGCGAATGCCGCGGCCATGGAGGCGCTGGTGGCGGATTTGCGCCAGCGCCTTGCCGAAGTCGCCGAGGGCGGCGGTGCTGTCGCCCGGGCGAAGCATGTGGCGCGCGGCAAGCTGATGCCGCGCGACCGGGTGGAAATGCTCTTGGACCCCGGCACGCCCTTTCTGGAAATCGCGCCGCTGGCTGCCTTCAACGTCTACAAGGAGAAGGACGGCCGCGACGCCGCCCCGTCTGCCGGCGTGATTGCCGGCATCGGCCGCATCCACGGCCGGGAATGTGTCATCGTCTGCAATGATGCCACCGTGAAGGGCGGGACGTACTTCCCCCTCACCGTGAAGAAGCATCTGCGCGCCCAGGAAATTGCCGAGCAGAACAATCTGCCGTGCGTCTATCTGGTGGACTCTGGCGGCGCGAACCTGCCCAATCAGGACGAAGTGTTTCCGGACCGGGATCATTTCGGCCGGATCTTCTACAATCAGGCGCAGATGAGCGCCAAGGGCATTGCCCAGATCGCCGTCGTCATGGGTTCGTGCACGGCCGGCGGCGCCTATGTGCCGGCCATGAGCGACGAGACCATCATCGTGCGCAATCAGGGCACCATCTTCCTCGCCGGCCCGCCGCTGGTGAAGGCCGCCACCGGCGAGGTGGTGAGCGCGGAAGATCTGGGCGGCGGCGACGTCCACACCCGGCTTTCCGGCGTGGCCGATCATCTGGCCCGGGACGACACCCACGCTCTGGCGCTCGCCCGCACGGCGGTGGCCAATCTCAATCGCGAGAAGGCGTGGCCGGTGGAGCGCATCCCGGCGCGGCCGCCGCAGTATGATCCGGCGGAGCTCCACGGCATCATCCCGACCGACACCCGCAAGCCCTATGATGTGCGGGACGTCATTGCCCGCATCGTCGACGCCTCGGAGTTCCACGAGTTCAAGCCGCGCTTCGGCACGACGCTGGTCACCGGCTTTGCCCATATCGAGGGGATCCCGGTCGGCATCGTCGCCAACAACGGCATCCTGTTCTCGGAAAGTGCCGCCAAGGGCGCGCATTTCGTCGAGCTGTGCTGTCAGCGCAAGATTCCGCTGGTGTTCCTGCAGAACATCACCGGCTTCATGGTCGGCCAGAAATATGAAAACGAGGGCATCGCCCGCCACGGCGCCAAGATGGTGACGGCGGTCGCCTGCGCCAACGTGCCGAAATTCACCGTCATCATCGGCGGCTCCTTCGGCGCCGGCAACTATGGCATGTGCGGCCGGGGCTATTCTCCGCGCTTCCTGTGGATGTGGCCGAATGCCCGCATCTCCGTGATGGGCGGCGAACAGGCGGCCTCCGTGCTCGCCACCGTGCGCCGCGACGGCGTGGAAAAGCAGGGCGGGCACTGGAGCGCCGAGGACGAGGCCAGCTTCCGCGCGGGCATCCGCGAGACCTACGAGCGGCAGGGCCATCCCTACTATGCCACCGCCCGGCTCTGGGACGACGGCGTGATCGACCCGGCTGACACCCGCCGCGTGCTGGCGCTGGGTCTCTCGGCCAGCCTCAACGCGCCGATCCCGGACGCCCGCTTCGGCGTGTTCCGGATGTGACGGGGGCCACAATGACATCTCTTCTCGTCACCCGTGCGGGGCCGGTCGCCACCGTCACCCTCAACCGGCCGGAGATCCGCAACGCCTTCGACGACGCGCTGATCGCGGCGCTGACCGAGGCGTTCCGGGAGCTGGGCGCCGATCCTGACGTACGCGTCATCGTGCTGGCAGCCGCGGGCAAGGCGTTCTGCGCCGGGGCCGATCTCGCGTGGATGCGGCGCATGGCCGATTATAGCCATGCGGAAAATCTGGCGGACGCCACCGCGCTCGCCACCATGCTGCGCACGCTCCACGAGTGTCCGAAGCCGGTGATCGCCCGGGTTCAGGGCGACGTGTTTGCCGGCGGCATGGGGCTGGTGGCCGCCGCCGACATCGCGATCGCCGCGCCTTCAGCCCGCTTCTGCCTGTCGGAGGTCAAGCTCGGCCTGATCCCGGCGACCATCGCGCCCTATGTCATCGCCGCGCTCGGCCCCCGTGCCGCGCGCCGCTTCTTCCTGACGGCCGAAATCTTCTCGGCCGGGACAGCGCTTGCCACCGGCTTCGTGCACGAGCTGGCCGACGCCGACGCGCTGGACGCGGCGGTTTCCCGGCTGGTCGACCAGCTTCTGGCCGCCTCCCCCGCGGCGCTTTCCGCCTGCAAGCGGCTTCTCGCCGACGTCGGCGGCCGGCCGGTGGATGATGCGCTGGTGGCGGATACCGCCGCCCGCATCGCCGACATCCGCGCCTCCTCTGAGGGGCGCGAGGGCGTGCAGTCCTTCCTTCAGAAAACGAAGCCCTCCTGGCTTGCCGCACCGGCGGAAAGGGCGTGACGATGACGACGCACCGGATTTCGAAGATCCTGATTGCCAATCGCGGCGAGATCGCCTGCCGGGTGGCCGCCACCGCGCGCCGGCTCGCCATCCGCACCGTTGCCGTTCATTCCGATGTCGATGCCGCCGCCCGCTTCGTTGCGGCCTGTGACGAGGCGGTGTCGCTGGGCGGCGCGGCGCCGAAGGACTCCTATCTGCGCTGGGAAAAGATCCTCGCGGCCGCAAAGGAAACCGGCGCCGATGCCATCCACCCCGGCTATGGCTTCCTGTCGGAAAATGCCGAGTTCGCGGCCGCGTGCGCCGAGGCCGGGCTGATCTTCATCGGCCCGCCGCCGTCGGCCATCCGCGCCATGGGGCTGAAGGCGGACTCCAAGCGCCTGATGGAGGCCGCCGGCGTGCCGCTGGTGCCGGGCTATCATGGCGCCGATCAGGATCCCGCCCTTCTGGCGGCCGAGGCCGACCGCATCGGCTATCCGCTGATGATCAAGGCGTCGGCGGGTGGCGGCGGCAAGGGCATGCGCATCGTGCGGGCGCGGGAAGACTTCGCCGATGCGCTCGCCTCCTGCCAGCGCGAGGGCGCGTCGAGCTTCGGCAGCGCCGCGGTTCTGCTGGAACGCTATGTGACGCGGCCGCGCCATATCGAAATTCAGGTGTTCGGCGACAGCAACGGCAATTATGTCCACCTGTTCGAGCGCGACTGCTCGGTGCAGCGCCGGCACCAGAAGGTGCTGGAGGAGGCGCCGGCGCCCGGTCTCTCGCCGGAGCGCCGGGCGGAAATGGGCGCCGCGGCCATCGCCGCCGCCCGGGCCGTCGGCTATGTCGGCGCCGGCACGGTGGAGTTCATCGCCGAACCCGCGGCCGATGGCGACCTGCGCTTCTACTTCATGGAGATGAACACCCGGCTTCAGGTCGAGCATCCGGTGACGGAAGCGATCACCGGGCAGGATCTGGTGGAGTGGCAGATCCGGGTGGCCGAAGGCGCGCCGCTGCCGGTCCGACAGGAAGACCTGACGATTTCCGGCCACGCCATCGAGGCGCGCATCTGCGCCGAGGCACCGGACAACGACTTCCTGCCGGCGATCGGCCATCTGGCGGTGCTGCATCTGCCGGAACACAGCACATTCACCCGGGCGACCACCGGCGTGCGGGTGGATTCCGGCGTGGGCGCGGGGGACGACATCTCCCCCTTCTATGATCCGATGATCGCCAAGCTGATCGTCCACGGCGCCACCCGGGAGGAGGCGCTGCAGCGGCTGGACCGGGCGCTATCAGAGACCCACATCGTCGGCGTCGCCACCAATGTCGCCTTCCTCCGGCGCACCGCGGCCAGCCGCTCCTTCGCCGCGGCCGATCTCGACACGGCGCTGATCGAACGCGAGCGGGCGAACCTCTTCGGCGGGCGGGGCTTGCCGCTGCCGGTGATTGCCGCCGGTGTGGTGGCACGCACGCTCGCGGCGGAAACCCGCCTTGCCGATGCCGACCCGTGGTCGCGCCGCGATAGCTGGCGCATCGCCGGCCCCGCCACCCGCACGCTGCGGCTGGAGGTGGCGGGCGAGACGCAGGAGGTGCGCTTCGCCCGGCTGGACGGCACCCATGCCCGGCTGGAGGTCGTCGGTTCCACCCATGCGCTCGCGCTCGATGATGCCGGCGGCTTCCGGCTCGACGGCCGGCGGCTGGTGGCAAGCGTCTATCGCACTGGCGAGGAGGTCGCCGTCTTCACGGCCGATGGCAGCGCGCTCGCCCACATCCGCGATCCGCTGGCGCATGCGGGCGAGGCGGAAGAGGAAGCCGGCCGCCTGACCGCGCCGATGCCCGGCCGGGTGCTGGCGCTCTTGGTGGCGGCCGGCGAACAGGTGGCCGCCGGCCAGCCGCTCGCCGTCATGGAGGCGATGAAGATGGAGCACACCATCCGGGCGCCCGTCGCCGGCATCGTGGCCGAACTGCTCTATGGCGTCGACGATCAGGTGAGCGAGGGCGCGGAGCTGCTGCGTCTCGAAGCCGTGCTTGAGGAGGCGTGAGCATGGCCCCTCTTCCCGATCGGGTCCGTCTGGTGGAAGTCGGCCCGCGCGATGGTCTCCAGAACGAGCCGCAGCCGGTGCCGACGGCGATCAAGGTGGCCCTCATCGACAGGCTGCAGGCGGCTGGCCTCAGGCACATCGAGACGACCAGCTTCGTCAGCCCGAAATGGGTGCCGCAGATGGCCGACAATGCCGCCGTCATGGCCGGCATCCGCAGGCGGCCGGATGTCACCTATTCCGTGCTGGTGCCAAACATGCAGGGCTATGGCGCGGCGGTCGCCACCCGGCCCGGAGAAATCGAAGTCTTTGGCTCGGCCAGCGAAGCCTTCAGCCGGAAGAACATCAACTGCTCCATTGACGAGTCCATCGCGCGCTTCGCCCCCGTCGTGGCGGCGGCGCGGGCGGACGGGATTGCCGTGCGGGGGGCGATCTCGTGCACCGTCGGCTGTCCCTATGAGGGCGCGGTGGCGCCAGAACGCGTCGCTCATGTCGCCGGGCTGATGAAGGCGATCGGCGTCCAGCATGTCGGCATCGCCGATACCATCGGCGTGGGCACGCCGAGGACGGTGCAGAAGGCGCTGGAGGCCGCGCTGTCGGTCTATGAGCTGGCCGACGTCTCCGGCCATTTCCACGACACCTATGGTCAGGCCCTCGTCAACATCTATGCGGCGCTGGAGCTGGGGGTGTCCCAGTTCGATGCCTCGGTGGCCGGTCTCGGCGGCTGCCCCTATGCGAAGGGCGCGACGGGCAATGTGGCGACCGAAGATGTCGTCTATCTGCTTGATGGCCTGGGTATCGAGACCGGTGTCGATCTCGACGCGCTGGTCGATGCCGGCGCGTTCATCTCCGATCATCTTGGCCGACGCAATGGCTCTGCCGTTGCCAATGCGATCCTTGCCAGACGCGGGGGATAATCCCCGCGCCGATGACTGAACAAGAATAACAGGCGGACAAACCGCACCGACCGGGAAACCCGGCGGCCCCTCACTCATTGGAGGAAACAATGACCTACGGCGAACGGCCGCTGGCCGATGAGGCGCGCGTGCGCGGCACCGACACGCCGCTCCTGCTGGAGGACACTATTCCCGCCCTTCTCGCCCGCACCGTGGCGGCGCGCGGCGATGCCGAGGCGGTGGTGTTTCGTGGCCCCGGCGTGCGCTGGACATGGACCGAACTTGCCGCCGCCATCGACCGGCTGGCGACGGGCCTGCTCGATCTCGGCATCCGCCCCGGCGACCGGGTGGGCATCTGGGCGCCGAACCGGCCGGAATGGCTGCTGACCCAGTTCGCCACCGCCCGCATCGGCGCCATCCTCGTCAACGTCAACCCGGCCTATCGGCGCTCGGAGCTGGACTATGCCCTGAAGATCGTGGGCATGCGGGCGATCATCGCCGCCGATCGCTTCAAGAGCTCCGACTATCTCGGCATGCTGCAGGAGCTGCTGCCGGAGCTTGCCACCGCCGCCCCGGGCACCCTCCAGTCCGAGCGGCTGCCGGAGCTGCACATGGTCATCGCCATGGGGGCGCAGACGCCGGCGGGCATGCTCTCCTTCGATGCGCTGGCCGCCACGCCCGCCGACACGGCCCGTCTGGACGTCCTCACGGCGGCGCTCTCCCCCAACGACCCGATCAACATCCAGTTCACCTCGGGCACGACGGGCGCGCCCAAGGGCGCGACGCTGACCCACCGCAACATCATCAACAACGGCCAGTTCGTCACCGACCGCATGCGCTTCACCGCGGCCGACCGGCTGTGCATTCCGGTGCCGCTCTATCACTGCTTCGGCATGGTGATGGGGGTGCTCGGCTGTGTCACCAAGGGCGCGACGATGATCTTCCCCGGGGAAGGCTTCGAGCCCAAGGCGACACTTGCCGCCGTAGCAGAGGAAAAGTGCACGGCGCTCTATGGTGTACCGACGATGTTCTCGGCGATGCTGGCTGTCGACAACTTTGCGACCTATGACCTCTCGCGCCTGCGCACCGGCATCATGGCCGGCGCCGTCTGCCCGATCGAGGTGATGAAGCGCGTGCGCGCGGACATGCACATGGCCGAGGTGACGATCGCCTATGGCATGACCGAGACCTCGCCGGTCTCCTTCCAGTCCTTCGGCGATGATCCGGTGGAAAAGCGCGTTGCCACCGTCGGCCGCATCCATCCGCATCTGGAGGTGAAGCTGGTCGATGCCTCGGGGGCGACCGTGCGCCCGGGCGAAATCGGCGAACTGTGCACCCGCGGCTATTCCGTCATGCGCGGTTACTGGGGCGCGCCGGAGAAGACGAAGGAGGCCATCGACGCCGAAGGCTGGATGCACACCGGCGACCTCGCGACGCTGGACGAGGACGGCTACTGCACCATCGTCGGCCGGGTGAAGGACATGCTCATTCGCGGTGGTGAGAATGTCTATCCGCGCGAGATCGAGGACTTCCTCTACCGGCACCCGAAGGTGCGGGAGGTGCAGGTGGTGGGCGTGCCGGACCCGTTCTATGGCGAGGAAATCTGTGCCTGCATCGTGCCGGCCGATGACAGCCTGACGGCCGAGGAGATCCGCGACTTCTGCCGCGGCGAGATCGCCCATTACAAGGTGCCGCGCTATGTGGAGATTCTGGCGGAGTTTCCGATGACGGTCACCGGCAAGATCCAGAAATTCCTGCTGCGCGAGGAAATCACCCGACGGCTGACGGAGCGCTGAGGGGCGGGCCGGCTTCAGGAAAGGAGGGCGGCCTGTCCGCCCTCCGCCGGATCCCGAGACCGGGCAGGCTCCCGCGGTCGAGGAGCCCGCCGCGTCTTCAGGCGGTGCCGGCCGATGCCCGGGTGAGATCAGAGAGGAAACGGTCGCGCCAGGCGGCGAGGTCGTTGCGCTTCAGCACCGCCATCATGTGGGCGTGGCGGGCCCGGCGTTCCTCATGGGGCATGGCGAGGGCGCGATCGAGGGCGTGGGCCATGGCGCTGACGTCATGGGGGTTGACGATCAGCGCCGCGTCCAGCTCCTTGGCCGCGCCGGTGAATTCCGACAGCACCAGCACCCCCGGCGCCGCCGGATCCTGCGCCGCCACATATTCCTTGGCGACAAGGTTCATGCCGTCGCGCAGCGAGGTGACGAAGCCGACCTCGGCCGAGCGAAACAGCCCCATCAGCACGCCCCGGGCATAGCCCTTGTTGAGATAGCGGATCGGGTTCCAGTCGAGATCGGCGAAGCGCCCGTTGATGCGCCCGGCCTCGCGTTCGAGATTCTGCCGGATCGCCTGATAGGTTTCGAGGTCACCGCGGGACGGCGGGGCGATCTGGAGGAAGCTCACCCGGCGATGATGCTGGGGAAAGCCTTCAAGCAGGGCTTCAAAGGCCTGGAAGCGCTCCAGCAGGCCCTTGGAATAGTCCAGCCGGTCGACGCTCATGATGAGGCGGCGGCCCTGCAGGCTGTCCTTCAGCATGCGCACCGGGCGCCGGCCGACGAAACCCTCGGCCTGATGGGCGATGCGGTCCGGCTCGACGCCAATGGGATAGACCCCGGTGGCCACCTCCCGTCCGCCGGTCTGCACCCGGCCGTCCGGTGTCACCGGGGCAAGGCCCAGGGTCTCGACATGGCCGAGGAAGGCGCGCCGGTCGCTCTCGATCTGGAAGCCGAGCAGGTCATAGGCCAGCAGCGCCTCGGTCAGGCGCCGGTGCACCGGAACGGTGGTGAACACCTCCGAGACCGGGAAAGGGATGTGCAGGAAGAAGCCGATCCGGTTGGCAATGCCCAGCGCCCGGAGCGCCGCGGCAAACGGGATCAGGTGGTAATCGTGGATCCACAGGATGTCGTCGGGGCCGATCATCGGCGCGAGGATGCGGGCGAGCTTCTCGTTCACCCGCTCGTAGCCGGCATGTTCCGCCCGGTCGAAGCGCGACAGCCCCACCCGATAATGGAAGGTCGGCCACAGGGTGCCGTTGGCAAAGCCGCGATAATATTCGTCATAGTCCTGCTGGGTGAGATCGACGGTGGCGACGCTGATGCGCCCGCTCTCGCTGACCTCGGGGGCGGCGTCGGTCTCGGAAATCTCGCCACTCCAGCCGAACCAGATGCCGCCCATGGATTTCAGCGCATCGAGAACGCCGACGGCCAGACCGCCGGCGGTGGGCTTGCCCTCGGCGATCGGCGCCACGCGGTTGGACACCACGATCAGCCGGCCGGTGCTGCCGGCTTCGGGCAGGGGAACTGCGGGGGCGGGCACGGTCGGTCGGCCCCGGAGTGCCGCGGTGGCGCGGCGGATGTCGTCGGGGAGCGGCCGGGCCGCCCGGGCGACACGCTCCGGGGCGGGCCTGTCGGCCGGGGTCGGATCCTGCCGGTCGGTCGTGGCGGTCATGTCCATCGTCAGAAGCCCTCCTGCCAGGAAATGGAAAGACGGGTTGCCGAGTTGATCAGCCCGACATGGGAATAGGTCTGCGGGTAGTTGCCCCACAGGTCGCCGGAGGCGATGTCGACGTCCTCCGACAGAAGTCCGAGCGGATTGCGCAAGGCCAGCATGCGCTCGAACAGGGTTCGTGCTTCCTCCTTGCGCCCGATGGCGGCGAGCGCGTCGATGTACCAGAACGTACAGACCGTGAAGGCGGTTTCCGGCGTGCCGAAATCATCGGGGATGACATAGCGGTAGACGAGTCCGCCATGGACGAGGCTCTTCTCGATCGCCTCCACCGTGCCGATGAAGCGCGGATCGGTGGCCGCCACGAAGCCCAGCTCGTGCAGGAGCAGCAGGCTGGCGTCCATCTCCCGCCCGCCGAAGGTGGAGCCGAAGGCGTTGATGTCGGCGTTGTAGGATTCCGCCACGATGCGGGCGTGCATGGTGTCGGCATGGCCACGCCAGAAGGTGGCCCGTTCCGGACGGCCCAGCCGCGCGGCGATCTTCGCCAGCCGGTCGGCCGCCGCCCAGCACATCACGGCCGAGAAGGTATGGACATGGCGGGAGTTGCGCAGCTCCCACAGCCCCGCATCCGGCTGGTCATAGAAGGCGACGGCCTGGGCGCCCAGACGTTCCAGGCTCTCGAACAGGGCGATGGTGCCCGGTGTCGTCAGCCGCTCGTCGAAGAAGGACTGGGTGCAGGCCAGCACCGCCGCGCCATAGACGTCGTGCTGGGGCTGGGTATAGGCGGCGTTGCCGATGCGCACCGGCCCCATGCCGCGATAGCCCGAAAGCGCCTCGGCTTCCCATTCCACCAGCTCGGTTTCCAGCGCGATGCCGTAGACCGGCTGGAGAATGCCCCCCGGCGCCCCGGCCGCGATGTTGGCCAGATAACGCTGGTGGTGCTCCATGGTCCGGGTCGCGCTCAGCCGGTTGAGGGCCATGACGACGAAAAAGGCATCGCGCAGCCAGCAGAAGCGATAGTCCCAGTTGCGTCTGGAGTGGCCGAACTCGGGGATGGAGGTGGTGAAGGCGGCGATGATGCCGCCGGTCTCCTCATAGTTGGAGAGCTTGAGGGTGATCGCCGCCCGGATGACCGCCGCCTGCCATTCGAACGGGATGGTGAGGCCGCGGGCCCATTCCTCCCAGTAGGTCCGGGTCTCGTCGAGCCAGGACCGGGCCAGCACCGGCACGGCATCGGACAGGCTTTCATCGGGCCCGAGGATCATGGCCGCCGGCGCATCGAGGATGAAGGGCGTCTCGGTCAGGATATAGGACACCGACAGGTCGGTGGTCAGCCGCACCGTCTGCTCCGGGCCGATGAAGCGGCAATGGTTGGTGCCGCGGGCGATGGTGCCCTCCGCGGCGCCGTGCTGGAAATGCGGCCGCAGCCGCACCCGGATGCGCGGCGCCCCGGTGACCGGACGCAGCATGCGCACGATGGAGGCCGGCCGGTAGACCCGGCCGAGCGCCACGAAGCGCGGACAGAAATCGATGATCTCGATCTCGTTGCCGGCGTCATCGGCGATCCGGGTGGAGAGGATCGCCGTGTTCTTCAGATAGGTCTGGCTCCAGCTGGTGGCGCCCAGGAGCTCGACGTCGAAGAACCCCCGTTCCGGCCGCATCCCGTCGACGAGGCTGGAAAAGACAGGGTCGCCATCGAAGCGCGGCAGGCAGGCCCAGACGATGCGCGCCTTGGGGTCGACCAGTGCACCGATGGCGCAGTTTCCGATCACGCCGAGATCCAGGGTCGTCATGCCAGCACCTCGAAGGAAGAGGCGAGCCAGCCATGCAGCGCGTTGACCGACCCGAGCCGGTAGCGCGCACCGGTCTCGCCGGGGCCAATCTTGATGCCGAAGCCGCCGGCCGCTTCCGCCGCCGCAAAGCCCGGTTCGTCGGTGCGGTCATCGCCGACAAAGATCGGCCGGCGACCGCGGAAGGGGGGCTCCGCCAGGAAAGCCGCGATGGCCCGGCCCTTGTCGATGCCGCGCGGGCGGATTTCCGCCACCTGCTTGCCGAGGAGGATCTCGAACCGGTCGCTGAACGGCGCCATCGCGGTGGCGACCACGCTTTCGGTCGCCGGCATCAGCTCCGGCCGGGCGCGGGTGTGGAGAGCGAGGCACAGGCCCTTGTCCTCCAGCAGCACGCCCTGATGCTGGCTGGCGAAATCGGCCAGCCGCTCCCGCATCGTGTCGAGCGCGGGGCGGTCCGGGGTAAGCCGCGCGAGGCGGCCATCGGATCCGCGCCGTTCGGCCCCATGGAGGCCCGCGACCGGCAGGGTGAGGGGGGAGAGGAAGGTGTCGATCACCGCGATTTCGCGGCCGGTGACGATGGCAAGTGCCCCGCCGGCCGCCTCCGAAAGGGAGGCGACGAGGGTGCGCAACGTGTCCGACACCTGCACGGCATCGGGGCGGGGGGCGAGATCGACGAGGGTGCCATCAAAATCGAGGAAGATGGCGAAGGTCTTGGAGAAATCGACGGGCGCGCTGGGCATCCGCGGGGCGGCTCCTCGGTCAGGGCCGGTGCCGGCGGCGCCTCCGCGTGTGCGGGAACGAGGCCGGGACCGGGGGACGGGGGGAAATCGCGTCGGGCGATGGCGACAGGCACCGGCGGCCCGGGCGTACCGGGCCGGCACACAGCCATCCGCAGACGCCGGTGCGCTGGGTAAACGCCCGTCGGCCCGTCGGGTTCCCGTCAATGTTCGATTTTTGTCAAAATTCCGCCGCGCCGTTGCCGCGAGAGCGCGAGGCGGCGGCGCCGGGACCGGATCCCGCCACGCATTCGCGGGCAGCAGATCGCGGGCGCGCTGCGGTCCGGTCAACCCGAGGGAGGGCGGAGAAAAAGCGGTGGCCGGCGCGTGATCCCGGGGCCGGGATCGGTCATCTCGGGCGCAGGAGGGACTGAGCGCAGCGCACGCCTGAAGAGATGCAGATTTCTCGCCTGCACCAGGCACAGGGGAAATCCGCAACCGGGTCCCGAAAAGCCCTCGTCAGGGATCTCTGGTCTCAGGTCATTCCTCGGGCCGGGAGGCACTGGCCCGTCCCGGCGCCTGGCGTCAGTTGGTGGCGCTGGCGGTCTGGGCGGGCTTGCCGGCGGTTTCGCGGGTCGCCATCAGGGCATCCACCCGGCTGCGCTCCTTCTTGAACTCCGCCAGCATCTTGCCGGAGAGTTCGCGGCCGCGCGGCAGCTTGATGCGCAGCGGGTCGACGAGGCGGTCGTTGACCGAGACCTCATAGTGCAGATGCGGCCCGGTGGAGAGACCGGTGGAGCCGACATAGCCGACGATCTGGCCCTGGGTGACCGTGGAGCCCACGGTGACATTGCGGGCGATGCCGGACATGTGGGCGTAGCCGGTGACATAGCCGTTGGCGTGGCGGATGCGGACCATGCGGCCATAACCGTTGTTCTGCCAGCCGGCGTCGATCACCGTGCCGTTGCCCGAGGCCATGATGGGCGTGCCATAGGGGGCCGCCCAGTCGACGCCGGTGTGCATCTTGGTATAGCCGAGGATCGGATGCGAGCGCGTGCCGAAGCCCGAGCGCAGCTCACCGCCATTCATCGGCTTGCGCATCAGGAATTTCTGCGCGCTCTTGCCGGTGTCATCGTAAAAATCGACGGCGCCATCGTCAGGCGTGCGGAAGCGATAGAACTTGCGCTCGGAGCCGCCGACGGTGAGGGCCGCAAACAGCACTTCCGGATGGGCGGTCTCGTCGCCCTCGTCATCGAGGCCGTAGAACACTTCCAGCCGGTCGCCGGGGTGGACGGGGGCCTTGAAGTCGGTGTCGTAGGAGAACAGCGTCACCAGCTCGCGGATCGTGGGCTCGGGCAGGTCCTGATCAAGGGCCGTGCGGTAAAGGCTCTCATAGAGCGACGGCGCAGGGCCGGACTGGGCCACCCGGGGGGCGGCTTCCGGGGCCGGGGCATCAGGCATCTCGCTGGAGGGCTGGGCCGCGGTGACATAAAGTCCGGAATCGGACAGCGCGATGGTGCCGCGATGGATCATGCCCTCATAGACCGACACCCGGATGGGTCGGCTGCGGGCAAGGCCGCTGTCATCGGGCACCTCGCCCATGGCGATGCGCAGGCGCGAGCCGGCGCGCACATCCGAAACAGTCCAGAATTTCTGGAAAGCGCCACGGATGGCGATGAGATCGTCACCAGTTATGCCGCTGGAGGCCAGGAGATCGGCCAGCGGGGTGTCGGCGTCAATGGTGGCGACGGTCTCCTCGGGCTTTCCCCGGGGCTCTCCCGTGCCGGTCTTGGCGAGGTCGGAGACATTCTCCACCTGGATGCGGACGGGCAGGTTGGTCAGATCCAGCGGATTGGCAAGCGCCAGAGCAACGCCTGCATCGCCTGCCGTGTGGGGAGGCTCGCCGAGCCCCCCGGCGATGAGAAAGCGCGCCTCCTCGCGGACCTCCGCCTCGATATCCGGCCCCGCGAAGGATAGCGCCGGCTCTGTTGGCGGCGGGCTGGCCGGAAAATCGCGGGTCTTCAGACTGACTTCGCCTTCAACCTGACCGACGGAGAGCTCCGGTACGGGACCATGGTCCGGAAAGACCGACCGGTCGGAGAAGGCTGCCAGAGGATTGAACGGCGGAATTTCGTCGGCCCGGGGGTCAAGACTTGTCACCAGATCGGCGGAGAGGCGCGCGAAGGGACGCATCTTCACCAGGTCGCGGTCGCCCTGGCGGACGACCGTCGAGACCCGGAAAACCTGCTTGGCACCAGGAAGCACCACCTCTTCCTTGGCCGCGAGGCGATCGCCCTTGCGGGCGCCGCCGGCCCCCGAAGGACTGGCGCCGACAGCCGGCACCTGCAACTGATCCGCCGACGGGGCGAACACGTCATACCGCCCCTCAAGAGCGGCAAACAGCGCGCCGCCCATGAGCGCGATGGAGGTAACGCCAGTCAGCACCGTGCCCATGAGCCAGCGCAGGGACACGGAGGTCCGGTCCGGGCGGGAGCCGCCATTCTCCGAGAAGACAAACGGGGCCTCGTCCCCGAGATCAACCTGAGGAACGTGCGGTGTTGGCCGACCGACCTTCATGAAGCGATGTGACCTCCGGAATGCCGCTCCGGGCGCGGGGAGGGGCCCGGAAAAAACGGGCCGTCGCCGGGCGGCACGGGCTGGAAACACGGCCGGGCAAGGGCCCGGACAACCCGGCGACGTTGGCCCGACAGCCCGGCGCTGTCAACTGTGGAAAAGGACGAGGTCGGCAGGTTCCGGTTACGCGACGGAAATGTCTGACGTCTCCACCGAAAGGGAATCGCCGGCGCGAAGGTCGCCCGAAAGGCGCGCCGCGATTCCGGCGCCAAGGGGAAGTTATTCCCGGGTGACGCGCGCGGAGAATCCCCTCTTCGCGGGAATAGGCCGACATTGCGATATATAGTACGCGCGCGCGAAGGTGGGTGTGGGGCCGGCGGGATGGGGGCGCGGGTCGGGGTGCTTGATTCACGTTGGGTGAGCCGTCGGGCGATTTGGTATTCAAAAAAGTGGGGTGCAGGTTGGGATGCTAACAATTTGAGATAATTCCGGTTCCCGGTTGGGTGTGAGATTGGGTGGCGAATTTCTTTTGGGGTTGGGGTGATGGGTGTTGACAGCCTGCGTGGGT
>JBOGCN010000021.1:0-66427 GCA_050689115.1 Segnochrobactraceae bacterium EtOH-i3 | reverse complement strand
TGGACTCTTTGGTATTCCGATGCAGATTTCTCATGCCATTAGAGCATATGAGAAACTTGCTGTGTCTTCAGACGCACGGTGCGGTCAGCACTTGCGTGTCTGGTATCAGGCACATCCTGCCGCTGTCACAAAACTGACCGGTTGCACAGGAAGTCATTGCATCTCCTTGCGGACTTGCCATTGCGGTTGAATCTGCGCCCGTTCGCCTGTAGGTCTTGCCCCCAAGTCCCGCACGGGACAGCCAGAACAGACCCCAGGGCAAGGGCGGATTTCCAAGGTGAGTGCCGCGACCAGAAGCCAGCGCATGACCGTGCCGCAGATTGCAGCGCGCAAGGGCGGTGATCCCGTCGTCATGCTGACTGCCTACACCGCGCCCATGGCGCGCCTGCTCGATCCCCATGTGGACGCCCTGCTCGTCGGCGACAGCCTCGGCATGGTCGTCTATGGCTTCGAGAGCACCCTGCCCGTCACCCTCGACATGATGATCGCCCATGGCGCAGCCGTCGTGCGCGGCTCCGAGACGGCGTGTGTCGTGGTCGACATGCCCTTCGGCTCCTATCAGGAGAGCCGGGAGCAGGCCTTCCGCAATGCCGCCCGGGTGATGGCGGAAACCGGCTGCGCCGCGGTGAAGCTGGAAGGCGGGGCCGAGATGGCCGACACCGTGCGCTTCCTTGTCGAGCGCGGCGTGCCGGTGATGGGCCATGTCGGGCTGACGCCCCAGTCGGTCAACACCGCCGGCGGCTATCGCGCCCGCGGCCGCTCGGACACCGAACAGGACAAGATCGCCGCCGACGCCCGGGCGATCGCGGACGCCGGCGCCTTCGCCATCGTGGTGGAAGCCGTGATGGAGGAGCTCGCCCGCCGCATCACCGCGGAGATCCCGGTGGTGACCATCGGCATCGGCGGCTCGCCGGCCTGTGATGGCCAGGTGCTGGTGGCCGAGGACATGCTCGGCCTGTTCGATGCCTTCAAGCCGAAATTCGTGCGCCGCTTTGCCAATCTCGCCGGCCTCGTCCGGGACGCCGCGGCCACCTATCACGCCGATGTCCGCGCCCGGACCTTCCCCGGGCCCGAGCATGTGTTTCACGTGAAAAAATGAGGCCGGCCGGAGCCCGCTCCGGAGCCGCGCCTTGCCCCGTCGTCCGACCGGAGGTCCGACAGATGTCCGCGCTTTCTCCTGCTGCCGAGGCCGTGACCGGGCCGAAGGTGGTGCACACGGTTGCCGAGCTGCGCGCGCTGCTCGGCCCCGAGCGCCGCGCCGCCTTCGTGCCCACCATGGGCAACCTCCACGCCGGCCATCTCGCGCTGGTGCGCGAGGCCGCCCGCCATGGCGGGCCGGTGGTGGTCTCCCTCTTCGTCAACCGGCTGCAGTTCGGCCCGAACGAGGATTTCGACCGCTATCCGCGCACGCTGGCCGATGATGTGGCCAAGCTGGCGGCGGTGCCGTGCGACATTGTCTTTGCGCCCGACGAGGCCGAGCTCTATCCCGAGCCGCAGACCTTCAAGGTGCTGCCGGATCCGCGTCTGGCCGACATTCTCGAAGGCGCCTTCCGCCCGGGCTTCTTCACCGGGGTGGCCACCGTGGTGATGAAGCTGTTCCAGGTGGTGCAGCCGGCCGTCGCCGTGTTCGGCGCAAAGGACTATCAGCAGCTCCGCGTCATCGAGGCGATGGTGCGCCAGTTCGCGCTGCCGATCAAAATCGTCGCCGCCCCCATCGTGCGGGCGGATGATGCCCTCGCCCTCTCCTCGCGCAATGGCTATCTCTCCGCCCCCGAGCGAGCCGAGGCGACGCGGCTGTCGGCCATTCTGGCCGAGGTCGCCGCCCGGGTTGAGGCCGGACGGACGGATTATGCCGCGCTGGAAGATGCCGCCATGGCGGCGCTGGAACAGGCCGGCTGGGCCCCCGATTATGTGGTGATCCGCCGCCGCAGCGATCTGCAGGAGCCCGCCGGCGACACCCCCGGGCCGCTGGTGGTGCTGGCAGCAGCCAGGCTCGGCGCCACCCGGCTCATCGACAACCGCGAGATCTGAGCGCCCGGCGCCCGCGTCCCGCGAGACAAAAAAGAGCGGCGGCCGGATCCCCTCCGGCCGCCGCTTGTGTTTCTGAGACCCGACCTCACGCGCCGCCCATCACCCGGGCAACGAAGCTGATCATCGGGAAGGCCGGGCCAGTGTCGATCTTGTTCTTCGGCGAAATGTCCTCATGGCCCAGCACCTCATCGAAATCATAGGCGTCATGAAGCGCCCGTCCGATCTCGATGGCCGCGGCCAGCTGCGGTTCGGGATAGATCTGCCAGCCGGCCGGCGAGGTCTCGTGCTTGTGGGTGGCCTCGATCAGATCGTCCTCAGAAACAACATTGCCAGCCCAATTCACCCACTTGCCGCCCCCCTTCTTCCAGAGCTTGCCGGCATTCACCAGCTCGATGCCGATGGACCAGGAGTTCAGCCCGACAAGGCCATTCCAGCTCGACTTGCCGGCATGCCAGGCCACCGTGTCGAAGCCGACAAGCTGGGTCACCGCGCCATTCCGGTCAATCACCAGATGCGCCGAGGCCTTGGCCTTCGGATTGGTGAGCCACGAGATCGCGCCGCTGGCGGAGGTGCCAGCGGTATAGTGCATGATGAGGAAACGCGGCTTCAGCTTGCCGCCATGGTTCGGGCTTTCCTTCCACGGCACGGCGGCGCCGTCCTTTTTCAGGCGATGATTGCTGATCGAATAGCCCATGTCCCGTGTCCCCTGTTCGGTCACGGTGACAGGCGGAAGACCATCGGACACACCTTCCCCGTCCGGGGCATCGCAGGATGTCCCGGACGGGTGCCGGCACGGGCCGGATCGGGATGGAAGGCGAGCGCCGGCCCCGGCGAGGCTCCCTCCGTCCGATGGCCCCAAGAGGATGCCGGAGAACGGCGCGCGGGAGCCCGCCGGCTGCCTGGATCGGCAGCCGCTGGCAGAAATCAGCGGTCACGACGGGATTTCCGCACGGCCACCGGACGAGTGTGGTTGGTCTGTGCGTACCCGAACAGGATGCCACACACGCACAAGGTGTCAAATTAACAGAGACACGGCCTGATATTTTCCACCGCTTCTTCAGAATGTTGAGGAAATCCGGGGGGGGGGACTGCCGCCTGGTCGCAGCGCGCCCCCGGATACAGATCCTCCTTCAGCCCACCCGCAGGGTCACCGGGATGTTGCCGCGCACGGCGTGGGAATAGGGGCAGATGGTGTCGGCTTCCGCCACCAGCGCTTCGGCGGCGGCGCGGTCCACGCCGGGCAGCGTCGCCACCAGCTCCACCGTCAGGCCGAAGCCCTTGTCGGCGCGCGGGCCGATACCGACGGTGGCGCTGACGGTGGCCTCCGCCGGCACCCGCGGCAGGGCCTTGTTCTGGCTGGCGGCAAATTTCATCGCGCCGAGGAAGCACGCCGCATAGCCGGAGGCGAACAGCTGCTCGGGATTGTTGCCCTGCCCGGTACCGCCCAGCTCCTTCGGCACCGCCAGCGCCACCTGGAAGCTGCCATCATCGGTGCCCGAGCGGCCATCCCGGCCACCGGTTGCCGTCGCGCGGGTGGAATAGAGAACCTTCGTCATCGCCGTCATCCTTGTGCGCCGGGCCCGCTGACCGGGCCGCCGGAGATCAACGCGGATTTTGTTCCGCGATTTGATCGTGCACGATCTATAGCCCTGCACACCGCACCGCGTCAACGCTCACGATTATATCGTGCGCGATTTTTTAATCGCCCCTTCGAGCCGGTGCCCTCAAAGGGGCGGATGCCGCGCGGCTGCGACGACGCCCGCCCCTGTCCGGTTTCCGGCTTCCCCCGGGAGTTCCCCGGCACCGCAACGCGGGGCCCGAGCCCGGCGGTAAGCCCGTCCAGCCGTCGCCCGGTCCCCTCGCAAGAGACACGGCAGACCGGGCCGCCGGACAGGCGACGGATTTCACACGGACCAAAGACGCGGACACTCCACATCCGGCGACCAGAGCGCCCCCTTGCAGGGGCCCCGGGGTCCTCAGCGGGCGGATCCCTCCCCGGCACGCCCGCTCAGCACGGCGAAGCGCCAGGCCTTGAAGCAGCAGTCGACATCGTGAAATCCGGCCTGTTCCATCCAGCCAAGCTGGGCAGCAACGGGGGAGCACTGGTCGAAGCGCATCCGCTCCTGCGCCCGCACCACCTCGTCCTCGGGCACGCCGAGGGCGCGGATCTGCTCCAGCCACAGACGGGAATAGCGCGCGTCGGCTTCCGGGGTCGGCCCGGCCACCTGTTCGGCATTGATGAACAGGCCCCCCGGCTTCAGGGCGGCGCGGATGCGGGAAAACAGGCGGCGCTTGGCGGCATCGTCCAGATGATGGATGGCGAGCGCGGAGATGACGAGATCCCAGGGGCCGCCGGGATCGGTCGTGGTCATGTCGCCGACCCGATAGTCGACCGCCACCGCGTCGCTGAACCGGGCCCGGGCCTGCTCCAGCATCGCTGCCGATCCATCCAGCAGGCACAGCCGGCCGACGGGATGGCGCTCCGCCACCATGGCCGCAAACAGCCCGGTGCCGGCGCCAACATCCAGAATGTCGAGCGGCCCGGTTGGCGCCCAGTCGGCAATGGCCTGCAGGGCGCTGCCATAAAAGCCGTCAAAGCACGGGATCAGCCGCCGCCGCAGCTCGTCATAGCCCGCGGCATCGCGGGAAAACAGCGTGGACGCCGCCACTTCCGTCCGGGACATGTCATCGCCTCCTGCCGGACCACCTCCAGCGTGTCATACCAAGCACGCAAGTGCTGACCGCACCGCGCGCTTGAAGAACAGCAAATTTCTCATATGTCGCAAGGACATGAGAAATCTGCATCGGCATACCAAAGGATCCTTTTCAAGGATCTTTGGTATCACTCATGCCCCGCGTCCATGCGGAGCTTCTGGAGGAGACCCTAGCCGGCCGGCCCGTCTTCCCCGGGCCCGGGCCGATCAGCCTTGCGCCGGAACCGGTCACGGCGATGCAGTCCGGATGCCTGAGAAATCCTCTGCTCTTCAGACGCTCGGGTGCGATCAGCACTTGCGTGCCTGGTATCAGGAGTGCGTGCGCCGCACCTCAAGCGGTGTGCGGCCGAAGCGGGCGTGGAAATGGCGGGCGAAATGGGAGCGCGAGCGATAGCCGGTGGCGGCCAGCGCCTCGGCGACATCGGCATCGCGATCGGCCAGCAGGGTGAAGGCGGCAGTCATCCGCTCGGCACGCACCAGATCCTGCAGGGTCTCGCCCTCGGCCCGCAGCCGGCGCCGCAGGGTCGCCTCCGACAGGCCAAACCCGGCTGCCACCCGCTCCGCCGTCCAGCTTTCATGCAGCCGGTGGCGCACCAGCCGGCGCACCGCTTCCACCAGCGAGCCGGCGACATATTTCGGCACCAGCGGCAGCACGCCCTGTTCGGCCAGAAGCAGGATGATTTCGAGCACGCGGTGGTCGACCACCCGCCGGGAGGCCGGCACCCGGCGCGACACGGCTTCCGCCGCGTGCAGGATCGCGGACCCCAGCGCCTCGCTCAGCTCCGGCTCGGTCCGCACAGCCGGCTGGCCGACGAACTGCGGCCACAGCCGGGCTGCCTCGATCACCAGATCCCGCGGGAAGCGGACGAAGAGGGCACGATAGACGCCGCTTTCGGGGTCGGGTTCGTTGACCACGTCCAGCCGGGCATCGGCCGGCAGCACCAATATCTCGCCGGCGCCGTGGACCCGCTGCACCGGGCCGTCGATGATTTCCTTGCGGCCCTCGATGATGACGACGAGACCCGCCGTCGGCAGGGTCAGCGCCCGGATCTCCTCCCGCGTGCGGGTGACGAAGGCCGAAATCAGCGGCGGCGCCCCGGCCTCGCGGGCATCGCGGCTGTCCTCCCGGGCAAGAGCCCTCAGGGCAGCCACGATCTGTCTCTTCCGTTCCGCCGCGTCCGTCATCCCTGCCCCGGCTCCCGCGCCTTGAACGACGGCCGGAGTGTGGCGCCGGGCGAAGCGGCGGGCAAGGGCGTGTCATACCAAAGCCCTTGAAAAGGACCCTTCGGTATGCCGACGCAGATTTCTCATGCCCTTGCGGTATATGAGAAATCTGCTGTGCTTCAAGCGCTGAGGCGCGGTCAGCACTTGCATGTGCCTGGTATCAGAGCCCCGAGGGGCCGGCCGGCGAACTCCGGATTTCTCTTATGTCCCGGTGACAGAAGAAATCCGGAGGCGCGAGCCGAAGTCCCTGCGATCAGGACACCCTCACTCGGCGTAGACGACCGCCGGCGGCTGGGGACGGGCGACCACGGCCAGCGTCATGCGCGAGATGCAGACGAGCTTGCCCTCTTCATTGGTGATGCGGGTAGTCCACACCTGAGTGGTACGGCCGATGCTCTCCGCCGTCGTCACGCCGTAGACATAGCCTTCGGTGGCCGGACGGATGTGGTTGGCGTTGATCTCCATGCCGACGCAGTAGAACTTCGTCGGGTCGACGGTGGCAAGGCCGCCCCAGGAGGCCAGCGTTTCCGCCAGCACCACCGAGGCGCCGCCATGCAGCACGCCGAAGGGCTGGAAGGTGCGCACGTCCACGGGCATGCGGCCCTTCAGCCAGTCGTCGCCGAACTCCAGCAGCTCGATGCCGACATGGCCGACCATCACGCCGGCATTCTTGGCGTTGGCTTCGGCCAGCGGAAATTCTCCGGTGAACCAGATATTCGCCATGGGTCCATTTCTCCCTGTGCGCCGGTGATCCGCCGCTCCATACGGTCAGGTATCCGGCCTAACGTTTGTTCGGTCTGAAGCCGTTCCAGAAGGGAGCACGGGAGACCCCCGCAACGCAAGAGCGCGCACCGCAGTTGCTCACACACACTGTCCAGGGAGCATGAGAGTGCGTCGGGTCCCGGCGAAGGCCCCCGCCCCGGCCACGCTTTTTCATGGCGGCCTGGAGACGGTCGGGCTATGCGGGGCCCGATCCCCCTGCCCGTCCCGGAGCCCGCGTCCTTGGAAACCGATCTCTATCTGCCGGTGAAGCACTTCCTCGAAGGGCTGGGCCTTGAGGTGAAGGGCGAGGTGCGCGGCTGTGATCTGGTCGGGATGGCCGATGGCACGCCGGAACTCGTCGTGATCGGCGAGCTGAAGCAGACCTTCACCCTGGAACTGGTGCTGCAGGCAGTCGAACGCACGGCGGCATGTGATGAAGTGTGGCTGGCGGTTGCCGCCTCGAAGCGCGGCCGCGGGCGCGAGGGCGACCGGCGGGTGAAGAAGCTCTGCCGCCTCCTCGGCTTCGGCCTCCTCGTGGTGACGGCCACCGGTGTCGTGGAAGCCATCGTCGAGCCGGAGCCGTGGACGCCGCGCCGCGACACCCGGCGCCGCTCGCGCATCGTCACGGAATTCCGCCGCCGCCGGGGGGATCCGGTTGCCGGCGGCATCACCCGGCGGCCGCACATGACGGCCTATCGCCAGCAGGCGCTGGCCGTCGCCACCGCCCTTGCTGCCGGCCCCGCCCGCCCGCGCGACCTGAAGGCCACCGCCCCCGATGCGGCGAAGATCCTGCAGGGCAATGTCTATGGCTGGTTCGAGCGCCTGACGCGCGGGGTCTATGGCCTGACAGAAGCCGGCCGCACTGCCCTCGTCACCTGGGCCGATCACCTGCCGGTCCCTGCCCCGCCATCCGGGCAAGCCTGAGCCGCCCGGCCCGGTTCACTCGGCGATCGCCTGTCCGGCACACCAGCCGCTGGACCACGCCCACTGGAAATTGTAGCCGCCGAGCCAGCCGGTCACGTCCACGCCTTCACCGATGAAATGCAGCCCGGGCACCGAGCGCGCCTCCAGCGTGCGCGACGACAGCCCGGCGGTATCGACGCCGCCCACGGTCACCTCGGCCTTGGCGAAGCCTTCGGTGCCGGCCGGAGTGATCGTCCAGCGGTTCACGCTGTCGGCCAGCGCCGTGAAGGCGCGGTCGGAGACGGCGCCGGCGGGGCCGGTGATCCCGGCGCCCTCGGTCAGGGCGGCAGCCAGCCGGGCGGGCAGGATCTCGGCCAGCAGGGTGCGCACCTCGGCCTTGGGCCGGCGGGCGCGGCCATCCTTCAGGAAGGCCAGCGCATCCCGGTCCGGCGCCAGATCGATGGACAGCGCGACGCCCGGCTCCCAAAAAGACGAAATCTGCAGGATTGCCGGGCCGGAGAGGCCGCGATGGGTGAACAGCAGCGCCTCGCGGAAGCGCCGCTTGCCGATGGCGACTACCGCTTCCGTGGCGACACCGGCCAGCGCCCGGGCGAACTCCTTCACCGCATCCGACAGGGTGAAGGGCACCAGCCCCGGCTTCACCGGCGTGACGGCAAGGCCATATTGCCGGGCGATCCGGTGGGCGAAATCTGTCGCCCCCATTTTCGGGATCGAGAGACCGCCGGTGGCGATCACCAGCCGGCCGGCCGTCACGCTGCGGCCATCGCTGAAGGTGATGCGGAACGGGCCGGCGCCGGACACCTCGGTGACCGTGACGCCGAAGCGGAAGGCGACGCGGCCAGCCGCGCACTCGTCCATCAGCAGGCCGAGGATGTCCCGGGCGGAGCGGTCGCAGAAGAGCTGGCCGAGGGTCTTCTCGTGCCAGGGGATGCGGTGGCGCTCGACGAGGGCGAGGAAATCCCGGGCGGTGTAGCGCCCCAGCGCCGACTTGGCGAAATGCCGGTTGGCGGACAGGAAGCGGTCCGGCGCCGTTTCGCGGTTGGTGAAGTTGCAGCGGCCACCGCCGGAAATCAGGATCTTGGCGCCGGGCCCATCGGCATGATCGACCACCAGCACCCGCCGGCCGAGCTGTCCGGCAACGCCCGCGCACATCAGGCCGGCCGCGCCTGCCCCCACCACCACCGCATCGACCTGGTCCATGATCTGCCGACGATCTCCCTTGTCCGGCCGGCCCGCTCCGGAGAGGGGCCACAGGGGGCCGGGTATCACGGGGCAGCCCCCGGCGCGAGCCCGGATTTCCGGGGGCTTCGGTGCGGCGATTGTGACAGCCCGCATTGCACCTGCGGCCGGAGAAGCCGATATAGGCGGTGCCCGGTCACCCAACCGAACAGGCAAGTGCTGCCCCGCGCCCCTGTTCCGGCCCCGAAGGAGACGTTATGCCCGGACTGCCCCCGTCCCGTCCGTCCGCCTCGCCGGTTCCGAGCCCCTGCTCCGTGCCGCCGCCGGCGGCATCCGGGCGTGTGGCGGACCGGAAGGCGCGCCGGCGGGCATGACGGGGCTTCATCTCTTTCTGGCCGGCATCACCTTCGGTCTGGCGGCCTCGGCGCCGGTGGGCCCGGTCAATATCATGGTGATCCAGCGGGTCGCGCGCTGCGGCTTCCGCACCGGCTTTGTCGCCAGCCTTGGTGCCACGCTGGCCGATGTCGTCTATGCGACCATCGCCGCCTTCGGCCTGACCGTGGTGTCCGACTTCATCACCGGCCACGAGACGACGCTGCAGCTCGTCGGTGGCCTCGTTCTGGTGCTGTTCGGCGCGCTGATCTTCCGCACCCGGCCCTTTGCCGCCCCGATGGAGGGCCGGCCGCCCCGGCACCCGGGCATGCTCGCCGGCTTCGGCGCCTGCTTTGCCTGCACCATCCTCAATCCGGCCTCGGCCATCGGCTTTCTCGCCCTCATGGGCGGGCTTGGCGATACCGGGGATGCCAGCCTGCACCCGGAACATGGCCCCCTGCCGGTGCTGGCCGGGGTTCTGGTGGGGGCGCTCCTGTGGTGGACGACGCTGTCCGGCCTGGTCGCCCTCAACCGGGACCGGCTGACGCCCAAGCGCATGAGCTGGATCAACCGCGGCGCCGGTGTGGCGCTGATGCTCCTGGGGGCGGCCGCCCTTGTCCGGGTGGGACTATCCGCGCCGTGAGCCCCTGCCCGTCCCCCCTTGTCGATCCACGCGCCTGCCGCTTAATGGTGTCCGCCAGATCCCCGTACAGAGACGTCCATCTGCCATGACCGATGCTTCCGCGCGCTTTCGTCCGCCGGCACCAGTCCGCCGGTCCGAGGCAATGACACTCGCCCGGCTGGTGATCAACCGCCGCCGGGAGCTGCTTTCACTGCTGCCAGACAGCGCCTATCAGGTGCTGATGTCGCGGGTGCCCGGCACCCGGCAGCCGATCTGGATCGTCAACCACCCCAAGACCGTGCTCCAGATCCTCGGTCCGGACCAGCATCTGTTCGCCAAGGCCGACCTGATGGTGCAGAGCCTGCACCCGCTGACAGGCAATGGCGTCCTGATCAGCGAAGGCGAGGAGTGGAAACAGCAGCATCGCCTCATGGCCAGCGCCTTCAACCGCGCCCGCCTCCCGGACACCACCGCCCACATCACGGACGCGCTGGAAGATCTGGTTCGGGTGCTCGCGCGCTGTCCGGTTGGGGCGGAGATCAGTCTGGATGCCCTGGCCCACCGGGTGTCGGCCACCGCGCTCTATCGCATGCTGTTCGCCGCTTCGGACAACACCGACGCGGGACGCGCCCTCGTCGAGGCGCTGGACGCCTACGGCAAGGCGACCGCCAAATTCAATCCGGCCCAGATCCTGTCCGGGGCCGGCAGCAGCGTCGCGCCGGACAAGGCGACCCGGGCGGCGGCGGCCCGGCTGCGCGAGGTTCTCGGGTGGCATGTCGCGCATCCGGTCTCCAGTGGTCGCTCGGGCATTCTCGCCAGCCTGATGGCCAGCCGCGACAAGGATACCGGCGCCCGCTTTTCAGCCGATGACCTCGTCGACCAGCTGGCCAGTTTCCTCGTCGCCGGCCACGAGACGATGGCGAGCCTGCTCACCTGGGCTCTGTTCCTCCTCGCCCGCCAGCCTGAATGCGCCGCCCGCATTGCCGCGGAAGCCCGGTCCGTCTCCGGCACCGGGCCGGTCACGGGGGAGCATGCCGAACAGATGCCGGCAACGCTGGCGATCCTGCGCGAGGTGCTGCGGCTCTATCCGCCCATGCCCTTCCTGATGCGCACCGCGCTTGCGCCAATGCAGATCCGCAGCTTCGATCTGGCGGCCGGTGACCTGGTGATCCTGTCGCCCTGGCTGATCCACCGCCATGACCAGTTCTGGGACGATCCGGAGATGTTCGATCCGGGCCGCTTTGCCGAAGGCACCGATCGCCTGCCCAGCGCTTTCCTGCCATTCGGACGCGGTCCGCGGGCCTGTATCGGCGCCGCCCTCGCCCAGATCGAGGGCGTCATGGCACTCGCCACCCTGTGCCGGGCGTTCCGCTTCGAGATCATCGACCCCGGCTCGGTCATGCCGGTCTGCCGCATGACCCTGGAGCCGGAAAAATCCATCGGGGCCCGCCTTTTTCCGGCCGGATAGCCGGCGGCCTGCAAAGGGCCTCCTTCAAGGTCCACCCGGGATTTCCCATATTTCCGAAGCCTAAGGGAAATCCTGACCTCTTCCGGGGCACGGGACACTCCGGAGCCGGGATCGCGGATCTGCCGCAATACCGCCCGCTCCGTCTGTCCGAAGTCCGTGCCCCGGGCCTCCCTCTTCCCGCTCGTCCGCCGGTCGGCCAACGCCCGCCGGCGGGCAGCCCGTCTGGAGACGATCCACCGATGCCCTCCGTCACGCCCCTGCCAGTCCGCGCCCCCACCATCCCGTGGGCGCTGCTCGGCTTTGACGGCCGGATCAGCCGGGAAGTCTTCTGGCTCGGCTTCGGCTTTCTCTACAGCGCCGGCGATGTCATCCTGTCCGCCCTGCTGCCGCGGGCGCTGACGCCGGACACCCTGGCCGAGCTGCCCGGCAATCAGCTGTTCCTGCTGATGATCGTTCTGGCGCTGGCGGTCTGGATGCAGTTCGCCCTGGTGGCCAAGCGGCTGCATGATGCCGGCTGGTCGGCCACCTTCGCCATCATCATGGCCGCACCCCTGCTCAATCTGGTGGCCATGGTGGTGGTCGGCCTGTTGCCAAGCGAGGCCGGGCCGAACCAGTATGCCGTCGCTCCGAACCAGCGCGCACCACGACGCTGACGCCGCCGGTTCGCACCGCCTTCATCCGGTCCGGGCCTGCCCCGGGCAAGATCCCAAGATCCCTGAAAGGGACTCTTTGGTGTTCCGATGCAGATTTCCCATACCATTGGTAAATATGGGAAACCTTCTGTCCTCCAGGCGCGTGGGTGCGCTCAGCACATGCATGCCTGGCAGGAGACGGGGAGGATGGTCCGCCGCTCTTCCCGCCGCCTGAACACCACCCTCCGCTCCGCTCCGCCGGACCGGGGTCCGTCTCCCGAGCCGCGCTTGTTCATCCGGTCTGTCTGCCGGCTGACCCTGCGGGCTCCCTCGCATTTTCTGCCCGCATGGCCGGTTTTCCGGCCGGGCCATCCGGTTCAAGTCCATGTCCGATCCCGCCTCTGCCGCCGTCCTCCTTGATCCCGTGCCGCTGGCGCGCGACCTGATCCGCTGCCCCAGCGTCACCCCGTCGGAAGGCGGCGCCCTTGATCTGCTGGGCAGCCGGCTGGAAGGCCTCGGCTTCGCCCTCCACCGCGTTGCCTTCAGCGAGGATGGCACCCCGGACATCGACAATCTCTATGCCCGCCTCGGCAGCACCGGGCCGCATCTGGTCTTTGCCGGCCACACCGATGTGGTGCCGCCGGGCGAGCCGGCGCGGTGGCGGCATGATCCCTTCTCGGGCACCATCGAGAATGGCGAGCTGTTCGGCCGCGGCGCCTCGGACATGAAAGGCGCGATTGCCGCCTTCGCCGGCGCCGTCTCCCGCTTCGTCGCCCGGCGCGGCCGCGATTTCGGCGGCTCGATTTCCTTCCTCATCACCGGCGACGAGGAAGGCCCGTCCATCAACGGCACGGTGAAGCTGCTCGACTGGTGCGCGCACAAGGGCGAGCGCTTCGATGCGGCCATCGTCGGCGAGCCCACCAATCCCGACAACCTCGGCGAGATGGTGAAGATTGGCCGGCGCGGCTCCTTCTCGGGCCTCGTCACGGTGGAGGGGCGGCAGGGCCATGTGGCCTATCCGCACCGGGCCGACAACCCGATCCCTCACCTGCTGAAGCTCGCCGGCGCCCTCATCGACCCGCCGCTGGACGCGGGCTCGGCCCATTTCCAGCCGTCGAACCTGGAGCTGACCTCCCTCGACGTCGGCAACCCCACCACCAACGTCATCCCGGCCACGGCGTCGCTGCGCTTCAACGTGCGCTTCAACGACCTGTGGACCGTCACCGGTCTGGAAGACGAGATCCGCCGCCGCCTCGGCGAGGCCGACCCGGCCGCCCGCTGGACGCTTGAGACCGTCGGCCGGCCGAGCGAGTCCTTCCTCACCCGGGATGATATCCTGATCGGCACTCTCAACACCGCCATCCAGCGGGTCACCGGCCGGCTGCCGGAGCTGTCGACCTCGGGCGGCACCTCGGATGCGCGCTTCATCAAGAATTTCTGCCCGGTGGTGGAATTCGGCCTGGTGGGCGCCACCATGCACCAGATCGACGAACGGGTGCCGGTCAGCGACATCGAGCGTCTGGCGGCGATCTACGACGCCTTCCTCGACGCCTACTTCCCCGCCTGACGCTCTCGCCCGCCTACCAGCCCCCGACCGTCCGTCCGCCCCGGAGACCCGCCATGGCCCTGCCCGATGACAGCCTCCGCTCGATCCGTGCGGCCGGGGACCTCCTCCTTGGCCGCACGGAGGCGATGCGGCAGTTCGACCTGTCGGTGCGGGGGTTCTGGTTTTCGTTCGTCGGCTTTCTGTTCTGTTTGCCGGCTAATCTTCTGCTGATGGCCGCCGACCGGCGCATCGCCATCGAGTCCGGCGCCGATGTTGCCTCGCTGGGCCGCGGCGCCGCGATCGAGCTTCTCGACATGGCGCTCGACTGGTCGGTGTTCCCGCTGTTCCTCGCCCTCATCGCCCGGCCCCTCGGCATCGGCCGGGGCTTTGTCGGCTTCATCATCGTGCGCAACTGGGCATCGGTGATCCTGGCCGGTCTCTCCGCCGTGTCGGTGCTGCCTTATCTCGCCGGGATCCTGGGGCTGGACTTCACGCTGATCCTCAACGTGCTCGTCCTCGGCATCTCCCTCCAGTTCACCTACCGCATCGCCCGGGTAACCCTCGGGGTGCCGATCATGATGGCCATCGGGCTGGTGGTGCTGGATTTCCTCATCACCCTCCTCATCGACATCGCCATGGCCAGCCTCGCCGCGGTGTGACGAACTCCCCGGGGACACGAAAAAGGGGGCCGCAGCCCCCTTTGAGGATCGTCCGGACGATCCGGCCGGTCACACCGCCACGGAATGCCGGGCCTTGCCGGTGGCCAGATAGGCGTCGAAGGCGGCGGCCACCACCCGGGCGACTGGCCGGCCGCGCGGGGTGACCCGCACTTCGGGCCCGGTCACTTCGGCAATGCCGTCTTCCACCACCCGCTCCAGCGCCGGACGCCAGTCGCCGAGCAGCTCCGCCGGCAGGGCGAGGTCAGCGGCGACAGCGTCGGTGTCGACGGCGAAATCCGTCATCAGCCGCTCGATGACGGCGGCGCGCAGCCGGTCCTCGTCGGAAAAGGCGTGGCCGCGCACGATGGGCGGTTCGCCGGCCATGACGAGCCGCTCCCAGCCGCCGGTATCGGGCACATTCTGGGCGTAGCCCATGGGCAGCCGGCCGATGGAGGACGGGCCGAAGCCGATGAGGGCCGGCGCGGCATCGGTGGTGTAGCCCTGGAAATTGCGCCGGAGGGTGCCGGCCACGGCCTGTTCGGCCATGGGGTCGTCGGGGCGCACGAAATGGTCGATGCCGACAGGGCGATAGCCCCGCGCCATCAGGGTGTCGCGCATGATCTCTTCCAGCGCAATGCGGGCGACGGCGCCGGGCAGCGCCGCCTCGTCGATCAGCTTCTGGTTCGCCTTCATCCACGGCACATGGGCATAGCCGAACACCGCCAGCCGGTCCGGCGCCAGATCGGCCGCGCACTCGGCGGTGCGGCGCACCGTCTCCGCCGTCTGGTGCGGCAGGCCATAGATCAGGTCGAAATTGAGGGCGGTGATGCCGGCGCCGCGCAAAAGTGCGACGGCGCGCTCCACCTGAGCCAGAGGCTGCACCCGGTGGATCGCCGCCTGCACTTGCGGCTCGACATCCTGCACCCCGAGGCTCGCCCTGGTGATGCCGACCTCGGCCAGCGTCTCCACAAGGCGCTCATCGACCAGGCGCGGATCCAGCTCGATGGCGTGCTCCATGTCGGGCCGGAAGATGAAGTACTCCTTCAGCCGGGCGACCACGGCGCGCAGGCAGTCCGCCGGCAGCATGGAGGGCGTGCCGCCGCCCCAGTGGATATGGCTGACCGGCAGCGGCCGGCCGATGCGGCGGCCGACAAGGGCAATCTCCTCCAGAAGCACCGCCGCAAAGGCCCGCACCGGCTCCTCGCGATGGGTCGCCTTGGTGTGGCAGCCGCAATAGGCGCAGAGATCACGGCAGAACGGCACGTGGAGATAGAGCGACAGCGCCGTCTCCGGCCCGCGCCCGAGCTCGGCCAGCCAGTCGCCATAGACGGCCGGCCCGACGGCGGCCGAGAAATGCGGCGCGGTCGGATAGGAGGTATAGCGCGGCACCGCCGAACGGGCGTGCGCCAGGAGAACCGGATCGGGATCGGCGAGGAGGTGCTGCATGGCAACAGGAAATGACCCACCGGCGACCGGCTGTCCTTGACCGGGGTCAAGGGCGGGGGGACGCGTTGGGAGGGATCTAACTCAGACGCCACGAGGGCGCAGTCGGGTCAGCATGGCTTCGACCCCAGGTACGCGGGGGCGGCCGAGCCATACGATTCAGCCCCGCGTACGCGGGGAACACATCCAGCCCCTCGCCGTCGTGGACAAGCACCGCGGTTCAGCCCCGCGTACGCGGGGAACACGGCAACGCCGGCAACACCGGATGGGGCGTTTACGGTTCAGCCCCGCGTACGCGGGGAACACTCGACAGCACCCTGTTTTATGGCGGCTCCGGCCGGTTCAGCCCCGCGTACGCGGGGAACACTCTTCCTGGAAGTCATTGAACACCCGCGGCTTTCCGGAAGTCAATCAGGCTACCGATGATCCTGTTTTGTTCCTGAACCCTGAAAGCCCCGAAACTGGCAGGCCAGGAGGGGGCAATCTGTCCGCCAGACGCGTCGGAATGGTCGGACGGGCAGGAAATTCACGCCCGGCGCTGGGTCACACACAAAGGGAGGGCGCGCGCGTCCGGGCGTCCCGGCCTAAATATCAGACCAGTGATACCAAATATCTCTGAAAGAGGCTCCTTTGTATTCCGATACATATTTCTCATGTCCTTGGGGAATATGAGAAATATTATTCTCTTCAGGTGCTCATGTGCGGTCAGAACTTCATACACCTATTATGACAGGATCAGAATACCTTCGGAAAACCAGCATCCTTCAGAACGGAATTGGCCGTGGGACGGGATCTCGTGCCGCGGTCGATGACGAAGACATCCCGGATAATCGGGAGATACCAGATTTCATGGTCGCCCTTACCGGCCCAACCGGCCTCAATCAGCAGACGGCACAGGTCGCGGTAGAAGCGGGCCACAACAATCTCAGGCAACGGCCAGAATGGTGGTGTCCAACGTGCGCAGAGCCTGCCAGTTCACGATGATCTCGACCGGGAGGAGCGCACCGCCGGCCAAGCACATCCGGAACGACCTCCGCCAGCTTCTGCATGAGCGCGTCCCGGGTTTCCCCTTCCACGGTGATGCGCTGGTCCGAGGTTGCCACCCAGACCCCCGCATCATCGTCGAACGCAGCGTTAAATGCCACGGACATGGCGGCTTCCCGCACGGGCACAGTCAGACAACCGGCGGGCGCATCCGCTCCCGCCGGCCCCGGCGCCTCTCATGCCAGGCCCACCAAGTGCTGACCGCACCGTGAGCCTGAATTTCTCATATGCTCCAATAGCATGGGAAATCCGCATCGGACTGCCAAAGGATCCTTTTCAAGGATCTTTGGTATCACAGGATCTTCTGCCCCGTCTTCTTCCAGTCGTCCATGAACTGGGCGAGGCCCTTGTCGGTCAACGGGTGCTGCACGAGGCTCTTCAGCACCGCGGGCGGGATCGTCGCCACGTCGGCACCGGCGAGTGCGGCCAGCTTCACGTGGTTGGGCGAGCGGATGGAGGCCGCCAGGATCTCGGTGGTGAAGGACTCGTAATTGTCATAGATGGCGCGGATCTCGCCGATCAGCTCCATGCCGTCGAGGCTGATATCGTCCAGCCGGCCGATGAAGGGCGAGACGAAGGCCGCGCCGGCCTTGGCGCACAGCAGCGCCTGATTGGCCGAGAAGCACAGGGTCATGTTGACGAGGAAGCCGTCGCCGGCCAGCACCCGGCAGGCCCGGAGCCCATCCCAGGTGATCGGCAGCTTGATCGCCACATTGGGGGCGATATTGGCAAGGAAGCGGCCCTCGGCCAGCATGCCGTCATAGTCGGTGGCGGCAACTTCCGCGCTCACGGGCCCGTCGACAGCCTCGCAGATTTCCGCGATGGCCTCGGCCAGCACCCGGCCCGACTTCAGGATCAGCGACGGGTTGGTGGTCACGCCGTCGAGCAGCCCGGTTTCCGAGAGCGCCCGGATTTCGGCGATGTCCGCCGTGTCGATGAAGAACTTCATGGAGCCTGCCTCATCTGGTCGATATCCCTGCCGGCGCCGGTTATCCTTGCCGGCCTGTTCCCGCGCCGCCGGGCGTGTCCCTGGCGTCTCCCGCCCGGTGTCCGCACCGGCGGAAGACAGTGTCCGCTGCTTCCGCACCCGCGGCGCCGAAGAACGGATCCCCTTCGCATCTAGGCGATCTTGGCCGAAAAGGCCAAGGGAAGCTTTCCCGCTGGGGATTTGTGCGGACCCTCCTGCCACGCTTCCTGTCGTACCGGGCGATCGCATCGCCTATATGAAGGAGCTGTCCGGATCCGCTCCGCCTGAACTCAAGGAAAGCCTGCCTCTTGTCCGCGTCCCCTGCCGTCGTTTCGGTGCTGGTTCCGGTCGCCATCGACGGCCCCTATTCCTATGCCGTGCCCGATGACTGGCCGCGCCCCGCCCCCGGCACCATCGTGTCGGTGCCTCTGGGGCCGCGGGTCATCGTCGGCGTCGTGTGGGATGATCCGCCGGATCCCGCCGTGCCGCTCTCCAAGCTGCGGCCGATCCGGCACCGCTTCGATGCCCCGCCCATCGACCGGTCGCTGCGCGCCTTTGTCGACTGGCTCGCCCGCTGGACCCTGTCGCCCCGCGGCATGGTGCTGCGCATGGTGCTGCGCGCCCCCGAGGCGCTGGATCCCGAACCGACGCGGCCCGGCGTCACCCGCATCGGCCCGGCGCCGGAGCGGCTGACGCCGGCGCGTTCCCGGGTGCTGCAGTTCATGGAGGAAGGCAGCCTCGCCTGGACCAAGGCCGGGCTGGCGGAGGCTGCCGGGGTGTCGCCCTCGGTCATCGACGGGCTGGTGACATCTGGCACCCTCGGCCCCGTCGCCCTGCCGCCGCCGCGCGCTGCCGCCGATCCCGATCCGGACGCCTTCCATCCGCCGCTGACGGCCGAACAGCGCGGCGCCGCCGATATCCTCATCGACACGGTGAAGAAACGCGCCTTCTCCGTCACCCTGCTGGAAGGCATCACCGGCTCCGGCAAGACGGAAGTGTTTCTGGAAGCGGTCGCCGAAGTGGTGCGCGGCGGCGGGCAGGCCCTCATCCTGATGCCGGAGATCGCCCTGACGAATGCCATCCTCGCCCGGTTCGAGAAGCGCTTTGCCGCGCGCCCGGCCGAGTGGCATTCCGCCGTGCCGCCGGCCCAGCGCGCCCGGGTGTGGCGGGCGACGGCCTCCGGCGAGGCCCGGGTGGTGGTCGGCGCGCGCTCGGCGCTGTTCCTGCCGTTCCGCGATCCCCGTCTCATCGTCGTCGATGAAGAGCACGACACCGCCTACAAGCAGGCCGATGGCGTCATCTATCATGCCCGCGACATGAGCGTGATCCGGGCCCGAGAGGGCGGCTTTCCGGTGATCCTCGCCTCCGCTACCCCCTCCATCGAGAGCCGGGTGAATGCCGACAGCGGCCGCTATGCCCATGTGAAGCTGACAAGCCGCATCCCCGGCGCCAAGCCGCCGGAAATCGACCTCATCGACCTGCGCCGCACCGGGTTGCAGCGCGGCCGCTGGCTCAGCGAGAAGCTGGCGGATGCCGCCCGCGACACCATCGGCCGGGGCGAGCAGGCGCTCTTCTTCCTCAATCGCCGCGGCTATGCCCCGCTGACCCTGTGCGGCGCCTGCGGCCATCGCTTCCAGTGCCCCAACTGCACCGCGTGGCTGGTGGATCATCGCCTGCGCGGACACCTGCGCTGCCATCATTGCGGCCATGCCGAGCCCTATCCGGAAAGCTGTCCGGAATGCGGCGCCGTCGACGAGCTGCGCGCCGTCGGCCCCGGCATCGAGCGCGTCGCCGAGGAGGTGAACGAGCGCTTCCCGGACGCCCGCTGTCTGGTGCTCTCATCCGATCTCGGCGGCGGGCCGGACAGGCTCCGACGCGAACTTGATCTGGTCGCCTCCGGCGGTGTCGATATCGTGATCGGCACCCAGCTTGTGGCCAAGGGACACAATTTCCCCAACCTCACCCTCGTCGGCGTCGTCGATGCCGATCTCGGACTGTCGGGCACCGATCCGCGCGCCGGCGAACGCGCCTTCCAGCTCCTGTCCCAGGTCACCGGCCGCTCGGGGCGGGCCGCCGGCACCACCGGCCGCGGCCTGATCCAGACCCACGACCCCACCCATCCGGTGATGCAGGCGCTGGCGTCCGGCGATCCGGAAGCCTTCTACACCGCCGAGATCGCCGCGCGCCGGCGGGAGGCGATGCCGCCCTTCGGGCGTCTGGCGGCCATCGTCATTTCCGCACCCACCCGGCCCCAGGCCGAGGCCCACGCCCGGGCCTTTGCCCTTGCTTGCCCTGACGTTCCGGGCATTCAGGTGCTGGGACCGGCAGAAGCGCCGATTGCCGTCGTGCGCGGCCGCCATCGTTTCCGCCTGCTGGTCCACGGGCCGCGTTCGGTGGATCTGCAGGGGTTCCTGAGAGCGTGGCTGGCGAAGGCACCGCCCGAGCGCGAGGGCGTGCGTCATCAAGTCGACGTCGACCCCCAGAGCTTCCTTTAAGCCCGAAGCGGCTTCATCCAGCGGGTGCAGCCCGCGGATGAAGCCCGCGATGCGCCGGCGCTAGCGGAAGCCCTTTCAGGGCGAAATGGCGAAACCGGCTCTTAAGCACATGGGCGAAGGCCGCTTTCGTCGCGCCTCACACTTTGGTCGACAGCCGCAGACAGACGGGACCGGTCGCTTGCCCTTGAAACCAAGCCCTTTTCCGTCACTTGCGGATCAATCGCACGGGCTTGCGGCCGACGGTCGCAAGCCTGCGGAATCGTTTCCGTTCCCCGCGATGAGGTTGCACCGGTCAGGTCCATGTGTTATCGCCAGCCCCGGGTGTCGGAAGGCAATCCGAAGGGATCGCATCGCCGACACACCTCCGAGCTTTTCCCTTTTCACCGAATGTGTTCGTCCCTGTGGTCAGCCTGACCGCCTCCGGCCGAATGCTTCAGCTGCGAGATTGGAACCGGTGACAGATCAAGCCTCTCTCGCCTCAGGTGTTGCCCTGCGCTACGCGACGGCCCTGTTCGATCTGGCGAACGAAGGTGGCGCGCTTGCCGCCGTCGAGGCCGATCTCGACAAGGTGACGGCGCTTCTCGATGAGAGCGCGGATCTGCGGCGCCTGGTGTCCAGCCCGGTGTTCTCGTCCGAGGACCAGGTGAAGGCGATGGCGGCGGTCCTTGAGGCCGCCGGAATTGGCGGCTGGGCTGCCAACTTCGTCAAGCTGGCCGCCCGCAACCGCCGGCTGTTCGTTCTTCCCGACATGATCAAGGCGTACAAGGCGCTGGCCGCCACGGCCCGGGGCGAAGTCCCGGCCGAGGTGGTTTCCGCCGAGCCGCTGTCGGATGCCGTGGTCGACAATCTGAAGGCCGCGCTGTCCGAGGCAACCGCCAAGACCGTGACGCTTTCCACGCGGGTTGATCCCGCCCTCATCGGCGGCCTGATCGTCAAGGTCGGGTCGAAGATGATCGACACCTCGTTGAAGACGAGGCTTACGAAACTCGAGACCGCCATGAAAGAGGTCGGCTGATGGACATCCGGGCCGCGGAAATCTCCGCCATCCTCAAGGAACAGATCAAGGGCTTTGGCCAGGAGGCCGAGGTCTCCGAGGTCGGTCAGGTTCTGTCCGTAGGTGACGGCATCGCCCGCGTTTACGGTCTGGACAATGTCCAGGCCGGCGAGCTTGTCGACTTCCCGAACGGTACCCGCGGGATGGCCCTCAATCTCGAAACCGACAATGTCGGTGTCGTGATCTTCGGATCCGACCGCGAGATCGAGGAAGGTGACATTGTTAAGCGCTCGGGCACGATCGTTGACGTGCCCGTGGGCAAGGGTCTGCTCGGCCGCGTGGTCGACGCCCTCGGCAACCCGATCGACGGCAAGGGCCCGATCGAGTACACCGAGCGTCGCCGTGTGGACGTGAAGGCTCCCGGCATCATCCCGCGCAAGTCGGTGCACGAGCCGATGTCGACGGGTCTGAAGTCGATCGACGCGCTCATCCCGATCGGTCGCGGCCAGCGCGAGCTGATCATCGGTGACCGCCAGACCGGCAAGACCGCGATCATCCTCGACACCTTCCTGAACCAGAAGCCGCTGAACGCGGGCACCGACGAGAACGTCAAGCTGTACTGCATCTATGTTGCGGTCGGCCAGAAGCGTTCCACCGTCGCCCAGTTCGTGAAGACGCTGGAAGATGCGGGCGCGCTGGAATATTCCATCGTGATCGCGGCGACCGCGTCGGACCCGGCTCCGATGCAGTATCTGGCGCCGTTCACCGGCTGCACGATGGGCGAGTATTTCCGCGACAATTCCATGCACGCGGTGATCGCCTATGACGACCTGTCCAAGCAGGCCGTCGCCTATCGTCAGATGTCGCTGCTGCTGCGCCGTCCGCCGGGCCGTGAGGCCTATCCGGGCGACGTCTTCTACCTGCACTCCCGTCTGCTGGAGCGCGCGGCGAAGATGAACGACGAGAACGGCAAGGGTTCCCTGACCGCTCTCCCGGTCATCGAGACCCAGGCCAACGACGTCTCGGCGTACATCCCGACCAACGTGATCTCGATCACCGACGGCCAGATCTTCCTCGAGACGAACCTGTTCTTCCAGGGCATCCGCCCCGCGGTGAACGTCGGCCTCTCGGTGTCGCGCGTGGGCTCCTCGGCCCAGGTCAAGGCGATGAAGCAGGTTGCCGGCTCGATCAAGGGCGAGCTCGCCCAGTATCGTGAAATGGCCGCCTTCGCCCAGTTCGGCTCCGACCTCGACGCCACCACGCAGAAGCTGCTGGCCCGCGGTTCGCGCCTGACCGAGCTCCTGAAGCAGCCGCAGTTCTCGCCGCTGAAGACGGAAGAGCAGGTCGCGGTGATCTTCGCCGGCGTCAACGGCTACCTCGATGCGATCCCGGTCAACAAGGTCCAGGCGTATGAGGCAGGCCTCCTGTCGTTCCTGCGTGGCGAGCATCGCGCGCTGCTGGACGACATCTGGGCCAAGAAGGAACTGACTGGCGAGATCCGGGAGAAGCTGAAGGCTGCTCTCGACAAGTTCTCCAAGGTCTTTTCGGCCTGACGTCCTCGGTTCTCGGCCGGCCGGCGCCTGATCCCTTCCGGGATCGGGATGCCAGCCGGCCGGATCCGGTCTCTCCGGCCCGGTTACCAGGGAAGCGTTCATGCCGAGCCTCAAGGATCTGCGCAACCGGATCGCCTCCGTGAAGGCGACGCAGAAGATCACCAAGGCGATGCAGATGGTCGCCGCGGCGAAGCTTCGCCGGGCACAGGAAGCGGCTGTTGCCGCTCGTCCTTATGCCCAGCGCATGGCCACCGTCATCACCAATCTGGCCGCGGCCGTCGAGCCGGGTCCGGATGTGCCGAAGCTCCTGACCGGTACGGGCTCGGACAAGGTGCATCTGCTGATCGTCGCGACCGCTGAGCGCGGTCTGTGCGGCGGTTTCAACTCGTCGATTGCCCGTCTCGCCCGCGAACATGCCAACAAGCTGATCGCTGACGGCAAGACGGTGAAGATCCTGTGCGTCGGCCGCAAGGGTGCCGATGCGCTGCGTCGGGATCTCGGCGCCTACTTCATCAAGACCATCGAGTTCCGGTCGGTGAAGACGGTCAGCTTTGCCGAGGCGCGTCAGGTGTCCGACTTCGTGCAGGGTCTGTACGAAGAGGGCGGCTTCGACGTCGCGACGCTGTTCTACTCGGAATTCAAGTCGGTGATCGCCCAGGTTCCGACGGCCCAGCAGCTCATTCCGCTGCCGAAGCCGGAGGCCTCCGCCGCGGAGGCTGGCGCCGCGCTCTACGAGTACGAGCCGGACCAGGCCACGATCCTCGCCGACCTTCTGCCGCGCAATATCTCCATGCAGATCTTCCGCGGTCTCCTGGAAAATGCCGCCTCGGAGCAGGGCGCGCGCATGTCCGCCATGGACAATGCGACCCGCAACGCCGGCGACATGATCAAGAAGCTCACCATCACTTATAACCGCTCGCGCCAGGCCATGATCACGAAGGAACTTATCGAGATCATCTCCGGCGCCGAAGCGCTCTGACGGACAAGGGGCACGAGGTAGCAACGATGACGCAGCATGTCGGCCGCATCACCCAAGTCATCGGCGCCGTCGTCGATGTGCGCTTCGACGGTGGCCTTCCGGCGATCCTGAACGCGCTCGAGACCGAGAACAATGGCAACCGGCTTGTGCTGGAAGTGGCCGCCCATCTGGGCGAGAACACTGTCCGCACCATTGCCATGGACGTCACCGAGGGTCTGGTTCGTGGCCAGTCCGTGACCGACACCGGCGGCGCCATCGCCGTTCCGGTCGGTGACGGCACCCTCGGCCGCATCATGAACGTCATCGGCCAGCCGATCGACGAAGCCGGCCCGGTGGTTCACACCAAGACCCGCGGCATCCATCAGGACGCCCCGGAATATACCGAGCAGGCCACCGAGGCCGAGATCCTCGTCACGGGCATCAAGGTCGTCGACCTCCTGGCTCCGTATGCCAAGGGCGGCAAGATCGGCCTGTTCGGCGGCGCCGGCGTGGGCAAGACCGTGCTCATCCAGGAGCTCATCAACAACGTCGCCAAGGCCCACGGTGGTTTCTCCGTGTTCGCCGGCGTCGGTGAGCGCACCCGCGAGGGCAACGACCTCTACCACGAAATGATCGAGTCCGGCGTGAACAAGCACGGCGGCGGCGAGGGCTCCAAGTGCGCCCTCGTGTTCGGTCAGATGAACGAGCCCCCGGGCGCCCGCGCCCGTATCGCGCTGACCGGCCTGACCATCGCGGAAGAGTTCCGTGACCAGGGCCAGGACGTGCTGTTCTTCGTCGACAACATCTTCCGCTTCACCCAGGCGGGTTCGGAGATGTCAGCGCTTCTGGGGCGTATCCCGTCGGCCGTGGGCTATCAGCCGACGCTCGCCACCGACATGGGCGCCCTCCAGGAGCGCATCACGACGACGACCAAGGGTTCGATCACCTCGGTGCAGGCCATTTACGTGCCGGCCGACGATCTGACCGACCCGGCGCCGGCCACGTCGTTTGCCCATCTTGACGCGACGACCGTGCTCAACCGGTCCATCGCCGAAAAGGGCATCTACCCGGCCGTGGATCCGCTCGACTCGACCTCGCGCATGCTTGACCCGAATGTGGTCGGGGCCGAGCACTATGGCGTCGCCCGCCAGGTGCAGGAGACCCTGCAGCGCTACAAGGCTCTCCAGGACATCATCGCGATCCTGGGCATGGACGAACTGTCCGAAGAGGACAAGCTGACGGTGGCCCGCGCCCGTAAGGTCGAGCGCTTCCTGTCGCAGCCCTTCCATGTGGCCGAAGTCTTCACCGGTTCGCCGGGCGTATTCGTGGACATCAAGGACACGATCAAGGGCTTCAAGGGTCTCGTCAGCGGCGAGTACGACCACCTGCCGGAAGCCGCCTTCTACATGGTCGGCACCATCGAGCAGGCGATCGAGAAGGCCAAGAAGCTGGCCGCCTCGGCCTGATCGGCCCGTCCTTCGTGACCGGGCGCGGACAACCTCCGCGCCCGGCGCACATCGTTCCTGTCCCCGTGAGGGAGTCCGCTGGCGATCCGCGCCCGGTTTTCCCCGCGCTTCTGATCCCCTGAAGGGTAACGCGCCATGGCCGACACCTTCCCGTTCGAGCTGGTGAGCCCGCAGCGGCTCGTCGTTTCCGAGCCCGTCGCCTCCGTGGTGGTTCCCGGCTCCGAGGGCGAATTCGAGATCATGGCCGGCCACGCGCCGTTCCTCGCCACGATCCGTCCGGGCGTTCTCGTCGTGAAGCCGGCATCCGGCGCCCCGCGCAAGGTGTTCGTGCGCGGCGGGTTCGCCGACGTCTCGCCGACCGGCCTCACGGTTCTGGCCGAAGAGGCCGTGCCGGTGGAGACGCTGAAGCCGGAACGCATCCTTGAGGCCATCAAGAATGCCGAAGAGGATCTGGCCGACGCCACTGATTCGCTGACCAAGGCGCAGGCGGCCCTGACCCTCAACCAGCTGCGCGAAGTCAAGGCCGCCCTCGGCTTCTGATCTTGCGCCTGACCGGGTCGGTCCTCCGGTCCGGTGACAGACAGACAGAAACGGCCGGCGCTTCTTCGGAAGCGTCGGCCGTTTGCATTTTGGGGCAGGGGACGCCCGCGGCCCCGTTATGTCCCGGAGATCAGCTCAGGCTGGCGCGGGGTCAGCTCTTCACTTCCGGCTGGGCCTCGATCTGCTCCTTGGACAGCGACACCCGGATCGCCTCGCCGTCGATGCTGGCCTGGCCCGCGGGGATCATCACCCGGGTCGTGGCGATGCCCAGGATACCGCCGACATCGGCGTGGATCTCGGTGACATTACCGCTGCCGTCGCGCACCACATCGGCCACCGTGCCCACCTTGTCGCCGACGGTATCGAGCAGCGGTTTGCCGATCATCATTTCGGCGGTGAGATTGACGGCGCGATCCGCCGTGGGCGGCAGCGCCGCGCCATCATAGGGGCTGGCCCCCGGTGCAATCTTCTGGGCCGGAGCCGTCGGCGCGGCCGGGCTGGCGGGGGACGCCTGAACCGCCGGGGTCTCGTTCGCCGGCGGCGTCATCTGGGCAAACGCCGTGGCGCTGGTCAGAGCAAGGGCCATGGCGGAAGCGATCACGGAACAAGTGCGCATCTTCTGGTCTCCCTGAATTTCTCATGGTGCAGTCATGCGTCGTCCCTCAGGCTGAAAAGCGCTATCGAGACAGCGGCGCTGCACACTGGATCACGGACCCGGTCTCTCCCGAAGGACTAATCAACCTCGGAAATCCGGAACGGACAGCGGGAAGACATGTCCCTGCCGTCGTCGTTACATCAGGAAAACACCGCAGCCGGCGATCGGTTCCGGAAAAATCCGCCGCGCGGTCTCCGGGAGCAGCCCTCAGCGCCCGTGACGCTCGGGCGGAAAGGGGCTTGGCCGGGAGGCGCACGCGACGAAGCGGGTCTTGCCGGCCGTGTAGGCGTCGGCATCCTCGGGGTGGAGCCGGGCGAGCCGCTGCTTCAGGCGGAGATAGCGCCGGCGCAAATCCGCATCGGTCCGCAGGCGATCGCGAAAGCGCACCCGGGCACCGTGCACCGGGTGATCGGGAGCCATCAGATAAAGCCGGCAGGCCAGCCCGAGGTCGCCGGTCAGGGCGCAGAGACCTTGCCCATGGGGATCGCCATGGCTGACGAAGCCGGCGCCCACAAGACGCCGTTCGGCTTCCGCCACGCTGTCGGAGGGGAGCAGAATGTCGAGATCAATTTTCGGCTTGGCATCCAGCCCGGGAACGGCCGTCGAGCCGATATGGACAATCTCGGCCGTGATCCCGTCGAGCAGCCGCCCGAGCGTTTCCGCCATCCCGGCAGCGCGCACGGGCCAGTCGGGATCGGCGGGAACAAGCGTGATCCGGGCCATAGACCGCTCCGAAACAGAAACGGCGCCCTGATACCAAAGTCCTTGAAAAGGATCTTTGGTATTCCCGTGCGGATTTCTCATGTCCTTGGGGCATATGAGAAATCTGCTGCTCTTCAGGCGCATGGTGCGGTCAGCACTTCATGCGCCTGGCATGAGGCGCCGTGCGGGATTTCGGGGGGGTCTGCCCCCGATCCCCTGACCGGGACGCCGGGGCTTCCCGGACCCTGTCCCTTTTTTGAAGGCGACCGGCTCCCCGAAAAGGGGAGCCCTGTCTGCCATCAGGTATTCATGGAGTCGAAGAAGTCCTGATTGGACTTGGTCTGCTTCAGCTTGTCGATCAGGAACTCGATGGCATCGACCGTGCCCATCGGGTTCAGGATGCGGCGCAGCACATAGGTCTTCTTGAGCTGATCGGAGGGAACCAGCAGCTCTTCCTTGCGGGTGCCGGAGCGCTGGATGTCGATCGCCGGGAACACGCGCTTGTCGGAGACCTTGCGGTCGAGAATGATTTCCGAGTTGCCGGTGCCCTTGAACTCTTCGAAGATCACTTCATCCATGCGGCTGCCGGTCTCGATGAGGGCGGTCGCGATGATGGTCAGCGACCCGCCTTCCTCGATATTGCGCGCGGCACCGAAGAAGCGCTTCGGCCGCTGCAGGGCGTTGGCATCAACACCGCCGGTCAGCACCTTGCCGGAGGACGGCACGACGGTGTTGTAGGCGCGGCCGAGGCGGGTGATGGAGTCGAGCAGGATGACCACGTCGCGGCCATGCTCCACCAGGCGCTTGGCCTTCTCGATGACCATCTCGGCCACCTGCACATGGCGTGTGGCGGGCTCGTCGAAGGTGGAGGACACCACCTCGCCGCGCACGGAGCGCTGCATGTCCGTCACTTCTTCCGGCCGCTCGTCGATAAGCAGCACGATGAGGAAGCACTCCGGATGATTGGAGGTGATGGAGTGGGCGATGTTCTGCAGCAGCACCGTCTTGCCGGTGCGCGGCGGGGCGACGATCAGGGCGCGCTGGCCCTTGCCGAGGGGGGCGGCAATGTCGATCACCCGGGCCGACATGTCGCGCTTGGTGCCGTCCTCGGTCTCCATCTTGAAGCGCTCATTGGGATAGAGCGGCGTCAGATTGTCGAAGTGGACCTTGTGGCGCGCCTTGTCGGGATCTTCGAAGTTGATGGTATTGACCTTGAGGAGGGCGAAATAGCGCTCGCCTTCCTTGGGGCTGCGGATCATGCCTTCGACGGTGTCGCCCGTGCGCAGCGAGAAGCGGCGGATCTGGGAGGGCGAGACATAGATGTCGTCGGGACCCGGGAGATAATTGGCATCGGGAGAGCGCAGGAAGCCGAAACCGTCCTGCAGCACCTCGACCACGCCCTCGCCGATGATCTCGACATCCTGGGCCGCGAGCTGCTTCAGGATGGCGAACATCAGCTCCTGCTTGCGCATGGTCGAGGCATTCTCGACCTGAAGCTCTTCCGCGAAGGAGAGGAGCTCGGTGGCCGATTTCGACTTCAGCTCCTGAAGCTTCATTTCGCTCATGAGGGGGTTGACCTTCAAAGGGAATTCTTGCCGCGGCGGCTCAAGCGTCGGGTGAAAGACACACCGGGATCCGGAACAGGGTCCTGCCGCTCTGGACAGTCCGCACGCGCAACCAAAGGGACGGGAAGAGCAGATTTCGGAAACGGGATCCACCGATCGACCATCTCCGGATCAACCACACGCTCCGCCGACCTCGGTGGCGGAAACCCGTGCCGTCAATCCATCTGCCTCTTGGGAAGGAAGTTCTCGCTACATAGCCGTTCGCGCACCGCACGGCAAGCCCTGATCCCGGACTTTTATACCACCTCCGGAAAAAACCGGATGCGCGCCGGAAAAGATGGCTGTTCGACTGTTCTCGAATAAGTCAGTCAGCCGGCCTTATTGAATACCGGATTTCGAATGCCGGCAGAGCGGAAAACTGTTCTCGCGCCATCGGCACAACGGGCAGATTTATCCTGTCGGCGGGGGCGTCCGGCTCTTGGGGCGCCCCCGCCATCAGGCACTCACCACGGCTTCAGGATCACCATCAGCACGATGACGATCATGAGCACCGTCGGCACTTCGTTGAGCACGCGGAAATAGACATGGGGCCGGGTGTTGCGGTCCGCGGCAAACGCCTTCACGTGGCCGACGAGCAGACCATGGATCGCCGAGAGGATGACGACGGCGGTCAGTTTCACATGCAGCCACGGCGAGGCAAACCAGCCGCCATCATAAGCCAGCCACAGGCCCGACAGCCACGCGACGATCATCGACGGCGTCATGATCGCCTTCAGCAGCCGGCGCTCCATCACCTTCAGCATGGCCGAACGCTCGGCACCCTCGGGGCCGGCAGGCACCAGCGCGTGATAGACCATCAGACGTGGCAGATAGAAGAGCGCGGCCATCCAGGTGATGATCGCCATCACATGCAGCGCCTTGATCCACAGATAGGCCATGGTCGTCCTTTCCCGCCCGTCCGGGCATGCCTGAGCCAGGCGGGGCCGCCCCCGCGCGCCCGCATTCTTTCATCAGTTTCAGGAAAAAAGAAAAGGGGGCGTCTCGGAGAGAAACCGGCCGCCCGTGCCGCCGGCAGTCTCTCCACCGGGAGGGAGACTGTCCGGCGACGGGACATCGCGCGGAAAGACCCGCGCGATCCGTCCACTTCCCCATATCCATCAATGGACTGGGGAGATGCGGGACGCGACGGGCAGGCGGCCGGTCACGATCCCGGCATCAGCGGGCGCGCAGACGCTCGATCAGGCGTTCCACATGGGCAATCGGCGTCACCTGCTCGATGCCGTGGCCGAGATTGGCGATCCACGGCCCGCCGGAGAAGGTCTCGATCATGCGGTCGATGCCCTCGTCCAGCGCCCGGCCGCCAGCCACCAGCCGGAGAGGATCGAGATTGCCCTGCACGGCGGCCTTGGCCTGACAGCGGCGCACGGTGGCGGGATCGGCGCCCCAGTCCATCCCGATGGCGTCCACGCCGGTGCCGTCCAGGAAGGCGACGGCGCGCTCGCCGGCGCCACGCGGGAAGCCGATGACCGGCACGCCGGGATGGGCAGCCTTCACCTTGTCGACGATGGCGCGGATGGGGGCGACGGACCAGCGGGCAAAGCCCAGCTCGTCTAGGGTGCCGGCCCAGCTGTCGAAGATCTGCACCGCCTGCACGCCGGCGTCGATCTGGGCGATCAGGTGCCGGGCGGAGGCCTCCACCAGAATGTCGATGAGGCGGGCGAAGCGCTCGGGGTCGGTGAAGGTGGCCATGCGGGCCGGCGCCTGGGCGGGGGTGCCACGGCCGGCGATCATGTAGGTCGCCACCGTCCAGGGAGCCCCGCAGAAGCCGATGAAGGCGGTCTCGGGGGGAAGCACTGCCCGGACCCCACGCACCGTCTCGTAGACCGGCGCCAGACGCGGCACGACGGCCTCCACGTCGAGACGATCGAGCGCCGAGAGGTCGACGGGATCGAGACGCGGGCCCTCGCCCTCCACGAAGCGCACGGGCTGACCCAGCGCATCGGGCACCACGAGGATATCGGAAAACAGGATGGCGGCATCCAGACCGAAGCGCCGGATCGGCTGCAGGGTCGCCTCGATGGCGAGCTCCGGGGTGTAGCAGAAATCCAGGAAGCCCTTGGCGGTCTGCCGCAGCGCCCGATATTCCGGCAGATAGCGACCAGCCTGGCGCATCATCCAGAGCGGGGGAGGGGATGCCTTCTCGCCAGCCAGAACCTTCAGGAAGGCCGGCACGGCCGTGTCTCCGGATCGCACTGCGTGCTCCACAGCCCGCCCCTTTCTTCAATCCTTGAATCTTGAAGATCTTGCTTTTTCTATTAGGCGCTGGATTACAGGGATCCTTTCCCATCCACAAGCGCGGGGCCACGCGGACCCCGGCCGACAGAGCCGTGCGGGATGACGGGGAGAAAGTTGTCCCCGGCTGTGGACAGGGGCGGACGCCGGATCCGGTAATGATAGCCTGAGGCTTGAGAACAAAGAGAATTTCTCCGGACTGGCCGCTTCCGGCCGGGCGGTGGATAAGGCAGGCACCCGGTGGGCGTTGCCTAAGACCACGATTGCGTTATCCCCGCTCTTGACCGGCGCGCCGATTTCGTTTCCACCGGAGCACGGCCTGTTGAGAACGGCGTCCCTGTCCACAGGCCAGGCCGGGCACCCGGAAAATCCGGGCCGTTTCCCGCTGATGTCCACAGGGCTGGGGATGGAATCCGTGACAAGTCTGCCGACCTATTTCCACCTGCATCTGGTGTCGGATTCCACCGGCGAAACGCTGACCACCGTCGCCCGCGCCGCGACCGCGCGCTATGACGATGTGGAGCCGATCGAGCATGTGCACCCGCTGGTGCGCAACGAGCGCCAGCTCGACAAGGTGATTGCCGCTATCTACAACGCCCCGGGTATCGTGCTGTTCACGCTGGTGGATCGCACATTGTCGGACCGGTTGACGCGCGCCTGCCGCGAGCATGGGCTGCCGTGTTTCGATGTACTCGACCCGATCGTGACAGTGTTCCAGTCCTATCTGAACCTGCCGGTAAACCCGAAAGTCGGCAAGCAGCACGCGCTGGACGCGGATTATTTCCGTCGCATCGACGCGCTCAACTATACCATGATGCATGATGACGGCGCGATGTCGGAAGATATCGAGAATGCCGATGTCGTGCTGCTCGGCGTCAGCCGCACCTCCAAGACGCCGACCTCCATCTATCTCGCCAACCGCGGCATCAAGGTTGCCAACATCCCCGTGGTGCCGGCGGTGCCGCTGCCCTCGGCGCTGTTCCGGGCGACCCATCCGCTCATTGTCGGTCTGGTGGCCAGCCCCGAGCGCATCGTCCACATCCGCCAGAACCGCATTCTCGCCCTCAATGCCCACTCGGATTCCACGCCCTATGTGGATCGCCGCTCGGTGGCCGAGGAGGTCGCCTTCACCCGGCGCACCTGTGCCGATCAGGGCTGGCCGATGATCGACGTCACCCGCCGCTCCATCGAGGAGACGGCCGCCGCCATTCTGGCCTTCCTCAAGGAGCGCCGCGCGCCGGTGGAGGAAAGCTCGGGCTTTGATGCCCAGGTGCCGCGCTCGGCCGGCGGGGAGGGCCGGGGATGAGCCGTCCGCTGATCTTGGCTTCCGGCAGCAGTGCCCGCGCTGCCGTGCTGTCCGCCGCCGGCCTTGCCTTCACCATCGAGCGGCCGAACGTGGATGAACGCGCATTGGAAGCCCCGCTTCTGGCCGCCGGCATCACGCCGGCCGCTCTGGCCGCGGAGCTGGCGGATGCCAAGGCGGCCGAGGTGTCAGCTCGCTTTCCCGGCGCCCTCGTCATCGGCGCCGACCAGACCCTTGATCTCGACGGCGCCCGGTTCGTGAAGCCGGAGAGCATGGCCGATGCCCGCGCCCAGCTTCTGCGGCTGCGCGACCGGGAACATCATCTGCATTCCGCGGTGGCGCTGGCGTCCGGTGGCGCGGTGATCGAGCGCTTCACGGTCTCGCCGCGTCTGGAGATGCGGGCCTTCTCGCCCGCGCTGCTGGAGGCCTATATGGCGGCCGAAGGCGCGGAAATCCTGCATTGTGTCGGCGCCTATCGCATCGAGGGGCCGGCGATCCAGCTGTTCCGGCGGGTGGAGGGGGACCAGTCGTCCATCCTCGGCCTGCCGATCCTGCCGCTTCTGGAGCGGCTGCGTGCGTTGGGGGAGTTGAGCGCATGACCGAACCGAAGGCCGCCGTCATCGGCTGGCCCATTGCCCAGTCGCGCTCGCCGCTGATCCACGGCACCTGGCTGAAGAGCCTGGGGATTTCCGGTCGCTATGACCGCATCGCCCTTCCCGTCGAGGGCGCCGCCGACTGGTTCGCCCGCTTTGCCGACCACGGCCTTGTCGGCGCCAATGTCACCGTGCCCCACAAGGAAACGGCCTTTGCCGCCTGCGCCGAGGTGGAGCCGGAGGCTGCCGCTCTTGGCGCCTGCAACACCCTGTGGCTGGAGGACGGGCGTCTTTTCGGCACCAACACCGACACCGTCGGCTTCCTCGCCAATCTGGATGACCGCGCCCCGGGCTGGGATGCCAATGCCGGGCCCGCCGTGGTGCTGGGGGCCGGCGGGGCAGCCCGGGCCATCGTCTGGGCGCTGGCCCGGCGCGGCTTCTCGCCCATCCGCATCGTCAACCGCACCCTGTCGCGGGCCGAGGCCATCGCGCCGCTGGGCGCGCCCTCGGTCGTCACCGTGCACGGCTTCGACGAGCTGCCGAAGGTGTTGGCGGATGCGCGCCTGCTGGTCAACACCACGGCGCTCGGCATGGCCGGCAAGGATGATCTCGTCATCGACCTGACCGGCCTCCCGGAAGACGCGCTGGTCACCGATATCGTCTATGTGCCGCTGGAGACGGCCCTTCTGGCGGCCGCCCGCCGGCGCGGCAATCCCACGGTGGATGGCCTCGGCATGCTGCTGCATCAGGCGGTGCCGGGCTTCGAGCGCTGGTTCGGCGTGCGCCCCGTCGTCACCGAAGAGCTGCGCCGCATCATCCTCGCCGATCTCGGAGTGCCCGCATGATCGTTCTTGGTCTCACCGGTTCCATCGGCATGGGCAAGTCGACGACGGCGGACATGTTCCGCTTCTTCGGCGCTCCCGTGCACGATGCCGATGCCACGGTGCACGCCCTCTATCGCGGCGCCGCCGTGCCGCTGATCGAGGCGGCCTTTCCGGGCACGACCGCGGACGGCAGCGTCGACCGCACGGCGCTGGCCGCCCGGGTGCTGAACGATGCCGCGGCCATGCAGCGGCTGGAGGCCATCGTGCATCCGCTGGTGCGGGCCGAGAAGGAAGCCTTCCTCGCCAGGGCCCGGGCGGAGGGCGTTGACGTCGTCGTGCTCGATATTCCGCTCCTCTACGAGACTGGCCAGCTCTCGGGTCTCGATGCCGTGGTGGTTGTCAGCGCGCCGCCGGAGGTGCAGAAGGCCCGCGTGCTGGCCCGGCCGGGCATGACGGAAGAGAAGTTCGCCGCCATCCTCGCCCGCCAGCTGCCCGATGCGGACAAGCGCGCCCGGGCGGATTTCGTCATCGACACCGGCCATGGTCTGGAAGTGGCGGAAGCCGGCGTCGCCCGGGTGCTGCGCGACCTCCGGGCCGGTCAAGATCCTGAAAAGGATTGATCCTTATCCAGCTTATTTTATGAAATTTAGCCGGGTAAGGATCTGGAAGGAGGAGCTCTGATGCGCGAGATCGTGTTCGATACCGAGACCACCGGCCTCGACTTCCGGGCTGACCGGGTGGTGGAGATCGGCGCGATCGAGCTCGACAACCGGATCCCCACCGGGGCCACCTTCCATGTCTATATCAACCCGGAGCGGGAGATGCCGGAGGAGGCCTTCCGGGTGCACGGCATCTCCAGCGAATTTCTGGCCGACAAGCCGAAATTCGCCGAGATCGCCGAGAGCTTCCGCGCCTTTGTCGGTGATGGCGTGCTTGTCGCCCATAACGCCTCCTTCGACCGCGGCATGATCAATGCCGAGTTCGAGCGTCTCGGTCTGCCGGCCATTTCCGGCGAGCAGATCGTCGACACCCTGGCAATCGCCCGCAAGAAGCATCCCGGCGCCCAGAACACCCTGGACGCGCTGTGCTCCCGCTACGGCATCGACACCTCGCGCCGCACCAAGCACGGCGCCCTTCTCGATGCCGAGCTGCTGGCCTTCGTCTATGTGGAACTGGTCGGTGGCCGGCAGGCCGCCCTCGGCATCTTCGGCGACGAGGATGCCCGCGGCCGCCTCGGCCCCCTGCGCCCCACCGTCCGCTCCCCCCGCCGCACCCCGCTGCCCGCCCGCCTCACCCAGGCCGAAATCGACGCCCACCGCGCCTTCGTGCGGACACTCGGCGAACATCCGCTGTGGACGGATTATCCTGAGGATGCGTGACTGATAGGCGGGCGTTGTTTTGCTGCAGCGGTGATCGGCGGGCTGCCGCCCGCACCCGCCCGGAGGCAGAGCCTCCGGAACCTCCCCCTGTTTTTTCAGTTTTTTGGCTGAGGGTGTCGGCGGACTCTTGCAGCCGTTGCGGCTGCCTTGGCGTCTTTAGTCCGGGGCGGAAGCCGCTGACGCGTTGTCATTAAAACTGCCAAAAAAACGGGAGGGTCGGGGAGGCTGGTCCTCCCCGACGGGGGATCGGGGGCAGTCGCCCCCGAAGTCGCCGCAACCGCCCGTCACTCCGCCGCAACGGCGTATTCGCTGTCCATCAGCGCCACGGCCTGCTTCGTGATCTCCGGCCAGTGGGCGGAGATTTCGGCGAGGTCGAGGGTGCCGAAGTGGCCGAGGGCGAGTTCGGCTTCGACGAGGGCGAGGCGCTTGTGGGCGCGCTGCCAGTCGGCGAGTTTCCACGTGTCATCGGAGGGGATGACGGCGTCGATGGAGAAGAAGGCGCGGGCCCGGGTGGGTTCGTCCTCGGCGTGGACGTGGATATCGCCGAGTTCGTACTCGTGGGTCTCGTAGAAGGCGATGCGCTCGACGTGCTCGGCGGTGAGGCCGTGGATGAGGAGGCCGTGGGTGACGGCCTCCGGATGCTCGATCAGGATCGGGTAGGCCGCATGGGCGGCGCGCACGGCCTTCTGGCCATGCACCCGGGCGGGCTCCGTCCGGAAGGCGGATATATCGGTGCCGATCACCACCGACACGAGGTCGGGATCGAGCAGGGTTCCGAAGACGAACAGCGGCTGCGTCATGGCGCATCCCCCAGAAGAAGAACGGGAAGACGGAACACCGAGACACGGGCGCGGGAACAACCGGCCGCGTTGGAGGTGGGGACTGGCCCTGTCACCCCGGGCCACGGGCAGAAAAAGCCTCCTTGCCCCGACCTGACAGCTGTCAGACCTGAAGGCAGCAGGAACACCGGAAAGGTCCGCCCGGGGGAGGGCCGGGCGGGGAACTGGGGCGCTTTCGGCGTCGGGGTCGTCGGTCGGGATCGGCCGGCCGGACGGCTTAATATCAGGCGCCCGCCATGCGGACCGCATCCATGCGCCTGAAGGACAGCGGATTGCCAGAGGGTCCTTTTCGAGGACCTCTGGCGTCCGGGATCCGGCCGGGGCCGGATCAGGCGACGGCGCGGACCTCGCGCACGTCGGGAATATAGTGCTTCAGCAGGTTCTGGATGCCGTGGCGCAGGGTTGCCGTGGAGGACGGGCAGCCGGCGCAGGAGCCGCGCATGGTCAGATAGACGACGCCCTCGCGGAAGGCGCGGAAAGTGATGTCGCCGCCATCATTGGCGACCGCAGGGCGCACGCGCTCCTCGATCAGCTCCTTGATGACGGCCACCGTCTCGGCGTCGGCCGGGTCGAAATCGCCGTCGTCATCGGCGGCGCCCGTCACCGAGCCATCGTCCAGCACCGGGGCGCCGGAGAGGAAATGCTCCATGATGGCGCCGAGAATGGCCGGCTTCAGATGGTTCCAGTCGGGATCGCCCTTGGTCACCGAGACGAAATCGGAGCCGAGGAACACGCCGGTGATACCGGGGATCTCGAACAGGCGGCGGGCCAGCGGCGAACCGGCGGCATCTTCCGCCGAGCGATATTCCCGCGTGTCGTCCGGCAGCACGGGCTTGCCCGGCAGGAACTTCAGCGTCTGCGGGTTCGGCGTGGACTCGGTCTGGATGAACATGGAAGGCAACTCCCCGAGCAAGGACCGGTCAAGGCGGCCCGGCTGGATGAAGGCCATCGGCGGGGAGGCGGCAAGGCGACGGTCGCGCTTGGGTGGCCGCCCGCAGCCCGATGGGCGAGGCGCCGCGCCATATCCGGGGCGCGCCCGGCGCCCGTCGGCGCGGAACACAACATAGCGACGATCCGCGCCGGTTCAAGAGGTGCGGCGGGCCATTTTCGAACCGTTCCGAAGGGCGGAAAGGCGGGGGGCGCACGGGGCGGGGCTCAGGCCATGGTCAGGATGGCGCCGGTGTCCAGATGGCCGGGGACGATGGTGATCGGAATGGGGAAATTGCCGGCGCTGCGGCCGACGATGGCCGAGACGAGGGGGCCGGGGCCGTTGGTGCCGGGCTCGGCCGCCAGCACCAGAATGGCCAGGTCCTCGTCATCCAGAATGAGCTTCAGCACTTCATCCGCCCGCTGGCCCTCGCGGATGAGGATTTCCGGCTCGATGCGGGCGATTTCCCGGGCGCGATCGACGGCGCGGCCAAGGATGGCGCGGGCATCCTCGAAGGCTTCGGCGCGCATGATCTCCTCGACGCCCTGCCATTGCTGGGCGGACTCGGGCACGATGACATGCAGCAGCGCCAGCGCGCCGCCGGTGCGTTCGGCGCGCTTGGCAGCATAGACGAGGGCGCAGTCGCACTCCGGGGTGTCGTCGATCACCACCAGGAATTTCCGCCGGTGCCCGGGCTCGAAGCTCTTGCGTTTCGCGATCATGTGGTGGACTGTGCTCCCGCAGGCGATGCCGCGCAAGTGGTGTCGTCGGTCACGGGGAGGACATGCCCCTTGCCTTCCGGCAACAAGGTCGGCAGGGAGCTCGAATCCGGTTGACGGCGAGACATTGACTTTCCGCCCGTTTCCCGGGATTTTAACAGCGTGTTCCGTGAACGCGGCAGTCGTCCGCGGTCCGCTCTCCGCGACCATGACGGTCCGGGGGGCTGTTTCCGTTTGTGCGGAGAGCGTCACTGGACCGGATCCTGTTCCCGGCGGGCCCTTGCGGGCTCCTCTGGTGCGGGATGGCAGAGACCGGCACCCATTCCGATCCGGAAAAAGGGGAACCGGAGAGAGATTTCGCCCGTTCCCGCAGGGGCCGGTCCGTCCGTGAGGACGCCGGTGTTTTCGAGAGCGGGGCCCAAGGCCGCGTCCGATCGCTGCGTGCGAGGGGAGGCGGGGCGGGCACAAGCCGCACCTGTCGGTCGAGGGTCTTCCCGGGAGAAGACCGCAACCGCCGGGAGACGCGGCCCTGAACCGTAACGTCAGAGGAGACCACGACCATTCGTCGTCCGTTCCGAGCGCCTCCGCCCTCCAAGGAAGGGCCGCGCGTCAACCGGGAAATCCGTATCCCGCAGGTCCAGCTCATCGACGCGGAAGGCAACAACCGCGGCGTCGTTCCCACGTTCGAGGCGATTTCGCTCGCGGAAGCGGCGGGTATGGACCTCGTCGAGATCGCGCCGAATTCGGTTCCGCCTGTCTGCAAGATCCTGGATTACGGCAAGTTCAAGTTCCAGTCGCAGAAGAAAGCCGCCGAGGCGCGCAAGAAGCAGAAGACCGTCGAGGTCAAGGAAGTCAAGGTGCGCCCGAACATCGACACCCATGATTATGAGGTGAAGATGAAGGCCATCGGCCGCTTCTTCGAGGATGGCGACAAGGTCAAGGTGACGCTGCGGTTCCGTGGCCGCGAAATGGCGCATCAGGAGATCGGTCTGCGGCTTCTGGAGAAAATCCGCGACGAAGTCGCCGAGATCTCCAAGGTGGAAGCCGAGCCGAAGCTCGAAGGCCGCCAGATCGTCATGGTCCTGGCGCCCAAGTGAGATCAGCGGCTTCCGCGCCGGTCTGGTGCGGCGGCTGATTCGCGGCCGGTCCCCGTCAGGGGCCACCGGCTGGAATCCGGGAGTTCAAAAACCCCGTGTGGTTACCACACGGGGTTTTTTCGTATCCGTCTCCCGGGTGTTTCGGTGCACCGCCGCAGGTGGAAAAGGCGAGACCGGGGAAAAGTTTGCATCCGGACGACCTGATTTTTGGACTCGATTTTGCAAGTCTCTGAAATAACACATGTCAATAGAACTCAAGTTCACTTTACATGCGACATATTGCTTCTCGACGCACCCGTGTGGGGTGCGCAAGAGTGCGGACGTCCTTAGGGCGGGGTCGTCAGCCATAGGCGGTCCGGCAAAAAAAGCGATCCGCCACGCGCACCGGAAACTCCGGGCACGGGGCAAAAAAAGAGGCCGCTCGCTTTGTCAGCGGCGGCCCAAGTCTAGGGAGGAAACGCCCAAGGAGGGCAACAGCGGAGCGTGGCTCACGCTGTCTGTCCGGAATATGGCACCGCACTGCACAAGCGTCAATCGCATGCGCGGGCCCCGGAACCGTCGGGGCCCGCTGCGTCAGCGCTTCCGGCAGGTTTCCGCTTCAGGCGCTTTCGCCGGGCGGATCTCGGGAAAACCCCGATATTCCAGAGTCTGCAACTATTTAGTATACAGGGACGTCGGTCTGCGATTGCAGGCCCTTGGGCTGACAAGGGGCTCATGCCGGCGTATTGCGCATGACAGCCATGCGGTCTGCGGAGCCGTATGGGTTCCTGCATTCGCGTTCGGGCGCACGCGGATGCGAGAGCGGCGCCGAGGCGCCCGGCCTTTCCTCTGGTCCGCCATCGCCTGTCGCTCTCGGGTCCCGGGCAATGGTCTGATACCAAAGGTCCTTGAAAAGGATCCTTTGGCAGTCCGGTGCAGATTTCTCATGTCCTTGGGGCATATGAGAAATCTGCTGCTCTTCAGGCGCATGGTGCGGTCAGCTCTTCAGGCGACTGGTATGAGGCGGACGCGTGTGGAATGACCGGGCGCGCGACGCGCATTTCCCGAAGGCGTCGGGAAAGGGCATGCCATACAGAATTCGTCCGCTGTAACCGGCAGCGCGGGGCCGCCGGCCGGCGGTCCGGCCAGCTCTGCCCGCGCCGCCGGGGTCAGCGTGCGGGGCACGGTACAGCCGGACCGGGTGCGCAGGTCGCGCTTTGGATGTCTAAAGCACGCTTTACGTGCGGCAAGATGCACGTCGACGGCGACGCGCGGACCGGGCAAATGTCCTTCCCGAAAGCCGGTCGCTCAAGAGCCGGTGGTCTCGGAGAGCCTTTCGCCAGCCTGGGGCTTGCACACGGATTGCGGTCGGTGTGCGGATCGCAGACAGGGCAGGAAGGGGCGGCCGGTGCAGTCTTCCCCGGATCCTGAAACAGGAGCGGGGTCCCGTGACACACGGGCAAAAAAAGAGGCCGCACGCTTTGACAGCGGCGGCCCAAGTCTAGGGAGGAAACGCCCAAGGAGGGCAACAGCGGAGCGTGGCTCACGCTGTCTGAGGGCGACTATGACAGTGCACTGCACAATCGTCAATGCACCCTGCGGGCCCCGTCGCTGACGGGGCCTTTTGTTTTTCCGCGATCCCGGCGAAACTGTGTCCGGCCGCGTCCGGAGTCTTTCGGGCGTTGCTGGTTTGGCCTTGATTATCAAAGCCTTGATGTCATGGTCGGGCAGCGGGAACAACGCGCCTCCCCTTGCCAAGCCCTCCCGACATAGCGGAATTGCATAGCTGCCATGCACCAGACCGATGAGCTGACCGCCTTCCTGCATACCCTGGCTGATCTCGCAGGTGCGAAGATCCTGCCCCTGTTCCGGCATCTGCCCGATGTGGAGAACAAGGCGGCGCCGGGTCTGTTTGATCCGGTGACGGTGGCCGATCGCGGCGCCGAGGCGGTGATGCGCGCGGCGATTGCGGCGCGCTTTCCCGACGACGGCATCTTCGGCGAGGAATATGGCGTGGTGCATGATGATGCCGAGGCCGTCTGGATCCTCGATCCCATCGACGGCACCCGGGCCTTCATTGCGGGCCTGCCGACCTGGGGCGTGCTGATCGGCCGGCGCTCCGGCGGGCGGGCGACCCATGGCATGATGGCCCAGCCTTATGTGGGCGAGCGCTTCTGGGGCGATGGCCGCACCGCCTTCTGGCAGGGGCCGACGGGTGCCGGCCCGCTGAAGACCCGGGCGTGCGCCGATCTCGCCTCGGCCCTGACGCTGACGACCTCGCCGACGCTGTTCACCGGTCCCGAGGCGGCGCCCTATGAGCGCATCGCCGCGGCGGTGCGCCATGTCCGCTTCGGCACCGACTGTTATGGCTATGCCATGGTGGCGGCGGGCCAGGCGGATCTGTGCGTGGAATGCGGCCTGAAAACCTATGATATCGCCGCGCTGATCCCGATCATCGAAGGCGCCGGCGGCACCGTGACAAACTGGACCGGCGGGTCCGCGCTGGATGGCGGCCAGGTGGTGGCCAGCGGCGACCCGCGCGTGCACGAGGCGGCGCTGAAGCTTCTGGCCTAGAGCACCTGATCTGACAAAAAAGCCCCGGACCGGGAGGCTCTGCTTCCCGGTCCGGGGCTTCGTGGGCAGAGGCCCCCGAAAGAAGCCGGTTCCTACTTCCCCGCCGCGCTGGCCGCTGCCTCGGCGTCGATCTCGGCCTGCAGGGCTTCATAGCGCTCGTCGGTCAGGGTCTTCAGGAAGGCGACGAGGGCGTCGATGCGCTTGTCATCCAGCGCCGGGCCGGTCTCCAGCTCGGTCAGCGAGATGTTTGCGGCGACCTCGGGCGGATCCCATTCCTTCCCCGTTTCCGGGTTGATCTGCCGGCGCTTCGCGATGCTGTTATACTTGTTGTAGAACAGAATGACGGTGCGAAGGTCCTTGAACACGCCATTGTGCATGTAGGGCCCGGTGACACCGACATTGCGCAGCGGCGGCACCTTGAACTTGCCGGCCTGGGCGTCCTTGTCGGGCACATTGGGGTTCTCGGCGAGGCCCAGATCCGGCTTTCCGCCATCATGCACGGCGTTGAGGGCCGGGTTCGCCGGCACGCCGATATTGTGATACTGGTAGTTGCTGAAGGTTTCGCCCTCCTGCCCGCCATTGGCTTTCAGCTGATGGCAGAGATTGCAGTTGGTGAACTGGTTTGAGAAGAACAGCACACGGCCGAGTTCTTCCTGATCCGTCAGCTTGATTTCGCCGCGCAGCGCCCGGTCATAACGGCTGTCGAAGGGCTGGAACTCCGGCGTGCGCTCGAAGGCGGCGATGGCCCGGGTCATGGCGTCATAGGCGCGGTCAGTGTCGCCAAAGATGTCGGCGCCGAACAGGGCGGCAAAGCGGGTCTGGTAATCCGGGTTCTCGGTCAGCCGGGCCACCACGGCGGCCTTGTCGGGCATGCCCATTTCCACCGGATTGAGGGGCGGGCCGCCGGCCTGCTCCTCCAGTGTGGCGGCGCGGCCATCGAGAAACTGGCCGCCGACATATTTGCCCTCGGCATTTTTGTGGAAGCGCGGGCTGAGCGCGGCATAGCTGGCCGTCGGCGCGTTGCGGGTGCCGATGGAGGTGCCGTCATCGCCGAGAGACGCCGCCAGGCCGGTGTCGGGCAGATCGCGCCGGTCGACGAAGCCGGCATCGGGCATGTGACAGGTGGCGCAGGCCTGGGTGCGGTTCTTCGACAGGTCGCTGTCGTGGAAGAGGTCCGAGCCGAGCTGCACCAGCGCCGGATCCGGGGCATCTGCGGCCCGGGCGAAACCGGACGGGTGGAGGAGCAGCCCTCCCGAGAGCAGCGCCGCAATTGCGATCCCGCTCCGTGCCCGTCCTGCCATGGTGCCTCTCCCTGCCGGCTGCCGCAGGGCGGCAGCGCCTGTCCGAAGGCCGGCACCTTGATCCCCGTCCGCCCGGCAGATCAAGAAAATTATTGTCTGGAATCATTCGATTGCGGCCCAATTTGCAAGGCGGACGCAATCCCGGGAGCCGTCCGCGCGTGGCGGCCCCCGCGCCAATTCCCTTGTCGCAAACGGCTTTTTCTGCAGCCGCGAACAGACGGCGGTCCCGGTGTCCGGGCGGATCCGGTCCATTGCGGATGGTCCGGATGCCCGGGTGTTCCACGTGAAACATCCATGACAGCCGGGACGCCGGGGGATGTCCGACAGGGGGCTGTCGCGGCCATGGCGGGCGCGTGCGGGTGCTGGCAAAGGCCGGGGGGCTCGCCTAGTATGCCGGTCCGCCCCGAGGGCGGGATCTGGGTGGCCGCCGGACAGCTTCCGGCCCGGCCATCTCCCGGTGCTGCGCCGATCCGGAGGGCTCTCCGGGGCGCCCCGCGGGTCCCGCCGTCCGGTGCGCCCGCCCCGGTCCGGATGTCCGTCCGGCCCCCCGATTTTGCCCGCTCCGGGATCGTCCGTCCGCCTTGCGCCGGTGTGGCCCGGGGCGGCGGATCCCGTCGGGCCCGTCCAGTTCCGGATACCGCCCATGACCCGGCAGACCCACAAGGCCGCGGGGCCCTTCGACTGGTTCTTTGCCCAGCCGCATCTGCTCCTGATCCTCACCACCCTGTTCTGGGGCGCCAATCTCACTCTCGGCCGGGCGATTGCCGGGCACATGCCGCCGGTGTCGACGGCGTGCCTGCGCTGGGTGGGGGCGTTCGTGCTGACGCTGCCCTTCACCTGGGGGGCGCTGAAGCGCGACTGGCCGATCGTGAAGCACGCCTGGCCGATCCTGCTGATCCTCGGCGCCTGCGGCATCGGCGCCTTCAACACCTTCGCCTATATCGGCCTGCAATATACCGAGGCCGTGAACGGCGTGCTGATCCAGTCCTTCGGGCCGCTGCTGATCGCCGCCTTCTCCTTCCTGATCTTCGGCGACCGGCTGACCATCGGGCAGGCGGTGGGCATCCTCACCTCGCTCACCGGCGTGCTCACCATCATCGCCCGCGGCTCGGTCGACCGGCTGATCGGGCTCGCCCTCAATCCCGGCGATCTCTGGGTGATGGCGGCGATCCTGTGCTACTCGCTCTATTCGGCGCTTTTGAAGAAGCGGCCGGCCATCAGCTCGGCGTCGCTCGCGGTGCTGCTGTTCGGCATCGGCGCGGCGATGCTCATTCCGTTCGCGCTCTATGAGCAGGCGGGCGGGCGCAGCTTCGAGGTGACACCGTTCACCATGATTTCGCTCGCCTACTTCATCCTGTTCCCGTCGATCGCTGCCACCTTCTTCTTCAATCGCGGGGTGCAGCTCATCGGGCCGAACCGGGCCGGGCCCTATTTTCATCTGATCCCGGTGTTCGGCTCGCTGTTTGCGATCCTGTTCCTCGGCGAGCGCTTCGCCATGTACCATGCGGTCGGCTACACCCTGATCCTCACCGGCATCCTGATCGCCCAGCGCTGGCGCCCCCGGGCGGCGGCCTGAGGGATGGTCGGGGGCAGGGGCTTTGCGGGAGCGTGCCGGACGCCTACATAAGGCCGATCCTTCCTGTGCGGACGGGCCCTCCGGCCCGCCCGGTCAACCCAAAGCGGGCCCCCGATGAACGCAGATGAATCCTCCCGCTCCTGGCACGGCACCACCATCGTCACCATCCGCAAGGGCAGTCAGGTGGTGGTGGCTGGTGATGGCCAGGTCTCCCTCGGGCAGACCGTCATCAAGGCGACGGCCCGCAAGGTGCGCACCCTCTACCACGGGCAGGTGCTGGCGGGCTTTGCCGGCGCGACGGCCGATGCCTTCACCCTGCTGGAGCGGCTGGATGCCAAGCTGGAACAGTTCCGCGGCTCCCTCGTGCGGGCCTCGGTGGAGCTGGCCAAGGACTGGCGCACGGACCGCTATCTCCGCCGGCTGGAAGCCATGATGATCGTGGCCGACAAGGACCACACCCTCGTCATCACCGGCAATGGCGACGTGCTGGAGCCGGAAGATGGCGTCGCCGGCATCGGCTCCGGCGGCAACTATGCCCTGGCTGCTGCCCGCGCCCTTCTGCCCACCGATCTCGATGCCGAGACCATTGCCCGCCGCGCCATGGCGATCGCGGCCGACATCTGCGTCTACACCAACGGCAACGTGACGCTGGAGAAGCTTGATGCGGCGGGCTGACCTCGCAGCCGCCGTGTCCGCCGGCATTCTGGATGCCGCGACCGCCGACCGGCTCGCCGCCTTCTGGGCGGAGCGGGCGGAGGCAACGGACCGGCGCGGCGAGGTCGTGGATGTCGCGCGCAATTTCAACGAGGTGTTCGTCTCCGTCGGCGTGCTGCTGCTGCTGGTCGGGCCGGCGGTGCTGGGCGTCGTCGTCGCCACCGTGCCGCTGGCGTGGATGCTGGCGGAAGGGCTGCGCGCGCTGAGGCCGGGTCTGCGGCTGCCCATGCTGGTGCTGGCCGTCGGCTTCGTCGGGGCGACGATTGCCGCGGTGCTGACGGGGATGGAGGTCGATCCGCTGTTCCCCGAGGCGACCCCCGAGGATGCCGGTCCGCTGATCCTTGCCGGTCTGGTGGGGGCGGCCGCCAGCGCCCTGTTCGGTGCGCGCTTCCGCACGCCCATCAGCGCCGGAGGGGTGGCCGTCGGTCTGGGCGCTGCCCTCTTCGGGGCGCTGCCGCTGCTGACGGCCGGCTCGATCGAGGCCGATGTCGCCCTCGGCTTCGGTCTGGTGGTGGCCCTCGTCGCCATTCTCGTCGATGCCGGCGACCCGGACCGGCGCACCCGCCGGGCGGATGTGGCCTTCTGGCTGCATCTGGTGGCCGCCCCCCTGATCGTCCATGGCGCCATGGGCATGATGGGCCTCGGCTTTCTCGATACCGACGGCATCGACGGTGCCCAGGTGGCCGGCGTGCTGGCGCTGTTTGCGGTGCTGGCCCTCGTCACCCTCATTCTCGACCGGCGGGCGCCGCTGGTGTCCTCGCTGTCCTATCTCGCCATCTCGATCGGCTGGATTGCCCATCAGGCCGATCTGACCCTCGACAGCGCCATCGCGACCGCCGTGCTTCTGGTCGGCGCCGTGGTGCTCTTCATGGGCGTCTTCTGGGAGACGGCGCGCCGCGGCGTGCTCGCGCTCCTGCCGGACGGACGGGTGAAGGCGGCGCTGCCGCCCGCCGCGCCCGCCGGCTCCCGCACTGGCTCCGGAACCTCGACACCATGACCAATTTCACCCCCCGCGAGATCGTTTCCGAACTCGACCGTCACATCATCGGCCAGCACGCCGCCAAGCGCGCCGTTGCCATCGCGCTGCGCAATCGCTGGCGCCGGCAGCAGCTGGAGGAGAGCCTGCGCGAGGAGGTGACGCCGAAGAACATCCTGATGATCGGGCCCACCGGCGTCGGCAAGACCGAGATTTCCCGCCGTCTCGCCCGTCTCGCCGGCGCGCCCTTCCTCAAGGTCGAGGCGACCAAGTTCACCGAGGTCGGCTATGTCGGCCGCGACGTGGAGTCGATCATCCGCGACCTCGTGGAAGTCGGCATCGCGCTGACCCGGGAAAAGCTGCGCAAGTCGGTTCATGCCAAGGCCGAGCTGGCGGCGGAAGAGCGGGTGCTGGAGGCAATCGTTGGCAAGACGGCGAGCCCCGCCACCCGGGAAGCCTTCCGCCGGCGCCTGCGCGATGGCGAGCTGAACGACAAGGAAATCGAGATCGAGGTCTCGGCCGCGCCGTCCATGCCGGCCTTCGAGATGCCGAACCTGCCCGGCAATGTCGGCGTGATGAATCTCGGCGACATGCTCGGCAAGGCCTTCGGCGGCCAGAAGAAGACCCGCAAGGTCAATGTGCATGATGCCTATGAGCCGCTGGTGGCGGAAGAGTCCGACAAGCTGCTCGATCAGGACAAGCTGACGGCCGAAGCCCTCAAGGTGGTGGCCCAGGACGGCATCGTCTTCATCGACGAGATCGACAAGATCTGCGCCCGCGAGGGCCGCGGCGGCGAGGTGAGCCGGGAAGGCGTGCAGCGCGATCTGCTGCCGTTGATCGAAGGCACCACGGTTGCCACCAAGTATGGCCCGGTGAAGACGGACCATATCCTGTTCATCGCCTCGGGCGCCTTCCATGTGGCAAGCCCGGCGGACCTGCTGCCGGAACTGCAGGGCCGTCTGCCGATCCGCGTCGAGCTGAAGCCGCTCGACAAGGAAGACTTCCGCCGCATCCTGACGGAAACCGAGGCCAGCCTCATCCGCCAGTCCATCGCCATGCTCGGCACGGAAGAGGTGACGCTGGAATTCACCGACGACGCCATCGAGGCGATCGCGGGGATTGCCGTGGAGATCAACTCCACCGTCGAGAATATCGGCGCCCGCCGCCTGCAGACGGTGATGGAGCGCATTCTCGACGACATCTCCTTCACCGCCCCGGACAAGTCCGGTTCCACGATCGTCATTGATGCCGACTATATCGAACGCAACATCGGCGACCTCGCCCGCAACGCCGACCTGAGCCGGTTCATCCTGTAAGGGCGACGGCGCCGTTGGGGCGCAAGGCCGGATGAAGAGACCGAACGGGCGGGGAAGCACAGGCTTCCCCGCCCGTTTTGGTTTTTGGGTGCCGGGATTGAATTATGGTACTAAGTACTATAGATCTAAAAGCCTGAGATCCCGTTAGGGCTCGGAAATGCCATGAGAGATGGAGCCGGATATCGGGAGCGCCAGTCATGCGCGTCGCAATCTCCGTCGCGGTCGCGAGGTTTCTCAAGAAGCAGAGAATTGCCAAGGCCGTGATCCTGAATGCCGCCACAGAAATTGAAAATGGCCTTGTCGACGCCCGGCTTGGCGATTTCCTTTTCAAGAAGCGTCTGCCGCGGGCTGGACAGGGCAAGAGGGGCGCATATCGCACCATCGTTATTTTCGTAAAGGACAGACCGATGTCTGTTTTTTTATGGATATGAGAAAAATAAGAAATCCGATCTCCTTCCTGAAGAGCTGGATATGTTCCGGCTTCTGGCGATCCAGCTTGCGCGGGCGGATTTCGAGATGCTGCTGTCCGGAAAATGGGAGGCCATAGGGGACGATGACAAATCCTGAGCGCTCCTACAAGAGCGAGGCCCTTCAGGCGATCCACGAGATTGCCGATGATCTGTTCCAGCATGGCCTCATCACCAAGGAAACCATGCGTACCTTCGACGTCGGATGCCTGACGCCGGTGGTTGATCTTGATCCCGACGCGATCCGGGCCATCCGCGAGCAGTCGGGCATGAGCCAGGCGATCTTCGCCAGGGCGCTGAATGTCACGACGTCTCTGGTCAGCAAGTGGGAGCGCGGCGAGAAGAAGCCGGGCGGGCCCTCGCTGAAGCTCTTGACGCTCGCCCGCACCAAGGGGATCGACGCGATCCTGTAAGGGCAGGTCACCCGATGGCGTTTCGGTAGGGCTTGCCCGGCTTTGAGTGCGCGCCATCGATGCACGAGATCTCGATCAACCGCAGTGCCCGGCTGAAGGCTCTGCCGCTCTGACACCAGGCGCAGGAGGAGCCGGCGGCGGGGTGTCCGGCGGCCGGCCGCTCTCCGTTCTGGCCAATCATTCCCGCAAATGAAAACGGGGACCCGGGTTGCCCCGGATCCCCGTGAACTGGGTCCGTGTCCGCGCCCGGGCGCGTCAGTTCGCCTTCTTGGCCCAGGCGTCGAGAGCGGCGTCGAGGGCCTTGTCGCCTTCGGGGCCCTTCTCGATGGTCAGGATGGCGCGGCGGCCGTTGGCGTAGAGCATTGGAATGTCGATCCAGTTGCGGTCCCGCAGCAGCGCGTCGTTGCGCGCCACATCGGTCGGCGACTGGGCCAGCGCGATCCAGAACAGGCCGTCGGATACCCGCGCCGAGGCGCCGAGCAGGGCGTCGCCGCGGGAGTCCTCGGACGCCTTCATGATGATGCCCGGAACATTGGTGATGCCGCCACCGGCAAAATTGTCCGGCAGATCATAGGTAATTTCAACCAGATAGCTGGCCGGCAGGGCAGGGTCATGGTTCTGCCGGAACAGCAGGCCCACCGTCACCTTGCGCTCGGGGATGGTCACAGATGCCCGCACCATCGCCTCTTTCGGGCCATTGGCAAAGGACTCCTGCACGAGCTTCCAGCTCACCTTGCCGACGGCCGCAGATCCGCGTGACCCCTGGGCCGCACCCTCCTCATAGAGGATTGCGCGGTCGCCGGTGGCCGACATGGTGGCGGCCGGTTCGGCCGGAGCCCCATCCTGCGCCGGCGGCATCGGGACGGCGGCGGGCGTCTGCCCGTCAGCGGCGCCGGCCGGATCCTCGCCGTCCGGGGTGGTCGTGACGATGCGCCGGGTCGGGACCCGCTTCACGTCATCCTCAAGCCGGTCCGCAATCTTGCCGCCCGATGCGTCCGCCGGGGCGGACGCATCGGCGTTGTCGGCCGGGGGCGGGGCATCCGGCGGCGTATCGGCTTCCCCGCTGTCCGCGGTCTCGCTTGCCGGCGTCGGGGTTCCGGTCGTCAGCAGATAGACTGCGCCAACACTGACCGCGAGAAGCGCAACGACGGCGAGACCGATGGCAAGCAGCCGCGGGTTGACGCGCTTCTTGGCCTTTTTGCGGGCAGGAGAGACCCGGGTCCGGGGCGGAAAGTCGTTATCTGCCGGCGGACGCACGGCTCGGCTCTTCGCTGGCCTGCGTTCGGCAGAGAGCGCAACCGGCGGCGCTTCGCCGTCCGGAAGGTCTGCGTCGCGGGCCGGAAGGCGCGGGTCAAACTCGCCGGTCGGGGGCAGAGACTGCCCGTCCTCGGCATAGGCCCAGCTGGCATCGGCACCGCGGGGAGGGCGGGGCCGGACGGCCGGGGCGGCGGTGCGGTCAGCCGGGGCATTTTCAGGCGCCTGGGCCGGGGCAACTGGCCTCTCCCGGCGCGGCCGGACCGGCCGGTCGGGATCGACGCGCCGGCGGACCCGCGGAGCGGCCGCGTCGGGGGCCTGAGCTGGCGTCTCCCCGTCGGTGGCCGGAGCCGCCGCTTCCGGAGCGGGCCTGCGGAAACGCGGGGGACGGGCCTCGGCGACCGGCGGGGCCACGGGGGGCTCTACCGGCGGGGCCACGGGCTCCGGCATGACCGGTTCGGGATGCGGAACATAGGCCGGTTCCGGCGGCAGGGCGGGCTCGGGAAGGGTCTCGGGAACAGGACGCGCCGCCGGGACCGGAGCAGGAGCTTCCCGGACCGGACGCTCGACGGGCGGGGTACGAACCGGAGCCACCGGCTCGGGGCGTGGTTCGGCGCGGGCTGGAGCGGGAGCGGGAGCGGGAGCCGGCGCCGGCCGGGGCGCGGGAGCAGGCGGGGCGACCGCGGCCGGCCGGGGCTGGGTGGCGCTGCGGCGCACCACCTCGGTTTCGATGCGGCGGATCGCTTCCTCCAGCGCCAGGCGCTGGGCGGTGATCTCGGACGGAGGAAGGGGCGGATCGAAACTTTCGAGCTGGCGCACCAGGGCCTTGCGGGCCTTGTCATAGATTTCGCGCCGCGCCTGCCCGGTGTTCTGGGGCAGGTTGCCGATCGCGCGCTGCAGAACTGAATGATAATCCGCCATACCGCTCAGATCCGGTCCGTTGCGGGCAGGTCTCGACTGACCCGCCCCCTTGAAGCTGGTGACGCGCGTTCAACGCCCGGCACATTCCATCCCTCCGGCGCCGCCCGCGGGGGGCGCCGGATCAGGTGTGGCCGGGAGGCTCAGTCCTGGAAGGGGTCGGCCACCAGGATGGTGTCGTCCCGTTCCGGGCTGGTCGAGAGCAGGGCGACCGGGGCGCCGATCAGCTCTTCCACATGGCGCACATATTTCACCGCCTGTGCCGGGAGGTCGGCCCAGGAACGTGCACCGTAGGTGGATTCACGCCAGCCGGGAAGCGTCTCGTAGATCGGCTCCACCCGGCGCTGGGCGCTTTCGGCAGCCGGCAGGTCGTCGATCACGCGGCCGTCGAGCCTGTAGCCGACGCAGACCTTGATCTCGTCCAGACCATCGAGCACGTCGAGCTTGGTCAGCGCGATGCCGTGGATGCCCGAGGTGCGCACGGTCTGGCGCACCAGAGCGGCATCGAACCAGCCACAGCGGCGCTTGCGGCCGGTGACGGTGCCGAATTCCTTGCCGCGGGTGCCGAGGAACTCGCCGATGTCGCCTTCCTGCTCGGTCGGGAACGGGCCCTCGCCGACGCGGGTGGTGTAGGCCTTGGTGATGCCGAGCACATAGCTGATGGCACCCGGGCCCATGCCGGACCCCGCCGCCGCCTGACCCGCCACCGTGTTGGAGGAGGTCACGAACGGATAGGTGCCATGGTCAACGTCGAGCAGGGCGCCCTGGGCACCCTCGAACAGGATGCGCTTGCCGGCCTTGCGCTGGGCGTCCAGGATGCGGGAGGTGTTGTCCATGAAGGGCAGCACCTTGTCGGCAACCGACACTAGCTCCTCATAGAGGGTCTCGACGGCGATTTCCGGCTCGCCGAGGCCGCGGCGCAGCGCGTTGTGATGGGCGAGCATGCGCTCGATCTTGCCCTTCAGCGCCGGCAGCTCGGCCAGATCCATGAGACGGATGGCGCGCCGGCCGACCTTGTCCTCATAGGCCGGGCCGATGCCGCGCTTGGTGGTGCCGATCTTGGTGCCCGAGGCGGAGTTCTCGCGGAAGGCGTCCAGCTCGCGGTGGAGCGACAGGATCAGCGGAACATTCTCGGCGATGCGGAGCTGTTCGGTCGTCACGTGGACGCCAAGCTCGGCCAGACGGCCAAGTTCGGCCACCAGCGCATGGGGGTCGAGCACCACGCCATTGCCGATGACGGCGAGCTTGCCGGGACGCACCACACCCGAAGGCAGAAGGCTCAGCTTGTACTGAACGCCGTCGATCACCAGCGTATGGCCGGCGTTGTGGCCACCCTGGAAGCGCACCACCACATCGGCACGCTCCGAGAGCCAGTCGACGATCTTGCCCTTGCCCTCGTCGCCCCACTGCGACCCGACGACGACGACGTTCGCCATTGTACTCAAGACCTCCGGGACACCCGTTCCGGACAGATTGCCCGGAACACATAGCCTTGCCCTGCCCCGGGTGTCGGCGGGCAGGGAGGCGGAATTTTTCAGGCGGGGGGCCGGTCCCCGTCGTGATCACGCAACATCCGGCCCGCCTCGCGGGGCCGGACCTTAACCGAAAAGAAAGGGCCGCGCGAGCCTATCCGGCATCCCGCGGCCAATTCTCTGGGGATCGGGCATGACCCGTCCCGGCAGGCTCCGGAAGATCCCGGATCCCGCGGCCTCCCGCCGGATCCGGAGCCTTCCGGTCTGCTCTCAGTAGCGGTAGTGGTCGGCCTTGAACGGACCTTCCACGGGCACGCCGATATAGTCGGCCTGCTCCTGGCTCAGCTTGGTCAGATGCACGTCGAGCTTGGCCAGATGAAGGCGGGCGACCTTCTCGTCGAGGTGCTTCGGCAGGATGTAGACCTTCTTCTCGTAGGCATCCGGACGGGTCCACAGCTCGATCTGGGCCAGCGTCTGGTTGGTGAAGGAGGCCGACATCACGAAGCTCGGATGGCCGGTGGCGTTGCCGAGATTGACCAGACGGCCCTCGGAGAGCAGCAGCAGGCGCTTGCCGTCGGGGAACTCGACGAGGTCCACCTGCGGCTTCACGTTCTTCCACTTCATGTTCTTCAGGCCGGCGATCTCGATCTCGTTGTCGAAATGGCCGATGTTGCACACGATCGCCATGTCCTTCATGGCGCGCATGTGGTCGAGGGTGATGATGCCCTTGTTGCCGGTGCAGGTGACGAAGATGTCGGCCGTCGCGGCGACGTCTTCCAGCGTGCGCACGGCAAAGCCGTCCATGGCGGCCTGCAGGGCGCAGATCGGATCGACTTCCGTCACGATGACCCGGGCGCCGGCGCCGACCAGCGACTGGGCCGAGCCCTTGCCCACGTCACCATAGCCGCAGACCACCGCGACCTTGCCGGCCATCATCACGTCGGTCGCCCGGCGGATGCCGTCCACCAGGGACTCGCGGCAGCCATACTTGTTGTCGAACTTCGACTTGGTGACGGAGTCATTGACGTTGATGGCCGGGAACGGCAGCTCGCCGCGCTCCTGCAGCTGGTAGAGGCGATGCACGCCCGTGGTCGTCTCTTCCGAGACGCCGCGGATGGCAGCCTTGGCGCGGGAGTAGAAGGTCGGATCCTTGGCCAGCCGCTTGCGGATCACGTCGAAGAGGGCAGCCTCTTCCTCGTTGCCCGGGTTGGTGAGCACCGACGGGTCGGTCTCGGCCTTGGAGCCGAGGATCACCAGCATGGTGGCGTCGCCGCCATCATCCAGGATCATGTTGGCGGTCTCGCCATTGCCCCAGTCGAGGATGCGGTCGGCATAGTCCCAATACTCTTCCAGGGTCTCGCCCTTCACGGCGAACACCGGAATGCCGGCAGCGGCGATGGCCGCGGCGGCATGGTCCTGGGTGGAGAAGATGTTGCAGGACGCCCAGCGCACCTCGGCGCCCAGCGCCACGAGGGTCTCGATGAGAACCGCCGTCTGGATCGTCATGTGCAGGGAGCCGGCGATGCGGGCGCCCTTCAGCGGCTGGACCGGGCCGAATTCGGCGCGGGTCGCCATCAGGCCGGGCATCTCGGTCTCGGCAATGTCGAGTTCCATGCGGCCCCAGCCGGCCAGCGAGATGTCCTTGACGAGATAGTCGGTGAAAGCGGCCATCGGCGCGAAATCCTTGAGATGTTCCGGTGCGGGTCCGTCGGAGCCCGCGGGGGCCCGGGTGATCCTGAGCACGCACGAAGGCATCCGGCCCCGGGGTGCGCGCCCGTCCTGCCCCGGTTTATAGGCAGGACGCGCCGTCAAGGCAATCAGGATATAAGCATGTCTTTATGTCAGGGGCGCGGCGCCGGGGCGGGCAGCTCCACGGGAACGGGGCCGGTGGTCAGGCCCGGAAGCGCCACACCTTGGTGTGTTTCACCTCGGAGTCCTCCAGCGCCCGGGTGACGGGCACGGAGTATTCGGCGACGGCCTCCAGCCGTTCCCGCGGCAGATAGGAGCGGCCGGGATCGCCGACCAGCACGGTGGCGCCGGCCTCGTGCTCGCGCCAGGCCCAGGCGAGCACGGCCTCGGCCATCGGCTTTTCATAGAAGACATCGCCGAGGAGCACGACGTCGAAGCGCCCGGCCGCGCCTTTCGTCACGTCCTCGAAGGCGGCGGCAACAGTGACACCGTTGGCCTCGGCATTGAGGGCGATGGCGGCGATGGCGAAGGTGTCGATCTCGGTGGCCAGCGTCTCCGTCGCCCCGGCCATCATGGCGGCGATCGCCACCAGACCCGAGCCCGAGGCGAAATCCAGCACCCGCCTGCCCGCGACCAGCTCCGGATGGTCGAGCACATAGCGGGCCAGCGCCTGACCGCCGGCCCAGGCAAAGGCCCAGAAGGGCGGCGGCAGGCCGATCGCCCCCAGCTCCTCCTCGGTCTTCTCCCACAGGGCCGTCGCCTCGTCGGCCAGATGCAGGCGCACCTCCGGCACATGGGGCGGGGTCAGGAGCCGGGTGTTCGCGCGGATGAAGGCGAGCGGGTCACGGGCGGCGGGCAGGGCGGACGGATCGGGTGTGCTCATGCCCCAAGCGGTGACGGCCGGCCACCGGCGCGTCAAGCCGGCCGGGGGCGCCGGCGGCGGTGACAGCGCTCCCGTGCGCCTCGCGGGACGGGATGTCGCAGCCTTCGCCCGCGTCCGGCCCTCCTCCGATGGTAGCGGTTGGATTCCGGATGCACTTCAGATCGGATACAATCTACAAAAATAGGCGCGCCGAAAGCCCCGGAGCCCCTGTGGATCTGCCCCCTCCCGGGCGTCCGCACGGTCCCGGTAACAGGAAGTCCGGGTGCGGCGCTCTGGCCGGCGGGTGGCGTGGCATGCCTGCCCGGGTCCGGCCATAACCGGAGCCCACGCACATCCGATGACCGGAGCGTTCTTCGCCCTGTCCGCCAATCTGGTGATCGCCCTCCTGATTGCCGGGACGTTCATTCTGCTGTCCCGGTTGCGGGGCGCGCCGGAGGCTCTGCGCGGCTTTGCGCTCAGTTATGTCATCGGCGCGATGACGCCGGCCAATGAGCTGCTGGTGCGGCTTGCGCCGGTGGGCACCGGGGTGTTCGAGGCGCTCAGCTACACGAGTTTCACCCTGGCCTTTCTGGTGATGGCCGCGGCGCTGCAGCGTTATTATGGCGTGCGCCTGTCGCGCGGACTGCTGCCGGTGCTGTTTGTCGGCAGTCTCGGGCTGCGGGTGGCAATCAGCGGTGCGCCCCGGGACAGCCTGCTGTTCGGCTTCGCCTACCAGCTCCCCTTCATTCTCGGTACGGGGCTGTGTGCCATCGTGGTCATGCGCGGGATCCGCGGACCGCTCGACCGGCTGCTGGCGGCGCTGTTTGCCGTCGCCGCCCTGCATTTCCTCCTGAAGCCGCCGGCGGCCTATCTGCTGGGCGCGGGGGCGACGGCCCGGGACTATGTGAACAGTGCCTATGCGCTCTTTTCCCAGGCGGCCTCGGGTCTGGTGCTGGTGGCAGTGGCACTTGCCCTTATTCTCGTCGTGGTGATGAACATGACGGCGATCATCCACCGGCAGGCGGATGTGGACGGGCTGTCGGGCCTCCTCAACCGGCGGGCCTTTGACCGGGAGGCGACGGCGCGCCTTCAGGCGGCGTCGGTGCTGGTGCTGATGGTCGACATCGACCATTTCAAGCAGGTGAACGACACCTTCGGCCATGCTGCCGGCGACCGGGTAATCCAGACGGTCGCGGCCCGTCTGAACGCGCACATGCCCGAGGGGGCTGTGATCGGACGGACGGGCGGGGAGGAATTTTCCGTGCTGCTTGCCGGCCGGACACCGGAGGAGGGCATGGCGGCCGCCGAGGCCCTGCGTGCCGGGCTGGCCAGTGTGGCGGTGGCCGATCCGGGGATCAATGTCACGCTGTCCGGTGGGCTGGCGGTGCGCCGCAAGCCGGAGGAGGCTCTGTCGGCGCTGATGGCCCGGGCCGACCGGGCGCTTTATGTCGCCAAGGCGCGGGGGCGTAACCAGATCGTTCTGGATGCCGGCCCGTCAGGGTCGGCCGGCCGGGTGATGGCAAAGGTCCCGGGATAAGGGGGGCCTGCTGGCCGGCAACAGTTTTCAGGGGCCCGGGCGCGGTCGGCACGGCGTGCCCCTGAAACAGGAGGCGGCGGGGAGCTCAGGCGGCGAGAAGCTTCTCGACCTCGCGCACCAAGTCCTTCAGATGGAAGGGCTTGGAGAGCACCTTGGCTTCCTTGGGGGCCTGGTTGTCCGGGTTGAGGGCAACGGCGGCAAAGCCGGTGATGAACATCACCTTGAGATCCGGATCGAGCCGCACGGCGCGCCGCGCCAGCTCGATGCCGTCCATCTCCGGCATCACGATATCGGTCAGCAACAGCGTGAACGGTTCCTCGCGAAGGCGCTCGTAGGCCGACAGGCCGTTGTCGAAGGGCACGACGGAGTAGCCGGCCTTTTCGAGCGCCTTGGAGAGGAAGTTGCGCATGTCGGAGTCGTCTTCCGCGAGCAGGATCCGCGACATGGCTCCTCGTTTCCTCAAACGGATGCGGCCGGGGCCCTTTTGAAAAGGCACCCGCCGGTCGATCCTGGTCCGTGGTCAATCTGTCCGGAGGCGCGCCGCCCGGGGGCGGGCGGGTCCTCCGCTATCCTCGCCACCTTGCAGGGCCAGCGGTAAAGATCCGGTGAAAGTGGCGCGATCCGGGCAAAAGCCGCGCCGGGCCGGGCGGACGGGGTCGCGCGGCCTTGCGCGGGGGGCCGGATGCGGCCATAACCGGGCGCCCGTGCGGACGGGCCCGGCGCCCCCGAGGGTCGTGGCGCCCGCCGCTCCGTCCGTCCGGCCCCCTGCCCCGGCGATCCCCGGATTTCCGCGGGCGGTGTCCGCCTTGCGCTCCCGCGCAGCCCCGTCGCGGCCGGCCCGGCCTCTCCGTTCCCCATCCTGAACCGGGGGACGCGGCTCCTGTCTGCCGGCGCGATCCGATCCGTTCTGGTCCGGTGATGACATGACCGCCTTCGAGCCCCGCATTTTCTCCGGCGTGCAGCCGACAGGCAATCTCCACCTCGGCAACTATCTGGGTGCCATCACCCGGTTCGTTTCCCTGCAGGACACCTTCCCCTGCGTCTATTGCGTGGTGGACCTGCATGCGATCACCGTCTGGCAGGATCCGGCCGACCTCACCCGCTCCATCCGCGAGGTGACGGCTGCCTTCCTGGCCTCCGGCATCGATCCGAAGGCCCACATCGTCTTCAACCAGTCCCAGGTGGCCGCCCATTCCGAGCTGGCGTGGATCCTGAACTGCATCGCGCGCATGGGCTGGCTCAACCGCATGACCCAGTTCAAGGAGAAGGCGGGTAAGGACAAGGAGAACGCCTCCGTCGGCCTGTTCGCCTATCCGACGCTGATGGCCGCCGACATTCTGGTCTACCGCGCGACCGCGGTGCCCGTCGGCGAGGACCAGAAGCAGCATCTGGAGCTGACCCGCGACATCGCGGTGAAGTTCAACAACGACTACAGCCATCGCATCGCCGATCTCGGCTTCGGCGAGGGCTATTTCCCGCTGCCCGAGCCCCTGATCCAGGGCCCGGCCACCCGGGTCATGTCCCTGCGCGACGGTGCCAAGAAGATGTCGAAGTCGGACCCGTCCGATTATTCGCGCATCAACCTCATCGACGACACCGACACCATCAACCTGAAGATCCGCAAGGCCAAGACCGATCCCGATGGTCTGCCCTCGGAGCTGGATGGGCTGAAGGGCCGGCCGGAAGCCGAAAATCTCGTCGGCATCTATGCAGCACTTGCCGGCATCAGCCGCGAACAGGTGCTGGCCGAGTTCGGTGGCCAGCAGTTCTCGGCCTTCAAGCCGGCGCTGGCGGAGCTGGCGGTGTCGAAGATCGGCCCGATCACCCAGGAAATGCGCCGTCTGGTGGCCGATCCCGGCTATATCGACGCCGTGCTGGGCGATGGTGCCGAGCGCGCCGCCGCCATTGCCGATCCGGTGCTGGCCGACGTGCGCAAGATCCTCGGCTTCGTCACCAGCCGCGCGCGCTGATCCTCTGGCCGGCGCGCCCCTGCCGGAGCGCGCCGGCCGTCCCTGATCCCCGGCGTTCCTGCGCGCCGCCCCGGAGACCGGACCCATGGCCGACCGCCTCGTCGTTGCCACCTGGAACGTCAACTCGATCCGCGCGCGGCTCGACCTCGTGTCCCGCTTCGTCGCCGAGCACGCCCCGGACGTGCTCTGCCTGCAGGAAACGCGCTGCCCCGATGGCGCCTTCCCGCTGAAAGCGGTGCGGATGCTCGGCTACGAGCACATCGAGATGAACAACGGCACCAAGGGGCACCATGGCGTCGCCATCCTCTCCCGCCGGCCGCTGCTGAATGCTGAAAAGACGGTGCTGGGCGAGGTGGACGAGCCGCGCCATGTGGCCGCCGACGTCGCCTTTGCCGGCAGCGCGATGCGGGTGCACTGCCTCTATGTGCCGGCCGGTGGCGATGTGCCGGACCCTGCGGTGAACCCGAAATTCGACGCCAAGCTGCGTCTGCTCGCGGCAATGCAGGACTTCTGCGCCGGCATCGCCGCCCGGGGCCCCGGCGTTCTCGTCGGCGATCTCAACATCGCGCCCTATCCGGAAGACGTCTGGTCCCACAAGCAGCTGCTCGACGTGGTGTCCCATACCCCGGTGGAAACCGAGGGGCTGGAGACCGCCCGCCTTGCCGGCCCCCTTGCCGATGTGGTGCGTCAGGCCATCCCGGTGCCGGAAAAGCTTTACACTTGGTGGAGCTACCGCGCCCGCGACTGGGCCGCCTCCGACCGCGGCCGCCGGCTCGATCACGTCTGGACCACCGAAGACCTCGCCGCCCGGGTGACGAAGGTCGACGTCGTCCGCGCTGCCCGCGGCTGGGAACGCGCCTCGGACCATGTGCCGATCGTGGTGACGTTTACCGCCTGACGGTCCCGCTCCGGTTTTTGCTGTCCTCCCAGCGCGCGGGTGCTGGGAGGCGCCCCGTGCGCCGGGGGATCAATCGTTGCTGCCAAGGAGGGGGGATCGCCCTGCCATGCCGTCCGTTGCCCCCGATCCGCAGGCGCTTCTGGCCTGGTATGACCGCCACGCCCGGCGCCTGCCCTGGCGCACCGGCCCGGCCGAGCGGCGCGCCGGCATCCGGCCGGATCCCTATCGCGTCTGGCTGTCGGAGATCATGCTGCAGCAGACCACCGTGCAGGCGGTGGCGGCCTATTTCGTCGATTTCACCACCCGCTGGCCGACGGTCACCGATCTGGCCCGCGCCCCCCTCGACGACGTGCTGAAGGCATGGGCGGGGCTTGGCTATTATGCCAGGGCGCGCAATCTGAAGGCCGCCGCCGAGAGGGTGGCGGATCAGCTTGGCGGACGCTTTCCCGATACGGTCGCCGGGCTCACCGAACTGCCGGGCATCGGGCCCTATACGGCCGGCGCCATCGCGGCCATCGCCTTCGGCCAGCGTGCGGCGGCGGTCGATGGCAATGTCGAGCGCGTCGTCGCCCGTCTTTATTCCATCGCCACGCCGCTGCCGGCCGCCAAGACCGAAATCCGCGCCCGCACCGAGGCGCTGGTGCCGGCGAACCGGCCGGGAGAGTTTGCCGAGGCGATGATGGATCTGGGGGCAACGATCTGCACCCCCAAGCGTCCGGCCTGTGCGCTGTGCCCGTTCTTCTCCGCCTGTTCTGCCGGACCGGCCGGCACGGCGGAGACCTTTCCGGTCAAGGCGGCGAAAACCGACAAGCCGACCCGGCTGGGTGCCGCCTTCGTGGCGGTCCGGGCCGATGGGGCGGTGCTGGTGGAGCGCCGGCCGGAAACCGGGCTGCTGGGCGCCATGACCGGCGTGCCCACCACCGGCTGGGGGCCCGTCGCCCCGGGCGACGATGCCCCGGCGGAAGCGCCGCTTGCCGGCGACTGGCACCGCCGCACCGGCACGGTGCGGCACACCTTCACCCATTTTCATCTGGTGCTGGATGTCTGGCAGGCAGCGCTGCCGATGACGGCGCGGCCGCCGGCCGGCGCCTGGTGGGCGGATCCGGTGGATCTGCCCGGCGAGGCCCTGCCGACCCTGTTCCGCAAGGTGCTGGACCATGCGCTGGCGCCCGCCGAAGCCCCCCGCCGCCGCGGCCGGCCGCGCAAGGCGGGCTGAGCCTCGGCCCCGGGGCGCTGCGGACAGGGGCGGTGGCGTCCCGGCTTGCCGGGAAGCCGGGGGCGGTCCTCATGCCAGGCGCATGAAGTGCAGACCGCACCCAAGCGCCTGAAGAGCAGCAGATTTCCCCTATGCCCCAAGGACATGAGAAATCTGCATCGGAATGCCAAAAGAGTCCCTTTCAGAGAGCTTTGGTATCAGGCCTTGCCGGCGCGGGCGAGGCCGTGGGCAACCAGCCGGTCGATCAGCTCGGGATAGGGAATGCCGCTCACCTCCATCATCTTCGGATACATGCTGATGTTGGTGAAGCCGGGGATGGTGTTCAGCTCGTTGACCAGCATGCGCATGTCCGGAGTGACGAAGAAATCCACCCGCGCCATGCCATCGCAGCCGAGCGCGGTGAAGGCCTTGGCGGCGAGACCGCGCAGCGTCGCCTCGTCGGCCGGCGACAGGGCGGCGGGCACCGTCAGCACGGCGCCGTCGGCGTCAATATATTTGGCATCGTAGCTGTAGAAGCCATGGCTGGCAGCCGGGGCGATCTCGCCGGGGCGGGAGACGACGAGGCTGCCATCGGGGGCTTCCAGCACCGCACACTCGATCTCGCGGCCGTTGATGAACTCTTCCGCCAGCAGCACGCTGTCATGGCGGAAGCCTTCCGCCAGCGCGGCGCCATAATCGGCTTCGTCGCTGACCTTGCTGACACCGACCGAGGAGCCCTGCCGCGCAGGCTTCACGAACAGCGGCAGGCCGAGGGTGGCGGTCAGCTCGGCGAAGGCGGGGATGGCGCCGGCGCGGAGCGTGACCGAGCGGGCAGCCGGCAGGCCGGCCTCGACCAGAAGCCGCTTGGCGATGACCTTGTCGAGCGCGGTGGCGGAGCCGAGGATGCCGCAGCCGACCAGCGGCAGGCCGGCCACATCGGCCAGCCCCTGCACCGCGCCATCTTCGCCGGGCAGGCCATGCAGCACCGGGAACAGCACGTCGACCGGCGGCAGCTCATGGGGGGTGCCGGTGGCGGGCAGGGCGATCAGCCGGCCGTTGCCGCCGGGCACGAGCGCCAGCCGGGTGCCTTCGGCGGGCGTCGCCGGGGTGCCATCGGCAAAGCTGCTCAGCAGCCATTCGCCGCTCCGGGTGATGAAGATCGGCACCACATCATAGCGGGCGGGATCCAGGGCGCGCATGACATTGGTGGCGGACAGCACCGACACCTCATGTTCGGCGGAACGGCCGCCGAAGAGAACGGCGATGCGCAGGCGGGTCGGGGCGGTGGTCATGGCGTCTCCGGACTGGGCCGATGCGAGGGGACGGCCCTCCCGCCGACCGGGGGCGGGAGCGGCCGGTCATTTACGCCATGATGCGCCGAGATCCTTTCCAGCCGGTTGGCGACGCCGCCCGCGGCGGGCCGTTCCGGCGGATTTGCGAGGGGCGGGGATCCGGCGGGCGGCGGCCATTTTGGAGAATGTCGCGGGGGACAGTCGTTGCCGGCTGTGGACATGAGCCGGCGAACCGGCAAAGATTGCGCCCGCATCCTCAGGTCGGCCGCGGCTCTCCGTCCGCTGCTCCCGACCGCAGCCGGACGGAGCCTTCATGCGGATCGTCGCCGACTTCCAGGAGACCGCCCCGTTCGAGGTGATCGAACCGGAAGGCCAGACGGTGCCGTTCGTGTTCAACTCGCCCCATTCCGGCGCGACCTATCCGGCGGATTTTCTCGCCTCCTCGCGGCTCAATGCCCGCGCCATCCGCCGCTCCGAGGACTGCTTCGTCGATGCCCTGTTCGAGCCGGTGGTGGGTCTCGGTGCGCCGCTGATGCGGGCGCATTTTCCGCGCGCCTTTCTCGATCTCAACCGCGAGCCCTATGAGCTTGACCCCGCCATGTTCGATGGCGCCCTGCCGCCCTATGCCAACAGCCGCTCCGTGCGGGTGGCCGGCGGGCTCGGCACCATCGCCCGGGTGGTGGCCGATGCCGAGGAAATCTACGCCTTCCGCCTGCCGGTGAGCGAGGCGATCCACCGCATCGAGCGGCTGTACAAGCCCTATCACACCACGCTGGCCCGCCTCATCGGCCGCACCTATGCCCGCTTCGGCGTTGCCGTCCTCATCGACTGCCACTCCATGCCGTCGAGCGAACGGGCCGGCGATGGCCGCCGCCGCCCCGACATGGTGGTGGGCGACCGCTATGGCACCAGCGCCGCCCCGGGGCTGACGGACGCCGTCATCGCCCTCCTCTCGGATCTCGGCTATCTGGTCGCCCGCAACCGGCCCTATGCCGGTGGTTACATCACCGAACATTATGGACGTCCCCTCAAGGGGTTGCATGCCATCCAGATCGAAATTAACCGCGGCCTCTACATGGACGAGCGGCTCTTGAAGCCGAGCCGCGGCTTCGGCCGGCTGTCCCGGGATCTCGCCACCTTCGCCGAGGCGCTCTTCCCCTATGCGCCGTCGGCCGGTGGCGCCCTGCCGCTGGCCGCGGAGTGATCTTCCCCGAGTGGGTGTCCGGAGGTGTCTGTCGCCGCAAGGCGCATGTCCGTGTCTGATGAATAAAGTTCACTTTCAATTCATCACGTATAGGTCAATCCCTACCTGCCGATGCCAGAGCAGATATGGCGGCGCACAATCGCGTTATGGTGACACGTCAGGGATTGAATGAAAACCGATCACTGTTCTTTGTTGCAGTGCACCCCCACGTCGTGGTAGGGCCATTTAGAACTTTCGTCTAAGCGGAGGGAGATCCCATGGCTGGTCATCTGGCCCAGAGCGTCGATCAGGCGCCGGGATAATGTGGAAGACTTCCATACGGACATGACTGTCCTGTTGATCCCGCCGGTCCTGAAGAGGAACGGGTCTGGCCGGAGGAATTGCCCGGCCTCCGGGGTGTGGCCGGTGCGGGCGCCGGGGCAGGGTGTTCCGGAGATTATCTGACACACCGCGATCGGGCGGCGGCCGGGCGAACAATGCGTTCGCCCGAGGGGGGAGGCTTTCTCTCCCTGTGTTCCTGCCTGTCGCGTTCTGCGACAGGTGTTCCAGTTTGCCGGGTTCCATCGATGCTGTCCGGGCAGCGCCCCGGGTGTCGAGGACAAGAACAATTTCCGTGCGTTACCTGAGGGAGCGCACGCATGTGTGCCGAAATCGTTGGCTCGGGCGCGGGCCTGCGGGTTGCAGGACAGCAGAACCCCTGATCCGGGGCACCGGATGTGGAAACTGTCCGCCAAGAAGACGGGAACAAGACCAATGCGAATGAAGGAGGAGAGCCGGCAATGAGGATCGCGATCCCCGCCGAGACCGATCCGGCGGAGCGCCGCGTTGCGGCCACACCGGAGTCGGTGAAGAAGCTGAAGGCGCTGGGGGCAACCGTGGTGGTGGAGACGGGAGCCGGTCTCGGCTCGCGTCTGCCGGATGCGGATTATCTGGCCGTCGGGGCCGAAATCGCACCGACCGCGAAGACGGCTGTCGAGAGCGCCGACGTCGTGCTGAAGGTGCGCCGGCCGACCGCCGACGAGGCCGGGCTGATGAAGTCCGGCGCCGTAGTGCTCGGCATTCTCGACCCGTTCGGCAACACCGAGGCGCTGGACGCGCTGGCGAAGGCCGGTCTGTCCTGCTTCTCCATGGAGCTGATGCCGCGCATCACCCGCGCCCAGTCCATGGACGTGCTGTCGTCCCAGGCCAACCTCGCCGGTTACAGGGCGATCATCGAGGCGGCCGTGGAATATGACCGCGCCTTCCCGATGATGATGACGGCCGCCGGCACCGTGCCCGCCGCCCGGGTGTTCATCATGGGCGCCGGCGTTGCCGGTCTGCAGGCGATCGCGACGGCCCGCCGTCTCGGCGCCATCGTGACGGCCACCGATGTGCGCCCGGCCGCCAAGGAACAGGTGGAATCCCTCGGCGCCAAGTTCATCGCCGTGGAGGATGACGAGTTCCGTCAGGCCGAGACCGCCGCCGGCTATGCCAAGCCGATGTCGGCCGAGTATCAGGCCAAGCAGGCGGCGCTGGTCGCCGAGCATATCCGCAAGCAGGACGTCGTCGTCACGACGGCTCTCATCCCCGGTCGTCCGGCACCGCGTCTGGTCAGCGCCGAGATGCTCGCCTCCATGCGCCCCGGCGCGGTGGTGGTCGATCTGGCGGTGGAGCGCGGCGGCAATGTGGAAGGGGCGGTGCCTGGCGAGGTGCTGGAAGTGGGCGGCGTGAAGATCGTCGGCCATCTGAACGTCGCCGGCCGGCTCGCCGCGTCGTCGTCCCAGCTCTACGCCCGCAACCTCTACAACTTCCTCGAGACGCTGGTGGACAAGAAGGCCGGCGCCCTCGCCATCAAGCCGGACGACGAGCTGGTGAAGGCCACTCTCGTCACCTCCGGCGGCGCCATCGTCCATCCGTCCTTCAAGGCGTGACGGACCGGGAACCCTGAGGAGACAGTCCGATGAGCAATGATGCGCTCGAAAAGGCCCGGGCCGCTGCCGATTATGCCCAGGCCGCGGCCGATGCCGCAAAAGCCGCTGCCGAAGCGGCGAAGTCCTATGTCGATCATGCCGCCACGGGGCTGGGGGATGCGGCGGCGGCTGCCGCCCATGCCGCCAGCGGCGGTGCCATCGACCCGTTCGTGTTCCGGCTCGCCATCTTCGTGCTGGCGATCTTCGTCGGCTATTATGTCGTCTGGGCGGTGACGCCTGCCCTGCACACGCCGCTGATGTCGGTCACCAACGCCATTTCCTCGGTGATCGTGGTTGGCGCGCTGCTGGCCGTGGGTGTGGATCTCTCGGTCGGTGACGGCGGCGTGTGGGCCCGGATCTTCGGCTTCCTCGCCCTCGTCATGGCCGCGGTGAACATCTTCGGTGGCTTCCTCGTCACCAACCGCATGCTCGCCATGTACAAGAAGAAGAGCTGAGGACGGTCCCATGAATGCCAATCTCGCGGCCGTCCTCTATCTGATTTCGGGCGTCCTGTTCATTCTGGCCCTGCGCGGGCTGTCGAGCCCGGCCACCTCGCGCCGCGGCAATCTCTTTGCCATGGTCGGCATGGGGCTGGCCGTGCTGACGACGCTGGCGGTGTCGCGTCCCTCCATGGGCGCGCTGCTGCTCATCGTGCTCGGCCTCGCCATCGGCGGCGCCATCGGTGCGGTGATCGCGAAGCGCATCCCCATGACGGCGATGCCCCAGCTCGTCGCCGCCTTCCATTCCCTCGTCGGTCTGGCGGCGGTGTTCGTGGCCGCCGGTGCCCTCTATGCGCCGAAGGCCTTCGGCATCGGCGTGCCCGGCGAGATCCACGCCGGCTCCCTGGTGGAGATGTCGCTGGGTGTCGCCATCGGCGCCATCACCTTCACCGGATCGGTCATCGCCTTCCTGAAGCTCGATGGCCGCATGTCCGGCAAGCCGATCCTGCTGCCCGGGCGCCACATCATCAATCTGGGCCTCGGCCTCCTGCTGATTGCCCTGGTGGTGGCCTTCGCCATCACGGAAAGCCATGTGCTGTTCTGGCTGGTGATCCTGGTGGCGCTGGTGTTCGGCGGCCTGCTCATCATCCCGATCGGCGGCGCCGACATGCCGGTGGTCGTGTCGATGCTCAATTCCTATTCGGGTTGGGCGGCGGCCGGCATCGGTTTCACCCTCGGCAATACCGCCCTCATCATCACCGGTGCCCTCGTCGGCTCGTCCGGCGCGATTCTCTCCTACATCATGTGCAAGGGGATGAATCGCTCCTTCGTGTCGGTGATCCTCGGCGGCTTCGGCGGTGATTCCGGTGCGGCAGCAGGGGCCGGCGGTGGCGGCGAGCAGCGCCCGGTCAAGCACGGCTCGGCCGAGGATGCGGCCTTCATCATGAAGAACGCCTCCAAGGTCATCATCGTGCCGGGCTATGGCATGGCCGTCGCCCAGGCCCAGCATGCCCTGCGCGAAATGGCGGACCAGCTGAAGGCCGAGGGCGTCGAGGTGAAATATGCGATTCACCCCGTCGCCGGCCGCATGCCGGGCCACATGAACGTGCTGCTGGCCGAGGCGAGCGTGCCCTATGACGAGGTGTTCGAGCTCGAGGACATCAACAGCGAGTTCGCCCAGGCGGATGTCGCCTATGTCATCGGCGCCAACGACGTCACCAACCCGGCCGCCAAGACCGATCCGGCCTCGCCGATCTTCGGCATGCCCATTCTCGACGTGGAAAAGGCCAAGACCGTGCTGTTCATCAAGCGCGGCATGGGCTCGGGCTATGCGGGCGTCGAGAACGAGCTGTTTTTCAAGGACAACACGCTCATGCTGTTCGGCGACGCAAAGAAGATGACCGAGGAGATCGTGAAGCACTTCTGAGCCGGGCCCGCGGCAGCGGACTGGCGCACAGGCAGGCACAAAAGCCAGGGCCGGCGGAGCAATCCGCCGGCCCTTTCATATTCGGGGCCGTTGCCAGCCTGTCGCCTGCATAGGGGGCGGGCAAAGTCCGCCGGAAACCGCCCGGAAAGTGCGCAAGGCACGGTGCGCGATCCGGAATACAGGATCGCGCACGTGGACAACGTGCGCAAATATCCCGTATCTCATTGATAACTTGTAACTTATTTTCCACAGCCCGGGTGTGGAAAGTGGATATCGGAAGCGCGTGTTGAAAGAGTCTGCCGCAAAAATCCGCATCCCGTGCGCCAATCGGCGTTGACAGGTCGGGGGGCGGGGCCTATACCAAGCCCATCAGCGACGGCGGTGACGCCGCCGACGCCGACAAGACGGTTTGAGCCCGGGCAGGTTGCCCAAGTTTGAAGCGTCCTTGACGGAAAACTAGCCATCCAATATGACGTGCCGGTGACGGTGCTTCGGATGGTCGGGGCGCTGAAATGA
>JBOGCN010000020.1:0-74198 GCA_050689115.1 Segnochrobactraceae bacterium EtOH-i3 | reverse complement strand
GTCCGGACCGGAGAAGGTCAAGCGTGCGATGGAGGATCTGTTCGCCATCCGCTCCGGCGCCCGGCAAGGCCGAGGGCTGCCGCCGTTCCCGGGCACCGCCGCCCAGCCGGCCCCGAATGTGCTGCGCCGGCCGGAGCCGGCGGCATCGGCCTCCGGAGAAGAGCGCGGCCTGCCGCCGCTGGAGACCATCCGGCCGGCGACGTCCTCGTCCTCCCCCTTCGCCGGCGGTCGTCCGCGCGGGAACACCCAGTCCGTTCCGCCCATGCCGCGCAAGCCCGTCGATCCGACGGCCACCCGCACCCGTGGCAACCGGGACCATGCCGAGGATGCCCGGCTCGAAGAGGCCTATCGCGCCACCTGGCAGGACCTCCTTGGCCGCAACGCCTTCCCGCCCGAGGTCCGCAGCGCCGGCCGGGACGCCATGGCCCGCTACGCCCAGAAGCTCGCCCGCAAGCGGCTCGCCGAGGGGTGGGAAGCGGGTCCGCAGCAGCCCACCGCAGCGCCGGCTCCTCGGGCGCGAGGGCGGGGGCTGCCGCCTCTGGACGCGGTTCGGGCGGGGCGGTGAGGACGAGCTGAGCGCGAAACCGGGTGACGGTACGGGTGATGCAGAAAATATTACCGAGCTCACTCCAGTGGCCCCGGAGTGAGCAACTGCGCCCCCTAGTCTATCATGAAGATCTCAAAAACACTAAGCAAGTCTTGAATCACATGAGGGCCGCCAGTGGATTTTTTTGTTAACAACTAATAATGTATTTTATTACATAATTGGCAACTTATTGTCCATATTTAATAATTTATTAATGAATACCTCATATTCACTCAAAGCTCTACTGTTATACTTCTTAAATTTATCCATATATTCGTTTATTATTATATCGCGATAATTTATCTCTCCAATCATGTGAGCAATTGTTGTTATTCTAATCGCCTTCATTGAGCCGGCCCCAGCAATTATATTTCTGCGATTGCCATTCATTATTAAAGAAAAAGCATACTTCATATTAGATATATGTTTTATAAAAGGAATTGCTGACTCAATGAAGAATTCCAATATGCGTGCCGCACAACTTTTGATCTCACTAAATTCAGATATGGAATAAATATTTATATCTCTCCCCACAATATCATGCATTTCTGCATGTAATGTCGGTCTATTTCTCCCATCTGTAATACTTCCGCCGTTTAATTGTATTATTAAATTTTCTATGTCATCGTATCTAAATGATACCCAAGAAAATATATTATGACCACTGGGATGGCTGCTAATTTGTATAGAAAAATAGCTAGTATCTTTGCCGAATTTTGAAAAAAAATCAACATCACCTCTCATTGGTGAGTAGTTGTAATTCCTCAAGATACCCGACATTTCGCTTTTTAGCTCTTTTTTTAAATCTGATGTTTTTATCATTTGTATTTAATACCTTCTTTCTTCTGTTCTTGTGGGGCCTATCTCGTCTGTACCGAGTCTATCTCTCATTTTGTCGCTTGTTAATGCTCCTCCTTTCGTCTCTATTTCAAGATCCTTAGCTTTCTGGGCCTTTGATCGAGATGCGCCTCCGCTTTTTACCTCTGCGGCTACGTATTCTCCTGTTAATTTATCTTCGTATAAAACATCTACTACTCTCAGTCCCTGGTCTGTCTTTACTCCAACCTGTACGCCAAGAATATCATGACCTTCATTATTTATATCTTCAACCGCCTTTATCTCTGCTAATTTACCATTCTCTCTATTTTTAGAGATATTATTGGAACGTGAGTCATTTTTACTTTTGTCTAATGAAGATTTATTATCTTGATTTTTGTCGCCACTCAAACCTCCTGTGGCTGCTGCCGGATTGTTGTCCAGTTCAGGGGTTGGGGATGGCTGTTCACCACTTGGATTTTCTGATTGAATTTCACTCTTTATAAAATCAACGAGCGCTCTTCCACCCCAAAGTCCCACTGCGAGACCGCCCAGAGCTACCATGGCGTCAGCACTCAGAAGAGCTGGCGCGGCGGCGAAGACGAAGGCGAACTCGCCCCCCGGATCGCTATTATTGATGGGGTCGCCACCGGCGTAGCCATACTGATCCGGTCCGACGCCGGGGATGATCGGATCGAGTTTGTCCGGTCGGGTGAAGCGGGAGAGGGACGGGTCATACCAACGGGCGTTCAGGTAGATCAGGCCAGAATCCGGCTCCGCCCGCTCGCCGATCCAGCCCTTGCTGTCGGCGGGGGCATTGTTCCAGGCGGCTTCCGAGAGCGTCTCGCCATAAGGGGCGTAGAGGGTGCGGCGGGCCAGGGTGTTGACGTTGGTGCCGCTGGCGAAGCTCTCCGCGGACACGCTCTTCAGCGTGTCCCGATGCATCGTCAGCCAGGTGCTGGCTCCGGTGACCCACGTCGTGGCCCCGGCTGCCCGCGTCTGGGTGGTCACCACCCGGGCGCCCGGATAGGGGTAGACCGTCACGCTCCGGCTGGCTGCGCCGGTTCCGGAGGCCGTGGCCGGGCTGATCTCCACATCACCCAGATAGAGGGTGTCGTTACTGGTGCCGCCAGAAAGGGTCCGGCGCACGCGACGGCCATCTGCATCATAGACGAAGAGCGATGTGATGGTCTCGTTATTGTTTGCCTTGAGGACAACCTTATCTAATCGCCCTCCGCCGTCATAATATATATTTCTTTGTTTTTCTGAAGTGCTTCCTTCAACAAGGCTTCCAATGGAATCGTATTTATATTCCCGAGAACCCACCGACGTCTTGGTGACCCGGTGGGTACCGGTGGCATAGGTATAGGTACCGAGCTTGTTCGAGGTCACGATGCGCCCGGCATCGTCATAGGTCCAGGACCTGTCGGCGGTGTCGTCTCCCGCATTATCAGCGCGGATCAGCCGATAGAGCCAGTCGTAGGTGTAGGTCCAGTCGTCGATGGTTCCCTGGGCGTTGACCGAGGTGAGGCGCCCGGTGCCGTCGCGATTGTAGATCCGGGACAGGAAGACGACATTGTCAGTCCGATTGCGGACCGTCATTGCGGTCGGCCAGCCACGGTTCGGATCGTAGGTCCAGGTTGTCTCGACTTCGAGGGTGCGGGACAGCACCGGACGATCCGAAGCGTCGTAGCTCGCCTCCGAGAGAAGGCCGCGCACGAACCGGAGGCGCCCGGCGTCATCATAGAGCCAGGGGTCGCTTGCCGTGCCCGTGCTGGTGCCATCCGGCCAGGTCCTGTAAAGGATCCGCCCTGCGGCGTCATAGGCCGTCCGGGCGTTGAATGTTCCGGCCCCCGAGACTTCATATTGCTGCAGGATCTGCCGGCCGAGGGCATCGAAATTCGTCCGCTCGATGACGTCGCCATAAGTGGCGGTTGTCCGATGACCGATGTTGAAGGCGCCACTTCGAACTTCGTCATAGACGAATGTCGCCACCGCAGCCTGGGCAGTGCCGGCTCGTTCCGTGCGCTTCAGGACGCGGCCAGCGGCATCATAATTGTAGCGGGTGATCTCGCTGAGTTCGTTGTTCTCTGCGATCAGCCGGCTGGCATCATCATAAGCGAAGGTGCGAGTCCCTGCGTCCGGATCCTCGATGCGTGTCCGGCGGCTGAGGCCATCCCAGCGATAGTCCCAGTTGGCTCCGATCGGATCGGTGCCCCGGAAGAGGCGCCCAAGCCGGTCCCAGGTGATGAGGGTGCTGACAGACCCCGTGTTGCCAGAGGACCGGAAACCGAGGCGGCGCACAGGGGTCTCGAAGGCACCGAAGGCTTCGGATGTCTTGTGCCCGTTCTCGTCCGTCACGATCACACGATTGAATGCTTCCTGTGGATCAGAATCACTTGGCCGCAGATAGGCCGTGGTTATCGTTCGGGAGGGGATACCCGGGAATGTCCTGAGGATCTCTCGATTTGCAAAGTCCCGGACGATCTTGGTGGAATAGGTTGGATCGCCTTCATAGTAGGGCGCCGTCTCCGACCCCAGATCTCCGCGGGGCAGATAGGTCCGGTCGACGAGGATCGGTTTGCTGGCCGATGGGCCGCGCTGCCGCGTCTTCACGGAGCGTCCCAGACCGTCGAAATAATCCTCCTGCCAGTCCGGATCGGTCGCCGCGGTATCGGGCACAGGGCCCGGTGTCCGCACGTAGACCCGCTGCTCCAGAGGAGTGCCAATATTGCGGAGAGCTTCGCCAGCGGCACCAACATCAACACCCTGGCCCGCCGCACCTTCTACGCCCCCTATGGCGAGACGCTCTCGGAAGCCGCCTGGAACAATGCCCCCGCCGACAGCAAGGGCTGGATCGGCGAGCGGGCGGAGCCCGATGCGGGCCTGATCTACCTGAACGCCCGCTGGTACGACCCGTCCCTCTCCCGCTTCACCCGACTGGATAAACTCGATCCCATCAAACGCGGGGTCGGCCCGGATCAGTATGGTTATGCCGGCGGCGACCCCGTCAATAATAGAGATCCGATCGGAGAAGTAATTGAGACTGGGTGGGATTTAATCAACGTTGCTTACGATTTGGCAAAAGTTGGTTATGGATATGCTGTAAACAATCAGGATTTGCAAAATGAAGGACTCGTAGATCTCGCCGTTGATGTCGCGGCCGCACTTGTACCAGGGCTTCCAGCTGGCGCATCAAAGCTGGCCAGAGGCATTGCAAAGGCGGTAACAAAAGTCGACACTCCTGCTATCGGAAAGGCCGCGGACAAAATAGCGAACCCTGCCGGTAGAACCCCACCGGGTCGGAGAGGTGCATTTCGAGCAGCGAAGCTGCGCTCTTGGAGTCCCCGTGTCTACTCAACCAACAAAAGTGATGCGAACAGAGTTGCTTGATGCTTCCGGCAAAAAAATTCCTGGAAAACTTGGATCGCCTCTAATATCTCGGGAGTATATTTTTCAGGAAAGCAACCTGGATTTTTTAACGATAAAATTAATAAAGAGCTTAAGAAAACTAGCGCGGATGGGGTTGTGATACAGGACCACTCTCATGGTCACAAATTCAACGACGGAGGAATAGGAGATCAAGGTCCTCATTTCAATAGTAGGCCAAACATTCCACAAGGCGATAGTCCGAATAACACCAATTTTGACAAAAGTATCGGTATAGATAAACATTATGGGGGCTGAAATGGATAGAGATATCATCAAATGCATAAATAATCCTCAGATTTTCAAAAACTTATATAACAACAGAATTCCAAGTTTTGAAAATATATTTCTTAATAATATAAGCATATATCCTGGAGTGATGACTGTTAAAATTAGTATAAGTATAAGCGACCTTCCTGATTATCCACCCAAAAGATGGGTGGATGAATATAATGCAGCATATATGATTATTGACTTTATCTATCCGGGTGCTGTCGACATAAGTGGAAGCCTAGGAAATAAAAATGTTTCTTTAAATATAAAATATAATTACAATAAAAATTTGTCTGAGATTGATATTTCAAATGATATAATGAATATTCATATAGAATGTCATAGCATTAGAATTGACGAGTTTAAGGGATTTATGCGAGGGACTGTCTAGTTATATTCTATCAATAGAGGTATATTTTCCTGCAGTATTGGAATTTTTCATAGCCACTTTAGGAAATCAGTGACCGTGTTCCGTAGTCTAGTGACTGGCGAGAAGTGGGCATTTATAGATGGTAATTTCATAGGCCTTCTGAAGCCCTGAAAAATGAATTTTATTATTAAAATCGCCAGTGTTCCTGATCGGGAAAGACTTGTTGCGGAAATTTGGTGGGGCAGAGATATGGTTGCTGAATTGCACTATACTCTCGATAATCAAACAATAATTGATATATATCCTCCAGAAATTCAGAAATACTGGATTTTTGAATTTGAAGCATGGAACAAAATTATCATAGATGCAAAAAAGATTGGATGGATATTATTTGTAATTAATATTTTAGTACAATAATACATAAATTACTATATTATATTTAATTTACTTAAATATATGTCTATATGAATGGCTCACGTCAGATAAAAATACAGAATTTTGCTGTAAAATTGGAGAAATGGAAACTAATCTATTATGGGTTGATTGTAATTTTTGGGAGGGTATATCCATGATCTGGTGACCTGCGAGAAGTGGACATTCTTCAAGTCATTCGCGATGGTCTGGGGGTGCTGGGCGCTAGGTCCGAGACAACTGACGTGTGCTTGGTGGGGCTTTCGGATTACGGGCACCCTCGCCCGCTCCCGTCCTCACCCTCCAGCCCGAACCGCGTCCAGCGGCGGTAGCCCCCGCCCGCGTGCTCGGGGAGCCGGTGCCGCGGTGGGCTGCTGCGGACCCGCTTCCCACCCCTCGGCGAGCCGCTTGCGGGCGAGCTCCTGGGCGTAGCGGGCCATCGCGTCCCGGCCGGCGTTGCTGACCTCGGGCGGGAAGGCGTTGCGGCCGAGGAGGTCCTGCCAGGGGACGCGATAGGCCTCTTCGAGCCGGGCATCCTCGGCATGGTTCCGGTTGCCGCGGGTGCGGGCGGCCGTTGGCGCTGGTTCTGCTGCTGGGCCGCCGCCGCATTGGACATCACGTCGGCCTTGGCCTCGGAGGCCACCTGAGCCTGCCGCGCCGCGCTGTCCCAGCCCTGCGCCTTCTTGATGTAGGCATCCTGAAGCGGCACGAACCGCGACTGGTAGCGCTCGCGATCCTCGGCGGCCCACGCGTTGGTGATCGCGGCCTGGCCCTTGAAGAAGTCGAGCGCGTCGGCCCCGGTCTGGGCCGACATCTTCGCTGCCTCTCCGATCTGTGGATCGGGAGACGGCGCGGACGATCCCTTACCCATGGCGCGCGCCCTCCCGAACGAAGGTCTCCAGGCTCTCGGCCGAGACCAGCCAGCGGGCACCGATCTTGCGGCCCTTCAGCGTCCCGGCCTTGAGGGCCCGCTTGATGGCCGCATCGGTCACGCCGAGAGCGCTGGCGGCATCCCCGACATTATAGGCAAGCCGCTTGAGCGGGATCGTCTTCACGGTCATGTCATCCTCTCTCAAAACAGGATCCCCACGCCGGCGGCTCATTCAAGAGCAATCGGCGGGAGGGAGTTTTGATCCTCGTTCAGATGAAGAGAGAATGGAGCAGAACATTTATGCCGTCAATATAAGGCTGCCGGATACATTGCAGCGCTTGTCGGGCGATAATTTGCACTTCGGACACTTGCGAACGCAGACGGACAAGGACGGATCAGTCTGGAATATGGTGGGCGCGACAGGCTGACTCATGCCCGGCCCCGTGCTTTTCGCTGCGGAACCCGCCTTCCGTGGAGGCGCACCAGCCGTCTGCAAAGACCTCGAAGGTTGGCACAACGGGCCCGGCATCACGGTCGCGAGCCTGCCTGGGTTTTCGCCTTCCAGAAGCCTCCGGCGCATCTCGGCGGCTTTCTGGCGAGCCTCGGCCGGGGGCACGTCCCGGACCGATCCCAGACCGAGCTCCCGGCGCTTGCCATCCCGCTTGAACATGAACAGCCAGGACTTCGCACCGGAGGGGCTGACCTGGAGATAGAGCCCACCGCCGTCGGAATGCCGACCCGGCTCGGAGAGTGTTGCCACCGACCGCGCCGTGAGCTTGTTCGCCGCCTTGGCCATCTACCCCACCCGTGAACACGGTTTGCAGCGCACACAGGCGAACGCCCACGAAAAGGGGTGGCGGTCATCAGGCTGGACAGAGTGGGAGAATTTTATGGTGGCGAACGCCCCTGAACTGGGGGCTGGCGGAGGGGGTGGGATTCGAACCCACGGATGGTTGCCCATCGCCGGTTTTCAAGACCGGTGCCTTAAACCACTCGGCCACCCCTCCGGGAGCGCGGACATCCCTTTCGGGGGCGGGGGAGAGAATGTCAAGCCTTCCTGTGTGTGGCCCGGAGGCGAAGACTGAGTATGGCTGCATCTTGTAGGCTCCAAGTTGGGTCGCGAGACTGCGAAGCGCGACTGAACCAGGGCGGTTGAACCGGGGCGCAAGGTGCAAAAGGGCCTGCCGGCCGCAGCATCCCGGCCGGAAGGGCGCGGATGGCCCGTGCTGATGGCTCGGGCAGCCGGGGCAGGGCAGGCGACCGTGTCTTCGGAGGCGCCGGAGAGGCACATCGGTCGGGCCGCGGGTCATGCCTCCGGTCGGGCAGCGGCCAATGCTTCTGGCCCGCAGCCGGGTGTCATCGTCGGGGCCGGGGCTGGACGCCTCTTTGCCGGCGGTTATCGGGTGCCCTAAGGTTGATGTGGTCCATCCGGATTGGCGACTCGGTCGTCATCCGGGCCGGGACCGGGGCGGGGTGGAGGGCCGGTCTCTCCCCGTGCCCGTTCGCCGTTCGACTGGTGCGCCGGAGCCTGTGCCATGATCGTTGCCGCCGATGAGCCGGATCGCACGGCCTTCCTGACGGCTGGCCTCAACCAGATTGATCAGGGCATTGCCGTTTTCGATGCCGGCCTCAGGCTGGTGCTGTGGAACGCCCGCTTTCTCGATCTCATGGATCTGCCGGAAACCCTGGTGGACGCCGGGCTGCCCTTTGGCGATCTGGTGCGCTATCTGGCGGTGCAGGGCGAATATGGCGACCGCATCGACGTGGAGGCCGTCGTCGAGGCGCGGGTGCGCACCGCCCGCGACCGGCCGCGCTTCTACACCGAACGCACCACTTTCGATCGCCGCACCATCGCGGTGCAGACCAGCCCGCTGCCGGAGGGTGGCTTCGTCACCGTCTATACCGACGTGTCCGACCGCTCGGTCACCGACAATTTCACGCCCGAACGGTCGGATCTGCTGGAGGCCCGGGTCAACCGGCGCACGCTGGAACTGCGCCTGCTGGCCGACGAGCTGCAGCGCCGCATCCGCCAGACTCAGGAGACCTCGTCGGCACTGGCCAAGAGCGAGCAGCGGCTGCGCCTCATCACCGACAATGTGCCGGCGGCCATCGCCTATCTCGATGACGCGATGATGGTGACCTATGCCAACCGGCGCTATGTCGGCCTGTTTCCGCGCCATCAGGGCGCCGTCATCGGCAAGCGCCTGCCGGATCTGGTTCCGGGGCCGGTATTTGCCACCATGGCCCATGACATGGCCCTGGCACTGACCGGCCAGAGCCGCACCTTCGAGCTAACCCTGCCGCGCCGGGCCGGGCCGCCGCTGATGACCCGCAACGTGCTGGTGCCCGAGATTGCCGATGGCACGGTGCGCGGCATGTTCGTGCTGTCTCTCGATGTCACCGAGGAAAAGCGGGCGGAAGAGGCCCTGCGGCAGGCGCAGAAGATGTCGGCCGTCGGCCAGCTCGCCGGTGGTCTGGCCCATGATTTCAACAATCTGCTGACGGTGGTGCTGGGCAATCTGGCGGGCCTGCGCGACCGGATCCCCGGCGATCTCTTTGCCGAATATGTCGAGCCGGCCCTGCGCGCCGCCACCCGCGGCACGGGGCTGACCCGGCGGCTGCTGGCCTTCGCCCGCCAGCAGCCGCTGGAGCCGGTGCCCGTGGATGTGCCGGCGCTGATTGCCGGCGTGTCCCAGCTGCTGCGCCGGTCTCTGCCCGGCAACATCATCCTGAATTGCAGCGGCGATGCCGGGGAGGGCTATCCGGCGCTGGTGGATCCGCACCGGCTGGAGGATGCCATCGTCAACATGGCCATCAACGCCCGGGATGCCATGCCCGAGGGCGGCATGCTGACGCTGGCAACCGCCTTCCGCACGGTGAAGCAGGGCCCGGCCGGCGAGACCCTGGCGCCGGGCGACTATGTGCGCCTGACGGTGTCCGACACCGGCTCCGGCATGAATGCGGAGACGGCCGCCCATGCCTTCGAGCCCTTCTTCACCACCAAGCCGTTCGGGCGGGGCTCGGGGCTTGGGCTCAGCATGGTCTATGGCTTCGTCAAGCAGTCCGGCGGGGCCATCGTGCTGAACAGCGCCCCCGGCCGCGGCACCAGCGTGGAAATCTTCCTGCCGCGGGCGCGCGGGATGGCGGTGCCGCTGGCCGAGCCGCCTGTCGAGGCGTCGCCAGCGCCCCAGGGGAGTGGCGAGCTGGTGCTGCTGGTGGAGGATGATGACGACGTGCGCCAGATCATCCGCCGCCAGCTGGTGGAGCTGGGCTATGGCGTGCTGGAGGCGCGGGCGGGCACCGAGGCGCTGGCGCTGATGGCGGCGGTGGCGGATATCCGCATCGTCGTCTCGGATATCGTCATGCCCGGCGGGGTGGATGGCCGGGCGCTGGCCGAGCGGGCCCGTCGGGACAGACCCGAATTGCACGTGGTGCTGGTAAGCGGCTATTCCGGACCGGACGACGACACCCGGCCCGCGGCCGGGCAGACGCCCATCCTGCGCAAGCCGTTCGGGGTGGCGGATCTGGCGGCAGCCCTCAGGGCCGGCCGGCCGGAGCAGACGGGAACAACGGGATGACCGAGAACCAGCCCATCATCGCCGTCATCGACGACGAACCTGATCTCGCCCGGCTCATCGAGCGGACCCTGACCGAGCACTGGTTCGCCGTGCGCGTGTTTTCCCGCGGCCGGGCCTTCCTGGCCGAAGCCGACCAGATGGAGACGGCAGCGGCCATCGTCGATCTCGGCCTGCCGGACATGGACGGGCTGGATCTGGTGCGCACGCTGGCGGCGCGCGGCATTGCCGTGCTGGTGCTGACCGGCCGCGGTGGCGTGGCCGACCGGGTGCTGGGGCTGGAACTCGGCGCCGATGATTATCTGGTGAAGCCGTTCGAGCCGCGCGAGCTGGTGGCGCGCCTGCGCTCGGTGCTGCGGCGCACCGGCCGCAGCCGGGCAGGCGAGGGGGCGGAGCCTCCCGCGGGTGCCGTTGTCGATGTGTCGGTGGCGGCCTTCGCCGGCTGGCGCTTCGATGCCGAGGCGCTGCTGCTGACCGATCCGGCGGGGGAAAGCCGGCGGCTCTCCCGGGCGGAGGCCAAGCTGCTGGATCTGTTCGTGCGGGCGCCGAACCGGGTGCTCAGCCGGGATTTCCTGCTGGAAGCCCGCGGCGCCGGCCAGACCTTCGACCGCTCCATCGACGTGCGCATCTCGCGCCTGCGCCAGAAGCTCGACGACGATCCGCAGAACCCGCGCTTCATCCGCACGGTCTATGGCATGGGCTATCTGTTCGCCGAGCCGGTTGCCTGGGGGCCGCGGTAACGCGGCCCAAGGGAAAGCAGTCTGGCCGCGGTAACGCGGCCCGAGGGGAAAAGGGCCCGGCCGCGGTAATGCGGCCCGAGGGCAGACAGTCTGGCCGCGTTGACGGGCCTCCCGAGGAAAGAAGTCCGGCCGGGATTTCTCCCGGCCGGCCCCCGTGTCCTGTCTGCCGATCAGGCGGCGTCCACCAGCACGATCTCGCTGTCGGTCAGCGCGGTGACGCGGATCGTCTCCACATCGGAGATGGCGGCGCCGTCGCGGGTGTCGATGCGGACACCGTCGATCTCGACGCTGCCGGTGGCCGGCACCAGATAGGCCTTGCGATCCCGGCCGAGGGGATAGTCGGCGGTCTCGCCGGCCTTCAGGGTGGCGCCCACCACCCGGGCGTCGGTGCGGATCGGCAGGGCGTCATCCTCGGCCCCGTAGCCCGAGGCGAGGGTGACGAAGCGGCCGCTGCGCGCGCCCCTGGGGAAGGTGCGGGTGCCCCAGGACGGCTTGCCGCCGGCGGTGGTCGGCAGGATCCAGATCTGGAAGATCCGGGTGGTGCCCGGCTCCAGATTATATTCGGCATGCACGATGCCGGTGCCGGCCGACATCACCTGAACATCGCCGGCCACCGTGCGGCCCTTGTTGCCCAGATTGTCCTGATGGGTGATCGCGCCTTCCCGGACATAGGTGATGATTTCCATGTCCCGGTGCGGATGGGGCGGAAAGCCGGTGCCGGGGGCGATGGTGTCATCATTCCAGACCCGCAGGTTGCCCCAGTGCACCCGGGCGGGATCATGGTATCCGGCAAAGCTGAAATGGTGCTTCGCATCCAGCCAGCCATGGTTGGCGCCGCCGAGACCGGCGAAGGGGCGCAGTTCGATCATGACGCTCTCCTGAGTTTCTGTTGTCGGCCCCGGCTTCTGCTGTCCCGGAGCCCGTCTCTGTTGCGCCCAAGATGGCGCCGGCAGGCCCCGGACAGAAGAGGGATCAGCCCGGCCACACTGTTTGCAGATTGTGAACGATGACGACAGATGGTCCGGGCGGATGAAACAGCGGACGGAGAACGCGGGGTGCGGCAATCGCGCCGGCGGATCCGGACAAGGGACATCAAAGGCTGTCAGAAAGGCATGCAGCCCCTCAGGGGCGTGCATGTCGTGCCTCTGGTGCAATACTTCCGCGTGTGCAACTCTCGGGCACAGACGGCAGGAGGCTGAGATGCGTTGGATGTGGGGCGCCCTGATTGCGGCGATGGCAGCGGGGCCGGCAGGCGCCGCGTCCCAGGAGGAATGGTTCCGGTGCGGCGTGATGCAGGATTCCAGCGCGCGCCTTGCGTGTTACGACGCCTATGTGTCGCAGCTGTACCAGAAGTCACAGAAAGGGCAGCCGCAGGAGGCCGCAAAGAATTCCGCCCCCGTCAACGATCAGCAGATGACGCTGGCCGAAATCCACGTCGATTATATGTCTCTGAAGGGCAAGGCGGTAACGACAAGCGGTCAGCTGCTTGTTCTTGGCGACAGCGGCATGCTGGGCGAGGAGGGAGTAAGCACGATCAACATCATGGTCGACTTCAAGAAGCTGGATCGTCAGACGAAGCTTGATGTTTACCAGAATTGTGGCCACGGCTGTTCCGTGACGTTGACGGGGAAAGTCATAGACAGCTTCATGGGGCCGCAGATCGTGCCAACCATGATCACGCTGCACTGATATCAAAGGGTCTCAAAAGGGCTCTTTGATATGCCGAAGCAGATTTCTCATGTCTTTGGTGTCTACGGGAGATCTGCTGATCTTCTGGCGCGGCGGGGTGGGGCGACAGATCGCAAAGGGAATGGGCGTTCTTGACTGTGCCGGCTTTTGTGCGGCTGATGTGCGCGGTCCGTTCCGGTTGGTCCGAGCATCTATATAGCTGAAATATATAATAATTCTGGCTGGGGCGGGAGGGTTCGAACCTCCGAATGGCGGAATCAAAATCCGCTGCCTTACCACTTGGCTACGCCCCAATGGCCGCTCAAGGCCGGGCGCTTTCTAGCCGCTCCCGGCCGGCGCTGCAACGTCCATTCTCCTGCGGCATTCGGCCGGGGCCGGGACGGGATTGGCGGGGGCGGGCAGGATTGCGGGTGGCCAAGGGGTTGTCGCGACGGTCATCCCGTGTCTTTAAGGGGCCGGCCGTCCGCATCGGGGCGGCCGCGCGGGCTCCCCCGCGCCTTCCCCCCGAAGATCATGATGGGCGATCATGGACTCTGCCTTCTGGACCCGCGATCACGTCTGTTCCCGCCTCGACGGAATGGAAGTGGACGTGTGCTGCGGCCTGCATCCCTGGGAGCGCCATCCGGAGCGGCCGAACCGGCTGCGCATTTCCGTGGCGCTCTATGCGCCGGTGCGCGGCGCGCGCCTCGCCGATCAGCCTTTCCTCGATTATGATCATGTCGGCAAGGCGGTGCGGGCGCTGGCCGGGCGGCCCCATGTGGAGCTGCTGGAAACCCTTGTCGACGAGATCACAGCGCGCTGCTTCGATCTGGAGACGGTGGCGGCGGTGCGCGTGCGCATCGAGAAGCCGGATATCTTCAACGACGCGTCTTCTGCCGGCATCGAGACCTTCCGCACCCGGGATGGCTTCTTCTCCGGGACCGGCAGCCCGGGCGACATCTGAGCATGGCGCCGCTCCCCGTAAGGATGCGAGGGGGCGGCATCCACGTGATTGCCCGAAGCGGCGGCGGCTGCCGCATCTGCTAGACTGCGCCCCCGAAGCGGGTGGCGGCCCTGTATCACCCAGCGGACATGAGGCCCATGGCGGACGAGAGCCACGAGACGATCGGCTTCCTCCTCACCGATGTTGCCCGGCTGCTGAGGCAGCGCACCGAGCGGGCGTTCGATGACGCTGGTCTGGGGCTCACCTCGGGGGAGGCGCGCACGCTGGCCTTTGCCTCGCGCTTCAGCGGTCTGCGACAGGCAGCGCTCGCAGAGCGCATGAGCGTCGAGCCGATGACCCTCGTCGGCTTTCTCGACAGGCTGGAGGCCCGCGGCCTCGTCGAGCGGGTCTCCGACCCGTGTGACCGCCGCGCCAAGACCGTCCACCTGACGCCCGCCGCCGAGGAAATCGTGCAACGCTTCCGCGACATAGCCCGGGGCACCCGGGAAGTGGCGACGCGGGATCTGACGGACGCGGATGTGGAGAAGCTGCGCGCCGTGCTGCTGCATCTGCGCGCCAACCTGACAGCCGGCGATAGCTGATACCAGACACGCAAGTGCTGACCGCACCGTGCGTCTGAAGAGCAGCGAATTTCTCATATGCTCCAATGGTATGAGGAATTCGCATCAGAATACCAGAGAGTCCCTTTCAGGATCCTTGGTATGACAGGCAGCCTCCGGCTGCCCTTTTTCGGGATCAGCCGGGGCCGCCGGACAGTCGGACAGGGCCTGCTGCCAGGGGGAGGCCGCTGGGGACGAGACTCGCCCGCTCCTGATCCATGGGGGGCGCATCATCGGGACGGTCATCGCCGAGATCGACCGCCACCCGGTCCCGTCCATCGCTCTTGGCCCGGTAGAGTGCCCGGTCGGCGCGCCGCATCATGCTGTCGATGAGTATGGCGTTTCCGGTCGCAACGGCGACACCGACGCTGACCGTCGCCTGAGTTTCCCGATCGGGGGAAGCGGCAACTGCATCGCGGAACAGAAGGCGGATACGATCGGCATTGCGCCGGGCGCCAGCTACATCGGCCCCCGGCAGGAAGGCGGCAAATTCCTCGCCGCCGATGCGGCCGACAGCATCACTCCGGCGCAGATTGTCAGAGGTTACCTTGGCGAACAGGCGCAGCATCCGGTCGCCGGCGGGGTGGCCGAAGGAGTCGTTGATTCGCTTGAAATTATCCAGATCGAACAGCAGCATTGCCCCACAGGATGCGGTGTGGCGCAAGCCGACCGCAAGGTCCTCGGCGTGCTCGATGAAGCCGCGCCGGTTGGAAACCCCCGTCAGTCCATCCTCGGCGGCAATCCGGCGTTCCCGGAGCTCCGAGCGCTCCTTGACCAGGGCAATCAGGCACAGGCCCGTGGCAATGCTGAAAAGCACGGGCTCTATGGCATAGAGGGTGAACCACAGCGGCGCCTGCTCAAAGTTGAAACTGTAGTGCAGCAGGTGGGCGACGAGGATGCGGGAGATCAGCAGGCCGCTGTGAATATAAAGAATGCTGGTGGTGAGGCGGCAGAGGAACAGGTCGCGGTTTACCGGTCGGCTGAGTTCGCGGGCTGCACAGAGGGTCAATCCGGCAACCAGGAGGCTGAAGGTGGCGATCCGGGCCGGAAAAGAAGCGTAGAACGCAGGAAACTGGCAGAGCACCAGCCAGATTGTCGGGCCGGCCAGAGTTGTCTGCCAGGCGCCGGAGCGGAGCCCGCTGAATATCCGGGTGCCTGTCCACAGACAGGAAAAGCTCAGGATGACGATCGCATTCATCCAGATGACGGACACCTGTTCCGGCAGCTGGGCCCGGAACGTCATCACCAGCGCCCCCGTCGCGCCCAGAAGAAAACCGGCGCTCCACCACAAGAGGGCCGGTGCCCGCGGACGCTGCGCCCAGACAGCGAGCTGCAGACCGCCCAGAAGGGCGGTCACCAGGGAGCAGAGGAACAGGACCGTGGGAAGGTGAAGGATCATCCGTTTGGACTGCGGGTAAGGGGGCGGGCGCATCCGGGGCCAGGATGCGGTGACCCGGTGTCACAGAAGCCAGGCTCAAGCGTGAGTGTACCCCCCGAATAGGGCTGTGGCGACGGTGAGATACACAGGGAGGCCGCGACCGATCGCGCCGGGCATCCCGCCTGTGCGCTCCGCACGTGGGGCAGGGGAGACGTGCGGAATCCGGCTTCAATTCCGCCATGGCCTCGGGCTAAATGCGCCGGCGGCGCGGTCCCCTCGGGATGGCGCCGTTGCGCCATGCCCCAAGGACAGCGATCGTGTCGACCAGCTTCCATTCCACCCCTCCCGTGCCGGCGGCGGATGCCCCGGAATTCCGGCCCACCCGGCGCGACCTTCTGGCGGGCGCGCTGGCCCTCGGCTTTGCCGCGGCCGCGGGAACCTCTGCGGAGGCCGCCGCCAAGGGGCTGCGCTTTGGCCCGTCCCAGCCGTTCACTTATGCCCGTCTGCGCGACCGGGTGAAGGTGATGGCCACCATGGCCTATAAGGCTCCGCCGCGGCCGGCCCCGGACATCGTGTCGAAGATTGACTATGAGGCTCATGGCAAGATCCGCTTCAAGCCAGACTTCGCCCTCTTCGCCGAGGGGCCCGGCGACTTCCCGGCGACCTTCTTCCATCTTGGCCAGTTCTTCGGCAAGACGATCCGCATGTTCGAGGTGACCGGCGGCGACGCGCGGGAAATCCTCTATTCGGCCGACTACTTCGAGATGCCCGCGGATTCGCCCGCCCGTGGCCTGCCGGAGAATGCCGGCTTTGCCGGTTTCCGCTTCCAGGAAAGCCGCGCCCGCAAGGACTGGCCGACCAATGACTGGATCGCCTTCCTCGGCGCGTCCTATTTCCGCGCCATCGGCGAGCTTTACCAGTATGGCCTCTCCGCCCGCGGCATTGCCATCGACGTGGCGGCCCCGGTGCCCGAGGAATTTCCCGATTTCACCGAGTTCTATCTGGAGCCCGGGCCGGACGGATCGGGAACCGCCGTCATCTATGCCCTGCTGGATGGCCCCAGCGTCGTCGGCGCCTACAAGTTCACGCTCCACCGCGACAAGGACGTCATCACCGACATTGACGCCCTCATCATCCTGCGCAAGCCTGTCTACCGGCTGGGTCTGGCGCCGCTGACGTCGATGTTCTGGTTCGCCGAATACGGCAAGGGCCTCAACGCCGACTGGCGTCCGGAAGTGCATGATTCTGATGGTCTGGCGCTGTGGACCGGCCCCGGCGAGCGCATCTGGCGGCCGCTTGGCAATCCGCCGCGGGTTATGACCTCGTCCTTCCTGGATACCAACCCGCGCGGCTTCGGCCTCGTCCAGCGCGACCGTTCCTTCGACAACTACCGCGATGGCGTGCGCTATGAGCGGCGTCCGTCGGTGTGGGTGGAGCCGAAGGGGCAATGGGGAACCGGCTCGGTGCAGCTGGTGGAAATCCCCACCGACGACGAGATCCACGACAACATCGTCGCCTTCTGGGTTCCGGCGGAGCCGGCCAAGGAGGGCAGCAGCTACGATATCTCCTACCGCATTTTCTGGCGGGCCAACGAGCCTTATCCGCCGAGCGGCATCGCCGAGACGCTGGCCACCCGGCTGGGCAATGGTGGCGAGCCGGGCAAGCCGCGTCCCAAGGGCGTGCGCAAGTTCATGGTGGAATTCCAGGGCGACGTGTTCGAGAAGCTGAAGGACGGGCAGAAGGTGGAGGCGGTCATCAGCGCCTCGCGCGGCACGCTCTCCTACATCTTCACCGAGCCGGTGCCGGGCCAGAAGGACCAGTGGCGGGCCCAGTTCGACCTGACCACCACGGGCATGGAGCCGGTGGACCTCCGTCTCTATCTGCGCACCAACGATGGCACGCCGCTGACGGAAACCTGGATCTTCCAGTATTTCCCCACGAGCTGACGGGGCGGTGAGCGCATCCGCCGCCCGCGGGCGAAGGGCGCACTTCTGCCCGCCCGGGGAGAATTTTCTCCAACGCGACAACCACTCCGCATGGGATTGCGGGGTGGGCCTCGTCCAAGGGATGAGGTTGACTTGAACCGCCGGAGGTCTAGGGTGGTTCCAACAAGCTCGGCCGCATGCGGTCGGGGCTGGTGGTTGACGGGGAAAAGACTGCCAGTTCAAGGATTTGAGGCTCGTGGCGACCCGCCGTCGGCACGAGTCAGATCTGGGGGAAACGGAGAGCACTGGTGTCGGCCCTGTCGGTTCGCAAGGGGGCCGTGGCGTCAGGCCGCATGAAAGAAGGACTTGGAATTTTTCCGAATCCGGTCATGTGTTGCTCGAAGCGGGGGAACCCTCGCGAATCCGATTCTCCCCCAGGTCTCTCCGGCAGTCTGCAAGGGCCCGGCGCACCTCCGGCGTCTCGGGTTCCGGCCGGTGCCGGGTCGGCGGGGAAGGCAGTATCAGATGGGGCGTCCCGCGCCCTGTTCCTCAATCGCCGGGGCCGGTCCGGGCCCTGGACACCGTTCTAAGGAGAGTCGGCGATGGCAGGGCTGCTTCAGGACTACGTACCCATCGTCATCTTCATAGCGATTGCCGCCATCATCGGTATGGTGCTTCTGGCTGTGCCCTTCGTTGTGGCCTTCAAGAAGCCGGACACGGAAAAGCTGTCCGCCTATGAGTGCGGCTTCAACGCGTTCGACGATGCGCGCATGAAGTTCGACGTACGCTTCTATCTGGTGTCGATCCTGTTCATCATCTTCGACCTGGAAGTGGCGTTTCTGTTTCCGTGGGCGGTGGCCTTCGGCACGATCGGCTGGTTCGGCTTCTGGTCGATGATGCTGTTCCTCGGTGTGCTGACCATCGGCTTCATCTATGAATGGAAGAAGGGGGCGCTGGAATGGGATTGACCGATAGCACCCTGGTCGCGCCCCAGCCCAAGGGGATTCTCGACCCGCGCACGGGCAAGCCTGTCGGCGCCGATGATCCCTTCTTCCAGGGGATCGACTCGGAGCTGGCCGACAAGGGCTTCCTCGTCACCTCCTCGGCGGCCCTGATCCAGTGGGCCCGCCAGGGGTCGCTGATGTGGATGACCTTCGGCCTCGCATGCTGCGCGGTCGAGATGATCCAGATGTCCATGCCGCGCTTTGACGTGGAGCGGTTCGGTGCCGCGCCGCGTGCCTCGCCGCGCCAGTCGGACGTCATGATCGTCGCAGGCACCCTCACCAACAAGATGGCGCCGGCTCTGCGCAAGGTCTATGACCAGATGCCCGAGCCGCGCTATGTGATCTCGATGGGCTCGTGTGCCAACGGCGGCGGCTACTACCACTTCTCCTATTCGGTGGTGCGTGGCTGCGATCGTGTGGTTCCGGTGGATATCTATGTCCCCGGCTGCCCGCCGACTGCCGAGGCGCTGCTGTACGGTATTCTTCTTCTGCAGAAGAAGATCCGCCGCACCGGCACCATCGAGCGGTGACGCCCTCCGGGCGCATCCGGGGGAGGGCTCTCCCGGGCGCCCGGGCCGGTCTCCGGCGCCGGTGACGGCCGGACGGGAAGCGATCCCGCGGTGAGGCATGAAGGCATGTCGCGTCGCCGGATTGCGCAGGAACAATGTTGACGACGGCCCGCCGGGCTTCAATGCCCGGCACACCGGGATCCGGGGCGGTCCGAAACCTGAAGGCTTGGGGCATGGACGAGACCTTGACGGCCTACCGGGACAAGCTCGCCGAAACGCTCGGCGGGTCCCTCGTCGGTCACCAGATTGCGCATGACGAACTGACCCTCGAGGCCACTCCGGAGACGCTGATCGCCGTCATCGCCTTCCTGAAGGAAGACGGCTTCGTCAGCTTCATCGATGTCTGTGGCGTCGACTATCCGGTTCGTCCGAAGCGGTTCGATGTGGTCTATCACCTGCTGTCGCCGGCCAGGAACCTGCGCGTGCGGGTGAAGGTGGCCACCGACGAGGTGACCTTCGTGCCCTCCATCACCGGCCTCTTCCCGGGCGCGGTGTGGTTCGAGCGCGAGGCCTATGATCTCTACGGCATCCTGTTCTCGGGGCATCCGGACCTGCGCCGCCTCCTGACCGACTACGGCTTCGACGGTCATCCGCTGCGCAAGGACTTCCCGACCACCGGCTTCGTCGAGGTCCGCTATGACGACGAGCTGAAGCGCGTGGTCTACGAGCCCGTTCAGCTTGCCCAGGAATTCCGTTCCTTCGACTTTCTCTCGCCGTGGGAGGGTGCCGAGTACGTGCTCCCCGGTGACGAGAAGGCGAAGACCAACTGAGGCGGTACCCGATGCCCGAGGCCGAAGTTCGCAACGTCCGCAACTTCAACATCAATTTCGGTCCGCAGCATCCGGCGGCCCACGGCGTTCTGCGCCTGGTCCTGGAACTTGACGGCGAGGTGGTGACCCGTGTCGATCCGCATATCGGCCTGCTGCATCGCGGCACCGAGAAGCTGATCGAGCAGAAGACCTATCTGCAGGCGGTGCCCTATTTCGACCGGCTCGACTACTGCGCGCCGATGAACCAGGAGCACGCCTTCTGCCTTGCGGTGGAGCGTCTGCTGGGGCTGGAAGTGCCGAAGCGTGGCCAGCTCGTGCGCGTGCTCTACGCCGAGATCGGTCGCCTGCTGTCCCACATCCTGAACGTCACCACCCAGGCCATGGACGTGGGCGCGCTGACCCCGCCGCTGTGGGGCTTCGTCGACCGCGAACTGCTGATGGTGTTCTATGAGCGGGCCTCGGGCTCGCGCATGCACGCCGCCTATTTCCGTCCGGGTGGCGTCCATCAGGATCTGCCGCCGGACCTGATCGACGATATCTGGGACTTCTGCGACCCGTTCCTGAAGCGTCTCGATGACATCGAGGGCCTGCTCACCGACAACCGCATCTTCAAGCAGCGCAACGCCGATATCGGCGTGGTGTCGCTGGAGGAAGCGTGGGCGTGGGGCTTCTCGGGCGTCATGGTGCGCGGCTCGGGCGCGGCCTGGGACCTGCGCAAGTCGCAGCCCTATGAGTGCTATGAAGAGCTCGACTTCGACATCCCCATCGGCAAGAACGGTGACTGCTTCGACCGCTACCTGATCCGCGTCGAGGAGATGCGGCAGTCGGTCAAGATCATGAAGCAGTGCATCGAGAAGCTCGGTGTGGAGAAGGGGCCGGTATCCTCGGTGGACGGCAAGGTCGTCCCGCCGAAGCGTCCGGCGATGAAGCGGTCGATGGAATCCCTCATCCATCACTTCAAGCTCTACACCGAGGGGTTCAAGGTTCCCGAAGGCGAGGTCTACGCCGCCGTTGAAGCGCCGAAGGGCGAGTTCGGCGTCTATCTCGTCTCCGACGGAACCAACAAGCCCTATCGCTGCAAGATCCGGGCCCCGGGCTTCGCGCATCTGCAGGCGATGGATTTCCTGTGTCGGGGACACATGCTCGCGGATATCTCCGCCGTGCTCGGCTCCCTGGACATCGTGTTCGGCGAGGTGGATCGCTGATGTCGGTACGTCGTCTTTATCCCGAGCAGCCCGAGAGCTTCGCGTTCACACCGGAAAATCTCGAGTGGGCGCAGTGGAAGATTGGAAACTATCCGGCCGGCCGGCAGCAGAGCGCGGTTATTCCGCTGCTCTTCCGTGGCCAGCAGCAGGAGGGCTGGGTCTCCGAGCCGATGATCCGCTATGTCGCTGACATGCTCGGCATGGCCTATATCCGCGTGCTCGAAGTCGCGACCTTCTACACCCAGTTCCAGCTCCAGCCGGTGGGCACGGCCGCCCACATCCAGGTGTGCGGCACGACGCCGTGCATGCTGCGTGGCTCGGAAGACCTGATGAAGGTCTGCAAGAAGAAGATCGCGCCGCATCCGTTCGAGCGGACCGCCGATGGCAAGCTGTCGTGGGAAGAGGTCGAGTGCCTCGGCGCCTGCGTCAACGCGCCGATGATCGCGGTTGGCAGCGATACCTATGAGGACCTGACGCCGGAGAGCCTGTCGGCCCTGATCGACAAGTTCGCCGCCGGCGAGACGCCGAAGCCGGGTCCCCAGGTCGACCGGATCTTCGCGGCGCCGGAAGGTGGGCCGAAGACGCTCACCACGCTCTCGTTCCCCGGCCAGAAGGTGGAGTGATCGGATGCTTCAGGACAAGGATCGGATCTTCACCAACATCTACGGCATCAATGACTGGGGTCTGAAGGGCGCGCTGGCCCGTGGCTCCTGGGATGGCACCAAGGCCATCCTGGAGAAGGGGCGCGACTGGATCATCGCCGAGATGAAGGCGTCGAACCTGCGCGGCCGTGGCGGCGCGGGCTTCCCGACGGGCATGAAGTGGTCCTTCATGCCGAAGGAAGTGAACCCGGAGCGGCCGCATTATCTCGTCGTCAATGCCGACGAGTCGGAGCCCGGCACCTGCAAGGATCGCGAGATCCTGCGTCATGACCCGCATCACCTCATCGAAGGCTGCCTGATCGCCTCCTTCGCCATGGGGGCGCATGCCGCCTATATCTATGTCCGCGGCGAGTTCATCCGCGAGCGCGAGAATCTCGAGGCGGCGGTCAAGCAGGCCTATGATGCGGGGCTGATCGGCAAGAACAACGTGCACGGCTGGGATTTCGATCTCTATGTGCACCATGGCGCCGGCGCCTATATCTGCGGCGAGGAAACCGCGCTGCTGGAAAGCCTGGAAGGCAAGAAGGGCCAGCCGCGCCTGAAGCCGCCTTTCCCGGCCAATATGGGCCTCTATGGCTGCCCGACGACCGTCAACAATGTCGAGTCGATCGCCGTTTCGCCAACCATCCTGCGCCGTGGCGCCTCGTGGTTCTCCGGCATCGGCCGGGCGAACAATGTCGGCACCAAGCTGTTCATGATCTCCGGCCACGTCAACACGCCCTGCGTGGTGGAAGAGGAGATGGGCATTCCGTTCAAGGATCTGATCGAGAAGCATGCCGGTGGCATCCGGGGCGGCTGGGACAATCTCCAGGCCGTCATCCCGGGCGGTGCCTCGTGCCCGGTGGTGCGCGCCGACCAGATCATGGACGCCCAGATGGACTTCGACGGCATGCGCGGCATCGGGTCGAGCTTCGGCACCGGCGGCCTGATCGTCATGGACAAGTCGACGGACATCATCAAGGCGATCACCCGGATCTCCTACTTCTTCCGTCACGAGAGCTGCGGCCAGTGCACGCCCTGCCGGGAAGGTACCGGCTGGATGTGGCGGGTGATGGAGCGTCTCGTGAAGGGCGAGGCGGAGGTCAAGGAAATCGACATGCTCTTCCAGGTGACGAAGCAGGTCGAGGGCCACACCATCTGCGCGCTGGGTGACGCCGCTGCCTGGCCGGTCCAGGCGCTGATCCGGAATTTCCGTCCGGAAATCGAGAAGCGCATCGCCGCCTACAAGAGCCGCACCGTGCCGGGTGCGACGCTCGAAGCGGCCGAGTGAGGGGGCAGCGATGGCCAAGATTTCCGTCGACGGGACCGTGGTGGATGTTCCGCCCGAGTATACCCTGCTCCAGGCCGCCGAAGAGGCGGGCGCCGAGATTCCGCGCTTCTGCTTCCATGAGCGTCTGTCGGTGGCGGGCAACTGCCGCATGTGTCTGGTCGAGGTGAAGGGCGGTCCGCCCAAGCCGACGGCCTCGTGCGCCATGGCGGTGAAGGACCTGCGTCCGGGCCCGAATGGCGAGCCGCCGGAGATGTTCACCAACACGCCGATGGTCAAGAAGGCCCGCGAAGGCGTGATGGAGTTCCTGCTGATCAATCATCCGCTCGATTGCCCGATCTGCGATCAGGGCGGCGAGTGCGATCTGCAGGACCAGTCCATGGCCTACGGCGTCTCGGGCTCGCGCTTCCACGAGAACAAGCGCGCGGTCGAGGACAAATATATCGGCCCGCTGATCAAGACGGTGATGACGCGCTGCATCCAGTGCACGCGCTGCGTCCGCTTCACCACCGAGGTGGCCGGCGTCACCGAGCTCGGCCTCACCGGCCGCGGCGAGGACGTCGAGATCACCACCTATCTCGAGAAGGCGCTGAGCTCCGAACTGCAGGGCAACGCCGCCGATCTCTGCCCGGTCGGCGCGCTCACCCACAAGCCGTTCGAATTCAAGGCGCGCTCCTGGGAGTTCGTGAAGACCGAGTCCATCGACGTGATGGACGCGCTGGGCTCTGCCATCCGCGTCGACACCCGTGGCCGCGAGGTGATGCGCATCCTCCCCCGCCTCAATGAGGCGGTGAACGAGGAGTGGATCTCCGACAAGAGCCGGTACATCTGGGATGGCCTCAAGACCCAGCGTCTGGATCGCCCCTATGTCCGGGTCAACGGCCGTCTGACGCCCGCCACCTGGTCCGAGGCCTTCGCGGCCATCGCCAAGGCGGTTTCGGCGACCAAGCCGGGGAAGATCGCGGCGCTCGCCGGTGATCTCGCCAGCGTCGAGGAGCTGTTTGCTCTCAAGACCCTGATGGGGTCTCTGGATGTGGCCTCCATCGATGCGCGGCAGGATGGCGTGGCGCTGGATCCGGCCCTCGGCCGGGCAACCTATCTGCTGAATTCCGGGCTGGAAGGCTTCGAACAGGCCGATGCGCTGCTGATCGTCGGCGCCGATCCGCGCCATGAGGCGGCGGTGTTCAACGCCCGCATCCGCAAGCGCTGGCGTCAGGGTGGTCTGCCGATCGGCGTGATCGGCGAGAAGACCGACCTGACCTACAAGTATGACTATCTCGGCGCCGGTCCGCGCACTCTGGAGGAGATCGCCTCCGGGACGCATCCCTTCGCCGAGGTTCTGAAGACTGCGAAGCGTCCGGTGATCCTGGTGGGGCAGGGGGCTCTGGCCCGTCCCGATGGCAAGGCCGTGCTGGCGCTGGCCGCCAAGGTCGCGGTTGCCGTTGGCGCTGTCACGTCGGAGTGGAATGGCTTCGATGTACTCCACACCGCGGCGGCCCGGGTTGGTGCGCTCGACGTCGGCTTCGTGCCGGCCAAGGGCGGCCTCGATACGGCCGGCATCCTGAAGGCGGCGGCTGGCGGTGCGCTCGACGTGCTGTTCCTGCTCGGCGCTGACGAGATCGACACCGCCAAGCTCGGCAAGGCCTTCGTGGTCTATGTCGGCACCCATGGCGATGCCGGTGCCCATCGCGCCGATGTCATCCTGCCGGGGGCGACCTACACCGAGAAGTCGGGCACCTGGGTGAACACCGAGGGCCGCGTGCAGCGCGGCGCGCGGGCGGCCTTCCCGCCGGGCGAGGCCCGGGAGGAGTGGGCGATCCTGCGGGCGCTGTCGGCGGTGCTGGGCAAGACGCTGCCCTTCGACTCCCTGGCGGAGCTGCGGGCGAAGCTCGTTGCGGCCGTGCCGCATCTTGGTCAGCTCGATGTCGTCACGCCGGCCGATCCGGCTGAGATCACCGCGCTTGCCGGCGCGGCCACGGGTCCGCTCGATGCGGCGGGCTTCACCTCCACCATCCGTGATTTCTATCTCACCAACCCGATCACCCGCGCTTCTGCGGTGATGGCCGAGTGTTCCGCGCTTGCCGCGGGCCGGGCTGTCGCGGCAGCGGCCGAATAAGATCCGGGGCTGGAACCCAAGGCGGGGGCAGGAACCTTCATGAGCACGCCCGAAGCCGGCGATTTTCTGACGAGCTATCTCGTGCCGTTCCTCTGGATGGCTTTCCAGAGCGTTCTGCTGATGGTGATCCTGCTCGTCATCATCGCCTATATTCTCTATGCCGACCGCAAGATCTGGGCTGCCGTCCAGCTGCGGCGCGGTCCCAACGTGGTGGGCCCCTGGGGCCTGTTCCAGTCCTTCGCCGACCTCCTGAAGTTCATGCTGAAGGAAGTGGTGATCCCGGCCGGCTCCGACAAGGTGGTGTTCCTGCTGGCACCGCTGGTGACCGTGATCCTGGCGCTGGCCTCCTGGGTCGTGATCCCGGTGGCCGATGGCTGGGTCATCGCCGACATCAATGTCGGCGTGCTCTATGTGCTCGCCATCTCGTCGCTCGGTGTCTACGGCATCATCATGGGCGGCTGGGCGTCGAACTCGAAATATCCGTTCCTGGCGGCGCTCCGCTCGGCGGCGCAGATGGTGTCCTACGAAGTCTCCATCGGCTTCGTGATCGTCACCGTGCTGCTCTGCGTCGGCTCGCTGAACTTCTCGGACATCGTGCACTCCCAGGAAACCGGTCTGGCGACCGCCATCGGCCTGCCGTGGCTGACCTTCCTGAACTGGTACTGGCTGCCGCTGTTCCCGATGTTCATCATCTTCTTCGTGTCGGCGCTGGCCGAGACGAACCGGCCGCCCTTCGACCTGGTCGAGGCGGAATCCGAGCTGGTGGCGGGCTTCATGGTCGAGTACGGCTCCACTCCGTACATGATGTTCATGCTGGCCGAGTATGTCTCGATTGCCACCATGTGCGCGCTCATGACCATCCTGTTCATGGGTGGCTGGCTGCCGCCGTTCGACTTCGCGCCCTTCACCTGGGTGCCGGGGATCGTGTGGTTCCTGCTCAAGGCGCTGTTCGTCTTCTTCATGTTCGCCATGGTCAAGGCGATGGTGCCGCGCTACCGCTACGACCAGCTCATGCGCCTGGGCTGGAAGGTGTTCCTGCCGATCTCGCTCGTCTACCTGTTCATCGTTGCCGCGGTGTTGCAGCTGACGGGCTGGGCGGCCTGAGAGAAAGTGTGAGGATCTGATCCCATGGCATTGGCTCAGGCTGCGAAACAGCTTCTCCTGAAGGAGTTCGTGTCGGCGTTCTTCCTGTCGATGCGCTACTTCTTCGCGCCCAAGCACACCCTCAACTATCCGTTCGAGAAGAGCCCGGTCAGCCCCCGCTTCCGCGGTGAGCATGCGCTCAGGCGTTATCCGAACGGCGAGGAGCGCTGCATTGCCTGCAAGCTGTGCGAGGCGATCTGCCCCGCCCAGGCAATCACCATCGAGGCGGCGCCGCGCGGCAATGACGGCACCCGGCGCACCACCCGGTACGACATCGATATGGTGAAGTGCATCTATTGCGGCTTCTGTCAGGAAGCCTGCCCGGTGGATGCCATTGTCGAGGGACCGAACCACGAGTTCGCGACCGAGACGCGCGAGGAGCTCTACTACACCAAGGAGAGGCTTCTCGAGAATGGTGCGCGCTGGGAGCGGGAGATCGCCCGCAACATCGCCATCGACTCGCCCTGGCGCTGACGCCAGGAGGAATTGTCCGTCCGCTCCCGCCCGTTGGGGCGGGGGAGGGCGGACAGGATCAACCGGTCGGGGCTCCGGCCGCGACACTTCAGACGGCACCACCGGTCACGGCCGGTCGGGCGCGTTAAAGCGGGGGCGAGACCTCAGATGGTCCTGCAGACCTTCTTCTTCTACCTCTTCGCCGCGGTGACGGTGGCGTCCGCCTTCATGGTCATCTCGTCCCGCAATCCGGTCCATTCGGTCCTGTTCCTGATCCTCGCCTTCTTCAATGCGGCTGGCCTGTTCCTGCTGCTGGGGGCCGAGTTCCTGAGCATGATCCTTGTGGTCGTCTATGTCGGCGCGGTCGCGGTCCTCTTCCTGTTCGTCGTCATGATGCTGGATGTGGACTTCTCCGAGCTCCGTCAGGGCTTCCTGCAATATCTGCCCATCGGTGGTCTGGTCGGGCTGGTGCTGCTGATCGAGCTGGTGATGGTGGTCGGCACCTGGACGCTTGCTCCGGAAATCACCGCGGCTCCCGTGGTTCCCATCCCGGCGCTGGCTGACAAGACCAACGTTCAGGCAATCGGCGAGCTGCTCTATACGCGCTATGTCTTCTTCTTCCAGGCGGCGGGTCTCGTCCTCCTGGTGGCCATGATCGGCGCGATCGTGCTGACGCTCCGGCACAAGGCCGGCGTGAAGCGGCAGAGCATCCCGGCCCAGAATGCCCGGACGCCGGCAACCGCCATCGAGATCCGCAAGGTGCCGTCGCGCAAGGGACTCTGAGCGCGTAGGTCCGCAACATCACAATCACGCCGGTGTGCCACTCGTCTGGCGCCCGGCGTCCCAAGGGGGCAAGAGGCTCGAGATGGCTGTCGGCCTGTCGCATTTTCTCACGGTGGCGGCGATCCTGTTCACGCTCGGCGTCTTCGGGATCTTCCTGAACCGCAAGAACATCATCATCATCCTGATGTCGGTCGAGTTGATCCTGCTGGCGGTCAACCTGAACTTCGTCGCGTTCTCCGCTTTCCTCGGTGACCTGGTCGGACAGATCTTCGCTCTGTTCGTGCTGACGGTGGCCGCGGCCGAGGCGGCAATCGGTCTTGCGATCCTGGTGGTGTTCTTCCGCAACCGCGGCTCGATCGCGGTGGAAGACGTCAACATGATGAAGGGCTGAGGAAGGTCCCAAGGATGTATTCGGCAATCGTCTTCCTGCCCCTTCTGGGCTTCCTGATCGCCGGCCTCGGTGGCCGGATCATCGGGCCGCGCCCCTCCGAGATCGTCACGACCACGCTCCTGATGATCACGGCCGCGCTGTCGTGGATCGCCTTCTTCGTGTTCGGCATTGGCGAGCACGAAGCCATGACCGTTCCGGTGATGCCGTGGATCGTGTCGGGTGGTCTGGAGATCAACTGGGCCCTCAAGATCGACACCCTCACCGTGGTCATGCTGGTGGTGGTGAACACGGTCTCGGCCCTGGTGCACCTCTATTCCATCGGCTACATGAACGAGGACCCGCATCGGCCGCGGTTCTTCGCCTATCTGTCGCTGTTCACCTTCGCCATGCTGACGCTGGTCACCAGCGATAACCTGGTGCAGATGTTCTTCGGCTGGGAAGGCGTGGGTCTGGCGTCCTACCTGCTGATCGGCTTCTGGTACAAGAAGCCGTCGGCGAATGCGGCGGCCATGAAGGCCTTCATCGCCAACCGCGTCGGCGACTTCGGCTTCTCTCTCGGCATGTTCGCCCTGTTCGCGATGACCGGGTCGGTCACCTTCGTCGAGATCTTCAAGCAGGGCGAGCACCTGGCGGGCGAGACCTTCGGCCTGTTCGGCTGGCAGGTGAACGCGCTGACCACCATCTGCCTGTTCCTCTTCCTCGGCGCGATGGGCAAGTCGGCGCAGCTGTTCCTGCACACCTGGCTGCCGGACGCCATGGAAGGCCCGACGCCGGTTTCCGCCCTCATCCATGCCGCCACCATGGTCACCGCCGGTGTCTTCATGGTTGCCCGGCTGTCGCCCCTGTTCGAGTTCTCGCCGGACGCCCTGACCGTCGTCACCTTCATCGGCGCGTCCACGGCCTTCTTCGCGGCGACGATCGGCTTCACCCAGAACGACGTCAAGCGGGTGATCGCCTACTCGACCTGTTCCCAGCTCGGTTACATGTTTGCCGCGCTCGGTGTGGGTGCCTATTCGGCGGCGGTCTTCCACCTCTTCACCCACGCTTTCTTCAAGGCTCTGCTGTTCCTCGGCGCCGGCTCGGTCATCACCGCGATGCATCACGAGCAGGACATGCGCAAGATGGGCGGTCTCGCCACGAAGATCCCGTTCACCTACGGGGCCATGCTCGCCGGCACGCTGGCGCTCACCGGCTTCCCGATGACCGCCGGCTATTTCTCCAAGGACGCCATCATTGAGGCGACCTTCGTCGGTCACAACATGTTCGCCACCTACGCCTTCTGGATGCTGGTCATCGCCGCGGCGCTGACGGCGCTCTACTCCTGGCGTCTGGTGTTCATGACCTTCCATGGCGAGGCCAAGTGGGCCGGCAATGGTCACGCGGCTCATGGCGCGGATGATCACGCCCATCATGACGACCACGGCCATGACGATCATGATCACGGCCATGCGCTGAACCCGCATGAGTCCCCGCTGGTCATGATGATCCCGCTGGCGGTGCTCTCCATGGGCGCCCTGTTCGCGGGCGCGGTCTTCTCCGGCTTCTTCATCGGCCACGGCTATGAGGAATTCTGGAAGGGGGCGCTGTTCACCGGGCCGGACAACCACATTCTCCACGCCATGCACGATGTGCCCGGCTGGGTGAAGAGTGCGCCGTTCATCGCCATGGTCGTCGGCTTCGCGGTTGCCTTCTGGTGCTATGTCTGGTCGCCGGGCATTCCCGCCCAGCTCGCCAAGCAGCATCGCGGTCTCTACGAGTTCCTGCTGAACAAGTGGTACTTCGACGAGCTCTATGACGCGATCTTCGTCCGTCCCACCATGCGGATCGGCAAGTTCCTCTGGACCTTTGGCGACGGACGGATCATCGACGGGCTCGGTCCGAACGCGATTGCGGCCCGGGTGGTTGATGTGACCAACCGCGTCGTCCGCCTCCAGACCGGTTATCTCTATCACTATGCGTTCGCGATGCTGATCGGCGTGGCTGCCTTCGTCACCTGGTCCATGTTCAGCGGCGGGGGAGTTCACTGATGCCCGGCTGGCCGATCCTTTCGATCGTCACCTTTCTTCCCCTCGTCGGCGTCCTGTTCATTCTGGGCGTCCGGGGGGACAGCGAGGCCGCGCGGCAGAACATCCGCCGGATCGCGCTCATCACCACGGTGGTGACCTTCCTGCTCTCGCTCTTCATCTGGGGCGGGTTTGATCCGACGACCGCAGGCTTCCAGTTCGTTGAGAAGGCGGACTGGCTGGGCGGTGTCGCGTCCTACCATATGGGTGTCGACGGCATTTCCATGCTCTTCGTCATCCTCACGACCTTCCTGATGCCGTTCTGCATCCTGGCCAGCTGGGTCTCCGTCGAGAAGCGCCTCAAGGAGTACATGATCGCGTTTCTCGTCCTGGAGACCCTGATGATCGGCGTGTTCTGCGCGCTGGACATCGTGCTGTTCTACGTCTTCTTCGAAGGCGGCCTCATCCCGATGTTCATCATCATCGGCGTGTGGGGCGGCAAGCGGCGCATCTATGCGAGCTTCAAGTTCTTCCTCTACACGCTGCTCGGCTCGGTTCTGATGATGCTGGCCATCATGGCCATGTACTGGAACGCGGGCACGACCGACATCGTGCAGATGATGAACCATCAGTTCCCGGCCTCGATGCAGACCTGGCTGTGGCTCGCCTTCTTCGCCTCGTTCGCGGTGAAGATGCCGATGTGGCCGGTGCACACCTGGCTCCCCGATGCCCACGTGGAGGCGCCGACTGCCGGCTCCGTGATCCTGGCGGGCATCATGCTGAAGATGGGCGGCTACGGCTTCCTGCGCTTCTCGCTGCCGATGTTCCCGCTGGCCTCCGACCAGTTCCAGACCTTCGTCATCGTCCTGTCGATCATCGCCATCGTCTACACCTCGCTGGTGGCGCTGCGGCAGGAGGACATGAAGAAGCTCATCGCCTACTCGTCGGTCGCGCACATGGGGTACGTCACCCTGGGCATCTTCGCGGCGACTGAGCAGGGCGTGCAGGGCGCGATCTTCCAGATGCTGTCCCACGGCATCGTGTCGGGCGCGCTCTTCCTCTGCGTCGGCGTGGTCTATGACCGGCTGCACACCCGCGAGATCGCGGCCTATGGTGGCCTCGTGAACCGGATGCCGTGGTATGCGGCGGTGTTCATGATCTTCTCCATGGCCAATATCGGTCTGCCGGGCACCTCGGGCTTCGTCGGTGAATTCCTGACCCTGCTCGCGACCTTCGACACGGCGACCTGGGCGGCAGTGATCGCCACCACCGGTGTGATCTTCTCGGCCGCCTATGGTCTCTATCTCTACCGGCGCGTGGTCTTCGGTGAGCTGACCAAGGACACCCTGAAGGACATTGCGGACCTGTCGCTGCGCGAGAAGGTCCTGCTGGTGCCCCTCGTGGTGCTGACCATCCTGTTCGGCATCTGGCCGGGCGCCCTCATGGGTCCGACCGCTGCCTCCGTCTCGGCGCTGGTCAACCATTATGAGGCGGCTCTCAAGGCCACCCAGACTGCGGCGCTCGTGCTCAACTGACACGTCCGGAACGAACCGCGGCCGGCTTCAGGTCGGCCGCGGATCCCCAGGCGGTTCAAGATTTCTCAAGGAAACGATCCCGATGACGCTTCCCGATCTGATGCCCGCATTGCCGGAGATCGTGATCGCGCTCGGCGCCCTCCTTCTCCTGATGGTGGGTGCCTTCGCGGGCCAGAGGGTGACGTCGCTGGTGACGGGGCTCTCGGTCGTCGTTCTGGCGCTCGCTGCCGCCGTGCTGGTGCTGGCTCCCCATGAGGGCACGACCTTCGGTGGCGCCTTCGTGCTCGACGGTTTCGCCCGCTTCCTCAAGGTGCTGGTGCTGATCGGCTCGGCGCTGGCCATCATCATGTCCGAGAACTTCGCGCGCCGGGCCGGCTTCGCGAATTTCGAATATCCGGTGCTGATCCTGCTGGCGACGCTCGGCATGTTGCTGATGCTGTCGGCCAATGACATGATCGCGCTCTATCTGGGCCTCGAGCTCCAGAGCCTGGCGCTCTATGTCATCGCCGCCATCAACCGCGACTCCGTGCGCTCCACCGAGGCGGGCCTGAAGTACTTCGTGCTCGGCGCATTGTCCTCCGGCATGCTGCTCTATGGCATGTCGCTGGTTTACGGCTTCACCGGCGCCACCGAGTTCCCGACCATCGCCAAGGCGATTGGCGAAGAGGGGGCGGGCCTCGGCCTGACCTTCGGTCTGGTGTTCGTGATTGCCGGTCTCGCCTTCAAGATCTCCGCGGTGCCGTTCCACATGTGGACCCCGGACGTCTATGAGGGCGCCCCGACCCCGGTGACGGCCTTCTTTGCGGCGGCGCCGAAGATCGCGGCCATGGGCATGCTGCTGCGCATCGTGCTCGAAGCCTTCGGCCACATCCCGTTCTCCTGGCAGCAGATCATCGTCTTCATCTCGATCCTGTCGATGGCGCTCGGCTCCTTCGCGGCGATCGGCCAGAACAACATCAAGCGCCTGATGGCCTATTCCTCCATCGGCCACATGGGCTACGCCCTTGTCGGTCTGGCGGCGGGCACGGTCACCGGTGTGGAAGGCGTCATCGTCTATCTGACGGTCTATCTCGCCATGACTGCCGGCTCCTTTGCCTGCATCCTGTCGATGCGGCGCAACGGTCAGAATGTGGAGCAGATCTCGGATCTGGCCGGGCTTGCCCGCACCAATCCGCTGATGGCGTTCTTCTTCGCCATGATCATGTTCTCGCTCGCCGGTATTCCGCCGCTGGCCGGCTTCTTCGCCAAGTACTATGTCTTTCTCGCCGCGATCCAGGCCGGTCTGTACTGGCTGTCGATCATCGGTGTGCTGACCTCGGTGGTCGGCGCGTTCTACTACCTGCGCATCGTGAAGGTCATGTATTTCGACGACCCGGCGCCGGCCTTCGAGCGCATGACCGGCGAAATGAAGGTGGTCCTCGGGCTCTCCGGCCTGTTCGTGGTGCTGTTCGTCGTGTTCGCGGGCCCGCTCATTGGTGGCGCAGCGTCTGCGGCGGCCAGCCTGTTCTGAGTAGCGGCGTGACCCGGCTTGTCCTCGGTCCTGCCGCTCACGCGGCTGGTACCACGGCGGATTGGGTGGCCGAGATTGGATCGACATCGACGGAGGCGCGCGAGCGCCTCCGTTCTGGTCTTTCCGGGCCCCTGTGGATCGTGACCGATCGCCAGACTGGCGGTCGCGGCCGGCGGGGCCGGGCATGGACGGCGCCGGTCGGCAATCTGGCCGCCAGCCTCGGGCTGCGGCTGGCGGTTCCGCCGGCGATGGCGGCGACCTTCGGCTTCGTGGCCTCGCTTGCGGCACGCGATGGCGTCCTGGCGGCGGCCGGCGATGCGGGACTTCCGCCGCCCGCCCAGCTGTCGCTGTCGCGCGGGCTCAGGGTCAAATGGCCGAATGATGTGCTCCTGGATGGAGCGAAACTCTCCGGCATCCTGCTGGAGGCGGAGCCGGGTCCGGATGGGACGCTGGATCTGGTCGTTGGCATCGGCATCAACGTGGTGGCTGCCCCCGAGGGGCTGCCCTATCGCGCGGCGTCCCTTGCCGGGCTCGGGCTGCATGCGCGGGCGGTGTTCCGCGGGCTGGCCGACGAGATGGCCGGGCTGGTTGCGCTCTGGGACAATGGCCGCGGGTTCGCGGCCGTCCGGCAGCGCTGGCTTGAAGCGGCTGCGGGGCTCGGGCGTCCGGTGTCGGTGGTGATTGGCGCCAGCGTGCGGGAGGGGATCTTCCGCACCATTGACGCCGACGGGCGGCTGATCCTGGAGGGGCCGGATGGCGGCACCCAGGCGATCGCCGCCGGAGAAGTGCATTTTGGCGCGGCCCGCACGGGTACGGCCACGGAGGGATGATGGAACGGAGTGGTCGCGCAGAACCGGAGCTGGTGTTTCTGCCGCTGGGAGGCGTCGGCGAGATCGGCATGAATCTCGCGCTCTATGGCTTCGGAACGCCGAAGGGCCGCAAGTGGATCATGGTCGATTGCGGTGTCAATTTTGGCGACGAGTCGGTTCCGGGTGTCGACCTGCTGCTGCCGGATATCAGCTTCATCGAGGCCGAGCGACACAATCTGCTCGGCATCCTGCTGACCCACGCCCATGAAGACCATTATGGCGCGCTGATCGACCTGTGGCCGCGGCTGAAGGTTCCGGTCTATGCCACGCCGTTCACGGCGGGCATGCTCATGGCCAAGTGCGCCGGCGAGCCCGGCGCGCCGAAGATCCCGGTCAATGTCGTGCCTCAGGGCGGGCGGGTGACGCTCGGGCCATTCGAGGTCGAATATGTGGCCATGTCCCATTCGATCCCCGAGCCCAATGCGCTGGCGATCCGCACGGCGGCCGGTCTCGTCGTCCACTCGGGCGACTGGAAGGTCGATCCGGCGCCGGGCGTCGGCCTGCCGATCGATCTCGCGCGGCTGAAGGCGCTGGGTGACGAGGGCGTGCGCGCCTTCATGTGCGATTCCACCAATGTGCTGAGCCCCGGCCGCTCGCCTTCCGAGGCGTCGGTGGCGGAAGGGCTCACCCGGGTGATCGCGCGGGCGAAATATCGCGTCGCCGTCACGACCTTCGCCTCCAACGTCGCCCGTATCAGGGCGGTCGCCAAGGCAGCCGCGGCCAATGACCGGCAGGTGGTCGTCATGGGCCGCTCGCTATGGCGGGTGATCGAGGTCGGGCGCGAGCTCGGCATGTTCGATGACGTGCCGGATTTCCTGGATCAGGAGTCCTATGGCTACCTGCCGCGCGACAAGGTCGTGGCGATGATGACCGGCAGTCAGGGCGAGCCGCGAGCGGCGCTCGCCCGCATCGCCTCCGGGGATCATCGCGATGTCGCGCTGTCGCCGGGCGATCTCGTGGTGTTCTCGGCCCGCGCCATCCCCGGCAACGAGCGCGCCATCGGTGAAGTGATGAATGCGCTGGCGCGGGATGGCGTCGAGATCCTGACGGACCGCGACGCGCTCATCCATGCCTCCGGTCATCCGCGTCAGGACGAGCTGGCGGATCTCTATGAGCTGCTGCGGCCGCAGGTGCTGATTCCCGTCCATGGCGAGCCGATGCATCTGGCGGCGCACGGGCGGTTTGCCCGCCGGCAGGGCATCCGGCGCACGCTGGTGATCGGCAACGGTCAGATGGTGCGGCTGGGGCCGGGCGAGGCGGATGTGATCGACGCCATGGAACCCGGCCAGCTCTACAAGGACGGGCGGCTTGTGGTGGAGCCGGAAAAGTCCGGTGTGCAGGACCGGCGCCGGGCGAGCTTTGCCGGCGTCGTCGTGGTCTCGCTGGTGCTGGCCCGCGATGGCACCACGCCCGCCGAGCCGGAAGTGGCCGTGATCGGCCTGCCGGACGAGGATGGTCGCGGCAATAGTATGGCCGATGTCGTGAAGACCGCGGCGGCCGGCGTGCTGACCAGCATCCCGCGCACCCGCCGGCGCGATCCGGCGCTGGTGGCGGAAGCCGTGCGCCGGGCCAGCCGGGCGGCGGTTGCCGAGGTGTGGGGCAAGAAGCCGCTGTGCCGGGTGCTGACCACGGTTGTGTGATGGCGGCCGGTGCCGGGCGCGGGGAGGGGGCGCCCCCCTCGCGCGGCCGGGCGGGTCGGGGCTATACGAAGGTCCTGTGGCGCGGCCGGAGAAGCCTGGGCTTTTCTGGTCCGACGATTTGCGGGGACGGCCGGCGCATCGGGCGCCTGCCGACAGCACGGGGAAGGACTTCAGGATGATCGGCCGGCTCAATCATGTGGCGATCGCGGTGCCGGACATTGCGGCGGCGGCGGCGGTCTATCGCGACACCCTCGGCGGCAAGGTGTCCGCCACGGTGCCGCAGCCCGACCATGGCGTGACCACGGTGTTCGTGGAACTGCCCAACACCAAGATCGAGCTGCTGGAGCCGCTGGGCGCCGATTCGCCGATTCTCGGCTTCCTCGCCAAGAACCCGGCCGGCGGCATGCACCATGTCTGCTACGAGGTCGACGACATCATCGCCGCCCGTGACCAGCTGAAGGCCAAGGGCGCCCGGGTGATCGGCTCCGGCGAGCCGAAGATCGGCGCTCATGGCAAGCCGGTTCTCTTCCTTCACCCCAAGGACTTCTGCGGCACCCTCGTGGAACTTGAGCAGGTCTGACACCTGCCCGGCCGGGGTTGCCAGATCCCGGCCAGACAGCACGAGCGGCAGTTGTCCGGGCATTCACTTTGAGTGCTTCTAGGACACAGAAGCGATTTGCGGTGCGATGCGAGAAAGTCTTGCATCGCACCGGATGATCCGGTACGTCCTCCCCTGTCATTGGGGAGTAGCCGCCTCCGTTTCGGAGGGGACGCGTCAACAGACTTGGACTCGTCGACGGGAGCGCCTTCGGGCTGCACCTGTTCCGGACGACGATCCTGCTTTTCCATCTGCTTCGCCATGGGGCAGGGTATCCGCCGCGGGGCGGCCGGAAAGCAGGGGAGTCCGGTGTTCGGCCTCGCACTCGGCGGGGCGGGAAGAGAACGGATCCATGGTGCGTCCGGCCATGCTTGGCGAGACCATTGGCTTGTCCGTGCTCATGCCTGCGGGGCTGGGTGTTCTCGGAAAAGCCATGGGTTCCCATCCCGGCCCCGCGTCTGTATGTCCATGGAATCCTTTCTCGTCTCGATGGGCGTGGTCGCGCTTGCCGAAATCGGCGACAAGACCCAGCTCCTCGCTCTCGTGCTTGCCGCGCGTTATCGTCAGCCGCTGACGATTGCCCTTGGCGTGCTGGTGGCCACCATCTTCAACCACGCGGTCGCTGCCTTTGTCGGCACCCTCGTGGCGGGCTGGCTGGGGGACGAGGTGCTGCGCTGGATCCTTGCGCTCTCCTTCCTGTTCATGGCCGGCTGGACCCTCATTCCCGACAAGGTGAGCGAAGAAGAAAAGCAGGCCAAGAGCCGTGGCGGCGTGTTTGTCACCACCGTCATTACGTTCTTCCTGCTGGAAATCGGCGACAAGACCCAGATTGCGACGGTCGCCCTGTCGGCGCGCTATCATGAGGTGTTCTGGGTCACCCTTGGCACCACCGCCGGCATGATGCTCGCCAATGTCCCGGCAATCTATCTGGGCGATGCCGCAGCCAACCGCATCCCGCTGAAGCTGGTGCGCGGTCTGGCGGCAGCGCTGTTCCTGGCGCTGGGCATTCTCGCGCTGCTGGATGCCATCGGGGTGTTCTGATACCAAAGATCCTTGGAAGGGATCCTTGGCATTCCGATGCGGGTTTCTCATGTCCTTGGTGTCTATGAGAAATTCGCGTCTCTTCAGATGCACGGTGCGGTCAGTACCTCGCGCATCTGGTCTGAGGCGCTGGCAATGGCCGGGCGCGTCGTGCAGATTCACGCCGTGCCCGGGCCGGCACGGGAATTACCATGCGCTTCGGCGCTATGGAATTTCCGCCCCGGGGAATGCCCGAGCGTCCTCTGGAAGGGGTTTTGCTGCCGGGCCCGGAGAGAGCGCAGAAACTGCCTGTGCTTCTCGCATGCCCCGGAAGTCACGTGTCTCCCGGAGGTCACTTGCGGGTCGGCAAGAGTGAGCCGGTGGTCGGAAGAGTAAAAAGGCCGGCAGCCCGAGAAATTGGCGCCGGCTTTTTTGCGCGACGCACAGACAAGCGCTTCGGGATTTTGTGGCGCGCCCCCGCCTCGGATGTGCCTGTTCCGAGGGCTGCGGCAGGGGAGGGGCGGATGGGCGGGCAAAAAAAGAGCAAGGCTTTTGGGCCTTGCTTCTTGCAGTTCCGCGTCTATACCCTTTTTCCGGCTCAAGGACCGGTATTACAGTTCTTGGCGCCGGCGGCTGCGACCGAAGTGCGCCTAAGGGCTCTTCCTCCCAAGACTTAGACCGCGATGCCTCCGTGGAGCGTTGTGGGTCGAGGGTCGGCTCCACTGTTCTTATGGTCTGACCTTAACTCACGACCCCGTGTCTGTCACCTATTTATGCATCGAACGCCCATCTTTTTTGCGCAATCTTTGTTTGCAGTGCAAAAAGATACTCTGAACCTTGCTGTCAGACCTTACGCTGACGTTATCGGTCAATTGATGGAGAGCGGCGGGTGACGTGCCCGTCCGGCCCCGGAACCGCCATGATTGACGCGGAAACGGAGCGGAACGGACTTGTCTTTTCCTCCCGGTGCGCATCATGTGTCGGCCGCGCCGGTCGCACTCGCGCCGGACGCGGCCAGCTTCATGGCCCTCCCGTACCCAGCCGACCGGATCCCAGACGATGCGACTCTCGCGCTTTTTCCTGCCCGTTCTCAAGGAAACGCCGAAGGAGGCCGAGATCGCCTCGCACCGGCTGATGCTGCGCGCCGGCATGATCCGCCAGCAGGCGGCCGGCATTTATGCCTGGCTGCCGCTCGGCCTGCGCGTGCTCGACAAGGTCGCCGATATCGTGCGCGAGGAGCAGAACCGCGCCGGCGCCGTCGAGCTTTTGATGCCCACCTTGCAGTCGGCGGATCTGTGGCGCGAGAGCGGCCGCTATGATGCCTATGGCAAGGAGATGCTGCGCATCACCGACCGCGGCGAGCGCGAGATGCTCTATGGCCCGACCAACGAGGAAATGGTCACCGACATCTTCCGCGCGTCGGTGCGCTCCTATCGCGATCTGCCGCTGAACCTCTACCATATCCAGTGGAAGTTCCGCGACGAGGTCCGCCCGCGTTTCGGCGTCATGCGCGGCCGCGAATTCCTGATGAAGGATGCCTATTCCTTCGACATGGATTATGACGGCGCCATCCGCGCCTATCACCGCATGTTCGTCGCCTATCTGCGCACCTATCGCCGCATGGGCCTCACCGCCATTCCGATGCAGGCCGACACCGGCCCGATCGGCGGCAAGATGAGCCACGAGTTCATCATCCTTGCCGACACCGGCGAAAGCGCCGTGTTCTGCGACAAGGCCCTCGTCGACCTGCCGATCCCGGGTCCGGAGGTGGATTTTGACGGCGATCTCTCGCCGATCGTGAACGCCTGGACGTCCCATTATGCGGCGACCGAGGAGAAGCACGACGAGGCCGCCTTCGCTGCCATCCCCGAGGAGCGCAAGGTTGCCGCCCGCGGCATCGAGGTCGGCCACATCTTCTATTTCGGCACCCGCTATTCCGATCCCATGGGCGCCAAGGTTGCCGGCCCCGACGGGCAGGAGAAGCCGGTCCACATGGGCTCCTATGGCATCGGCGTGTCGCGTCTTCTGGGCGCCATCATCGAGGCCAGCCATGACGATGCCGGCATCATCTGGCCGGATGCGGTCGCGCCCTTCGATGTCGGCCTCGTCAACCTGAAGCCCGGCGATGCCGCCACCGATGCGGCGGCTGCCGATCTGGAAGCCAAGCTGGAAGCCGCCGGCCTCTCGGTGCTGGTCGATGATCTCGACACCCGCGCCGGCAACAAGTTCGCCACCATGGATCTCATCGGTCTGCCCTGGCAGCTGGTGGTCGGCCCGCGGGGCCTGGCCTCCGGCGAGGTGGAGCTGAAGCGCCGCGCCACCGGCGTGCGCGAGACCATGACCCTTGAGGCCGCCCTCAACAAGCTGATCGCCAGCCGCGCGGCCTGATCCTCCGGTCCGGGATGCTCCTTCGGGGCGTCCCGGATCCCGGCCCCTCCGGCCGGTGCCGGCCCGGGGCCTGCCTGCGCCCGCGACGCCCGACCATCGGGGCGTCCGGGCTGGTATGAACCCTGACCTCGGGATGTCCCTCTTGGCCAAAGAGAACGCAACGGAGCCAGACCGGGCCCGGCCTTTCGCCGGGTACGAATGGCAGCTGGCCGGCCGCTATCTGCGGTCGCGCCGGCGCGATGCCTTCATTTCCGTGATCGCCGGCTTTTCCTTCGTCGGCATCATGCTGGGCGTCGCCACCCTCATCATCGTCATGGCGGTGATGAACGGGTTCCGGTCCGAACTCACCGGCAAGATCCTCGGGCTCAACGGTCACATGATCGTGCAGCCCATCGACGGTCCGCTGACCGACGACGAGGCGCTGATCCAGCGTCTGGCCGCCGTGCCCGGCGTCACCCTGGTGATGCCGGAAGTGGAGGGGCAGGCCCTTGTCACCGGCCCGTCCGGCGGCTTCGGCGCCGTCGTGCGCGGCGTGCGCGCCGGAGACATCACCCGCCTGCCGCTGATGGAAAAGGCCGTGAAGCTCGGCACCCTCGACGGTTTCGACACCGGCGACGGCGTGGCCATCGGCACCCGGCTGGCGCGCGCCCTCGGCGTGTCGCTCGGCGACACCATCACTCTTGTCTCGCCCAAGGGCGCGGCCACCCCGTTCGGCGTCACCCCCAAGGCGCGGGCCTTCCCGGTGACGGCGATCTTCGAGGTGGGCATGTCGGAGTTTGATGGCTCCGTGGTGTTCATGCCGATGGTGGAAGCGCAGGACTTCTTCGAGCAGGAGGGCAAGATCACCTCCATCGAGCTGTTCGTGACCAATCCCGACCGGGTGGGCGAGCTGCGCGAACCCATCGAGACGGCGGCCGAGCGGGCGATCTATGTGGCCGACTGGCGCCAGCGCAACACCACCTTCTTCTCGGCGCTGGAGGTGGAGCGGAACGTGATGTTCCTGATCCTCACCCTCATCGTGCTGGTGGCGGCCCTCAACATCGTCTCCGGCCTCACCATGCTGGTGAAGGACAAGTCGCGTGATATCGCCATCTTGCGCACCATGGGCGCCACCCGCGGCACCATTCTCCGGGTGTTCATGATCACCGGCTCCACCATCGGCGTGGCCGGTACCTTCTCGGGGCTGCTGCTGGGCTGGGTCGTGTGCCTCAACATCGAGAGCATCCGGCAGGCGATTTCCTGGGTGACGCGGACCGAGCTGTTCACGCCGGAACTCTATTTCCTCAGCCAGCTGCCCGCGGACATGGACAGCGGCGAGACGGTGTCGGTGGTGCTGATGGCCCTGGCGCTCTCCTTCCTCGCCACGCTCTATCCCGCGTGGAAGGCCGCCCGGCTCGATCCGGTCGATGCGCTGAAGTCGGAATGAGGAGCGGGCAGGGATCATGACCGAGACCACCGAGACCCCGGCCGGCACCCCGCCGGCCTTGCGGCTGGAAGGCGTCACGCGCTCCTATCGTGAGGGCGAACAGCGGCTGGACGTGCTGCGCGGCGCGGATCTGGAGATCCGCCCGGGCGAGATCGTCGCCCTCATCGGCCCGTCGGGCGCCGGCAAGTCGACGCTTCTGCACATCGCCGGTCTGCTGGAACGTCCGGACGAGGGCGTCGTGGAGATTTCCGGCCGCTCCTGTGCCGGGCTCGATGATGCCAACCGCACCGCGATCCGGCGCACCGATATCGGCTTCGTCTACCAGTTCCATCATCTCCTGCCGGATTTCACCGCGCTGGAGAATGTGGCGCTGCCCCAGCGCATCCGCGGCCTCGGCCGGGTGGCGGCCGAGGACCGGGCCCGGGCGCTGCTGTCCTATCTGCGCATCGACCACCGGGCGGATCACCGGCCGGGCGAGCTGTCCGGTGGCGAGCGCCAGCGGGTGGCCATTGCCCGCGCCGTCGCCAATGCGCCGCGGCTGCTGCTGGCCGACGAGCCCACCGGCAATCTCGATCCGCGCACCTCGGGCCTGGTGTTCGATGCGCTGATGCGGCTGGTGAAGGCCTCGGGGCTGGCGGCGCTGATTGCCACCCACAATCTGGAACTGGCCGCCCGCATGGACCGTCGCGTCACCCTCGTCGAGGGCCGCGTCGAGACCACGGCCTGATCCTCTCCCCGCCGGTCCCCCTCGGAAGGAGCTTTCCCATGCGCTATCTGCACACCATGGTCCGCGTGCGCGATCTCGAAGCGTCGCTGGAGTTCTATGTCGGCAAGTTCGGCATGATCGAGACCCGCCGCTTCTCCTCGGAAGCCGGCCGCTTCACCCTCGTCTATCTGGCAGCCCCCGGCGATCTGGAGGCCGCGAAGAAGGACGACGCGCCGCTTCTGGAACTCACCTGGAACTGGGATCCCGAGGACTACGGCACCGCGCGCAATTTCGGCCATCTCGCCTTCGAGGTCGACAATATCTACGAGACCTGCGCCAAGCTGATGGAAGCCGGCGTCACCATCAACCGGCCGCCGCGGGATGGCTGGATGGCCTTTATCCGCTCGCCGGACCTGATTTCCATCGAGCTCTTGCAGAAGGGCGAGAAGCTGCCGCCGGCCGAGCCGTGGGCGTCGATGCAGAACACCGGCGTGTGGTGAGATCTACACGCTTCTGGTGACGCCGCCGGGCGTGCTGCCCGACGGAAATTCCGGATGCTCTTTGCAAGGCCCCGGTCAGCTGACCGGGGCCTTGTGCTTTTCATGCCCGGCCATGCCTTCGCCGGTCTCCGGGGTCATCTGGAAGAACCACCACAGCGAGAGCGACGAGAACAGGCCGACGGCGAAGAAGGCATAGAGGAAGTCCATCGGCAGGATGGAGCCATCGGGGCCGCGCAGGGTGCCGAGCACCAGGGCGGCCAGGGTCACGCCGGTGGAGGCGGCCAGCTGCTGGGCGACGGCGGAGAAGCTGGTGGCCGCGCTCAGGCGCTCCTGCTCCACATCGGCAAAGGCGACAGTGTTGAGGCTGGTGAACTGCAGCGAGCGCAGGAAGCCGCCGACGAGCAGCACGCTGAGGATGACCGCCTGGGGCGGGGCGTAGATGAACAGGCCGTTGATGGCCATGGTGACGGCGCACAGCATCGCATTCACCGTCAGCACCATGCGGAAGCCGAAGCGGCGCACGATCATCGGCGCCGTCGTCTTCATCAGCAGCGCGCCCGCGGCCGACACGAAGGTGAGGCTGCCCGACTGGAACGGATCCATGCCGAGGCCAAGCTGCAGCATCAGCGGCAGCAGGAAGGGCACGGCGCCCATGCCGACCCGGAAGAAGAAGCCGCCGATGACGGCGATGCGGAAGGAGTCGATCCGCGCCAGGCCGAGATCCAGCAGCGGGAAGGGCGTGTGCCGGGCGTGGCGGATATAGGCCGCCGTGGAGCCGATGCCGACGAGGACCAGCAGCCCCGCCACCCAGTGGGGGAAGGCATCCGCATCCTGCCCGAAGGCCGAGAGGCCGAACACCAGCCCGGAGAGGCCGACGCCGGAGAGCAGGAAGCCCAGCCGGTCGAGGGGGCGGGGATCCTCGGCGCGGGTGTTGTCGACGAAGATCAGGGCGCCGGCCAGCCCGAGCAGGCCCACCGGGATGTTGATGAGGAAGATCCAGTGCCAGCTGAAGAAGGTGGTGATGAAGCCGCCCAGCGGCGGGCCCACCAGCGGGCCGACCAGGGCCGGAAAGGTCAGCCACGTCATGGCGTTCATCAGCTCGTGGCGCGGCGCCGAGCGCACCACCACCAGCCGGCCGACGGGTGTCATCATGGCGCCGCCGAGCCCCTGGATGATGCGGGCGAGCACGAAGTCCGTGAGGCTGGACGACACGGCGCAGCCGATCGAACCGACAAGGAAGACGCCGATGGCGGTGCAGAACACCGTGCGCGCGCCGAACCGGTCCGCCGCCCAGCCGGAGACCGGGATGAACACGGCCAGCGACAGTAGATAGGCCGTGAAGGCGAGCTTCAGGGCGATCGGATCCGACTGGATCGAGGCGGCAATGGCCGGCAGCGAGGTGGCAATGACCGTCGAATCAAGGTTCTCCATGAAGAGAGCCGAGGCGACGATCAGGGCGGTCAGATGGGTGCGCGTCACGGGGGCAACCCTTGAGGGCGAGCGGAGGGGGGCGTTTCCGGTGCGTCCGCGCCGCGCGGTCACTCTTGTCGGGGGGGCATCCATCCGCTGCGGCAGAAGCACTCAGGATTTGCCGAACAGATAAGGCATCCGTATGGAATGTCGAGCCCGGTGTCGCAAATGTGTTTTGCCTGCTTCGCGACAGGGCGCGGCGGGGCCGGAAGGCGGCGGTGCCGTGCGCCGGGCGTACAGGCGGGGGAGGGGGCTTCCGGTCTGGCCCCAATCATGCTAGAGAGCGCCGCCAATCATCGACGAGTCGTCCAAGCTGCCATCCTCCGGGTGAGAGTCGTCATCTCTCCCGGCCGGGGCGGCCGTTCCGGCTTTTCACCCCACGGCCGGGGCACCGGCCGGACGCGGCGGCATCGTCGCCCTTGAGCGAGGTTGGCACATGGCCCAGATCATCCAGACCCAGACCGGCGCGGAGGCGCTGACCTTCGACGACGTCCTGCTGCTTCCGGGCCATTCGGAAGTGATGCCGGGCGAGGTCGAGCTCAGGACCCGCCTCACGCGGTCGCTGGAGCTGAACCTGCCGATCCTCTCGGCGGCCATGGACACCGTCACCGAGGCGCGGCTGGCCATCGCCATGGCTCAGGCTGGCGGCATCGGCGTGCTCCACCGCAACATGACGCCGGAAGAGCAGGCCGAGCAGGTCCGCCGGGTCAAGAAGTTCGAAAGCGGCATGGTGGTGAACCCGGTCGTCATCGGCCCGGATGCCACGCTTGCCGATGCGCTGGCGCTGATGCGCCGCTTCGGCATTTCCGGCATTCCCGTGGTGGAGAATGGCGGCGTCGGCGGCCATCATGTCGGCCGTCTGGTCGGCATCCTCACCAACCGCGACGTCCGCTTCGCCTCCAACCCGAACCAGCGCGTCTACGAGCTGATGACGCGCGAGAACCTCATCACCGTGCGTGACGGCGTCGTGCCGGCCGAGGCCAAGCGCCTGCTGCATTCCCACCGCATCGAGAAGCTGCTGGTGGTCGATAACAACGAGAACTGCGTCGGCCTCGTCACCGTGAAGGACATGGAGAAGGCCCAGCTCCATCCCAACGCCGTGAAGGATGCCCAGGGCCGCCTGCGCGTGGCCGCTGCCACCACCACCGGCGATTCGGGCGTGGAGCGCACCGAGGCCCTCATCGACGCCGGCGTCGATCTGGTGGTGGTCGACACCGCCCATGGCCATTCCGAGAAGGTGCTGGAAACCGTCCGCCGGGTGAAGAAGCTGTCCAACTCCGTGCAGGTTCTGGCGGGTAATGTCGCCACCGCTGACGCCACCCGGGCGCTGATCGACGCCGGTGCGGATGCGGTCAAGGTCGGCATCGGCCCGGGCTCGATCTGCACCACCCGTATCGTCGCCGGCGTGGGCGTGCCCCAGCTCGCCGCCATCATGGAGGCGGTGTCCGTCGCCCAGGATGCCGACGTGCCGATCGTTGCCGATGGCGGCATCAAGTTTTCCGGCGATCTGGCCAAGGCGCTGGCCGCCGGCGCCTCCTGCGCCATGATCGGCTCGCTGTTCGCCGGCACCGACGAGAGCCCGGGCGAGGTCTACCTGCATCAGGGCCGCTCCTACAAGTCCTACCGCGGCATGGGCTCCGTGGGCGCCATGGCCCGCGGCTCGGCCGACCGCTATTTCCAGGCGGAAGTGCGCGATGCCCTGAAGCTGGTGCCGGAAGGCGTTGAGGGGCAGGTGCCCTACAAGGGGCCGATCTCGGCCGTGCTGCATCAGCTCGCCGGTGGCCTCAGGGCCGCCATGGGCTATGTCGGTGGCGCCACCCTGCCGGAATTCCGCGATCGCGCCCGCTTCGTGCGCATCACCAATGCCGGCCTGCGCGAGAGCCACAGCCACGATGTGACCATCGTGCGCGAGAGCCCGAACTATCCGGGTGGTCTCTGATCTTCCCCCCAAGGCGGGCCCCCTGCCTTCGGGCCGGCATTTCCACCCCGCGGCGGCGTGACGGCTTTCCCGCCGCGCCGGATGCGGTCAGGATGGGATAGCCGGATCGATCGAGATCGGGCGGGAGGAAGAGGGGGCGTCATGAACGTGGTTTCGGTGCTGGCGCCGGTGTTCGTTCAGGTGGCGCTGACCTTCATCCTCTGCGTCCGCCTCGGTCTTCTCCGGGTGGCGGCGCTGAAGCAGGGGGCGGCGCGGGCGTCGGACGTGGCGCTTGGCGAGCCCAACTGGCCCCCGGCCGTCCTCAAGACCGGCAACGCCTTCCGCAACCAGTTCGAGCTGCCGGTTCTCTTCATCCTGCTGGTCGGGCTTGCACTCCAGACCGACAAGGCCGATTTCCTGTTCATCGGCCTTTCCTGGGCCTTCGTCGTCACCCGGATCATCCATGCGGTGATCCATTGCGGCGGCAACGATCTTCGCGCCCGGCTGCTGGCTTTCGGCGCCGGGGTGCTGCTGCTTCTCCTGCTGTGGGCGCGCTTCGCGCTCCAGCTTTTCCTGGTTTCGGGTTCTCCATGACGCCTGTCGCCCGCCTCTCCGCGGCCATCGAGGTTCTCACCGACATCGAGGATCGCCGTCGTCCGGCCTTCGATGCCCTCAAGGACTGGGGTCTCAGCCACCGTTTCGCCGGCTCCGGCGACCGGGTGGCCATCGGCAATCTGGTCTTCGATGCCCTGCGCCGCCGCTCCTCGCTGGCCTTTGCGCTGGGCACGGATTCCGCCCGGGCTCTCGCGCTCGGCACCTATCGCTTCCTGTGGAACACTCCGCTGGAGGCCATCGAGGCCGGCATCTCCACCGATCGCCACGCCCCGGAGCCGCTGACCGAGCGGGAGCGGACCCGGCTGGCCGATCTCCATCTGGAGGGTGCGCCGGAATGGGTGCAGGCCGATGTGCCCGAGTGGCTGATGGACGATCTGGAGCGCACCTTCGGCGCGCGGCTGGTGGAAGAGGGGCGGGCACTGGCCGTGCGCGCCCCGGTTGACCTGCGCGTCAACACCCTCAAGGCCACCCGCGACAAGGTGCTCGGCCAGCTCTCCGCCTTTCATCCCGTGGCGACGGCCCTGTCGCCGGCCGGCATCCGTCTGCCGGCGGGGGAGGGCCCGGCCAAGCCGCCCCATGTGCAGAGTGAGCCCGGCTACCAGAAGGGCCTGTTCGAGATTCAGGATGAAGGCAGCCAGCTGGCCGCCCTCATTGCCGGTGCCCATGGTGGCGATCAGGTGCTGGATCTCTGCGCGGGTGCTGGCGGCAAGACGCTGGCGATCGCCGCCGAGATGCGCAATCGCGGCCAGATCTTCGCTTATGACGCCGACAAGCGCCGCTTCGGTGACATCCGCGAGCGGCTGGACCGGGCCGGCGTGCGCAACGTGCAGATCCGCATGCCGCGCAAGGGCGAGGATGCGCTGTCCGATCTCGAAGGCCGCATGAACCTCGTGCTGGTGGATGCGCCCTGCACCGGCTCCGGCACCTGGCGCCGGCGGCCGGATGCCAAATGGCGCATGGCCCCGGGGGCGCTGGACCTGCGCCGCAAGGAGCAGGACGCCGTGCTCGATCACGGGCAGGGCTTCGTGCGCGCCGGCGGCCGGCTGGTCTACATCACCTGTTCCGTGCTGCCCCAGGAAAATGAGGATCGCATCGCCGCCTTCCTGGAGCGCACCCCCGGCTTCCGCCTGTCGGACCCGCGGGATTCCTGGCTGTCCGGCATCGGCACGCCGCTGCCGGAGGCCTTCGCGGTTCGCGTCGGCAAGCACGGCGAGGCCATCCGCCTGACGCCGGCCACCGCCGGCACCGACGGCTTCTTCGTCGCGATCCTCGAGCGGACCTGATCCGCTCCGAACGGACCTGATCCGTTCCGGGCGACTGCGCCGGGAACGGGCGGGATTCCGCTTCTTTCGGGACCCGGGTGCGTGGACAGAGGTCTGTCCGCGCGCTAGGGAACCGGCCACGCACTCTCTTCTGACACTGACTGCCGAAGGCACCGCATCATGACCCCGGACAGCATCCTCATCATCGACTTCGGCAGTCAGGTGACCCAGCTCATCGCCCGCCGCGTGCGCGAGACCGGGGTCTATTGCGAGATCCACCCGTTCCAGAATGCCGAGGCCGCCTTCCTGAAGCTGAAGCCGAAGGGCGTCATCTTCTCCGGCGGCCCCGCTTCGGTGACGGAGCCGGGCAGCCCGCGGGCGCCCCAGGCGGTGTTCGAGGCGGGCGTGCCGATCCTCGCCATCTGCTACGGCCAGCAGACCCTGTGCCTGCAGCAGGGCGGCGAAGTGGAAGGTGGGCATGCGGCAGAATTCGGCCGCGCTGACGTTGAAATCCTCGCCGAGAGCCCGCTGTTCGCCGGCTTCTGGGACGTCGGCAAGCGCTATCCGGTGTGGATGAGCCATGGCGACCGGGTGACGAAGCTGCCCGAAGGCTTCACCGTTGTCGGCACGTCCGAGAATGCGCCCTTCGCCATCGCCGTCAACGAGACGAAGCGCTATTACACCACCATGTTCCACCCGGAAGTGGTGCACACCCCCGACGGCGCGAAGCTGCTCGCCAACTTCGTGCACAAGATCGTCGGCCTCAAGTCCGACTGGACCATGGCCGCCTATCGCGCCGAGATGATCGCCAAGATCCGGGCCCAGGTGGGCAAGGAGCGGGTGCTGTGCGGCCTGTCCGGCGGCGTGGATTCCTCGGTGGCGGCCGTCCTCATCCATGAGGCCATCGGCGATCAGCTCACCTGCGTGTTCGTGGATCATGGCCTGATGCGCCAGAACGAGGCCGAGCAGGTGGTCTCGATGTTCCGCGACCACTACAATATCCCGCTGGTCCACGTCGATGCTTCCGAGATGTTCATCGGCGCTCTCGAAGGCGTCAGCGATCCGGAAGTCAAGCGCAAGACCATCGGCCGGCTGTTCATCGAAGTGTTCGAGCAGGAAGCCGACAAGATTGCCCATGATGGTAAGGGCGCGCCGAAATTCCTGGCCCAGGGGACGCTCTATCCCGATGTGATCGAGAGCGTGTCCTTCTCCGGCGGTCCGTCGGTGACGATCAAGAGCCATCACAATGTCGGTGGCCTGCCCGAGCGCATGAACATGAAGCTCGTGGAGCCCCTGCGCGAGCTGTTCAAGGACGAGGTGCGCGCGCTTGGCCGCGAGCTGGGCCTGCCCGAGAGCTTCGTCGGCCGCCACCCGTTCCCGGGTCCGGGCCTCGCCATCCGCTGCCCCGGCGGCATCACCCGGGAAAAGCTGGAGATCCTGCGCAAGGCCGATGCGATCTATCTCGACGAGATCCGCAAGGCCGGCCTCTACGACACCATCTGGCAGGCCTTCGCCGTGCTCCTGCCGGTGCAGACCGTCGGCGTGATGGGCGATTACCGCACCTATGATTTCGTCTGCGCCCTGCGCGCCGTCACCTCGGTGGACGGCATGACGGCGGACTTCTTCCCCTTCGACATGACCTTCCTCGGCCGCGCCGCCACCCGCATCATCAACGAGGTCAAGGGCATCAACCGCGTCGTCTACGACGTCACCTCGAAGCCTCCGGGCACCATCGAGTGGGAGTGAACTAGGGTGGTTTCAGACCATCCCGCGCCGTGCCGAAAATCGCTCCAACCATCTGTCTAACAACGATTTTTCCTCCTACCCCGTATCACTGCGTTTCACCCCAGCCGGACCACTTTGTTGGTACCGATGTTGGTATAGCGCAGGATGGTCGAGAAACGGGCTTCCGGTACCAACAGCGCCTGTTGATGGTATCCGTTCGCCCCCCGACCGGGTACGGATTTATGAGCGAACTCACTGATAAAGAACTGAAAAATCTCAAGCCCAGGGCCAAGCTCTACAAGGTGACGGACCGCGACGGGATGTATGCCGCCGTCACCCCGACTGGCGTCGTCTCGTTCCGGTATCAGTACCGGGTGAACGGGCGGCAGGAGGTGTTGACCATCGGCCGATATAGCGCCGAGGCGGCGCGCAAGCTGACACGGGCGCCCGACGCGCTGGAATACGGCATGGAGGTGTCCCTTGCGGAGGCAAGGTCGCTGCTGGCTCGCGCTCGACGTCAGGTCGAACGGGGCGAGTCGCCGTCGAAAGCCAAGGTAGAGAAGCGCACCGCGTCAGCCGAGGCGTTGACGTTCGGCGGGTGGGCGGAAGCCTATTTCAAGCACAAGGCCGATCCTAAGTCGGGAGCTGAGAGACTGGCCGATAGCACCCTGGCGATGCGCCGCTCCGTCTATGATCGCGCCATCGCGGGAGAGTTGTCGAAGCTCAAGCTCGGGGAGGTGACGCCGCAACGCCTCAAACATCTGTGCGACGAGGTCAAGGAGAAGCGCGGGCCGGCCGTCGCCGTGCATGTCCGCGAGGTCGTGTTGCTGGTGTTCCGTCATGCTCAGGGAAGCGGGCTGGACGTGAGCAATCCGGCCGAGTCGATCCGCACCAGCGCCATCGCCACCTTTGAGCCGCGCGAGCGCGCCCTTTCGCCCTCCGAGGTCCGCGCGGTCCTGGCGGCCTTGGGTCATGTGTCGGCCGCCCCCACGCTACGCTTGGCGGTGAAGTTTGTCGTGCTGACCGGCGTCCGCAAGTCGGAGTTCATCGACGCCACCTGGAAGGAAATCGACTTCGCTGCCGCCCGCTGGACGATCCCGGCCGAGCGCATGAAGGCCGGCAAAGCTCATGTGGTCCCGCTGAGCGATCAGGCGCTCGACATTCTGACGGTGTTCCGCACCATGTTCGGCACCAGCCGATACCTGCACCCCGGCCGATACGACAGCGATACGCCGATCAGCAATGCCACCCTCAACCGCGTGATCGACACCGTTGTGGAGCGCATCCGGGAGACTGATCCTGATTTTCAGAGCTTCGGCGTTCACGATCTCCGTCGCACATTCTCGACCGGCCTGAACCGCGCCAAGTTCGATGATCGCTGGATCGAGATGTGCTTGGCCCACGCGCCCCGGAACCGGATCGCCGCCGTCTACAACGTGAACCGCTATCTCGCCGAGCGGAAGATCATGCTCCAGTGCTGGGCTGACATGCTCGACGCCTGGGTAGAGGGGCGATCCGCAAGGGATCTGATCGCCACCGCAAAACAGCGCGCCGCCGAGGTTCACGATGACGAATTGGATGATGATCTCTGAGTGATGCTTCCCCGCCCATTCTGTCAGTCATTGGTGGCTCGCCATCGGGGCGGATCAGCAACCCATCGGTTGATGTCGGATTCCCGCCAGCCGGCACCGTTTGTGCTGATCTTCAGTTGGGCGGGGAAAGTGCCCTCGGCGATCTTGCGGTAGATCGTGGAACGGGACAGGCCGGTGCGGGTAAGGACGGTCTTCAGGCGGATGATACGCTCTGGTGTCTGCATGGCGGGGCTGCCTCCTGCTGGATGCGCCTGAGGGCGCTTGCGCAAGACAAGGCATGGGACCGCCGACCGGCAAGTGGATGAACGGTGCTGGTGGGGCGTGGCGAACCGGCGGCGGTACATCGGACGGGTTAGAGCCCAAGGCCAAGGCTGCGGTCGAAGTCGATGCCGTGGCTCCGGGCTAGCTCGCGACCCAGACTGCGACCGGTCTCGGTGCTGATGCCCAGTTCCTTCTTGCGCGTAGCGAGCAGGGATTCGAGCTGCGGGTCGCGCTCCAGGCTCCGCGCCATCTTGCCCATCTGGACGCGGGTGGCCTTGTAGCCGGAGTAATCGCCGTCGCTGTACTGGCGTTGACGCTGCTGGTCGAGCTTCTTCCAGCGCTCGACAAATTGACCGGCGCGGCGCTCCGGACCGGCGCGGATTTCCGTTTCAAGCTGGAGGGCGCGAATGGTGCGATTGAGCTTGCCGCCGGCCGCCTCGTGCACCAGCTCCGGGTTCTTCTCATAGGCCGCTTCCGCGTCCCGCCAGCCATGAGGGCGTAACTTCTCGAAGGCCCTGCGGGCGTCAGAGAGTTCGCGAATCTGCTCGGGCGTCCCCTGGCCGGTCGCGTCGGCCGTAGAGAGGATCGCGTCCCACGCGCGGGCATGTCGGACGAGCGCGCGGGTTCGCACCTGCCGCAGCACCGCCTCCGGATCCTCGGGAGGCTCCTGGGTGATCGGCCGGACTTTGTTTCCTAGCTGCTCGCGCAGGGCTGGTGCTTCCTGTGCAAGGTCTACGGACGGCCTGAGCGTGTCTACGAGGTCGCGCAGCTTTTCCGGGACCTCGCGGACGATCTCGACGACACGCTGGCGGAAGGTGATGCCGCGGCGCTCGGCATAGTCCTGCGCCGGATCGGAGCGCGCATAGTCCGACGCCATGTCCTTGGCCCGGTCACGCGACAGGGCGCGCACCAGCCGGTCCCCATCCGCGAAATCGTCGCGGCCATAGTGCAGCTCCATCCCGTCGCGGTGGCGCGACAGCGCGACATAGCTGGAATGAGCATCCATGCCGGGCGTTGCCAACACATGGGTTCGGTCCACGGTCATGCCCTGCGCCTTGTGAATGGTGGCGGCATAGCCATGGTCGATGCGGTCGTAGTCCTTCAAGTCGAAGGCGACGGATCGGCCATCATCAATACGCACGGACATTGACTGCGCGCTGACCTCTTCGATGGTGCCGAGCGTGCCGTTCTTCACCCCGAGCCCGCGCTCGTTCTGTAGGAACATCACGCGGTCGCCACGGGCGAAGGAACGCGCGCCGCGCTCGACCTTGACGTGCACCTCCTCGCCGAGATCGCCGGCCTCCCGCATCCGCGCGCGGGCGGCCTGGTTGAGGGCGCGCAACTCGTCATTGGTATGGGTGAGAATGATGCGGCTACGGTCTGGTGCGGCCTGCCGGTCGCGGTCCCAACGCTCGATCAGCTCGCCCCGCGCCTGCTCCCGCGTTTGAGCGGCATGGACCCTGCCATTCCTCTCATAGGCCTGGATAGCCTCGCCCATCTTGCCAGTCGCCAGGTCGCGCGTGGCGTCGCGCTGCCACTCCGCGCGCTGGCGGCGTACCTCGCCTATCTCCGCACCGCCATGACGCTCAACAAGCGAGCGGAAGGCGGCGTCCGCCTCGATCGATTGCAGCTGCTGTGGATCGCCAACCAGCACCACCTTGGCGCCAACATCAGCGGCATGGGAGAGCACGCGCTCCAGCTGGCGCGTGCCGACCATGCCCGCCTCGTCGATCACCAGTACATCGCGCGCGGTGAGCATGTCGCGTCCCTGCCTCCAGCCATGTTCGAGACTGGCGATGGTGCGCGAGGCGATGCCCGATCCGCTCTCCAGATTCTCCGCCGCAATGCCGGACAGCGCGACGCCGCGAACCTCCAGGCCCGCCGCCTCCCAGGCCTCGCGCGCGACACCCAGCATGGCGCTCTTCCCCGTCCCGGCAAAGCCGACGACAATGCTGAGATCGCGCGTGCCTGTGATGTGCGCCAGCGCGTCAGATTGCTCGCCGGAGAGAACAAGGCCGCGCTGCTCAGCACGCGCCAGCGCCGCGTTCCTGTCAGTATCTTTCACTGCATGGCGCTCGCGCTCCGCCATGAGCTCAGCGGCTCGGTGCAGGCGCTGCTCGGCCTCGATCATCTGTCGCATGGTGAAGCGATCTTCGCCCCGCCCATCCTTGCCGAGCTCGATGAGATCGGGCGCGAGGCCCATCGCGCCCATCACCTCGTTGAACTGGTCGATCCCGTCGCTGTGGCGATGCGCGAAGCGGGCCATGTCGCGCCGGGTAAAGGTCGACTGCTGATGGGTGATAGCATCCAGCGCCAGCGACGGATCCGCGATGATCCGCGCGCCATTGCCGCGCGCGATCTCGCGGTGCAGCTCCGCCCGGTCGGCCGCCTCGATCCCCTCCGCTTCGATGCGCTGGGCGGGCGCGCCGATCTGGCTCTGCGGCTCGAGCGCGATGCCCTGGGCTTCCAGGCTGCGATGATCGATGCGCGCATCAATGTCGAGTTCGGCCAGACGCTCATTGGCGAGTTCGGCCCAACGTTCGCGCCAGCGCTCGACCATCTCGGTCGCGTTCCACTCCCGCACCTTCGGGCCGAAGCCGTCCTCATCCGCCGAGCGCATGGTGAGCATGACATGGGCATGGGGTTTGGCCATGCCGTCCTCCCCCTTATCCCAATGCACATTGAGATCGGCGATCATGCCGAGATCGACGAACTCCGCCTCGACGAAGTCACGCGCGAGCGCGATCCCCTGCGCCTGGCTCATCTCACGCGGCAGGGCGAACTCGACCTTGCGGGCGAGCTGGGCGTCTTTCCTGACCTCGAAGGCTTCGACATCGTTCCACAGCCGCTCGCGATCGCGCCACGCTTCAGGCGCCCCGTCCGGCAGCAGCACCTCTGAGTGCACGACACCGCGCTTGGACGAGAAGTCCTGAACGCGATCAATCCGCGCGTCGCGCAGCCGCGAGGCTGAGCGGTAAGCGGCGGAGGCCACCGCGCTGGAGCCCGATTTGCGGCCGATGACCTTGACGTGAAGATGATAGATCGCCATCGCGATCCGAACATCACCACGGCGAAGCGCACGTCGGAACGACGTATAAGCGCGCCCTCGAAACTAATTTCTCAGGACTGATCGCGCCGTTCCAGCCCGTCCCGTCACCCTTACAGCATTTCCGCAGGAGCTCAACTATCTTTGCTCCATCGACAGCCTATGGAGACGGCGATGCGCAAGCCGCGGGACTTTGATGCAGAACTGAAGTCGCTGGAAGACAAGGCGCGAGACCTGAAAGCACGCAAGGTGCAACAGCTTGGCGAGCTGGTCATCTCGACCGGCGCCGACGCTCTTAGCGTAGAGGAACTGGCGGGCGCGCTGATCGTGCTGGCCGAAACCAAGGACGCCGGAAAGAGGGAGGCATGGGCCAAGCGCGGGGCCGCGTTCTTTCAGGGGCGGACACGCCGAACTGCACCAGCGTCTGACCGCGACGTTGGTGGCGCTCAACCGCAACCGAGCAGCGCGCAACCGGCATCAGGGAGCGCGGGCGCGGAATGATATGCGCACCTGGCAGGTCGAGCGTCGCAGGCGGACGCGGCATCTGATCGAACTCGGCGGCCTCGTGGTTAAGGCCGGGATCGTGGACCTGACCGGCGATGATCGCGCCATGATCTACGGCGCACTGCTCTGGATGGCCGAAAAGCTCCAAAGCGATGAGCGCGACAAGGCGCTGGCGCTGTGGGCTGCGAAGGGAAAGCAGGGGTTCGAGGATAGCTGAGCGTCAGCCCATCACATGACTCGTCCCTTCGATCGCGTTGCGGTCAGGGAAGGAGAACGCGCTCCAATGCATCGATCAGCTCCCGCCGTTTGGCATCGGACAACTGGGCGAGGTTGCGCTGCTTCCACATGACGGCGGGCAGATGCTGGGCTTCCGGGATCCCGAGAAGTGCCCAATCCGGTTCGCCGCGTTTGAAGCCCGAAAGGAACCGCCGGTGGTCTTCCGGCATTTCGGCCACCATCGCGGCGATGATCGCTTCCCGCGCTGCCTCAAGGTCCGCAAGCGCGACAGGCTCCTGAGTCATGCCGGCGAAGCCCCGCGCAAACTCCTCATCCAGCGGCTTGCGGGTCGGGGCGAGAACTTCGGCCATCGGACGGTTGTGACTGATGACGTAGACCAGAAAGGCGCGGCGCAACTCGTCGCCGACGCCCTCGTTTGCCAAGAGGCTGCGCACGTCGAAGAGGTCGCGCGGGTGCTGGCGGTCGAAGGCCGCCACGATCTTGCCCGCGTAAAGGTCGGCGAATGACACGACCTGCATTTCGGCGAAGCCAAAGGCGTCTTCGACAAGGGGCACCACGCTCATTACGATGGGATCATAGACCGCACCACGGAGCACTGGCGTCACCTCGATCTTGATCTGTACGCCGTTCGCCCGAACGATCAGCTTCGTGACGATATTCTCGTCGGCGGAGCGCGAAGCATTGACGCGGGCGACGAGGATCGCCCGCTCGATCCGTTCCTTGATCCTCAGCATGGCGGCGTTGATTGCCGCGAGCGACGCGGCCCGATCTTCGACCGGCAGATAGGTCAGGTCGATGTCCACCGAGAGGCGCGGCATGTCGCGCACGAACAGGTTGATCGCCGTGCCGCCCTTGAGCGCAAAAGTCCGCTCCTCCGCCACGAAAGGAAGGACGCGAATGAGCAGGGCGACCTGCTGCCGATATGTGTCCAGGAAGGCCATGAACTTCACGGACCTCCAAGATCGGACGGCACGGTGATGTTGTAGCGCGGATCGAGCTTGCCGCCTTTAGCAAGGACGCGCTTGCCCGAACCCAGATCGACGCGGGATACATCGAGCCGGGATCGCCACGCATGGCGGTGGCGGTCGGCGAAGTAGAAAAAAAGCCGCTTCACCTTCACGCTGGCGCAAGCCTCCAGTAGGGCCTGCAAACGGCGTGGGCTCAGATCGCTCATCCCCTCCATCAAGGCGTCGGCCTGATAAAAGCTCTCATGCTCGGGCAGTTCGTCGAGCAATTCGAGAACGGCGCGCTCCTTGCTGGAATAGCGGACAGGTAAGGTCAGGCCGCCTGCGCTGACCATGACCGGGCTTGACTCGGGCGGTGCGTCGGCGCCGCCGGGAAACAGCCGCACGCAGTTGTGCCAATGAAAGGTCACATCGAGCGGCAGGCCCGCCAGCCAGGTCGGCGGGCGTTTCGGCCCGTAAAGGTGAACCTCGCGCATCGCTGTCGAAAGGTAGTGGGCGTAACCCTGCTGTTCGAGCGCGGTGCGCCCGCCAACGGTCAGCGGAAGGTCCAGAACCGTCTGGAGTGAGACGGCCACCTGCTGCCAGGTGAGTGGCGTGCGCGACCGCCGATAGACGCGCCGGGCCGGGCTATCGAGCCAGCCCGCGCGAACATACTGGCTGCGCAGCGCCGACGAATAGCCGTGGACCTCCATCCAGGCGGCATCGGCCAGGAGCCCTTCGGGGAGCTCCCGTTGGAGTCGGTTTAACTTGCCGGCAGAACGCTTATCCATGCTTAGCATTCTGCTATATTCTCAAACCGATGTCGAGTTCATATTATCCGACACTCGCTAAGTCACGCTTCGCGTTTTATAAAATTAGTAAACCTCCCCCTAAGATCATCAATGGGACCGCCTACATCGAACCATCCTTAAGAAGGCCGACTTTCCGATATGAGGCCGCAGCTCGCCAAGGCATCGAATACCGCTCTGCGGTAGCGAAAGGGCGGCGCGGAGCCCCCTACGTAGCGCAGCGGCGCCCTTTCGTGGGCTATGTGCACGGTGCCAACGTCAGCATTGCCAATAAGAGCCACTTTAGCCTAGATGGATTATTGGCTTGCGCCGGGACGAACCATGAAAACCATGTCGGCTCGCGATGCCAAGAACGGCTTTGGGTTGCTGATCGACACCGCGCGCGCGGAGCCTGGGCTGATCGAAGAACACGGGCGCGGCGTCGTGGCGGTAGTCTCGATAGAAGAATATGAACGGCTTTCCGTGCAATCTGGACGTGCAGACAGGGGGCGGGGACTAAGGGGGCGTCAAGGTGTCCAACGAAGCGTTAGCGCGCGTCAAGATAGACCAGCTTCCGAAGGACGCCGACTGGCCGCTTACGGACACCTACTGCGTGCGCCTGCCTCTTGACGGGGCGCGGGGACGGCGACGCAAGCCATGATCACGGACTACCAAGCGAAATACATCGCACACGATCTGATTCGTCGGCGATCGTCCGACAGCGCCGAACGCTTGGCGGTCGCAGTTGCCGGCGCGCAGGTTGATATGAACCCGCATCAGGTCGATGCGGCCCTGTTCGCATTCGCCTCACCTCTGTCCAAGGGAGCGTTGCTTGCCGACGAAGTTGGGCTTGGGAAGACCATCGAAGCCGGATTGGTCATTTCCCAGCGCTGGGCCGAAGGTAAGCGCCGCATCCTCATCATCGCTCCTGCCAATTTGCGTAAACAGTGGCATCAGGAGATGGCGGAGAAGTTCTTCATCCCCTGCACCATTCTCGAAGCTAAATCCTACAACGCTGAGATTAAGACCGGTAATCTCAAGCCGTTCCAGCCGCAAGACAGCGTCGTGATTTGCTCCTACCAGTTCGCGCGCAGCAAGGAGACGGACTTGGCGACGACGCCGTGGGACTTGGTCGTCATCGACGAAGCCCACCGACTCCGCAACGTCTATAAGCCGTCCAACGTCATCGCCAACACGCTCAAAACCGCGCTTGCCGAACGCAACAAGCTACTGCTCACAGCTACGCCGCTGCAAAACTCGCTACTGGAATTATTTGGTCTCGTCAGCTTTATCGATGAGCATTCGTTCGGCGACCTCAAGAGCTTCCGCGAGCAGTTTGCGGGTCTGCCGCAGGACCGCGCGTTCGGCATCTTGCGCGAGCGACTGCGGCCCATCTGCCATAGGACATTGCGCCGTCAGGTGACAGCGTACGTCCCCTATACCAAGCGCCACGCCATCTTGCAGGAGTTCAACCCGGACGAGGCAGAGGACAAGCTTTACAATCTCGTCACCGCCTACCTCCAGCGCGACGATTTACAAGCTTTGCCGTCCAGTCAGCGCGCCCTTATGACGCTCGTGCTACGAAAGCTACTTGCGTCATCGTCTTTCGCCATCGCGGGTGCACTCGCATCCATTTCGGATCGCCTGCAGTCGCGGTTGGATAATAGCCGCCCTCCAACCTCGCTGACCGAAGCAGTCGAAGAAGATTACGAAGCCCTCGGTGAAACTGAGGAAGAATGGAACGAAGACGACGATGAACCGCTGAGCGAGGCCGACCAGCGCGCGCTCGCAACCGAGATCGCCGAGCTGCGCGAGTTCGCAGCGCTTGCCACGTCCATAGAACAAAACGCCAAGGGCCGTTCCTTACTAAAGGCGCTGGAGGTCGGCTTCGCCAAGGCGCGCGAGTTCGGCGCTGCCGAAAAAGCCATCATCTTCACTGAGTCTAGACGAACCCAATCCTATCTGTTGCGCGTATTGGCGAATAGCCCCTGGGCCGATTCCGTCGTCCTGTTCAACGGCAGCAACACCGACGAGCAGTCGCGCACCATCTACACTGGTTGGGTTACGCGTCATGCCGGGTCCGACCGTGTTACCGGCTCGCGCACCGCCGACATGCGCTCCGCGTTGGTCGATTATTTCCGTGACACCGGCAAAATCATGATCGCCACGGAGGCCGGTGCCGAGGGCATCAACCTCCAGTTCTGCTCGATGATCGTGAATTACGACCTGCCCTGGAATCCCCAGCGCATCGAACAGCGTATTGGTCGCTGCCATCGCTATGGCCAGAAACATGACGTTGTCGTGGTCAATTTCCTCAACCAGAAGAACGAGGCCGATCAGCGCGTCTATCAACTCCTGTCCGAGAAGTTCCAGCTTTTCGAGGGGGTTTTCGGGGCTAGCGACGAGGTGCTCGGCGCCATCGAATCGGGTGTCGATTTCGAGAAGCGCATCGCAGAAATCTACCAGCAATGCCGCCAACCGAACCAGATTCAGTTGGCCTTCGACGACCTCCAGCGCCAGCTAAGTTCCGAAATCAGCGAGGCCATGACCGTTGCGCGGCGCAAGCTGCTCGAAAATTTCGACGACGAAGTCCGCGAGAAGCTAAAGCTACGCAATCAAGACACCAATGAGCACCTCAACCATTTCGAGCAGCAGTTGATGCGATTGGCACGGCACGAACTGGATGGAACCGCCGCCTTCATCAACAGCTCCTCTTTCCGGCTAGACACCTTGCCGGATTGGATCGACAACCGCGCCATTCCGACGGGACTCTACGAGCTTCCACGCCGTTCCGGTGAGGCGCATTTCTTCCGCCTCAACCATCCCTTGGGCGAGGCAATCGTCAACCGTGCTTCAGAACACGAATTGCCGGTTGGCGAGGTGGTTTTTGATTACGAAGGCCATGACGGGCGCATCAGCGCCCTCCAGTCTTTCGTCAACAAGTCTGGCTGGATGACCGTGGCGCTTTTTTCCGTTGAGGCCCTTGGCCAGAGCGAAGATCACCTCTTGATCGCCGCTCGGTGCGACGATGGCGAGGTTTTGAGCGCCGAAGCTGCCGGCCGCCTCCTTACCGTCGGGGCCGAGCCCGGCGCGCCGACAGCCTTGCCTGCCAACGTTGAACCGCAACTAAAAGCTCAACTTCAGACGCAGCAAGACATCATCCGTCGGAATATTTCCGAGCGTAACGCCAGTTACTTCGAGGCAGAGGCGAACAAGTTGGATGGTTGGGCCGATGATTTGAAAGTCGGCTTAGAACGTGAACTCAAAGAGCTAGATCGACAGATCAAGGAAACCCGTAGGGCTGCGACGACGGCGCTGACCCTTGAGGAAAAGCTGGCTGGCCAAAAGGCGATCAAAGCGCTTGAAGCCGAACGCGCAGCCAAGCGCCGAACCTTGTTCGATGCGCAAGATAGGATCGACGCGCAGCGTGCCGAACTGATCGCGCAAATCGAAGGGAAGTTGGAGCAGAAGATCGATACCTGCCCGCTCTTCACCGTTCGCTGGAGGTTAAAATGACCGACACGACGCCGTCCCAAACACTCTCCGCCGAGGTTGTTGATCGTCTCATCAAGGCGAACTTGCTGCGCTCCGATAAGCGCGATGCCCTGATTGCCAAGCTCGCATCGGGCAAGATGACAGAGTTGGATTGGAAAATTGAGATAGACCTCGCTCAAGGCAAAGGGGGCCAGAAATGACCGCCGCATCGCCGCTCAAGTCACTCAGCATGACAGCGTTTCGAGGTTCGTCTACGACCTTCACGTTGCCTTTCGAAAAGGGCAGGAAACTCACCTTGATATATGGTGAGAACGGCACCGGCAAAACCACCATCTGCGACGCTTTCGAATTTCTGGCGCATGAGAAGGTGTCGTCTCTGGACGGGTATGGCCTCGGAAAGGGGCTGGACAAATACTGGCCCAGCGCAGGCAGGGGCCCGGCTAACCTAGCCGTCGCGCTGGAGACTAGCGCTGGCACTTGTTCCGGCAAGATCGTGAACAAGAAGGTCGCGGTGACGCCCGCCGCATCCCGGCCGCGCATCGAGCTACTACGACACCAGCAGATTCTGCGCCTCATCCAGGCGCAGCCGAAGGAGCGTTACGACGCAATCAAACGCTTCATCGACATCACCGAATTTGAGGCATCGGAAGAAGCCCTGCGCCAGCTCGGCAAGACGCTCACGAACGAGCGGCAAGCGGCGCAGCAGGCGGAGGGTCAAAGCCTGCAAGAGTTGCAGGGCTTTTATGAAACCGCAGGATCGCCGGCAGGACTCAACGCCGTCACCTGGGCAAAGCAGAAGCTGACACAGCCGGCAGGGTCGCTGGACGCGGATATTGCCGCAATTTCCACGCTGCGCACCGCGTTTGATGCCCTCAAGCCGTTCCCAGCGCGATTGCAAGCTCACCAAAAAGCGCAGACGGACGCGAACAACGCGCTGACCCACGCGGACGCCGCGCTTGCGGCCGCCGCGGCGGCAGTGACGGAGGGCACCGCCGACCTTCTTCCCGTCTTGGAAGCAGGCCGTTCTTATCTACATGCGCACGCCGATGCTAAGGAATGTCCGCTGTGCGGCAGCGCCGAAAAGGTTGAAGGTCTGGCCCAAACGCTTGATACGCGGCTCGGCAATTTTGAGGTTCTACGGAACGCTACAGCAGCGCAGAAGAAGTGCAACAAGGAGTTGGCAGACGCGCAAACCGCGACGAAGGGGCTCGAAGTCGACTACAGAAAGGCAGCAGATGCATACACAGCCGCCAAGGATGGCCGCGCTTGGAAGGCCGAAGTGCAATTACCTGCCAGCCCTGTCCCGGCTGATCTTTCCGCCCTTGCGGGTTGGATTGCTGGCAGTGATGCCGCCACCCAGACCTGGCCCGCCGTCGAAGCCGCATGGCGCGACGAGCAGAAATTCGTCTCGGCTCTGAAAGGGGCAGTCGAACGCTATGAAACCAATATCACCAAACGAAACGAACTGAATGCGCTCGTACCAAGGGTCGAGGAGGCCCTTACGCATTGTATCGAGCAACGTCAGGACTTCACCAATAAGATCATCGGTGCTATCGCGCAGGAGGTCGGAAAGCTCTACGAGAAGGTCCATCCCGGCGAGGGGCTGGACAAGATCGCCTTACCGCTAGACCCGAATAAGCGAGCCTCAATCGAATTGGAGGCGAAGTTCTCCGGACTGGATGTTCCGCCGCAAGCCTACTTCAGCCAGTCGCATCTAGACACTCTTGGGCTTTGCGTTTTCCTCGCACTTGCTGCTCGCGACAAGCCAGGCGAGACCATCCTCATCCTGGACGACGTGCTGGGCAGCGTGGACGAACCGCATGTCGAGCGCGTCGTCGGCATGATTTACGAGGTGAGTGCAAATTTCCGCCACACCATCGTTACCACCCACTATCGCCCTTGGCGCGAGAAGTTCCGTTGGGGCGTTCTCAAGCCGGATCAGGTTTGTCAGTTTGTCGAGCTAAGACAATGGACACTGGGAGACGGTGTGGCGCTTACCGGCTCCATCACTGAGATTGCGCGGCTCAAAACACTGCTGGCAGATCCCAATCCGGACATACAGGCAATCAGCGGTAAGGCTGGGGTGATCTTGGAAGCGCTGCTGGACTTCCTCACCCTAAAATACGCCTGTGCGGTTCCGCGACGCGCGGGCGGCGCCTACACCTTGGGCGAGTTGCTCCCGACTGTGAATGGAAAATTGCTCGCCGCATTGAGGGTGGAAACGCTCGATCCAGCCGGCGGCGCTCCTGCCGTAACCACCGAGCTTAAGCCGATCATCGATCAGATCAGCGACATCGCCCAAACCCGCAACGTGATGGGTGCACACTTTAATACATTATCCTTCGACCTTTATCCGCAGGACGGAATCAAGTTCGCGAAGCTGGTCGAGCAGCTTTCCGATGCGCTGATTTGTCCTGACCACGGCTGGCCCAACAAGGCCAAGACCGGCAGTTACTGGAACAACGGCGGCGATACCCGCCGTCTTCACCCCCTTCAGAAACCGAATTCATGAGGACCAGCTACTCATGACGGCCCTCAGTGCTCATAATATGACCTTGTTACAAGGTGTGCTCGAAAACGAATTCGTGTCGCACCTGCCTCTTTCGGAAGATCAAACCAAGCCCGTTGATCAGCAAGCGAAAAAAAATCTCTCGCGCGCGTTTAGCGCATATGCTCTTCAGAAAATTTGCGAGATATCGTCCGTGGATGCAGCCGCTGCTGTAGTGGACGATTTTGATGATTTTGGCATCGATGCCATATTCTATCACGGCAGTTCGGAAACGCTTTATGTGGTTCAGGGCAAGCTGAAGGCGTCTGAAGCCTTCAGTCAGGATGAAGCAAATGCATTCTGTCAAGGTGTTCGGCGCCTGATCAAGCAGGATTTCACCGGCTTTAACGGCCATGTACTAGGCCGGCAAGCAGATATCGAAGGTGCGTTGGAAGCCTGCTCTCACATTCAATTGGTCGTCGCACATACCGGCTCGGGGATCAGCAACCATGCCAAGACAGCGATTAATGATTTGCTCAACGACGATGATCACGGCGAGGAGCGGCTGAAGAAGGCGGTTATCGACTATGATTCTGCTCGTGTTGTCGCCGGACTTCAGGATGGAAAGGCCTATCCACGTGTCGATGCCACGCTCACGTTGCACGATTGGGCATCCTCCCTCACGCCGAGGAAAAGTTATTTCGGGCTTATGAAAATCGCGGACCTTGTTCGCCTGCATGAGAGGCACGGCAAGGCGCTCTATGCAAAGAATATCAGGGTCTTCCTTGGTCAAACGACGGAAGTCAATCGTTCGATTCGAGAGACGCTCGCGACTAAACCCGCCGACTTTATATATCTCAACAACGGCGTAACCGCTCTATGCGAGCAGATTGAACCGAAGAACGGGAGCCGCCTCGCGAAAAAAATCAAGGTTTCTGGCCTCTCTGTCATTAATGGGGCGCAGACCATCGCTTCGTCCGCCCGGTATGTAGCGGAGAATGCCGGAGCCGACATTTCAGCCGCGTCAGTCATGGTGACGCTCATCAAATCAGATGCCGATGCGGCTTTTGGGAAGGCGGTTACGCGAGCCCGCAATCACCAGAACCCTGTATTACTCGCAAATTTCGCAGCGCTTGACGATCAGCAGGAGCGACTTCGGCGAGAGCTTGCCTACCTGAATATCCACTATGCATACAAGGCGGAAGGCCCCGACAACGCGCTGGACCCGACCCGCATTCGGATCGACGAGGCTGCCCAGGCTCTGGCACTTCTTCAGCCTGATCCGAGATATGTCGTTTGGCTGAAGAAGGAGCCCGCCCAGCTTCTCGACACGGAGTCGACGGCTTATCAGAACCTGTTCAGCGGCAACCTGACGGGTATCCAAATGGCAAACGCGGTAAGGGCATTGCGCTATGTCCAATCCAGAATGCTGACCGAGGCGCGTGCCGCTAGTGGCCAGGAGCGCCTGACCTACAAGCATGGGGGCTATGCGCTCGGATTCATTCTGGTTAAGCGTATCAGGCAGGCGATCGCCGGTGCTTCGCTCATTGACGAAGCAAAATTGCCAACCGAGTTGGGAGCACCGTTTGATCAAGCTCGCCAGGTGCTGTGGGGAGCCGTCCAGCCGAAAACCACGGTGAAGGGCCCTCTCGCGATCTTCCGGAATCAAACCGATGCGGTTCCGCTCCTTCGTGATGTGATGATCGCCCACTACGGCCTCGCTGCCGATCCGGCGATCGCGCCACTTCAGGCCAAGGTCGCTCCGACGGATCCGTACCCCCAAAAAGCCCTGTTCGACTATCTGTCGGCTAAGGCGCCGCAGATTGGAAATGTCACATGACCAGAAAACAAAAACTCGAACTCACATGGGTCGGCAAAGAGAACAGGCCGAGGCTGGAGCCGCGCATTCTGCTGGAAGACCCGGCGAAGTCCTATCTCGCCAAGCATCGCGTCAGCGACGACGACGTTTTCGACAACCGGCTGATCTTCGGCGATAACCTGCTCGCGCTGAAGGCGCTGGAGCAGGAATTCGCCGGCAAGGTGAAGTGCGTTTTCATCGATCCGCCTTACAATACGGGCAGCGCGTTCAAGCATTATGACGATGGCTTGGAGCACTCCATCTGGCTTGGCCTGATGCGAGATCGTTTGGAAATTATCAGGCGCCTGCTATCTCCTGATGGATCTTTATGGATCACCATCGATGACAACGAGGCGCACTACCTAAAGGTAATTTGTGATGAAGTGTTTGGTCGTCTCAATTTCGTTGCCAATGCCATTTGGCAAAAGAAGTATACTATAGCCAACGATGCCAAATGGCTTTCTGAAAATCATGATCATGTCCTTATTTATGCAGTGAACAAAGAGGTTTGGAGGCCGTATCGACTGGAACGCAGCTCCGATATGGATGCTCGATACCGAAATCCCGATAAGCATCCAAAGGGGCCTTGGAAGGCTACGCCGCTTTACGCAAAGCGAACGGGCTCAGAGAAGGAGCAGAGCTTCTCATTCAAATTCAAGAATGGAGTTGTCTGGACGCCTCCGAGGGGAACATCCCCTCGATTCCCCGCAGACACGCTACGTCAGATGGATGAGAATGATGAAGTTTGGTTTGGAAGCGACGGAACGGCGACACCCTCTAGAAAGACCTTCCTGAGCGAGCTTAAAATTTCTGGACCTCCGGCTGCAACGATATGGCTTCACTCAGAGGCAGGAAACAATCACGAGGCAAGGGAAGAAGTTAAAGCGATAAACCCGGACGACTCTTTTGCCACTCCCAAACCAGAAAAATTGCTGAAGCGTGTCTTGGACATTGCAACGCTTCCTGGTGACCTGGTGCTCGACTCATTCGCAGGATCCGGCACGACCGGCGCGGTCGCCCACAAAATGGGACGCCGCTGGATCATGGTAGAGTTGGAAGAGCACTGCCATACACACATCATCCCACGCCTGAAGAAGGTCATCGACGGTGAGGACAAGGGCGGCGTGACCGAGGTGACCGGCTGGCAGGGCGGGGGCGGGTTCCGCTATTTCAAGCTCGCACCTTCGCTCCTCGAAAAGGACAAATGGGGCCGCGAGGTCATCAGTAAGGCCTACAACGCTGAGATGTTGGCCGAGGCGTTGTGCAAGATCGAGGGTTTCACCTATGCCCCTAGCGATAGCGTCTACTGGCAGCACGGCACCTCGACCGAGCGCGATTTCATCTATGTGACGACGCAGACGCTGTCGCCCGAGCAACTCGACGCCCTGAGCGAAGAGGTCGGCGAGGGACGAACGCTGCTGGTGCTCTGCGCCGCCTTCCGCGGCAACACCGCCGCCTGGCCCAATCTGACGGTGAAGAAGATCCCGAACCACATTCGCGAGCGCTGCGAATGGGGCCATGACGACTACAGCCTCAATGTCGAGAACCTGCCCAAGGCGCTGCCAGCCCGAGAAGTTTCGCCGCCCGCGCCGAAACCGACCGACAAGGCGTTGTCCCGCTCTGCCTCCCAGCCAGGCCTGTTCGACCTAGGGGGAGACGACCAATGAACCGTCACGTCAACGCCATCGCCGGTCGCCTCAGCCTCCGCGCTCCGCAGCGGCACTCTCTCGGGATTCTCGATCGTGTCACCGAGCTGGTCCCGCCGCGCAAGGACGCCGATCTTGAAGCCGCGCTTGCGGCGATCCGGGCTGAGTTTCCCAGCGTCACGGATTTCGAGCGCGACTTCCTAAGCCTCTGTTTTGCGCTAGCCACGGGCGTCGGCAAGACCCGACTCATGGGCGCGTTCATCGCCTATCTGCATCTGGCGCACGGCCTTAACAACTTCTTCGTGCTCGCACCGAACCTGACGATCTACAATAAGCTTATCACTGATTTCACGCCCAACACGTCGAAATACGTCCTGAAGGGCATCGCTGAATTTGCGATTTCGCCGCCTGTAATCACGACGGGCGACAATTTCGAACGGCAGATTGCCAGTGGTGGCAACCTGTTCCCGGTCACCATCAACATCTTCAACATCTCCAAGATCAACTCCGAAGTGCGTGGCGGCCGCAGCCCGCGCATGCGCAGCTTCCGCGAGGAAATTGGGAACAGCTATTTCGACTATCTCGCGGCCCAGAAGGACCTCGTCCTGATCATGGACGAGTCCCACCGCTACCGCGCGACGGCGGGCGTGCGCGCCATCAACGAATTGAAGCCGGTCATGGGGCTGGAGCTGACCGCGACCCCGTTCGTCGATACGACGCGCGGCCCGACGCCGTTCCGGAACGTGATCTTCGACTATCCGTTGGCCCGAGCCATGGAAGATGGCTTCGTGAAGGAGCCGGCTGTTGTTACCCGCAAGAATTTCAACCCAGCAGGAAAGTCCCCGGACGCCGTTCAGCTTCTTAAACTGGAGGACGGCATTCGTCTCCATGAGAGCGTCAAGGTCGATCTTGAGACCTACGCGCGCGAGAACGGCGAGCGGATCGTCAAACCCTTTGTGCTGGTGATCGCCCGCGACACCACGCATGCCGGCGAATTGATGGGCCTCATCCGATCGGATGCCTTCTTCGGAGGGCGATACGCCGACAAGGTGATCCAGGTCGATTCGAGCGTGAAGGAAGAGGAAACCGTCGAGAAGCTGCTGACGGTCGAACACGGCGACAATCCGGTCGAGATCGTCATTCACGTCAACATGCTCAAAGAGGGTTGGGACGTGACCAACCTTTATACCATCGTGCCGCTTCGCGCCGCCAACGCCCGAACGCTCATCGAGCAGAGTATCGGACGCGGCCTCCGGCTACCCTATGGTCGGCGCACCGGCGTCATCGCCGTTGATCGGCTCAATATCGTGGCGCACGACCGCTTTCAGGAAATCGTGGACGAGGCGAACAACCCCAGTTCCCCCATCCATCTGAAGCAACTCGTGCTGGATGACGCTGATCTGACGCAGAAAACCGTGACGGTAGTGGCTGCGCCGACCATCCTCACGGGGTTGGGGCTGCAATCAACCCGGACGGGCGATGCGCCGACACCTGGCGCTGCGGCGCATCCGATGGCGGTTGCGCCGCCGACCCCCGCGTTCACTGATCCAAGAGAAATCAGGGTCGCGCAGCTTGCCTATGGTGCGTTTCGCAAGCTGGCGCGAGAGCCCGACAAGGTCCCAAGCGCGGCCTATCTGAGCCGCCCCGAGGTGCAGGCCCTCGTTGTGCGCGAGGTGCAGAGCCAGTATCAGCCTGCTCAGTTGGAAATGGAATCCGTCGGCAAGCCTGCGCCAGATATCGAGGCCGTCATTGCGGCCACCGCGAAGCTGATGGCCGAGCGCACCATGGACATTCCCCGCATCATTGTGATGCCCAAAGGCGAGGTGAAAGCAGGTTTCCGACCTTTCACGCTCGACCTTTCGGGGATGCGCTACGCTGCGCCGAGCGAAGAACTCTGGGCCAAGCATCTGCGCACCGATCAGGTCGATGTGATCGGGCTGTCGAGGGGCAATTTGCTCGAAGAGCGTTTGGAGGATTACGTCGTCAGCGGCCTGATCGACTTCTCGGACATCGCCTATGACGAGCACGCGGACCTGCTCTATGAGCTGGCCGGACAGGTTGTCCGGCACTTGCGGAGCTATTTGTCGGAACAGGAGGCAGGGCAGGTGCTCGCTCTCCATCAGCGGGAAATCGCTCGCGCCGTCCATGCCCAAATGCAGGATCATTTCTGGCTGGACGACACTGTTGAATACCACCATGAAGTTCGCCAGGGCTGGACCGAGCTGAAGGAAAGCGCCTTCACGGCCCTCAACGAGCCGCCGCTGGACTACCGCGTTTCGCCCGCCGACAAGAGCAACATGGCGCGTTACCTGTTCGGCGGGTTTGCCAAATGCCTATCCACCATCACGAAATTTCATTCGGATTCGGAGCGAAAGCTGGCGGTCATTCTCGAACGGGAAGCTCTCAAATGGCTGCGACCAGCGAAAGGGCAGTTCCAGATGTTTTATCGCAGCGGCAGCGACCATCTGGAATATCAGCCCGATTTCGTCGCAGAGATCGACGACTGCGTCGTGATGCTGGAACCCAAGATGGCCAGTCAGATGAACGACAGAGACGTTCTCGCTAAGCGCGATGTGGCCGTTCAATGGTGCGTCTGGGCGAGCGAGCATGCCCGCACCTATGGCGGCAAATCTTGGCGCTACGCTCTGATTCCGCACGACGCCATCGTGGAGAACATGACGCTGGCTTTCCTACTCAAACAGTATGAGGAAAAGGCGTAGAAGTGCCGCCTCTTTCAGCCTACTTTCTCCCTGCGCTCGTTTATGATGCGAACATGGTTATGGCGGGATGGTCGCTATGGAGGATCCACGAATCCAGCGCCGTTATCCTGGTGGTATTGCTGTTGGTATCAACTTTGAGCAGGGGCGGTAATCTGAATAAATACAAAGCGTACCCAAGCCTATTGACCATCGAGTGGGAATAGTCGCCGGGAGACGTTGACGATCGGCCGCTATGGCGCCGACGGCCTCACGCTTGCCGAAGCCCGCGAGCGCTGCATCGCGGCCCGCAAGCTTGTGGCGGAGGGGCTATCTCCCGCCCACGAGAAACAGCGCGACAAGCGGCGTAAGGCCATGGAGCGCAGCTTCGGCGCGGTGAGCGCCTTATGGATCAAGGACGCGCGCATGGCGGAAAGCACCTGCTCCATGCGCAAGGCCATCCTTGATCGTGACATTCTCCCCGCCTGGAAAAACCGCCTTCTCACCGAGGTGACGCCGGACGATCTCCGACAGCTCTGCGCCAAGGTGAAAGAGCGCGGCGCGCCGGCGACTGCCATCCACGCCCGCGACATCGTCAAACAGATCTTCGCCTTCGCCATCCTGCACGGCGAGAAGGTACCGAACCCGGCCGACGAGGTCGGTCCTGCCTCGATTGCGACCTTCCAGCCGAAGGACAGGGCGCTGTCGCCGGCCGAGATCAAGATCATGCTGCAGCAGATCGAGCATGTGCCGACCCTGCCGACCATCCGCCTCGGCTTGCGTCTGATCCTGCTCACCATGGTGCGGAAGAGCGAACTGCAGGACGCCATCTGGGACGAGGTGGATTTCGAGAACGCCGTCTGGACGATCCCGAAGGAGCGCATGAAGCGGTCGAAGGCGCACAACGTCTATCTCGCGCAACAGTCGCTCGACATCCTGATCGCCCTGAAGACCTGCGCCGGCAACTCGCGCTTTCTGCTGCCGTCGCGCTACGACGCCGACGCGCCGATGTCGCGCGCAACCTTCAATCGCGTGACCACGGCCGTCGTGGCGCGGGCAAAGAAGGAGGGGCTGCCGCTGGAACCGTTCACGGTCCACGATCTGCGCCGGACCGGCTCGACGCTCCTGAACGAGATGGGCTTCAAACAGCGACTGGATCGAGATATGCCTGGCGCACGAGGACGGGCGTTCTTCGCGCGGCGTCTATAACAAGGCCGAGTATGAACACCAGCGCCAGCACATGCTCCAGGAATGGGCGGACATGATTGATGCGTGGGTGAACGGAGTGAAGCGCGTGCCGACGTTGTTGCCGCCGGCGATGGCGTTTATGGGCGAGAAGAACGGATGAAGCCTGAGAGGAAGTTCAAGTGAACGTCGTTGAAACGGACCGGCTGATTCTCCGAAATTTCAGGCAGCTTGACGCTACTGATCTGTTTGCATATTTGCACCACCCCAGATCGAGCTGCTTCGCTTCTCTCAAACTCGCCGATCTCGGCGCCGCTCAAGCCGAAGTGGAGGCCCGCAGCGGCAGCGATGAACATGTCGCCGTATGCCTGCGCAGCTCCGATAGACTGATCGGCGATCTGTTTTGTGTCCTTGAGCCTCCCGATACATACTCGGTCGGTTGGAATTTCAACGCGAATTTCGGCGGGGTCGGATACGCCTCCGAGGCAGCACGGGCGCTGTTCGACCACTTGTTCACGGTGAAAGAGGCCCGGCGGCTTTATGCCTATGTCGAGGATGACAACTTCGCCTCGCAGCGCCTGTGCGAGAGGCTGGGGATGCGACAGGAGGGGCTGTTCCGGGAGTTCATATCATTCGTCAATGACGATCAGGGCGTGCCGATCTACGAGAACACGTTGCAATACGCCATCCTGCGCAAGGAGTGGACGACGTAACGGCGGTTATCACGTCCGCTGCTATGGTTCGACTTTCGGAAATGCCGCTTTGACCGGTCGTGCACGCCGTTGACGAACATCCGGCGGAGACGCTTTGCGCACGATGTCCACATCCGATGCGCGGCGCCGTTCATCGAGCCAGAGCTCGACTTCTGCCAAGTCCCACACCACGCAACGCGGCGTCAGGAAGAAGCGCTTCGGGAACTCGCCGCGCCGTTCCATCTCGTAGATCGTCGTGTCGGCGAGTGGCACGATTTTGCGCAGCTTCGGGCGACAGATCACGCGCTTGAACAGGGCAGCGGGCGGCTGAAACCGCTTGGAGCCGCTCTCGGCAGGCTCGCTGGCGGGTGGCTGCACGATGTCTGAGGCCAAGGCCGGCTCTTCTTGAGAAATCGTCTGTTCGCGTTTCATGTCGATCGCCTTCGATCGCAGTGGAATGACTGCGACCAAGGTGATGCATGTCGCTCGTTCATTGAAGACATCAGGCGTCGGCGTGCGGGAAACGGCGGCCATCGCGCGAGAATCGTAGGCAATCGCGAGCGACACTTTACCCCTTATTCCCCAAAGCCCGGCGCGTTCTTTCCTGAGCGTACTATGCCTGTGGCCTTCGATCCTCCCCTCTCAACGAGCTCTGGTAACGCTGGCCGCCGCCGCGACGCGCTCAAGCCCGGCCCGCATCAGACCGTGTAGGGCCTGACCGCGCCACTCGATGGCGCCGGCGGAACGCCTCCTCGCCCTTGATCGGAGGTCAACATGACCGCAGCTCTCATCACCAACGAACTCTATGCCCGGCTTCTCGCCAGTGGCGCTCGCAGCGCCGCCGGCGAGGACATCGCCGCGTCCCGTTGTCAAGCTCATCACACCGGACGCCGGCGCCATCTGGCTTCTCACCGAAGCCGATCCCGAAGACCCCGACTGTCTGTCGGGCTTTGCGATCTCGGCCTTGGCGAACCTGAACTCGGTTACGTCAGTCTTGCCGAAATCCGATCGGTACGCGGACGTCTCCGGCTTCCGGTCGAACGCGACCTCTACTTCAAGGCCGAGCATCCGCTGAGTTGGTACGCGCTGCGCGCCCGCCAATCCGGCAGGATCGTCACCGCCTGACGATCGCACCCGCGCTCCGCCTTCGGGCGGGGTGCTTCGTCGGGAAAATCTGGTGGTGGAGCCGGAGACGAACGCGGGCGGCGAACCGACCGGCTTCTATTTCGTGACCATCGGCGAAGGCTGCAGGCTGGCGCAGGTGCTGCGCGTAAAGCGCAAGCAGATCAAGAAGACGGAAGCCATCCGCTGCGTTCTGGATACGGAGAACGACGCGACAGAGAACAGCCTCGACGAGAACGTCACCCGCGAGGCCATGCATCCCGCCGACCAGCTCGAGCGCTTCCGCGAACTGGTGGAAAATCGTGGATGGGGTGCAGAGGAAATCGCCGCCCGGTTTGGCGTGACCGCCCATGTCGTCAGGCAGCGGCTTCGCCTTGGTGCCGTCAGCCCGAAGCTGATGCAGGTCTATCGGGACGGCGGTTTGTCGCTGGCCCAGTTGATGGCCTTCGCCATCACCGAGGGCCATGACCGGCAGGTGCAGGTCTACGAGAACCTGTCGTGGAACCGCGCCCTGACCAAGATGAATGTCGCGGCGACCGACCGGCGCGCGATCTTCGTCGGCACGGACGCCTATGCCGAGGCGGGTGGCATCATCATCCGCGACCTCTTCACCGAGGACCGGGGCGGCTATTTCGAGGACGCCTCGCTACTGGGCCAGCTCGTCATCGACAAGTTGGAAGGCATCGCGGGGCAAGTACAGGCAGCCGAGGGATGGAAGTGGGCTTCCGTTCACATCGACTTCCCCCATGCGCATGGGATGCGCCGTAGCTATCCGCATCCGGCGGACCTGTCGGAGGAAGACGCCGCCGCCTATGGCGCCGCGCAGGAAGAGTACAATCGCCTGGCGTCGGAATATGAAGGCTATGAGGAATTGCCGGACGAGGCGGATCGGCGGTTCGGCGAGCTTGAAGTGGATATCAAACGGATCGACGCCAGGCGCCACGCCTATGACACCGACGACATCGCGCGCGGTGGCGTGTTCGTTATCCTGAACCATGACGGCGCGGCCCGCATCGAACGCGGCTTCATTCGCGCCGAAGACGAGGCTCCGAGACCGGAGGACGTGGAGGGGGCCACTGTCACGGACGATGGCGAAATCGACGGCGACGGGGACGCGGAGGATACCGAACCTCAGCCGGACGATGAGGAAGCCGAGGGTGCGGGGAAGTCGCTGTCGGATGGTCTCATCCGCGACCTGACTGCCCATCGCACCCTCGGTCTGCGTCTCGCCCTTGGCGAGCAGCCGGTCGTTGCATCAAAGGGTGTTCGTAGCAATGTCTGCTATTAGGTCCTGTTGACAAAAGGACTCCACGAACGGTCCTCATGTGATTCAAGGTTTGCTTCCAAGAGGAGACAAACCCTTGATCCGTGGTCTGATGAGGAATGGGCGTTCTTCGCGCCCTTCGTGATGGTCCGTGGTCCTGGCAGCGGGCGCCGTGCTGGACGGGATCTTCTGGATCGCCCGCACTGGCTCCCAGTGGCGGGATCTGCTTGAATTCTTCGGGAAATGGTCGTCGGTCTACCGCCAGTTCCGGCGCTGGACGCTGGCAGGCCTGTGGGATGTTCTCCTGGAAGCGCTCAACGATATCAAAGGCATCGGTGAAGCGGTGCAGATGATCGACTCGACCATCATCCGGGCGCACCACTGTGCTGTCGGCGCAAAAGGGGGACTCCGAGACAGGGTCTCGGGCGCTCGCGAGGGGACTGCACGACAAAGATTCATCTCCGCACGAACGGAGCCGGTCTCCCTATAGCCGTCGACATCACCCCGGGGGCACACCTCTGATTATGCTGGCGCCTTGCCTCTCACGGCTGCCGACGGCCCGGAGCCGCAGGTCCTGCTCGCCGATCGGGGCTACGATGCCAATGCCATCCGGGAGGTGGCGGCCCGAGGCGTCACGCCAATCATTCCCGCGCGCCGTAACCGGAAGGGCTTGGTCCCCATCGACGGCAACATCTATGCCCTCCGGAACCGGATCGAGCGCTGCTTCAACAAACTGAAGAACTGGCGTCGCTTCGCCACCCGCTACAACAAGACCGCCGACAGCTATCTCGGCTTCGTCGTCATCGCCTCAATCCGCCTGTGGATGCAAGTCTTTGTCAACAGGCCCTAGAGTGAAGCCGGACCACTTAATCGGGGCAGGCCACGGGTGTGCCGGCGACAAACATCACGTCCAGCCGATCGGCGCGAGGCTGTGTCACGGTATCGCGGGCTGTGCCCTCGGCGATCTCGACCTCGGTGCCGGGATGGTCTTCGCGATATTGGCAGATCAGGTTGGCAACGAAGCTGTGCGGGATAAGGGCGTGAATACCGATGCGCAGCCTGCCACGCTCGCCGGACGCGGCCATTCCGGCGGTCTTCACCGCATGGTCGAGCTGATCGACGCCCGCTGCTACCTGCTCAACAAAAAGGCGTCCGGCATCGGTGAGCCGGACGCCTCGTGTGTTGCGCTCGAACAGGAGGATGCCATGCTCTTCCTCCAGTGTTCTA
>JBOGCN010000019.1:0-77096 GCA_050689115.1 Segnochrobactraceae bacterium EtOH-i3 | reverse complement strand
TATGCCGACCGACAGGGCACTCTCCGTGCGATCCGGTCGTCTGGCTCATCCGCATCCCAAAGATATGGGTCAGTGATGCGGTGGCTTACAAAATGATTTCCCCCGGCAAGGACTGTTCCGGCCGGGGGAAATGGTAGGGGGCGGATGGTTCCGGTAGCTCAGCTCCGCTTGGCCTCGATATTGTCCCAGATGAGGGCGGCGATGTCCGGGCCACCGAGCCGGCGGACGGCGCGGATGCCGGTGGGCGACGTCACGTTGATCTCGGTCAGGTTGCCGTCGATCACGTCGATGCCGACGAAGAGCAGGCCCTTTTCGGCCAGCGCCGGGCCGATGCGCTCGCAGATCTCGCGCTCGCGCGGGGAGAGATCGGTGGCCGCCGCCGCGCCGCCGCGCACCATGTTGGAGCGCAGGTCGCCGGGAGCCGGCACCCGGTTGACGGCGCCGGCAAACACGCCATCGACGAGGATGATGCGCTTGTCGCCATCCACCACCTTTGGCAGATAACGCTGCACCACCCAGGGCTCGCGGAAGGTCACCGAGAACAGGTCATAGAGCGAGCCATAGTTCACGTCGTCCCGGGTGATGCGGAACACCGCCGCGCCACCATTGCCATAGAGCGGCTTCATGACGATGTCGCCATGCTCGGCCCGGAAGGCGTCGATCTCGGCGCGGTCGCGGGTGATCAGGGTCGGCGGCATCAGCTCGGGGAACAGGGTGACGAAGATTTTCTCCGGCGCATCGCGCACCTCGGCCGGATTGTTCACCACCAGGGTGTTCGGGTGGATGCGCTCCAGCATGTGGGTGGCGGTGATGTAGGCGAGATCGAAGGGCGGATCCTGACGCATCAGGATGACGTCCATCTCGGACAGCGCCACCCGCTCGGGGGCGCCGAGGGTGAAATGATCCCCGGCCACATCGCGCACCGTCAGCGGTTCCACGGTGGCAAACACCACGCCGTCGCGCATGGCCATGCGGTCGACAGTATAATGATAGAGCGCGTGGCCGCGGGCCTGCGCCTCCAGCAGCAGGGCGAAGGTGCTGTCGCCCGCGATCTTGATCGAGGCGATGTGATCCATCTGGACCGCGACTTTGAGCGCCATGGAGGAGGTCCCGGAAATAAAAGGCCGCAATGGCCGGGGGGAAGGCGGAGGCCGGAACGGCCGCTGCCCCTTCCTATGCGCCCGCCGCGCCGCCTTGTCCACCAACGCCGGCCCTGCCGGAGGTCCCGTGAGGGGATGGGACCTGCGCCGGAGGGGCCGGGCGGGAAAAGGAATTCCGTGGGGAAGGCGCGGAGCCGCGGGAGAGGCGTCGTGCTGTCGGCGTGCGGCGGGCCGTGGCGCCATCCGGGTGGCTACGCACCCGTTGTCATCTGCGGGGCCGGGAGAGATTCATCCCCGGGCCCCCGAAACGGCGTCGGGCCGCGCCGGCGGTGTGCCGGGCGGCCCGAGCAACGGGAAATGTCTATCCGACCCGCTCGCATCCCCGGGGGCCCAAGTGCCTGGGACGCAAGTGGGGCGGCTCTGTCGGTGCGCGGTGGATCCCGCGGGGGAGGCCAGGACGGGCGGGCGTTCCGAACGGAGACGGGACACCCGGCGCGAGCGGCGTCCGGAAAAGGTATGGACCGGCCCCGGAAGGGGCCGTCAGCATATCCGGTGCAGGACCCCCGCGGCGTGGCCGTGGGGGCTCCTGTCGTCCGGCCTACCTGTGGCAGGCGGGGCCGGGCTCAGCCGAGCGGGGCGGCCGTGGCGCGGCGGGGGATGCCGCCGGGGCCGAGGCGCTGGGCGCGGCGATCGAAGGCCACCAGACGCACCGGCGCGGTCGGGGCCGGCGTGGTCTCCACCGGCGCGGTGGTTTCCATGGCGGCTTCCATGCGGCGGCGGTCGGCCTCGATGGTCGGGCGCGGCTGCTCGCCGCCGCCGGTCGCCAGACGGATCTCCTCGATGAGGATCTGGGCGAATTCGGCGCGGCGCGCCTCCAGCATGCCGAGCGGACCATGCAGGGCGATGGCCAGCGGCGCCGTGGCGGAGCCGGCGGGCAGGGCGGCCGCGATCACGCCGAGATCGGCATTGTCGCGATCGGTGGCGAAGGCATGGCCGCTGGTGCGCACGGTCTGCAGGGTGGCCAGCAGGTCCGGAATGCGCACAACCTGTTCGGGGTCGGTCGCCTCGGCATTGAGCCGGTGGAAGACGCGGCGGACATCGCCATCGGGCATCAGTGCCAGCAGCGCCCAGCCGCTGGCACAGCGGCCGAGCGGACGGGTGTCGCCGATGTGCAGCGGCGGATGCTCGACATCGCCGGGCTCGGCAATGTGGATGATGCGGGAGACATCGCCATTGCGGGTGGCGACGACCACGCGCTGGCCGGTGCGGCGGGTGAGCGCCCGGGTCAGCCGGTAGAGAGTGCCCTCGCGGAACAGCCCGGGGCTGATCCAGTTGCCGAGCAGCGGCACCCGGTCCGACGGCCGGTAGGTGCGGTTGCGGGCATCGAAGTGCAGATAACCGGTGGCCACCATGGAGCGCAGCAGCGCCGAGGTGCTGGACTGGGGATAGCCAAGGGCGGAGGCGACCGCCACGACGTTGGCAGGGGCCCGGACCTCATCGAAGAATTCGAGGATCTCGAGCACACGAACCGCCGACTTCACGACCTTCGCAGACGGTGTATCCGCGCGCTGGTTCTGACCCATCGACATCGCCTCACCTCCCTTGTCGGCCCGCCATCCCGGGGAGCCGATCCGCCCGAAGCACTGCTTGTCCGGTTCCGATCCCCGAGGGGCAGCCTTGCTGCCACCCCGGGCTCCCCGGGTTCGATCGAGATTCCGTTTCGTGAACGATATTCCCGATCCTGAATACCCGCCGATCATCCCGGCGAATGATTTTCCGTATTGGGAACATGGCCTGAAACGCATGTCAACGGGGAATTATGCTCTTTTTTCCCGGACTTCCGGCCCGGATCGGGCCCGGGTGGCGAAGCGGGTTGCGCCAGATCCTGTGACCGGAATTTGGATTCTGCAGGCAAGTGGCTGAAAAATAAGTTTTCTTACAATCGGCCTTGATCGATCGGCTTCGTCTTCTGCGTGTGGCTGTTTCGGGTGCGACATTCTCGTTAAGACGAAAGTGCGGGGCACAAAACCGACTGCCAATCTCTGATATATGTATGTGCGCACGTGAAAAGGGGAGTAAAATTCATTCTAGAGAATGAAATTCAATAAGATGGATAAAAATCGCCACGCGGGGCCTGCGAATGAGGCAGACGTCATTTTTCCGGCAGAGGGCGAACGGGGCGATGCGGAGCCGAAAGGGGCGGGCGTGGGCGTCCGGATGCCTGCCGGACGGTCCCTCCGCGCGCTCCGGGGAGTGCTGAACGGCCCGGCGGCGCCGGGCACGACGGCCGGGGGGATCGGCCGGGAGCGGGGGAGAGGCGCGGGGCGGAACGCAAAAAAAGGCCCGGCGGACACGCGGTCGGCCGGGCCTTTCGGGACTGTCAGATGCTCGGGCGGAGCGCTCCGGATGGGGTCGGCGCCGATGAGGCCGCTGCTTCCGGGAAGGGATGCCGGCGGGCTCCCGAAAGAGCTGCCCGGCATCCGGTTCTGCCGCCGCCCCGTGCCGCGGGACGGTCCGCGGGGCCCGGTCGGGGCCCCGGCCGTCAGTGCACGGCCACCGGGATCAGGTCATTTTCCTGGGCGCCGGCGATGGCGGCGGCCGGGCTGTCGGCCAGCATGATCGGCGCGCCGTTGGCGGCAAGCAGGGCCCACACGGACTGGCCGGGCTCCAGCGGCGGCATGGCCGGGAACAGGGCGTTCAGCTGCTCCGAGAGGAACGGCCTGATATAGGCGATCTGTCCGCCGCCGAGATTGGCGAACATCTCCGGGCTCATGGCCGGCCGGGCTTCGGGAGACTGGGTCTGGGGAGCGTTCCTCATTGGACGTCACCTCCGGGGTGAGATGTGCGGACGTGTCCGGGCGTCGCCCGAGGGGGGGGGCGATGGGCGACGGCGGCAGCCCGCATCGAGGGGGGATGATGAAGCGAACGGCCGGGCGCCGGAAGGGGGCGCCGGGTCGCGGGCTCAATCGCGCGCGGTGATGTTGATGCGGCGGATGATCCGCTCGGGCTCCGGCCGGGCCAGGTCGATGGAGAGCAGGCCATCCTTCAGCTCGGCGCCGAGGATCTCGATGCCCTCTGCCAGCACGAAGGTGCGCTGGAACTGGCGGGCGGCAATGCCGCGATGCAGGAATTCCCGCGTCTTGTCATCGTCGATCTGCCGACCGCGGATGACGAGCTGGTTTTCCTCCAGCGTCACCTCAAGCTGTTCCCGGGTAAAGCCGGCCACCGCCAGAGTGATGCGCAGAACATCGCCGCGCCGGGCATCCCGGGGCAGGCGCTCGATATTGTAGGGCGGATAGCCCTCGTTGGCTCCCTTGGACACGCGGTCAAGCGCGCGCTCGATGTCATCGAACCCGAGGAGCAGGGGGCTCGAGAAAGCGGTCATGCGGGACATGGTCAAAGCCCTTCTCCAAGCGACTTCGGTGCGGCCCCCGGTCCGCCACGCCGGCCCCGTCGGGGCATCCGCGTGGCCGGGCGGCCATCGCCGCGGAACCCTGATGGCATTCCGCGGATCGTCCGGTCAGATGACGAATATGGGCAGGCCCCGCACGGGCTTCAAGGGCGGACGTCTCCGGATGAGTGGCCGTTCGCCTCCGCCCGCCTCAGGCCGGCTTGCCGAACAGCGCGAGGAAGCCGGTGAGCGGCAGACCGCGATCCCGGCGCAGCATGGTTTCCTCGCTGGCGACCAAGGCGAGGCCGGCGGCTTCCGCCAGCACTGTCAGATAGCCGGGGCAGTGGGCAAAGCGCAGAGACTCGCGCAGCACCCAGCCGGGGCCATCGGCGGCTTCCGCCGCGTCGGCCAGCTCGATGGAAAGCGCGAGCAGGCTGCCGGGGGCGAGCGCCGCGCTGGCGGCGGCAAAGAACGGCGCGAGGTCGCCCAGATAGACGAGCAGGTCGGCGGCGATGATGAGGTCGTAGGTCCCGGCGCAGGCACGAAGGGTTGCGACGACTTCGCCGACCGTCAGCTCGTCATAGACGCCGCGGCTGGCGGCGCGCGCCACCATCTCGCCGGAAAGGTCGACACCTTCGAGCCGGCTCCAGCCGCCGGCCTCGGTCAGGGCGGCAGCCGCCAGCCCGGTGCCGCAGCCGGCATCCATCACCCGGCCGAAGGGCGCCGTCCGGAGCGTGGCGATCATGGCCGCCAGCCGGGTCGGCGCGGTGTAGCCAAGGGCTGTCACCAGCGAGGCTTCGAACCGGTCGGCATAGTCATCGAAGAGGGCGCGGACATAGCCTTCCGGCGGGGCATCGGGCAGCGGGGTCGCGCCCAGACGGGCGAGATGCAGGGGCGCGCCGAGTTCGCCGTCGGGATCCAGTTCGCCCGCCCGGGCGAAGGCGGCGCGGGCGCCGGCCGTATCGCCGGCGGCCTCCCGGGCTTGCGCCAGCGCGAAATGCCCGGCCGCCCAGTCCGGGGCGAGCTCAAGGGCCTGGGAAAACAGATCGGCCGCGGCCTCCGGTTCGCCTCGGGCGAGGAAGTCGCGGCCATAGGCATGGCGCCGGTCGGCCCTCAGGTCGCCGGAAGACTGGGGACCCTTCATCATGGGTCACTCGGCGGCGGCTGCCGCTCCTGTATGCTGGCCGAGGGCTGCCGGACGCGGGCCGCCATGGGCCCAGTCGAGCAGCTCAACGGTGTGGACCACCGGCACATCGATGCCGCTGCCGATCTGGGTCATGCAGCCGATGTTGCCGGCGGCGATAACATCCGGATTGAGGGCGGAAAGATGGCCGGTCTTGCGGTCGCGCAGCTGGGTGGCGATGTCCGGCTGGAGAAGATTGTAGGTGCCGGCCGATCCGCAACACAGATGCGCCTCTGCCGGCTCGCGCACCACGAAGCCGGCGGCGGCCAGGAGCTTCTTCGGCAGGTCCTTGATCTTCTGCCCGTGCTGCAGCGAGCAGGCGGAATGATAGGCGACCACCAGCCCCGTGCCCGCTGACGGCCGGCCGAGATCCAGTTCCGCCAGCACCTCGGAAATGTCCTTCGCCAGCGCCGAGATCTTCGCCGCGCGTTCGGCAAAGGCCGGATCGGCGCGCAGCATGAAGCCATAGTCCTTCACCGTGGTGCCGCAGCCCGACGCCGTCACCACGATGGCATCCAGCGGCGCATCGGCCATGGTCTTTTCCCAGGCGACGACATTGCGCCGGGCAGCCGCCAGCGACGCCTCCTCCCGGCCCATATGGTGCTCCAGCGCGCCGCAGCAGCCCTCGCCCTTGGGGAAGGTGACCGCGACGCCGGCCCGGTTGAGCAGGCGCACGGCCGCAGAGTTGATGCCGGGATCCAGCACGCTCTGGGCGCAGCCGGTGAGAAGGGCAACCCGCTTGATCTTCTGGGTTGCGGCGGCCGGGCGGGCGGGGGCAAAGCTGAGGCCGGTGGTGGCAACCGGAACGGGCAGGCTCTTCGGTGCCAGCGCCAGCATGGCCTTCAGCTTGTCGCCGATGCCGGGAAGCCGGGCCAGCCGGTCGGCAAAGGGGGCGATCAGCTTCGTGCCGGCCAGCGCCGCCCGGAAGCGCATGGGCGAGGGCAGCACGAAGGCCAGCACCCGGCGCAGCATCCGCTCGGGGAAGGGGCGCTTGTAGGTCTTCTCGATATGGGCCCGGGCATGATCGACCAGGTGCATGTAGTGCACGCCCGAGGGGCAGGTGGTCATGCAGGACAGGCAGGAGAGGCAGCGGTCGACATGGCGGGCCTCCAGCTCGGTGGCCGGCCGGTCATTCTCCAGCATGTCCTTGATGAGGTAGATGCGGCCGCGGGGCGAATCGAGTTCGTCGCCGAGCAGGGTGAAGGTCGGGCACGTCGCCGTGCAGAAGCCGCAGTGGACGCAGGTGCGCAGGATCTTTTCCGATGCCGCCATGTGCGGATCGGCCAGCTGCTCGGGGGTGAAGCGCGTCTGCATGGGGTGGCCCTCCGGACGGAGCGGGCGGGATGGGAAAGCGGCCGCGCCCGATCGGCGGGCAGCCGGGACGGGGGCGGCTCAGGCGAAGGTGATGACGCGGCCGCGTTCCAGAATGCGGGCGGGGTCGAAGCGGTCCTTCACCCGGGCCTCCAGCGCCGCCACGCCGGCACTGCGCGGCTGGAACACGGCCAGCCGGGTGCGGGTGTCGGCATCGGCGCGGATCAGGGTGGCGTGGCCGCCGCCGGCCGCCGCCAGTGCCGTGCGCACGGCCTCCGCTCCGGCGTCCGGAGCATCTGCCGGCAGCTGCAGCCAGACGAGACCGCCGGCCCAGTCATAAAGGGCTTCGGTGCCCGGCACGGCCGCGGCAACGGCCGCCGCGAAGGCCGCGCCCCTGGTCGGTGCCAGCGACACCCGCCACACCGGCCGGTCGCGCTCGCGGGCAAAGGGGGTGACATCGCGCACCGCCTGCCACAGCGCGGCCGACGCCGGGGCGATCACCCGGGCCGGCGCGCCGTCCGCGGCCAGCAGCCGGATCAGCCGCTCCGCCCGGGCGGCGACGGACACCGCGATGCCCTCCAGCCGGAGCAGGGTGAGGGCGCCAGCCGCTCCCGCCGGCAGGGTGCGGGCAGCGGTCGCCGGCAGATGGGCGGCGGCGGCCACATCCACGCCGGCGCTCATGGCCCGGGTCATCAGCGCCAGCGCGCGCGTGTCGTCCAGACCGGAAAAGGCCAGCGTCAGTTCGCTTTCCGGCGCGGGGGTCACCTTGAGGGTGATTTCGGTCAGCACCACCAGACTGCCCCAGGAGCCGGCAAACAGCCGCGGCAGGTCGAAGCCGGTGACATTCTTCACCACCCGGCCACCGGCCTTGAAAATCTCGCCGGCGCCGGTGACGGCTTCCACCCCCAGCACGGCATCGCGGATGGAGCCCGCCGTCAGCCGGCGCGGGCCGCACAGATTGGTGGCGACCAGACCGCCCAGCGTGCCGCGGCCGGGCGGTGTGCCCAGCAGCGCCGCGAAATCCGGCACCTCGCAGGCCAGATGCTGGCCGCGATCGGCCAGCCGGGCGATGATGTCGGCAACCGGGGTGCCGGCGCGGGCCGACAGCACCAGCTCCTCGGGTTCGTGCAGGGTGATGCCGGAGAGGGCCGAGAGGTCGAGCCGGTCGGCATCCCCCGCCGGCCGGCCGATGGCGGCGTGGGCGCCGTGGCCGATGAGGGAGACCGGGGTTCCGGCGGCGCTGGCCGCTGCCAGCACGGCGGCAACGTCGGCCGCGCTCTCCGGCCGGTGCAGACGGACGGCGGGGGCGCGTGGATCCGTGGCGATCGGTTCGGCGGTGGCCATGCTCCCCGGCGCTCCCCTTGGCATCAGTCTTGTTCTCGTGTGCGTCTACAATGGGCCCGGCCGGCTGTCTCTGGCAATCGCTGCCGCAGCCCCCGCCCATCCGTGGCGAGACGTCTTCTTGTCCCGCTTCCCGGAGCGGAGGGTGTCCGGTCCGGGGGCGCCAAGATTTCGACGCGCAGACAAAGGGATGGCGGACCCGCACCGTGCCGGAGCTGCCGCCTGTCCGCGGTGTCCGCGATCACTCCGGCCGGAAGGCCCGGGTGGCGGCTTCCGGATCATCGGCGGCCATGATGGCGGAGACGATGGCCACGCCATCGGCGCCGGCCGCGCGCACGGGGGCCGCCTCCTTCGGGCCGATGCCGCCGATGGCGACGATGGGCAGCCGGCTGGCGGCGCGCACGGCGGAGAGTCCCGCCAGCCCCATGGGCGGGGCGGCATCGGGCTTCGTCCGCGTGCCGAACACCGGGCCGACCCCCAGATAATCGACGCCGGCGAGATCCGAGCGGTCGAGATCGGCCAGCTCGGTGATGGAGAGGCCAAGGATGCGGTCCGGGCCGAGGAGGGCGCGGGCATCGGCCGGCGCCATGTCCGACTGGCCGACATGGACGCCATCGGCGTCCGCCGCCAGCGCCACATCGACCCGGTCGTTGATCAGCAGCGGAATGCCCAGCGGCCGCAACAGCGCGACGAGGGCCCGGGCCTCCTCCACCAGCCGCCGGCCGGGGGCGTGGGGCTCGCGTAGCTGCACCAGCGTCGCCCCGCCGCGCACCGCCGCTTCCGTCACGGCGAGGATGCCGCGCGGGCCGGCCAGCCGCCGGTCGGTGATGACATAGACGGAGAGATCGAACGGGCGCGGCATCAGGGGCTCCGGAAAGGATCAGTCCCGGGGGGGCGTCCCCCGGGACAGGGGGCATCAGACCCGGTTGACGGTGGTGCGGGCGGCGACGTCGCTGTCATCCAGGGCATAGAGAGCGTCGCAGAGGGCGGCCGGCAGATGGCCGGGGCCACTGAGGGCGGCGGCGGCGATGGCGCCGGCCGCGCCATAGGCGGCAAGCGCCCCGATGGCTGCGGCAAAGGGCGGCGCAACCGCGGCGCACGCCGCCACATAGCCCGAAAGCGCGCAGCCGATGCCGGTGGAGAGCGTCATGAACGGATGGCCGCCGGTGATGGCCACCACCTCCCGCCCGTCGGTGACATAATCGGTGGCGCCGGTGACGGCGACCACGGCGCCGGTTTCGGTCGCCAGCGCCCGGGCGGCGTCGATGGCGGTCTCGGAGCCATCGGCCGAGTCGACCCCCTTGGGCCGGGCCCGGGCGGTGCCGGAGAGCGCGATGATTTCCGAGGCATTGCCGCGGATGATGGTCGGGCCGCGATCGGCCAGCACCCGGGCGACGCGGCTGCGATGGGGCGTCGCCCCGCAGCCGACGGGATCCAGCACCCACGGCCGGCCATCGGCATTGGCGCGGTGCACGGCCAGCGTCATGGCGCTCACCCAGTCGGTGGGGATCGAGCCGAGATTGACGAGGAGGGCGTTCGAGATCGCCGCGAAGTCCTCGGCCTCCTCGGCGGCGAGGATCATGGCCGGCGACGCACCGGCGGCCAGCAGCACATTGGCCGATACCGGCATCACCACCAGATTGGTCATGCACATGACGAGGGGGCGGGCGGTACGCAGCCGGGCCACCACGGGTTCCAGCGCCGTTGCGCCGGGTTCGGCGGGCACGCCGGTGGCGAGCGGAACGATGCCGGTGGAGCGCAGGACGGGTTCGGTCGAGGACATGATCGGGGCCTCCGGAGTTGGGCGGATCCGGTGTCCGGGCCGGAGCCGGGGCCGGACACCGCGGCTTTCCTAGCACGGGCCGCCGGCGGGGTCGTGGGGGCGGGGCGCCGTTTGCGGCAAAAGAGGCCATGACCGCGGGCCTTCGCCCGGGAATGCCCGCTTGTCTCGGCGCGGCGGGTACGGTATAGACCCGCCGCAACAGGGGTGGCCGTGCGCCGCCCTTTCCCTGCATTTCGTCGCGCTCCCGGGGAATATGCCCTCGCGCGGGACGCCGACCAGCCCTCCGGGAGTCCTGCCATGAAGAAAGACATCCATCCCGACTATCACATGGTCAAGGTCGTGATGACCAACGGGACCGAATACTGGACCCGCTCGACCTATGGCGAGAAGGGCGCGACCCTTCAGCTCGACATCGACCCGACCACGCACCCGGCCTGGACCGGCGGTCAGCAGCAGCTGATGGATCGCGGTGGCCGTCTGTCGCGCTTCAAGAACAAGTTCGGCTCCTTCCTCGGCTGAGGACGGACAGGGCAGACCGCCCGTCCGGGGCGGATCAGCCCGGCCGACAGTGATCGAAGGCCCCCGTCGCGGGAAACGCGGCGGGGGCCTTCGTGTTTTCAAGGGCCGGGACGGGGCCTCCGGCCGGGCGGCGGCCCGATGCCGGAGGCGGTGGCGTCAGCGCGGGCGCGAGATGACGATGGCGATGCTGGCGAGCACGACGGCAAGGCCGGCGATCGACAGCGGCTCCGGCACCTCTCCCAGCAGCAGCCAGCCGAGCAGCACGCCGACGACCGGGTTCACATAGGCAAAGGTGGAGGCCACCACCGGGCTGAAATTGCGCAGCACCTGGATGTAGGAGGTGAGCCCGATCACCGAGGCGAACACCACCAGGAAGCCGAAGCCGAACAGCTGGTCCATGCCCGGCACCCCCGGCAGCGGCGCGCCATCGGCCAGCATCATCGGCGTCAGCACCAGTGCAGCGGCGCCCATTTGCAGGGTGGCGGCCCATTCCGGCCGCATGGTGCGGTTCAGCGGCCGCTGGATGATGGTGCCGAGGGACCAGCTGATGCCGGCGATCATCAGGAGCAGGATGGTCATGCCGGCATAGCCCGGCTCGATGATCGGCGTTGTCGGATCGAAGAGGGCGGGGGCCACCACCAGAAACAGGCCGGCGGCGCCGAGCAGCAGGCCGAAGATCACCCGGCGCCCCGGCAGGGTGCGGGCGATGATCAGCTCCAGCAGGCTGCTCCAGAGCGGGATTGCGCCCAGTGCCATGATGATGAAGCCCGAGGCCGCATGGCGGGCGGCGACAGCCGAAACGCTGTTGCCCACCACCCACATCAGGGCGCCCGAGACGAAGCACAGCATCAGGTCCCGGGAGGATGGCCGCGTCAGTGGACCCGCCCGCCACCAGGCGAGCCCGGCCAGCAGCGCGCCGGAGACCCACACCCGGGCCGTCTGCAGCTGCGGCACGGTGATGGCGGCATCGCCGGTCAGGCAGATTTTCACCGCCAGATAGGTGCAGCCCCAGACAATGTAGATGACAAGCAGGTGGCCATAGGCGGCCAGAGGCACCGCACCACGGGCGGGTTCGGCTGTGAGGGCTTTCATGACGTCAAGGGTCCGGGGAGACGCCTCCGGGCCTCGCCAGCACTCAAGGCCCGCGGCCTTCCTGCACGCACCCGCATCGGGGGCGTTCTCCCGGGCCGGTAAAGGCCCCGGAGGGAAAGCGTCACGGGAGAGAGCAGGCGGGGAAGAGAGGGGGACGACGAGGGGCAGGGGATCACGCAACGCGCCGACCCGGAGGACGGGAAGTCTCCCGTCTGGTGCGGCGTCCTGTCTCAGTCCCATGGCGCCGGGCGAAAGGCAAGAGGCCGCGATCGGCCAGGCCTGCGGCACCTGTGCCTGTGCCCCATGTCCGGGATCGGCCGGAGACATCAGGGGCGTGCTGGGCGTTCGGCGCGGTGCGGGCGGACCCAAGGTGTCCGCCGCGTCTTCCGGCCGGCTTCGCGCCAGCCGGGCGGTCCGCGCGGATTTCCCGTCTACCCCGGGGGCTCGGGGAAATCCGCGCGTCCGGATCAGATGACCGCGACGACGGCGATCTCGACCTTGTACTCCGGCGTGGCGAGCTTGGCCTCGACGGTGGCGCGCGACGGCGTGGCGCCCGGCACGACCCACTTCTCCCACACGGCGTTCAGCTCGCCGAAGGTGGTGATGTCGGTCAGCCACACATTGGCGGTCAGCAGCTTGGCCTTGGAGGTGCCGGCGGCGGCCAGCAGCGCGTCGATCTGGGCGAGCACGGCGGTGGTCTGCTCGGTCACGGTGGCGCCGGTGGCGACCTGGCCGGACAGATAGACGAGGCCGCCATGAACGACGGCCTGGCTCATGCGCGGGCCGGCTTCGATGCGGATGATCTCGGACATGATCGGAAACTCCGATAAGGGTCAGGGAGAACGGGACGGGAGCCCCCTATAGCGCGCCCGCGTCGCCGCGTCTGCCGCAATCCGGGGGAAAAGCGGTGGCGCGCTGCCCCCGCCCGCCGGGCATCCCCACGGGGGAGGCACGGGACGGAGCGGGATGATCCGCTCCCCGGGATCCGGGAAAAGGCCCCGCTGTCCTTCCGGCGCGCGGTGCGCTCAGGCCGGCGTGCGTCCGGCCTCACGCTCCGGATGCCAGCGCGCCAGAACTGCCGCGGCCGTTGTTCCGCCGCTGCCCGGCGCCGTCAGGTCCGGTGCCGGGGTGGCGGAAAAGCGCGGGGCCGGCGCCGGTTGCACCACATCGGCCACCCGGCAGAAGGTGCCCCGGGCCGCCAGATGCGGATCGGCGGGGGCCTCGTCCCAGTCCAGCACCGCCGTCACGCAGGCATCCGAGCCGGCAAAGCGCGCCGCCCAGTGGTCGCGTGGGTGCGTTGCGAACACCGCGGCGAGGCGCGCCCGCAGGGCCGGCCAGCGGTCCCGGTTCTCGCGGTCGGTGAAGTCGGCGGGATCGAGTTCCAGCCCGGCCAGAAGGGCTGCGAGAAAGGGTGGCTCGATGGCGCCGACGGCGACGAAGCCGCCGTCGGCACAGCGATAGAGGCCATAATAGAAGGCGCCGCCGTCCAGCATGTTGCCGGCCCGGCCCCCGGGCCACGCCCCGGCGGCCCGGAAGCCGTGGATCATGGCCGACAGCAGCGCCGCGCCATCCACCATGGCCGCGTCCACCACCTGCCCGGACCCGGTGCTGCGGGCCGACAGCAGACCGGCCAGCATGCCGAAGGCGAGCAGCATGCCGCCGCCGCCGAAATCGCCGATCAGGTTCAGCGGCACCACCGGGGTTTCCGCCGGGCCGATGGCCGACAGCACGCCGGTCAGCGCGATATAATTGAGATCATGCCCGGCCCGGGGCGCCAGCGGCCCCGCCTGCCCCCAGCCGGTCATGCGGCCATAGACGAGGCGCGGATTGCGCGCATGACACACCTCCGGCCCGAGGCCGAGGCGCTCCATGACCCCGGGCCGGAAGCCTTCGATCAGCCCGTCGGCCCCGGCCACCAGATCCAGCAGCAGCGCCCGCCCCGCGTCCGTCTTGAGATCGAGGACGAGGCTGGTGCGGTTGCGCCCCAGCACCTCCTCCGGGGCATCGGCCGTGCCGATGCCGGGACGGCCGCGGGGCGGTAGCACCCGCACCACCTCCGCCCCGTGATCGGCGAGCATCATCGCCGCGAACGGCCCCGGACCGAGGCCGGCGATCTCGACGATGCGCAGGCCCGCAAGGGCGCCGCCCGCTCCGGTTTCCCGCTCCCGCATCCGGCTCACTCCGCCGGATCGTAGAAGGACCAGCGGTCGCCGGTGAAGCGGACGAGCTGGAGGGTCTTCATCGGCGTGTAGTCCGTGGGGGTCGTGCCGATGGTGATCCCGGGCACCAGCATCGGCAGCGCCAGATCCTCAAGGGTGCTGGCCTTGGCGAGAATGTTGGCGCGCGAGAGATCATCACCGGCCGCCCGCAGCACGGCCTCCGTGGTCATGGCCTGGGAGTAGCCGATCACCGGGAACACGGAATTCTGGTCGGCATCCGGCAGATAGGTGGCAAGGAAGGCGCGGAAGTCCTTCATGCCCGGATCATCGGCCCAGCGCACGTCGCTCGGCTCCTTCAGATAGACGGCGCTGATGAGGCCCTGGGAGGCATCGAGCCCGGCCGGCTTCAGCACCGCATCCACGGACGCCGCGACCGTGGTGAGGATGTGCACCGGCTTCCACGACAGGGCATGCGCCTTGCGCACCGCCTGGGCGGCGAATTTCGGCGTGGCAATGTCGATCAGCACCTCGGCGCCGGCGTCCTGCAGGTTGACTACCTGCCCGTCCACCGTGGGATCCGTGACCTCAAAGGATAGCTGGGCGACGATATTGGCGCTCTTGTCGCCAAGGCCGGCCAGAACGCCCTTCAGATAGTCTTTCCCGAAGTCATCGTTCTGGTAGAGGATGCCGATCTTCTTGTCGCCGTGCTCGCGGGCAACATATTCGCCATAGATGCGGCCTTCGGTGAGCGAGCTCGGCTGCCAGCCCATGCTCCACGGATAGTCGGCCGGCTCATTCCACACCGACGCCGCCGAGCCGAGGAACAGCTGCGGCACCTTGCGGCCGTTCAGATATTTGCGCACCGCAAGATTTTGCGCCGTGCCGAGGGAACCAGCGATGAACAGCACCTTGTCGCGCTCGACGAGCTTGCGGACATTCTCGACAGTCTTCGGCGGCGTATAGGCATCATCATAGCTGATGACTTCCACCTTGCGTCCGTTGATGCCGCCCTCGGCATTCACCTTGTCGAAATAGACCGAGAAGGCCTTGCCGATTACGCCATAGGCGGAGACCGGTCCGGAATAGGGAAAGGTGTTGCCGATGCGGATGGTCTCTTCGGCCCGGGCCGGAGCGGCCAGTCCGATCGTGGCGGCCAGAAGTGCGCCGCAGACGAGGCGTGCGAACTGCATGTGGTCTTCCTCCCCGCTGTCGTCTCCCGGGCGCACGGCGGCGGGGGAGCGACAGTCCTTGGCTGGACGATGCGTCCTCTTCCCGGTTGATCCGGGTTATGAGCGATGTGTTGTCTGGTCTTGATCTGGCGGTGCCCGGTCAGGCCCGGCGGCTCCGCCAGGCCTTGAAGCGGGCGATGAGCCCGCCTGCGCCGCGCGGTGCGAGATAGACGGCGGCGATCAGGAACAGGCCATAGACCACCCCCTGCAGGCCCTGGGACACGGATTCCGCCAGTCCCGGCACGAAGGTGATGAAGGCCGCTCCCACCAGCGCCCCCGGCAGCCAGCCGACGCCACCGATCACCAGCCCGACCAGCAGGCCGATGGAAAGCCAGACATGAAAGCTGTCCGGGGCGACGAACTGGATGACGAGGGCCGAGAGCGCGCCGGCGACCCCGGTGATCAGCGCCGAATAGCCGAAGGCCAGCACCTTCACGCGCGTCACCGGCACGCCCATGGAGGCGGCGGCCAGCGGATTGTCCTTCACCGCCCGGAAGGCCCGGCCGGTGCTGCCGGCCACCATGTTGCACACCAGCCAGTAGAGCGCGCCGCCGGTGACGAGGGTGACGAAATAGAGCCACTGGTCGGCATCAAGGGGCAGGCCCGCCGGCGGCTCCGGCTTGTCCAGGATGATGCCGCTGACGCCGCCGGTCCAGTGCTCCAGCAGCGAGAGCTTCAGGATCTGCGGCGTGGCAACGGCGAGGGCGAAGGTCGCCAGTGCCAGATAGATGCCGTCGAGCTTCAGGGCCGGAAAGCCGAAGCCGAGCCCCAGACCGAAGCAGACGGCGCCGGCCGCCACGATCGCCAGGGGAAAGGGCACGCCGAATTCCGAGATCAGGATGGCCGCCACATAGGCGCCGGCCGCAAAGAAGGCGCCGTGGCCAAGGGAGAACTGGCCGCTGGTGCCGGTCAGGAGGTTCAGCCCCAGGATCGCGATGGCATAGACCAGCAGCTGGGTGATCTGGAACACCACGAAGCCATCGGCGAGGAAGGGGAACAGGCACGCCCCCGCCAGAAGGAGGGCGAGACCGAGGCCCCTCGGGCGGGCCGGCGTGCGTGGCGCGGCAGGCGCGCGGGCGCGCAGGGCAGGCAGGATCTGGTCAGTCAGCATGGCAGCGGAGCGCTTTCACGTTCGGGGACGGAGCCGGACTTGGGGTGTCCGCTCTCACAGCCGCTGCACCGTGCGCCGCCCGAAGAGGCCGGCCGGTCGCACGAGCAGCACCGAGACGATGAGGAACAGGGCGATGGGCAGCTTCAGCTCGCTGCCGACGACGGGGATATAGGCCCCCGCAAGTGTCTCGATGACGCCGACCAGCAGGCCGCCGGCCACCGCGCCGCCCGGGCTCGCCAGGCCGCCGAGCACGGCGCCGGCAAAGGCGTAGATCAGGATCGACAGCATCATGTTGGGCTCCAGGAACACCAGCGGCGCGATCATCATGCCGGCGACCGCGCCGATGCCCGAGGCCATGCCCCAGCCGAGCGCCGTCATGGCGTTGACCCGGATGCCGACCAGACGGGCGCTTTCCGGATTGGCCGCCGCCGCCCGCATGGAAAGCCCCAGCCGGGTGAAGCGGAAGAAGCCCCAGAGCAGGACGAGCAGCAGCAGGGTGACGACGATCATGCCGGCCTGATGGCGGCTGATGCGCAGCCCCTCCACCAGCGGCCCCTCGCCGAACGGCGTCGGAAAGGGCTTGATGGTGAAGTCCCAGAGGAAGCCCGCCAGACTGTTGAAGATCGAGAACAGGGCGATGAACACGATGATGTGGGTGAGCACCGGCGCCCGGTGGAGCGGCTTCAGCACCGTGCGCTCCAGCGCCCAGCCGCCGGCAAAGCTCAGCCCCACCGTCAACACGAAGGCGGCCCAGTAGGGCATGCCCCAGGCCATGAGCTGCCAGGCGATATAAGTCGAGAACATCGCCATCTCGCCCTGGGCGAAGTTCAGATGGTGGATCGCCTGGTAGATCATGACGACGGCCAGCGCCAGGCAGGCATAGATGCTGCCGGCGGCCAGACCGGAAACGATCTGGGTGAACAGGAAGTCCATCGCTCAACACCCCAGATAGGAGGCTCGGATCTTCTCGTCGGCCTGGATCTCGGCCGCCGGTCCGCTCATGACAATCTCGCCGGTTTCGAGCACATAGGCGCGGTCGGCAATGCCGAGGGCCAGATGGGCGTTCTGCTCGACGATGAGCATGGCGGTGCCGTCGGTCTCGTTCACCTGCCGCAGGATCTCGAAGATGCGGGCGGTGATCATCGGCGCCAGACCGAAGGACGGCTCGTCCAGAAGCAGCAGCTTCGGCCGCAGCATCAGCGCCCGCGAGATTGCCAGCATCTGCTGCTCGCCGCCCGAGAGCGTGCCGGCCTGCTGCAGCCGCCGTTCCCGCAGACGGGGGAACAGGGTGTAGAAGCGCTCGATGTCGTCGGCGATGGCCCGGGCGCCGCGGCGGCTGATGCCGCCGAGCTGGAGATTCTCCTCCACCGTCAGGCTCTGGAAGGTGCCGCGGCCATCGGGCACCTGGGCGATGCCGGCGCGCGCGATGTCCTCGGTGCGGGCGCGCTGGATAGGCCGGCCTTCCAGCCGGATCTCGCCCTGCCGGTCGATGAGGCCGCACAGCGCCCGCAGCGTCGTGGTCTTGCCCGCGCCGTTGGCGCCGAGCAGGGTGGTGATGGAGCCCGGTGCAATCTCGAAGCTCACCTGATGCAGCACCGTCAGCGCGCCATAGGCCGCCGTCAGCCCGCGCACCTCAAGCAGCGGCGCCATGGGCGTCCCCCCCGAGATAGGCCGCGATCACCTCCGGATGGGCCTGCACCTCGGCGGGTGTGCCCTCGGCGATCTTGCGGCCGAAATTCATGACCACCACCCGGTCCGAGATCGACATGACGAGGGCCATGTGATGCTCGACGAGGAGCACGGTGATGCCCAGCTCGTCCCGGGTGCGGCGGATGAGGTCGCCGAGAACGAACACTTCCTCATGGTTGAGGCCGGCAGCCGGTTCGTCGAGAAGGATGATCTGCGGCTCCACCGCCAGGGCGCGGGCATATTCCACCCGCTTGCGGGTGCCGAAGGGCAGGCTCTCCACCGGCCGGTCGGCGACCGCGCCGAGGTCCAGCCAGTCGATCAGCTCGTCGGCCCGCCGGCGCGCCGCCGCCTCCCGGGCGCGCACGCCGGGCAGCGCCAGGCTCTCGGCCAGCGAGTTGCCGCGGATGCGGATGTGGCTGCCGACAAGCACATTCTCGCGCACTGTCAGGGAGCCGAAACAGGCGACATTCTGGAAGGTGCGCCCGAGCCCGGCTCCGGCCACCTCATGGGTCTTCAGCGCCAGCAGGTCGCGCCCGGCAAACCGGATCGTTCCGGCTTTCGGCGTGTAGATCCGGCTGAGACAGTTGAAGACGGTGGTCTTTCCAGCCCCGTTCGGGCCGATGAGACCAAGAATTTCGTTGCGGCGCACATCAAAGCTCACCGCATCCAATGCCTGGATTGGGCCAAACTGGACGACGACGCCGTCGACGGCCAGAAGAACTTCCCCCGGTGGTCCCGTTCCGTTGTGCACGGTGGTCCCCTCCCTGTATTTTTTTGCTTATGCCCGCAAGGGGAGCACGGGTATCGGGAGGCTGTCAACAAAAATAAAATGGCGCATTAAAATTTGCGCGACGCAGCAAAGGACGGCGGCGGTGCACAAGGCTGCCGCGTTCCGCGGGTCTCGCCCCGGCCCGTCAGCCGGCCCCGCTCCGGGGGGCGCCCACCAGGGCGGCCGTCTGGGGCGAAATGGGTGCGGTGATGAGGCCGGCCATGGTGTCGGCGAGGTTGGCGCGGGCCGACGGATAGCCCCAGAGATTTTTCCAGACCTTCTGGTTGGCCTCCGCCGCCTCCATGGAGGAGGCCGCCGCAACGCCATAGAGCAGCACCAGCATCAGCCGCTGCTGGAGGATTTCCGCCGGCATGTCCGGCGCCAGACGGCGGATGTGGGCAAAGCACCGGCGGGTGCCGCGATCCTCGCCGCTGGTCGCCTCGAACAGGATGTCGCGATGGCTGATGAGCACGCTGTTGAAGAAACGCAGCGTGTAGCCGGCGTCCTCCCCCGGCTCCGGCGAGAGTTGCGGCAGCAGGATCTCGGTCACCTCGCGGATGTTGCGCGGCCCGCCCTCAGCCTCCACCGCATCCAGACGCCGGTTGTTGTCGGCATCCAGCATTCGCGCCACATCGACGACCAGCTCGCGGATCAGCGCGTCCCGGGAGGAAAAATGATAGTTGATCGAGCCGGCATTCTTCTGTCCTGCGGCATCGAGGATATCGCGCACCGACACATTGTCGAGACCACGCAGGGCAAAGAGCTTGAGCGCGGCCGCCTTCAGCTTGCGGCGGGTGCGCTCCCCCTTCTTCATCTCGCTCGACTCATCCAAGGCGTGGTCCCGTCCCGCTGTGGTTCTCGCGCCCGGGCAGCACCAACCCGCGCCCCGGCCTCAGGGCCACGATGATCCGAACAGCCCCCGCGCGGTCAAGGGCCTCCCTGGCCGGCAGAGCGCCGGCACCCCCTTCTGCCACCGGACCAACACCGACCGCAATTTTTTAAAACAGCGCTTGAATTTTACTTTCGATTGGCCTAGGACACTCAGGCCCCAGAAGAGCCAGAGGCGGACACGACGCCGGCCGCGGGGCAGAGGAAACGACCGAACGCGCACAGAACGAGCAGGAACACTGCCACCGCAGCGACGGCTGACCCCGTTGCTGCGAACGGAAGGACGCGGCATGGGCTTTGACTATCACAAGGATTCGCATGGCATCGTCACCGTGACGATGGACATGGACGGCCAGTCTGCCAACACCATGAGCCCGGTCTACCATTCCCTGATGGGGGAGTGCGTGGCGCGCCTTGAAGGCGAGCCCGGGCTGACCGGAATCATCTTTGCCTCTGCCAAGAAGACCTTCTTCGCCGGCGGCGATCTCAACGGTCTGCTTGCCCGTGACACTGCCGATGCGGCCTATTTCGACTGGCTGGAAGAGGACAAGGGCTTCCTGCGCCGGCTGGAGCGTCTGCCGGTGCCGGTGGTGGCCGCCATCAATGGCGCGGCGCTTGGCGGCGGGTTCGAGATCTGTCTGGCCTGCAATCACCGGGTGCTGGTGGCCGCGCCCGGGGTGGTGGTCGGCCTGCCGGAAGTCACCCTCGGCCTGCTGCCGGGGGCCGGCGGCATCGTGCGGCTGACCGCCCTGCTCGGTCTCGACGCGGCCCTGCCGCTGCTGCTGGAGGGGCGCATCCTCGCCCCGGAAGCGGCGCTGGCCGCCGGTGTCGTCGATGCCCTGCTGCCGGCCGGATCCGATCCGGTGGCCGTCGCCCGGGACTGGATCCGCGCCAACCCCGACGCCGGGCGCCAGCCCTGGGACCGGCCGGGCTTCCGGCCACCCGCCGCCGACGGCTTCGACCCGGACGCCTGTGTTGCGGCTGCCCGGGCGGCCCTCCACCAGCGCACCCGCGGCCGCGCGCCCGCGCCGGAGCGCATTCTGGATGTCGCCCTTCTCGCTCTCAAGTTCCCGGTCGATGCCGCCCTGACGGCGGAATCCCGTGCCTTCTGCACTTTGGTCGGCAGCCGCGAGGCGAAGGCCGCCATCGCGACCTTCTTCTTTTCCGCCAATGCCATCCGCTCGGGCAAGCTGCGTCCGGCCGGCCCCGGCCGGCGGCTTGCGCGCCTCGCTGTTCTGGATCCCGGACCGGACGAGACCGAGCTTGCCATCCGCGCCGCCCGGGCCGGCATCCCCACGGTGATCGTCGCCGGGGACGGAGACGAAAAAGTCGCGCGGATCCTCGCATCGGCCCGGGAAAGCACTCGGTCCCGGCTGGCCGTCACCCTCTCAGCTGCGCCGCGCCTTGATGGCGTAACTGCCGATCTGGTGCTGGCGCCCCGGCCGGCCGCGCCCGGGGACGTGCGGGACATCCTCGCCCGTCTGCCCGAAGGCAGCGTCCTCGCCTTGCCACCCGGCAGCCCGGCGTCCGCGCCGCCGGCATCGGAGCGGGTGATCGGCCTTGTCCGCTCGGGTGCGCCGGGGGCGATGCTGGCCGAGATCATCGCCGGCCCGGTGACGGCACCGGATGCCGTGGCGCTCGCCTATGATCTTGCCCTGCGCACGGGCCTCACGCCGGTCGTCGTCCACGGTGCCGGCGGCTTCGTCGCCCGGCTGATCCGGGCGCTGAGGGCCGAGGCCGCGATGCTGCTGGAGGACGGGCTGTCGCCGGCAGCCGTCAATATGGCCGCCTGGCAGGCGGGGTTCACCGGGCCGCCCCTTCTCGATGGCGACACTGACGCCCGGGTACCGCCCGGCTGGCAGCGCGGCCGGGTGGTGGAGGGCGCGGAAATCGAGGACCGGCTGCTGTTGGCCGGCGCGCTGGAGGCCCTGCGCTGTCTGGCCGAGGGCGTGATCGGCAGCGAGGCCGAGGCCGATCTCGGCTCGATCCTCGGCGCCGGTTTCCCGCGCCACACCGGCGGCGCGCTCCGCTTCCTCCGCGGTCTCGGGCTGGCCGACGTCCGCGCCCGCGCCGCCACTCTTGCCGATCATTGTGGCCCCCGGTTCCGGCCCGACCCCGCCCTGTGGGAGCGGCTCGATGCCGCCGAGCCCCGGGCCGCCTGAGGAAACTGCCATGCCGAGCCCCAAGCGCCGTCTTTACGAGCCCGAGCACCTGCTGTTCCGCGAAACCGTCCGCCGCTGGGCGGAAGCCGAGGTCTACCCCCAGTCCGAGCGCTTCCGGGCCGAGGGCATGGTGAGCCGGGAGGTCTGGCGCAGTGCCGGCCGCCAGGGTTTCCTTGCCATGTATGCCGATGCCCGTCATGGCGGGCTGGAAATCACGGATTTCCGCTATGACATGATCCTGTCGGAAGAATTGTCGGCGCGGGAAAACGGGCTCTATATTCCCCTGCACAACCGGATCGTCGGTCCCTACATCAACTCTTTCGGCACCGAGGCGCAGAAGGACCGGTTCATGCCCGGAATCGTCTCGGGCGAGACCATTCTGGCGATCGCGATGACCGAACCGGATGCCGGCTCGGATCTGGCGGGTCTGCGCACCCGGGCCGTGGATGCCGGCGACCACTGGCGCCTGTCGGGGGCCAAGACCTTCATCTCCAACGGCCTCTTGGCCGGGCTGGTGGTGGTTGCCGCCCGCACCAGCCAGAGCAACCGCCATGGCATCGGCCTCTTTCTGGTCGAGGATGGCATGCCCGGCTTCACCCGCGGTCGCAAGCTCCAGAAGATCGGCCTCAAGTCTCAGGATACGGCCGAGTTGTTCTTCGATGATGTCCGGGTGCCGAAGGAAAATGTCCTCGGCGATCCCGAGGGCGGCTTCCGGCTCATCATGCACAATCTGGCGGAAGAGCGGCTGATGGGGGCGGTGCAGTTCACCGCCCATGCCCAGCGGGCGTTCGACATCACGCTGGACTACATCACCACCCGCCGCGCCTTCGGCCGGGCCATTGGCACCTTCCAGAATTCCCGCTTCCGCATGGCGGAGCTGAAGACCCGGCTCGACAGCGCCTGGGCCTTCACCGATCTGTGTGCGCAGGAGCACATGGAGGGCGCCCTGACGCCGGTGATGGCGGCGCAGGCCAAGCTTCTCGCCTCGGAAATCGAGGGCGAGGTGGTGGATGCCTGTCTCCAGCTGCATGGCGGCGCCGGCTTCATGGAAGAATACGAGATCGCCCGCATGTATGGCTCGGCCCGGGTCAGCCGGATCTACGCCGGCTCCTCCGAGATCATGAAGGAGATCATCGGCCGGGACCTCGGTCTCGGTGAACCGCGACCTGCGTGATCCTGTCTCCTGCCATTTCAGAACTGCGCCACCGGCGGATTTCCGCGCCGGCCAAAATGAGCGCAGCGCAGGACACAGCCGACGACCTGGGAGGACAAATGACCGTGCTGATGCATCCGTCCTATTTCGCGACCGTGCAACCGGACAAGGTTGCCTACCGCATGGCGGGAAGCGGCGAAAGCCTGACTTATGCCGACCTCGACCGGCTCTCCAATCAGGGCGCCCAGACGTTGCGCGCCCTTGGTGTCGGCCAGGGCGAGGTGATCGGGCTGCTGTTCGAGAACCGGCTGGATTATTTGGCCCTGTGCTGGGCTGCCCAGCGCTCGGGTATCTTCTTCACCGCCATCAGCAACCATCTCTCGGTGGACGAGATCCTCTATATCCTGCGCGATTGTGGCGCAAAGATCATGGTGCTCTCCGACACCTATGCCTGTCTGCTGCCGGCGCTGGAGGCCGGCGCGCCGGAGGTGAAATTCTTCATCAGCGGCGGCACCCCGGATGCGGCCCATGACTGGCAGGCGCTTCAGGCCGCCGCCCCCGCCACCCCTGTTGCCGACGAGGCGGCGGGCACCGACATGCTCTATTCCTCCGGCACCACCGGCCGGCCGAAGGGCATCCTGCGCACCTTCCGCCGGCAGCCCATCGACACGGTCATTCCGCTGGTGATGACGGTCTTGTGCGAGACCATGGGCGGGATGGACGCCGACAGCGTCTTCCTCTCGCCGGCGCCGCTCTATCATGCCGCCCCGCTCCGGGTGTCGATGATGGCGGTCAAGCTTGGCGGCACCGCCATCCTGATGGAGAAGTTCGACCCCGAAGGCGTGCTGGCGCTCATCGACCGTTACAAGGTCACCCACGCCCAGTTCGTGCCCACCATGTTCATCCGCCTGCTCCGCCTGCCGGAGGAGGTGAAGGCGCGCTACGACCATTCCTCCCTGAAGATCGCCTTCCACGCCGCCGCCCCGTGCCCGGCCGACGTCAAGGCCGCGATGATCGCCTGGTGGGGGCCGATCCTCATCGAGTTCTATGCCGGCTCGGAAGCCAACGGCGTCACCATCACCACCTCCGAGGAATGGCGCAGCCATCCCGGCACCGTCGGCCGCTCGCTGCTGGGCCGCATCGTCGTCATCGACGGCGACGGACAGGAGCTGCCCGCCGGTCAGGTCGGCGCGATCTATTTCGACAGCGGCATCGACTTCGAATATCGCAATGATCCGGACAAGACGAAGGGCGCCTTCCTGCGTCCCGGCTGCGCCACCATCGGCGATATCGGCTATGTGGATGCCGACGGCTATCTCTATCTGACCGACCGGGCCTCCTACACCATCATCTCCGGCGGGGTGAACATCTACCCGCAGGAGACGGAAGACCTGCTTCTCAGCCATCCGGATGTGGCCGATGCCGCCGTGTTCGGGGTGCCGAACGCCGAAATGGGCGAGGAGGTGAAGGCCGTCGTCCAGCTCGAACCCCATGCCGAGCCCTCGGACGAGCTGGCGCGCGCCCTCATCGAGTGGTGCCGCGCCCGGCTGTCCCATCTGAAGGTGCCGCGCAGCATCGACTTCCGCGAGGCGCTGCCGCGCACCCCGACGGGGAAGCTCATGAAGCGGAAGATCAAGGACGAATACTGGCCGGCGAAAGTCTCTGCCTGATCACGGGGTCCGGACAGCTTCCGGATCCGTCCCCCCTTTTCTGCGACGGGAAACAACAAAAATGCAGATGGATGGACTTGGAGCCATCGTGACCGGTGGTGCCTCGGGCCTTGGCGGCGCGACGGTGGACATGCTTGTCGCCGCCGGCGCGAAGGTCACGATCTTCGATCGCAATGCCGCGCTGGCGGAGGAAAAGGCCGCGGCCGTCGGCTGCCGCTTCGCTGCTCTGGATGTCACCGATCCGGCTGCCGTCAGTGTGGCCCTCGACGAGGCCGAGGCCGTCAACGGCCGCACGCGCATTCTGGTGAGCTGCGCCGGCATCGGCCCGCCGGGCAAGGTGATCGGCCGCGACGGCACGCCGATCCCGCTCACGGATTTCGCCGCCATCATCAACGTGAACCTGATTGGCACCTTCAACGTGCTGTCCCAGGTGGGGGCGCGGCTGGCCGGCAGCGCGCGCATCGGCGAGGAGGCGGGCGTGTTCATCAACACCGCCTCGGTCGCGGCGTTTGATGGCCAGATCGGTCAGGCGGCCTATGCCGCCTCCAAGGCCGGCATCGTCGGCATGACCCTGCCGATCGCCCGCGAGTTCGCCCGCTGGGGCATCCGCGTGATGACCATCGCGCCGGGCCTGTTCATGACGCCGCTGCTGGCGACGCTGCCCCAGGAGGCCCAGGACTCCCTCGGCCGGCAGGTGCCCTTCCCGAGCCGGCTGGGCGATCCGGCCGAATATGCCCGGCTGGTCCGCTCCATCATCGACAACCCGATGCTGAACGGCGAAGTCATCCGTCTGGACGGCGCGATCCGGATGGCACCGAAATGAGCGCCGCTGTCCTCTCCGCCCCCGAGCCCACCCGCGCCGCCGAGATCGCCGCCCGGGTGGAGACCTTCGTGCGCGAGACCGTCGTGCCCTTCGAGAAGGATCCGCGGCTCGGGCCCCATGGCCCCGCCGACAGCCTTGTCATGGAGCTGCGGGCGCTTGCCCGCGCCGCCGGGGTGCTCACCCCCCACATCCTGCCGGACGGCGCCCACCTCACCCAGCGCGAGACCGCGACGGTGCTGATCCGCTCCGGTCTCTCGCCGCTGGGGCCGATCGCCTGCAACACCGCCGCCCCCGACGAGGGCAACATGTACCTCCTCGGCAAGGTGGCGAGCCCGGAGCTGAAGGCCCGCTTCCTGGAGCCTCTGGTGGCGGCCCGCACCCGTTCGGCCTTCTTCATGACCGAGCCGGCGGAAGAGAATGGCGCCGGCTCCGACCCGTCGATGATGCGCACCACCTGCCGCCCCGACGGCAACCACTGGGTCATCAACGGCCGCAAGACCTACATCACCGGCGCGCCGGGGGCCGGCATCGGCATCATCATGGCGAAATCCGATGATGGCGCCTGCATGTTCCTGGTCGACCTGCCGGATCCGGCGATCCGCATCGAGCGGGTGATGGACACCATCGACTCCTCCATGCCCGGCGGTCATGCGGTGGTGACGATCGACAATCTGCGCGTGCCGGCGGAACAGATGCTGGGCAACAGCGGCGAGGGCTTCCGCTATGCCCAGGTGCGGCTGGCGCCGGCCCGCCTCTCCCACTGCATGCGCTGGATCGGCGCCTGCATCCGCGCCAACGAGATAGCTACCGACTATGCCAACCGGCGCATGGCCTTCGGCAAGCTGCTGATCGAGCACGAGGGCGTCGGCTTTCTGCTGGCCGAGAACCTCATCGACCTGCGTCAGGCCGAGCTGATGACCGACTGGTGCGCCGGTGTGCTCGATACCGGCGCCGCCGGCATCACCGAAAGCTCCATGGCCAAGGTGGCGGTGTCGGAAGCCCTGATGCGGGTGGCTGACCGCTGCGTGCAGGTGATGGGCGGACAGGGCGTCACCCGGGATTCCATCGTGGAACAGGTGTTCCGCGAGATCCGCGCCTTCCGCATCTATGACGGCCCGACCGAGGTCCACAAATGGAGCCTCGCCCGCAAGATCCGCCAGGACTGGAAGCGGAGGCAGCCCGCGTGACGACCGCACCCGAAGAGGCAGCCGGTGCTGCCGCCAATCTGGGCGCGACCCCGGTGCGCCCGGAATTCCGCTTCGACGAGGTGGGACTGGAGCGCTGGATGCGGGAGACCGTGCCCGGCTTTCAGGGCCCGCTCAGTGTGCTCCAGTTCCGGGGCGGCCAGTCGAACCCGACCTACAAGCTCGTCACCCCCGGCCGGTCCTATGTGCTGCGGCGCAAGCCGCCGGGGCAGCTTGCCGCCGGCGCCCATGCGGTGGACCGGGAGGCACGGGTGCTCTCCGCCCTCTCGGCCGCCGGCTACCCGGTCGCCCGGGTGTTCGGCCTCTGCACCGACGAAAGCGTCATCGGCACCTGGTTCTATGTCATGGAGATGGTGGAAGGTCGCGTCTTCTGGGATGCCACCTTCCCCGAAGTCTCCGCCGTGGAGCGGCCGGCCTATTTTGCCGCCATGAACCGGACGCTTGCCGACCTGCACCGGCTGGATCCCGAGGCTGTCGGTCTTGGTGACTATGGCAAGGCCGGAAACTACTTCGCCCGCCAGATCGGCCGCTGGACGAAATCCTATCTGGCCGACAGCGATGCCGGGCGCGATCCCGGCATGGACCGGCTGGTCGCGTGGCTGCCGACCGTCATCCCGGCCAATGACGAGACCCGCATCGTCCACGGCGATTTCCGCTGTGACAACCTGATCTTCCACCCCACCGAGCCGCGCATTCTGGCGGTGCTCGACTGGGAGCTCTCCACCCTCGGCCACCCGCTTGCCGATTTCGCCTATCACGCGATCATGTACCGGATGCCGCCGGATATCGTCGCCGGGCTCGGCACTGTCGATCCGGCGAGCCTGAACATCCCGACAGAGGCCGACTATTGCGCGCTCTATTGCGCCAACACCGGCCGGTCCGGCATTCCGGACTATGAATTCTATATCGCCTTCAACTTCTTCCGTCTGGCGGCGATCTTCCACGGCATCAAGGGGCGGGTCGCCCGCGGACAGGCGGCCTCCGCCCATGCCGCCGCCCGCGCCGCCGCCTATCCGCGCCTTGTCCGCTTTGCCCTCGACGCCGCGGAGGCCTGCCGATGACCGATGCCCCCCTCCTCGTTGCCGTGGATGACGGCATCGCCCGGCTGACCCTCAACCGGCCGAAAGCCGGCAACGCCATCGATCAGGCCATGGCCGATGCCCTGGTGGAGGCTGCCGTCCGGGTGTCGAACGATGCGGCGATCCGGGTCGTGCTTCTGACCGGGACGGGCCGGCTGTTCTGCGCTGGCGGCGACATCGGCGCCTTCACGGCGCCAGGCAGCGACACCGCCAGCGTGCTGACGAAGCTTGCCGGCACCCTGCATCAGGCCCTCATCCTTCTGGCCGGGATGGAAAAGCCCTTCGTCGTGGCGGTGAACGGGCCGGCGGCTGGCGCCGGGCTCAGCCTGACGCTTGCCGGCGACATCACGCTTGCCAGCGACACCGCCCACTTCACCGCGGCCTATGGCGCCATCGGGCTGACCCCGGATGGCGGCATGAGCTGGCGGCTGCCCCGGGCCGTGGGCTTCCGACGGGCGCAGGAAATCCTCCTCACCAACCGCCGCGTCGGCGCGGCCGAGGCGGAGGCTCTCGGCATCGTTACCCGGGCGGTGCCGGCCGAAAGGCTCGCCACAGAGGGCGACGCCCTTGCCCGCACTCTGGCCGGTGGCCCGGTGCGGGCGCTTGCCGCCACGCGGGCTTTGCTGGCGGAGAGCTTCCGCAACGGGCTGGCCGACCAGCTCGCTCTGGAGGCCCGCACCATCGCCGAGGCCGGACGCCGCGCCGAAGCCCAAGAGGGCCTTGCCGCCTTCCTCGCGCGCCGTCCGCCGGACTTCCGCGCGCTCTGACCTCTTTCCCGGGGCCAGTCGCCCAGCCCGTCTTCTTCCTTCCAAAAAAGGGGAGTGGTCCGGAGACCCTCGAGGTCTCCGGGCGGGGGCCCGGGGGCAGCAGCCCCCGATAGCCTCATCCTCCCCGCGACAGCACAGGTGATCCATGGCCGACGCCTATCTCGTTGACCTCGTTCGCACAGCCGGTGGCCGCCGCAAGGGCGCGCTGTCGGGCTGGCATCCGGCCGATCTCGGCGGTGCCGTGATCGACGCCCTCCTCGCCCGCACCGGCATCGCGCCGGATGCCATCGACGACGTGATCGTCGGCTGCGTCACCCAGGCCGGCGAGCAGTCCTTCGCCTTCGGGCGCAACTGCGTGCTGGCCTCGTCGCTGCCGGACAGCATTCCTGCCGTCACCATCGACCGGCAGTGCGGCTCGTCCCAGCAGTCGGTGCAGTTCGCGGCCCAGGCGGTGATGTCGGGCACCCAGGATGTGGTCATTGCCATGGGCGTCGAGAGCATGACCCGGGTGCCGATGTTCTCCAATCTGGCGCTGCACGCCAAGGAAGGCATCGGCACCGGGCCGGTCAGCGGTCGCATTGCCGCGCGCTTCGGCGTCAAGGAGTTCAGCCAGTTCGAGGGCGCCGAGACGATCGCCCGCAAATATGGCTTCTCCCGCGCCGATCTCGACGCCTTCGCGCTGGAAAGCCATCGCCGGGCGGCAGAGGCCACCCGGGCCGGCGCCTTCCGCGCCGAGATCGTGCCGCTGGCCATCGACGGCGGCAGCCACGAGACCGACGAGGGCATCCGCTTCGATGCGACCCTTGAGGGCATCGGCGCGGTCAAGCTCCTGAAGGAGGACGGCGTGATCTCGGCCGCCAACGCCAGCCAGATCTGCGATGGCGCGTCGGCGGCCCTCGTCGTCTCGGAAGCGGCGCTAAAGGCGCACGGCCTGACGCCGGTGGCCCGCATCGTCAACCTGACCGTGACCGCCGGCGATCCCGTCATCATGCTGGAGGAACCCATTCCGGCGACCGAACGGGCGCTGAAGCGGGCCGGCCTGAGCATCGACGACATCGACCTCTACGAGGTCAACGAGGCCTTCGCGCCGGTGCCGATGGCGTGGCTGAAGGCGACCGGGGCGGACCCGGAAAAGCTCAACGTCAATGGCGGCGCCATCGCGCTCGGCCATCCCCTCGGGGCCTCTGGCACGCGGCTGATGGCGACGCTGGTGCATGCGCTGCGCGCCCGCGGCAAGCGCTATGGCCTCCAGACCATGTGCGAGGGCGGCGGCATCGCCAATGTCACCATCCTGGAGGCGCTGGCATGACCCTGAGGACGAAGATCACCGAGCTGCTCGGCATCGAGCACCCCATCGTGCAGGGCGGCATGATGTGGGTGGGAACGGCAGAGATGGCGTCTGCCGTCTCCAATGCCGGCGGCCTTGGCATCCTCACCGGCCTGACCCAGCCGACCCCGGATGACCTCCGGCGCGAGATCGACCGTTGCCGGGCGATGACCGACCGGCCGTTCGGCGTCAATCTCACCATCCTGCCCTCGGTCTCGCCACCGCCCTATGCGGAGTACCGCCGGGCGATCATCGACAGCGGCGTGAAAATCGTCGAGACCGCCGGCGCCCGGCCGCAGGAGCATGTGGAGGACTTTAAGGCCCACGGCCTCATCGTGCTGCACAAGTGCACCTCGGTGCGCCATGCCCTCTCGGCGGAAAAGATGGGCGCGGATGTCATCTCCATCGACGGCTTCGAGTGCGCCGGCCATCCGGGCGAGGACGACGTGCCCGGCCTCGTGCTGATCCCGGCGGCGGCCGACCGGGTGTCGGTGCCGCTGCTGGCCTCCGGCGGCATCGGCGACGGGCGGGGTCTGGCCGCCGCGCTGATGCTGGGGGCCGAGGGCGTCAACATGGGCACGCGCTTCTGCGCCACCGTGGAAGCGCCGATCCATGACGCGGTGAAGCAGTTCCTCGTCGCCAACAGCGAGCGCGACACAAAGCTGATCTTCCGCGGCTTCAGGAATACCGGCCGCGTCGCCCGCAACAGCGTCTCCGAGCAGGTCGCCGAACGCGGCGCCCGGCCGGGCGCGGTGTTCGAGGATGTGCGGCCGCTGGTCTCCGGCGCCCGGGGCCGTGTGGCGCTGACAACCGGGGATCTGGATGCCGGCCTCATCTGGGCCGGTCAGGTGCAGGGGCTGATCCACGATATCCCCACCTGCCGGGAGCTCGTCGCCCGCATGGTGGCGGATGCTGAACGGATCATCCGGGGCCGCGCCGCCCTCATCCGGGAGCAGGCGGCGCGCCTGTCGGCCTGAGCGGTTGCCGAAAAGACCGGGTCCGGGGGAGGGTATCCCCCGGACTTGCCGAGAGAGCAGAACAAAAGTCGAATGTTCGTCTCCTGTTCTTGCGTGCGGGGCGGAAGTCGGTCTATCATTGCAACCGGAACGTGGGAGCGGGGTGTGCGGCAATGACGACGCATGTGGCGACCGTCGCCTTTCAGGGGATCGAGGCCCAGGGCGTCGACGTGCAGGTGCAGGTGGCGCCGGGGGCGGTGTCCTTCACCATTGTCGGCCTGCCCGACAAGGCGGTGGCGGAAAGCCGCGAGCGGGTGCGCGCCGCCCTCATCGCCTCGGGCCTGTCGCTGCCGCCCAAGCGCATCGTCGTCAATCTCGCCCCGGCGGACCTTCCCAAGGAAGGCTCTCATTATGATCTCCCCATCGCGCTCGCCCTGATGGGGGCCATCGGCGCCCTGCCGGCCGAGAAGCTGGAAGGCTTCGTGGTGCTGGGCGAGCTCGGGCTGGATGGCACGCTCGCCCCGGTCTCCGGCGTGCTACCGGCGGCCATTGCCGCCAACGGGCTCGGCAAGGGGCTGATCTGTCCGGCTGCCTCCGGTTCCGAGGCGGCGTGGGCCAGCCCGGAGATGGATATTCTCGCGCCGCGGAGCCTCGTGGCGCTGGCCAATCATTTCAAGGGCACCCAGTTCCTTACCCGGCCGGAGCCGCGCATGAGCGAGAGCGATCCGGTGCTCGCCGATCTCTGCGAGGTGAAAGGGCAGGAGAGCGCCAAGCGGGCGCTGGAGGTGGCGGCCGCCGGCGGGCACAATCTGCTGATGGTCGGTCCGCCCGGCTCCGGCAAATCCATGCTCGCCCAGTGCCTGCCCTCCATCCTGCCGCCGCTGTCGCCGAAGGAGCTGCTGGAGGTCTCCATGGTGCAGTCCATCGCCGGCACGCTGGCCGATGGACGCCTCACCAACCGGCGGCCCTTCCGCGCCCCCCATCACTCGGCCTCCATGGCGGCGCTGGTGGGCGGGGGCATGCGGGCGCGCCCGGGCGAGGTGTCGCTGGCCCATCAGGGCGTGCTGTTTCTTGATGAGTTGCCGGAGTTCACGCCCCAGGTGCTGGATGCCTTGCGCCAGCCGCTGGAAAGCGGCGAGGCGGTGATTGCGCGCGCGAATCACCGGGTCAGCTATCCGGCCCGCGCCCAGCTCGTTGCCGCCATGAACCCGTGCCGCTGCGGCCATTTTGGCGAGCCCGGCCATGTCTGCCGGCGCGGGCCGCGCTGTGCCAGCGAGTATCAGGCCCGCCTCTCCGGTCCGCTGCTCGACCGCATCGACCTGCGCATCGAGTGCGCGGCGGTGACGGCGGCTGATCTTGCTTTGCCGCCGCCGACCGAGACCTCCGCCATGGTGGCTGCCCGGGTGGCGGCCGCCCGGGAGCGGCAGGTGCGGCGCTATGCCGGCATGGGGCTGACGATCCGGACCAATGCCGATTGCGGCCCGCGGCTGATCGAGGAGGTCGCCGCCCCCGATGCCGCCGGCCGGCAGTTCCTCGCCCAGGCCGCCGAGGCCCTGCGGCTGTCGGCCCGTGGCTATCACCGGGTGCTCAAGGTGGCATTGACGCTCGCCGATCTGGAAGGCGCCCCCCGCATCAGCCGCACCCACCTGGCCGAGGCGCTGGCCTATCGCTCCGCCGGCCCCAGCCTGCAGGCCGCGGCCTGATACCAAAGGTCCTTGAAAAGGATCCTTTGGTATGCCGAAGCAGAATTCTCATGCCATTGAGACATATTAGAATTCTGCTGTGCCGCAAGCGCGCGGCGAGGTCCGTACTTCGTGCGCTTGGTATGAGGCGGCGAGCGCCTTCGCGGTCTTCGGGCAGGCGGTCTCCCGGGTGGCGCGGGGCGGGCGCCGGTTCACCGGCCTTGACCGAAGCGGCGGGGCGCGCTTGAAGGAGGCCCCAGGCGTCTGGAGGGTCCCCGCGTCCTGTGGGGGCGGGGCGCCAGCGTCCGGGAACGGACCGCGCATCGCGGGCACGGTCCGGGGCAAACAGGGAGGGGGCCCGATGACCGGTCTGGCGGATGAGGTCTTCGCGGCGCGGCTGACCGAGGCGGCGGTGGCGACCGAACAGACCCTGGCCGATCTTCTGGCCGGCGGGGCGGCCGGTGGCCGGCCGGCGTGGCCGGCGCGGCTGGCCGAGGCCATGCGCTATGCCAGCCTTGGCGGCGGCAAGCGGCTGCGTCCCTTTCTGGTGATCGAGGCGGCGCGCCTGTTCGGCCGTGCCGATGCCGGCGTGCTGCGCGCGGCTGCCGCGCTTGAATGCGTCCACTGCTACAGCCTCGTCCATGACGATCTGCCGGCCATGGATGATGACGATCTGCGCCGCGGCCGGCCGACGGTGCACCGCGCTTTCGACGAGGCGCTTGCCATCCTCGCCGGCGACGCGCTCCTCACCCACGCCTTCACCATTCTTGCCGACCCCGCCACCGATCCCGATCCGGCGGTGCGCGGCGCCCTTGTGGCGCTTCTGGCCGGTGCCGCCGGTCCGGCCGGCATGGTCGGCGGGCAGGTGCTGGATCTGGAGGCCGAGGTGCGCACGCCCGATGCCGCGGGCATCCGCCACCTTCAGAGCATGAAGACCGGCGCGCTCATCGAGGCAGCGCTGGCCATGGGCGCGGTGCTGGCCGGCGCCGGCGCCGACGACCGGGCCCGCCTTGCCGCCTTCGGCGCGCGCATCGGCTTCACCTTCCAGATTGCCGACGACCTTCTCGATGTCGAAGGCACGCCGGAGGAAACCGGCAAGGCCACCGCCAAGGACGCCGCCCGCGGCAAGGGCACCCTCGTCTCCCTCAACGGCGTCGCCTGGGCCCGCACCCGTCTCGCCGAGCTGACCGCCGAGGCCGAAGCCGAACTCGCCCCCTATGGCGCGCGTGCCGAGATTCTCAACGCCTGCGCCCGCTTCATCGCCGATCGGCGGGCCTGACGGGGGAGGGTGCGTCTGCGGTGCGGTGTTTCGGGGCGTTGCCCCGAGCCCCCGGGAGGCGCAGCCTCCCGAACCCTCCCGTTTTTTGTCAGGGGGCGGGGCGCTGGTGCGTTGCCCGTCCGGGGGGGATGCCTGCGGGGCGGGCTCTCGCGGATGTCCGGAGAATGCAGCGACAAGGAGCATTCATGCGCTGTTTCTGTCTCATCCTGGCCGTGCTGTTCGCGGGGCTGTCCGGACCGGCGCTGGCGGGGGAGCGTGTGGTCTGCACGATCGCGCAGGAGGTCGGTAGATCCGGGTCCGTCCTCCGGGAAGGGCGCTGTGATGACCGGATGTCGCCGGCATCGACCTTCAAGGTCGCCATCAGCCTCATGGGCTTCGACAGCGGCATCCTGATCTCGCCGGACCGGCCGGAGATGCCGTTCCGGACCGGTTATGCCGACTGGAATCCGAAATGGCGGCGGCCGACGACGCCGGAAAGCTGGATGCGGGATTCCGTCGTCTGGTACTCCCAGCGCATCACCGAAAAGCTCGGCGCGGCGCGCTTCAAGGCCTATGTCGACGCGTTCGATTATGGCAACCGCGACGTTTCCGGCGACCGGGGCGAGAAGAATGGCCTGACCCGGGCCTGGCTCAGCTCCTCCCTGCAGATTTCGCCGGTCGAGCAGGTCGCTTTTCTCACCCGGATGATCCGCGGGGAGCTGCCGGTGTCCGCCGCGGCGGTGACCGAGACCGCCATCCTGATGGATAACGGGGTGCAGGGCGGCTGGCATGTCCACGGCAAGACCGGAGCCGGCCGCCCCGTCGGGCCGGATGGCGCCCTGCTCAAGGGGCAGCCCTTCGGCTGGTATGTCGGCTGGGCGGAAAAGGCGGATCGCAGGGTCGTTTTCGCCCGGCTGGTCCGCTTTGATGCCCCACCGGCGGACTCGCCCGGGGCAATCGCCCGCGCGGGGCTGAAGGCTGCGCTCTTCGGTCCGGGCGGGGCGCTCGGCGAGTGAGGCCGATTTCTGTCGGCAGGGTCCGCACCCGCGGGCTCCGGCCGACCTGACAGGAGCGGCCGTGATTATTGCGCGAAGCGGCGGCGGATGGTGCGGGTGAGGTCGTCGCGCATGGTGCGATAGGCGTCCAGCACCTGCTCGCGGCTGCCTTCCACCCGGGAGGGGTCCGGCGTCGGCCAATATTCCACGTCGATGGCGTGGGTGCGGGTCAGCTCCAGCGCGGCGTGATGGGCTTCCGGCGCCAGCGTCACCACCAGATCGAAATTGGTGTCGTCCAGATCGTCCAGACTGCGCGGATAGTGGCGGGAGATGTCGAGACCGATCTCGCTCATCACCTCGGCGGCGAACTGGTCCGGCCGGCCGGGACGAACGCCGGCGGACTCCGCATAGACGGAGCGCGGATAATAATAGCGGGTCAAGGCGGCGGCCACCGGGGACCGCACCACATTGTGGGCACAGACGAACAGGACGGATCCCGGACGCCGCGCCCCGCTAGCGGCGCCCATGCGCTCATCCCTTCCAGTGCAGGGCACACACCAGCGTGAAGAGGCGCCGCGCCGTCTCGTGGTCCAGCGCGATCTTGCCCTCCAGACGCTCCATCAGGATGCCCGAACCGTCATTGTGCACACCGCGCCGGCCCATGTCGATCGCTTCGATCTGGGTCGGCGTCGCCGTGCGAATCGCGGTTCGATAGCTATCACAGATCATGAAATAGTCCTTCATGATCTTGCGGAGCGGGGTGAGGGACAGGATGTGCACCATCACAGGCTTGCCGTCTTCGCGCCGCACATCAAAGATCAGGCGCTGTTCGGCCACCGAGAGCACCAGCCGGTAGGGGCCATCATCATGGCCCACGGGGGCGAAATGATTTTCTTCCAGCAGGTCGTGGATCGCCACCTCGCGCTCGTGCTCGGCCTCGGAGGTGCCGCGGGCAAGCGACGCCTGATCGAGATCCAGCGCGACCAGGCGATCCCGGCTGTTCGGCGTTCCGGCAGTGGCAACGGCAGTCGTCATCATGGCGTCTAGGGCAGTCCCGTCCCGGCAGCGACATGCAGAGCGCGACAGTCCGGAGCGGATGCCGCAGCGACGTCGAGGAGCATTTTCCGTCCGCTCCGGCGCACGGGAAAAAACTCCGGATTCTTGACGTAACGCATTTCCTTCACGCGGACCGGCGTCCGCGTCGCTTGAAAATGCTCTAGCATATTGCACTGCAAAAGCGCCGCGGTCGACCGCCCGGCGGCTGCCAGATCGCGCCATCCTGCGATGTGGCGCAGATGGATGCGACGCGCACGCCTGTGTTGCCGGGAAAGCGCACTTCCCGCGGATGCCCGGCGGGATGCGGAGCGCCCGGCGCCCGGGAAAGGCCGCGACGCGGGGTGCGCGCCGCGGCAATCCGGGTCAGCCGGCGGAGTTCAGCCGGATGGAAACCGAGCGGGCGTGGGCATCCAGCCCTTCGGCCTTGGCCAGCGCGACGGCTGCCGGGCCCAGCGCCGCAAGGCCCGCCGCCGAGCAGCGCAGCAGCGACGAGCGCTTCATGAAATCGAGCACCGAGAGGCCCGAGGAGAAGCGCGCCGAGCGCGCCGTCGGCAGCACATGGTTGGAGCCGCCGACATAGTCGCCGACGGCTTCCGGGGTGTGATGGCCGAGGAAGATGGCGCCGGCATTGCGGATCTTCGGCAGCAGCGCCTCGGGATCGGCGACCGCCAGCTCCAGATGCTCGGCGGCCACCCGGTCGGCCAGCGGCAGGGCGCTGTCGATGGAGGTCACCTCGATGATGGCGCCATAATCGGCCCAGCTGCGGGCAGCGGTTTCGCCCCGCGACAGCAGGGCGAGCTGACGGCTGACGGCGGCTTCCACCGCATCGGCCAGCTCCCGGGAGGGCGTCATCAGGATCGACTGGGCGGCGGTGTCGTGCTCGGCCTGGGCCAGAAGATCGGCGGCGATCCAGTCGGGATTGTTGTCGGCGTCGGCAATCACCAGCACTTCCGACGGTCCGGCCACCATGTCGATGCCGACGGTGCCGAACACCCGGCGCTTGGCGGCGGCGACGAAGGCGTTGCCCGGGCCGACGATCTTGGCGACGGGGCGGATGGTCTCGGTGCCATAGGCGAGCGCGCCGACGGCCTGGGCGCCGCCGACCCGGTAGATCTCGTCAACACCGGCCAGATGGGCGGCGGCCAGCACCAGCGGGTTGAGCTTTCCGTCGGGGGCCGGCACCACCATGACGATGCGCGGGCAGCCGGCCACCTTGGCGGGCACCGCATTCATCAGCACGGACGAGGGATAGGAGGCGGTGCCGCCGGGCACATAGAGGCCGACGGCCTCGATCGCTGTCCAGCGATGGCCGAGCTCGACGCCGAGGGCATCGGTGTAGCGGTCATCGGCCGGGATCTGGCGGCGGTGGTGGCTCTCGATGCGGTCGCGGGCGAGTTCCAGCGCGGCGCGGGTGTCGGCGTCGATGGCGGCAACGGCGGCCGCAATCTCCTCCGGGGTGACGCGCAGCTCGGCGGCGGTCACGGTCACCCGGTCGAACCTGTTGGTGTAGTCGACGAGGGCGGCGTCGCCGCGGGTGCGCACATCGGTGAGGATGGCGTGGACGGCCCGGTCGACATCTTCCGACACCTCGCGCTTGGTCGCGAGAAAGGCGGAAAACCGGCCCGCGAAATCGGGATCGGTCTCGACCAGACGGATGGCCACGGCGTCACTCCTCAAATTGTCCGCTCCCGGCGGAAAGGTCAGGCCCCGGTCAGGCGGACAGATGGTCCGGCCGGCCCCGGGCGGCCCAGGCAGCGCCGAGATCGGACAGCCCGGCCTCGATGCATTCGATTTCGAGACGGATGACGCCCCCGCCGGCAAAGGTCAAGGTCACCGTGCCGCCGGGCGGGTTGGTTTCCTCGAAGGTGATGGCGAGAAGGTCCAGAACCGCATCGCGCCGGCGCGGATCAATGCCGCAGCAGCGCGCCGAGGTGACCCGGGAAAAATGCAGTACGGCGCGGTGGCGCTCGTCGTCCTTGCCGGTGGCGACGGCCTTTTCCCAGGCGAAGCGGTTCAGCACCGCCACGAAGCGCTGTTCGGCCGGGCGCCAGCTGAGGTCGCCGACCTTGGCCACGGCGTCCTGAACAAAGGCGGAGAGGATGGCGAGGTCCTCGGCATCGAGGGCGGCCAGACGGACAGGCGTGCGGGGCACGGACATGGGCGGCAATCCGGTTTCCGGGCGCGGCCGGCAAGCGGCGGCGGGTGAGACAGAAGGGGAGGGGCCGCCGGGGCCTGTCGCGCATGGCGGGGCCCGGTGGCTGTCCGTCCAGATGTGGGGAGCCGCCCCCGGTCCGACAACCGGGGGACGCCCGCCGGACGCGTGCGGATCCTTCCGGATGGCAGCGGCGCGCGCCGCCCCCCAAAAGGATCCGCACCTTGTCCGGGGGATCAGCCCTCCGGCGTCCACAGGCGGGAGACGTCGAAGCGGTTGATGTCGTCCATCAGGGCGACGAAGCCGCGGGCGGCGTGGTCCACCGAGGCAGCCCCCTTGTCGGCGGTGGCGATGCCGGCATTGCCGACGGCGCCGGCCGGATCCAGATCCAGCGACTTCCAGCCGAAGGAATGCAGCCCGTGGGCGCGCAGATACTTGAATTCCTGGATGAAATTGAGCTGGGTGGACTGGAAGTCGCGGGCTTCCTCCATGCGCACCAGATCCGGGCGCAGATGCAGCATGATGGAGGTTTCCACCTCGCCGCCATGGATGCCGTAGAGGAATTCGCGCTCGGCGAACACGCCGTCCGGCTGGCCGAAGCGGCTCCACGCGGTGTGCACGACGAGCATGTCGAGCTTCACGCGCAGTTCCCGGGCGACCACGTCGATGATCGGCACGTTGCCGCCATGGGCGTTGACGATGACGAGCTTGCGCACGCCGGCCCGGTGCACGCTCTCGCCGATCTCGATCCACATCCGGGTCAGCGTCTCCCACGAATAGGTGAGGGTGCCCGGCGAGGAAATGTGCTCGTTGGATTTGCCGACGGCCTGGATCGGCAGGAAGGTGACCGGCAGCTCGGCCGGCAGCAGCTCCTTCACCCGGGCCACCTGGCCGGTGGCGATCGCGGTGTCGGTGGCGACAGGCAGATGGGGGCCGTGCTGCTCGACGGCGGCCACCGGCAGCACCGCGATCCACGTTTCCGGGTTTCCGTCACGGAAATCCGTGGTGGTCATGTCGATCCAGTCGCGCTTCGGCAGCATGTCGGGAATTCCGCAAAGAGGGGGCGGGAGGGGGCTCCGCCCGGGGGGCAAGGAAGACGGCGCGGAGCGGACGGGGAGGAGGCCCCGCCGGGTCCGGCAAAGGACTTATAATCCCCTTCCGTCGGAAAATCCCGGGGGGCGAGGCGGGTGGATGGCGCCGGGCGGCAGAAAAAGCACCGGCGGGGGAGCGCCTCTCCCGGCGCTTCGGGCTTGACGGGGGCGCCGGCAGGGGGAAAGGTCCGGCGCCGAAAATCCCGACCGGAGAGGCCTCCCATGTCCCTGACCCCGTCCGAGCTCGCCCGGCTCGCCCTCACCATCGACGCGGCCTTCGAAGACCGCGCGGCCATCGACGCCGGCACCACCGGCCCGGTGCGCGACGCGGTGGAAACGGCGCTGTCGCTGCTCGATTCCGGCGCGGTGCGCGTGGCCGAAAAGACCGCCGATGGCTGGGTGGTGAACCAGTGGCTGAAGAAGGCGGTGCTGCTGTCCTTCCGCCTCGTGCCCATGGGCGCCATTCCCGGCGGCCCGGGCGGCACCACCTGGTGGGACAAGGTGCCCTCCAAGTTCGCCAACTGGACCCCGGTCGATTTCGAGGCCGCCGCCTTCCGCGCCGTGCCCGGCGCCATCGTCCGCCGCTCCGCCTTCATCGCCCCGGGCGTGGTGCTGATGCCGTCCTTCGTCAATCTCGGCGCCCATGTCGGCGCGGGCACGATGGTCGACACCTGGGCCACCATCGGCTCGTGCGCCCAGATCGGCGCCAACTGCCACATCTCCGGCGGCGTCGGCATCGGCGGCGTGCTGGAGCCGCTGCAGGCCGGCCCGGTCATCATCGAGGACAACTGCTTCATCGGCGCCCGCGCCGAAGTGGCCGAAGGTGTCGTGGTCGGCGAGGGCTCGGTGCTCTCCATGGGCGTCTTCCTCGGCGCTTCCACGAAGATCATCGACCGGACGACCGGCGAGACCTTCATCGGCCGCGTGCCGCCTTATTCCGTCGTGGTGCCGGGCAACCTGCCGGGCAAGCCGCTGCCGGATGGCACCCCGGGGCCGTCGCTCTACTGCGCCGTCATCGTCAAGCACGTCGATGCCAAGACCCGCTCGAAGACCTCCATCAACGAGCTGCTGCGCGACTGATTTCTTCTCGGCCGGGTCGGGAGGACATGAGGTCTCCCGGCCCGGCCGGATCAACCGGCATCCGACATTCCCCCGGTGCGGGTCCCTGTGCCGGGGGGAACGTGTTTTCAGCCCCGCCCGCCCAGGCCATGCTTCTGCAGCTTGGCGTAGAGGTTGGTGCGCGACAGGCCGAGGGCGCGGGCGGCTTCCATCTTGTTGCCGCCGGCCTCCTCCAGCGCCCGCAGGATCAGGGTGCGTTCCAGCTCGTCCACGGCTTCCGACAGGGTCTGCCGGCGCTCCGGCGGGGCGGATGGCGCAGGGGCGGGACCGGCGTCCGTTGCCGGGCCGGGCAGGATGTCCATGAGGTCGGTGGCGGTGATGCGCTCGCCATCGGTGCGCACATAGAGCTGCTCGATGACATTGGCGAGCTCGCGCACATTGCCCGGCCAGTCATGGGCCTCCAGCGCGGCCAGCGCCCGCGGCGACATTTCCCGCATCGGCTGGTCCAGGGTTGCCGACATGCGCTCGGAGAACAGGGAGGCGAGGATCTCGATGTCCTCCCGCCGCTCGCGCAGCGCCGGCATGTGGATCGGGAACACGTTCAGCCGATAGAACAGGTCCGCCCGGAAGGTGCCGCTCTTCACCATCTCCGCCAGTGGCCGCGAGGTGGCGGCGATGATGCGCACGTCCACCCGGGTGACCTGATTTGAGCCGACGGCTTCCACCTCGCGCTCCTGCAGGGCCCGGAGCAGCTTGGCCTGAAGAGCCAGCGGCATGTCGCCGATCTCGTCCAGAAACAGCGTGCCGCCATGGGCGAGCTGGAACTTGCCCGGCCGCGGCTGCCGGCTGGCGCCGGTGAAGGCCCCCGGGGCCACGCCGAAGAACTCGGCCTCCATCAGGGTTTCCGGCACCGCCGCCACGTTGACACCGATGAAGGGCCGCTCGGCCCGCCCGGAGGCGGCATGGATGGCGTGGGCCACCAGCTCCTTGCCGGTGCCGGTCTCGCCCAGAAGCAGCACCGAGGAGCCGATCTGGCCGGCCTTGCGCACCAGACGCTTCACCTGAAGCATGGCCGGGCTGAAGCCCACCAGATGCTCCACGGTATATTTCGGCTCGCGGTTGGCGGTGGCCAGCTCCTGCTCCACCCGGGCCAGACGGGTCTGCAGCCGGTTGAAGCGGTCGGAAATCGGCTTCAGGTGGGTGAGGCTGTTCTTCAGCGCGAAGGCGAGGCCGCCGATGATGGTGCCGTCGTCATCGCGTAGCGGCAGCCGGCTGACCAGCAGAGTGTGCTCGCCATAGCGCATGATGTCGAGGGGCATGGAGCGTCCGGTCTCCACCACCTCGCGCATGCGGCTGTGGGGGATCACGCGCTCCACCGGCGCCCCCATCACATCCGCCATGGAGCGGGCGCCGAGCGCGGCAATCTGCTTCTCGCCGAACCACACATGCCGGTCGTTGGACCAGATGATGCGCGCCTCCCGGTCCACCAGGATGGCGCCTTCGATCATCTCGTCGATCATCACCATCAGCGCCCGGGCGGCGGCGAAATGGGCGTTTTCGCCGATCGGCATCGCGTCCTCTCCGCCGTCCGCCGCCCCGCTGTCAGGATTGTGGACACCGGCTGTCAGGAACATGGACACGCAAACCCCCTGATTTTCCGGCCCGACCGGTCGATTTCCGGCGGCCGTGTCCGCAATCCCGGACGACGGGACTGGCCGGTCGGCGCATGATTTTCGGTAACCATTTGAAAATCAGTCATTTTCGCCTTTGGCACGGAGCCTGCTAATACGAAAGTCATAACGGGCATCGCGGACAGATCGCGGTGACACCGGCGGGGGCGGATCCGGGCGCAGGAGGCGGCCGGTCCGGATACGCGCCGGGACATGAGGAAGCGCAGGAAGGCATGACCCAGCCAATGATCGGCGTCATCGGCGCCGGACTGATGGGGCACGGGATCGCGCAGGCGTTCGCCGTTGCCGGTCACCCCGTCACCATCTTTGAATCCGATCCCGAGCGGCGGGCCGGCATCCGCGACCGGGTGCGCGGGCATCTGGCCGATCTCGGTCAGGACCCGGAGGCCGTGGAACGCATCACGCCATGCGCCACCCTGGAGGAGGCGGTTTCCGCTGCCGATGTGGTGATCGAGGCCGTCCCGGAAAATCTCGCGCTCAAGCAGCGCATCTTTGCCGCTGTCGAGACCATTGCTCCCCCCCATGCGCTTCTGGCGAGCAACACCTCGGTCATCCCGATCACGCAGATCATGGCGCCCCTGAAGGACCGCTCCCGCGCGATGGGGGCCCACTGGTGGAACCCGCCTTATCTTGTTCCGCTGGTCGAGGTCATCCAGACGGAAGACACCGATCCCGCAGCCATTGCCGCCATGATCGACCTCCTTGCGTCGATCGGCAAGCTTCCCGTGCATGTGCGCAAGGATGTTCCGGGCTTCATCGGCAACCGTCTCCAGCATGCGTTGTGGCGCGAGGCGATTGCACTTGTGCAGTCCGGCGTATGCGACGCGGAAACTGTCGATCGGGTGGTGAAGGCGAGCTTCGGCCGGCGGCTGGCGGTGCTCGGTCCGTTCGAGAATGCCGATCTCGTCGGCACCGATCTGGCGCTCGCCGTCCATGAGACCGTGCTGCCGGATCTCGACCGCACCCCGGGGCCGCAGCAGCTGCTGAAGGACGTGGTCGCCGCCGGCCATCTCGGCATGAAGACCGGCGAGGGCTTCCGGCGCTGGACGCCGGAAAAGGCCGCCGAGGTGCGCGCCCGTCTCGATGCGCATCTGGCGAAGTTCGACGCTACCGTGCCCGACTGACCCCCCGACCCTGCCGGGGACGTCACGCCCCCGGCCGATGCTTCCGACACAGAAGACGACCCGGCCGACCGCCGGCAACCCGCATGGGAGGATCCCTCATGGCCGCGAAGAAAAAGAACAAGGTCATCATCAGCTGTGCCCTCACGGGCTCCATCCACACCCCCACCATGTCCGACGCCCTGCCGGTGACCCCGGACGAGATCGTCGAGCAGGGTCTGGGGGCGGCGGAAGCCGGCGCGGCGATCCTGCATCTGCACGCCCGCGACCCCGAGACCGGCCGGCCGACGCCGGATCCGGCGACCTTCATGCAGTTCCTGCCGCGCCTGAAGCAGCAGACCGACGCCGTGCTGAACATCACCACCGGCGGCTCCCTCACCATGACCGTGGAAGAGCGCCTTGCCGGCCCGCTGAAGACCAAGCCGGAAATGTGCTCCCTCAACATGGGCTCGATGAATTTCGGCATCTTCCCGCTCGCCGACCGCTACAAGAACTGGAAGCATGACTGGGAGGAGCCCTATCTGCGCTCCACCGATGATTTCATCTTCCGCAACACCTTCCGCGACATCGAATATATCCTGAAGAATCTTGGCGAAGGTTGCGGCACCAAGTTCGAATTCGAGTGCTATGACGTCGGCCATCTCTATACGCTGGCGCATTTCCTCGACCGCGGGCTGGTGCAGGGGCCGCTGTTCGTGCAGACGATCTTCGGCATTCTCGGCGGCATCGGCGCCGACGAGCGCAATCTCGTCTTCATGCGCGAGACCGCCGACCGGCTGTTCGGCGACGCCTATGAATGGTCGGTGCTGGCCGCCGGCCGTCACCAGATCCCCTTCACCACCATGGCGACGGTGATGGGCGGCAATGTCCGCGTCGGTCTGGAGGACAGCCTCTATCTCGGCAAGGGCCGCATGGCGAAGAACAGCGCCGAGCAGGTGGCCAAGATCCGCCGCATCATCGAGGAGCTGTCGCTGGAGGTGGCGACGCCGGCGGAAGCCCGCGAAATGCTCGCCCTCAAGGGCGCCGATCAGGTCGGCTTCTGAGCCATTTTCCCGAGGAGCGCCCCCATGTCGAAGAAGAATGCCCTTGTCACCGGCTCCACCAGCGGCATCGGTCTGGCGGTTGCCCGCCGGCTGGCCGAGGATGGCTGCAACGTGATGCTGAACGGTCTCGGCGATCCCGCCGAGATCGAGGCGGCCCGGGCGGCGATTGCCGCCGAGACCGGCGCCACCGTGCTCTATTCCTCCGCCGACATGTCGAAGCCGGAGGAGGTGCGGGCGATGGTGGCCAATGCCATCGCTACCTTCGGCGGTCTCGACATCGTCGTGAACAATGCCGGCGTGCAGCATGTGGCCGCCGTCGCCGAGTTCCCCGAGGACAAGTGGGACCTGCTCCTGGCGGTGAACCTGTCGGCGGCCTTCCACGTCATCAAGGCGGTGGTGCCGGGCATGCGGGCGCGCGGCTGGGGCCGCATCGTCAACACCGCCTCGGTGCTGGGTCTGGTGGCTGCTCCCCACAAGCCGGCCTATGTGGCCAGCAAGCACGGCATCATCGGCCTCACCAAGTCGGTGGCGCTGGAAGTGGCGCCGTGGGGCATCACCTGCAATGCCATCTGCCCGGGCACGGTCCACACGCCGCTGATCGACAAGCAGATCGCCCAGCAGGCTGAGGTCACCGGCCTGCCCGAGGACAAGGTGCTGCAGACCGTGTTCCTCGACCGCATGCCCACCGGCCGGCTGATCCCGCCCGAGGAAATCGCGGCCACCGTCGCCTTCCTCGTCTCCGATGGTGCCGCCTCCATCACCGGCACCACCATCGCCGTGGATGGCGGCTACGCCACGCACTGAGACCAGTTTCCCCGACCCGACCGGTCCCGTCCGCGGGGCCGCAAAGATCTTCCCCCAGGACGGAAGGGGCCGCGTCGTGCCCGCCCCTCCGCACGCGGATCCGGTTCGCTGAAGAAACCGGGCCGCGTTTCTCTCCGGCTCTTCGTCTCCGTTCCGCGGGACGGGGAGCCGGAGGGGACCGCCTGCGACTGAAAAAACAGACACCTCAGAGGGAGTGCCCCATGCGCAAGTTCCTGCTCGCCGGCGTTGCCACGCTGGCGCTTTCCGCCTCCGGTGCCGCCTGGGCCGACATGTCCGACAAGACCATCAAGATCGGCGTGCTCACCGACATGTCCGGCGTCTATTCCGACGTGAACGGCGAGGGCTCGGTGGTGGCCGCCAAGCTTGCAGCCGAGGACTTCGGCAACGCCATCAACGGCGTGCCCATCGAGATCATTTCCGGCGATCACCAGAACAAGGCCGACATCGCCGCCAACCTCACCCGCAAGTGGATCGACACCCAGGGCGTCGATGCCATCGCCGACGTGCCCAACTCCGCCGCCGCGCTGGCGGTGCAGGGCATCACCCGGGACAAGGAGCGCATCTTCCTCGCCGTCGGCCCGGGCACGGTGGATCTGACCGGCAAGGAATGCAGCCCCTATGGCTTCCACTGGGCCTATGACACCCACGCGCTGGGGTCGGCCACCGCCCGCGCCCTGATGCAGCAGGGCAAGACCAGCTGGTTCTTCGTCTCCGCCGATTACACCTTCGGCCACTCGCTGGAGAACGAGGCCGCCAAGACGGTGAAGGAAATGGGCGGCACCGTGAAGGGCAGCGTGCGCCATCCGCTGGCCAATTCGGACTTCTCGTCCTTCCTCATCCAGGCCCAGGGCTCGGGCGCCGATGTGGTGGCCTTCGCCAATGCCGGCGGCGACACCATCGCCTCGGTGAAGCAGGCAGCCGAGTTCGGCATTCCCCAGAGCGGGCAGACCCTGGCCGCCCTGCTCCTCAACATCAACGATGTCGACTCCCTCGGGCTGGAAACCGCCCAGGGCCTGACCATGGCCAATGCCTTCTACTGGGACCAGAATGATGACACCCGCGCCTGGTCCAAGCGCTTCGAGGAGAAGATGGGCCGCAAGCCCTCCATGAATCAGGCCGGCGTCTATTCTGCCGTGCATCATTATCTTCAGGCCATCAAGGACACCGGCTCCGACAAGGCGCCCGATGTGGCCGAGAAGATGCGCACGACGCCGATCAACGACATGATGATGAAGGACATCACCATTGCCCCCAATGGCCGGGTGATGAACGAGACCTATCTCTATCGTGTCAAGAGCCCGGCGGAATCCAAGTATCCGTGGGATTATCTCACCCTGCTGGAGACCGTGCCGGGCGAGCGCGCCTATATCGACCCCAAGGCCAGCGGCTGCGCGCTGGTGAAGTGAGCTCTCCTGCCGGAGGTCGCCGCGGTCTCCGGCAGTCCGTCTTCGGTCCGTCCCTGATCCTTGAGAGGGAGGGGCCGTCAGCCGCTGTCCGGGTTCGCGACGCCCGGCCAGCGGAGTGTCCGCGCGCCGGCCGGATCATCCCCCTCCGGCCGGCGCCGGGCCGTTTTAGGCTGCACCGGCTGCACCCGCGCGCGGCAGGGGCGGCGCGCGTCAGCGCACGATCACCGTCGCGCCCACCGGCACCCGGTTATAGAGGTCGGTCACGTCCTCGTTGCGCATGCGGATGCAGCCCGAGGAGACTGCCCGGCCGATGGACCAGGGCTCGTTGGAGCCATGGATGCGGTAGATCGTCGAGCCGAGATAGAGGGCGCGGGCACCCAGCGGATTGCGTGGGCCACCGGGCATGAAGGCCGGCAGTTTCGGCTGGCGCTTGCGCATCTCCGGCGGCGGCCGCCAGTCCGGCCACTCGGCCTTGCGGGTCACCCGGTGCTTGCCGGCCCATTCGAAGCCCGGCCGACCGACGCCGACGCCATAGCGCCGCGCCTGCCCGTCGGACTCCACCAGATAGAGAAAGCGCGCCTCGGTGTCGATGATGAGGGTGCCCGGCTTTTCCGGCCCCTCATAAGAGATGACCGTGGGCAGGAATTTCGGATCCATCTTCCATTTCGAGCCGCTCGACTTCTTTACCTCCTTCACTTCCGTGGCGGAGGCGCGGGCGGCGGTCGGCGGGTCGATGGCGGCGGTGGAGGTGATGGCCTGTCCGCTGGCCGGCAGGCTGGTCTCGCGCAGGCCCACTTGGGTGGCGGTGCGGGCCTCGGCCATGAGAGCGGGCGCGGCGGGCGTTTCCAGCTCCGAGGTGGTGCGGCGCAGGGGCGGCATGTCCGGGCTGGCGGGCGGAGAGGCGGGAGACGTGGCGGGCGCCCCGGGCTTCGGGCTGGTGGCGCGGGCCGGCGGCTTCTGCGCCTTGGGCGGGACGTCCTTGCGCGGCTGGACGGGCTTTGCCGGCCTCGGCGGCGCCGGTTTCCGGGCCACGGGTGGCTTCTGCCGCTCGGGCTCGGCTGCCGGGCTGGCCGGGCGCCCGGGGGCGGTGGCGGGCTGATCGGGCACCAGCGGCCGCGGCGCCTCTGCCGGCGCGGTGACCGGGTAGCCGCCGACATTGCGCCGGATGGTCTTCGGCGCATCCTGGGCTGAGGCAGGCGCAACAGACGGCAGGCCGGCCAGGGCAACGAGCAGGGCCAGCGGCAGGGCAGAGCGGCGCACGGGGCCGGACATGGCAGGGACCTCCGGAAACGGAGATCCAGAATCCGGATCGGGCCTCACCAAACGGTAAAGACCACGGAAAAGACCGTTGGTCCGCGGAGAAACGCACATCCGGTCGTTGCCGCTCGCCCGGCTCTCGCGGCCGGAGCGGCCGGGGACGGAGGGAGCGGATCGGAGCGGAGGGGGGCCGGATCATCCCGGGGGGAAGGCCCGGCCGTGGGGAGTCATTTCCGGGTGGCGGGCTTGCCGTCGTCTGCGGGCACGGCCCGGCGCTCGATCAGCACCTTGGGCAGGCGCTTGCGGGCGGAGGCAATCACCGCCGGCAGCACCTTTTCCGCCTGTTCCGGCGTCATGCCCACCTTGATGCGCGGGTCATAGAGCATGTTCAGGATGAACCAGTCATAGACGCCGAAGCCGACCAGGGTGGAATTGTCGTTGAAGATCGAGTTGGTCAGGCTGGAGTCATCGTTGACGGGCCCGAGGCTCTGGGCAATCTCCTCGATCATGCAGTGGCGGAAATTCGGCCGCCCCTCATTGACCACGAGGAAGATCGTTGCCTTGGTCAGCCCCTTGTCCACCCGGCCGGAGGTGACGGCGGAGCAGTCATTCTCCACCAGGAATTTCACTTCGTGCGGGTTGCCGATCTGCTCGGCGACGGTGCGCTTGTAGGCGCCCCGGTCGAGCAGGTAGATGGTCATGTTGGCCTGCTCGGGCTTCTTGACCATGCGGATGTCGAGACCGTGCACATGGCGGTCGAGAATGCGGACAAAGTCCTCCACCTCGGCCCGGCGCGGATCGCTGCCCTGATCGTTGATATAGACCCGGACCGGGCGACGGAATTTCAGCACCCGGTCATTGGGGCTTTCGTCGGGGCTGGACAGGGCTTCGGAGCCGAACACGGTGGCGAGGAAGCCGTGGATCAGCTCCTCGTCGGAGAAGGCGTTGACGATCTCCGGAATGGTCGGCGGCGCCTTGGGGGCTGCAGCCTGTGCACCACCCGCGATCGACGCAATGAGGGTCAGGGCCAGGACGAGGCGACGCATGGGATAGGGGCTCCGGTGAGGAAACGCGGCCGCGATCCCGGTTGCTCTGGGGCGGGATCGGCGGTCGGGTCGGGTACGCGATTTCAAGAAGACGGTCCGCCCTTGCGGCGCCGCGATATCGGCGCGTGAAGGACAGGATTCCTCCATATGGGACCGCTCCGGTCCTTTCGGCAATGACCGTGTTGCAACACGGTAAAGATGGATGCGGCTTATGGGCGAAAATGCAGAGATTCCGGGCGTTCTGAGGGATGGCGACGGCCACGCGCGCTGCGCCTGGTGCGGCACCGATCCGCTCTATCGCGCCTATCATGATGACGAATGGGGCACGCCCACCGCCTCCGACCGCTACCTGTTCGAGAAGCTGTGTCTGGAGGGCTTCCAGGCGGGGCTGTCGTGGATCACCATCCTGCGCAAGCGCGAAGCGTTCCGGGCCGGGTTCGCCAATTTCGAGCCGGCGGTGCTGGCCACCTTCGGTCCGGCGGATGTGGAGCGGCTGGTGCAGGACGCCGGCATCGTGCGCCATCGCGGCAAGATCGAGAGCACCATCAACAATGCCCGCCGGGCGCTGGAGCTGATCGACGAGGCGGGCACGCTCGCCGCCTTCCTGTGGCAGTTCGAGCCCGATCCGGCCACCCGTCCGGCCCGCATCACCCGGGAGAGCCTCACGGGCCTCACCACATCGCCGGAATCCGTCGCCTTGTCGAAGGCCCTGCGCAAGCGCGGCTGGAGCTTCGTCGGGCCGACGACCATGTACGCCTTCCTGCAGGCCGTCGGCATCGTCAACGATCATCTGGAGGGCTGCGATGCCCGCCCGCGGGCGCTGGCCGCCCGGGCGGCGTTTCCGGTGCCCGTCCTGCGATCGTGAGGGTGGGGGCGGCCGCCCTTTCGGGAACCCGGCCCCGGGGGACGGCGTTTCCCCGGTGTCCGAGGCATGGCGGAGCGTCCTCCAGCCCCCGGCGTTTCCGCCTGTGCCGCGCCCTTCGCGCCCCGGAGGGCAGGCCGGACAAGGGCGGGCGGCAGCCCCCGCGCCGTCCGCCCGCCACGCCCCTTTTTCGCCCCCCCCTTTTCAGGCTCGCCGCGCTCAGCCGATTTCCGGCAGGCAGTCGGCGGGAATGAGGGGGGCGAGCCGCGGCAGCACCGTTTCGCTCAGATGGTGCCGGCAGCGCCTTGCCAGCAGCGCCGGCAGATCGCCGAAGCGGCCGCGTCGGGTGATCACGCTGACGGTGCGCCGGGGTGTCGGGGCGGGCAACAGCCGCACGTCGATGGCGCCAAGGCGGGCCTCCGCTTCCAGCAGGCAATAGGGCGTGGCGATGGCCCAGCCGGCGCGCCGCCCGACCAGGTCCATCAGGGTGGTGATCTGGTCGAACTCCATGGCCCGTGACACCGGCACCCCGCGTGCCCCCAGATAATCCACCGTGAGCTGGCCGATCCGGCGCTTGGCCGAGAAGTGGGCCAGCGGCAGGCCGCGCGCCAGCGCCGCCAGATCCACCGGGCCCTCGGCCAGCCAGCCGCGCGGCGTCAGCAGGACCATCGGCTCTGTCGTGATCGGGTAGACCTCATATGTGTCGGGGTCAAAATATTGTGCGGATACCAGAATATCGATCCGGCCTGCCGCCATTTCCTCCTGATGTCGCATGTTGACGGACGTCTGCAGGTGCAGATTTTCCACGATCCCGTCCAGACCATCGATCAGTGGTGCGGTCAGAATCTTCGACATGGTGTTGATGATGCCGAGCAGGACGTCGGGATAACTATATCCCGTGAAACGCCGCATGGACTGTTCGCACGCCCGCACATCCTCCAGAATGCGGCGGGCGTGGAATAGCAGGTTGGTGCCGGCCGGCAGCAGGCGCAGCTCCCGCCCCTCCCGTGCCAGCAGCGGCAGGCCCAGATTGGCCTCCAGCTTGGCAATCTGCTGGGAAATGGCGCCCTGGGTGATGCCGAGCAGCACCGCCGCCCGGGACATGCTGCGGGCATTGCTGACGGCGACGAAAATCTCCAGCGCCCGCAGATCCAGCCCGCCCGCCGGTGGCGCGGCGGTCCGCATGGTCCCCGGCTGTGCCCGGCTCCTCTCCCGCGTCATGGGCCCTCTCCAAACAGCGGCACATCTGTTCACCAATGATGGTCCATGCCTATTAGAAAAACTGATATTTCCAATCAGGGCAATGAAAATAAAAGATCTTTCCTGATTTCTCGCTCTCCCCTTGTGCTCAATCCTGATGCATCCGCATCCTGCAGGGGCGGTCGGGTGGCATCGGGGCCCCGGCGCGGCGTTGCGGAGCCCGATGCGCGGCCGGGGCTGCGCGCTCTGCGTGTCCTCACAGGGTCGGGACGATCTCCTCTTGTTGAAATGACCGTTGCCGAGGCGCCGGGGGAGGGCGGAAGGGCGCGGATTTCCCGCGCTCCGGCCTGTCGCCCCCGGGGTCGGGTCCGGCCTGCTGCGCCCGCCGATTTTTCCCGGGGAGGGGAGGGTGCAACAGCTCTGGATTGTTTCAACCTGTTGAAAAGACAGCGAAAAAACTATCTGGCACGGGCCTTGCGTTGAAAGGGGTAACGCGACGGATCTTCATCATGCTCCCTAATGAGGATCCCGTCATTTCAGGTTGCCGTCTTCCATGGACACCGGGCCGGAAAAATTCCTCCGGCTCCTGTCTGACCGGGAAGGCGGCCGTGCACAGGCAGGAGAGTCACGCCGATATGTCAAAGCTGCGTCTTGAAAACCTGTCCATGTCTTTCCAGACCTCCTCCGGACTGTTTCAGGCTCTGGCGCCGGTCACCCTCGATATCAAGGCCGGACGGTTCATGAGCCTCATCGGACCTTCCGGATGTGGCAAGAGCACGATCTTCAACATCGTCGCCGGCCTGCAGATCCCCACCTCGGGCCGGGTGCTCATCGATGGCGAGGATGCCACCGGCACCATCGGCCGGGTGGGCTACATGCTGCAGAAGGACCTGCTGCTGCCGTGGCGGACCGTGCTCGACAATATCGTGCTCGGCATGGAGATCCAGGGCATGCCGGTGGCCGAAGCCCGCGCCCGGGCGCTGCCCTACATGAAGCGCTATGGCCTCGGCGGCTTCGAGAACCAGTATCCCCGCGCGCTCTCCGGCGGCATGCGCCAGCGCGCGGCGCTCCTGCGCACCCTGCTCCTCGACAATGACATCGTGCTCCTCGACGAGCCCTTCGGGGCGCTGGATGCCCAGACCAAGGCGCAGATGCAGGAGTGGCTTTTGAAGATCTGGGCCGATTTCGGCAAGACGGTGATCTTCGTCACCCATGATGTCGACGAGTCGATCTACCTCTCCGACGAGGTCTGCGTCATGGGAACCCGGCCCGGGCGCGTCATCGAACGTCTGGACGTGCCGCTTGACCGGCCACGGCCGCGCTCAGTGGTGACGGAGCCGGAGTTCATCCGGATGAAGCAATACTGCCTGGAGCTTCTGAACCAGCAATATGCATCCGCCCCGCTCGCTGAAGCTGTCTGACACGCAGGCGCACAGAGAGGACATCTTCCATGACCGAGACCATTGCCACGGCCACCGCCGTTCCCGCGGCGCCTGCGACCACCCGGCCCCGCAAGACCCGCTATCGCCGCCTGCCGGTTGCCAATGACTGGCCGGCCTGGGTCATCATCGTGGTCCAGCTTGGCATCGTCATTGCCGGCATCGCCTGGTGGGAATTCGGTGCCGGGGCCGGCATCATCGACGCGTTCTTCTGGTCGCGTCCGTCGGCGATCTGGGAAACCTTCCAGACTTTCTTCACCTCGGGCACCGCCTGGGAAGACATCGCCTTCACCTTCCGCTCCACCCTGATCGGCTTTTTCCTCGGCACGCTGACGGGATCGGCGATCGGGCTGTCCTTCTGGTGGTCGCGCAACTATGCCGCCATCGCCCAGCCCTACATCATCTGCTTTGAATCCCTGCCGAAGCTGGCACTGGCGCCGCTCATCATCCTGGTGTTCGGCATGGGGCTGGCCTCCAAGGTGGCCATCGCCATGGCGCTGACCCTGGTGGTGTCGACGCTGACCACCTATTCCGGCGTCAAGGCCGTCGACAGGGATTCCGAGCGCCTGTTCTACTCGCTCGGCGCCAATCGCTGGCAGGTCTTCACCAAGCTTGTGGTGCCCTCCTGCCTGCCGTGGATCATCTCTGTTCTGCGGGTCAACATCGGTCTGGCGCTGACCGGCTCCATCGTCGGCGAGTTCATCTCGTCCCAGTATGGTCTTGGCCGCACCATTCTCTATGCGGGCCAGACCTACGAGATCGCCCTCGTCTGGGTGGCCGTTGCCGTGCTCTCCGCCCTGTCGATCGTCATGTACGTCTCCGTGTCCTGGCTTGAGCGCAAGCTCCAGAAGGGCGTGCTGCACTGATCCGGCCCGGGCCTCCGCTTTCTTCCTCCCCCTCCCCTCCGTCCTCCCATCCTGACTGGAGTTTCTGATGAAGAAGATCCTCGGCCTTGCTGCGGCCCTTGTCCTGGGGCTGACGTCCCTTGCGACGCCGTCGCGTGCGGAAACCAAGCTCGTCGTTGCCGAGCCGATGCACAGCCTCGGTTATCTGCCGCTCTACGTGGCCGTGCGGAACGGTTACTTCAAGGATGAGGGCATTGATGCCACCATCATGACCGTGGAAGGCGGCGGCGCCCACACCAATGCGGTGCTGACCAAGCAGGCCTTCGCCTTCATCGGTGGTCCCGAGCACAATGCCTTTGCCAAGGCCAAGGGCGCCGAGCTGCGCGCCGTCATCAATGTCGTCGACCGCGGCAACGTCTATTTCGTCACCCGCACCGGCGTCGAGGCGCCGACGGGCGACCTCAAGACCTATCTGAAGGGCAAGAAGATCGCGACCAGCGCCTTCGGTGGCACGCCCAACTCCATCACCCGCTATGTGCTGGCCCAGAATGGTCTTGATCCCAAGGCCGATGTCACCCTCCTGGAAATGAACAATGCCGGCATCATGGCGGCGCTGAAGACCAAGCAGGCCGATATCGGCGTGCTGGCCGAGCCGCTCATCACCGCCGGCATCCGCGAGGGCCTGTGGTCCGAGCCGTTCTACAATGTGCCCAAGGAGCTCGGCCCCTACGCCTACTCCACCCTCAACATCCGCAAGGACTCCATCGACACGGATCCCGAGACCGTGCGCGGCTTCGTGCGCGCCGTCGGCCGCGGCCTGAAGTTCACCCACGACAACCACGACAAGGCCGCCGAGATCGCCCGGCAGGAATTCCCGACCATGTCGGCCGACGACATCAAGGCGACCCTCGACCGCGCCTTCGCCGACGACCTGTGGAGCCCGGACGGCGCCATCTCCGAGCAGTCGTGGAAGACCGGCGAGTCCGTCGTCCTCGGTGCCGGCATCCTCAAGCAGCCGGTGCCCTATAGCGACATCATCGACATGACGATCTTCGAGAGCGTCAAGCCGACCCTTTGAGCGTGACGCCGCAGTTCCTGAGGACGACGGACACATGACCGAGCATATCTGGGACAGGTTCCTGACCGAGCGGGACAAGGCGGTGTTTGCCGCCTCCGGCTACGGCGCCCGCGGCGGCTTCGGCAAGAAGCCGGCCCTGATCGTCATCGACGTGAACTGGGCCTTCTGCAGCGAGGGTCCGGAGCCGATCCTTGAGGCCATCAAGCGCTGGCGCAATTCCTGTGGCGCGGACGCCTGGGAGGCGATGCCCTATCTTGAGGCCCTCATCGACAAGGCCCGCGACCGCGAGATTCCGGTGATCTACACCACCGGCGTCCGCCGCTCCGACAACTGGGATTCCGGCTCCTGGGCCTGGAAGAACAACCGGTCGGCCGAGGATCAGGCGGAGAAGGTGGCGACCAATCTCGATGGCAACGCGATCGTCAGCGCCATTGCGCCGGGACCGCGGGACATCGTGGTCTACAAGCAGAAGCCCTCGGGCTTCTTCGGCACCAACCTCGCCTCCTATCTGACGCTTCTGGGCTGCGACAGCGTCATCATCACAGGCACGACCACCTCCGGGTGCGTGCGCGCGACGGTGCTTGATGCCTTCAGCCTGAATTATCGGGTGGCCGTGGTCGAGGAAGGCTGTTTCGATCGCAGTCAGGCAAGCCATGCCATCAATCTCTGCGACATGAACGCCAAATATGCCGATGTCGTGAAGACGGCCGAAGTGCTCTCCTTCTTCGAGACCATCGAGAAGGGGCAGTATAATCTGCCGGCCGGCGCTGCGGTCAGCGTGCCGGATCTCGATCCGGTCTGATCTTCCGGCCCGACCGGGTGCGGATGCTCTTTCCTGACAGTCCCTGACGCGACAGGGTGCGGCGCTCCCCGGGCGTTTGCCGCAGACGGGCAAGGTGCGTCCGCGCCCACCAAAATCCGGGTGCCGCGTCCCGTTCTCCCGGACGGGATGCGGCACTCTCCCGGCTCCAGCCGCAAGAAGGACAGCGTACCTCCCGTGTACCAGACCCGTCCCGACCGACCGGGCGTCACCGGTCCGGCCTCTTTCGCCTTCCCTCGGGCAGGACATCGCCCATGATGCGTTTTCTCCAGCCCCTGCGGGACCATCCCCAGTTCACGGTGATGGTCGTCGTCACCGTGTTCGTGATGTCCGGGGTGGGCATGGTCTCGCCCATTCTCTCGGTCTATGCCGCCACCTTCTCGGCCTCGGCCACCATGGCCGGCATGATCATCACCCTGTTCGGGGTCGGCCGTCTCGTCATCAACCTGCCGGCGGGCATCCTGTCCCAGCGCTATGGCGAGAAGCCGCTGCTGATGGCGGGGCCGCTGATCCTCGTCGTCGGATCGCTGGTCGCCGCCGGCGCCACAAATCTGGAGCTGCTGCTCCTCGCCCGCTTCGTGCAGGGGCTCGGCTCCGGCATCTACATGACGGTCGCCACCGCCGCGATTGCCACCATGGCGCCGCGGGAGGAGCGGGGCCGCATGATGGCTCTCTATCAGGGCGGCATGCTCATCGGCACCGGCCTCGGACCGGCCTTTGGCGGCGTGATCGCCCACCGCTTCGGCTTCGCCGCGCCGTTCTGGGCCTATGCGGTGGTGTGCATCATCGCCCTCGGCATCGTCTGGCTGTCGCTGCGCGCCCCGGATGCCCGGCCGCCCCATGGGAGCGAGGCCCCGGCCGACGAGGCGGTGCAGGCGACCAACACCCGCACCCTGCTGGTCGATCCGCTGTTTCTGGTGGTCTGCCTCATCAATTTCGGCGTCTTCCTCACCCGCACGGCGTCCCAGTGGCAGGCGATCCCGCTGCTTGCCCACGAGCGCTACCAGATGGGGGTGGATGTCATCGGCTTCGCCCTGACCCTGCTGGCGGCGATGAATTTCCTGACCCTGCCCCTCACCGGCACGCTGGTCGACCGGTTCGGCGCCCGCAAGGTCACCTTCGTGTCCACCCTGGTGACGGCCCTCAGCCTGCTCGTCATCGCCTTTGGCGACGGCCGGGTGTGGCTGTGGGCGGGCATGGCGCTGCTTGGCATCGGTGGTGGCCTCAACGGGCCGGCCATCGCTGCCTATGCCGCCGAGATCGTGCCGAGCCGGCTCTATGGCCCAGCCATGGGTCTCCTGCGCACCTGGGGGGATGCGGGCTTCGTCTTCGGCCCGATCCTCGTCGGCCTGCTGGCGGATTTCGGCTCCGTGGGCGCGGCTGGCGGCCTCATCGCCAACGCCGTCCTGATGACCGGGGCCGGCCTCGCCTTCGCCCTGCTGCCCTTTGCCCGCCGCCGGGAACGCACGCTCTGATGCCGGCGGGCCTGCCCGCCGCATCCGCTCCGCTCCCCGTCTTCCATTCCTTCAGGATGTCAGCCCCGCCATGAGCGCCTTTTCCTACACGACCCTCGCCAATGCCTTCCTGACGGGCGCCTCCTCGCCCTCGGCCTTCCTGGAGGCGTGCCTCGCCCGCATCGACGCCCGGGAAGCCGAGGTCGCCGCCTTCGTCGTTCTCGACATTGAAGCTGCGCGTGCCGCCGCCCGGGCATCGGATGCGCGCTGGAAGGCCGGCACGCCGCTGTCTCCGGTCGATGGCATGCCCGTCGGCGTCAAGGACATCATCGAGACCGCCGATTTCCCCACCGGGCAGGGCTCGCCCATGTGGGAGGGCTTTACCGGCGGGCGCGATGCCGCCACCGTCGCCGCCCTCAAGGAGGCCGGCGCCATCATCCTCGGCAAGACCACCACCACCGAGTTCGCCTCCTCGCCCACCTTCGCCACCACCACCAACCCGCACGATCCGACCCGCACGCCGGGCGGCTCGTCGTCGGGCTCGACGGCGGCGGTCGGGGCGGGCTTCGTGCCCATGGCGCTTGGCAGCCAGGTGGTGGGCTCCACCCTCCGCCCGTCCAGCTTCTGCGGCTGCGTCGGCTTCAAGCCCAGCGTGGGCGGCCTCAACCGCGGCGGCTCCTATGATTATCTGAGCCACAGCTGCGTCGGCATCATCGGCACGGCGCTGGAGGATGTCTGGCTGACGTCCAAGGCCATCGCCTCCCGGGTGGGCGGCGATCCCGGCCATGTCGGCCTTACCGGTCCGGTGACGGTGCCGGGGCCGGTGAAGCCGCGCCGGCTGCTGCTTCTGGAAACCGACGGCTGGAACCGGGCGACCCCCGGCGCGCTGGCGGCCTTCGAGGCCGTGGTGGAAGGGCTGTCGGAGGCCGGCATCGATCTGGTCGACCGGACCATGGACCCGGCGCTGGACGCCTTTGAATGGGCGATCGGCGACATCCGCACCCTGTCGTCCACCATCCTGTCCTGGGAACATCGCTGGCCGCTCAACGGCCATGTCGCCCGGAATGCCGGCCAGATCCATCCCGTGACGCTGGAGCGCTTCTCGGAAGCCCGGGTGCTGACCCAGGGGGATTATGCCGAGGCGCTGCTGGAGCGTCAGGAGCTGCGCGATGCCTTCGCCGCTTTGATGGACGGCGTCGACGGAGCGGTGACGCTGGCGGCCACCGGCGCCGCCCCGGTCGGCCTCACCAGCACCGGCGATCCCGGCTTCAACATGCCCGCCTCCATGCTGGGAGTGCCCGCCCTCACCCTGCCGCTGCTGTCCGATGCCGGCATGCCCCTCGGCCTGCAGCTCATCGGCCGGCAGAACGAGGATGCCGAGCTGTTCCGGCTGGCCGCCTGGGTGACGGCCTGGCACGCTGCGCGCGTCTGATCCCCGAAACCGGCCATCGGGCGGCGGATGTCTGCCCCGGCCGGCCACAAATTGCACCGCCGCGGGAAGCGGCCTATCGTGGAGGCCTTCCGATCCACCCATATCCTCCGGATGGGGTCTGTCAGCCGCGATGAAGAAGGGTCCGACGCTCGATTCCCGTGCGCTGGAGGTGTTCCTGGCCGTGTGCGAGGCCGGCAGCATGACGGCTGCCGCCCGGGGGCTGGGGGTCACGCAGGGGTCGGTGTCCCAGCAGATTGCCCGGCTGGAAGCCCTGCTCGACGTGCGTCTGCTCGACCGCCAGACCCGCGAGCTGCGCCTGCTTCCGGCCGGCCTCACCCTGCAGCATCATGCCCGGCGGGTGATGGAGGAGCTGCGCGCCACCGGCCACGCCATGGAGCAGGCCCGGGGGCTGCGCTTTCCCGGCCTCTCGGTGCAGATCATGGATACCCTCAGCCGCACCCTCACCACCCCGGTGGTGGAAGTGCTGCAGGATCATGCCGACCAGCTGCAGGTGAGCGCGCTGGTGCATTATCGTCATCGCGATGATCTGGTGGCCGGCAAGGTGGACATGGTCATCACCTCGCTGGAGTTCGATCCGGCGGTCTATGAGGTGCATCCGATTGCCGAGGAGCCGGTGATCCTGCTGGCGCCGCGCGGGGTGCTGCGCTCCGATCAGGTGGAGCTGGAGGAGCTGGCGGGCCTGCTGCCCCTCATCCGCTATGGCCGGCAGCGTTATATGGGGCTGCTGGGTGATCAGTATCTCGCCCGCCACATGATCCCCATCGTGCGTTCCATCGAGGTGGATCAGGCAACGGCGGTGATCGATGCGGTTCAGGCCGGCCGCGGCTGGGCGATCACGGCACCTTTCAGCCTGCTGGATCCGGCCTTCGATGCCGCCGGCATCGACGTGCGCTCCCTGCCGCGCCCGGTGCCGAAGCGGGCCATCACGCTGGTCACCCGTCCCGGCCTGTTCCGCGACCTGCCCGCCCGCCTCGCCGCCGCCTGCCGCGCTCACCTGCGCGACCAGATCGACCGCCATCTGAACGGCATCGTCCCGACCTCGGACTGCCCGGTCCTCACCGGCCCGCTGCAGGATCCATCGCGTCCGTGATCCTCGATCATGCCGGTCCGGGCACGCTGATGCGGGCCCGCAGATCCCTGCGCGCGATCATCGGCACGCCCCGATCAATATCGGCGGGCGGAGACAGCAAGGCCATGATGTGATTGGGAAGGGCAGGTGGTGGAGGAGGTATCATTCGATCCTATCGCCCAACCTGCTGTTCAAAAAATCATATCCTCGGAATGATGGGGTGAATATACCCGCAATCATACCCGCATTCTCGCGGGCAAGGTAGGTTCGGCTGCGGCAAGCCACCGCGCCACGTCGCTTTCGCGCCAGCGCACGGCACCCGGGCCGAAGCGCAGAGGGCGGGGAAATGTGCCGGCTTCCATCATCCGATAGATGGACGATCGGGACAGCCCGATTCGCTCGATGACCTCGGCCAGCGGCATATAATGCTCCGGCGGGTTCGTCAGGGCTGCTGTTGCCATGGGGCTCCCCGTGGCCGGACGGGGCGTATCCGGGGTTCCGGAGCGGGCGGGCGTCCGGCGTGAAGCGGGGGCGGGTCTCATCTGTCGGTCCCTTCTGCGGTGCGCACATGCTCGATTGCGGCTTGCGGATCGGCGGTGCGCCAGTCCGGCCACTGGCGGGCCTCGTTGCGGGTCTGCTTCGCCACGATCGCCGTAATGATCTCCTCCGGTGAGGCGCCGGAGCGGAGCGCGCCATCCAGCCCGAGGATGATCACATCCACCCATTCCGACAGATCGCCCCCGGACGCCCGGACCTCCGCCAGTTCCTTCGCGATGTGATCCGTGACGCCGGCCACCCGGGCGCCGGGGCCGAATGTGGCGAGCGAGAATTGCCGCTGGCGGTGGAGGTGGGCCACCAGATCGAACGCCTGTGGCATGGCCCCCTCTTCCGATTGCTGCCGCGCGCTCATTCCGCATCCCTCCTGACCAGGCGGCCATCCATGGTCCGCTTCCATTTCGATGCCCGGCCGCCGGGCATGGGGCGACGGCTGGGCGTGCACGCGCCGATATGGGCCGCCTGCCGGCGCTTCGCCTTCGCAATCGCCGGCACATCCACTCGGGCCGTCTTCTCGCCATGGCAGGCGGAGCAGAGCACCCGGCAGTTCTCCACCGTCGGTTCCCCGCCGAGCCCGTCGGCAATGACATGATCGAACTGGAAGTGGCCGGGAAACAGCTTCGCGCCGCACCCTTCGCACCGGCCGGCGCACCGATCCCAGGCGGCAAGCCGGACGGCTCTGGTGAACTCCCGCCGCGCACTCATCGGCAGCCCTCCTGAAACACCACGCCATGCCGGGCGCCGAAGGCGGCGATCAGCTCCATGAGATCGGACATTTCCTGCACCGTGAGCTCCGAGGTGGAGCGGCCGAGATTGACGAGGCCGGTGCCCTCGATATTCGGGGCGAGCCGTACTTCCCGCCCGAGGGCATCCAGCAGGATCAGCTTCCAGTCCTCGGCGGAGAGCTTCAGCCCGTGCCATGGAAGCTGGATGGCAATGTCGGTCAGCATGGCCCACATGCGGGCATTCTGCGGCAGGGTGCGGCGGGGCGCGCGGAACTCCACCCGGGTGAGGCGCGGGGCGGAGAGGATCCAGCCGCGTGCCTTCTGGCGAATGGCATCGGACGCCAGCACGAGAACGGCCCGGCTCATTGGCCCTCCCTCCTGTTCTGCTCCTCGGTGATGCGCGCCGAATGGCGCCGGTAAAGCTCGGTGATCCGGTCGGCGATGCGGGGCGCCTCCTGCTCGCAGAGCTGGAAGGCCTCGAGCGTGTCGGCATCAATGGCGGCAAGGGCGCTGTGGGAGCCCGCCTCTTCCAGACGCTTCGCGACCGTGGCGCCCCACGCCTTCCAGTCCCGCGCCGGCCCGGCGGCTGCCGCGGGAGCGGGGGCCGGTGCCGCGGCCTTTTCCGGACGGGGCGGACCGGCCAGCTCCGGCGCCTCGGCATCGGGATCGGCCATATCCGCGGTGGGGATGCAGAAGGCCTGCAGGAGCGCATATTTGTGGGCGACGGACATCGCCTTGTTGGATGACTTGTCGCCGGAATCCATGCCTTCGCCCTCCACGATGGTGGAGACACTGGAGCCATCGACGGACCAGAAGGTGAAGCGCATCCGGAGCGTGGTGAAGGCGAGCACGCCGCCATTGCGGGCCGGGCGCTCCTGGCGCCCCTTCTCCAGAATGTCCGACGTCATGAACACCCGGTGCTTCGAGAGCGGGGGGTGAAGGGCGTTGTAGACATCATCAATGCCGCGATAGCTGAACTTCGCGCTGCCCTCGGTGGTGCGCCTGTCCTTCGCCACGGCATCAATATCGGCCATGATGGCGGCCATGGCGCCATAGATCAGCGCGGCGGATGCCTCGGCCATCAGACCCGCTCCACGCTTTCGGACACCCCTTCGGGCAGGCGGCCGTTGAGCGTGCGATAAGCGGCGATCTGCTTCTTCAGCAGCTTGAGGGCGCCGGCGAGGAACTCTTCCCGCACCTCCTCCGTCATCTGGAGATCGCGCAGGAGCACGCCCAGGCTGACGATGCGCAGGCTGCGCTTTTCCCGCAGGCCCATGGCGCGGCCGATGCCGCCGGACATGCGGACCGGGCTTTCGCGTTCCGCCCGGGCGGCATCGCGCTTCAGCCGCGCGGCCTCGGCAATGCGGGCGTCGGTCTCGGCGATCGCCTCGGCTACCGGGGCATCGCAATCGCCGACGCCGGCATCGGCCCGGGCCTCCTCCTCCCGCTCCAGAGCTTCACGGGCGATGCGCTCGGCCTCGGCCGCCTTTGCCCGGGCCTCGGCCGCGGCCTTCTCGCGCCGCTCCTCTTCGGCCCGCATCCACGCCTTCGCCCGGCCATCCACCTCGGCCATCAGCCGCTCGAGGATCTCGCGCGGCTCGCGGAAGCTGGCGTTGATCGCCTTCACCCGCTCGTTCAGCGGGCGCACGGCGGCATCGCGATCGGCCTCCAGATCGGCCAGCGTGCGCCGGGCCCGGTCGATCAGGGCACCGGCAGCGTTCGCCTCCTCCTGGCAGGTGACGACGGGATGCGTGCCCATCCAGAGCACGAGGGCTTCGCGGGCGGGCGCCGCAATCTCCATGGGCGGGCCGCCATTGTGGCCGAGGGACGCCGGGACGGCCGCCGGGGAAAGGGCGGGATCCGTGGTCATCGGACGCCCTCCGCCTCGGCGATGGCCGCGCGGGCCAAGGCCGCATAATGCGGGGCGATCCCGACAAAGGAGGCGTGGGCCAGAAGCTCCTTCAGGGCCTCCAGAAGCTGGGGGGCGGCGACGATCAACCGAGCGTTGGCCTCGCCCACGGGATTGTTTTCCGCTTCCCCGTCATCCCGGATCGCGACATGCGCCAGCCCGATCCATGACTGGCACCCATTGCGGGCGGGCTCGAAGGAGCTGATGGCCACATATCCCGGGAGGATCCCGCGTTCGGCGCTGATCTCCCACGGCCCGGGCGTGTGCTGCACGGCAGGCATCAGATGCCCTCCGCGACAAGGGCATCCAGATCGAACACCGCTGGGGGCGCGACCGGCACCACGACCACGGGCGGCGCCGGCACCCGGCGCACTTCGGCGGGCAGGAAGCTCTCGCGCGCGCCCTCCGGCGCCTCGGCCAGAACGGTGCGCTCGTCGGCGAAGACGACCTTCCACACCGGCCCGGCGCGATCCTCCACCCGGGCGACATGATCGCCGGGACGGATCGTCAGCCGAACGCCAGTGATCTCCTGTTCGGAGGGGTAGAGATGATGCCCGCAGCAGTCGACATGAAGGGAAGCGCCCGGGCCGACATAGGAGATGGTGGCGCGGACGAACACCTCATCGCCGGGGCGGAGGGTGGGGAGAGGGGCCCGCCCAGCGGCGGGCGGGACAGGAACAGCCATTGGGGCCTCCATCGGTGGGCGATGGAGGGATGATAATGGGCTTTTGCCCATTACGACAAGTGTAATTTAATGCCTGCTGTCAAAGCCCCATATCGGCAATTAGCGGAGCTACGGGCAGAAAATTCGAATCGTTCGTCATGGGAGTACAGCTGTAGATTTTTCTATCTGTGCAAGCGCAATCTCGACAAGGTGCTCCTTAAAGAGGCGAATTTTTCTCTGGCCTGCTTCTTCTCCTGCGGGCCAAGAATGAAGTCCATTTATGATGTCTGTCGTTGTAGGAGAAGTATTTTGCCGTTCAATCATCCAATCAATTGTCGCCAACAATTCCATGCCGAGTGGACTTTCAAATCCATCGATCACCTCCGATGCCCACTCCAAGGCAGGGATATATTTTTTTATCTCGCTTGAGTTCAGGTATGTCTGGACGCGATCAAATTTCTCTTCCTTAAATGAAATCAGATCCAGCGGGGTTGCGTCTGCCAAACGCTTATCGCACTGAAGGTAGCTTCCATCCAAGCTATCAAGAAGTTTTATCAGATTATACGAATACGGGCCGTACTTGGCCGCACTGAATTTAAAATTTAGTGGATCATCTAAATTAAATCGATGTATGCCGCGCTCAAGAAACCACCCAAGTTTTTGGACCTCAATAATTGAGCAGTCAATCCCCAAAAGGCTGTATCTGCGCACCATCTCAACTATTAACGCCCGCGCCGGAGTGAGTTTCTCCACGCCAGATCGTTTAGAAACGTTTAGATATTTAGGAGTCGGTTCGTAGATGTAAATATCGATATCTTGCAACGAGCTCAGCGAGCTGATGATGCGTGGGCGGACATCATTCCAGTTGAGACCGCCGTTGCCGCATCCCAAAGGTGGGATCGCAATAGAGCGTATATTATATTCTATTATTATCTTTTTTAGAGATTCAAGGCCTTGCTCAATCCAGTTTATATGGGTTTTTGCGCGCCAATGAGTCTTCGTTGGAAAATTAATTATCCATCGCGGGCCAAAGAGGTGAGTATTCTCTGTGACCAGCATTTTGCCAATACGCACTTCTCCCTCTTTGCAGGCGCGCTCATATATTGAGAAATTCTCTGGAAATTTCTCCTTAAACATGAGTGCGATGCCTTTGCCCATAACGCCAACGGTGTTTACGGTATTGACAACCGCATCAACGTCCGCATCTAGCAAGTTACCTTGTGCGAATTGAAACATCAGAAGTACCACCCAGGACGTGCAACGACGTTGATTTCCACTCCTGCGGCTTTGCAAGCCCCTTCAATGGTTCTCACTTCGTTCTCACTATAGCACACTATGCCAGCCACATCCTGGATCGGCAAGTGCCTATGAACCAGTGCTTCCGCTTCGTATCGGGCCATCTTATCTGGATCGTCCGGGTCGCGACGAAAGTCGCGACTGCGAAGAATATCCCAATCAATTTTGTCTAAATCAGAAAGAGATGAAAAGAAACATGCCGTTTTTAAGCTTGCATGTCGATCCGTAAATAAAAAGCTTCGGTTGTTCTTGTGTAGAAGTTTTAGAGAAGATACGATAAAAATGATTTCTGAATTTGAGACCCTTTTTATTCCATTATACCCCGTGTGTATATTATAAAACATTGGCGAATATGGTGTAAAGTAAAATGGTATATAATCCGCCAACGTTCCGCCAGGTTGGGTTGTTATTTCTCTAGTGGCTCTTTTTTTAATTAGCTCTACATTTCCAATGTTTATAAAATTTGGATCTATGCGCTTTGCGTTGCGGCAATGAAGTCCATATCTCAGTATCCACGGTATATTATCAATATGTGTTATTCTAAATATACTTGCCTTATCTGGACTTAGAATAAGGGGATTTGCTGCCATGACTCTTGCCTTCGCATTCGCACGTCTATGAGCTTCACTCGTACGTTATGCTGTCGTGAAGCGCCCGATGAGCTGCCCGACGATCTTTACGAACTCCGCCTCCCGCTCATAGGCCGAATAGCGGGTGTTCTCCGGGATCAGCCGGAGGCGCGGCGGATCACTGTCCGGGACGATCTCCACGCGCTTGATGGTCATGCCGTCACCTTCCCAGAGGGCGAAGATGCCGGGCATCCGCGGGTTGGTCCGGGTCTCGTCGATGAAGACGAAATCCCCGTCCATGATGCGGGGCTCCATGGAATCCCCTTCGCAGCGGACGACATGCACCCGGCCGAGGGGCGCGCGGATTGCCTCGCGGATGACGTCCGATGGCAGGCGCCATGTGCCTGTCACGGCAAGCGCGCCGATGGTCTCGCCATTCTGTCCGACAACGATATGGCGGCCGTCCATGCTGAGGCCCGCACCGAGGCCGGCATCGACCTGGGCAATCTCCCCTTCGGGAATGCCGATCCGCCGGCCATCGGAAGTGATCGCCGCGATAGGCTCGACCTCGTGCGCCAGCGGCTCGCCATCGCCGGTCAGCAGCCATGCGAAGTCCACCCCGAAGGCCTGGGCATATTCCATGGCCACCTTGGGCCTCAGTCCGTTCTGTCCGTTCTCGTGGGCGGCATAGGTGGAGGCGGGCCAGCCGAAGTGCTGCGCGGCTGCGGCGGCGGAAGCATGGCCGGCATTCTCGCGCGCCCATTTCAGGCGCCCGGCGATCGCTTCGGGCGACAGCGCATTGGTGCCCGTCTCGCCCACGAGATACCCAAGCGTCAGGCCGAGCGCGCGGGCAATCGCCGTGAGATTGTCGATGCTTGGCGTGCGATCCCTCAACAGAAGGTCCCGGACAAAGGTGTCCCCTTTGCCCGCCATTCTGGAGAGCTTCTTCATATCCAGACCACGCTGGGTGATCGCTTCCTGGATGCGCTCCTTCCAGACCGGATTTTCAACCATGACGCGCCTCCCGGCCGGTTGCCTGGGAATTTACCCAACGCCCGCGCGCCGTGCGCGGAGGAAATTTCCCATTGATTGATGGGTGAAAGCCCATTATCTTCCTCCCATGACCACGCATGTCGGCCCCCTCCTCAAGAAGATCGAGCGGCACTGCCGGAATGCCGGCATTGCCGAGAGCACGTTCGGCCTTCGTGCGGCCAACGATGGCAAGCTCGTGGGCAAGCTCCGCGGCGGCCGGACCATCACGCTCAAGACGCTCGCCAAGATTGAGGCGGCGCTTGCCCGCCCGGCTGCCCGGCGGTCCTCCGCATGACGCCCGGTCCCTGATCTCCTCCCCCGCACCCTGACACCCAGCCCCCGTCCCGGAAACGGGAAAACCATGGAGCCTTTCCCGTGGATGCCCATGCCTTGCCTGATGATCTGCGCTTCATGCTGAAAGCGGCGGTGCGGGATCTCGTTTCCCGGTGCGGCGGGCTCGTGCGGGCGGCGCGGATTGCCGGCGTTTCCAAGAGCCAGCTGCACCGCTATGGCGCGCCCGATGCGCCGGACATGATCGACGCCGCCCGGGCGCTGGCGCTGGAACTGGACTGCGGGTTGCCGCTTGTCACCGGCATTCTGGCGGGCGCCCATCGCCGCGGGCTGACGGATCCTTCCGGCGACAACGGCCCGGGGGATTTCCTCGCCACCTCGTTTTCCGCCGCGGAAGCCGTGGCCGAGGCCGACGCCAAACATGCCCGCGCCGCCCGGGACGGGGTGATTTCGCCCAACGAGGCGGAGGATCTGGCCCGGCGGGACACGGCCGCCATCCTCGCCCTCAAGCGCCGGCGGCAGTCTCTTGCGCCGGCGCTGGGCGGCGCGGCGATCCGGGTTGGGTGAGGCGATGACCCGGGCCGCCAAGCTCTCCCCCGACCAGCACACGGACATCGTGCGCCGCTATCTGGCGGGCGAGAGCGTGCGGGCAATCGCCTGCACGCTGGGCTGCGTGACCCACGGGGCCGTGTGCTCGCTGATCCGCCGCCGCGGCATCCGGCGTTGCGGCGCCTGCCCGCGGGCCCGGGCCCACCCGCGCCGGCCGCCGGACCGCACCTCTTCCGGCATCCCCATCACCTACGACGCCTTCGGCTTTCCCATGCCCCGGTTCGACTGGCTGGAGCGGGACGCCCCGGCGGACATGCCCTCCCGCTGACCGGCCGACGCGCCGCGCCCTTACCCGGAGACGATCCCATGAGCGAAACCATCGACGCCGACGCCATTGCCGGAGACCAGCTGCGGGCCTTCGTGGAGCGCCTGGAGCGGCTGGAAGAAGAGAAGCAGGCAATCGCGGACGACATGAAGGACGTGTTTGCCGAGGCCAAGGCCAACGGCTTCGACACCAAGGTTCTGCGGCAGGTCATCCGGATGCGCCGGCAGGATGCCAGCGAGCGGGCCGAGCTGGAAAGCCTGCTCGACCTCTACTGCCGCGCCCTCGGCATGCTGTTCTGAAGGGCCCGGCCATGAATGCTCATGCCCGCCTGCATGTCGCCCGGGTGCTTCAGGAAACGAAGCCCGGCCATCTGGATGCGCCGATCATGGAGCTTTCGGCGCGCATTGCCCTGTTTCAGGAGCGCATCGACGCCCGAGACCGGAAGCTCGCAGACATGATCGCCACGCTGAGGACGGCCTGCCGGCGGGCGAATGCGGCCGACCGGGGCGAAATCTGCCGTCTGGACGAGGCCCTGCGCGATGCCCGCGCCGACCGGGAGGGGCGGAGATGAGCGCCGCCCCGGATCTCTTCGGCGCCCCTTCGCCCCGTTCCGCGCGCCCATGGCCGCGGCGGCCGCGACCGGCCCCGCCGGTTGATCGCACCATCTGCCCGCGCACCGGGCGCGCCCTCAAATGCGCCTGCGGGCGCTGGGCCACCCATGGCCGGGGCGTGTGCCTGCGCGCCGGGCAGATCGGCACCTGGACTTGCGGGAGGGCAGAATGCGCGGGGGCGTGAGCGAGGCCGGGGCGGTGGTGATGGCCTTATGCGGGTTCGATCTCTCGCAGCTCGAAGACAATGGCGTCGCGCATGTTTCCCGCCCGATCGGGGGCCCGCTCGATATGGTGGCCAACGCACGCCATCTCGCCGAGGAAGCGCACGCCCGCGCGCTCCTTTCGGAACAGAAGCAAGCTCTTGCCGTTTGCGACGTGGTCTCGAATGGCTTTGTTGCCCCTCGCCCAAGTCATGTCGCCAAGCTGGCCTTCCCCGAAATAGTCAACCTGTCCATCGGGGCGCCTTCTGTCATTGTACCCGTTCTCGGCACCGTGATCCCCGGTAATGATGATGATCACGGCGTGCTTGGCGGGGGTGATAACGCCCCCTTGCCGCTGTCCGCCGAATTTTTCATGAATATCGCGGCCGCGATTGTAGACCGCTTGCCGCTGGAAACCCCATTCCATCCGCATGTCCTCCTCACGCCAGCACATCCTAGCGGTGTGTGGCGCCAGGGCGCAATCTGCCGGGCTCCCGACATGGGGGCCTCAGGCCGCGTGCTGGCGGAAGGGCTCGATTGCCGGCAGGTCCGGCAGGGCGCTGCGGGCACGGGTCAGGTCGTGGTTCGTCTGGAGGGTCATCCAGAATTCCGGGCCGGTGCCGAAGAACTGGCCCAGGCGAAGTGCGGTGTCGGCCGTCACCGGGGCCTCTTCGCGCGCCAGCCGCTCCATGCGGGTGCGGGGCACATGCAGGGCCTTGGCCACGGCATAGGGCGTGAGGCCGAGGGGCACGAGGAATTCCTCGCGCAGGATCTCGCCGGGATGAACCGGGGGATTTGGGCCGATCATGTGCGCTTTCTCGGGCCGGATCAGCGGCCGACGGCGCGGCGGAGCACTTCGCCCATGCGGGTCTGCCAGCCTTCGCCGGTGGCGCGCCATGCTTCCAGCACTTCGGCATCCAGCCGGAGCGCAACCTGCACCTTGGCGGGCTTGCGGCCCGGGCCGCGCTGGCCGCGGGCGCGCTGGGCGGCGCGGATCAGCTCCGCATCGGCCGGGCGCATGGTGGCCATGGTCGCCTCGTCCACCGGCGGATTGTCGGGATCGGCCTCAGCGGCGGCGGTGAGGGCGGCGCCCTCTTCCTCGGTCATGGCGGCAAGGGCTGCCCGGGCGCGGGCGCGGGCAGCTTCGCGGTCAGGCGTGGTCGGCATAGAAGCGGGCCTCCCTCGGGTTGGACTTGCGCAGGCTGATGACGCGGATGTTCTCGCCGCGATGCTGGAAGACGAGCGTGTAAATCCGGTCGCCGATCAGGCCGAAGGCGACCTTGCGCACTTCGCCATAATCGAAGCGGTCATCCACGGAGACCACGGCCGTCTCGAACTCGAACGCCTCGACGCGGGCGAAATCCACGCCGTGCTTGGCGAGATTGGCCGCGCGCTTGGCTTCATCCCACTCGAACACCGGGCGCCTCTCCGTCTCATCGGGCAAATTGTAGATGCGGAAAAATGGGGCGTCAATCGGCTCGGTAATGCCCCCGAGGCCATACGTGCTTCGGCTATGCCTCCGATCACCACATACCAAAGGTTTTATGTTTATATACTTGCTTTTTTATTAATTATTACAAATAGTATTATCTATTTTTACCCCAATTATCCGCGCATTGTGTCTTGCGTGTGCGGATTTTTGTTTAATTTTTGGTATAGTCAATCTTATTTCTCGAATAAGTATTTCGATAATTTCTTGATCTTTTTTGTATATTTCTTCGCTTATATTGAATTTAATGCCGTCTACTATACTAATTATGCTTCCAAGATCATTAGATATAATTTCAAGATCCTCTCTTTCCTTGGAATATTTGAGGAGGTCAGCTATTATTGCATCAAGTGCACTTTTCCCTTTCCTTATATTCTTAAGTGCAGCTGTTGGGGGGAGCTGTTGATCGAACGGTGTTCCATCGATTTTTGGGAATGCTCGCTCTCCTCCCTCAAGGCCATAGAGTGCTGTTTCGAGTGCATCTTCGATTCTTATATTGCGAGCGTAGAGCTTCTCGTTTTGATCGAGAGCTGCAAGTGCGAGCTGCTTATTAGAAGATTTAACCGAGATCCGGGCCGCAAATACCGCGACCAACGCTGTTACAATGGCCGATGCAATCGTATCCACCGGGTCATCCCATTTGCTCCAAGCGGAAGTAAGACAATTCCATATGGCTCCACTGAGGGTATGGAAAACAACACTCATCGCGATAATGATAAGTGTTATTGCCCCAATTGCCGCCAAAAATGTTCTGCCTGCGCGCCTGAAGCGGTGATGACGTGTCACTGTTACATAGCGGATCCAATAGGAGCGCAGCTTTCGGCAGGCGGAACGTATGCATGTCCGAACGCTTTCGGCGCAGGTGCCGTCTTCGTTGCTCTTTCGGCTCTGCTGGTCGGTCATGAAAGTGCCCGGTGTAGCTGCGGGTTCATTCTTGCTGTCAGGGTCGCAGCATCGTCCGCCTGCTCGCTCCGGTCGAGCCGACATCACGTCCCCTTGACGAACGCCGCTCCGATGGGCGAGACTCCTGCCATCCGTGCGGAAAAGGCACGGTCGTGGTTTGGCAGCCGCTCTGTGCAAAGGCGTTCGACGCGCCGCAGAAACCGCCTTTCCGGCGCGTTTTTCTGTGCGCGCACCTATGGTCGGGCGCAGTGGGGACCCTCACGGGTCGCCGTGTCCTTTGCCACGGTCTGCCAACCCGCTGTTGCCCGGCCACCAGTTTGGCAGCTGTCGGCCGGGTTTCCTCTCGCAAAGGAAACGGCCATGACGGACAGCGTCAGGGGCAGCGCCGACGCACGCCCAAGCCTTCCCATCACCACCATCGGATTTCACGGGGCGGACCTGATCGTTCGCGCCGGCGACAGCCCGTCCACCACCCTCGTGGCGATGAAGCCCGTGGTGGAAGGGATGGGGCTCTCGTGGGCAGCCCAGTTCGTGAAGCTCAAGAACCATCCGGTGCTCGGGCCAACCATTTCGGAATTCGAAACAGTTGCCGAAGACGGCAAGCCGCGCAGCATGACGGCCCTGCCGCTGAACCGTCTGCACTTCTGGCTCGCGACGATCCAGCCGAACAAGGTGAAGCCGGAGATCCGGGAGCGCGTCATCACCTTCCAGACGGAAGCCGCGGACGTGCTGTTCGAGCATTTCTTCGGGCAGATGATCCGTGCCCGGCAGGATCACCCCGGGCGCCTGCCGCCCCACCCGCGCGCCCTGCCGCGCAAGGATGGCCGCTATCTGGTCAGCGTCGTCGACGGGCGCATTGCCCACGTCAAGGACGTGGCGGGGTCGTGCGTGGTGGACGGCGCCAACGCCCTGAACGTGCGCACCTTCCTCCGGGAATATCTCGACCCCGCGGTGCTTCCCGTCGCCCTGGAGATGATCTCCTACCGGGTGGCCGTGTGCCTGCACTACGGGCCGAAGGGCGCGCCCTCGCCCTGGGACAGGAAGGGAGGGCGTTCATGAACACCTCTCTCGCGGACATCGTGGAAGCCATGGCGAAGGCCGGCGCCAGCGTCGAGACCATCGTCGCCGTGGTGCGGGCTGCGGAGACGGCCGAGCTTCAGCGGGTCAGCGAGCGGCGCGCCAAGGACGCGGCCCGCAAGCGGCGCCAGCGGGACCGTGCATCGGCTGCGACTGATTCCGAATTGTCACGCGGAAATGCCGTGACATCGCGTGACACCGCGGGACAGGCCGTGACATCCCGGGACACGGAGCCCTCTCTCCCCGAGGAAAAAAGAAAGGTCTCCCCCTGCACCCCCTCTAAAGAAAAAACTCACCCCCTCTCTCCCGACATCCCCGGTCTCCTGACGGAGACCGCCCCCCTTGCCGCCGCTTCCCCGGTGTCCGAGCCCTCCGACGACATCGTCGAGGCCTTCGACGCCTACAACGAGGCGGCGCGGGGGGCCGGCTGGCCGGTGGCGCTGGATCTCTCGGCGGAGCGGCGGGCGGGGCTGGCGCGGCGGCTGGCGGAATGCGGCGGGGTGGCCGGCTGGCGGGCGGCGATGGCGCGGGCCCGGGCCTCGCCCTTCCTGTGCGGCGACAACCCCAAGGGCTGGCGGGCCAGCCTGAAATTCTTCCTGCAGAAGTCGTCTTTCCAGAATTTGCGCGAAGGGTCCTATGATGACCGCAAGAAACACGCTGCCTTCGACCGGACAAAGCCTGTCAGCCCTGCCTCTGCCTTCGCTGCCGTCGCGGACAAATACGCAGCTCTCGGCGATGCGGGAGGCGGATACGGGTTCGATGCGGATGGAAATTCCGGCGGCGCTGGCGCTGACCGACGCGGACAGGTCGACTATCTGCCGCCTGATCGGGGAGATCGACGCTGTGCTGACCCCGGCGCCGGCGGCGGCGGTGATGACGACGGTTTCGGCGCTTCTGGCGGGCTATTCGGGGGCGTCGCTTTCGCCTGATGAGGCCGAGGCCCGGGCCCGGGTGTTCCTCGTGGCGCTGGACGACATCCCCGCCCGGGCGCTGGCTTCGGCCTGCCGGGCGTGGGTGCGGGGCGAGGGGCTGGGGGCCGGCGACAACCCGGCCTTTCCGCCGGCGCCGGCCCAGCTGCGCCGGCTGGCGATGGCGGCGCTCCTGCCGGCGCGGATGCAGCGCTTCCGGCTGGGCCAGCTTCTGGAGGCGCGGCCGGTGCGTGCGGTTTCCGATGCCGAGCGGGCGGCCATGGGGCAGCGGATCGCGGCGCTTCTGCGGCCGCTGCGGGAAGCGCAGGATGCGGGGAGCGCGGCATGACGAAGGCGCGGGGACGGCGGCGCAAGGCGGGCGTTGCCCGCACGGCAACCGGCCGGCCGAGCCGGGCGCGGACGCGGGCCGGTGTGGCGCGGGTGATCGACCGGGCACGGGACCGGATCGACATGGACCCGATGCGCACGGTTCTGGCCACCCGCTGCCGGCTCTACGGCCTGACGGAGGCCGAGGCCCGCCTGCCGGAAGCCGGCTATCCGCTGGGGCGGCTGATGCTGGCCGGCTTCATCACCCGGGAACAGCACGATGCCGCGCTCGCCTGGCTGAAGGCGCGCAATGCGTGGCTGAGTGCAATTGACGCAAAACGCCTTTACCGCGAACATGCGCCAGAGGTGGCCAGCGACCAGAGCCATGAAGAGTTCTGCGCCGCTGCCATCCGGCGGTGGAAGGAGATCTCCGGGGAGATTGAGGCCGCGTGCCGGGAAAAGGGGCTGGCACCCGCGGTGGTGGCGCGAATGCTGGAGGAGTTTCTGACGGAGATATAGAAATAAGTATGCATTTGCGATCAAGACATAAATTTAATTCTCTTAGAAAATATTAGAGAGGTTAATAATATTATGAGTAATTATGAAGAAATGCGCATATTTCTCTTAGAATACAGACAAAGAGTGAGAGGTTTGCGCAGAAATAATAGAAATTACGTATTTAATGAAGATATTAATTCATATATTAACGAAAATATTACTCCGCAATTAATAATAGTTGGAGATAATCCAGGTTACAATGAACATAGATACAAGAAATTTTTACATGAGAACGGCAACGCTGGAAAAATAGCAAGGAATTTTTTAAAATCTGCCTATGGAGACGACTGCTTTTCTAGGGAGATTATTGTATTTAATAAATCAAATTTCTACACGTCAATATCTTCTGATTTGAATTCAGCGATACTTAGAAATAATAGAGAAATTAAAGAAGATATTTCATTTAATGCGGGTATTGTTGTAGAAATTTCGAGAATTCTTAATATTCCTGTATTGATAATTGGACTTAATAAGAATATTAAGCTATTTGAATCATTTCATGATGATATGGAATCTGCCGTTCTTGAAAAAGAAATATTAATACATAAAATACCACATTTTTCGCGCTCATCATGCTTCCAAAAAGGATGGATGAGAAGATATGGTGACGTATACGATAACTTCATTGACGGACGACGCGATATGCCAAGACTAATAAAAGATAATGGCGGAATAAACTATAAAATTCTTTGCCAAAACGATGGCATGGCCATGGAGTATCTTAGAGATGTTATGCTGAGTGAACAGACGCTTTACTCAAGATAAAAGTTGCCTTCGGAAAGATTCACCCCTCAAATCGTCCTCGGTTCAATCATCCACAGTTGCGCCCGGAGCTGACACCTCCGGGCGCTTTTGCGTTTCCGGGGGGCTTCATGCGCATCTGGCCCTTTGCCCGGCGCACTTCCCCTGCCGAGACCCGGGCGGCCGAGGGGGATCTCTCCAATCCCGAGGGCTGGCTGCTTGCGCTCTTCTCGGGGGGATCCGGAGACGGGGCGGTTTCCGGGGCGGAAGCTCTCCGGGTGCCGGCGGTGGCCGCGGCGGTGCGGGTGATCTCGGAGGCTGCGGCGACGCTGGATCTGCGGATCATGGAGCGCCGGGGCGATGGCACGGAAAGCGAGCTGACCGACCATCCGATGGGCCAGCTTCTCCGGGGCGACGCCAATGGCTGGACTTCCGGCTTCGAGCTCATCCGCGACCTCGCCATGGCGGCGCTTACTCAGGATCGCGGTGGGCTTGCCTGGGTGAACCGGGTGGATGGCGAGGCGCGGGAGATCATCCAGTTCCGGCCGGGGGTGCTGACGGTCGAGTTCGACATGCTGACCGGCGAGCCGACCTACCGGCGGCAGGGGGAGAAGATCGTCGCCGGCGACATCATCCATGTGCGCGGGCCGTTTGACCGTTGCCCCCTGTCTCTCGCGGCCGAGGCCATTGGCGCGGCCCGCATGATGGAGCGGCACGCGGCCAAGCTGTTCGAGAATGGCGCCCGGCCCGGCGGCGTCATCACCACGCCGAAGCAGCTCGGCGACAAGGGCGTCAAATCCATGATTGCCGCCTGGCGCGCCGCCCATGACGGCCCGGACAAGGCCGGCAAGACCGCGATCCTCTGGGATGGCGCGACCTTTTCGCCGCTGATGCTTTCCAGCGTCGATGCGCAGTTTCTGGAGCTGCGGAAGTTCCAGATCCTCGAGATTGCCCGGGCCTTCCGGGTGTCGCCGACGCTGCTGTTCGACTTCGACCGGGCGACCTGGGCGAATGGCGAGCAGGCGGGCAAGGAATTCCTCACCTACACGCTCGAGCCCTGGCTGAAGACGCTGGAAGCCGCCCTTGGCCGGGCGCTGCTGACCCCTGCCGAGCGCCAGCGCCGGCGCTTCCTGTTCGACCGGGACGACCTGACCCGGGCCGACCTTGCGACCCGGGCGACGGCCATTTCCTCCCTCATCGCGGCCAAGGTGCTGAACCCCAATACCGCCCGGAGCTGGCTGGACCTCGCCCCCTATGACGGCGGCGAGATCTACCAGAACCCCGCGATCAACCCGGAGCGCCCCGCCCCGGCACCGTCCACCCCTGCCCGTGAGGGGCCCAATGGAACTTGACGACATCTTCGCCACCATCGCCGACCAGGACCGGGGGCGATGGATGGACATCATCGACCCGTGGGAGGGGCAGCCGACAGGCGTGCGCCTCCTCGTCGCCGGGCCGGACAGCGACGTGCAGCGCCGGGCGCGCATTGCCCTGATGGACGGGCTTGCGGAGGCGGCCGGGGCTGACGGCACGGTTTCCTTTGCCGACCGGGAGGCGGCGCGCATCGACAGCCTCGCGCGGTGCGTTCTGGGCTGGGAGGTGCCGCCGGAGGAGGACGGCCGGCAGGCGCCCTTCGGCCACCGTGCGGTGGTGCGGCTGCTCAAGGTGCCGTGGGTGCAGGAGCAGGCGGATGCCTTTGCCGGGAACCGCCGGGCCTTCCGGCCGGGAGGGCGGTGATGGAGCATCTTGGCCTTTCCGTCCGCTTCGAGCCGCCGGGCGACAGCGGGGCCTTTTCCGGCCATGCGGCGATCTTCGACACCCCCAACCGGCATGGCGAGATCGTCGCCCGCGGGGCCTTCCGCAAGAGCCTTGCCGAGCACAAGGCCGCTGGCACCCGCCCGCTGATGCTGTGGGCCCATGACCTTTCCGACGTGATCGGCGTCTGGACCGACATCCGCGAAGACCAGACCGGGCTTGCCGTCTCCGGCAGGCTGATCACCGAGACCCGGCGCGGGGCCGAGGCCCATGCGCTGCTGAAGGGCGGCGCCCTGGATGGCCTTTCCATCGGCTTCAGCGTGCGGGGCGACAAGCTCGGCCTCAACGGCCTCAGGACGCTGACGGACATCGAGCTGGTGGAAATCAGCCTCGTCGGGCTGCCCTCGGCCCGGGGCGCCCGCATCACCGAAGTTCGCGCCCGCTCCGACGGGCTTTCCACCTTTGCCGAGGCCTGCCGGCACGCCCGGTGCGCCCTCCTTGCCATGAAGGACAGCCGATGACCTCTCCCCTCGAAACCCGTTCCGCCCCGGAGGCGGAGGATCCGATCGCCATGGCCACCCGGACCGTGGAGGAGCTGCGCTCCGGCTTCACCGAGTTCCGCACCGGCGCCGAACAACGGCTGGGGGCGATTGCGGTGCTGGAACAGCGCATGGGCACCGTGGATGCGCTGGAACAGCGGCTGCGCGATCTGGAGACCCGGGCCAACCGGCCGAGCGGTGGCGCTGCGCCGGCGGAAGTTGCGCTCGAGCGCCGGGCCTTCACCAGCTATCTGCGCCGGGGCGACGCCCGGATGGTGGCCGAGGAGGTGCGCGCCCTCGTGGTGGGGGATGACGCCAAGGGCGGCTTTCTCGCTCCGCCGGAGTTTTCGCGGGAGATCATCAAGGACCTCGTGGAGTTCTCGCCGGTGCGTGCGGTGGCACGGGTGGGCGCCATGGCGGGCGCCTCCATCATCCTGCCGAAGCGCACCGGCACCACCACCGCCCATTGGGTGGGGGAAGACGAGGAGCGACCGGAGACCGGCACCACCTATGGGCAGGTGGAAATCCCGGCCCATGAGATCGCCTGTTTCGTCGACGTCTCCCTGCGCATCATCGAGGATGCGGCCGTGGACGTGGAGGCGGAAGTGTCGTCGGCGCTTGCCGAGGAGTTCGGCCGGCTCGAGGGGGCGGCCTTCATCGGCGGCAGCGGGGTGAAGCAGCCGCTGGGGCTTCTGTCGGCGTCCGGCGTGACGCCGTTTGCCAACGGGCACGCGACCGACCTCAAGTCCGATGCCCTCATCAAGATGATGTACAGCCTGCCGGCCCAGTACCGGAACACCGGCGCGTGGATGATGAGCTCCACCACGCTTGCCGCCGTCAGCACCCTGAAGGACGGCAACGGCAACTATCTCTGGCGGGAGGCCTATGCGGCGGGCCAGCCGGCCACCCTGCTCGGCCGGCCGGTGGTGGAAGCCGTCGACATGCCCGATGCGGCCTCGGGCGAGATGCCGATCCTGTTCGGCGACTTCGGCACCGCCTACCGGATCTATGACCGCGTGGGCATGAGCATCATGCGCGACCCCTACACCGTCGCCGCCAAGGGCCTGATCCGCTTCCACGCCCGGCGCCGGGTGGGTGGCGGAATGGTCATGCCGGCCGCTCTCCGCAAGCTCAAGATGGCCACCAGCGTCTGAGGATCCCGACATGCGCGACATCGCTCACAATATCGGCGTGGTGCAGGCCATCGCCCCGGCCGTGCAGACGGCCACCGTCACCAGCGCCGCCCTCGACCTCCTCGGCTTCGGATCGGCGGCCTTCGTCGTCAACACCGGCGCCATCGCCGGATCCGGCAACTTCTCGCCCAAGGTGCAGGAGAGCGACACCACCACGGCCGGCGACTTCACCGACGTCGCGGCCGATCACCTGCACGGAAGCCTGCCGGCGGTGCTTGCGGCCAACAGCGTGGTGAAGGTCGGCTATCGCGGCTTCAAGCGGTATCTGCGT
>JBOGCN010000018.1:0-93877 GCA_050689115.1 Segnochrobactraceae bacterium EtOH-i3 | reverse complement strand
AGGATCCTTTGGTGTTCCGATGCGGATTTCTCATGCCCTTGGGGCAGATGAGAAATCCGCTGCCCTTCAGGCGCGAGGGCGCGGCCGGCACGTCATGCGCCTGGTCTCAAACACGACCGCAGGACGCTGATGAGCGCCCGGATGCCGTCGGAAGCCGCACCGGGGCGAGGTTCACTCCGCCGCCGGGCTCGGGCGCAGCGCCCGGTTCGGCTCGGGCTCGCGGATGGTCTCGCGGAACGGGTGGGCCGGGTAGACGCCGAGGATCTTGAACTCGGCGGAGAAGAAGGCGAGCTCCTCCAGCGCCAGGGCGACATTGGTGTCGTCCGGATGGCCTTCCACATCGGCATAGAACTGGGTGGCGAAGAACTGGCCCGAGAGCATGTAGGACTCGAGCTTGGTCAGGTTCACGCCATTGGTGGCAAAGCCGCCCAACGCCTTGTAGAGGGCGGCCGGCACGTTGCGCACCCGGAACAGGAAGGTGGTGACCACGGTGCCATTGCCCGACGGCGCCCACTTCTGGGCCTTCGACAGGATGACGAAGCGGGTGGTATTGGTGGACTCGTCCTCCACGTCCTCGGCGAGGATATCGAGACCGTAGATCTCGGCGGCCAGCCGCGAGGCCAGCGCGCCGCGGCTGCGGTCACCCGCTTCGGCGATCTCCCGGGCGGAACCGGCGGTATCGGCGCCGACCACCGGGGTGAGGCCCATGGTGCGCAGCCGCGCCCGGCACTGGCCCAGCGCCTGCACATGGCTCTGCACGGTCTTCAGGTCGGCAAGCGTCGCGCCCTTCACGCCGAGGAGCTGATGGTGCACCGGCAGGAAATATTCGCCGATGATGTGCACCTTCGCCTTGGGCAGCAGATGATGGATATCCGTCACCCGGCCATTGGCGGAATTCTCGATCGGGATCATGCCGAGGTCCGCCGCGCCACTCTCGATGGCCGCAAAGCAGTCCTCGAAGGTCGCGCACGGCACCGCCTCGGCATCCGGAAACACATCGGCCACGGCAAGGTGGGAATTGGCGCCCGGTTCCCCCTGGAACACGACCTTCAGGCGATCCGTCATCGTCTTCTCGTCCTTGAGAAAAGTGGGGCGGGCCGCCGGCAGGGCCGGACGGTCCGTCCTCGGAGGGTCCCCGGCCGATGGTCCGCCACCGGCCGGGGAAAAGGGTCAGCAGCCGCGGCCGAGGATGGCGCGGGCGCGGTCGAGATCGGCCTGGGTGTCGACGCCCAGCGGCACGTCATCGACGATCATGGCGTCGATCCGCATGCCGGCTTCCAGCGCGCGCAGCTGCTCCAGCTTCTCGCGCTTCTCCAGGGTGGAGGGCGGCATGGTGACGAAGCGGTCGAGCACGAAGCGGCGATAGGCATAAAGGCCGATGTGGTGATAATGCGGGCCCGGGCCCCAGGGCGCCGTCGCCCGGGTGAAATAGAGCGCGCGCAGACGGTCCGGACCGACCGGCGAGCCGACGATCTTCACCACGTTGGGATCGGTGCGCTCATGCTCCACCGTGATCTCGACGGTGAGCGTCGCCAGATCCACCTCCCGGTCGGCCAGCGGCACGATCGACTGGCGGATGACCTTGGGGTCGATGGTCGGCAGGTCGCCCTGCACGTTGACGATGATGTCGTGGCGGCCTTCCGGGTCCACCTTGCAGGCGGCCTCGTGGATGCGGTCCGATCCCGAGGGATGGTCGGCCCGGGTCATGACGGCCTTGCCGCCTTCCTTGCGCACGGCCTCGGCCACGCGCTCGTCATCGCAGGCGACGACCACCGGGCCGACATCGGCCTCCATGGCGCGGCGCCACACCTGCACGATCATCGGGACGCCGCCGATATCGGCCAGCGGCTTGTTGGGCAGGCGGGTCGCGGCGAGACGCGCCGGGATGAGCACGAGGGGCGAGGAGGGCATGGCTGGAGTCTCCGGTTCCATGGGACCGGCCGCACCGGCCGGATCGCCTGCATCAGCCCGAACCCGAGCACCGGACGCGGCACACGCAGGGCCGTCCCGCCCCGCCTTCTCCGTCGTCCGTCGGGTGTCGAAATGTCTCAATCGGGCGTCGTCTTATAGGCGTGGACAGAGCGGAGTTGAAGCGGATAGTGTCCGCGCGCATTGATCCCCCCGGATCGGCGACCTCGTGTCGCGTCCCGCCCGCGCACGGAAAAGGGCAGGGTCGAATCAGTGTAAGCTGAAGCTGGCATCTGTTATCCGGGCGGGGTGGGCTTGCAGAGCGTCTCCCGCCGGCACACAGTCGCCGGGGAGGACCGACGGGTCAGTCCCGGAGCGGCCATCACGGCCGGTTCCGCAGGGCGACCGGTAGGACAGGGGCTGAGTCAGCCGACAGAAGTTTAAGAGGTCCGGGAAGGGATCGATGAACACTCTCGAGTTCAACAAGATCGTTGGGGCCGTGCTCGGCGCGGTCGTGTTCGCCTTCGGCCTGAATGCCCTCTCCGGCGCGCTGTTCAATGTCGGCGCTCCCGAGACGCCGGGCTTCATTGTGCAGACGGCCTCCGCTGCCGCCGGTGCCGCGGCCGAGCCGCCGAAGCCGTTCGCCGAGCTGCTGGCGACCGCCGATGTCGCCAAGGGTCAGGCCGCCGCCAAGAAGTGCGCCGCCTGCCACGACTTCACCAAGGGCGGCCCGAACAAGGTCGGCCCGAACAACTGGGGCGTCGTCGGCCGCGATATCGGCAAGCACGAAGGCTTCAAATATTCCAAGGGCATGGAAGAGTTCGCCGGCGCCCATGGCCAGTGGAATTATGATCTGCTGAACGCCTTCATCGCCAACCCGAAGGCCGAGGTCCCGGGCACCGCGATGGCGTTTGCCGGCATCAAGAACGATACCGAGCGGGCCAACCTGATCGCCTATCTGCGCACCCTCTCCGACAGCCCGGCGCCGCTGCCGGCCCAGTGAGCCGGTTCGCAGCACCGCCGATCGCGCGGATGAAGAATGGAAAGGCCGGGTTCGCCCGGCCTTTTGCATTTCCGGCCCGGCCATGCGACACCGCTTCGGAGAAATCCGCACCGGAATACCAAAGAGTCCTCTTCGAGGATCTTTGGTTTCAGATCAAAACCGAGCGCCTTTTCCCGTGCGCCAGAGCAGGCGGAAAAGGCGCCAGTGGAGCGTTGGGATGCCCCGGGGATACTGGATCGCGCGCGGCGACGTGGAGATCGACGACGGCTACCGCCGCTATATCGAGGGCTCCCGCATCGCCTTCGAGAAATATGGCGCGCGGCCGCTTGCCCGTGGCGGGGCCGCCTTCCCCATGGAAGGCACCATCGCCTCGCGCAATGTGGTGCTGGAATTTGCGAGCGTCGAGGCGGCCATCGCCTGCTACAACTCGCCTGAATATCAGGCCGCCCGGGCGCACCGCACCGGCGCCGACCTGCACATCGTCATCGTCGAAGGCGTGCCCGACGCCTGAGCCCCCTCCGGAACAGGCCCTGCTGCCTGTCCGGGTGCCGCTTTCCCCGGGATTTTCACCACATATGGGAAATCTGCACCGGGCCGGAGTATCGCGCACGGGCTGGCGGGCGCGGCGCGGCAACAGGCCAGACCCGGCGCCGGCGTGACGGATGCCCTGCCATGATGGCCGCTGCCCCCGCCGGGGACGGCGGCCGGATCTCCCCGGCGCGGGTCGCCGGATGCCGACCACGAGACGGATTGCCCCCATGCAGGATGATGGCAGCAGCCGCGGCAATGTGGCCGATTATTCGGTCTCCGAGCTTTCCTTCGCCCTCAAGCGCACGGTGGAGGAAACCTTCTCCTATGTGCGGGTGCGCGGCGAGGTGTCGGGCTATCGCGGCCCTCATTCCTCGGGCCACGCCTATTTCTCCCTGAAGGACGACAAGGCCCGCATCGACGCGGTGATCTGGCGCCCCAGCTTCCAGCGCCTGAAGGTGAAGCCCCAGGAGGGGCTGGAGGTGATCGCCACCGGGCGGCTGACCACCTTTCCCGGCTCGTCCAAGTACCAGATCGTCATCGACGCCATCGAGCCGGCCGGTGTCGGCGCCCTCATGGCCCTGCTGGAAGAGCGCCGGCGCAAGCTGACGGCCGAAGGGCTGTTCGACGACAGCCGCAAGCAGGCGCTGCCCTTTCTGCCCGCCACCATCGGCGTGGTGACGTCGCCGACCGGCGCCGTCATCCGCGACATCCTCCACCGCATCCGCGACCGCTTCCCCGTGCGCGTGCTGGTGTGGCCGGTGCGGGTGCAGGGCGAGGGCTCCGGCGACGAGGTGGCCGCCGCCATCCGCGGTTTCGATGCCCTGCCGGCGGGCGGGCAGGTGCCGCGGCCGGATGTGCTGATCGTGGCGCGCGGCGGCGGCAGTCTGGAAGACCTCTGGGGCTTCAATGACGAGGCCGTGGTGCGGGCGGCAGCCGCCTGTCGCATCCCGCTGATTTCCGCCATCGGCCACGAGACCGACTGGACCCTTCTGGATCATGTCGCCGACCGGCGCGCGCCGACCCCCACGGGCGCGGCCGAAATGGCGGTGCCCGTGCGCTCCGACCTTCTGGCGACCGTTGCCGATTTCGAGCGCCGCCTCCACGCGGCAAGCGCCCGTCGGATGGAAATGGCCCGCGGCGATCTGCGCGCGCTGGCCCGGGCGCTGCCGGCGCCGGCGGATCTGGTGGCCCTGCCGCGCCAGCGGCTGGACCTGTCGGCAGCCCGCCTCGGCCATGCCCTCGGCCGGGCGGCCGCCACCCATCGCACCCGTTTGGACCGGGCCGGCGGCCGGCTGACGCCGCATCTCCTCGCCGCTCTCATTGCCGGCAGCCGGGCCAAGGCGGAGCAGCGCGGCAACCGGCTGGATCAGGCCCTGACCCGGGCGGCCAATGCCGCGCGCTCGCGGCTGGACCGCATCGCCCCGCGCCTGACGCCGCGTCTGCTGGAGCGCCGCATCGCCGATGGCCGCGAGCGCGCCGAGAGCTTCGCCCGCCGCCTCGCCCCGGCCTTCGCCGCCGGCTACGAGCGCCGCAGCCGGGCGCTGACCGCCATCGGCCGGCTGCTGGAAACCCTGTCCCACCGGGCGGTGCTGGCCCGCGGCTATGCCATCATCCACCGCGACGATGCCGGGGGACCGCTGGTGCGTGCCGCCGCCGACCTCGCCCCCGGCATGGCGCTGGCGATCCGCTTCGCCGATGGGGTGACGCCGGCGACCGTCACCGGCGACGGCACCGCCGCGCCCGTTGTGTCCGCGGCCCCGTCCGTCACCGCCGCCGAGGCCCCGGCGAAGAAGCGCCGCGCGCCGCGCCGCAAGGCCGAGCCGGCCGAGGATGCCCCGCCGGTAAAGGCGCCGAAGGATCAGGGCTCGCTGTTCTGAGCCCCGCCCCTTTCGGCGCCAGGTCTTTTCCTGCCCGCGCCGGTGTCCCGGACGCCCTCACCCGCGCCGAGGCTTGACCCCTCGGCCGGGGCGTCGTCTCCTCCGGGCTCCCGGCAACGGAAAAGCGGACAGGCGTGATGATCTTCGGCAGCGACAACATGGTGGGGGCGTCGGACGCGGTGATGGCCGCTCTTCTGGAGGCCAACGCCGGCACCGCCCCCTCCTATGGCGCCGATCCGTGGACCGAACGGGCCGGCCGGCTGCTGAACGAGACCTTCGAGCGCGAGGTGACGGCCTTCTTCGTCGCCACGGGCACCGCCGCCAACTGTCTGGCGCTGGCCGCCCTCACCCGGCCGTGGGAGGCGGTGCTGTGTCACGCCCAGGCCCATATCCGCGTCGACGAATCGAGCGGCCCGGAATTCTTCACCGGCGGCGCCCGGCTGATCGCCCTGCCGGACCGGGCGGGCAAGCTGACCGCCGATCTGCTCGCCGCCGAACTGGACCGCCTGCCGGCCCGCGCCCCCCACAATGTGCTGCCGGCGGTGCTGAGCCTCACCCAGGCGAGCGAATGCGGCCTCGTCTATTCCGTGGCCGAGGTGACGGCACTGGCCGCCGAGGCCCACGCCCGCGGTCTCGCCGTGCACATGGACGGCGCCCGCTTTGCCAACGCGCTGGTTGCGACCGGGGCCAGCCCGGCGGAAATGAGCTGGAAGGCCGGCGTCGACGTGCTCTGTCTCGGCGCCTCCAAGAACGGGGCGCTGGCCTGCGAGGCGGTGATCTTCTTCGATGCGGAGAAGGCTGCGGCCTTTGCCAATATCCGCAAGCGCGGCGGGCATCTCATCTCCAAGGGCCGGCTGTTTGGCGCCCAGTGCTGCGGCTGGCTGGAAGGCGGCGACTGGCTGCGGCTGGCGGCCCATTCCAACGCCATGGCGCGCCGCCTCGGCGAGGGGCTGGCGCGCCTGCCCGGGGTGTCGCTTGGCTGGCCGGTGGAGGCCAACGAGGTGTTCCCCCTGCTGCCCGTCGCCATGATCGAGCGCCTGCGCGCCGCCGGCGCCTATTTCTATGACTGGCCAGCCGCCCTGCTGCCCGTCACGCCGGGCCCGGACGAGGCCGGCATCCGCCTCGTCACCTCCTTCCGCACCACGGCGGACGAGGTGGAGGCGTTCCTGAGCGCCGCCAGCGCTGCCTGATGCGGCCCGCACCACTGTTCCCTTCCGGTGAACAATGCGTTCAGACCGTCCACACCGGCCTGATTTCGCCCTAGATTGACGCCATGAGATTTCCGGTGGCCCACCGGCGCCCGCAACGGGACCCGGGGGCAACCGCAGGAGACAAGACGATGGCGAAGGTTCTGGTTCTCTATTATTCGAGCTATGGCCACATCGAGCAGATGGCCTATGCGGTTGCCGAGGGCGTCAAGGCCGCCGGCGCCGAGGCCGTGGTGAAGCGGGTGCCCGAGCTGGTGCCGGATGACGTGGCCAAGGCCAGCCACTTCAAGACCGAGCAGGCGGCCCCCGTCGCCACCGTGGCCGAGCTGCCGGAATATGACGCGATCATCTTCGGCACGCCGACCCGCTTCGGCATCATGGCCGCCCAGATGAAGAATTTCCTGGATCAGACCGGTGGTCTGTGGTTCCAGGGCAAGCTGATCGGCAAGGTCGGCGGCGTCTTCACCTCGACGGCCACCCAGCATGGCGGCCAGGAAGCCACCATCCTCACCTTCCTGCCCTATTTCCTGCATCAGGGCATGGTGATTGCCGGTCTGCCCTATTCCTTCCAGGAGCAGATGACGCTGTCCGAGATCGCCGGTGGCTCGCCCTATGGCGCCACGACGATCGCCGCCGGCGACGGCTCGCGTCAGCCGAGCGAGATCGAGCTGGCCGGCGCCCGCGCCCAGGGCAAGCACATCGCCGAGATCGCGACCAAGCTCGCCTGATCCGGCCTGATCCGTCGCGCCCGGGAGCCGTCTTGTTGGCGGCTCCCGGGCAGACCGGACGCTGAAGACACCGCCGTCCCGGCCCCGGGGCGGCGGTGTTTTCGTGTCGGGGCTCACGCCACCGCGTGGGCCTTCAGGGTCGCCGTGGCATCGAGGATCGGGGTGTCGAGCCCGCTGAACGGCAGGACCATCGGCTGCCCGGCACCGGCAAGCGCTGCCAGATCGAATCCGACATAGGCCAGCGCCCGGTGATCGCGCAGATAGAGGCGGCGACGGTCGAGATCGGCCAGGCTGGTCCACGAGGTGAATTCGGTCGGCACCTTGCCTTCCAGCCCGGGATTGGCGCCCTGCACGGCCAGATGCGAGCTGCCGGTGTCCGGCGGGTCGATGGTGATGCCGCGCGGCCGGTCGAAATTGTTCATCACATGGGCCAGCATCCGCACGGCGCCATCGGGATCCGCCGCCTTCTCGGCAAAGGCGGAATAATAGACGGCGCGGATGAAGCGGTCCGGCGAGGTGTTGGAGGCCGGCAGGCCCGCCGTCGCGATGCCCGAGCCCGGCTGCGTCACGGCAAAGCCGTTCAGCACGCCGCGGGACTGGTCGACATTGCTGAGGAAGCTGTAGTTGGCGAGATTGGTCAGGTGCCAGTCGAACTGCGGCGCGTTGGTCATCACGCCCACCGGGTTCTCGTGCACCGACATGCGGCCATGGTGGAACTCGAACACCAGCGACGCCCCGCCGGCATCGTGCACCACATAATGGAAGGGCGACACCAGCCCGCCGAGGATCGCCAGCGGCTCCATGCGGATGGGCTGGGTGGCGAGCGCTGCCTTCACTTCGGCCACCGTCGCGAACTGCCCCAGCGCCCACGAGCCGAGATCGGTGGCCGACAGCACCGCCGTTGCCGCCGCCATCTCCGCCTGCGGGCCATCGGCCTGCGGATAGGAGAGCAGGCTGAAGGTCAGCCCCTTCTCGTTCAGCCCTTCCAGCACCTTCAGGTCATCAAGCGTGGCCGGCGCCTCGGCGGTCGGCACCCGGCGCGGCATGGCGACGCCCAGAAGCCCATAGCGGGTGCGATAGTCGACCGGGGCATAGCCGGCGATTTCCGAATGGATGGCAGTGCCCGCCGGCAGGAACAGCACCCGGTAGGGCAGATCCAGCGACAGTTCCAGCGTGCGGCCATAATAGGCGCGGCCAGCGGTATCGGTGTAGAGGAGCGAGGTGCACATGCCCGAACGGGTCCTTCCAGCGGATGACGCGGGCCCTGTCCTGCCCGCGCGAGTCGCGGCGATGGTCGCAGACGACACCCGCAAGACGCAAGACCGCGGCGCGGGGGAGCAGACATGACAGAGCCGCCGCCCCCGAGCACGGGGACGACGGCTCTGTCAGCAATCGCGCGGGAGCGGTACTGTCAGCTCATACCAGACACGCAAGTGCTGACAGCACCGCGCATCTGAAGACGCAGCGAATTTCTCATCTGCTCCAATGGCATGAGAAATTCGCATCGGAATACCAAAGAGACCTTTTCAAGGATTTTTGGTATCACACCCCGACGAAATCGTCGTCGGTGTAGCCCTGGAAATGCAGCAGCGCCGTCAGGTCACCGAAGGTGATCTTGCCGCGGGCGGCAGCGGCCACCACGGGCTTGGCGTGGAAGGCGACGCCGAGGCCGGCGGCCTCGATCATCGGCAGGTCGTTGGCGCCGTCGCCGACGGCCAGCGTCTCCTCGCGCTTCAGGCCGTGTTCGGCCATCAGCGCCAGCAGGCGCTCGCGCTTGGCATCCTTGCCGAGGATCGGCTCCTGCACCGTGCCGGCGAGCTTGCCGTCGACCACATCGAGAATGTTCGAGCGGTGCTCGTGCAGGCCGAGCTTCTCGGCGATCGGGCCGGTGAAGGCGGTGAAGCCGCCCGACACCAGCGCCGTGTAGGCGCCATGGGCGCGCATGGTCTGCACCAGCACCCGGGCCCCCGGGGTCAGGTGGATGCGCATTTCCAGCAGGTCCTGGATCGCCGTCACGTCCAGCCCGGCCAGCAGCGCCACGCGCTTCCTGAGCGCCGGGGCGAAGTCGATCTCGCCGCGCATGGCCTGCTCGGTGATGGCGGCCACCTCCGGCTTCAGGCCCAGCACATCGGCCAGCTCGTCCACGCATTCCTGACCGATCAGGGTCGAATCCATGTCGGCGACCAGAAGACGCTTGCGCCGGAAGGCCAGCGGCTGCACGAGAATGTCGACAGGCGCATCGCCGACCGCGTCCCGCAGCATCGCCTCATAGGCGCTCTCGGCCCGGCCGGCCTCGCTGGCGAAGGCGATGTCGACGGCAACGCCTTCGTGCAGGATCTTGACCACCTGGTCCCGCGGCAGGGCGCCACGGGCGTGCGCCACCAGGCCACTATCGACAGACTGGGTCTTCGGATTGGAAACGAGGGTCGCGACGAGGTCCATGGGCACGGGCTCCAACTGGACGAGGGACGGGATGCAAGATCCCCGGGGCGCCGTGCTGATAGCCGGCCCGACGGCCAGCGGCAAGTCGGCGCTGGCCGTCGCGCTTGCCGAACGCCTCGGCGGCGTCATCATCAACACGGATTCGATGCAGGTCTATGACCGCCTCGCCCTCATCACCGCCCGCCCCGATGCGGCCGACTGCGCCCGGGTGCCCCACCGGCTCTATGGCGTGATCGACCCCGCCGATGCCTTCTCGGCCGCCCGCTACGCCACCGCGGCTGCCACCGAAATCGCGGCGGTGCGGGCGGAAGGCCGCGTGCCCGTGCTGGTCGGCGGCACCGGGCTCTATTTCGAGGCGCTGACCCGCGGCCTGTCCGAGGTGCCGCCGATCCCCGATGCCGTCCGCTCGGCCGTGCGCGCCCGCGCCGCCGAACTGCCCGCCCCCGCGCTCCACGCCGAACTCGCCGCCCGCGACCCCGAAATGGCCGTCCGGCTGAACCCGGCCGACACCCAGCGCATCGCCCGGGCGCTTGAAGTCATTCTGGCGACGGGCGTCTCGCTCGCCGAGCACTGGCGCGCCACCACGCCCCCGGTGCTCGACGAAACCCGCTGCCTGCGGATCGTGCTGGCCCCGGACCGGGAGTGGCTGGGCGCCCGCATCGACCGGCGCTTCCGCATGATGGTGGCGGCCGGCGCCATCGCCGAGGCCGAAGCGGTTGCCGCCCTCGGTCTCGATCCGGCCCTGCCGGCCATGCGCGCCATCGGCGTGCAGGCACTGGCCGAGGTCGCCGCCGGCCGGCGCGATCTGGAAGACGCCATCACCGCCTCGGTCGCAGAAACCCGGCGCTACGCCAAGCGGCAGGACACCTGGTTCCGCAACCGCATGACCGGGTGGCAGCGGCTGGATCCGCGCGACATCAATGCTGATGCGGTGGTCTCCTTATCGGGCTGCCGCCCAAACCCGCCCGGAGGCCCGGGGGCCTCCGGACCACCCCCCTTTTTTTGAAGTCAGAAGCGCAAGCCGGATTCAATACCCCCGCTTGCGCTCCACCACGCCCGCCAGCGGCTTGCCGGCCCGGAAGCGGCGGATGTTCTCGGCGACTTCCTCGGCGGCCGTGCGCGGGTCCGTGGCGGCGGCAACATGGGGCAGCACGGTGATCTGCGGATGGTCCCAATAGGGGCACTCCGGCCGCAGCGGCTCCTTCGAGAACACGTCGAGCACGGCGTGGGAAAGCTGGCCGCGCTCAAGGGCGCCCAGCAGATCCTCGGACACCAGATGGTCTCCGCGGCCGAAGTTCACGATCGCCGCGCCCGCCGGCAGGGCGGAGAACAGCGGCGTGCCCAGGATGCCCCGGGTCTCCGGCGTCAGCGGCAGCAGGTTCACGAGGATCTCGGTGTCCGCCAGCATCGCCGTCAGGCCATCGGCGCCGGAGAAGGTGCGGATACCCTCAAGGGCGACCGGCGAGCGGCTCCAGCCGCAGACATCGAAGCCGATGGTCTTCAGCAGCGCCGCCGAGGCCCGGCCCATGGCGCCAAGGCCGAGCAGACCCACCCGGCGCTCTGCCGCCGTCGGCTGCAGCCGCTGCCGCCACTCATGGGCCAGCTCGGAAGCGTGATAGGCCGGCCCCTGCCGGTGCAGCCACAGGGTCCACGTCGCCACCGCCTCGGCCATGGCGGTCGCCAGCGCCGGATCCACCAGCCGGGCCAGCACCGGCTGTTCCGGCAGGGTGTCGTCGGTCAGGAGCGCATCGACGCCCGCCCACAGCGACTGGATCAGCCGGATGTTCGGGCAGCGGGTGAGAAGCCCCGGCGGCGGATTGGCGACGATCGCCACATCGACGGCGCCAAGGTCCGCATCCCCGGGCAGACCGCCCGGCACCACGGGAAGGATGTCCTCCTCCGGCATGGCCGCGGCAAGAAGGGTGCGCCACATCTCGGCATTTTCGGCCGAGACGCGGGTGAGAATCAGGATGGACAAGGCGGAACTCCGGGAGGGGGAACCGGGGCGGGGGGCGCCCCGGCGAAAATTCATGCCACCGCCCCGCGCCGACCGCAATGGCACCGGCACGGCGCGAACTCCGGGCCGATGCTGGCCTGCTCTGGGGGGCGTCTGCCTCAGGCGGCGCAGTGGGCGATCAGCCGGTCGATGAACGCCTCGCAGCGCTCCAGCTCGGCAATCTCGATGAACTCGTCGGGCTTGTGGGCCTGCTCGATGGAGCCGGGGCCGACCACGACGGTCGGGATGCCGCCGCCCTCGAAGATGCCGGCCTCGGTGCCATAGGCGACCTTGGAATGGTCGTTGCGGCCGGCCAGCCGCTTGGCCAGCAGGGTGACCGGGGCCTCCACCGCCGTGTCGAGACCGGGAAAGCCGGTGACGGCCTCGAAGGTGAAGCCCGCTTCCGGGGCAATCGCCTTCATTTCCGGCTCCAGCACGTCGCGGGCATAGGCTTCCACGGCGGCCGAGAGGGCATCGGCATCCTCGCGCGGCAGCACGCGGAACTCGTAGGAGAACACGCACTGGTCCGGCACGATGTTAAGCACCGTGCCGCCTTCGATGGTGCCGGTGTGGGCCGTGGTGAAGGGCACGTCGAACAGGCCGTCACGCGGGCCCTGGTCGCGCAGCTTCACGCCGAGCTCGCGGATGAAGACGATCAGCCGGGCGGCATATTCCACCGCGTTGACGCCTTCCGGCGCCAGCGACGAATGGCAGGAGCGGCCCTGCACCCGCACATTGAACGAGCGCTTGGTCTTGTGGGAAACGACCACCTGCATGCTGGTCGGCTCGCCCACGAAGCAGCCCGCCGGCAGCACCGGCCGGCCGGCCAGCTCCGAGACGAGGCCGGGCACGCCGAGGCAGCCCACCTCCTCATCATAGGAAAAGGAGAAGTGGATCGGCATCTTGAGGGGCTGCGCCACCAGCTCCGGCAGCTTGGCGATGCAGCAGGCGACGAAGCCCTTCATGTCCGAGGTGCCGCGGCCATAGAGCCGGCTGCCGCGCCGGGTGAGGGTGAAGGGATCCGAGGCCCAGTCCTGCCCGTCCACCGGCACCACATCGGTGTGGCCGGAGAGGATGTAGCCGGGCACATCGGCCGGGCCGATGGTGGCAAACAGGTTGGCCTTCTCGCCGGTCTCGTCATAGACGCGGAAGGAGGGCACGCCGAACCGGGCAAGCTCCTCCTCCACCCACGCGATCAGCGGCAGGTTGGAATTCCGGCTCGTGGTGTCAAAACCGACGAGGCGCTCCAGGGTGGCGATGGTGCGCGCGCTCATGGGGGCGGGTCTCCGCTCGCGGATCAGGGGAGGGCCGGCAGCCTCCGGCCGGGAATCGGCGGCCTCTGATTCCCGGGTCCCGGGCCGGCCGGACCGGTCAGGTCTTTTCCGGATGCACCGGGCGTGCCGGAAAGGCAACCACCCCTTTGGTTCCGGCGAACTGCGTGGATCCGCGCACGGGCTTTTCGCGCTGCGGCGCACACATCCCACGGATGTGGCGGCCCGCGCGCCGGGGTCGCGTTCGCCGGGGCGGCGGTGGCGGGATGGCCGGGGCCGATGCTAGTCTCGAACGCGATCGGCCTGCCCGACGGGCGGGCTTCCTGCGGCGCTTTCCGGCGCCCCCTTTTCGGACCGGACCTCTTCCCATGCCCAAGCCGGCCTTCGAGGCAGATGCCTTTCTGGACACCGTTGCCCCCGCCCTCGGTCTGGTGATCGAGCCCGACTGGCGCCCGGCCGTCCGCCAGCAGCTGCTGGCCGCCGCCGAGGCCGCCGGCCTGGTGCTCGATTTTCCGCTGTCCGACCAGGTTGAAAGCGCGCCGGTGTTCGAGGCCTGAGAGCGAGGGATCCCGGGAAGGGATCCTCCGCTCTCCCGATGCAGATGTCTCATGCTTTTGGAGCAGATGAGAAATCTGCGCGCTCTTCAGGCGCATGGTGCGGTCAGCACATCGTGCGCTTGGTATCAGGGCCCCGCCGGCGCCCGTTCACCCTTTCCGCCTGTCCGCGCCGGTCCGCCGGCGCCTGCGTCCTGTCCGGGAGAGCCCGATGCAGCACATCAATCCGCTTCAGGGCACCGCCACCGAGATCATCGGCATGATCAGGCGGAGCGAGGTCACCGCCGCCGACATGGTGCGGCTGTCGCTGGCCGCCATCGAGGCCATCAATCCCCGGGTGAACGCGGTCACCGACCTCACCGCCGAGCGCGCCGTCGCCGAGGCCACGGCCATCGACGAAGCCCACGCCCGGGGCGAGCCGCTGCCGCCGCTGGCGGGCGTGCCCTATGGCGTGAAGAACCTGTTCGACATCGACGGCCTCCCCACCCGGGCCGGCGCGCGCATCAATGCCGGGTCTCCGGCGGCCACCGCCGATGCCGCCCTGATCGCGCGCATGAAGGCGGCCGGCGCCCTGCTCGTCGGCGCGCTCGCCATGGACGAATATGCCACCGGCTTCACCGGGACCAATGTCCACGGGGATGTCTGCCGCAACCCGCATGATCTCGCCCGCATGGCCGGCGGCTCGTCGTCCGGTCCGGCGGCAGCGGTCGCCGCCGGCCTGATGCCGGTGGCGTTGGGGTCGGATACCAACGGCTCCATCCGGGTGCCGGCCTCGTTCTGCGGCCTGTTCGGGCTGAAGCCCACCTTCGGCCGGATGTCGCGCGCCGGCGCCTTCCCGTGTGCGGCCAGCCTCGATCATGTCGGCCCGCTCGCCCGCTCGGCCGAGGATCTGGCCCTGCTGCATGATGTGCTGGCCGGCCACGATCCCGCCGATCCGGCCAGCGCCCGCCGGACCGTGCAGCCGGTGCTGCCGGATCTGGGAAAGGGTGCGGCCGGGCTGCGGCTGGCGATCGCCGGCGACTGGTTCCGCAATAATGCCGGCCCGGAGGCGGTGGCGGCGGTGGAAATGGTGGCGCGGGTTCTCGGCATCACCCGGGAGGTCAGCCTGCCGGAAGTCGCGCGGGCGCGGGCGGCAGCCGACCTCATCTCGTCGTCCGAGCGTGCCGCCCTGCATCTGGAGCGCCTGCAGACCCGGGCCGCCGAGTTCGCCCCGGAAACCCGGGAGCGCATGCTGGCCGGTGCCCTCCTGCCGGCCGCCTGGGTCAACCGCGCCCAGCGCTTCCGGGCGTGGTTCCGGCAGGCGGTGCAGGAGCTGTTCGAGACCGTGGACGTCCTCATCGCCCCGGCCACCCCGTTCTCCGCCCCGGCGCTCGGCCAGACGACGGTGACCGTCAACGGGCGTGAGATGCCGGTCCGCCCGGCCATCGGACTGCATACCCAGCCGCTGTCCTTCATCGGCCTGCCGGTGGTGGCGGTGCCGCTGTGGCCGGACGGGGCGGACATGCCGATTGCCGTGCAGGTGATCGCCGCGCCATGGCGGGAGGACCTCGCTCTGCGCGTCGCCCACGAGCTGGAGCGCTGCGGCGCCGCCCGCGCCCCGATCGCCCTCATTCCGGGCTGAGAGACGGGTCTGAAACGGGCGCATCCATGGCGGACGCCTGCTCTCCCGCGCGCCCCTGATCGCCCCGGCTCGGGATGCGACACATGGCATCCGGAAAGGTCTGCGGCTTTCCCCGCGACACCAAAGGCCCGGAAAGGCCATGGGGCACCGGCGGAGAGGTCTCTGACTTGGCCTCCGGGTGCCCCCTTCGACAACAGGGCGGCATCCGGGCCTTGATGCACGCTCCGGGGACGCGATCCGCGACGCGATCACCGGGTCCGCGCCCGGCTCCGGGGGCACGGCTTCCCCGATCATCTGCCCCCGACCAGATCCGCTTATCCAGACCGAGATCAAGAAATCGTGGCCACGCCGTGCGGAGCGCGCCGGCTGCTCCGCACGCCCCCCCGGTTGGCGCGGATTCCGGGGGCTTGAGACCGGGAACGACGCCGGCGGCCCGCCACTTCGGGAAAAGCGCCGGCCAGCCTATGCCCCAGTCCTGTGCCCCAGTCGGGATTGCGTATTAATCCTTATGCGCTATCCTGACCTCGTTTTCTGATTGTCGCGGGGGGCAGCGTTTTCTCAGCCCTTGCGTTCGGGGCAGAACCGGGCAACGGACAGCCAGAAAATTCAAGGCCCGGGAGGGGCCCGCGGCTGCCGCCGGTTCAAGACCGGCGAGGCCGGTGGGACACCATCTGGCGGGCTCCGAGATTGACGGCCGGTGTCGCAACGTCCCGGCTGTCCTCTGCCGATCCATGGTCATCCCGGGTTCCGGGCAGTCGTCCCGATCGGCAGGGTGCGCCGGAAGTTTCTCCAGCGCTATGGACCAGTGCACAGCCGGACGTGCCCGCGTCACGGGATCGTCCGGACGCTGGCTGCTTTTACGGCCCTTGAGACCCGGATTGGAAAAATGAGAGCCTCCATATACCGGACACTGGACCGGATACGCTCAACACTGGTGCTGAAGGCATTCGGAATCTGCTTTGTTGCAGTTCACCTGCCGCTGATGGCGCTCATCTGTTATCTGCTGTTCTCGGAAAATCCCGGCACGATGCCGGTCGTCGTGGTCTCTCTTGTGGCGACACTGACCGGTACAATCTTCGCCATTCGCGCCATGGCCGGACTGCTCAGCCCGCTGGACCGGATTTCCGAGGCGCTGGCCTCCTATGGTAACGGCGCCGGCTTCACGCCGCTGGGCATTGAACGCCATGACGAGGTCGGGCGGATCGCCGACGGGGTTGAGAGTCTCGTCGCCCGGCTGGATGCCTCTCTGGACGGCCTGCGCCGGCAGGCGATGACCGATCCGCTGACGGCCATCGGCAACCGGCGCTGGCTGGTGGAGGAGGTCAACGGCCTGTTCGCCCGGGCCCGGCGCGAGGGCGGGGTGGTGTCGGTGTGCATCTTCGATCTCGACCACTTCAAGCGCATCAACGACACCCATGGCCATGATGTCGGCGACATCGTGCTGATGTCGGTGGCCGAGACTGTGCGCCAGCGGGTGCGCCCCTATGATCTGCTGGCGCGCTGGGGCGGGGAGGAGTTCTGCCTCGTGGTCAGCGGGGCCTCGGCCGAACAGCCGGGCCTGCTGGCCGAGCGGCTGCGCGCAGCGATTGCAGCCATGCGGGCCGGGCCGATGGCGCCGGGGCAGGTGACGGCCAGTTTCGGCATCGCCACGGGCCCGGCAAGGGGGGCTGATTTTGCAACCCTGCTGAGCGTTGCCGACAAGGCTCTCTATGACGCCAAAACCGAGGGGCGCAACCGCGTGGTGGCGCTCGACGTGGAGCCCTCCCCGGCGCCGGCAGAACCCGACCGCGCCGGGCTGGACGCCGGGTGATCCCGAAGATCCCCGAAACGGGCTCCGGTAAAGCGATGCAGATTTCCCATGTCCCTGGGGCCGATGAGAAATCTGCCGCCCTTCAGGTGCACGGTGGGTCAGCATTTCTTGCGCCCGGGAGGACAGCCCATTCTCCCCTGGCCACACAGGAAAGGGCCCGGTCTGGTGACCGGGCCCTTTAATCTTGACGAGAACAGGTGAGCCCGGGCCAGGGAGGTCAGGTCCCCGCCGGCGGCTCCTTGGCCACGACCTCACCGACCGGCGATTCGGCGGCGATCAGGTCCAGACGCTTCTGCAAGTCGGCGAGCTGGCGCTTCATGGCGTCCAGATCCTCGCTGGCCGGGCGCGCGTCGGCCACCGGCAGACGGGCCGGCTCGGCAACGGCGCCGAAGGGCAGGAACATCCGCATGGCCCGGTCGAACATGTCGGTATTGCGCCGCACATGCTCTTCCAGGGCATCAAAGGCGCCGGCGCCGAAGGCGTGGGCCATCTGATGCCGGAACTTGTCCTGATCCCGGGTCAGCGACGCGATCGAGAATTCGAGGTAGCTGGGCACCAGATTCTGCATCGAATCGCCATAGAAGCGAATCAGCTGCCGCAGAAAAGCGATCGGCAGCAGGCTCTGGCCCTTGTTTTCCTGCTCGAAAATGATCTGGGTCAGCACCGCATGGGTGATGTCCTCGCCGCTCTTGGCGTCGAACACCACGAAATCCTCTTCCCGCTTCACCATCGAAGCGAGGTCTTCCAGCGTCACATAGGTGCTGGTACCGGTATTATACAGCCGCCGGTTGGCGTACTTCTTGATGACCGTGGGGTCGCTGCTTTTTGGCATTGGTCACCCCGGATATTGGGCAAGCGGTGGAAACAGGTTCCCGCGACGATAGGGCCCCGCTTGGCAGAGTCCAACTTTTTTCTGCACCGCGATGTGCATTCCGGCGTCTGCACCGGTCCATCATGAAAAAAATGACATGCTTCTGGTGCACGAGTGTCCGAACGTGCGGTTGACAGTGCCTCGCGCGATAGTGATCTAGTTCAACGCGCGTAGGCGGGAATTGGTTATCCTGCACCGGAATCGGGGAGCACTCTCTCCCCCACTTCAGGATGCGGGGCTGATCCCGCACGAGGACCAGAGCTTCAGGGAGCCAGGAACAGCCATGAGCGGGACTCCGGACATCGTCATCGCCAGCGCCGCCCGCACAGCGGTCGGATCCTTCAGCGGCGCCTTTGCCGCGACACCGGCCCACATTCTGGGCGCGACGGTGATCAAGGAAGTGATCGCGCGCGCCGGCATCGAGGCGGGCGACGTCAACGAGGTCATCCTCGGCCAGGTGCTGGGCGCGGCCCAGGGCCAGAACCCGGCCCGTCAGGCCGCCATTCTCGCCGGCCTGCCGGAGAGCTCGACCGCGTTCGGCCTCAATCAGGTCTGCGGTTCGGGCCTGCGCGCCGTCGCCGTCGGCATGCAGCAGATCCTCTCGGGCGATGCTGACGTGATCATCGCCGGTGGTCAGGAAAACATGACCCTGGCCCCGCACGCGGCCTATCTGCGTGCCGGCCACAAGATGGGCGACCTGAGCTTCATCGACACGATGATCAAGGACGGTCTGTGGGAAGCCTTCAACGGCTATCACATGGGCATCACGGCCGAGAACATCGCCGAGAAGTTCGGCATCACCCGCGAAGAGCAGGACATCTTCGCCACGACGTCCCAGAACCGCGCCGAAGCGGCCCAGAAGGCCGGCAAGTTCAAGGATGAGATCGTCCCCGTGGTCATCAAGGACCGCAAGGGCGACAAGATCATCGACACCGACGAGTTCATCCGTCCGGGCGTAACCGTCGATGCGCTGGCCAAGCTCCGTCCGGCCTTCAAGAAGGACGGCACGGTTACCGCCGGCAACGCCTCGGGCATCAATGACGGCGCCTCCGCCGTGGTGCTGATGACGGCTGCCGAAGCCGCCAAGCGCGGCATCACGCCGCTCGCCCGCATCGCCTCGTGGGCGACGGCCGGTGTCGATCCGAAGATCATGGGCACGGGCCCGATCCCGGCCTCCCGCAAGGCGCTGGCCAAGGCCGGCTGGTCCGTGGGCGACCTTGACCTCATCGAGGCCAACGAGGCCTTCGCCGCCCAGGCGATCTCGGTCAACCGCGATCTCGGCTGGGATCCGGAGAAGGTGAACGTCAACGGCGGCGCCATCGCCATCGGTCATCCGATCGGCGCCTCGGGCAACCGCATCTTCGTCACCCTGCTGCACGAAATGGTCCGCCGCGGCGCCAAGAAGGGCCTCGCCACGCTCTGCATCGGCGGCGGCATGGGTGTTGCGCTCACCGTCGAGCGCTGATCGGATCCGACAGGATCAGGGTCTGCCGGCTTTTCGGCCGGCAGGCCGGGTTTCAGGCGGTCCCGGCTTCTCTCCTCTGGGCAGGAAGTCGGGGCTGATGACACCGTCGGGATCCCCTTTATCTGCATCTCTGCCCGGTCGCGCGGGCAGCAAGGCCGGATCGCTCAACGGTCCGGCAACAGGGGACCTGCGTGTCAACGCCTGGTCACCAGAGGGAATCGCTCAAACGAGAGCGGCGGCCGGGCGGTGTCCCGGACCGATCACAACCGCTCCATAATAGAGGGGGTTACAGGACCATGACTCGCGTCGCACTCGTCACCGGTGGCACTCGCGGTATCGGCCATGCCATCTCCGTCGGCCTGAAGGCCGCCGGTTTCTCGGTGGCTGCCAATTATGCTGGCAACGACGCCGCGGCCGCCAAGTTCACCGAAGAGACCGGTATCCCCACCTTCAAGTGGGATGTGGGTGACTTCGAGGCCTGCAAGGCCGGCGTCGCTGCCGTGGTGGAAAAGCTCGGCCCCGTCGATGTGCTCGTCAACAACGCCGGCATCGCCCGGGATGCCACCCTGCACCGCATGACGCTGGAGCAGTGGAAGCAGGTCATCAACACCGATCTTGACTCCGTGTTCAACATGACTCGTCAGGTCATCGAGGGCATGCGCGAGCGCAACTTCGGCCGCATCATTTCGCTGTCGTCGATCAACGGCCAGAAGGGCCAGATCGGCCAGCCGAACTACTCCGCCGCCAAGGCCGGCGTGATCGGCTTCACCAAGGCCGTCGCCCAGGAGAATGCCAACAAGGGCATCACCTGCAATGTGGTCTGCCCGGGCTACATCGACACCGACATGATGGCTGCGGTACCGGCCGAGGTGCTGAAGAAGATCATCTCGTCGATCCCGGTCGGCCGTCTCGGCAAGGCCGAGGAAATCGCCGGCATGGTGACCTATCTCGCCTCCGACGTCGCCGCCTTCACCACCGGCGCGGTGATGACGGTCAACGGCGCCCAGTACATCGCCAACGGCTGACACAGATCCGCCTCTGGCAGTTTCAGGGCCCGGCCACTCCTCGGAGCGGCCGGGCTTCTTTTTTGGCCCCGCATCCCCATGACCGACGCCCGCCAACACGCCGGAGCTTGCCCTCTCGGTGCTTGCCGGACTGGAGGCGGCCGGCCTTTCCTGCGCCCGCTTCGGCGGCCGGGCCGGGGCCACCCTCGTCCTCGGGTCGCCGTCGCGCCATAGACCTGGTGCTCGTCGCCGATAGGGTTGCCGACCCCGACGCGCCCCTCGCCTGCGGCCCTCATGAAGAGACGTCCGAGCCCCGCGCTTCTGCCCCACAAGCGGGCCATCCGGGTGGCCGGCGTGCTCTGCGAGCCGCTCCTCATGGAGGAGCCCGGGCGGGCCCGACCGTTCTGAGGAGATGTCCCCTTTCTTTGGAGACGCTCGCTGCCGGCGGCTGGAGATGACGGCGAGGCCCCGTGGTCTCCGCCATCAGCGTCCGTACCCTATGACCAGCACCACAGCGCCACTGCGACCTGCCTCCCGCGCGTCCCGAGACCCGGCTGCCGATCGCCAATGGACAGCCGACAACGCTGACCGCAGCCGCCTGCGTGGGAACACCGTCCCCGTCCACCCGAGCAAAAGAAAAGGGGGCGCCCCGCGGGACACCCCCTTGATCATGTCCGGATCGGGCGCCTCAGATCAGGCGGCCTCGTCCTCGATCTCGGCATCGTTGTCGCCCTCGACGCCTTCGGCCGCATCGGCGGTCTTGGCGGCGCGGCGCGGGCTCTTGGCGAGGTTCTGCTCGATCTGGCGCACGGCTTCGGTCTCGGAAATCTCGTTCACGACGGAGATTTCCCGGGCCATACGGTCGAGAGCGGCCTCATAGAGCTGACGCTCGGAATAGGACTGCTCGGGCTGGGTATCGGCGCGGTAGAGATCGCGGACCACCTCGGCGATGGCAACGAGATCGCCGGAGTTGATCTTGGCCTCATATTCCTGGGCCCGCCGGCTCCACATGGTGCGCTTCACCCGGGCCCGACCCTTGACGGTGTCCAGCGCCTTACGGACGAGCGTCGGCTCGGCCAGCTTGCGCATCCCGACCGACGGGATCTTGGCCACGGGCACCCGAAGCGTCATCTTGTCCTTCTCGAACGAGATCACGACGAGCTCGAGCTGGTAGCCGGCGACCTGGCTCTCCTCGATGGCCACGATCTGGCCAACGCCGTGAGCCGGATAGACGATGTACTCGCTCGTCTTGAAGCCATGACGCTGAGCGGGCTTCTTCAAAGTGTTCGCCATACCGCGTCTTTACTCCTCGCATTCGCCACGGACACCGTCCGGTGCAGCGGTTCCCGCACCGGCGTCCGACGCTGACCGGCACGGGCCCGTGCCCGCACCGTTTGCAAAGTCCCGGTCCGGACGACCGCGTCGTCCACACCGACAGGATGCCGTTGCCCCCTTCCCTTGAGAGGGGAAACAACGCTAGAAAGCGACTCGACGGTGCTTTCCGCCGGGTGAGTCTGCAGACTGGATCCGCAGACCGCCGCGGCGAACAAAGCAGTGTGACCAGCCGGCGGGGCCGGTGGTCCGTCGATCAGGGCTCAGTCATGTCTCGGTCCATCAGGCACGCTTCGGTCCGTCAGGATCGGATCATGACCGCCGGGTCGTGAGCTAACCGGCAGGGTCGACACTCCAGGGTGCCCCATACGGTGCCGACCAGCCCGCAGGGTGTTGACTGACAGTCACCGCTGGCTGACAGACACGGATGCAGGATTGTTCAGCCTCGACGGGAATGTGCCCGGTGACAGCCTGACGGGATCCTGGTCGAGACGTCCGACGATATGTTCCCCCAAACGCCAGAACGTCCCGGCTGCCGACCAGCAACCAGATGGACGGCCGCGTGCGTTTTATCCGGGCCATGGAAGAGCCCGCCCGGATCCTTGTTCCCGAACCCGGCTGCGGCGCCTGACGAGGCACCTCGGTCCGGCCAATCGACCACATGGGGAGGAGAGCACACAGGGAGGACACGCCATGACTGGAAGTTCACCAGCGGTCCGATGAATATAATGTGAAATCGCGAAAAAACAAAGCGCTCAAAGCGCGAACTGGCGCACAAAGATGCGCCACGCGGCCGGAGAACGCGTGCGACAGGCCGAGATTGCCTATCTTGTGCGCAGCCATCGCGTCAGGCCGCGCCGCATCCCGGAGCGATCCGGGGGAGGGGAATGCCCTCTTGGGGAGCCATCGGGCGCCATCCATGACGACGCTGGCCGGTCTCATGCCAGACACGCACGTGCTGACCGCAGCGCGCGCCTGAAGAGCAGCGAATTTCTCATCTGTTCCAAGGACATGAGAAATTCGCATCGGACTACCAAAAATCCGTTTCAAGGATCTTTGGTATCAGTCGCCCTTGCCGGGCTTGGACGAGAACTGGGTCTCGAACTTCTCCGTCTTGCCGTCCCACTCCTTGGCGTCCGGCAGCGGATCCTTCTTGGAGGAGAGGTTCGGCCACACCGCCGCATATTCGGCGTTGAGCTTAAGCCACTTCTCGATGCCCGGCTCGGTATCCGGGCGGATGGCGTCAGCCGGGCACTCGGGCTCGCAGACGCCGCAGTCGATGCACTCATCCGGATGGATGACGAGCATGTTTTCGCCTTCATAGAAGCAGTCGACCGGGCACACCTCCACGCAATCGGTATATTTGCACCGGATGCAATTGTCGGTGACGGCGTAGGCCATCTGCTATCCTCCACGCAGGCGCGGCGCTTCCGGGCGCCGGACGAACCGGAATCGGAGCCGTTCCAATCAGACCCCGTCCGGGCGTGCTACTCCCTCCGGGCGGCCGGCGCAAGACCGGGGGAGGCCACACCGGGACGAAAAAGCGCCGGATCCCCGCCGGATGCGACAAATGAAGACGGGCGGCCCGGCAAGCGGACCGCCCGTCGCGAAAGCCTGTGCAGCCCTGCGGATCAGCGCGGCAGGGTGGTGGTGCCCATCAGGAAGGTGTCGATGGCGTGGGCAGCCTGACGGCCTTCCCGGATCGCCCAGACCACCAGCGACTGGCCGCGCCGCACGTCGCCGGCGGCGAACAGCTTCGGCACGGAGGTCTTGTAGTCCTCGGTGTTGGCGAGAACATTGGTGCGCTTGTCGAGGGAGAGCTTGTCGCCGAGCTCGGCCACGAAGGTGTCGAGACGCGGACCGGCAAAGCCGATGGCCGCCAGCACCAGATCGGCCTTCAGCAGGAATTCCGAGCCCGGGATCGGCTTGCGCTTCTCGTCCACGCGGGCACACTTCACGTGCGTCACATGGCCGTTATCGTTGCCGACGAGGCCGAGAGTGGCCGCGGCGAACTCGCGCTCTGCGCCTTCCGCCTGGGAGGACGAGGTGCGGAACCGGGTCGGCCAGTAGGGCCACACGGTCAGCGTGTCTTCCTTCATCGGCGCCATCGGGCGGATATCGAGCTGGGTGACCGAGAGGGCGCCCTGACGGAACGACGTGCCCACGCAGTCCGACGCCGTGTCGCCGCCGCCGATCACCACCACATGCTTGGAGCGGGCGAAGATCGGCTCCTCCTCGATGCGCTCCAGACCGACGCGGCGGTTCTGCTGGGTGAGGAAGGGCATGGCATAGTGCACGCCTTCCATCTCGAAGCCCGGCAGGTCCGGATCGCGCGGCCGCTCGGCACCGGCGGAGATCAGCACGGCATCATGGCCGTCGAGCAGGTCCTGCATGGAGATGGAGACGCCGACATCCACCTTGTAGTGGAAGATCACGCCCTCGGCTTCCATCTGGGCGACGCGCCGGTCGATGTGGCGCTTCTCCATCTTGAAGTCCGGGATGCCATAGCGCAGCAGGCCGCCGGCCTTGGCGCCACGCTCGTAGACGTGGACCTCATGGCCGACGCGGGCAAGCTGCTGGGCCGCCGCCAGACCGGCCGGGCCGGCGCCGATGACGGCAACCTTCTTGCCGGTCTTGGCCGCCGCAACCTCGGGCACGATCCAGCCCTTGGCCCAGGCCATGTCGGCAATGGACTGCTCGACGGTCTTGATGGCGACCGGAACGCTTTCCAGGTTCAGCGTGCAGGCTTCCTCGCACGGGGCGGGGCAGACGCGGCCGGTGAACTCCGGGAAGTTGTTGGTGGAGTGGAGGTTGCGCGCGGCATCCTCCCAGTTGCCGTGATAGACCAGATCATTCCAGTCGGGGATCTGGTTGTGCACCGGACAGCCGGTGTCGCCATGGCAGAACGGGATGCCGCAGTCCATGCAGCGCGCCGCCTGGCGCTCTACTTCCGGCGTGGTGAGCGGCAGGGTGAATTCGCGATAGTGCCGGATGCGGTCGGCGGCCGGCTGGTACTTCTGCTCCTGCCGGTCGATTTCCAGAAAGCCGGTGACCTTGCCCATGGGGTCGCCCTTCGAGATGTCCCGGTCGGGATCCGCCCCTGTTCCCCCGTGGATACGCGGGCGCCAGTGGCGCGCGTGGGGAGGGATCCCGTGTCCGTCGGATGATGATTGCGGGTGGCGACACCCGGCCTCAGACCGGGTGTCGGTAGTTCCCTTCAAGCGTCCGGTGCGGTGCCCTGCCCCGGGACAGCGCCTGCGCGTGCAGGCTGTCCCGGAACGACTGCGAACTCCTCATCTGCCCTGATGGCCATGAGAAATCCGCATCCGAACCCCAGAGCCGCCCCCGGCAAGGCCCGCGTGGGCGGGCGCTGCCGGGGCGCTCTGGCGTCACTCGGCAGCGACGCCGTAGCGGGCGCGCTCCATTTCCTGCAGCGCGCGCCGGTACTCGACCGGCATCACCTTCACGAACTTCGGCCGGTAGGTCTCCCAGTGGTCCAGGATGGTCTTGGCGCGGGTGGAGCCCGTGTAGTGCAGATGATTGGAGATGAGCTGGTAGAGCCGCTCGTCATCATGACCGGTCATGTCGCCGGAGATGTCGACGCGTCCCTTGTGCTCCAGATCACCGCCATGGTGCATCAGCTTCTCGAGGAGATCGTCTTCCTCTTCCACCGGCTCCAGATCGACCATCGCGAGGTTGCAGCGCTGCTTGAAGGTGCCTTCCTCGTCGAGCACATAGGCCACGCCGCCGGACATGCCGGCCGCGAAGTTGCGGCCCGTCGGCCCGAGGATGACGGCCACGCCGCCGGTCATGTACTCGCAGCCATGGTCGCCCACGCCCTCGGCCACCGCGATGGCGCCGGAGTTGCGCACGGCGAACCGCTCGCCGGCGACGCCGCGGATATAGGCCTCGCCGTCGGTTGCGCCATAGAGCAGCGTGTTGCCGGCGATGATCGAGGTCTCCGGCACGATCTGCGCCTGACCCGACGGCCGCACGACGATGCGGCCGCCCGACAGGCCCTTGCCGACATAGTCGTTGGCCTCGCCATAGAGCTCCAGGGTGATGCCCTTGGCCAGCCACGCGCCGAAGGCCTGGCCGGCGGTGCCGGTCAGCACGACATGGATGGTGTCATCGGGCAGCCCGGCATTGCCATAGCGCCGCGCAACCTCGCCGGAGAGCATGGCGCCCGCCGACCGGTTCACGTTGATGATCGGCGTCTCGATCAGCACCTTCTCCTTGTTCTCGAGCGCCGGCATCGCCTTGGCGATGAGGGTGCGGTCGAGCACGTCGTCGATCGGGTGCTTCTGGGCCGAGGAGTGATAGAGCTCGGCCGGCGCCACCTCGGGCTTGAAGAGCAGACGGCTGAGGTCGATCTTCGAGGCCTTCGGCCGGTTGGCCTTGACCTGCTCCAGATACTGGGTCTGGCCGATGAGCTCGGTCAGGGTGCGCACGCCCATCGCCGCCATGTACTCCCGCACTTCCTCGGCGAGGAAGAAGAAGAAGTTGATGACGTGCTCCGGCGTGCCCTTGAAGCGCTTGCGCAGCACCGGATCCTGGGTGGCAACGCCCACCGGGCAGGTGTTCAGGTGGCACTTGCGCATCATGATGCAGCCGGCCGCGATCAGCGGCGCGGTGGACATGGCGAACTCGTCGGCGCCAAGGAGCGCCCCCACCACCACGTCGCGACCGGTGCGGAAACCGCCATCGACCTGCAGGGCGACGCGCGAGCGCAGGCCGTTCACCACCAAGGTCTGGTGCGCCTCGGCCAGGCCGATCTCCCACGGGGAGCCGGCATGCTTCAGCGAGGTGAGCGGCGAGGCGCCGGTGCCACCATCATAGCCGGAGATGGTGATGTGATCGGCGCGCGCCTTGGCGACGCCGGCGGCAACCGTGCCCACACCCACTTCCGACACCAGCTTGACCGAGATGACGGCCGCCGGGTTGACGTTCTTCAGGTCGTAGATCAGCTGGGCCAGATCTTCGATCGAGTAGATGTCATGGTGCGGCGGCGGCGAGATCAGGCCGACACCCGGGGTCGAGTGACGGACCTTGGCGACCGTCGCATCGACCTTGTGACCGGGAAGCTGGCCGCCCTCGCCGGGCTTGGCGCCCTGGGCCATCTTGATCTGGATCTGGTCGGCATTGACCAGATATTCGGTGGTGACGCCGAAGCGGCCCGAGGCCACCTGCTTGATGGCCGAGCGCATGGAGTCGCCATTGGCCAGCGGGGTGAACCGCTCGGTCTCCTCGCCGCCCTCGCCGGTGTTGGACTTGCCATGAATGCGGTTCATGGCAATGGCCAGCGTGGTGTGGGCCTCGCGGCTGATGGAGCCGAAAGACATGGCACCGGTGGCGAACCGCTTCACGATCTCGGCCGCCGGCTCCACTTCGTCCAGAGGCACCGGGGTGAGGCCCAGCTCTTCGGCCGTCTTGATCTTCATCAGGCCGCGCAGGGTGTACTGCTCGGCTTCCGCGTTCACCAGCCGGGTGTAGTCGCGGAACTGCGACTGCGAGTCGGTGCGCACGGCATGCTGCAGCTTGGCCACCACATCCGGGATCCACATGTGGGACTCGCCGCGCATGCGGTAGGCATAGTCGCCGCCGACGTCCAGCGCCCGGGCCAGCACCGGATCGTCACCGAACGCCGCCTTGTGACGGGCAACGGTATCGGCGGCGATGTCGGACAGCTCCACGCCGTTGATCGAAGTGGCCGTGCCGGTGAAGTAGGTCTTCACGAAGTCGGTCGACAGACCGACCGCATCGAAGATCTGACCGCCACAATAGGACTGGTAGGTCGAAATGCCCATCTTGGCCATCACCTTGAGGATGCCCTTGTCGATGGACTTGATGTAGCGGTAGACGACTTCCGACGCGTCGACTTCCTCGGGGAAGGACGAGCGCATGGAAACCAGGGTCTCGAAGGCGAGATAGGGGTTGATGGCCTCGGCGCCATAGCCCGCCAGCACGCAGAAGTGATGCACTTCGCGCGGCTCGCCGGATTCCACCACCAGACCGACCGAGGTGCGCAGGCCCTTGCGGATCAGGTGATGGTGCACGCCCGCGGTCGCCAGCAGCGCCGGGATCGGGATGCGATCCGGGCCGACCATGCGATCCGACAGGATGATGATGTTGTAGCCACCATGCACCGCCGCCTCTGCGCGCTCGCACAGACGCTCGAGCGCATCGGCCATCCCGTCGGGACCGCGCGGGGCGGCGAAGGTGATGTCGAGGGTCTTGGTCTGGAAGGCGTTGTCGGCGACATCCTCGATGGAGCGGATCTTCTCCAGATCCTCGTTGGTGAGGATGGGCTGGCGCACCTCAAGCCGGCGACGCTTGGAGTTCCCCTTGAGATCGAAGAGGTTCGGGCGCGGGCCGATGAAGGACACCAGGCTCATCACCAGCTCCTCGCGGATCGAGTCGATCGGCGGGTTGGTGACCTGGGCGAAGTTCTGCTTGAAGTAGGTGTAGAGCAGCTTCGGCTTGTCCGAGAGCGCCGACAGCGGGGTGTCGGTGCCCATGGAGCCGACCGCTTCCTGGCCGGTGGTGGCCATCGGCGGCAGCAGGAGCTTCATGTCCTCCTGGGTGTAGCCGAAGGCCTGCTGGCGATCGAGCAGCGTCACGTCGGTGCGCGGCGCCCGCGCCGGCACCGGCGGCAGGTCTTCCAGCACGATCTGGGTGCGCTCGAGCCAGGTCTTGTAGGGGTTGGCCGAGGCGAACTGACGCTTCATCTCCTCGTCGGAGACGATGCGGCCCTCTTCCAGATCGATGAGCAGCATCTTGCCCGGCTGGAGGCGCCACTTCTCGACGATCTTCTCCTCGGGCACCGGCAGCACGCCGGATTCCGAGGCCATGACCACGAGGCCCTCGTCGGTGACCAGATAGCGGGCCGGACGCAGACCGTTGCGGTCCAGGGTCGCGCCGATCTGGCGGCCATCGGTGAAGGCCACGGCGGCCGGGCCGTCCCACGGCTCCATCATGGAGGCGTGATACTCGTAGAAGGCGCGCCGCTCCTCCTCCATGAGCGGGTTGCCCGCCCAGGCTTCCGGGATCAGCATCATCACGGCATGCGCCATGGCGTAGCCACCCTGGACGAGGAATTCCAGGGCGTTGTCGAAGCAGGCGGTGTCCGACTGGCCCTCATAGGAGATCGGCCAGATCTTGGAGATGTCGTTGCCGAACAGGTCGGAATCGACGGAGGCCTGCCGCGCCGCCATCCAGTTGACGTTGCCGCGCAGCGTGTTGATCTCGCCGTTGTGGGCGACCATCCGGTAGGGATGGGCGAGCTTCCACGACGGGAAGGTGTTGGTGGAGAAGCGCTGGTGGACGAGGGCAAGCGCGGAGACGAAGCGCGCGTCCTTCAGGTCCTTGTAATAGGTGCCGACCTGATAGGACAGGAACATGCCCTTGTAGACGATGGTCCGGGTCGACAGCGAAACGATATAGAAGCGGTCGTCCGACCCACCATGCTCGGCATAGATAGTGTTGGAGATCACCTTGCGCAGGATGAACAGGCGGCGCTCGAAGGCGTCCTGATCGGTGAGTCCGGTGCCGCGACCGATGAAGATCTGGCGATGCACCGGCTCGGTGGCGACGATGTCCGGCGCCTTGGACAGCGAGGAGTTGTCGACGGGCACGTCGCGCCAGCCGAGCAGCACCTGGCCCTCGTCGGTGATCACCCGCTCGATCACTTCCTCGAAGTGCTTCCGGGCGGTGTCATCCTGGGGCATGAAGAAGAAGCCGACGGCATATTCGCCCGGCTCCGGCAGATCGAAGCCGAGCTTCGCGCACTCTTCCTTGAAGAAGCGGTGCGGGATCTGCGCCAGAAGACCGGCACCGTCGCCCATGAGGGGATCGGCGCCAACGGCGCCGCGGTGCTCCAGATTCTCCAGGATGTGCAGGCCCATCTCGATGATGGAATGGGTGCGCCGCCCCTTCATGTCGGCCACGAAGCCGACGCCGCAGGCGTCCCGCTCCTGATCCGGGCGATAGAGGCCCATGGCGGCGGTCGTTTCGCGTTTGGTCGCCGCCGGCGCCCCCGCGATCCCGTTCACGTCGCTCTTTTCCATGGGTCCGTCAGACATTGATCCGTCCGCCATCAACCTATCGCTCATCATTCACGAGCCCCCAAAAACTCAGGCCCCACCCGTTCCGGGCCGCTGAAAGGCCCCTTGTCCGCCATCCGGGATCCGCGCACACCGACACCGGGGCGAAAGATCCGCCGCCAGTGCCTCCTGCAGTCCACGCGGGGCCCGGTGCAGCGGACCGCCCATGCGGCCACGACCACCCCCGGAGCGGGACCTTTATCACCTCTCGCCCATCATCCAGAATGATGGGCGTTGGAAGAGAAGTTCCCCAGCCGCGCCTCTTGCAAGGATCAGGCCCGTTGCCCGTATGCCGTGTTTCGGCGCGGTCCGTCGCAACAGACCAGCCAATTCCATATTCTTACGCCTGTTCCAAGCTGCATCACCAGCACAATGCTGCACAAGATGCGAGCACAAGGACGCAGGCACCGCCTCCGGCGGTCCTCCCGGTGGCTGCCGTCCGGTCCGGTCTCGCCGGGCATCGGAACAACGGGCACACCTGTTCATAAGACAGCAATGCTGTCCTATTCGGCGATCGGAAATTGCCAGAGAACACCCTTCGACGCAAGGTCCTGTCGCGCCACACGGCGGACATCCCGCGCCATTCCGTCTGGATGCGGCGCTTGTTCGCGCCTCAGGCCGAGGGCTCGTCGCCGGCCGTCTCGTCATCGGGCAAAGCGTGGCGCTGTAGCAAAGGCAGCTGGCAGGCGGCAAAAATCAGCACCAGCGGCAGCAGCCCGAACACCCGGAAGGTGACCCACTGATCCGTCGTCGCCCAGTGGCGCACGGCTTCGTTGAGGGCGGCCAGCACAAGAAAGAACACCGCCCAGCGCACGGTCAGCCGGCGCCAGCCGAGATCATCCAGCCGGATCATGGTGCCGAATACCCGCGGCAGGGGCTGGCGGCCCATGAGCACGGCGCCGAGCAGGAACACCCCGAGGGCGCCGTTGACGAGGGTCGGCTTCAGTTTCAGCACGGTCTCGTCCTGGAGGACGAGGGTGGCACCGCCGAACAGCAGCACGAGGATGCCCGAGACGAAGGGCGCCACCGGAAGCCGGCGCAGAAAATACCAGGAGACGACCACCGCCGCCACCGAGGCGACCATGAACACGCCGGTCGCCACCATCAGCCCGGCCTGAAGATTGACCAGAAAGAAGACGATCAGCGGCCCCATCTCGCAGGCGAGCTTGAGGCCGGCCTGCCGCGACGCGCCCGTGGCATCCGGATGGGCGCTGTCGGGAGGGGTGTCGCCGTCACGCATGTCTGTGATCCCGCAGAGGACGGCCCCGCCACGGGGCCTTCAGGTCTCAGGGCCCGGAAAGTCCGGACGTCCGGCCCCGGTGTGCCCTCCCCCCGGGGCTCCGATCAAGCGGAATCTCGCGGGCTCGCGGGCATGTCCGGCCCCAGAGCCGGCGGCGTCTCGCGCCAGGCGTGTGCCCGGCGGATGAACTCCTGGGGCGGCAGGGCGGGCGAGAACAGGTAGCCCTGTCCGACATCGCAGCCGAGCGCCCGCACCGCCTGGAGCATCTCCATGGTCTCGATGCCTTCCGCCACCACCCGGCCATTGAGGTGATGACAGAGGGAGGCCACCGCCTTGACGATGATCTGGTTCGGCGCGTCGTCCTCCAGCCCCATGACGAGGGAGCCGTCGATCTTCACTTCGGCAAACGGCACATGGCGCAGCCGCGCCAGCGAGGAATAGCCGGTGCCGAAATCGTCGATGGAAATCTCGATGCCGTGCAAACGCAGCTGGGTGGCGATCTCGTAGACGAGATGGACGTCATCCATCATTTCCGTCTCGGTGATTTCCACCACCAGACCCGGCCACACCGGATCCCGGGGCACGATGGCGCGCACCAGATCGGAAAAGGTGTAGTCGGCGAGGATGGAGGCTGGCGAGTTGACCGACAGCCGCGGCACCAGCCCGGCATTGGCGAAGATGCGCCAGTCGGTCATGGCCCGGTGCAGCACCCATTCGGTCAGGCGCACGAACTGGTCGAGCCCGAGGGCCGGCAGGAAGGCGCCCGGCGGCACGATGCCCTGCTCGGGATGGCGCAGGCGCACCAGCGCCTCGGCGCCGATGACCTCGGCCGTGCGCAGATCAATCTGCGGCTGATACCAGAGCTCGAACCGATCCTCCCGGAAGGCGGCCTCGATTTCCCCCTGGGACAGCAGATGCGCATCGCCAATGCCGGAGGAAACGAGGATCCGCCGCACATCCGGCGGCCGGAACGGCTTGACCAGAAAGGGCAGCATGCGCAGGCCAAGGGCGATGCCGGTGCGCTGGGCCTCCTCCAGCCGCGGCTCGCCAAGGCCGCTCATCAGCATCACCGAGCCACGAAAGCCCTGGGCCGACAGCCCGGTGAGGGCGGAGGTGATATCGCCGCCCTCCATGGCCAGATCAAGCACCAGCAGATCCGGGTGGGCGATGGCCGACTTGCGCACGACATCATCGAGCCGGTCGAACGGATCCACCCGATAGCCGACGCCACCGGCGGCGAACGACAGGATATTCAGGATCCCCGGTTCGTCGTCGGCCACGAAACAGACGCGCTGCCGCACCGCCATGGAAACTCTCCCGCCCGGCCCGGGATCTCCGGATCCCGCACCCCCTCCGGACGCCGCGCCCCACACCGCTGCACCCGCATCTTCGTCGCGATCAACAGTTTAGCACGGTTCCCGGGAGGAATTGAGCCCGCGCCCCCGCCCGTGACACCACGCCCCGCCCCCGCCGCCCCACTTTTGTGCTGGCGCCAGATTCGGCCGGGCGCATCCTCTCATAAGGAATCCGAACAGGAAGTTTCCAACCGAGAGAAAATCATTCCGCCGGCAGACGATCCCCGGGCGCCAGCTCAAAACCGGCAAACTCGAAGCCGGGGGCGACGGTACAGCCGACCAGGGTCCACGCCCCCAGCGGCTCGGCGCTCTGCCAGACACCGGCGGGCACGATGCCCTGAGGGCGCTCGCCGGCGGCCAGATCGACGCCGAGGCGCAGCCGCGTCACCGGCTGGCCGGGGCCGGCGCAGAGTGCCAGCTCCAGCGGCGCGCCGGCATGGAAATGCCAGATCTCCACCGCATCCACCCGGTGCCAGGCCGAACGCTCGCCGGCAGCCAGCAGAAAATGGATCGCCGTCGAGCGTGACCGGCCATCGGGCCCGGCCCCGTCCCGGAAGGTCTCGCGGAAGTGGCCGCCTTCGGGATGGGGCGCCAGATCGAGCAGGCGAATCACCGCCTCGGCGGTCAGGGCGGCAGACACAGGCGGGGAATCGCTCATCGGCTCGGACCTCCTCGAAGGCGCGCCCGATCAGGACAGGCGCGGGTGACGGCCGGGGTCAGCGGAAGGTGTCCTTGGCCCTGCGGACATGGGCGAAGACGGCGGCCGGCGAGCGGTCGTCGAGATCGAGCCCGTCGACGAAGGCCGGCACGTCGCAGCGCAGGAACGGGTTGGTGGCCTTCTCCTGCCCCATGGTGCTCGGCACCGTGGGTTCGCCCGCCGCCCGCATCTCGGCCACCTCCCGCGCCCGGATGGCCAGCGCATGATTGTCCGGATCGACGGCGCAGGCAAAGCGGGCGTTGGCGAGGGTGTATTCGTGGCCGCAATAGATCCGGGTGCCGTCGCTGGCAACCGCGCGCAGGCGCTCGAGCGAGGCCCACATCTGGTCCGGGGTGCCCTCGAACATGCGGCCGCAGCCGAGCGCGAACAGGGTGTCGCCGACGAACAGCAGCTCCGCCTCGGGCAGGTGATAGGCGACATGGCCGAGGGTGTGGCCGGGGGTGGCGATCACCGACACCGGCATGTCGCCGATCGACAGGGTCTCGCCGCCGCCGACGGAGCGGTCGAGCAGGCCGATCTTCACCGCTTCCCGGGCCGGACCGATGACCATCGGCCGGAAGCGCGTCTTCAGGGCCGGGATGCCCTGGACATGATCGGCATGATGATGGGTCACGAGAATATGGGTGAGGGACCAGCCTTCCGCCTCAAGGGCCGCCGCGATCGGCGCGGCATCGGGGGCATCGACCAGAACCGTTTCGCCGGTCTCCGGGAAGTGGACGAGGGGAGCATAATTGTCGGAGAGACAGGGAACGAGACGGATCTCGAAGGCCGGCATGGCACGGGCCCTTTCAGGAACAGGCGGACGGACGGGTTGATCCTGCCTAGCACCCGGCCCGGGGCGAAACCAGTGCGCGCGGCTGCGGATGCGCGCGCCTCCGGCCGGGGATGCCCATCCCGCGCGAACCGGCGCCCCGCACGGCCAAAAATGGTCTATGGTCCGGCGGGAAAACCGGAACCGGCTCCGGAACGGACGGATCGCAATGCAGCTCGATGTGGTGGACCTGCGCCGCTTCTATGACGGCCCGGTGGGGCGGATTGCCCGGCTGGTGCTGCGCTCGCGGCTGGCCGCCCTGTGGCCCGATCCCCGGGGGCTGGAAATTCTGGGCTATGGCTATGCCACGCCCTATCTGCGCCCCTTCGTGCCCAAAGCCACCCGGGTGGTCGCCTTCGCCCCGGCGGTGCAGGGGGTGGCACCGTGGCCGCGCTCGGAGCGCAACCGCACCGCCCTGGTGCTGGAGGCCGAGCTGCCGCTGTCCGACCAGAGCATCGACCGCATCGTGGTCGTCCATGGTCTGGAAGGCGCCGACGAGCCCCGGGCGGTGCTGAAGGAACTCTGGCGCGTGCTGCGGCCGGGCGGGCGGATGCTGGTGGTGGTGCCCAACCGGCGCGGCATCTGGGCCCGTTTCGACACCACGCCTTTCGGCTCCGGCCGTCCCTTCAGCCGCGGCCAGCTCTCCCGCCTGCTCACCGACTGCCAGTTCCAGCCGGTGGCGGCGACCACCGCGCTGTTCGTGCCGCCCTCGGCCCGGCGCTTCGTGCTGGGGGCACGCGCCTGGGAGGCGATCGGCCACCGGCTGTGGCCCACCTTCGGCGGTGTCGTCATCGTGGAAGCGGAAAAGCGCCTGCGGCAGGGGCTGCCGGCCGACGAGCGGGCGCGGCGCCGGCTGTTCGTGCCGTCCCTTCAGGCCGAGCCGGCACCGTCCCATGCCCGACGCAAGGCGGACGGCGACCGGGCGCCGCCCACTCCCGGCCTCAGCGCCTGAGCAGGAACACCGCCTGTTCGCCGAGAAGGTTCCACACCCACCAGGGCAGGCGGAACGGCACCTTGTAGCCGGCGCCATTGAGGGCAACGGCGCGCTCCACATGGGCGCCCATGTCATCCACCAGCTCCACGAAATCGCGGATGGTGCAGAAGTGGATGTTGGGGGTGTCGTACCAGGTGTAGGGCAGCGACTCGTTGATCGGCATCCGGCCCTCGAACAGGATCTGCGCCCGGTGGGTCCAGTGGCCGAAATTCGGGATGGAGACGATCGCCTTGTGGCCGATGCGCAGCAGCTGCTCCAGCACCCGGCGCGGCTCGCGGGTGGCCTGCAGGGTCTGGCTCAGGATGACATAGTCGAAGGCGTCATCGGGATAGGCGTCGAGATCGGTGTCGGCATCGCCCTGGATGACGGCGAGGCCGCGGGCAACGCTCTCGCGCACCCCCTGCGGCGACAGCTCGATGCCGCGGGCATCACAACCCCGGTGGGCCGCCAGCAGCTGCAGCAGCGCGCCATCGCCACAGCCGACATCCAGCACCCGGGAGCCGGGCTCGACCAGATCGGCAATGACCTTGAGATCGACGCGCTGGTCGACGGAAGCCTGGGTGAAGGCCATCAGCGGGCGCCTCCGGGCGGGGTGATGCCACGGGCCCGCGCCGCACCCGACAGGAAGCCGTGGACGGTGCGGTAGAGCTCTGGCTCGTCGAGCAGGAAGGCGTCGTGGCCCTTGTCGCTCTCGATCTCGACGAAGGACACCGAGGCCGCCGCCGCGTTCAGCGCGTGCACCACCGCCCGGCTTTCCGCCGTCGGGAACAGCCAGTCGCTGGTGAAGGAGGCGATGCAGAAGCGCGTGCGCGTGCCGCGAAAGGCCTTGGCCAGCACGCCGTCATGGTCCGCCGCCAGGTCGAAATAGTCCATGGCGCGGGTGACATAGAGATAGGAGTTGGCGTCGAAGCGGTCGACGAAGGTGGACCCCTGATGGCGCAGATAGCTTTCCACCTGGAAATCCGCCTCGAAGCCGAAGCCGAAGCTGTCGCGGTTCTGCAGGCTGCGCCCGAACTTGCGGGTGAGCGCCCCTTGCGACAGATAAGTGATGTGGGCCGCCATGCGGGCGACCGCGAGGCCCTTCTTCGGGAAGGTGCCGGCATCCAGATAGCGGCCCTCGCACCAGTCGGGATCGGCCATGACGGCCTGCCGGCCGACCTCGTCGAAGGCGATGTTCTGGGCCGACTGGCGGGCGCCCGAGGCAATGGGCACGGCGGCGAACACCCGGTCCGGATAGGCCGCCGCCCACTGCAGCACCTGCATGCCGCCCATGGAGCCGCCGATGACAGCAAACAGCGTGCCGATGCCGAGCCGGTCGACCAGCATCGCCTGGGCGCGCACCATGTCGGGAATGGTGATGACCGGCAGGTCCAGCCCGTAGGCCCGGCCGGTGGCCGGGTTGAGGGAGGCCGGCCCGGTGGTGCCCATGCAGCCGCCGAGCACGTTGGAGCAGATGACGAAGAAGCGGTCGGTGTCGATGGGCTTGCCCGGGCCGACCAGGGTGCCCCACCAGCCGGGCTTGCCGGTCACCGGATTGTCGTTGGCCACGTGCTGGTCGCCGGTGAGGGCGTGACAGAGCAGGATTGCGTTGGTGCGATCGGCGTTGAGGGTGCCATAGGTCTGGTAGGCGATCTGCCAGGGCGCGATGAGGGCGCCGGAATCCAGCGGCAGCGGCTCGCCGGGACCGAAGGTGGCAACCAGACTGGTGGGCGTGTCGACCTGCTGGCGACGGATCGCCTCGAACGCCGACGCGCTGGCGGAAACGGACATCGCTCGCTCCCCTTCGGAACTGGACAGGGACCGGGACCTGAGGGGCGCCGGACGGATGGGAGTGGACAGACCCGGACCGGACGGGCAGACGCCCCGTCCCGTTCGCCCCGGCGGGCGGACCCGGCCGGGCCGGCGCCATCACCGGCCCATAAAGCCGATCGGCCGCCGCTCCCCGGCGTGTCCCCGGACAACCGCGAGGGCCGTCAGGTAAGGAGCTTCGCCGGGGCCGTGTCAACGTTTTCTTTGATTTCCCGCCGGGAGCATCCTATGAGTTGCCCGGTCCCCTCCGGTTGACGCCTCCCGGCGTCCGAGCGTCCTGCGGCCCGGCCGCCGGCTTCGCCGCCCAAGGGGAGACTGTTGACCTTCTTCCCGAGAGCGGCGCCCATGTCTGAAGAGAGCCGGGCCACGGCCCCCCGTCCGCCAATCGCCCCGCTCGCGGCGCTGCGCGCCCGCATCGATGCCCTCGACTCCCAGATCCATGATGCCCTGATCGAGCGCTCCGAGGTGATCGACGCCCTCGTCGTCGCCAAGCGGCTGACCGGTGGCGCTGCCGGCGGCGCCTTCCGCCCCGGTCGCGAGGCCGAGGTGATGCGCACCCGCGCCGCCGCCCATCGCGGCTCCCTGCCTTTCCCGGCGGTGGAAAATCTGTGGCGGATCATCATTTCCACCTTCACTTATCTGCAGCAGCCCTACCGGCTGCATGTCGCGGGCCTGGATCAGGACGCGTCAATGCGGGATGTGGCCCGGTTCCAGTTCGGCTTTTCCGTGCCGCTGGTCTCCCATACCGGGCCCCATGGCGCCGTCGCCGCCCTTCTGGAGGTGCCGGGGGATCTGGCCCTCGTGGCGCTGGAGCCCCGGCCGGTGATGGCCGATGTGCCACCCTGGTGGGCGCATCTCAGCCATGAGGGCCCGCGGGTGATGGCCCGGCTGCCGGCAGTGGACGCCGCCGCCCATCCGATGGCGCGGCCGGCGCTGGTGCTCTCCGGACCCATCGACGAGCCCATCCAGCCCGAGGTCACCGTCTATGCCGTGCGCGGCGGGGCAGCCGACGACCCGACGACCCTGCCGGCGCCGCTGGAGCTTCTGGCCGTCACCCGGGTGGGAGAGACCCTGCACCGGCTGGTCGCCGGCCCGGCGCGTCTGGACGACGACCCGTCCATCGCCGCCACGCTGGCCGATGGCGCGGGGCCGGTGACCATCCGTCCGGTCGGCGGCTATTTCCTGCCCGCCACCCTGCCCGATCCGATTTCCGAGTGAGGCTGTCCGGGGTGATCCCGGATCCTCCTCCGCCTCCGCCTCTTCTGCTGCCGCACCGCCACTCTCTGGCGGCCGGTGGCCTTTCCAGACGGGTTATCCCATGACCGATCTTCTGTCCCGTCCCGTTCCCAAGCCCGGCGTGCTCTCCATCGCCCCCTATGTGCCGGGCAAGGCCCACGCTGCCGGCGGCGAGACACGCTTCAAGCTCTCCTCCAACGAGACGCCGCTGGGCCCGAGCCCGGCCGCCGTGGAGGCCTATCGCGAGGCCGCCGCGCATCTGGAGCTCTATCCCGATGGCGCCGCCACCGCGCTGCGCCAGGCCATCGCCGGCACCTATGGTCTGGATGCCGAGCGCATCATCTGCGGCGCGGGCTCGGATGAAGTGCTGCAGATGCTGACCCACACCTTCGTGGGCCCCGGCGACGAGACCGTGATGAGCGAGTACGGCTTCCTCGTCTATCCCATCGCCACCCAGGCGGTGGGCGCCACCTGCATCGTGGCCAAGGACGCTCCGGGCTACACGGTGTCGGTGGACAACATGCTGGCCGCCATCACCGAGCGCACCCGCATGGTGTTCCTCGCCAACCCGAACAATCCGACCGGCACCTACATCCCGATCTCCGAGGTCCGCCGCCTGCATGCCGGCCTGCCCGGCAATGTGGTGCTGGTGCTGGATGCGGCCTATTGCGAATATGTCCGCCGCAATGACTACGAGGCCGGCATCGAGCTTGCCTCCGAGGCAGAGAACGTCATCCTGACGCGCACCTTCTCCAAGATCCACGGTCTCGCCGGCCTGCGCATCGGCTGGGGCTATGGTCCACGCGCCATCATCGAGGCGATGAACCGCATCCGCGGGCCGTTCAACCTGTCGGCCCCGGCCATCGCCGCCGGCGTCGCCGCCATCCGCGACCGCGCCCATGTGGCCAGCGCCGCCGACCACAACACCCGGTGGCTGTCCTTCCTGACCGGCGAACTGGAAAAGCTGGGCCTGACGGTGACGCCGAGCGTCGGCAACTTCATCCTCGTCCACTTCCCCGCCGACGCGGCAAAGGGGGCGGATGCCGCCGACCTGCACCTGCAGAAGAACGGCATCATCGTGCGCAAGGTCGGCAATTATGGCCTGCCGGATGCGCTGCGCATCACCATCGGCACCGAGGAAGCCAACCGTGCCGTGGTCGCCGCGCTGACCGAATTCCTCGCCTGAACCGTTTCTCTCCGGCAGGAGCGACAAAGGCCCGGACGCAAATCCGGGCCTTTTTTCATGCGGCCTGTGCGGTGAAGTCTCAGGCCAGCCGCACGAAGTGCTGACCGCACCGTGCGTCTGAAGAGCAACGAATGTCTCATATGCTCCAATGGCATGAGAAATTCGCATCGGACTGCCAAAGAGTCCTTTTCAAGGACCTTTGGTATCAGTCCTCTCCGGGCACCGAGGTGTCGGCATCGCCGAGCGGCCGGGTCATCAGCACGCTGTCGACCCAGCGGCCATGCTTCCAACCGATGGAGGGCAGCACGCCGGCGGAGCGGAAGCCCATGGCCCGGTGCAGGCCGATGGAAGCGTGATTGGCGGTGTCGCCGATCACCGCCACCATCAGCCGGAAGCCCGCCGCTGTTGTGCGCTCGATGAGGGCGGCCATCAGCGCCCGCCCGATGCCGCCGCCGGTGGTGGCGGCATCGACATAGACCGAATTTTCCACCGCGAAACGATAGGCCGGCCGGGTGCGGTAGGCGCTGGCGTAGGCATAGCCGATCACCCGGCCGCAACCGTCCTCGGCCACCAGATAGGGATAACCCGCCGCCAGAACCGCCGCCCGCCGCGTCGCCATCTCGGCCACGTCAGGCGGAACATATTCAAAGCTGGCAAGCGCCGTGCGCACCCAGTGGCCATAGATCGCGGCAATCGCCGGCAGATCCTCCGGCCGGGAGTCACGGATGAAAGGAGCGGGGACAGACTGGAGGGACGTCATGGGGAGGGGGACCTTTCGGCCCGGTCATGCAACACTCTGCCCGGCCGAACTTGACCGGAACGGACAGAGCATGCCCCAATCCGGAACCGCGCGCCACTACCGACAGGACGTGCCCGCCTGCCATCTGCTCATGCCGCAGCCCGGAAGTCCCTCAGCCCCCAACGGAAGCCCCTCAGCCGATGGCCGCCTTCAGGGCGTCCACCAGCGGATTGCGCGCCTCGAACACGTCCGAGAGCGTCGACACCGTCACCGTCTCGGCGCCATGGGCGCGGGCGAGTGCGGCGCAGGCGGCCACCTGCTTGACCGGGCAGTGCAGGGTGAGCGGCCGCCCGTCAGCCCCGAACGGCGCGACGGCGCCGAACCGGGTGGCGGCCACCGCGGCAAAGCTGGCCGGATCCGGCACCACCAGCCGCATTTCCTTCACCGCCCGGCCGCGAGCTTCCGCCGCGACCCGATCGAGAATGGTGACGGCGGCCGAAACGGCGTGCTCGCTCCACGGCGCCATGCGCCCGGCCACCAGATGGGCCTGGGAGCGCAGGATCACGCCGTCGTCGAGGATCTTCAGCGCATTGGCCGACAGCGTCGCCCCGGTCGTGGTGATGTCAACGATGAGTTCGGCCGAGCCCGCCGCCGGCGCGCCTTCGGTGGCGCCGAGGCTTTCCACGATCCGGTAATCCGCCACGCCATGGGTGGCGAAATAGGCCCGGGTCAGGTGGACATATTTGGTCGCCACCCGCAGCCGGCGGCCATGGCGCACGCGGAAATCATGGGCGACGGCATCGAGATCGGCCATGGTGCGCACGTCGATCCACGCCTTCGGCACCGCCACCACCACATCGGCAAAGCCGAAGCCGAGGGGCGTGACCAGATGGAAGGCGCGATCGCGGGCAACCGGATCGGGCACCGTCTCGTGGATGAGATCGAGACCGGTCACGCCGAAATGGGCGCTGCCGGCGGCCAACTCCCGGGCAATCTCGGAGGCCGAGAGGAAGGCGATTTCCACATCGGGCACGCCGGCCAGCCGGCCGCGATATTCCCGCTCGCCGCCCTGCACTAGCGAGAAGCCGGCGCGGGAGAAGAAGGCCGAGGTGTTTTCCTGCAGCCGGCCCTTGGAGGGAACGGCGACGATCAGCGGCTCGCTCATGGGGTTTCCTCCGCGGCCAGACGGTCGAGCCAGAGGGCAAAGCCCACCGCCGGCACCGCCGTTTCCGCGCCCAGCAGCTTCAGCAGACGGTCATAGCGCCCGCCGCCGGCAATCGGGCCCTGACCCGGCCGGGTGGGATCCAGCATCTCGAAGACGAAGCCGGTGTAGTAGTCGAGCTTCAGGCCGAAGGCGGCCGAGAAGGCGATTTCGTCGGGATCCAGCCCGCGCTCGGCCGCCAGCTGCACCCGGCGCCGGAAGGCCGCAAGCGGCACCGACAGATCCAGACCGTACCGGCCGGCGAAGGCTTCCACCCGGTCGGCGGCTTCCGCCAGCGAGGTGGAAATATCCAGATAGCTCTCGATGACGGCGGCCGCCTCGCGGCCATGGCCGTTGGCGCCGGCCAGCTCCGCCTCTTCCACCAGCCGCTCGGCAATTTCCACCGGCGAGCGGCCGACCGGGTTGAGCCCGGCGATCTTCAGGAGATCGGCCAGCGCCGCGCCGGCCGCCCGGGTGTCCGTGGTGCCGAGCAGGCCGGCCAGCGGCCCGACGGCCGACGTCACCGGCGCGACCCGGCCGGACAGTCGGTCCAGCGCCATGGCCAGCCGGTCCGGCTCGCCGAACAGCGGCACCAGCCGGCGCTTCCACGCCGGCGACAGCGGCAGGCCATCGACCAGCGCGGCAAACAGCGCCTCGTCGCCCACCCGCATCTGTGGCCGCTTCAGCCCGAACAGGCCGACCGCCCTGTGGGCCAGCGCCAGCGCATCGGCATCCGCCGCCTCGCAATCGGCCCGGCCCAGCCATTCGGCTCCGGCCTGAAGGGTTTCCGCCGGCGCATCCGAGCGCTGGCGGAAGATCGGCCCGAGATAGGCATAGGACGCCGCCCGGCCCGCAGCCCCGCCGGCCAGATGCAGGCGCGCCACGGGAATGGTGAAGTCCGGCCGCAGGCACAGCTCCTCGCCGGCCGAGGACGACGTGGTGAACAGGCGGCGGCGAATGTCCTCGCCGGCCAGATCCAGAAACAGCCCGGCCGGCTGCAGGATCGGCGGATCGACGAAGCCGAGGCCGGCCTCGGACAGCATGGCCCGCAGGCGGGCAAGAGCGGACATCGCGACACTCATCGCCCGGCCTCCGGGAGGAAACGGGCGGACAGCGACAGGAATTCGGTCATCACGACAAGACACCCGGTGAGGGGATCAGGAAACAGCGAACGGACGACGGGGACGGCCGGAAGCCGTCACCGATGTCGGTCGAGGATCCCGGCCACCGTCGCCACCAGCTCGGATACCGGCACGGTGACCTGTGCCGGGCGGGCGGCCCGCCATTCGGCATTATCCGTGATGCCGGCGGCCAGACGCGCGCCTTCGATCAGATCCTTGACCTGCACCGTTCCATTGGCACGCTCATCCGACCCCTGGATGACAACGCAGGGCGCGCGGCGGCGATCGGCATATTTCATCTGCGCCTTCATGCCGGAGCCGCCGAGATAGAGCTCGGAGGCGATGCCGGCGGCGCGCAGCTCGCGCACCAGCGCCTGGGTCTCGGCCACGGCGCCCTTGTCCATGAGGAGCACGACCACCGGCCCGAGGGCATCCGTCGCCGCGTGGCCATCGCGTACGGCCAGCGCCGCCGCCAGCCGCGACACGCCGACGGAAAAGCCCGTGGCCGGCACCGGCTCGGAGCGGAAACGGCCGACAAGACCGTCATAGCGTCCGCCGCCGCCAACCGAGCCGAAGCGCACCGGATTGCCCTTCTCGTCGGTGACGGTGAAGGTCAGCTCGGCTTCGAACACCGGGCCGGTATAATATTCCAGCCCGCGCACCACCGAGGCGTCCAGCCGGATGCGGTCGTCGCCAAAGCCGGCGGCCTTCACCAGCGCCGATAGCTCGGCCAGCTCTTCCACACCGGCCGCACCGGTCCTGGTGTCGGCGACGGTGGCGAGCTTGGCCAGCACGTCTTTCGCTTCCAGCGAACCGGCAGAGACGAAATCCAGCACCCGGGCGATCTGGCTGTCATCCAGCCCGGCACCCTTGGTGAAATCGCCGCTCTCGTCCTTGCGGCCGGCGCCCAGCAGCAGGGCGACGCCTTCCAGCCCGAACTTGTCGAACTTGTCGATGGCGCGCAGCACGATGAGCCGGCGCACGGCATTCGCATCGCCCTCAAGGCCGATGGCTTCCATCACGCCGTCGAGGATCTTGCGGTTGTTGACCTTCAGCGCATACTCGCCGGCGGCAAAGCCCAGCCGCTCGAAGGTGTCGGCGGCCATCATGCAGATTTCCGCATCCGCCGCGATGCCCGGCGCGCCGACGGTGTCGGCGTCGAACTGCAGGAACTGGCGGAAGCGGCCCGGGCCCGGCTTCTCGTTGCGGAACACCGGCCCCACCCGGTAGCTGCGATAGGGCTTGGGCAGGCGCTCGAAATTTTCCGCGACATAGCGGGCCAGCGGCGCCGTCAGGTCATAGCGCAGGCTCAGCCACTGCTCGTCATCATCCTGGAACGAGAACACGCCCTCGTTCGGCCGGTCCTGATCCGGCAGGAACTTGCCGAGGGCATCGGCATATTCGACGAACGGGGTTTCCACCGGTTCGAAGCCATAAAGCTCGTAGGAGGCCCGGATCGCGGCGATCAGGCGTTCCGTCGCCTTGATTTCGGCGACGGTGCGATCGACGAAGCCCCGGGGCGCGCGGGCCTTGGGCCCGGCGGAAGCCTTGGCGGAGGGACGGGACGACGGATCGGCAGCCATGACGGATAACCCGGACGGGCGGAAGGACCGGGCCCGCCTCCGCACGGCACCGGCCATCAGGACCGGCACCCGGAAGCGGCTCCCCTGAACGGATCCGCCCCAAGACGGGCGACACCGGACCTTCACGCGAGGGGAGGACACGAATTCGGGGCGCCCGGCCGGGAAAAGGCAGGGCGCGGCGCCGTCGTGGTAGCCGAAAGCGCCGGTCAGGGCAAGGTTGCGCCGCCTGTTCGCGCCCGGCCGCGCCGACAAATCCGGCCCGCGCCCAGACAAAAGGGCCCGGCGGAGGTGTCCGCCGGGCCCCTGATCCCGGTTCCGGGATCGAAACTTACTCGGCCGCGGCCTTCGGCGCGTAGCCATACTTCTCCATCAGGGTGTGGAGCAGCTTCTCGGCGGCTTCCGCAATCACGGTGCCGGGCGGGAAGATGGCAGTGGCGCCGGCCTTGTAGAGGGCATCGAAATCCTGGGGCGGAATGACGCCGCCGACGACGATCATCACGTCGCCGCGGCCTTCCGCCGTCAGCGCCGCCTTGAGGGCCGGCACCAGGGTGAGATGACCGGCGGCCAGCGACGACACGCCGACGATGTGGACGTCATTTTCCACCGCCTGCCGGGCGCACTCTTCCGGAGTGGCGAACAGCGGCCCGATATCCACGTCGAAGCCCAGATCGGCAAACGCCGAGGCGATCACCTTCTGGCCGCGGTCGTGGCCGTCCTGCCCCATCTTGGCGACGAGGATGCGCGGCCGGCGACCGTCCTCCGCCTCGAACTCTTCCACCAGCTTGGAGACCCGGGTAACCGCGTCGGACATGGAGCCCACCTCCCGCTTGTAGACACCGGAAATCGCCCGGATCTCGGCCTTGTGGCGGCCGAACACCTTTTCCAGCGCGAACGAGATTTCGCCGACGGTGGCCTTGGCCCGGGCCGCATCGATGGCCAGCGCCAGCAGGTTGCCATTGCCCTCGGCCGCGGCCTTGGTCAGACCATCGAGCGCGGCTTCCACCGCCTTCGGATCGCGCTCGGCGCGCAGGCGCTGCAGCTTGTCGATCTGGGCCGCGCGCACCGCCGAATTGTCGACCTTCAGCACGTCGATCGGCGGATCATTCTCGGGCTTGTACTTGTTGACGCCGACCACGGTCTGGGTGCGGCTGTCGATGCGGGCCTGGGTCTTTGCGGCCGCCTCTTCGATGCGGAGCTTCGGAATGCCGGCTTCGATGGCCTTGGCCATGCCGCCGAGCTTTTCCACTTCCTCGATATGGGAGAGCGCCTTGGCGGCGAGTTCCGCCGTCAGCTTCTCCACATAATAGGAGCCGCCCCACGGGTCGATCACCCGGGTGGTGCCGCTCTCCTGCTGGAGGAGAAGCTGGGTGTTGCGGGCGATGCGGGCCGAGAAGTCCGTCGGCAGCGCCAGCGCCTCGTCAAGGGCGTTGGTGTGCAGCGACTGGGTGTGGCCCTGGGTGGCGGCCATCGCCTCCACGCCGGTGCGCACGACATTGTTGAAGACGTCCTGGGCGGTCAGCGACCAGCCGGAAGTCTGGGAATGGGTGCGCAGGGACAGCGACTTCTCGCTCTCCGGCGAGAAATTCTCCTTCACGAGCTTGGCCCAGAGCAGGCGCGCGGCCCGCATCTTGGCAATCTCCATGAAGAAGTTCATGCCGATGGCCCAGAAGAAGGACAGCCGCGGCGCGAACTTGTCGACCTTCAGCCCCGCCGCCTTGCCGGCGCGGATATATTCGATGCCGTCGGCGAGCGTGTAGGCGAGCTCCAGATCCGCCGTCGCGCCGGCCTCCTGCATGTGGTAGCCGGAGATCGAGATGGAATTGAACTTCGGCATATGAGTGGAGGTATGCGCGAAGATGTCCGCAATGATCCGCATCGACGGCGCCGGCGGATAGATGAAGGTGTTGCGGACCATGAACTCCTTCAGGATGTCGTTCTGGATGGTGCCCGAGAGCTTCTCCGGGCCGACGCCCTGCTCTTCGGCCGCCACGACATAGAGCGCCAGCACCGGCAGCACGGCGCCGTTCATGGTCATGGACACGCTCATCTGGTCGAGCGGGATGCCCGAAAACAGCGTGCGCATATCGTAGATGGAGTCGATCGCCACGCCGGCCATGCCGACATCGCCGGCAACCCGGGGATGATCGCTGTCATAGCCGCGGTGGGTGGCGAGGTCGAAGGCCACCGACAGGCCCTTCTGGCCGGCCGCGAGGTTGCGGCGGTAGAAGGCGTTGGAGTCCTCGGCGGTGGAGAAGCCGGCATACTGACGGATGGTCCAGGGCTGCTGGACATACATCGTCGGATAGGGGCCGCGCAGGAAGGGCGCGATGCCCGGGAAGGTGTTCAGGAAGTCGAGCCCGGCGAGATCGGCCTCGCCATAGAGCGCGTTCACCGGAATGCCTTCCGGCGTCACCCACGGCTCGGCGGAGACGGTCTCGGAGGCAACCGAAGGCTTCGACCACGCCATGTCGGCGAAATTGGGAATGCGGGCCATAGGGTCTCACCGATCCTTGGGGGTCGGGACCACCTGCCCTCCGTCCGACCGGAGGCGCGGCGATCCGCCCGGCATGTTGCACCTCTGCCGCGAACCATAGCACGCACCCGCGCGCCCGTCCGCAGCTCATGAACGGGTCCGGCGACCTTGAGGCCGCCGGACGAACCCTCAGGCGGCAATCCCGAGCGTCTTCTGGACGTCCGTCAGGGCGGCGACCACATCGGTGCCGACCGAGACAAAACCGTCGATGCCGGCGGCCTTGTAGGCCGCTTCCGCATCCCCCGGCCGGCCGGCCAGATGGACCAGCACCGCGCCCGCCGCCTTCAGCGCCTTCGCCGTCGGCTCGGCCAGCTCGGCATAGACCGCATCGGAGGAGCAGATGCAGGCGATCTTCGCCCCCGACGCCTTGAAGGCCTCCGCGGCCGCGTCCGCCGTCAGGAAGCCGTCCGTGGTCAGGGCCACGACGCCGCCGGCCTCGTAGAAATTCTTCGCCCAGGTGGCCCGGGCGGTGTTGGTCGCGATCGAGCCGAGCGCGGCCAGGAACACCTTCGGCGAGCCGGCCTTGGCGGCGGCCGCCCGCAGCGCCTCATAATCGGCGGAGATGCGGGTGGAGGGCAGCGGCGCCACCGAGACACCGGCGCCGATCGTCACGGCGCGGCCAATATCGGCCAGCGACGCGCCATCGGCCATCGCCGCGATCATGTCGTCATAGCTTGCCAGTGACACCGCCTTCGGCGCCGGCTCGGCAGGCAGCGCGCCCACTTCGGCCACCGCCACCGGGGCTTCCGTCACGTTCGGGAACTCGGAGGTGCCGGTGAGGGGGATCTTGCGCTTGGCGATGCCGGCGCGGCGGGCAGCGGCGGCCGCCGCCACCTTGGCCGCCAGCGAGCCCGAGAGGATGGCCGCTTCCATGCCGCCTTCCGCCTCGATGGCGCGGAACAGATCCCACGCCTTCTCGCAAAGCGTCTCCGTCAGCGTCTCGATGGCGCCGGAGCCGGCGGCCGGATCGACGACCCGGGCCAGATGCGACTCCTCCAGGAGGATCAGCTGGGTGTTGCGCGACACGCGGCGGGCGAAGGCATCGGGCACGCCCAGCGACTGGGTGAAGGGCAGCACCGTCAGGCTGTCGACGCCGCCAACGCCGGCGGCAAAGGTGGCGACGGTGGCGCGCAGCATGTTCACCCACGGATCAAGGCTCGTGGTCATGCGCCACGAGGTCTCGCCATGAATGACTGCCGGCACGGCAGTCGAGAGACCCAGCGTCTCGCGCACCCGCGCCCACAGACGCCGCAGCGCCCGAGTCTTGGCCACGCCCATGAACTGGTCGGCATCATAGGAGAGCGCGAAGGCGATGCGGCCGGCGGCGTCCGCCAGATCGGCGTCGGCATCGCCCAGCGCCTTCAGATAGGCGACACCGGTGGCAAGCGCCGCCGCCAGCTCCTCGACTTCCGTCGCACCGGCGCCCGCCCACGGACGGGCATCGGCCAGCGCCACCGGGCCCTTCAGCCCGCGCTTGGCAAAAGTGGCGGCGGTGCCGGCAAAGCGCGGCGCCGTCTCGGCCCAGGAGGCCGCGAACTTGCCGGTGGCAGCGAAAATGCCGAGGGGATCGAGACCGGCGGAAAGATCCAGCGTCGCCGGGTCGAGACCGCGCTTTTCGGCCAGCGCGATCAGCATGGCGACCGCCGCCGGCTGGGCCGCGCCCGCCTCCACCTTCAGCGAGATGACATCGAGCATGACATCGGCCAGCGCCCGGTCGAGATCGGCAAGCGTCGGGGCGACGAGACCGGAGCCATAGGCCGTCGGCGCGCCCTTGAACACCAGGGCGAGGCCCGAGGCACCGCCCGCCAGATCTTCCAGCGCCAGCGCATTGGCGGCAGCCGGCGCGGGATGATCGACCCGGGTGGTCACCGTCCACGGCGCGGCGCCCGGCCGGCCGGACACCACGGCGCCGGGGGCGCGGGCATAAAGCGGCTCGATGACGATGCCATCGGCGCTCTTGGATTCCAGCACCTCGAAGGGCTTGCCCTTGAGAGCGGTCGCGACCGCCTTCTTCCACGCATCGACGCTCACGGCGGCAAAGCCGGAGGCGAGCCCGATTTCCGGTCCGCTCATGCTCTCTTCCTCGATGTCATCTGCCGTGCGCCCGCGAGGGGCGACAACGTCCTGTCCGCCAGAAACCGGAGCCCTCCCCCGCGGGAAGCCCCGAACCCGAAAACGGGCCCTTTCCGCCCGGGGAAACCCCTCCCCGGCGGGAAAGCGCCCGGATCAATGCCGCAGCCTCTCCCGGATCCTGTCCGGATGCACCATCCGGACCTTCCGGCCCGATCCCGGCCGGGACGCCGCCCCGCTCCGGTCCCACCCGGTCCGGTGGCCACCCCGAAGCAGGAGCGCCGCCCCACGCGCCGGCCCGATCCGCGTCGAACCGGGCGTGGGGCGGCTTTCCGCGCGCCCGTCAGCGGGTGAACGCGACGGGCAGCGGGCGCCGGCAGCGGACAGAGACAGGTGCCCCCCTCGGCCCCGTCCGCGGGCGCTTCGGTTCTGTCCCTGCCGACGAGGCAGCAGGAACAAGCCCGATCCGGCCGAACCGGTGTCGGCCGCAATTCTACCACATTCCACACCGTCCGCGGGAAGCGGAAATCAGGGGCTGTGGTCGCACCGGGCCGGGGGGATCCCCCCGGCCCGGTGGGTCTCATTCGAACTCGATGATGACGGCGTCGACGGCGAGGCTGTCTCCGGCCTTGGCCTTGACGGCCTTGACCGTGGCGTCGCGCTCGGCGCGCAGCACGTTCTGCATCTTCATCGCCTCGACGATGGCGAGGGTGTCACCGGCCTTCACTTCCTGACCTTCCACCGCGTCGATGGACACGATGAGACCCGGCATCGGGCAGAGCAGGAACTTGGAGGTATCCGGCGGGGTCTTCTCCGGCATCAGCTTGGCGAGCGTCGCCAGACGCGGGGTGTAGACCTTCGCCTTCACCGTCACGCCGGCCCAGGACGCGAACCAGGCGTTGAGGCCCTTGCGCATCTGGACGGCGACCGTGCGGTCACCGATCTTGCCGCGCCACACCGGCTGGCCCGGCTTCCACTCGGACGACACCCGCACCGGCTCGGTCGCGCCGGGCAGGATCAGGTCGACGTCGAAGTGGACGGTCGGATAGCCGCGGGAGATGTGCAGCTGATACTGCTCGCCGTTGATCTCGACGATCCAGTCCGGACGCACCTTGCCGGAATGCGGCTTGAAGCGGCCGGGCAGATGATCGAGACGCTCGCGCCGGATGGTCTCGACGGCGAGAACCGCCGTGGAGATGACCGCCGCCGCCTCGGGCGTGACCGCCGCACCGGTGAAGCCGTCCGGGAACTCCTCGGCGATGAAGCCGGTGGAGAGGGTGCCGGCCTTCCAGCGCGGATGCGCCATCAGGGCCGAGAGGAAGGGCACATTGTGCTGGATGCCGTCGATGACGACTTCGTCCAGCGCCTCCTCATGGGCCGCGATCGCCTCGGCGCGGGTGGCGCCGTGGGTCACCAGCTTGGCGATCATCGGATCGTAGAACATCGAGATTTCGGAGCCCTCGACCACGCCGGTATCGACGCGGACAGTGCGGCCCTCGACGGTCTCTTCCGCCGGCATCCGGTAGCGCACCAGACGGCCGATGGACGGCATGAAGTTGCGGTAGGGATCTTCCGCGTAGACGCGGGTCTCCACCGCCCAGCCGTTGAGCGCGATCTCGTCCTGCTTGAACGGCAGGGTCTCGCCATAGGCGACGCGGATCATCTGCTCGACGAGGTCGACGCCGGTGATCAGCTCCGTGACCGGATGCTCCACCTGCAGACGGGTGTTCATCTCCAGGAAGTAGAAGGACTTGTCCTGGCCGGCGACGAATTCCACCGTGCCGGCGGAGTCGTAGCCGACGGCCTTGGCGAGAGCCACGGCCTGCTCGCCCATCTTCTTGCGGGTCTCGGCGTCGAGCAGCGGCGACGGCGCCTCTTCCACGACCTTCTGATTGCGACGCTGGATCGAGCACTCGCGCTCGTGGAGATAGACCACGTTGCCGTGCTTGTCGCCCAGCACCTGGATCTCGATGTGGCGCGGGTTGACGATGAACTTCTCGACGAACACGCGGTCATCGCCGAAGGACGAGGCCGCCTCGGCCTTGGCGCGGGCAAAGCCCTCGGCCACTTCACCGGCCGAATGGGCGATGCGCATGCCCTTGCCGCCGCCGCCGGCGGACGCCTTGATCATGACGGGATAGCCGATTTCGTCGGCGATCTTCACGGCATGCTCGGGGCTCTCGATCACGCCCAGATAGCCCGGCACCGTCGACACCTTGGCGGCGGCCGCGAACTTCTTGGACTCGATCTTGTCGCCCATCGCCTCGATGGCGCGCTGGTTCGGACCGATGAAGGCGATGCCTTCCTGCTTCAGGCGCTCGGCGAAGGCCGCGCGCTCGGAGAGGAAGCCATAGCCCGGATGCACCGCTTCGGCGCCGGTCTGCTTGCAGGCCTCGATGATCTTGTCGATCACCAGATAGGACTCGGCGGCAGCCGGCGGGCCGATGTGCACGGCCTCGTCGGCCATTTCCACATGCAGCGCCGAACGGTCGGCATCCGAATAGACGGCGACCGTCTTGATGCCCATCTTGCGTGCGGTCTTGATGACCCGGCAGGCAATTTCGCCACGGTTGGCGATCAGAATCTTGGAAAACATTCCGCTACCTCTCCCGATCACAGCGGGATGTTGTCGTGCTTCTTCCACGGGTTCTCGAGCGTCTTCCAGCGGAGCATCCGCAGGGCCCGGGCAACCCGCTTGCGCGTGGCACGCGGCATGATGACTTCGTCGATATACCCGCGCTCGGCCGCCACGAACGGATTGGCGAAGCGGTCCTCATAGTCCTTGGTGCGCGCCGCGATCTTGTCGGGATCGCCGAGCTCGGAGCGGTAGAGGATTTCCACCGCGCCCTTGGCGCCCATGACCGCGATTTCGGCCGACGGCCAGGCGAAGTTGACGTCGCCGCGCAGATGCTTGGAGCTCATGACGTCATAGGCGCCGCCATAGGCCTTGCGGGTGATGATGGTCACCTTCGGCACGGTCGCCTCGGCATAGGCGAACAGCAGCTTGGCGCCGTGCTTGATCAGGCCGCCATATTCCTGCGCGGTGCCCGGCAGGAAGCCCGGGACGTCGACGAAGGTGACGATCGGGATGTTGAAGCAGTCGCAGAAGCGCACGAAGCGGCCGGCCTTGCGGGAGGCGTCGCTATCGAGCACGCCGGCCAGAACCATCGGCTGGTTGGCGACGATGCCGACGGTGCGGCCCTCGATGCGGCCGAGACCCACCACGATGTTCTTGGCGAACGACGACTGGATCTCGAAGAAATCGCCCTCGTCGACCGTCTTGGCGATGAGTTCCTTGATGTCGTAGGGCTTGTTCGGATTGTCCGGGATCAGGGTGTCGAGAGAATTGTCGAGCCCGTCCGGATCCTCGTAGAAGGCGATTTCCGGGATCTCGCCGACATTCGACGTCGGCAGCAGGTCGATCAGACGCCGCATCTCCTGCAGCGCCTCGATGTCGTCATCATAGGCGCCATCGGCGATCGACGACTTCGTGGTGTGCACCGACGCGCCGCCGAGCTCTTCCGCGGTCACGGTCTCGTTGGTGACGGTCTTCACCACGTCCGGGCCGGTCACGAACATGTAGCTCGTGTCGCGGACCATGAAGATAAAGTCGGTCATCGCGGGCGAATACACGTCGCCACCGGCGCACGGGCCCATGATGACGGAAATCTGCGGGATGACGCCCGACGCATTCACGTTGCGCTGGAACACCTCGCCATAGCCACCGAGCGCGGCGACACCTTCCTGGATGCGAGCGCCGCCGGCATCGAACAGGCCGATGATCGGGGCGCGGTTGCGCACCGCGGTATCCTGCAGCTTGGTGATTTTTGCGGCATGGGTTTCCGACAGCGAGCCGCCGAACACCGTGAAGTCCTTGGCGAACACGTAGACGGTGCGGCCGTTGACGGTGCCGTAGCCGGTCACCACGCCGTCGCCCGGCGTGCGCGTCTCTTCCATGCCGAAATCGGTGCAGCGGTGCTCGACGAACATGTCGATCTCTTCGAACGACCCTTCGTCGAGGAACACCTCAATCCGCTCGCGCGCCGTCAGCTTGCCCCGGGCGTGCTGGGCGTCAATGCGCCGCTGGCCGCCGCCGAGTCGCGCGGCTGCGCGGCGCGCCTCCAAATCTTTCAGGACGTTCTTCATATCGACCGACCGGTGTGCGTGGACAGAAAGGACGGAGCGCGGACCGCGCCTAGAGAACCGGCAGACAGAAGCCGATTTTGCGCGATCCGACATTGGGAATTCGCAACCCGGGTCAAAATCACACGGTTGCGACGAGAAGTCGAAGACGGGGCGGCAGCATGAAGCCGGAGATGGATCGTCCGGGAAACGCGCACGGCCCGCAGCCCCCTTCCGCAGAAGGGTGCACCGGCGGAGACGAAAGGCGCTGCCCTCATGACGTCTTCCCCTTGGCGTGCTTCATGTTCTCAAGGATCCGGACCGGCAGGGCCGGAGGATCCCGGGTGGCCGGCGCCGGCAGGCCGCCCGCCTGCTCCGCACCGGAAGATCGCGTGCCCGACACCCCGGCGCAACCGGCATGATCTGGGCCCACGACCACATTTTTCGAGACAGAAATTTGCAAATGGCCTAGCTTCGCAATGGCTAAAGTTGCTAAGGAACGGCCTGTAAATTTTTGCAAGTTTGCAAAGGCGATGCGCAAGAAGCTCTTTTCCGGTCAGGCCGTGCGGCGCCTGCGCGAACGCGCCGGCTGGACCCAGGCGGAATGTGCCGAGCGGCTCGGCATCTCCAACGCCTATCTGAGCCAGATCGAGACCAACCAGCGGCCGCTGACCGCCTCGGTGCTCGTGGCCCTGCACGACGCCTTCGGCACCGATGTGACTGTTTTCACGTCGGAAGATCCCGAGCGTCTGGCGTCGGCGCTGCGCGAGGTGCTGGTGGATCCGGTCTTCGGCCAGCCGGAAATTTCCGGCCCCGACATCCAGCGCGCCGCCGTGGATGCGCCGTGGCTGGTGCGCTCGCTCCTTGATCTCCATGGCGCCTATCGCCGGCTTCAGGACCGTCTCCACACATTGGATGACACCCTCGGCCTTGACGTGCGACTGGACGGCGCAGACATCCGCCCGGTGCCCTTCGAGCAGGTGCGCGACTTCTTCCAGTTCATCGACAACTATGTCGACAGTCTCGACCGGGCCGGCGAGCAGCTCGCCAACCAGCTCTCGGTGGCCGTCAGCCGGCGCGGCGGGGCGCTGGCCGATTATCTGACCACCCGCCATGGCGTGCGCGTGCGCTATGCCCAGGAGGACGGCGCGCCCATGCGCCAGTTCGACCGGGTGGCGAAGATGGTGACGCTCCGGGCCAATCTGGATTCCTCCACCCACGACTTCCTGCTCGCCCACCAGATCGGCCTTCTGGAGCAGACCGAGGCCATCGACCTGGTGATCGACGGCGCGCATTTCGCCTCGGAAGCCGCCTGCTCCATCTGCCGCATCGCCCTCCTCAATTATTTCGCCGCCGCCGTGCTGATGCCCTATCGCCGTTTCCTCGCGGCAGCACGCGAGACCCGGCATGATCTGGAGCGCCTCGGCCGGCTGTTCGGCGCCTCCATGGAGCAGGTCGCCCATCGCCTCTCCACCCTCCAGCGCCCGGGCGAGGAAGGCATTCCGGTCTATTTCGTCAAGGTCGACCGGGCCGGCAACATCGTGAAGCGCCACTCGGCCACCCGCTTCCAGTTCGCCCGCTTCGGCGGCGCCTGTGCGCTGTGGAATGTGCACGAGGCCTTCGAGCAGCCCGACAAGATCCTGACCCAGATTGCCGAGCTGCCCGACGGCTCGCGCTATCTGTGTCTGGCCAAATGCGTGGTGAAGCCGCGCACCTTCTTCGGCGAGCCCGTGCGGGCCTTCGCCATCGGCCTTGGCACCGACATCCGCCACGCCTCGGAATTCGTCTATTCCAGCGGGCTCGATCTCAAGCTCGCCCCGGTCGCCCGCATCGGCGTCTCCTGCCGCATCTGCGAGCGCGAGGACTGCCACCAGCGCGCCGTGCCCGCAATCGACCGCACCATCGTCGTCGATCCCGATGTGCGACGCGACATCGGCTACGGGCTGGGGCGGTAATGATTTGGGGACGTCTGTCCCCAAACCCCTGACCGGGAAGCCCGGCTTCCCGGACCCTTCAGTTTTTCAAAAAAAAGGGGGGTGGTCCGGAGGCCCTCGGGCCTCCGGGCGGGTCAGGGCGGCAGCCCTGCAATTGCGCTTGCCGATGGGAGGGTATGATGTTTTGATAAATTCATCATACCAAAACCCGGGAGAGCCCCCCATGCCGCGCCGCCTGCTCCGGACCAGCCTTGTGGCGCTGGTCGCCCTTCTGCCGGCCGCGGCGGCGGCGCATTTTCAGGAAATCCTGCCCTCGGCCGACGTGCTGCCCGATGGCGGCGAGGTGACGCTTTCCCTCGTCTTCACCCATCCGATGGAGGGCGGGCCGGTGATGCCGATGGCAAAGCCGCAGACCGTGGGCAAGCTCGCTGGCGGCGCCGTCACCGACCTGATGCCGGCGCTGACGGAAAAGCCCGTCGACGGCAAGGCGGCGTGGAGCCTGACCGACACCCTGCCGGAGCCCGGCGCGGCCGTCTATTTCGTCACGCCTGCGCCCTATTGGGAGCCGGCGGAGGGCAAATACATCGTCCATCATGCCAAGGTGATCGTGGACGCCTTCGCCTCGGGCGAGGGCTGGGAGGCGCTGGCGGGGCTGCCGGTGGAAATCCGGCCGCTGACCCGCCCGACGGGGCTGTGGACCGGCAATTCCTTCACCGGCGTGGTGCTGAAGGAGGGCCAGCCGGTGCCCTTTGCCGAGATCGAGGTGGAGTTCGTCAATGACGGCTCGGTGGCGATCCCGAACGACGCCTTCATCACCCAGGTGATCCGGGCCGACGCCAACGGCACCTTCTCCTATGCCCTGCCGAAGGCCGGCTGGTGGGGCTTTGCCGCCCTGGTGGAAGCCGACGAGCCCATGGCCGCGCCCGACGGCAAGCCCGCCCCGGTGGAGGAAGGGGGTCTCCTCTGGGTGAGGGCCACGGACATGGCCACGAAGTGATCCGGCGCGGACAGGCGCCGACCGCTGGCCGGTCTCCCCCCTCCTGAAGCAGCCCCCTTGCGGCCTATGCGCCGCGCTGGCCCGCCGGGGCTGGCCCGGCCTTCCTCCGGAAGGTAGGACTCGAAAGGCTTGGTCCGCCTCCGGCCCCCCGCCTCCGCCCGCTCCGTCCCCCTCCCCGGACACTGACGCCCGATGGCCCATATCCCCGATGGCGTGCTTTCGTTGCCCGTGCTGGCCGGCGGCTGGATGATCGCCGCCGGCGCGCTCGGCCTCGGCATCCGCAAGCTCGACGAGGACAGCCTGCCGCGCACCGGCGTTCTGGCCGCCCTGTTCTTCACGGTGTCGCTGGTGGCGGTGCCGGTCGGGCCATCGAGCGTGCATGTGCTCGCCGCCACCCTGATGGCCTTCCTCATCGGCATCCGCACGGTACCCGCCGTCCTTGCCGGGCTGGTGCTGCAGACGCTGTTCTTCGGCTTCGGCGGGCTGACGACCCTCGGCATCAACACCGTCACCATCGCGCTGCCCGGCGTGATCGTGGCCGGCCTCATCCGCCCGCTGGTGATCCGCTGGAGTGCCCCCCGCGCCGGGCTGGTCGCCGGCCTCGGGGCCGCCGTCGCCGTCGCGCTCACCGGCGGGGCCGTGGCGCTGGCGCTGGCGCTCTCCGCCTCGGAATTCGTGCCCGCCGCCCGCATCCTGATGGCCACCTATCTGCCGCTGATGGCGGGGGAAGGCGTGCTCACCGGGCTGGTCGTCGCCTTCCTCAAGCGCGTGCGCCCGGAAACCTTTGCCGAGGCCGCCCGATGATCCGCGCCGCTGTCCTCGCTCTCGTTTTGTCCGTCGTGGCGCTGGCCCCGGCGCAGGCCCACCGGCTGCGCCTGTTCGCCACCGTCACCGGCGACACCGTCAGCGGCCGCGCCTTCTTCGTCGGCGGCGGGCGGCCGAACGGCGCCACGATCACCGTGCGCGATGCCGGCGGGCAGGTGATTGCCACCGTGCCCACCGATGCCGACGGCGCCTTCACGCTCCGCCCCGACGGACCGCCCCCGCTGACCCTGACGGTGGATGCCGGCGATGGCCACACCGCCACCACGACGCTCGACGCCGCCCGCTTCTCCCCCGCCGGCACGCCCTCCCCGGCCCCTGTTTCCACCGACACGACCCCGGCCTCCGCACCGGCCCCGGGGGTCGTGCTCGCCCTGACGCCGGCGGAGCTGGACACGATCGTCGCCACCGCCGTGGAGCGGGCGATCCGGCCGCTTCTGGAGGCGCAGGCGGAAGCGGAGGCGCGCATCCGCTTCAATGACGTGATGGGCGGGGTCGGGATGCTGGTCGGCCTCACCGGGATCGGCCTGTGGATGGCCGCCCGGCGCCGCGACCGGCGCGGCCCGCCGGAGGGGCGATGAGCGCCGGCACCCTCGTGCAGGCCGATAGCGGCGGCGCACTCGGCACGCTGGACCCGCGCTGCCGCCTCCTCGGGGCCGTCGCCGGCGTCGTCGTGATTGCCGGCCTGCACCGGCCGGCGGCGATCGCGTCTGCCCTCGGCCTCGGCCTGCTGCTGGCGCTCCTCGCCCGGCTGCCGGCCCGGCCATTACTGCGCCGGCTGGCCCATCTGGAAGGCTTCCTGCTCCTGCTCCTCGTGCTGCTGCCCCTCACCATGCCCGGGCCGGCGCTGGTCAGCCTCGGGCCCCTCGCCCTGTCGGAGCTGGGCCTTGCCCGCGCCCTCGGCCTGATCGGACGCATCACGGCGGCAACCCTGATGCTGGCGGCGCTCTTGGGCCCGCTGGAGCCGACCCGCATCGGCGCCGCCGCTGCCCGGCTGAAGCTGCCGCCGGCCCTCGTCACCCTGTTCCTGCTGACGGTGCGCTATGCCGCCCTGTTCGGCGACGAGGCGCGCCGGCTTGGCGAGGCCATGCGGGTGCGTGGCTTCGTGCCTCGGGCCTCCGTGCATGGCTGGCGCAGCCTTGGCGCCTTCCTCGGCATGCTGCTGGTGCGCGCCCTCGACCGGGCCGAGCGGGTGACCGAGGCCATGCGCTGTCGCGGCTGGGCGGGGCGGATGCCGGTCAGCGACCATCCGCCCTTCACTTGGGCCGATGGGGTGTTCGCGGCCCTGCTTACGGCCGCCCTTCTCGCCCTTGTCGTCCTTGAGCGGCTGCCGGAGATGCTGCCATGACCGCGCTTCTGTCGCTGGAGGAGGTGCATGTCGCCCGCGCCGGACGGCCGGTGCTGGCCGGGGTCAGCCTCGCCCTCCACTCCGGCGAGCGCATCGCCCTGACGGGACCGAACGGCGCCGGAAAGACCACCCTGCTGCGCACTCTGGTCGGGCTGGAAAAGATCACCGCCGGCCGCTATGTCGCCTTCGGCAGCGAGCCGAAGCGGGAGGCGGATTTCCGCCCGGTGCGGGTGCGCGCCGCCTTCCTGTTTCAGGATCCCGACGATCAGCTGTTCTGCCCGACGGTGCTGGATGATGTCGCCTTCGGGCCACTGAATCTCGGCCTCTCCCGGGCAGCCGCCGAGGCCCGCGCCCGGGACGTGCTGGCCCGGCTGCATCTGGACGCGCTGGCATCGCGCATCACCTGGCGGCTGTCCGGGGGCGAGAAGCGGCTGGTGGCGCTGGCGGCCATTCTGGCCATGGAGCCCGAGGTGCTGCTGCTCGACGAGCCCACCAACGCGCTCGACGCCCCCCATCAGGCACGGCTGACGGAAATCCTCGCCGGGCTGACGGCAGCGATGCTGATCGTCTCCCATGATGCCGGCTTCCTCGCCCGGCTGGCGACGCGGACACTGGCGCTGGAGGGCGGGCGAATCGTGCCCGCCGCCATCCACAGCCACCGGCTGCCCCACATCCACGCCTTCGGCGACGCCCCCCACGGCCATGGCGCGGCAGACCAAAAAGGCTCCGCCCGGGACCTGACCTCTCCCACCCGGGAGTAGCGGACACGCCCGGCCGCGCCGGAACCGCTCCCATTCGGGATATGGGTCAGCGACGCGGCACGCTGTCCCTTGCACCCTCCCCGGGATGCAGCGATGCTTCGCATGCAGATGGTGGCCCGTCCGGGTCGCCAGCCCCCAAAGAAATCCCGTCTTGCAGACCCTTGCCGTGCCGGGCGCGCCGCTTTCCACCCGGCATGCGAGCCAAAGAGATTCCGTCTTTCGCAACCTCTGGATGCTATCTGAAATCCGGACGGCGGCGTGCCTTGATACCCCCCCCCGGCCGAGGGAGGCTCCCCTGCCCCATGATATCGCCCTGATCGCCACGATTGCGGTCGGCTTCGTTCTCGCCTTCGTCTTCGGCTATGCCGCCATCCGCCTGCGCCTGCCGCCGCTGGTGGGCTATCTGGTGGCCGGCATTCTCGTCGGACCGTTCACCCCCGGCTTCGTCGCCGATGGTGGGCTGTCCAGTCAGCTGGCCGAAATCGGCGTCATCCTGCTGATGTTCGGCGTGGGCCTGCATTTCTCGCCGGCTGATCTCATCGCGGTGAAGGCGGTGGCGATCCCCGGCGCCATCGTGCAGATCATCATTGCCACCCTGCTCGCCATGGGGCTCACTCATTTCTGGGGCTGGAGCCTTGGCGCCGGGCTGATCTTCGGCCTCAGCCTCTCGGTTGCCTCCACGGTGGTGCTGCTGAAGGCGCTGGAGGAGCGCAACCTGCTGGAAACGCCCAGCGGCCGCGTCGCCGTCGGCTGGCTGATCGTGGAAGATCTCGCCATGGTGCTGGCCCTCGTGCTGGTGCCGGCACTGGCGGGCGTGCTCGGCGGCACGCCGCTGGATGGCGGCGGCCACGGTGGCGGGCATGGCGCCGATGACGGCCCGGTGCTGCTGACGCTGGCCATCACCCTCGGCAAGGTGGCGCTCTTTGCCGTGCTGGCCATCGTTGCCGGCCCCAAGGTGGTGCCGTGGATCCTGAAGCAGGTGGCGCGCACGGGCTCGCGGGAGCTGTTCACCCTGTGCGTGCTGGCGATTGCCATGGGCATCGCCTTCGGCGCGGCGGAAATCTTCGGCGTGTCCTTTGCGCTCGGGGCGTTCTTTGCCGGCGTGGTGATGAACGAGTCCCATTTCAGCCATCGCGCCGCCAAGGAATCCCTGCCGCTGCAGGATGCCTTCGCCGTACTGTTCTTCGTCTCGGTCGGCATGCTGTTCGATCCGATGATCCTCGTCACCAAACCGCTTGCCGTGCTGGCCGTGCTGGCACTGGTGATCTTCGGCAAGGGGCTGATCGCCTATGGCATCGTGCGGGTGCTGCGCTATCCCGCCGCCATGGGCCTGACCATTGCCGCCAGCCTCGCCCAGGTCGGCGAGTTCTCCTTCATCCTGATCGGTCTCGGCCGCTCGCTGGACCTGTTGCCGAAGGAGGGCGCCGACCTCATCCTCGCCGCGGCCCTGTTCTCCATCACCCTCAACCCCGTGTCCTTCCTGCTGGCGAACCTGTTGCGCGGCCGCCTGCCGGCCTCGGTGTCGGGGGCAGAGAATCTGGCGCGGCTGGAGACCTCGCTGGAAGAAATCCGCGAGAAGGTGCGCGCCCGGGAGGAGGCCCACACCCGCACCCTCGACGAGCTGCCGGAAACCTTCCCCGTGCTCGCCCATCTCTCGCCGGACCAGCGCGAGGACCTGCTGCTGCTGTTCCGTCCGAAGTCCGCCGGCCCCGGCGACAAGGTGATCCGCAAGGGCGACCGACCCGATGGTATGTATTTCCTCGCCCGCGGCACGGTGGAAGTCTCCACCCCGGGCGGCCCGGTGCGGCTGGAAGCCGGCTCCTTCTTCGGTGAAATGGCCCTTCTCGACGGCAGCCGGCGCACGGCGACCATCACCGCGGTCGATTATTGCCAGTTCCAGGTGCTCGGCACGCGCGATTTCAACCAGTTCATCGCGCGCTTCCCCATCCTGCGCCAGCGCCTCGACATCGTCGCCCGCCAGCGCCAGCAGGCCAACGCCGCCGCCGGCAGCAGCGAGGTCGCAACGGCGGGGTGAGGACCGTCATGGCACGCCCGGGCAGCCCCCCCAGGGGGCGCCACGCACACGATCGGCCGAAGACCCTCCGGGGCCTTCGGCATCCGGCATGATGTCAGAAATGATCGAAGCGGCCGCGGGTGAGTGCCGGGCCGTGGGCGACGGTGACGGCCGGACGGTCGCCGGCGGCGGTCACCTGGCCGATCTCGGTGACCGGAAGGCCCATCTTTCGCATCGCCTCGACGAAGGCGGCGGCCATCTCCGGCGGGACAGCGACCAGCAGCTCATAATCATCGCCCCCGGCCAGCACCGCGGACAGGGCCGCAGGGTCAGTCGCCACCACCCGGCCGGCCGGCGGCGAGAGCGGAACGCGGGCGGCGTCGATTTCGGCTGAGACCCCCGAGACGCGGCACAGGCGCTCGAGATCGCCGACGAGGCCATCGGAAATGTCCATGGCGGCGTGGGCATAGGTGCGCACGGCAGCCGCTGCCGCCACCCGGGGCCGGGGCAGGAGATAGCGATCGGCAAGGAAGGCCGCGGCGCCACCAATGAGGCCCCAGCCGGCGGCGCGCGCCGGATCGGTGCGCAGCAGCAGGCCAAGGGCGGCATCGCCGATCGTGCCGGTGACGAACAGCCGGTCGCCGGGCCTTGCCCCCTTGCGCCGGACGGCCGCCCCCGCGGGCACCTGACCGACGGCGGTGATGGAGAGCTGCAACCGGTCCGGCGAGCGGATGGTATCACCACCCAGAAGGGAAAGGCCGAAGGCCGCCTGATCAGCGGCGAGGCCGCCGACAAAGGCAGTGAGCCAGTCGACCGTCCAGTCGGCCGGCAGCGCCAGCACCATCAGATAGCCGACGGGATCGGCGCCCTTGGCGGCAAGATCCGACAGGTTCACCCGCAGCGCCTTGGCGGCGATGGTGGCGGGGGGATCGTCGGGGAAAAAATGGACGCCCGCCGCCAGCGCATCCACCGTCAGCACGAATTCCATGCCGGGGGGCGGCGCCAGGGTGGCGGCGTCATCGGTCAGCCGGTCGGCTCCGGGATGGGTGGCCAGCGGCGCCAGAAAGCGCGCGATCAGGCCGTCCTCGTCGGGGCGGTCCGACGCGGAGGTCACGCAGCGGGTCCCGGGCGGCGGCCGGAAGACGCGGTGAACTCGTCCGCGCGCACCTCATGGGCGATGCGGTCGAGCACGCCATTGACCAGCCGCGGCTCGTCCTCGACGAAGAAAGCCTTGGTGATCTCGAGATATTCGGTGATGACCACCTTGGCCGGCACATCGCGGCGGCGCATCAGCTCATAGGTGCCGGCGCGCAGGATGGCCCGCAGGGTGGTGTCGATGCGGCGCAGCGGCCAGTCGGACACGAGGGCCGTGTGGACCATGGGGTCGATGCGGCGCTGGTCGGCGAGCACGCCCACCACCACATCCCGGAACCAGCTCGTGTCGGCCGCGCGATAGACATCGCCATCGGGCTCGTCCACGGCCTGTCCCAGCCGGTGCAGCTCGAACTCGGCGATGACATCGGCGACTTCCGTGCCGCCCACATCCATCTGGTAGAGCGCCTGCACGGCGGCGAGCCGCGCGGCTCCGCGCTGGTTCGCCGGCCGGACCTCCCGCTCCGATCGTTCCGCCGTCTCGTTCATGGTCGTCCTGGTCCTCGGTCTGCCCCGCCGGCCGGATGCCGCCGGGGCCACATGGGAAAAGCGTCCGGCCACCCGGGGCCGGACGGGTCCTGAAGCGCGGGCGCTCAGCGCGTGAAGGATTCGCGCAGCGCGATCATGGCCAGCGCAGCTTCCGCCGCCTTGCCGCCCTTGTCCTTGCGGTCGACACCGGCGCGGGCCCAGGCCTGATCGTCATTCTCGACGGTCAGGATGCCGTTGCCGACGGCCAGCGACTCGCTGACGGCCAGATCCATCACGGCCCGGGCGGATTCCACCGCCACGATGTCATAATGGCTGGTCTCGCCGCGGATGACGACGCCGAGCAGCACGAAGCCGTCATAATCGGCATCGCCGGAATCGATGGCGTCCAGCGCCATGGCCAGCGCCGCGGGGATCTCCAGCACGCCCGGCACCGCAACCCGGTCCCAGGTGGCGCCGGCCCGCGACAGGGCCGCAGTCGCGCCCTCCGCGAGGGCATCGGCCAGATCCTCGTAGAACCGGGCCTCGATCACGAGGAGATGGGGAGCGGTGTCGCTCATGGGAACTCACCTTCTGCGCGTCCGGTCCACCGCCGCCGCACCGCAAGGGCAGGGCGGGCGGAAAGCCCGGGCGGGAAAAGAGATGCCGGCAGCCGGATCCCGGCCGACGGACATGGAAGATCCCGCCGGACAGGAGCCGCGACGCGGCCCGCACCCGAACGGGGGGAGCGGAGACCAAACACGGGCGCGCGCCGATGTCCAGCGAAATCGGGGCCTTTCACCCCGCCGCCCGCCCGGCATGCACCCGGTGCAAGGCGCCGGGCGCGACCACTTCTCAGATGCCGCGCCAGAGATGCACCAGCCGGTCGCGGCCAAGCGCCCGGCTTTCCAGCAGCGACAGCCGCGGCTCCGCCGTCAGCCGCTCCAGCGGCAGATGGGCCAGCGGCGGCACCAGATCGCCCCCCAGAACCGTGGGGGCGTGAATCAGGAAGGCCTCGTCCACATAGCCGCCGGTGACCATGGCCGCGGCAACGCTGGCGCCTCCCTCGACGAGAACCGTCGTCAGCCCCGCCTCCGACAGCCGGTCCAGCGCCGAGGCGACATCGACGCCGCCCGCCCCGCCTTCCGCCGCAATCAGGATGCGCACGCCATGGGCGACCAGACCGGACACCCGGTCCGGATCCGCCGCCGGCGTCGTCACCACCCACAGCGGCGCCTCCTTCACCCCCTGCACCAACGCCGAGGTGACCGGCAGCCGCGCCGCACGGTCGAGCACCACCCGCACCGGCGAGAACGCGCCACAACCGGGCAGCCGGCAGGTGAGGGCAGGATCATCGGCGAGCGCCGTGCCGATGCCAATCAGGATGGCATCGAAGCTTGCCCGCAGACCATGGGCGAAGGCGCGCGCCTCGGGACCGGAGATCGCCACCTGTCCGAGCCCCTGCCGGCCGATGCCGCCATCGGCGGAGATGGCCAGTTTCAGGGCGATATGGGGCCGGCCGCGGCGCACCCGGGAGAAATGGCCGGCGTGCGCCCGGGCGGCCTCGGCCACCGCCACATTTTCCGCCACCGGAATGCCGGCGGCGCGGATGATGCCGTGGCCCTTGCCGGCCACCAGCGGATTGGGATCGCCGATCGCCGACACCACCCGGCCAATGCCGGCGGCGACGATCGCCTCGGCGCACGGGCCGGTGCGGCCATGATGGGCGCAGGGCTCCAGCGTCACATAGAGGGTGGCGCCGCGCGCCGCCTCGCCAGCCTCGCGGATGGCGACGACCTCCGCATGGGGCCGCCCGCCCGGCTGGGTGACACCGCGACCGACGACCACGGGCCCCGCCGGCGTCTCCTGCACCAGGATCGCGCCGACGGACGGGTTCGGCCAGGTGCGGCCGGCACCACGCCGGCCAAGCGCCAGGGCGGCGGCCAGAAAGCGCCGGTCGAGATCGGACACGGCCGCGCGCCCTCCGGACAAGACAGCAGAACCAGACACCAGAGCCCTCCCCGACCACCTCCCCGCCCGGACCAGTTTCCGGCGACGGGAACCGCGGTTCGCGTGAAGAATATGCGCGCGCCCGGAAACCGGGGCCTTTTCCCTGCCCCCGGGATTCCCTGCCCCCGGAGCGACCGGAATGTCGCCGGTTCCGGCGAGCGACCGGACCGGCGCGAAGGCTACTCGGTCTCCGGCTTGAGGGGCTCCCCGGAGACCCCGCCGGCCAGATCGTTCAGGATATCGCCGAAATCCCGCAGCTCACGGAAATCCTTGTAGACCGAGGCGAAGCGGACATAGGCGACCTCATCCAGCGCCCGCAGGCCGTCCATCACCAGATTGCCGATCATCTCGGCGGGAATTTCCGCCTCGCCGCTGGCTTCCAGCCGGCGCACGATGCCGGAGACCATGCGCTCCACCCGTTCCGGATCCACCGGCCGCTTGCGCAGCGCCACCTGCACCGAGCGCATCAGCTTGTCCCGATCGAACGGCACCCGGCGGCCGGAGCGCTTGAGCACCACGAGATCGCGCAGCTGCACCCGCTCGAACGTGGTGAAGCGGCCACCACAGGCAACGCACACCCGGCGGCGGCGGATCGCGGTGCCGTCCTCGCCGGAGCGCGAGTCCTTCACCTGGGTATCCTCGCAGCCGCAATAGGGACATCGCATGTCAGACTTGGCCCTTTCGTGCATCCGGTCGCGCCCGGAGGCGCGAATCAGACCGGGTCGTAGTCCATGACTCTGCCCGTCCGCTCCCGGCTTTTCAAACCGTTCATCGCCCGCGACCCCGACGCCCCCCGACAGGGCTTGGGAACGGAGGCCGCGCAGCCTTAAGGTGGCGCTTTCCCGCCCCCCGGATCCGGACCCGCGATGCCGCGCCTTTTCCGCCTTGCCGCTTTTCTCGCCGCCCTCGCTCTTGCGGCCCCGCCCATCCCGGTCCAGGCCGGGGAGACCGCTGCCCCCGTCGCCATCGTCTCCGGCGTCACCGCCACCGAGATCGGCCACTGGGACGCCGCCCGCCTCAACGACATCCTGACCCGGGAGGCGCCGGAATTCCTGAAGATCCCCGTGACCTTCACCCCGGCCACCAATGGCGTGACGCTCTACCGGATCAGCTACCCGTCGGTGGTGCCGGAGCAGGGCAACCGGCCGATCACCGCCAGCGGGCTGCTCGCCATTCCCGATACCGGCGCGTCCAGCTTTCCGCTGGTCTCCTATCAGCACGGCACCGTCTATCTGAAATCCGAGGTGCCCTCCCGGCCGGAGCATTCCACCGAGACGCGGATCATGCTCGCCCAGTTTGCCGGACAGGGCCATGTGGTGATCGGCGCCGACTATTTCGGCATGGGCGAGTCCAGCGAACCGGAAGGCTACATGGTCAAGGGCAGCCACCAGCAGGCGACCTTCGACATGCTCGCCGCCAGCCGCGCCGTGCTGGCGGCCCGGGGCATCGCCACGCCGAAGCTGTTCCTTGCCGGCTGGTCCCAGGGCGGCTTCGTCACCATGGCCTTTCTGGAGAAGCTGGAGGCCGCCGGCGTGCCGGTGACGGCCGCCGCCACCGCCTCGGCCCCGGTGGATGTCGGCGCGATCCTGCGCGGCTTCCTCTATTTCCCGCGCCCCAACGACGCCAGCTGGGTGACGACCCTGTTCATCCTCTCCGCCTTCTCCTTCGAAAATTATTATGGCGTGCCCGGACTGGCGAAATCCCTCTTCACCGATGACACCTACGACATCGCCCGCAAGGCCTACGAGCGCCAGCCTTTTGACGCGAAAGATGTTCCCACCGACCTGAAGACGCTGATCCGCCCGGACTATTTCGATCCGCAGTTCTTCGAGACGTCCAGCTTCGGCCGGCTGGCGGCGGCAACGACGGCCTATCGCTGGCTGATCCAGACGCCGGTGCGCACTTATTATGGCACCGCGGATGAAGTGATCTCCGACGGGCTCGGTCAGCTCGCGATGACCTATCAGCACGCGATGGGCGCCGGAAACCCCAAGGTGGAGGCGATCTCCACCGGCCCGACCAGCCATCGCGGCACCTTCGGCACCGCCGTTCCCCTGTGGAAGACGTGGTTCGACGGGATGTGAGTCCCCCGTTTCTTCAGGCCTTCCGGACGGCCCCGGTCTCCCGACCGGGGCCGTTGTCATGTCCGGGCACACGCTGGACGGGCTTCGGGACAATCCATAAACTTCCGGTAACGAATCTTTTTCGCTACAACCGGAAATAAGGATCTCCCGCCATGCTCCGTCCCCTCTCCGCCATCGCGCTGGCCGCCGCCGTCCTGCTTGGCAGCCTGTCGGCCCAGGCCGCCAACACCCCGTGCTCGGGCAAGAAGGGCGGCGTGTCCCACTGCTCGAACGGCAAGTTCGTCTGCAAGGACGGTTCGGTCAGCCAGTCGAAGAAGATCTGCACCGGGCGCTGAGTCGACGCGGTTCCCCGTTCCCGGCGGATTATCGCCGCCGGGGGCCGAACACGTGCAGACCTGTCAGGCGGGAGAAAGCCCGCGGCCCGGGAAATGCGGCAGCACCATCCGGGAGGCGGGAGAAGAAAGGCGGCGTCCGCCGGCGGACCGGCGGACGCGATGTCGCGAGAGCATTTTCAAGCGAAGTGGGCACCGGTTCGCGTAAAGAAAATGCGTCCGATCAAGAACCCAAAGCATTTTCAAGCGAAGTGGATACCGGTTCGCGTGAAGAAAATGCGTCCGATCAAAGACCCGGAGCGTTTCCGGTGCGCCGGAGCGAACGGGAAAGTCTCCGAGAGAAATCAGTCCTGGGCGGCGTCGGCGACGATCTCGATGGCGGTCATGTGCGGGCCGGAGAAGCCGCAGCGCAGGGTCACCCCCAGCCACGAGCTGTAGCCGCGCTGGCGCGCCTCGCCTGTCACGATCACCACCTCGTTGACGACACGCGGATCGGACGGGCTGAACTTGCCCTTCTCCCGCGCCATGTCGGCCGAGGCGATGTCGTTACGGGTGAAGCCCAGCCGATCGAATTCCTGATGGGCATGAACGAGATCGTAGCCCGTGGCGATGCAGTCGGCCACGGGCCCCGGCGCCCCCTGATCATCCGTCAAGGTCTTGTGATTGGCCGGATAATCATCCGAGTGCTTCGGAACGGAAGTGGCAGACGCAAGCGTCGCCGACGCGCCGAGGAGGATCAGCGCGGCAAAGAGAGGGGACGTCTTCATCCTGAACCCAGACGTGGAAACGAATCCGGGGGCCGACAGGGCCCCCGGAGCGTAGATTGCGAGTGATTGCGGCAGGAATCAGCCGGCCGGCGTCATGCTCTCGGCGAAGGCCTTCTCGACGACGAAGCCCGCGGCCTCGCCGGCATTGCCTTCCTCGAAGCCGAATTCCAGCAGCGCATCCTTGCACGCGCGCAGCATTTCCGGCGAGCCGCACACCATGGCGCGGTCAACGGCCGGATCCAGCGGCGGCAGGCCAAGGGCTTCCTGCACCTTCGCGGTGGTGAACAGGTCCGTCACCCGGCCCTGATGCACGAAGGGCTCGCGGGTCACCGTCGGATAATAGAGCAGCTTGCCCTCGGAGACTTCTGCCAGATACTCGTCATTCTTGATGCCGTCGACGAGTTCCTTGCCGCGCTCGAGCTCCGCCACGGTGCGGCAGCCATGCAGCAGCACGACCTTCTCAAACTTCTCGTAGGTCTCGGGGATGCGGCAGAGGCCGAGGAAGGGCGCAAGCCCCGTGCCCGTCGACAGGAAATAGAGATTGCGGCCGGCAATCAGGTTGTCGAGCACCAGGGTGCCCGTCGGCTTCTTGCCGACGATCACGGTGTCGCCCACCTGGAGATGCTGCAGCCGGGAGGTCAGCGGGCCATCGGGCACCTTGATGGAATAGAATTCCAGATGCTCGTCATAGGAGGTCGAGGCGATCGAATAGGCCCGCAGCAGCGGCCGGCCGTCGACCATCAGCCCGATCATCACGAACTGGCCGTCCCGGAAGCGGAAATGGGCATCGCGGGTGGTGGTGAAGCTGAACAGCGTGTCATTCCAGTGGTGAACGGAAAGAACGCGCTCCTCGAAGAAACTTGCCATCTGTCAAGCGATCCATGCAGCGGAGATCACGATCGGCGGCGCGCCTCAGGCGAATAAGGGGGGAGGAACCCTGCCAGTCGCGTGCAAGCCGGCGGCCGACCGCTCCGAACGGCCGGTGCGTGCACCCCGACCCGGAGAGGTGGCGCACGCCCTGTTCTGATACCGGATCCGGCGCCACCTTCCCAGATCGGAAAAGAGCATACCCGTCCGATTTAAGCCCGTTTCGGAGCACAATCGCTTTTTTCTTCCGTGCAGCCCCCTCCCGGTGCACTCTGCCCCCTCAGGAGGCCGCCAATCCTGCAACCCGCCCCTTTCAGCCCGCCGCCGGGCCCCGTCGGACATTTACGGACCGCTCCGACTGGCCGGACCGCAGGAGGGGCTTTATATTGCAGTGCAGCATCCCCATCTGAACCATCCGGGCCGGTCCGCCAGACTGCCCGTGGCCGCAGATCGGGATGCCGCTCCGCTGGCCCCGGGCCGGCGGAGCGAGACCGGAAGACGACAGGCCGGCCCTCTCCGGATCCGCTGCGGAGCAGCCCGTCCGGCAGACATGCCGCACGCAAACATGACCGGGGTCCTCTGACACCCGGCGCACGAAGTGCTGACCGCACCTTTGCGCCTGAAGAACAGCGGATTTCTCATATGCTCCAATAGCATGAGAAATCCGCATCGGAATACCAAAAAGTCCTTTTCAAGGATCGTTGGTATGACACCCGCGCGCGGGAGCGCCGGGACCGGGGACCGCCCGGCGCTCCCTTTCCGCCCGCTCCGGCGCACGGAAAAGGACGCCGCAATTTGAAAGGACGCATTTTCGTCACGCGCACCGATCTCCATGGCGCCTGAAAATGCCCTGAGGAGCTGAGAGCGAATGGATGGTCTCGAAAAGGCGCTGGGCGATCTCGCCCGCCTGACGGATCGCTGGATGCGCACCACCAGCCTGGCCGCCCAGGGCTTTACCCTGGAAACCGGGCCGGAGACCGCGCCGCCGGACGTGCCGTCGCGGCTGAGCGAGGTGACGGAGTTCGGCGACAACCCGGGCAAGCTGCGGCTGTTCCAGTATCGCCCGGCCGAGCTCGCCGCCGATCCGGCCCTCGTCGTGGTACTGCATGGCTGCACCCAGACGGCGGCGGCCTATGACATCGGCTCCGGCTGGTCCCAGGCGGCCGACCGCGACGGTTTCGTGCTGATCTATCCCGAGCAGCAGCCCGGCAACAATCCGAAGACCTGCTTCAACTGGTACAGCCGACGGGACACCGCCCCGGGCCGCGGCGAGGCCGGCTCGATCCACACCATGATCCTGTGGGCCATGCAGACCCATGGCATCGCGCCGGGCCGGGTGTTCATCACCGGGTTGTCGGCGGGCGGCGCCATGACGGTGGCCCTGCTCGCCCTCTATCCCGAGCTGTTTGCCGCCGGCGCCGTCATCGCCGGCATGCCCTTTCGCGCCGCCACCACGGTGTCCGGCGCCCTCATCGCCATGTTTGAAGGCCGCACGCATACCCCGCGGGAATGGGGCGACCTGGTACGCGGTGCCTCGGAGCACACCGGCCCGTGGCCGCGGCTCTCCATCTGGCAGGGCGACGCCGACAGCGTGGTGGTCCCGGGCAATGCCGGGGAAATCCTGAAGCAGTGGCTGGACGTGCACGGGCTCGACCCGCAAGCGTGTCATGCCGGCCCGGTGGATGGCTATCCGCGCCGGGTGTGGCCGGGCCCCGATGGCCGGCCGGTCATCGAGTCCTGGACCATCGCCGGCATGGGCCATGGCGTGCCGCTGGATACCCACCGGGAAGGCGGCGGCGTCGCCGGCCCGTTCATGCTGGATGTCGGAATTTCCTCGACGCAGCACATCTGCGCCTTTTTCGGCCTGACGGCGCTGGCCCACGCCAGAACCGCCCCCGCGGCCCCGGCACCGCGGCCCACCTTGCCCGGTGCCACCGAGGCGGTGCCGCCGCTGGCCGCCCGGCTGCCGCCCCTGCCGGCCCCGGAGCCCGCCCGGCCCGCCATCGCCGCCTGGCGCGACGAGGTGCCGGCGGCTGCCCTGCGGGCCGATCCCGAGCTGGCCACCCGGAGGGAGATCGAGCTGCCGCCGGTGCAGGAGACGCCCCCGCCCCTGCCGGAGGAGCCGCCGGTGGTGGCCGTTGACGACTGGTCGGCGCCGCAGATGGGCGACGCACTTCCCCCCGGCGCGCTGCCCGGCCCGCTCGGACGCCTCGGCGCCCACATCGGCCGGCGCGCGCGGGCGGCCGGGCAATGGGTGCAGTCCATCGCCAGCCGCTTCCAGCGCCCGCCCTCCTGAGCGCGCCGGGGCGGCAGACAGGGCCCGTGCTCAGAGCAGCTGGACGTGGACGACCCGGTCGCGGCCGGCGGCCTTGGCATCATAGAGGCCGCGGTCGGCCCGCTCCATCAGCCGGTCGATGCCGACGGTGCCGGGCGCCGAGGCCGTGGTGACGCCGATGCTGATGGTGACCGGCAGCAGCAGCCGCTCCAGGGCGAACGGGCTGCCGGAGACGATGGTGTGCAGGCGCTCGGCGATGCGGCAGGCCTCCGTCATGTCCGAGCGCGGCAGGAAGACCGCGAACTCCTCGCCGCCGAGCCGGGCCATCAGGTCCTCCATCCGCAGCGCCGACTGGCAGCGCAAGGCGAGGATCTGCAGCACCTGATCGCCAGCGGCATGGCCATGGGTGTCGTTGATGAGCTTGAAATGGTCGATGTCGAGCATCATCAGCGACGCCGGCTCGCCCTCCTCCGCCATCTCGGTCAGCAGCCGGGCCGCCTCCTCGAAGAAGCGGCGGCGGTTGCACAGGCCCGTGAGGGGATCGGTGCCGGCAATGCGGCGCAGCTCGGTTTCCAGCCGGCGCTGCTCCGTCACGTCCCAGAACACCACGGTGTAGTTCTCGCCGATGAAGCGGAAGCGGAACTGCATCTGCCGGCGTACTCCATCCCGGCACAGCACCCGCCATTCCGCCGACTGGGTGCTCTGGGGATCGGCCCGGAGCGCGGCGATGCGGTCATTCCATTCCGCCATCGCCCGGGCACGCTCGGCCGGATCGGGAAAGCCCACCGCCCACCAGTCATCATGATGCAGCGGCGCCGGGGCGGGAAAGCCCAGCAGCGCATCGGACTGGGCGTTGGCGAACAGCTCCTGAAAGTCCGGATCGTAGATCTCCACCCCGACCGGCAGGCCGTTGATGATGTCGGTGAGCTTGGCGCGCCAGTCGCTGCGGCCGGCGTCGTTGGTCTGGCCGGTGCGGTCCTCAAGGGTCACCACCCACACGCCCGCCCGCACGGGATGGCGGCGCACCTTCAGCAGCAGCTTGCGCAGCCCGCGGGTCGTCTCGCAGCCGATGAACAGCCGCGTCTGGCGGCATCCGGACGGCAGATTTTCCAGATGGTGCCGGATGGACCGGGCCGGGCCAAGGCCCAGCACCAGAACCGGATCAAAGCCCTCTCCGACATCGCCCCCCAGATCGAACAGCGCCAGCGCCGCCCCGTTGGCAGCCCCGATCCAGCCGCCGTGCTCCTCGAACACGAGGACCGGAGCGTCGACCAGGTCGAGAAGCTCATTCCCCGTGAGCGTGTCGGTCATGGCGCAGGCTCGGTTCCGGAATGCGGCGCGTGGGACAGGGGCGCGGACGGCAGGAACGGGATCTCGTCGGCGGGCAGCAGCACCAGACGCCCGTAGCGCACCCCGCGTTCAGCAATCACATGATCGGCAAAGGCCCGGACGGCCCCGCGCGGCCCCCGCAGAAGGGTGACCTCAAGACAGCGCGCGGCATCCAGATGCACATGGGTCGTCACCAGCGCCAGATCATGATGGTGATGATGGGCGTTCGTCAACCTTCGCGCGAGCTCCCGCGTTTCATGATCGAACAGGTAGACGAGGGCGCCGATGCACGGCCGGGCGTCATCGGCCGGATCCGGCTGCGTTTCCGCCGCGCTGCCAAGGCCGGCCCGGGCCAGATCGCGGATCGCCTCGGAGCGGCTGGCATAGCCCCGGACCATCATGAAGGCATCGACGTCCGCCAGAAGGGCGTCGTCCAGAGTGATGGTGATGCGCTGCACGGAAACCGATCCTGACGCGGGAAATCCGGGTCCCCGCCCGATAGGGTAGCGCTGCCGGAGACCGTCGCCCCGTCCGGGGGGCACGGCGCGCACACCATCCACCTGCTGTTCATTTTGCGTCAGTCTATCCGCGCCTTCCGGCCCGGCCAAGGGCCTCCTGCGCCGCACGGGCAGGGCCATCCGGACACCCGATCCCGGACGGCGGGACGCATTTCCTGCACCCGAGGATATCGACAAGCGCCGGGGAACAGTGTAAAGGGCCCCACCTGAATGATCATCCGACGGACATGGCCGCTCGGGCGGGCGTGCCTGTTCGGCTATTTCGGCAGTCGCCCGCGACCCCCGGGAGCTCCCGGACGGGGCGCCAGACGCCGATGCCGGACACATCGTCCGCGACGAACTGAGCCGAGGCTTTGAGACCCATGAACATCATCGACGAACTCGATCGCGAGCAGATGGCCGTCATCACGGCCAAGCGCGTCCTGCCGGAATTCGCTCCCGGTGACACCGTCCGCGTGAACGTGCGCGTGACCGAAGGCACCCGCACCCGCGTGCAGGCCTATGAAGGCGTCGTGATCGCCCGCTCCGGCGGCGGCATCAACGAGAACTTCACCGTTCGCAAGATCTCCTATGGCGAGGGCGTCGAGCGCGTCTTCCCGATGTACTCCCCGATGATCGAGGGCGTCGACGTGGTTCGCCGCGGCAAGGTCCGTCGCGCGAAGCTCTATTATCTGCGTGGCCTGACCGGCAAGGCGGCCCGTATCGTCGAGAAGAAGGACCGCAAGGTGAAGGCCGCCGCCGCCGAGTGATCGGCTGACGGCCCGCACCTCCGGGTGCGGCCTTCCGGGCGCCCCGTGACGGCGCCCTCCGGTTCGTTCGGACCTTCCCACGCCCGCCTCCCGGCGGGCGTTTTCTTTTGTCTTCGGGCCTGACAGGCAGCCCCCCGGCGCCTCCCGGCGGGCGTTTTCTTTTGTCTTCGGGCCTGACAGGCAGGCCCCCGGCGCCTCCCGGCGGGCGTTTTCTTTTGTCCTCGGGCCTGACAGGCAGGCCCCCGGCGCCTCCCGGTGGGCGTTTTCTTTTGCCGTCCGGCCTGACAGGCAGGCCCCCGGCGCCTCCCGGCGGGCGTTTTCTTTTGTCTTCGGGCCTGACAGGCAGCCCCCCCGGCGCCTCCCGGCGGGCGTTTTCTTTTGCCGCCCGGTCCGGCACATCGGGCTCCGCACCTCCCCCGCCCCGCGACCTCCTCCCGCCACCGCTTCTGTCCGGTCCGACCGGCAGTCCATGCGTGGGGGACAGGACACCTGCCCGCTTTCCCCCTGTCTGCCGCGGGCCGGGCGGTATATGACGGGTGCCCGGAAGCCGACGGCACCGGGTGCGTCCCCCACGCGCCCGTGGCGCCCGGCCGCCCACCATCAACGGGAGACGGGGCCGATGCTGCCGGCGCGGACGCGGAACGTCCGGACCTGCCGGCCGGCCCGACACGAGGGAGCCTCTCCATGACGGCGAACTACGATCTGGTGCTGTCCGGCGGAACGGTCGTGAACCAGAACGGCATCGGCATCGCGGACATCGGCATCCGGGCCGGTCGATTCGCCGCCATCGGCGATCTCTCGACTGCCTCGGCCGGCGAGCGAATCGACTGCACCGGCCTGCATGTGCTGCCGGGTGTCGTCGACTCCCAGGTCCACTTCCGCGAGCCCGGCCTGACCCACAAGGAAGATCTGGAAACCGGCTCCCGCGCCGCCGTCATCGGTGGTGTCACGGCGGTGTTCGAGATGCCGAACACCAAGCCGCTGACCATCACCCCCGAGGCCATCGCCGACAAGGTGTCGCGCGGCCTGCACCGCATGCACTGCGACTTCGCCTTCTGGGCCGGCGCCACCGGCGAGAATTCCGAGGTCATGCCCGAGCTGGAGCGCCTGCCCGGCGTTGCCGGCATCAAGATCTTCATGGGCTCCTCCACCGGCGACCTGCTGGTGGCCGATGACGAGCACCTGACCCGCATCCTCTCCAGGACCCGCCGCCGCGTCGCCATCCACGCCGAGGACGAGATGCGGCTGGAGGAGCGCAAGGGCTACCGCATCCCCGGCGACCCCACCTCCCATCCGGTGTGGCGCGATGCCGAGACCGCCTTCCGCGCCACCCGCCGCCTCATCGCCGTCGCCGGGGCCACCGGCGCCCGGGTGCATGTGCTGCATGTGACGACGGCCGAGGAGGTCGCCTTCCTTGCCGGCCACAAGGATCTGGCAACGGTGGAAGTCACGCCGAATCACCTGTCCTTCGCCGTCGACGAGGATGGCGCGCGGCTGGGCACGCGCCTGCAGATGAACCCGCCAGTGCGCACCGCCGAGCACCGGGCCCGCCTGTGGTGGGCCATCAGCCAGGGTGTGGTGGATGTCATCGGCTCCGACCATGCCCCCCACACACTGGAGGAAAAGGCGAAGCCCTATCCGGAGTCGCCCTCGGGCATGCCGGGCGTGCAGACCCTGGTGCCCGTGCTCCTCGACCACGTGGCCAAGGGGCGCCTCAGCATCCGCCGCTTCGTCGATCTCACCTCGTCCGGCCCGTGCCGCATCTTCGGCATGGCCGCCAAGGGCCGCATCGCCGTCGGCTATGATGCCGATCTCACCATCGTCGACCTCAAGCGCCGCGAGACCATCACCGACGCGTGGAGCGCCTCCAAGGCCGGCTGGACGCCCTTTGCCGGGCGCACCGTCACCGGCTGGCCGATCGGCACCGTCATCCGCGGCCGCCGGGTGATGTGGGACGGCGAAATCACCACGCCGGCCACCGGCGAGCCGGTCCGCTTCGTCGAGACCCTGGCCGCGCGCTGAGCCAAAAAAGAACGGCCGGCCCCGGGTTTCCCCGGGCCGGCCGCCAAGGCAAGAAACCGGACCGGCCGAACATTCGGCCGGTCTTTTTTGTCTTTGGGATCATGCCAGGCACACGAAGTGCTGACCGCACCGTGAGCCTGAAGAACTACAGATTTCCCATATGCCCCAAAGGCATGGAAAATCTGCATCGGAATCCCAAAGAGTCCTTGTCAAGGATCTTTGGGATCATTTCCCCAGCGACAGCCCGTCGACGATCACGAATTCCGTCCGGGCACCGACGATGCCAAAATCATTGTCATTGACGATGAGCAGGCGTCCGTCCGGCAGCAGGCCGAGACCTTCGATCTTCTCGGGGAAGCGCGGCTTGGCGTCCTTCAGGGAGGAGGCGAGAAGGCGCTCGGTCTTCTTCACCGGGGTGATCTCGACGGCCTTGAGGTCTTCCACCTGCTCCAGCGTCGGCACCGCCGCCGCCTGATCGAACTCGCCGCCGAGGATGTTGGTCGCCCCCGTCAGGTCGATCTCGAACAGCTTGGCCACCTGGTCGGTGCGCTCGTCGACGAGGAAGCGGTCGCCGCCAAGCTGGGTCATCTCGGAAATGCGCAGGGAGGACGGCCGCTTGGCATCCCTGGCGCCGGCGGCCTTGTAGGTCTGCCAGTCTTCCAGCACGTAGACATATTCGGCCACCGGCGTCAGCGTGGTGGCCTCGCCGTCCCGGCCGATGGCGAGCTTGATGAGCCGGGTGTTGACCGCGTCCCTGTAGGTCTCCGCATCCGGATTGGCGAGCGGGTTCTGCACCATGGTGAAGAGGGTCTGGCCGTCGGCGCCGAGCGCCAGGGATTCCAGACCGCGGTTGGCGTTGCGCTTGGCAAGCAGGGCCGGCAGGCTGCCCACCACCGGATAGCCGGCATCCGCGAAGTCCTTCTCCGTGCCCGCCGGCACGAAGCGGCGCAGGATGGTGCCATCCGGGGCGACCTCGACCAGACCCGTCGCATTCTCCTCGGCAATGAAGAAGCGGCCGTCCGGCAGCCGCACCAGACCTTCCGCGTCGATGCCGGCCGGATCGAGCGGGATCGGCGCGCCGTCGATGTCGCGGGCGAAGTCGGTGGTGGCGACCGTCAGCGGGTTCGGGATGCCGAGAACCGGCTTGCCGGCCGGCGTCTTCAGCGGCGTGGTGGAGACCACCTTGAAGGTCTTCGTCGCCGGATCGAGAGCGATCTCGTAGATGGAGACGGCATAATCCGGGGTCGGGTAGATGCGGCCCTTGCCGGCCTTGGCGCCTTCGACCGCCGGGCAGGCGATCTCGGCGGTGAGCCCCAGAGGCTCCTCGGCCTCGTCACAGGTGAAGTTCGGGCCGCGATCGCCGACCGTGAAGATGCGCGGCTCGGGGCCGGAGCGGTCGACGAAGATGGCCGAGCCGACGCCCACCGTCAGATCGAGCTTCTTCGCGCCGGCCTTGCTCGACTGGGCGGCGGTGATCTTCAGGGCGTCCTGATCGGGGGCGGCGGTGAAGACGGTCAGCGGGGCGGCAAGCGCCGTGCCCGAGAGAAGCGCCAGACCGACCGCGGCGGCCACGAGACGACGGGACATCGAAGACCTCCGGAAAAAAGCGGGGGCCCGCCGGAGCCGGCAGGCGTCGAACCTCCCGTTAGGCGCCCCCCATGACAGAGCCATGACAGTGCGCGCCGGCCCGCTGGTCCGCCCGCCTGACCAGACGTTCACGGAGGTGACATGGAAGGCGACTAGGGTCCGCCGCAACGCACCCCGACTTCCCCCGCGCCGCCAGCAACTGGCCCCGCGGCTGAAGTCGTCGTGCCGCGAGAGCCCACAGAACAGCAGGTTTCCCATGCGCTCCTTCCGGATGGCGACGTTCGCGCTCGCCCTTTCCACTGCCACGATGCTGGTGCCGGTGGCCTTTGCTGCCGATGCCGCGACGCAGGTCTATCCGATCGACCGCGCGACGCTGCTCTCCGGCGGCAAGTTCGACTTCAAGGTCGAGTTCCCCGGCAAGGTGGACGAGAACGCCATCCGCGTGAAGATTGGCGACAAGGCCCTGACCGACGTCTTCAAGGACAAGGTCACCTATATCGCCGACGAGAACAATTCTGGCGGCTCCACCATCGAGATCAAGGGCGTCTCCATCGAGAAGCCCGGCGTCTATCCGATCACCGTGGAAGGCAAGGGCGCCGACGGCACGCTCTATTCCCGCACGGTGACCTGGGATGTGTATGGCACCGGCGAGAAGCCGAAGGCCAAGAACATCATCTTCATCATCGGTGACGGCATGACGGTGTCCATGCGCACCGGCGCGCGGATCATGTCCAAGGGCAATACCGAGGGCAAGGCCAACGCCCGGCTGAACATGGACAGCCTGCCGCGGATGGCCTTCATCGGCACCTCCTCCACGGACTCGATCGCCGCCGACAGCGCCAACACCATGTCGGCCTACATGACCGGCCAGAAGTCGGCCGTGAATGCGCTGGGCGTCTATGCCAGCCGCGCCAAGGGCTCCCTTGACCATCCGCGTCAGGAGACCTTCGCCGAAGCGCTCCGCCGCGCCGCGCCGGAAAAGGCCATCGGCGTCGTCTCCAACGCCGAGATCGAGGACGCGACGCCTGCCGCCACCGTCGCCCATACCCGCCGGCGTGCCGACAAGGCCCAGATCGTCGGCATGTTCTATGACGTCCAGCCCGACGTGATCCTCGGCGGCGGCTCGGCCTATTTCCTGCCGCAGACCACCCCGGGCTCCAAGCGCAAGGACGACATCGACTACATCGCCAAGTTCAAGGATGCCGGCTACCAGTTCGTCTCCGACAAGGCGGAGCTGGCCGGTGTGACGGGCGAGGCCAAGGGCAAGCTGCTCGGCCTGTTCCACACCGGCAACATGGACGGCACCCTCGACCGGCGTCTCGGCACCGGCACGGTCAAGAAGTTCCCCAACCAGCCCGACGTGCCGCAGATGATGACCACCGCTCTCGACGTGCTGTCGAAGAACCCGGATGGCTTCTTCCTGATGGTCGAAGGCGCCCTCATCGACAAGTTCGAGCATCCTCTCGACTTCGACCGCGCCATCTACGAGACCATCACGCTCGACAAGCTGGTCGGCATCGCCCAGGACTTCGCCAAGACCCATCCCGATACGCTGATCGTGGTTACCGCCGACCACACCCACGGCACCTCGGTGATCGGCACCATCGACAATGACAAGCCGGGCTCGGGCCGCGATCAGGTCGGCACCTATGCCGAAGCCGGCTTCCCGAACTATGTCGATGCCGACAAGGACGGCTATCCCGACAGCATCGACGTGTCGCGTCATCTGGCGGTCTTTGCCAACAACTTCCCGGACTATTACGAGACCTGGCGCCCGAAGATGGACGGCCCGTTCGTTCCGGCCGTGAAGAACGAAAAGGGCGAGTACGTCGCCAACGAAGCCTACAAGAATATCCCCGGCGCCACCTTCCGCGAGGGCAACCTGCCCCGCACCGAGGACACCGGCGTGCATGCCGTCGATGACGTCGTGCTGCAGGCGACCGGCCCGGGCTCCGAGGAGCTGTTCGGCTACATGGAAAATTCCGACGTCTACCGCGTGCTGGCCGACACCTTCGCGCTGGGCGCCAACGCCAGGAAGTGATGCGTGCGCTGCCGGAGGTCTTCGAACGGGATCCTCCGGCGGTACGCTTCGCCCTCTCTGCGGCCGGCCCGGCGGGGATTTTCCCCGTCCGGGCCGGATCCGCTTGGTGCCTCTTCCGGCGGAGCCGAAAGCGACTTTCCGGAAAAGAGTTTCCAATATCAATGGCTTGAGCATCTTCCCGCGCGGCCGCGAGCGGAAGAGGCTCTCGCGACGGAGGTCTGTCCGTGTCCGTTTCCCCCACCCGCCGCGATGCTCTCACCGCCCTTGCCGGCGCGCTCATTGCCTGCCGCCTCGGCCCGGCCCGTGCCGCACCGCCGGTGCTCGGCTTCGGCGATCTCTACAAGAGCTTCGGCGTCACCGGGTTGACGTTTTCCGATGCCGTGCAGGCCCTCAAGGGCCAGAGCGTGCAGATGACCGGCTTCATGGCCCCGCCCCTCAAGGCAGAAGCCAAGTTCTTCGTGCTGTCGGAAATCCCGCTGTCCATCTGCCCGTTCTGCTCGTCGGATGCCGACTGGCCCGATGATATCGTCGTCGTCTATCTCCAGAAGAAGCAGACCTTCGTGCAGTACAACGCCGGCATCCGCGTGACCGGCATTCTCGATGTCGGGCCGTGGATCGACCCGGAGACCGGCTTCGTCAGCCAGCTCCGGCTGCGCGATGCCGCCTTCGACCGCGCCTGATACCAAAGATCCCTGACAGGGACTCTTTGGGATTCCGATGCAGATTTCCCATGCCATTGGTGCATATGGGAAATCTGAATTTCTTTAGGCGCCAAGGTGCGGTCAGCACTTGCGTGCCTGGTATGATGGGCAGGAGCTCCTGATGCCGGATCTTGTCGTGGAGGCGCTCCGCGTCTCCTTTCCGGGCCTTGCCGCCCCGGTGCTGGATGTCCCGGCGCTTGCCATCCGCGCCGGCGAACGGGTGGCCATCACCGGCCCCTCGGGCTCGGGCAAGTCCACCCTCATCAACATGCTGACCGGCCTCGACCGGCCGCGGCAGGGCCGCATCCTCTGGGATGGCACCGACCTTGCCGCCCTTGGCGAAGGCGGACGCGACCGCTGGCGCGCTGCCCATGTCGGCCTCGTCATGCAGGATTTCCACCTTTTCCCCGGGCTGGATGCGCTGGAAAATGTGCTGCTCCCGGCCCGCCTCGGCCGCCTCCACGTGCCGGCGGACCTGAAGGACCGCGCCCGCACCCTGCTGGCCCGGGTGGGCCTGACCCGGCCCGGCCAGTCCATCGAAACCCTTTCGCGCGGCGAGATGCAGCGGGTGGCCGTCGCTCGCGCCCTTCTCAACAAGCCCGACCTGCTGGTCGCCGACGAGCCCACGGCGTCGCTGGATGCCGAGGCCGGCCGTGTCGTGGCCGATCTGCTGATCGAGCTTGCCACCGCCGACGGCGCCACCCTCATCGCCGTCACCCATGACGAGCGGCTGGCAACCCGCACCGACCGGCGCATCGCCCTGAAAGCCGGCCGCGTCGTGGCAGACGGCCCCGTCTCCCCCGCGGCCCGGGAGGCCCGGCCATGATCCCGTTCCGTCTTCTCGCCGCCGACCTGCGCCGGCATCTGCCGGGCGCGCTGATGATCGTGCTGCTGATTGCCGCCGCCACCGGCCTCGGCGTTGCCGTCACCCTGCAGGAGCGGGCGTTGCGTCTTGGCAGCGCGCGCGCCGCCGACCGGTTCGATCTGGTGGTCGGTGCCGCTGCCAGCGAAACCCAGCTGGTGCTGTCCTCGGTCTTCCTCCAGCCGTCACCGCTGCCGCTGATGCCCGGAGCCATGCTGGCGAAACTTGCCGCCGATCCCCGCGCCGCCTGGGTGGCCCCGGTCGGCTTCGGCGACAATTATGAGGGCTATCCGGTGGTGGGCTCCGCCACCGCCTTCATCACCGATGGCGGACGGACTGCCCCCGTAGAAGGCCGGGTGTTTGCCGACACAAGCGAGGCCGTCATCGGCGCGGCCGTGCCCCTTGCCCTCGGCGATCTGGTGAAGCCCCAGCATGGCGCCGCCGGCGAGGGTGGCCACACCCACACCGAGCTCGCCTACACCGTCGTCGGCCGCATGGCCGCCACCGGCACGCCCTGGGACAGGGCGATCCTCGTCCCCATCGAAGGCGTCTGGCGCATCCATGGCCTCGGCCATCATCATGACGACGGGGACGAAGACGACCACGACCACGACGCGGATCCTGCGGCGGACGCGGATCATGATCACGCCGACGCCCCGGAAGCAGCCAACACCGCGGAAAGTCACGATCCTGAGCCGGCTCACCATGAAGATGAGCCGGCGAATTCTCTCGGACACTGGGACGCCGACAGCCCCGGCGTCCCGGCCGTCATCGTCAAGGCGCGCTCGATTGCCGATGCCTACCGGATGCGGCAGGACTATCGCCATGCGCCGACCGTGGCGGTGTTTCCGGCGGAAGTGCTGACCCGGCTCTACGCGACGCTCGGGGATGCCCGCCTGGTCCTCACCCTGGTGGCGCTGGGCACCGAGGCGCTGGTAGCGGCCGCCGTGATGCTGGTGACGGTGGTGCATCTGGGCCAGCGCCGGCGCGAGCTCGGGGCGCTGCGGGCGCTGGGGGCCTCGCGAGCGGTGATCTTCGGCCTTGTGTGGAGCGAGATCCTGACCCTCATCGGCGCCGGCGTGGCGCTGGGCTTCGGCCTTGGCTATCTGGGGGCACGGATCGTCTCGTCGGTGCTGGAAAGCCAGAGCGGCATTCACCTGCCGGTGGAGTTCGCCCCCGAGGACGCGGGCTTCGCGCTGATGCTGCTGGCGGTCGCCGCCGTCATCGCCGCGGTGCCGGCCCTCCTCGCCTTCCGCCAGCCCCCGGCCGCAGCCCTCCGGAGCTGACCGGCGGGCTGCCGTCCGCATCCGCCCGGAGGCCCGAGGGCCTCCGGACCTCCCCCTTTTCGACAGGAAAGCCGGAAGGACCGGGAGGATCAGCCTCCCGGTCGGGGGGCATCGGGGGCGGACAGCCCCCGAAAGTGTCACGCGGCCGGCGGCTCGTAGATCACATAGACCTTGCGCAGCGGCTCCAGCGTCTCCCAGAAGCCGGTGAAGCCGGCGGGGATGGCAAAGGAGTCCCCCGGGCCGAACTCCCAGCTCTCGCCGGCCTCGTTGGTCAGCCGCGCCCGGCCTTCCAGGAAGGTGCAGACTTCCTCCTCGGCATAGGCGACTTCCCACTTGCCCGGCGTGCAGGCCCACACACCCGTGTGGAAGCGGCCGGCGGGATCGGAATAGTCGTTCCAGGTGGTGGTGACCGGGGCGCCCGCCACGACACGGGCCGGCGTTCCGGTCTCGCCCGCGCCGGCGCAGGCGCCGACGGGGATGATCTTCTTCGGCGCAGTCATCGCCTGAGGTCTCCGAAAAGAGGTCTGCCGGACGCCCGAGGGGGGCCAAGGGCACCGGCGAAAAGGATCCGCCTCCGCGGATGCCCAATGTCTAGAGCACTTTCCGGCCGAGGGGATACCGGGTCCGGCGGAGAAAGATCGCGGCTTCAATAGACGGACGTCGGCCGCCCCATGGGAAGACGCCGCCTCCCCCCGCGAAAACGCCGCCCCGATGCGGGGCGGCGGCGGGTCTCATACCAGACACGCAAGAGCTGACTGCACCGTGCGCCTGAAGATCAGCAGATTTCCCATATGCGCCGATGGCATGGAAAATCTGCATCCGAATATCAAAGAGTCCCTTTCAGGGATCTTTGGTCTCAGCGCTTCAGGTCGATGGGCAGGGTGAAGGAGATGCGGCTCTTGCCGGGGAACACGTCGTCCGGCGGGGCCGGCAGCGGGTTGGCCCGGCGGACCAGTGCCAGCGCCTCGTCGTCGAACTCCGGATCGCCGGAGGTGCGGGCGATGCTGGCCGAGAGCACGGCGCCCGAGCGGTCGATGGTGGTGGAAATCAGGGTGGCGCTTCTGGCCCCGACCCGGCCCACCGGCCGCTTGTGGCGCACCAGATGGGCGATGAGCCGGCCGCGCCAGGTGGCCAGCGCCGCCTTGGACGAGGTGCCCATGCCCGCCCCGGGGGCGGCCGCCTGATCGGCCGCCTTCGGCGCCCCGGCCTCGGCCGTGGTGCGGGCAGCCGGCGGCAGCTCCTTGTTCACGGCCTTTTTGGTCTCGACCTTCTTCCTTGCCGGCGGCGGCGGCTTCTGCGCCATCACCGGACGCGACGGCGGCAGCACCACCGCGGTCGGCGGCGGCGCCGGCAGCTCCGGCAGGTCCAGCTTCACCGGCAGCGGTTCCGGCACCGGCATTTCCTGAGGCTCCGGCGGCTTTTCGGCCACCGGGTCCGGCGGCACCGGGCTGACGGGGGGAATATCGTCCGGGGGCACATCGATCGGCTCGGGCACGTCCGGCGTCGGCTCGGGCGCGGCCTCCACCGTGGGCGGGCCCGGCGGCAGGTCGGTCACCTCGCCCTGGGGCCCCGCCGCCACGGGCGACAGATCGAGAAAGATCGCCGGCGGCAAGCCATCGCTTTCCGGCGGCGCCTGTCGCCAGTGCACGGCCAGCCAGCCGCCGCCGGCATGAAGCGCCAGCACCAGCACCGCCGCCCCGCCCCAGCGCAGCACGGGCCCGAGGGGGCCCGAGCCCGAGGGGCCGCGGCCGGAGGGAAAGGGATCAAGCGCGGCCACGCTCATGGCGTGCCGGCTCCCGGCGTTGCGGCCAGCGGCGTCGCCCCCTGCCCGGTATCCTCCAGCCCGACCAGGGCAATCTTCAGATAGCCGGCATCGCGCAAAAGGTTCATCACCGCCATCAGGTCGGAATAGGCGACGCTGCCATCGGCGCGCAGAAACACCCGCTGCTCCCGGTCGCCGCCGGTGGCAGCATCCAGCGTGGCGGTGAGGGCCTGCCGCGACACGTCCTCATTGCCGAGCGCCAGCCCGAGATCGGATTTCACGGTGAGGAACAGCGGCTTGTCCGGCCGCGGCTGGGGCGCGGCATTGGAAACCGGCAGATCCACCGCCACATCCACCGTCGAGAGCGGGGCAGCCACCATGAAGATGATGAGCAGCACCAGCATCACGTCGATGAAGGGCGTGACGTTGATTTCGGAGACCTCCGGCAGGTCGCCGTCCTCGGGCTCCTTCAGGGAAACACCCATCGCCCCTCACTCCGCCGCGCGGGCGAGATGGACCCGGCGCCGGCCATGGCCGCGCTCCAGATCCCGGGACAGATGCTGCACGATCTCCGCCGAGGCATCCGACAGGGTGGCCTTGTAGGCGGCGATGGCGCGGGAAAAGATGTTGTAGATCACCACCGCCGGAATGGCGGCGACGAGGCCGATGGCAGTCGCCAGCAACGCCTCGGCAATGCCCGGCGCGACCACGGCCAGATTGGTGGTCTTCGACTGGGCAATGCCGATGAAGGAATTCATGATGCCCCACACCGTGCCGAACAGGCCAACAAAGGGGGCAATCGAGCCGATGGTGGCGAGGATGCCGGTGCCGCGCGCCATGCGCCGGCCAGCCCGGGCCTCGATGCGCTGCAGCGCGATCACCAGCCGCTCCTTGATGCCATCGGCCGAGAGATCATCGGACCGGCTGACCTCCCGGATCGACGCGCGGACCATTTCGGCCACCGGCCCGCCGGCGGTGGCCAGCGCCGCGGCGGCCTCCTCCAGCGTCGCCGCCTCTTCCAGAAGGACCAGCGCCCGCCGCGCCCGGCGCCCGGCCGCCAGCAGCGCCAGCCCCTTGGCAATCAGGATGGTCCAGGTGACGACCGAGGCAAGCGCCAGCCCGATCATCACCGCCTTCACCACGGCGTCGGCGTCCTGATACATCCGCCACGGCGAGAGATCATGCGGCAGAAGCGCTGCCGCCGTCAGGGCGGGGGCTGCAACCTCTGTCGCCTCGATGGCCGGCACGGCCGGAACTTCAGCGGAGGCAGCCTCGGCAGCAACCGGAGCCGGAGAAGCCGCCACCGGCGCACCCTTGACCACGGGCACAGAGGCGGCCGGCGGTGCGGCGACCGGCACGGTCGCCGGGGCCGTCACGGCGCTGGCGGGGGCGGCCGGCGGAGCGGTCTCCTGGGCCATGCCCGGCAGCGCGGTGACGACCAGCGCCAGCGCCCCCAGCCCGGCCACTCCGATGCGCATCCGGCGTTCCCGGACCGCTTTCCCGCCGTTGTCTGCCATGCTCATGTCTTGCCCGTATCCCGTGCGGCCGGATCCGGCCCGCCCTTCTGCTTACACCCGGCAGAGGCCTGCGGATCCCGCGATGTTTCGATGCAGCCCGCTTGCGCATCCCGAAGGGAACACACTCCCCGGCCCCCGCCGCCGCCACTGGAGAAAGGCGCGCGGCAGCGCCCCGGCCGGATGCCCGGACTGTCCCATTCCCCCTTCCAAGCAGAAATTGGGAATGATGCGCAATAGCAACTTGCATCCCCGGGCCCCGAAAGAGGGGAAAAATGCACGCCGGAGCGTCAGGGCCCGGCCGGCCGGCCCTTCTGCATCCCCGGATAGCGCTCAGCAGATCGGCGCGAAAGGCGCGCTCCCGGCGGGATCCCGCTGCGGAGAGAATTGCGTCCGGCGCGGCTTCGGCCTATAGAGAGGGTCTCCCCGACACTGATGATCAAAGATCCGGGGCTCCCGCCGAGGCCGACGCCCGGAGGGAGCGGCCAGAAGGAGTTTGCGCCATGTCAACCGTCTCTGCCCCTCTCATGCCGAAGGCAACGGCGGTGTGGCTCGTCGAAAACACTGCCCTGAGCTTCGATCAGATCGCCGCCTTCTGCAAGCTGCACCCGCTTGAGGTGAAGGCGATCGCCGATGGCGAGGCCGCCCAGGGCATCAAGGGTCTGGACCCGATCTCCACCGGCCAGCTCTCCCGCGAGGAGATCGAGAAGGCGCTGAAGGATCCGCACCACCGGCTGAAGGTGGCCGATCCCCGGGTGCGCGTGCCGGAGAGCAAGCGCCGCGGTCCGCGCTACACCCCGGTGTCGCGCCGTCAGGACCGGCCGAACGCCATCCTGTGGCTGCTGCGCTATCATCCGGAGCTGAAGGACGCGCAGATCATGCGCCTCGTCGGCACCACCAAGTCGACCATCCTGTCGATCCGCGAGCGCACCCACTGGAACGCCGCCAACCTGACGCCGATGGATCCGGTGACGCTGGGCCTGTGCTCCCAGATCGAGCTGGATCTTGAAGTCGACAAGGCCGCCAAGTCCGCGCCGCGCCGCGAGGGCGACGAGCCGGGTGCCGCCACCCTGCTGCCGACCGATTACACCACCAGCGACGACGCCCTCACCGCCTTCCGCTCCGGCCGGAGCGACGAGGAGGACGAGATCGACGCCGACGCGGTGTTCGCCAAGCTGAAGTCCATGACCCGGGCCACCCCGGACGACGAGGACGAGGACATCTGATACTAGGCGCACGACGTGCTGACCGCACCGTGGCGCCTGAAGATTAGCAGATTTCCCATATGCTCCAATGGCATGAGAAATCTGCACCGGAATGCCAAAGGATCCTTTTCAAGGACCTTTGGCATGATCCCGGACACTCCGGGCCCGGACAGACCAGACCGACCGGCGGGCGGGTGTCTCCACACCCGCCCGTTCTGTTTTCAGAACGGCGTCGACCCGGCTCCCCGGCCCGCATGACGCGAGCCGGGCAGCACCATCGTCTCCGCCTGCGACGGCACCGCCCTTTCGCCCGGCCTTGATCCGCGCGACACTTCCCGGACTGCCGACGGGTCGTTACCCGCTCAATCCCCCTTCCGGAGCCCGCCGATGCCGCCCGCCCCGCCGCAAACGCCTGAGGGCCCCGATCCGCGCCGCATCGGCGCGTTCCGGCTGGGGCTGCGGGCCGAGACCCGGGCGGCCTGGTGGCTGCGGCTCAAGGGCTATCGCATCCTCGCCCGCCGCGCCCGCTTCTCCCGCGGCGAGATCGACCTGATTGCCCGGCGTGGCAGCACCATCGCCATCGTGGAAGTGAAGGCCCGGGCCAGCGTGGCGGCGGCGATCGAGGCCGTGACGCCGGCAGCCCGCCGCCGCATCGTGGCCGCGGCCGGCCAGTGGCTGGCCCGCAACCCCGCCTTTGCCGGCTGCGGCGTGCGCTTCGACATCATCGCGCTGGCGCCGCGCCGCCTTCCGGTGCACATCGCCTCTGCCTTCACCGCCGATCCCTGAGACCAGGCACACGAAGTGCTGACCGCACCGCGAGCCTGAAGAACAGCGGAGTTCTCATAGGTGCCAATCGCATGAGAAATCCACATCGGAATTCCAGAGGATCCTTTTCAGGGACCTTGGCATGACGGCTCCCCCATCCCCCCGACATGGCTGCGGCCGCGCTCCGGAAAGCCGGAGGCGGCCGCAGGATCATTCCTCATGGCAGGCCCGGCCCCCAGGGGGCCGGACCGGTCCGGAAGGATTTCAGAGCAGGAAAGTGAAGTCGCTGGTCGACAGGGACGAGACCCCGTCGAGGGTGACGACGAGCACGGCCTCCCGCTCGGTGCCGGTGCCATCGGCATCATACCAGAGCCGGTGGGTGTCGGTTTCAAACAGGAAGCTCGCCGCAGTGCTGCGGGCCACGGGATCGGCGCCCTGCACCAGCTTCAGGGTGTAGTCGCTGGCAAGGCCGAAGGAGCTCCGGCTGACGGCGAGAACATCCTCCCCACGGGTGAAGTCGGTCACCTGATCGCCGGCCGAGCTGGTGTCGTTGAACACGAAGGTGTCGCGTCCGGCACCGCCGGTCAGCCGGTCGCCGCTGGCGCCACCCGTCAGGGTGTCGTTGCCGCCGCCGCCCACCAGAATATCATCGCCCCAGCCGCCCGAGAGGCTGTTGGCACCGGCATTGCCGGTGATGTCGTCGTCAAAATAGGACCCGACGACGTGCTCGATGTTGCGCACGGTGAGCCCCGCCGCCATGCCATCATTCTGGGCGTTGTTGGCCAGATTCACCTTGGCCGACATGCTGCCATAGGCTGTCGCGAAGGAGAGGGTGTCGCTGCCGGCGCCGCCGTCGAAGATGTCCTTCCCGGTAAACTCGGTGCGCGACAGGGTGTCGTTGCCGACGCCGCCGATGAGGCTGTCATTGCCGCCACCATCGGAAAGCATGTCGTTGCCGCCGGCGCCATTCAGGACGTCGTTGCCATCGTTGCCGTTCAGCACGTCGTCCCGCCCGGCACCGGTCACCTTGTCGGCACCGGAACCGCCGTTGAAGCTGATGCTTTCCACATCGGACAGCGACGTGGAGGCGTTCACCCGCACGGTGCCGGTGGTCAGCACGAAGTTCACCCCGGCGGTCTGGCTGAACAGGTCGAGGGACACCATGTCGATGCCCGACCCGCCGATCGCCTTGTCCCCGGCGTTGATATAGAGGAAATCGTTGCCCGCCCCGCCATTGACAATATCGGCCGCCCCGTCATCCCCCCAGGCCGCGGCCCACAGCATGTCGTTGCCGGCCCCGCCAATCACCTGATCCTTGCCCGCGCCGCCGGTCAGCCAGTCGTCGCCGCCGAGACCGGAGAGGGTGTCGTTGCCATCCCCGCCCGTGAGGCTGTCGGAGAGCGCGCCACCGGTCAGCTTGTCGTGGCCCGAACCGGAGGTGATGGAGACGGACTCGAAGCCCCGCAGCGTCACGTCACCGTTGACGAGGGTCGCCACCGACGAGAGCGTGAAGGTCAGTGACTTGGTGGCCCCGGACCGATAGATCTCGGCGAAGTCGGTGCCGGAACCGCCGGTGGCATCCAGCGCCCCGTCAATGCCATAGACGCCGCTGTTGAAATAGACCCGGTCATTGCCGGCGCCCAGATCGAGAACGGTCTTGTCACCGCCCGCATGGGCCTCGGAGACCTGGAGGGTCACATAATCATCGCCGGAGGCACCGGTGATGCGGTTGTTGCCGCCGGTGTCGCGAATGACGTCAGATCCCGCCCCGCCATTGATGGTGTCGTTGCCGAGGCCGCCATCCAGATAGTCGTTGCCAAAGCCGCCGGTGAGCTTGTCGTTGCCGCCGGCCGAGTTGAACGTCACCTGCTGGGCCGTGCCGGCGGTCAGGGTGTCGTTGCCGTCGGCGGTGAACACCGTGAAGATCTCGACGCTGGTCGCCGTGGTGCCGTTGGAAACCCGGGCCGTGCCGCCATTCAGGGTGGAGCCGCCGGTGATGGCAAAGGAGAGCGCCCGGGTACCCGCGCCCGACAGGTTGATGTCGGCGGAGTCAATGCCCGCGCCGCCCGACAGCGTATCGCGACCACCGCCGGAGACGAGGAAATCCTGCCCGTCGCCACCGATCAGGCTGTCATTGCCGGTGCCACCATAAAGGAAATCATTCCCCGCGCCGCCGGCCAGCTTGTTGTTGCCCTCCATGCCATAGAGGGTGTCATTGCCATTGCCGCCGGTGAACTTGTCCACGCCGGCCGAGCCGGTGATGTAATAATGCTCGATGTTGACGAGGGTGGTGCCATCGGACAGCCGGTTCACCGTGCCCGGCGCCTTCACCGTGAAGGTGCCGGCGAGATTCTGGATGGTGATCCGGTCCGAACCGGCGCCGCCGTCGATCGTGTTCCGGCCACTGCCGACGATCATGGTGATCTGGTCGTCGCCGCTGCCGGCCAGGATCTGGTCGTTGCCGGAAATGGCAACGATGGTGTCGTTGCCCACCCCGGCATCCAGGATGTCGTTGCCGACGCCGCCATCCATGTAATCGGCGCCCGCGCCACCCTTCAGGCGGTCATTGCCGAGGTCGCCGAACAGGGTGTCGGCCCCGTTGCCGCCATCCAGAGAATCATTGTCGGCGCCGCCATTAAGGGTGTCGCTGCCGTCGCCACCGACGAGGGTGTCGTTGCCGGCGCCGCCATCCAGCGCGTCGCTACCGCCATTGCCGGTCAGCTTGTCGTGGCCTTCGGCACCGGTGAAGCGATCCCCCCAGCGGCCGCCGGTGAGCACATCGGCAAAAGCCGTACCGGTGATTTCGAAGCGCTCGATCCCCGTCACCTTGGCCCCGAACAGGGTGGCCGACAGGGCCGGATCAACCGCCGTGAAGCGCAGCGCCGCCGTGGCGCTGAACAGGCTCAGCTCAAGCGTATCGATCCCGAGGCCGCCATCGATGCGGTCGCCGGTCACGTCGGCGAGATTATAGGCCGAGAAGCGGTCATCCCCGAGGCCGCCAGCCAGACTGTCCGCACCAGCGCCACCCGTGATGGAATCATTGCCGGACCCGGCCTGCACGCTGTCATTGCCGGCATCGCCGACGATCATGTCCGACTGGAATCCACCGTCGATAAGATCGTTCCCGTCGCCGCCATAGAGATAGTCCGTGGCGAAATAGCCATAAATCTTGTCGTTGCCGCCGGCGCCGAGAATATAATCAAACTCGTTGCTTCCCTTCAGAACTTCGGAAGCATTCGTGCCAAACAAGGTCGTCATGGGCGGGCCCTGAATTGAATTTTCTGGCGAACCCCAGGCGTTCCCCGGGATAAAATTTTATCGGATCCCCGCAAAGGCTGCCCCGGCAGGTCATGCCAGAGCCCCCTGGGCAAGGAATCCGCTGGTCATCTGCTGCGGCTCTCTCAGGCCCTTGGGGACGATGAGAAATCCGCCGCTCTTCAGACGCGTGGGTGCTGTCTGCACGTCGAGCGTCCGGTATCGGGGGCACCCGGCGATCAGCATCGGGGGCCCGGGTCTTCGTGCCGGATGTTCCGGAAGCGGGGACACACCTCGCCCGACCCAGCCCACTGACAGGGTCCATGTGGCGCGTGACCATCCCGTCCGGATGGATGCCGACTGCACGCAACGTCCGGCATTCGCCGGCTGTCTCCCTGTCGCTTGGACACGGAAGAACTCCGTCGTCCCGCGGCAATATCGGGCGCCATTGTCCTGAAACAACGGACGCGACAGGAACCGGCCGAGGACAACCACCCATACCGCACGCCCTTGCGCCGCGGAAGCGGGCGAATCCCGCCGGCAGAATAGAAATTGGCGTCGCATCTTCTCTACCAATGCGGGTCCGGGCGGGCGGGGACCAGGGCGGTCAGGTCCTGTTCGGGAGGGTCCGGCCCCGCGCGCGCCTGCCGCCGCAAAGCCGGCAAAGGGCACGCTCCGCGCGGCATTCGGGGCTGCCGGCCGGCTTGCGCTGCGGAAGAACATGCGGATTTCTTTGCGGCAGGCGTTGACAGGCGGGGGCGCTCCGGCCATAAACCGCCCCGCAAGCGAGACGGCGCCAGTCGCCGAAGCGCTTCACCCGCTCCCGCCAGCCCGACGGCGCCTCCCGAGGCACCCGACAGGCCGGACCGCCGGGAGCCGGGTTCCAGGGACGGAGGAGTGTCCCGAGCGGCAAAGGGGGCGGACTGTAAATCCGCTGGCTTACGCCTTCGTAGGTTCGAGTCCTACCTCCTCCACCACATTGCCTTGCAAGTCCTTGATTTTACTGCAAAATTCAAAGACTAGGCACCGGCACCCACCAAAACACCCACCATCCCTAAAACGATGGCTCCCGACACTAGGCGACGCTATTGGTGGGTGTGGCTCCGATTGGAGCCAGCCCGACGGATTTCGTCGCCTTGGTTCCCGAGGCGTGTCCTCAGATTTGAGGAGACGGTCCGGAGTCCCGCCGAAGGTGTCACGGATTCCGTGATCCCTTAACCTGCCCGGCAGTCAGGTTTGGCGCGTGAGGGGAAGCCCGCCGGGTAGTAGCCTCCAAAATTGGAGGCAAGTCCATTCGCCGGCGCGCGAGGGATCGTCGAGGGCTCGCGAGCCTTCGCGAGGGGGGCAGCCGCCCACTGTCGGATTTTCCGATGGTGCTGCCTATAATATGGGATTATCCCACATTAAGCCGAAAAATGTTGCCCCCACAGATACTTAGGTCGACCATAACCTGAGCGCCACACAGGTTTGGCGCCCCAAAGGATGCGGACAGTATCCGCACCCTCACGCGGCCAAAGGTATGGAGATTTCCTCCACACCTTCACGCGGCCATGGCGAACCATCCGTCGAACACCTCTGCCGTGAGGGGAGGAGGCGCAAGGCGGGCGGCACGCTTGCGGGCCAGATAGGCGCGGTTCGCCATGTTCCGGGAGCACCGGGGCGAGCAATAGATTGACCGCGACTTCGTGGGCGTGAACTGGGCGCCACAACAATCGCAGATGCGCACGGTCTCCCGAAGTCGCTCTTCCTCGCGCTTGTAGTGAAGATGGCTCCGGCATTTGAGCGAACAGCATTCCTGCCCCTTGTTGGCCGGATGGAAGACCGTCTCGCAGACGGGGCAGGTCTGATCCTCGAGCGTGACCAGCGATGCCGAGACACATGCGGGAGAGCAGAAGAACGCCTCCTTGCGGTCGCTCTGGAAGCTCTTGCCGCATTGCTTGCAGGTTCTGGGCTTGGCGCGGGCCTTTTCGACAAGCCGGATGGCACTCCGGCCTATGGCCTCCCGGTGGGCCTGCATCTCATAGTCCCGCCGCTCGAGCGCACACTTGGCACAATGCGCGGAGCAGAATCGCTGCCCCCGGGTGCGTGTCTCCTCGTCCATCGGCTTATGGCACCACGAACAGAAGTCCGGCGAATCAGTGTGGGTCCACTGGCCCTCGGCCCATGAAGGGCGAACGGCCCCGATGCGGCGCAGTCCATCGCCGACGATGGCCTCGGCCTCAAGGTCGGCCAGCACCCACCGGTGCCCGGCCAGGCAGAGACCGGACCGGATGCCGGCGTGCAGCGTGCCCTCATGCTGGAAGGGCGAAGATGTGAAGGTCTTCAGGAGCGCCACCACCTGGTCAACGACATGGGCGCGCTGCTCGCCCTTGATGAGCTGGCGCGGCTTCTCCGGCTTCCTGGGCGATCCGTACCGGTAGGCGCCGAAGCCGGCCCAATAGCTGTCCTTCCGCGCCATGGTAGCACCTCACCCGAACACCGCGTCGAACCTGTCGGCCGAGAGGGCGATCGGCGCCACGGCACGGTCGTCCTGCCCGGAGAGCGCGCGCTTCCGCTCCTCGAAACAGTGATTGAGGAACACGGCGTCCATCTCCTTCAGCGCCACGACGTGCCGCGGTTCCAACGGCAGCCGCATGAGCCGGGCATAGGCTTCGATCTCGGCGTAGGTGATCGGCCCGGGCCCGACGTCGGACCAGATCCGTGAGGAGCACAGATCCTCGAACCAGCGCCACAAGAGTTCGCCGCCAGCCGGAAGGGTTGGTCGGCCGCCCTTCTCGAGGTTGCGCTTCAGTTCCGCAGACAGGAGTTTCCGGGTGTCCATCGTTTAGCTCCCGAGCTTCTGGTAGGACTCGACACGGCCCGGCGTCGCCTTCGAGAGCGTCCGTCCCATCTCGCCCACGGTCTGGTTCGTGTAGCGCTGCGATTGGCGCACCGACTTGCTGATGATCCGGGCCTCGAAGTCCTTGGACGGCATGATCTCGATCTGGGCGTGGTTGGTGCTCTCCCGTTCCTCGCGGTTCACGGACCCGCCACCACCACCCATCGCCGACACTCCGAGCCGTCCGGAGGCATCCCGGCGCAGAGGCATGATCGCCTCGGGGCCGGCCTCGCCCATGAGGCCCACGCCACCCTTTGCGAACGGGAAGACAGTCGGCCGCGAGACAACGCTGTTCGCATAGGCGTGCAGGCCCGGGGACTGGAACACGTTGCCCTTGGCCGAGGCGAAAACGCTGTTGAACAGGCTCGCCATGATGGTGCCGAATATATCTCCGCCCGTTCCGCTTCCGCCCCCCATGCCTCCCATGCTGCCGAGGCCCTGAAGCAGCGTGGTCAGGATGTTCCCGAAGCCCGGCAGGAAGGTGTTGACGACACCGCCGATGCCGCTGGTGAGCTGGCCGAGGGACCCGTTCAGGGCCGTGACGGTCTGGTCAACCTGCAACCCCGTGCCGTCTCCCGCCTTCTCTGTGGTCGCGCTGCTGGCGGTCTCCGTGACCGGCTTCGGCAGCGTGCTCCCGGTCGCGGGGAGGACCATCCCGACATCCGTTGCCGTCGTCTGTCCGCTCTGCCCGCCGGCACCGGAGAGACCGTTGAACAGCATGTCCAGAAGCTGATCCTGGGCCCTGTCCGCGAGACGGGCGATCACGTTGGCGAAGGCATCGCCGGCCGAAGCGCCATTGCGCAGGTCCGTGATGAAGCCGGACAGAAGCTCCTTCTGTTCCTCGAGGGCCTGCTTCGCTTTCTCGCGCGCCTCGCCTTCCTGGTAGATCGTCTCATTCAGGGCAATGATCCTCTGCCGTTCCTCCTCGGTCGCCGCGGCGCCGGCGCGCCGGCTGATCTCGGCCGCCCGGCGCTCCGCGTCCGTGGCGTCGATGAGGCTCAGTTCCTCCTCGAGCTGGGCAATGAGCTTCGCGACAGCCTCGCGTTCCCGTTCGGTCTCCTTGGCAGAGCTGTCACGGCTCCGGCCGCCACCCCCGCCGGACTTCTTCTTGCTGCCCGAACTGCCGCCCGATGC
>JBOGCN010000017.1:0-99793 GCA_050689115.1 Segnochrobactraceae bacterium EtOH-i3 | reverse complement strand
TAACAGGCCATTCTCATTCGAATCCGACGGGGAAGAGCCCATGATCCGCGCCATCCAGGTCCATTCCGGTCCGTCATCCGTGGCGGTGGCCGATGTGGTGGTGCTCGATTTTGACGGCCGCCACCGCCGCCGCCTCGCCATGGCCGCAGAAGGCGGGCTGCGCTTCCTGCTCGATCTGCCGGAGGCCGTGGCGCTGGCTGATGGCGACCTGCTGGAGCTGGAGGACGGCCGCCTCGTGCGTGTCTCGGCCGCGCCCGAGCCGCTGGTGGAAATCGCCGCGCCGTCCCTGCCCGCCCTCATCCGCATCGCCTGGCATCTCGGCAACCGCCATCTGCCGACGGAACTGCGCGGCGACCGCCTGCGCATCCGCCGCGACCATGTGATCGAAGCCATGGTGGAAGGCCTCGGCGGCATGATCCACGCCCTCGACGCCCCCTTCAATCCGGAAGGCGGCGCCTATGGCCATGGTCAGGTGCACGGCCATGACCACGGACATTCCCACGATCATGGCCATTCTCACGACCATGGGCATGAGCACGGTCATCACCACCATCATCATGGCCACTCCCATGATCATGACCACGCCCCGTCCCCGGTTTCCCGGCAGGAGCAGCCGGACCGGCCGGCGGCCCCCGTGCGCGACACCGCCGGCCAGAACCAGCAGCAGCAACAGCAGCAGGTTCAGCTGCAGCAGGCCCGCGCCCGCGGATGACCGAGACCCGCGCCCTCCTCTCCGCCGAGGCGCTGGCCCGGCTTCTGGCCTGGCTGTCGCCGGCCTTTCCCGTCGGCGCCTTCACCTACAGCCACGGACTGGAATGGGCGATTGAAGCCGGCGACGTCACCTCCGCCGCTAGCCTGCAGGACTGGCTGGCCGATGTGCTGCGCCATGGCGCCGGGCGCTCGGATGCGATCTTTCTGGCCCATGCCCACCGGGCGGCCAGCGCCGGCGATGCCGGGGCGCTGCGCGAGGTGGCCGATCTCGCCGCCGCCTTCCAGCCCACCCGGGAACGTCATCTGGAGGCAAGCGCCCAGGGCGCCGCCTTCCTCTCCACCGTGCGGGCAACCTGGCCGGACGCGCGGCTGGAGGCGCTGGCCGACGCGGCGGGGGTCGAGATCTGGACCTATCCGGTGGCCCTCGGGCTGGCCGCCGGCTGCCACGGCGTGCCGCTGATTGCGGCGGTCGAAGGGCTGCTGGCCGGCTTTGCCGCCAATCTCGTCTCGGCGGCGGTCCGGGCCGTGCCGCTGGGCCAGACCGACGGGCAACGGGTGATCGCGCGGCTCGCCCCCCTCACCGCCCGGCTGGCCGCAGATGCGCTCGCCGCCCCGCTCGAAGAGGCCGGCGGCGGCGCGACGCTTGCCGCCGACATCGCCTCCATGCGCCACGAAACCCAGTATACGAGGCTGTTCCGCTCATGACCGAGACCCAGAATCGCAATGGTCCGCTGCGCGTCGGTGTCGGCGGCCCCGTCGGCTCGGGCAAGACGGCGCTGATGGATGCGCTGTGCAAGCATTTCCGCGCCGGCTTCGACATCGCCGCCATCACCAACGACATCTACACCAAGGAAGACGCGGAATTCCTGACCCGCTCCGGCGCGCTGGAGCCCGAGCGCATCCTGGGTGTGGAGACCGGCGGCTGCCCGCACACGGCCATCCGGGAAGATGCCTCCATCAATCTGGCGGCGGTGGCCGAGATGCGCCGGCGCTTTCCGGCCCTTGACCTGATCCTGATCGAATCCGGCGGCGACAATCTCGCCGCTACTTTCTCGCCGGAGCTGGCCGACCTCACCATCTACGTCATCGACGTCTCGGCCGGCGACAAGATCCCGCGCAAGGGCGGGCCGGGCATCACCCGCTCGGATCTTCTGGTCATCAACAAGATCGACCTCGCCCCCATGGTCGGCGCCTCCCTGGAGGTGATGGACCGGGATGCAAAGAAGATGCGCCGCGGCCGGCCGTTCGTGTTCACCAATGTGCGCTCGGGCCAGGGCGTGGACGAGGTCGCGCGCTTCGTGCGCGAGGCCGGCGGTCTCGGCTGATCCCGGAAAAGAGTCCTTTTCCCGGATCTCCGGCATCCGGGCGCGGGCCACAAAAAAGCGGCCGGGTCCCCGGGGACTGGGGGCCCGGCCGCTCCTGTCATCCCCGGGCTTCGCCTTCTGCCAGGTGCGGCCAGGCAACTCGCGAAGCCCGGAGACGGCAGCTCCGGAAGCGGCCGCACCCGGGTGCGGCCGTCTTTGTTTGTGGTCTCAGCCGATCAGCGCCAGCGCGCCGTCGAGATCGGCGGCAAAGTCGAGCTTGCCGCTGTCGGGGCCCAGCCCCATCTGCTCCAGCACCCGGGCCGGCTGCTCCTGAACGCCGGTGAGCACCACCCGGGTTCCTCCCGCCCGCATCTTGCGCACCACCTCGGAGATGGCGCCGACGCCGGAGGAATCCACCAGCGGCACCTGTTCCATGTCGATGATGAGGGCGCGCGGGTGCACGCCGATATCGCCGAGGGTGTCGCCCAGCCGCATGGCCGCGCCGAAGAACAGCGGGCCGCTGAGCTGGAAGCGCTCCACGCCCTCCGGCAGGGTCTCGCGGCCGGTGCCAAGGGTCGGCGCGTGGTCGAAGTCGTCGCGGTCGTCCTCGTCCAGGATCGGCGCGCCACGGGCGATCGCCACCACCTCGGCCATGCGGTGCATGAACAGGATGGCCGCCAGCACCACGCCAACCTCGATCGCCACCGTCAGATCCACGGCGACCGTCAGCACGAGGGTGACGAGCAGCACAAGCCGGTCGCCCTTGGGCGCCGTCAGGGCGAGATGGATGACCTTCGGCGCCTCGCTCATGCCCCAGGCCACCACCATCAGGATGGCGGCCAGCGTCGCCAGCGGCACATCCACGGCATAGGGGCCGAGCACCACCATGGCAATGAGCAGGAACACCGCGTGCAGCATGCCCGCCACCGGAGTGCGGCCGCCGGCACGGATGTTGGTGGCGGTGCGGGCGATGGCGCCCGTGGCCGGCAGCCCGCCAAAGAGGGCGGAGGCGGCATTGGCCACGCCCTGCCCCACCAGCTCGCAGTTGGAGCGGTGGCGCCGGCCGGTCATGCCGTCGGCAACCATGGCCGAGAGCAGGCTTTCGACACCGGCCAGAAAGGCGATGGTGAACGCGCTGGGCACCAGCTCGCCGATCCGCGCCATGTCAAAGGACGGCCACGCCGGGGTCGGCAGACCCGTGGGGATGCCGCCGAAGCGCGTGCCGATGGTCTCCACCGGCAGGCCGAAGAAGTGCACCGCAAGGCCCGACAGCACCACCGCGATCAGGAAACCCGGCAGCTTCGGCGCCACCCGCTTCAGGATCAGGATGCCGGCCAGCGCCAGCGCCGCGGTGGCAAAGGTGACCGGCGAGAGCGTGCCGGCGGCCCGGACATAGGCCGCCCACTGCTCGATCACCCCGGCCGGATTGCCCGCGATCGTCAGACCGAAGAAGTCCTTGATCTGGGAGGTGAAGATGATGATGGCGATGCCCGAGGTGAAGCCTGTCACCACCGGCTCCGGGATATATTTGATCCAGCTGCCGAGCCGGCACAGCCCGGCGATCACCAGGATCGCGCCGGCCATCAGGGTCGCCATCACCAGCCCGTCATAGCCGTGCACGCGGATGACGTTGAACACCACCACGACGAAGGCGCCGGTGGGTCCGCCGATCTGGAAGCGGCTGCCGCCAAGGGCGGAAATCAGGAAGCCGGCGACAACGGCCGTCACCAGCCCCTTGTCGGGCGTGGTGCCGGAGGCGATCGCCAGCGCCATGGCGAGCGGCAGGGCAACGATGGCAACCGTCGCGCCGGCAATGGCATCGGCCCTGAGATCGGCCAGATGATAGCCGCCACGCAGCGCCGTGAAGAGCTTCGGCACGAACAGGTGCCAGGCAGGGGGCCGAAGATCGGTGGCAGAATTGGCCATGATCCGCGCACATCCTTCGCAAGGTCGAGGCTGCCTCCCGGGGGCACGGGAGAGCCGATTTTAGGCCGCCACCTGTCCGGGCGGGCGATCACGGGATCCCCGCTCACCCGCCCGGACAGACACGCCGGCAGAAACCGGGACAGCGGGATCGTCGGCACGCGAGGGTCGGCGGTCGGGCAGCCCGGAGGCGGACCGGGAAGCAAAACAGGATAGGGGCCGGGCGCTCCCCGGTCTGCGCCCGGCAGAAGGCGGCGCACCGCCTTCAAGAACCAGCATCGCCCCTCTCCGCCCGGATCAGGCCCCGCGCGGCGCCCGAAAGCGCACACCCCGGCCGCCGGCGGAAGAGACGGCGTTTTCGCCGATGAGCTCGATCCCGGCTTCGTCAAAGGCCCGGATCACCTTCATCAGCGTGTCGACCACCCCGCGCACCACGCCATCGCTGGCCTCCATGCGCTGGATGGTGGGAAGCGACACGCCGGAGAGCTCGGCGAGCCGCCTCTGATCGATGCCGAGGAGCGCCCGGCCAGCCCGCATCTGGGCGGAAGTGATCATGACGCTTCTCCTGACGGGACCGTCGATTCGCAGGCGCAGCATCCGGAACGCACCGGACCGGCTGCGCCGGTGCCTCCTGTCTCGTCCGGCACAATCTCCATATCACATGGCATGATGAATGTTCCAGACCCCTGTTATGATGCAAATAACATCATTTACGGCGCGTTGTCCAGCTGCCCCGCGGTCTGTGCAAGGCGGCTGTGCGGGGATTCATGACGCTTTCGCGAAAAAACCCGCCGCGCCCCCTTTCATGGGATCCGGAACCCCATTATGTTCGGCTCCAAGAGAGCATAACCGGCGCCGGTCAGGGCCGCGCGCCATTTTCTTGTCGATTGAATATGCTCAGTCAGAGCATATTCAGCTCAGGGAGGTCGCGATGGCCCTCATTTCCGATGCGCGCCCGGCCCGTCCGGCGGTGGATCGCCCTTCGGCTGCGCTCCTGAAATTTGGCCCGGTCGCCATGCCGTCCCTCGTCTTTGACGAGGCGGTGGCGCGGGAAACGGCCCCGATCTACGAGAAGGTGAAGTCGGTCATTCCGGCCTTCGAGTGGCCGGTCTATGCGCCCTATATCGCCGCGATCAACCGGCTGAAGAAGGAGCGCAACGCCGTCATCCTCGCCCACAACTACCAGACGCCGGAAATCTTCCATGGCGTCGCCGATATCGTGGGCGACTCGCTGCAGCTGGCCCGTCTCGCAACCAAGGCCGAGGGCGACATCATCGTCCAGTGCGGCGTGCACTTCATGGCCGAGACCTCGAAGCTGCTCAATCCTGACAAGACGGTGCTGATCCCCGATCAGGAAGCCGGCTGTTCGCTGGCCGCCTCCATTACCGGGGCGGACGTGCGCCTGCTGCGCGAGCGTTATCCCGGCGTGCCGATCGTTGCCTATGTCAACACCTCGGCGGACGTGAAGGCGGAGGTGGACATCTGCTGCACCTCTTCCAACGCCCTGCAGATTGTGGAGAGCCTGGGTACGGACCGGGTCATCTGCCTGCCGGACCAGCATCTGGCCAAATATGTCGCCTCCCAGACCAAGGTGAAGGTCATCACCTGGGCCGGCGCCTGCGAAGTGCACGAGCGCTTCACCGGGGCCGAGCTGAAGGCCTATCGCGATGCCGATCCGGGCATCCAGATCATCGCCCATCCGGAATGCCCGGAAGACGTGATCGCCGAAGCCGACTTCACCGGCTCCACCGCCCACATGATCGACTATGTGAAGCGCGAGAAGCCGAAGCGGGTGGTGCTCGTCACCGAATGCTCCATGGCGTCCAATGTCGCGGCGGAAGTGCCCGAGGTGGAGTTCGTGAAGCCGTGCAATCTCTGCCCGCACATGAAGCGCATCACCCTGCCGAAGATCCTCGACAGCCTCGTCTATCTGCGTGACGAGGTGACGGTGGATCCCATGATCGCGGCGCGCGCCCGCCGCTCGGTCGAGCGCATGATCAACCTGAAGAGCTGATCCCGATCCGCCCGGCTGGCCGCCACATCGGGGCCGGCCGGGCCCCTTCCGCCTCCCGGACGCCGTCCCGCCCGGAAGCCTGCCGGACCGGACCCGGGCCCTGCCCCGCCCGTCGTCATGGTCCCTCCCCGTCCCCGCGCCCTGTCGCGCCTGTCCGCCGTCCGGCGCCCTGCCGGCCTTTCCGCGGAGACCGGGAACCGCAGATGCAGCCGACACCGCGCGCCGGTTCGGACGACGGCAATCCGCCGCGCCTGAAACGGCTCCGCCCGGCTGCCCGTCTTTTCCCGGGCCCGGAGAGGGTGTGTCCATGGTCCAGTCTTCCGCCACCGTTGCCCCCGGGGCAACGCCGGCTGATGTCGTCATCGTCGGCGGCGGTCTTGCCGGCCTGTTCACGGCGCTGAAATTCGGCGATCGCCCGGTCACGCTTCTGGCCGCCGCGCCACTTGGCGAAGGCTCCGGCTCGGCCTGGGCCCAGGGCGGCATCGCCGCTGCCGTCGGCGTTGGCGACAGCGCCGAGAAGCACGCCGCCGACACGGTGGCCGTCGGTGTCGGCCTCACCGATCCCGCGGTGGCCCTCTCCGTCGTCTCCGACGGGCCGGACCGCATCAGCGATCTCCTTTCCTATGGCGTGCCCTTCGACCGGGATCTGGCCGGCGCCCTCGTGCTGTCGCGGGAAGCCGCCCATTCCGAGCGCCGGGTGGTGCGGGTGAATGGCGATCTGGCCGGCAAGGCGATCATCGCCGCGCTGATTGCGGCGGTGCGCGCCACCCCGACCATCAGGGTGGTGGAAGGTCTGGTCGCCGAGCGGCTGGTACTGGCGGCCGGCCGGGTGGCCGGGCTGGAGGCGCGCCGCGCCGAGGCGCCGGATCTGGGCGTGCTGTTCTTCCCCGCCCGGGCCGTGGTGCTGGCCACCGGCGGCATCGGCCAGCTCTATGGCGTCACCACCAATCCGGTGGAAGCCTGCGGCCATGGCCTCGGGCTTGCCGCCCGGGCCGGCGCCGTGGTGGCGGATGCGGAATTCGTGCAGTTCCACCCGACCGCCCTCGATTTCGGCAAGGATCCGGCGCTGCTCGCCACCGAGGCTCTGCGCGGCGAGGGTTCGTGGCTCGTCAACCGCGCCGGCGAGCGCTTCATGCTTGCCCGCCATCCGCTCGCCGAGCTGGCGCCGCGGGATGTGGTCGCCCGGGGGGTGTTTGCCGAAGTCACCTCCGGCCGCGGCGCCTTTCTCGATACGCGGCCGGCACTCGGCGACGCCATCGAGAGCCATTTCCCGACCTTCTTTGCCAACTGTCTGGAGGCGGTGCTGGATCCGCGCCGGGAGCCGATCCCGGTGGTGCCGGCCGAGCACTATCATATGGGCGGCCTCTTGACGGATGCCCGCGGCCGCACCTCCATTCCCGGCCTGTGGGCTTGCGGCGAGGTCGCCTCCACCGGCCTGCACGGCGCCAACCGGCTGGCCTCCAACGCGCTGCTGGAAAGCGTGGTGTTCGGCGCCCGCGTGGCCGCCGACATCTGCACCCTGCCGCCGGCCGCCCTCGGCTCCGGCCGGGCGGAGCATCCGGCCAGCGACGCCCCGGCCATCACCCCGCCGGAAGCCGCCCGGCGCCTTGCGGGCCTGCGCGCTCTCATGAGCCGCTGCGTCGGCGTGGTGCGTGATGGCGACGGGCTGGCGGAAGCACTGACGGAGCTGGCCGCTCTCGATGCCCTGCCGCTCTCGGAACGCGACCGCAACAGGCTCGCCGCGGCCAAGCTGGTGACGGCCGCCGCCTGGAACCGGCGCGAGAGCCGCGGCGCCCATTGCCGCGCCGACTGCCCGGCCGGCGATCCGGCGCTTGCCCGCCGCACCCGGCTGACGCTTGGCGAGGCCGACGCCCTCGTCTCCACCTTCAAGGACCCCGAACCGGACGACGGCTCCCTTGCCGGGACCCTCGCGGAAGGCCCGAAATGACCGCATCTGCCCTGCGCCTGCCAACCCTGCCCCGTCTCGTCATCGACCGTGCCGTCGAAGCTGCCCTCCTCGAAGACTGGGGCCGGGCCGGTGACATCACCACCGAGGCCACCATTCCCGCGGATGCCACCGCCCGGGCGGTGTTTGCCGCCCGCACCGCCGGCGTCGTCTCCGGTCTGGCACTGGCCGAAAGCGCCTTCCGCCAGACCGATCCGGCCATCCGCTTTCGCGCCCTGAAAGCCGATGGCGACCGGCTCGCGCCCGGCGATGTCATCGCCGAGGTGAAAGGCCCCGCCCGCCCGGTGCTGGCAGCCGAGCGCATCGGCCTCAACTATATGGGCCGGATGTCGGGCATCGCCACGGCCACCGCGGCCTTCGTCGAGAAGACCACGGGCACGAAGGCCCATATCGTCTGCACCCGCAAGACGACGCCCGGCCTGCGCGTGTTCGAGAAATATGCCGTGCGCTGCGGCGGTGGCATGAACCATCGCTTCGGTCTCGATGATGCCGTGCTCATCAAGGACAACCACATCGCCGTGGTCGGCTCCGTCGGCGAAACCATCCGCCGCGCCCGCGCCTTCGTCGGCCATCTGGTGAAGGTGGAAGTGGAAGTCGACACCCTCGCCCAGCTCGCCGAGGCGCTGGAGGCCAAGCCCGATGTGGTGCTCCTCGACAACATGGGCCCGGACATGCTGAAGGACGCGGTGACGCTGACCGCCGGCCGGGCGCTGCTGGAAGCCTCCGGCGGCGTCACGCTCGCAACCGTCCGCGCCATCGCCGAAAGCGGCGTCGACCTCATTTCCACCGGCTGGATCACCCATTCCGCGCCGGTGCTCGATATCGGGCTGGATGTGACGGTAGACTGACCCCGTTCGGGGGCACCGCCCCCGATCCCCGCCGGGAGGCCCCCAAGGAAAACCCGACGCCCTCCCGGACCCACTTCCTTTTTTCATCCACGGGTATCTGTGGACGGGGCCTTGCGGCAGTGGATTTCCGGCCGGTGGACCGCTAGCGTCGCGACATGCCGGCCGCACCCGTTCTCCCAGATCCCGCACTCGATGCCACCTCGGGGCTGAAGCCCACCCCGATGATGGAGCAATATATCGAGATCAAGGCCGCCAATCCGGACTGCCTGCTGTTCTACCGGATGGGCGACTTCTACGAGCTGTTCTTCGACGATGCCGAAATCGCCTCCCGGGCGCTGGGCATCACGCTGACCAAGCGCGGCAAGCATCTGGGCGCCGACATCCCCATGTGCGGCGTGCCGATCCACGCCGCCGACGATTATCTGGAAAAGCTGATTTCCCTCGGCCACCGGGTCGCCGTCTGCGAGCAGACCGAGGATCCGGCGGAGGCGCGCAAGCGCGGCGCCAAGTCCGTGGTGCGCCGCGAGGTCGTCCGCCTCGTCACTCCGGGCACGCTGACCGAGGACACCCTGCTGGAAGCCGGCCGCGCCAACTGGCTGATGGCCGTGTCGCGGCTGTCCGGGGCTGGCGCGGCGCTGACCTTCGGTCTCGCCTGGATCGACATTTCCACCGGCGCCTTCCGCATCGGCGAGACCGACGCCTCCGGCCTCTCGGCCGAAATCGCCCGCATCGAGCCGCGGGAAATCCTGATCCCCGACATGCTGCTCGCCGACGAGGCGCTGAAGGCCTTCTGGCGCGCCCAGAGTGCGGCCGTCACGCCGCTGCCGCGCGCCTTCTTCGATCTCGCCACCGCCGCCGCCCGCATCGCCGATGCCTTCGGCGTCTCCACGCTGGACGGCTTCGGCGACTTCACCAAGGCCGAGCTGTCGGCGGCCTCCGCCGCGCTTGCCTATGTCGACAAGACCCAGGTCGGCCAGCGCCCACCGCTGGAGCCGCCGCGGCGTGATGGCGCCGGCGAGGCCATGGGCATCGACGCCGCCAGCCGCATCAGCCTGGAACTCACCCGCACCGCCCATGGCGACCGCCGCGGCACGCTGCTCTCCGCCATCGACCGCACCGTGACCGGCGCCGGCCAGCGGCTGCTGTCCGAGCGCATCGCGGCACCCCTGACCGACCCCGGCCAGATCGCCCGCCGGCTGGATGCGGTCGCCGCGCTGATGGAGCGCCCGGACCTGCGCGTCGAGCTGCGGGCCCTCCTGAAGGCCGCTCCCGACATGCCCCGGGCACTCGCCCGGCTGACCCTTGACCGCGGTTCGCCCCGGGATCTCGATGCGCTGCGCCAGGGCATCGCTACCGCGCGCGACGCCGCCGACCGGCTGGCCGGCGATCTGCCCGCCGAGCTCGCCGAAATCCGCGCGGCGCTCGCCGATGTGCCCGCCGGCCTCGGCGACCGGCTGGCCGCCGCCCTTGCCGACGAGCCCCCGGCCCTCAAGCGCGATGGCGGCTTCATCCGTCCGGGCTTTGATGCCGATCTCGACGAGGCCCGGTCGCTCCGCGACCATGGCCGCGAGGTAATCGTGCGCATGCAGGTGTCCTATGCCGACGAGACCGGCATCAAGGCCCTGAAGATCAAGCACAATGCCGTGCTCGGCTGGTTCGTGGAAGTGCCCCAGGCCCATGGCGAGAAGCTGCTGAACGGCGGCAAGTTCCTCCACAAGCAGACCATGGCCGGCGCCTTCCGCTTCACCACCGCCGAGCTGGCCGAGATCGAGGCGCGCATGGCGAGTGCCGGCGAACGGGCGCTGGCCATCGAGCTCGCCCAGTTCCGCGCCCTCTCGGACGCCGCCATTGCCGAGACCGCGCCCCTGCGCGCCGCCGCCGCCGCGCTGGCCGCCCTTGATGTCAGCGCGGCGCTTGCAACGCTTGCCGAGGCGGAAGCCTATTCCCGGCCGCATGTCGACCGCTCGCTCACCTTCCGCATTTCCGGCGGCCGGCATCCGGTGGTGGAGCAGGCGCTGAAGAAGCAGGGCGACGACCCGTTCGTGCCCAATGATGCCGATCTCGGCGCGCTGCCCGGCCACAGCCATGGCCGCATCCGCATCGTCACCGGCCCCAACATGGGCGGCAAGTCCACCTATCTGCGCCAGAATGCGCTGATCGCCATTCTCGCCCAGGCCGGCTCCTTCGTGCCGGCAACATCAGCCGAAATCGGTGTGGTGGACCGGGTGTTCAGCCGCGTCGGCGCCTCGGACGATCTCGCCCGCGGCCGCTCCACCTTCATGGTGGAAATGGTGGAGACCGCCGCCATCCTCAATCAGGCCGGCGAGCGCGCCCTCGTCATTCTCGACGAGATCGGCCGCGGCACCGCCACCTATGACGGACTGTCGATCGCCTGGGGCACCATCGAGCATCTGCACGAGGTCAACCGCTGCCGCGCCCTCTTCGCCACCCATTATCATGAGCTGACCGTGCTCTCCGAGCGCATGCCGCGCATCGAGAATGCCACGGTGAAAGTGCGCGAGTGGAAGGGCGACGTCGTCTTCCTGCACGAGATCGTGCCGGGCGCGGCCGACCGCTCCTATGGCATTCAGGTGGCGAAGCTCGCCGGCCTGCCCGCCGCCGTCCTCACCCGCGCCCGCGCCGTACTGAAGAAGCTGGAAGCCGGCGACCGCGGCGGCACCCGCAAGGCACTCGCCGACGACCTGCCGCTCTTTGCAGCCCTCGCCCCCAAGGACGACGACACCCCGCCCCCCGACCCGGCCCTCACCCTTCTCGACGCCACCGACCCGGACGACCTGACCCCGAAGGCGGCCCTCGAACTGCTCTACCGGCTGAAAGCGGAACGGCGGAAATCTCTGACCTGAGCGTTTCGGGCCTGACTGTTTCGGGCTCGCGCCCGAACCCCGCTGGAGGCCCGCGGGCCTCCAGACCACCCCCCTTATTTTTCAAGAAAACTGGAGGGGTCCGGGAGGCTGTGCCTCCCGGTCAGGGGATCGGGGGCAGATGCCCCCGAAGCAACTACGCATGCCAGAACACCGGCCGCAGCACCGAGCGGCCATAGGCGAGGCCCTTGCGGAGGCGAACGACGGCGAGTTCGGCCGGGGACATCTCCATGAGCCAGGTGCGCACGTCGATTGCGACTTTGGGGTCGTCGACGATCACCGTATCGGCGCCGTCCAGCCAGGCGCCGGCGATGGCATCGGCACCATAGACGCCCCAGACATGCACGGCATGATCGCTGGCCCGCAGCGAGCGGATGAAGCCCGGGGTGGCGATGCGGCTGGCAAGCGCGAAGAAATCCACATCCAGCCGGCGCGGATTGCCGACACCGGCGGCCAGGATGAAGCCGGTCTCGGTCTTCGGATCAAGGGCGCGGATGCGGGTGAGCAGGCGCAGGTCCAGCGACGAGAAGGCGGCTTGGGCATTGGTCAGGCCGGCGGCACGGACGGCAGCCAGCGACCGGCCGGCAAGGTCGACGCCGTGGCCATTTTCCTTGAGTTCGATGTTGAGCTTGATGTGGCCCTTGGCCCGGGCGGCGAAGGCTTCCAGCGTCGGGATGCGCTCGGCCGAAAAGGCCGGATCGAACCAGCTGCCGACATCGAGATCAGCGATTTCGGCGTAGGTCATCTCCCAGATGGAGCGCGGCACCCCGGCAACCCGGCGCAGATCGGTGTCATGCAGCACCACGACGACACCGTCGGCGGTCTCCTGCACGTCGATCTCGACGGCATCGGCGCCCGCGGCAATGGCCTTGTCGAGCGCGGCGAAGGTGTTCTCCGGGGTGTGGTAGGAGCCGGCGCGGTGGGCGGTGACATAAAGCGGCCCCTCGATGCGGCTCTGGTCAATGAGGAAGCCGGCCTGGGCCACCGCCACCACGGGCAGCGCCACCAGCACGGCGGCGGCCGCCAGCCGGGTGAAGCGGGTGCGCTCCGGCGGCGGCTCGGCAATGGCGCGGCGGTGGGCAATGCCCTCGGCCCCCAGATGAAAGCGGGCGAGGAGCACGGCAAGGCTCGCCTGCCACAGCACGGTGAGGCTGGCGCCCGTCAGCGCGTTGAGGAGCAGGAGGGCGAGGCTCGCCCGCCACAGGGCGGCAAGCGACGCCTCGGGGGCGAGCAGCAGGGCCTGCGCCTGATCGAGCCCGAAGGCGGCGAGCGCCGAAATCGCCAGCATCACCACTGCCCAGAGGACGAGGCGACCCGTCAGCCCGCGCCGGCGTCCGGCCATGCCCTCGGCCGAAAGGCGCAGCGCCCGGAAGGGGCCGACGCCATCCAGCACCACGATGGGCACGGCCAGCGCCCAGCGGGTGATGAGGAAGAAGGCGCCAAGCGCCGCCAGCACGCCGACAGAGCCGACGATGAGGATGGAGCGGCGAAGCGCTGCCGAATGGGTGGTCAGGTGATAATAGATGTCCGCATCCGACAGCCACAGCGCATGCACCAGCGCGGCGACGGCGGCCACCGGGATGAGCAGCACGACGAGGGCGACGAAAAACACCGCCGCCAGCACGGCCAGCGCCGGCAATCGGGCCGCCAGCCGGCGCCACACCCGGCCGACGCGAATCTCCACTCCGGCCATGGCATCGGCAACGATGAGGCCGAGGCCGCCGAGCTGCAGCGCCAGAATGGCGAAGGCGATGATGACGGCGGTGGCCAGCGCCACAAAGCCCGCCGGCGACAGCACGAAGCCGATCATGGCGGCATTGCCGGTGAAGGGATCGCCGCCGACCGCAATCAGACGCTGGATCAGGGAGGCAATCAGCGGATCCAGCACCAGCAGCAGCGCCAGGATCGCACCGGCCTCGAACACCAGCACCGGGCCGATTGCCCGCCGCACCCAGCCGGGCAGGATGCCGCCCGTGTCCCGTTCCGCCATGCCGTCGCCCCCTGTTGCCCGGCCCCCGGCCGGATGGCCCCATACACCGGAGGAACGGCGGCGGCGTCAACCGGACAGAACGCGCAATCAGCGCGCCCGGGGATGGGTGGCGCGATAGGCATCCAGCAGCCGGCCGGCCTCCACGGCGGTATAGCCTTGGGTCGTCGACAGGCTGGCATGGCCGAGGAGATCCTGAATGGCGCGCAGATCCGCGCCATTGGCCAGAAGATGGGTGGCGAAGGAATGACGCAGCGCGTGGGGCGTCGCCGTATCCGGCAGACCGAGGGCGCCGCGCAGGGTCTCCATCAGCTTCTGGGCAATGCGCGGGTTGAGCGGCCCGCCCTTGGCGCCGCGAAACACCGGCTCGTCATCGCCAAGCGCCAGCGGCTGCAGCGCCCGATAGGCGGCAAGTGCGGCGGCCACCACCGGCAGCACCGGCACCATGCGGGCCCGCCCGCCCTTGCCGGTGATCATCAGGGTTTCCAGCGGCTCCTGGGCGAGATCGGCCGGCGTCAGCGCCAGCGCCTCGGAAATCCGCAGGCCGCAGCCATAGAGGAGCGCGACGAGGGCGACATCCCGGGCGGCAATCCACGGCTCGTCGGAAACGGTCCCGGCCGCCTCCACCAGCGCCCGGGCAGCCGGCGCCGCCACCGGCCGCGGCAGGCGCACCGGCGCCTTCGGCGGCCGCACGGCGCGGAACGCCGCCCCATCCAGCTCGCCCCGCTTCTCCAGAAAGCCGATGAGGGAGCGCACTCCGGCCAGCCCCCGCCCGAGGGTGCGGGCACCGGCCCCCTCCGCCTTGCGATCGGCCAGAAAGGCGCGGATGTCCGACGGCTTCAGGCTGCGCAGATCATCGAGATCAACCGGGCCACCGAGGTGAACGGCGAGAAAGCCGAGAAACTGGCGCACGTCCCGGCCATAGGCCTCCCCGGTCTTCTCCGCCATCCGCCGCTCGGTCGAAAGCCACGCAAGCCACGCCGACAGGCGCTCGGCAAGGACGGGTCGGATCGGGAGGGATGCAAGGTCGGGGGGGAGCGGCGTTGGCATGGCGGGGGATCCGGGCACGGTCGGAACAGAACCGGCATCTTCACGCCCCGGCTTTAAGCCCGGGTGAACGGGGCCTCCCGGGAACGACTGAGACCTGCAGCCACCTCATGCGTGCAAGAAGATGGTAGCTTCCACCTCCCGCCAGGAAGATGCCCCTCGCCAATCTACCTCGCCCATTTCAGGAACAGGCTGAGCATCTCCTCAAGGTTCCCCAACCCACCGAAGGACTCATAAAAGACAGTTCCATCTCGCCTTTGCTTCCGGGCAACGATCCAGTCCAGGTCCGTTCTATCAATTTTCTTCTCGATAAGCTCCCTGTCTAATAAATTTGTATACTTTAAATCAATAGACAAACTCCATCCCGGATTATCGAGCTGCTCAATCCGAACACCAAATCCAATTTCCAAGTAGTCCTCATTTTGAGAAGCACACCACTCTACCAAGCCGGCAAGAGGATTATCAATCTCCACGACATCCGGAGGGGGACTGCCATTCATTTTAAACCACCAGTCAAATAACTTTCTGACGAAGAAAAATTCTCGCACCTTACGAACAGGCCCTCCATATCTCCTCATTATTTTAAATCCTGCCCTTCAGACATAAAGTATTTAGTTTCCACATTGCATGGAACTCTTACCGTCTGATAACTGCATGGGGCAATATATTTTCTTCCCGCCCCTTGTTAACAAGCGGCAACAGGATACCGTAGAGACTTGGAGACGCGGCAGAGAAAGCTCAGCCGAACTCATCCCAGACGCACGAAGCGCTGACGGCACCTCAGCGCCTCAAGGACTGCAGATTTCCGATAAACCCCAGAGGCATGGAAAATCTGCGTCGGAATACCAAAGCGTCCTTTTCAAAGGATCCCTGGTATCCCATCAAGCCCCCCCTTGCACCGCCCCCGTGTTCCCGCTATCCGTTTCTCCCATGATGACTCGCTGCACCTCCCTCCTCCGCCAGTGGTGGCGCTGCCTCTAGCAGGCGGCACGCTGTCGGATTCGGGTCGAGCGACACGAAATTTCAGGACATGCGATCAGGCCGCCGGGGGACCGGGCGGCCTTTTTGATATGTCCCTTCCCTCCCCGGCGGCTCCTCTCAAGCGGACCGGACCCCTCCGGGGATCTCCGGTCCAGCACAGCCCGACAAAGGACGGATCCCATGGGCGGACACACCGAGACCACCTTCCAGACCGCCGGCGGCATCAGCGTGCGCCGCATTGCCCGCGACATCGACTATCCGGGCGCGACGGAAGGCTGGATCGCCCGGCTCGATCATGAGCGCGGCGCGGTGTTCTCCTCGGCCTACGAATATCCGGGCCGCTACACCCGCTGGGATTTCGGCCTGATCGCCCCGCCCCTCGTCGTCGAGGCGCGCGCCCGGGTGGTCACCTTCACGGCGCTGAACGATCGCGGAAAGGTGCTGCTGCCGGCCATTGCCCGGGTGCTGGCCACCACCGAGGGCGTGACCAACCTGAAGTCGGAAGATCGGCGCATCACCCTGCGGGTGGCCGAACCCGGCCGCCCCTTCACCGAGGAGGAGCGCACGCGCCTGCCCTCGGTGTTCACGGTGGTGCGGGCCGTCACCGGCCTGTTCTTCACCGAGGAGGATGACAAGCTCGGCCTTGCCGGCGCCTTCGGCTATGATCTCGCCTTCCAGCTGGAGCCGATCAAGCAGCGCATGGCACGCCCGGCGGATCAGCGCGATCTCGTGCTGTTCCTGCCTGACGAGGTGCTGGCCGTCGATCATTATGGCCACCGCGCCACGGTGTTTTCCTACGAGTTCACCGTGGATGGCCACAGCACCGAGGGCCTGCCGCGCACGGCCGAGAAGACCAGCTTCCGCCCGGGGCAGCCGCCCAACAGCCGCGGCGACCATGAACCCGGCGAATATGCCGACACCGTGCGCCTCGCCTTCGAGAAGTTCGCCCGCGGCGACCTGTTCGAGGTCGTCCCCGGCCAGACCTTCACCGAGCCCTGCCCGGCCAACCCGTCGGATGTTGCCCGCACGCTGGCGGCCATCAACCCGGCGCCCTATGGCTTCTTCATGAATCTCGGCCAGGAAGAGTGGCTGGTGGGTGCCTCGCCGGAAATGTTCGTCCGCGTCTCCGGCAAGCGGGTGGAAACCTGCCCGATCTCCGGCACCATCAAGCGCGGCCGCGATGCCATCGAGGATGCCGAGCAGATCCGCATCCTGCTGAACTCGCGCAAGGACGAGTCGGAACTCACCATGTGTTCCGACGTCGACCGCAACGACAAGAGCCGCATCTGCGTGCCGGGCTCGGTGCGGGTGCTCGGCCGGCGCCAGATCGAGATGTACTCCCGGCTGATCCACACCGTGGACCATATCGAGGGGCTGCTGCGCGACGGCTTCGATGCGCTGGATGCCTTCCTCACCCATGCCTGGGCCGTCACCGTCACCGGCGCGCCGAAGACCTGGGCCATGCGCTTCATCGAGGAGCACGAGCGCTCGCCGCGGGCCTGGTATGGCGGCGCGGTCGGCATGGTGCACTTCAATGGCGACCTCAACACCGGTCTGACGCTCCGCACCGTGCGGATCAAGAACGGCATCGCCGAAGTGCGGGCCGGCGCCACGGTGCTGGCGGATTCCGATCCCGATGCCGAGGAGAAGGAAACCGAGCTGAAGGCCTCCGCCATGCTGGCCGCGATCCGCGAGGCCGGCCGGCCGAAGGCCGTGGCCGCCGATGCGGTTGCCGCCAGCCAGCCCGGCCGCGGCCGGCGCCTGCTGCTTGTCGATCATGAGGACTCCTTCGTCCACACGCTCGCCAACTATTTCCGCCAGACTGGCGCCGAAGTGACGACGGTGCGCGCGCCGGTGGATGACGGCGTGTTCGAGCGGGTGAAGCCGGATCTCCTCGTGCTCTCCCCCGGCCCGGGCTGCCCGTCGGATTTCAACACCTCCGACACCATCGCTCAGGCCCGCGCCCGCGGCCTGCCGATCTTCGGCGTGTGCCTCGGCCTGCAGGCGCTGACGGAATATTTCGGCGGCCGGCTCTACCAGCTTTCCGTGCCGATGCACGGCAAGCCCTCGGTGGTGACGGTGACGGAACCCGGCCGGCTGTTTGCCGGGATGGCACCCAGCTTCACCGTCGGGCGCTATCACTCGCTGGCGGCCGATCTCTCGGCGCTGCCGGCGGATCTGCGGGTGACAGCCACCAGCGAGGACGGCGCTGCCATGGCCATCGAGCATGTCTCGGAACCGATTGCCGCCGTGCAGTTCCATCCGGAGTCGATCATGACGCTGGGGGACGAGGCGGGCATGCGCATCATCCGCAATGCCGTCGAGCGGCTGACCGCCCGCACGACAGTCGCCGCCTGAGCCTCCGCCGATCGCCCCTGTCCCGCCCGGTGCTCCGGACGGGACAGGGGCGACGGTCGATGAAAATGCGTGCCAGCGGGTCAGGATCGCCTTATAGCGTCCGCGTGACGATCGGCGACCGTGGATCCCCGGGCCCGGAGAAAGAACACATGCGATTTCTGGTGACCGGCAGCGCTGGCTTCATCGGCTTTCATCTGGCCCGGCGCCTGCTGGCAGACGGCCATGAGGTGGTCGGCTTCGATGGCATGACCTCCTACTATGATGTGACCCTGAAGCAGCGCCGCCATGCCATTCTGGCGGACTATGCCGGCTTTCAGCCTGTCATTGCCATGCTGGAAGATCAGGAGGCCCTGCAGCGAGCCGGCGAGCTGGCCAGGCCGGATGTGATCGTGCATCTGGCAGCCCAGGCGGGCGTGCGGTACTCGCTGGAGAACCCGCGCGCCTATGTGGATTCAAACCTGATCGGCTCCTTCAATGTGCTGGAACTGGCCCGCACCCTGAAGCCGAGACATCTGCTGCTCGCCTCCACCAGCTCGGTCTATGGCGCCAATCCGGACATGCCCTTCCGCGAGTCCGACCGCACCGACTGGGCCATCACCCTCTATGCCGCGACCAAGAAGTCCGTTGAGGTGATGTCCCATTCCTATGCCCATCTCTGGGATATCCCGACGACCTGCTTCCGCTTTTTCACGGTCTATGGCCCCTGGGGCCGGCCGGACATGGCACTGTTCAAATTTGTGGACGCCATCGAGCGCAATCAGCCCATCGACGTCTACGGCATGGGGCAGATGCGGCGGGATTTCACCTATATCGACGACCTCGTTGAAGCCGTGGCGCGGCTGGTGGACTGCACACCCGTGGTCGGCCAGCCGGTCCCGGTACCGGGCGGGATCGACACGCTGTCTCCGGCAGCGCCCTGGCGGTGTGTCAATATCGCCGGCGGTACGTCAATCGGGCTGATGGAATATATCGCGGCGATGGAAACCGCCCTTGGTCGCCCGGCCCGACGCAATATGCTGCCGATGCAGGCCGGCGACGTGCGCGAGACCTTTGCCGATCCCGCACTGCTGGTCGCCCTTACGGGCTACCGTCCGCAAACCCCCGTCTCGACCGGAATGCGTGCCTTCGTCAACTGGTACCACGCCTGGAAGACCTCCGCCGCGGCCTGAGACCTGCAGAACGGGGCTGACTGGACCCAGCCCCGAAGGGCTACGAATTTCTCATCCTCCCCAAGAAGATGGAACCTTCGTATCGCATGGTCAGGGATCCTGTTTGCAGAGTCTTGGTATACGCGCCTCCGGGGCACCTCCCCTTGGGCTGACAGAGCTGTGTTTCCCACGCCCCTTGCGGAAGCAAAGCTTGCCTCCGGATGCTATCCCGGCTTGCAATTCGGCCGAGAGTTGCTAGCGTTTTCCGCTACACGTTTCAACATCAGGCCGGCGTGCCTGCCGTTGCATCCGTCCCTTCCGAAAGGCGGGTGACTCCCGCGTGTTCCTGCACCCGGTCAGTCCACCTGTTCAGACGCATGCGACACTCGGATCCGGGGGGATCGGGATGGGATATTTTCAGCTCTATCAGGATGTTCAGGGCTACTGGCGGTGGCGCTATATCGCGCGCGCCGGACGGCGGATCATCGCGACGTCAGGGGAAGGCTATTATTCCAAGGCCGATGCGCTGGAGGGCATCGCGCTGATTCGGATGTCCGCCAGCGGCACGATTCAGGAAACGGCGCTTGAGCCGGCACAGGCCAGCCGCTGACGGGCGCGGCTGTTTCTGCGCGCCGCCCCTGCGCCCCGAACCTCTCGGCAGTTCTCAGCTGCTCCGCCGGTCGTGGCGTTCGCTCAGGCCCTCGCCGAGCAGATCGAGGCCGATGACAGTGGCGACGATGAGCAGGCCCGGCGCGAGGGCGAGGCGCGGCGCCATCGCCACATAGGTCTGGGCTTCCGCCAGCATGCGGCCAAGGCTCGGCGCCGGCGGCTGCGGCCCGAGGCCGACATAGGCAAGGCCCGATTCCACCAGAATGGCCATGGCCGCCTGAATGCTCGCCTGCGCGATCAGCACATGGGCGAGGTTGGGCAGCACATGATCCCGGGTGATGCGGATGTCGCTCTTGCCGAGCGCGCGGGCCGCCAGCACGAAATCCCGCCGCCACAGCGCCAGCGCCTGCCCGCGGGCAATGCGGGCGAACACCGGCACATTGAAGATGCCGATGGCGAGAATGGCGTTTTCCATCCCCGGCCCGGCCAGCGCCGCCAGCATGGCCGCAGTGACCAGGGCGGGAAAGGCGAAGACCAGATCCGAGCCGCGCGCCACCAGCTCGTCCGCAAGCCCGCCACGCTGGGCGGCCAGCAGCCCGAGGGGCACGCCGACCCCGATGCCGAGGGCGACGGCCCCCAGGGCGATCAGCAGCGAATTGCGCGCACCGACCATCATCATCGACAGGAGATCCCGGCCGAACTGGTCGGTACCCAGAAGATGCGGCCAGCCCGGCGGCTTCAGCCGCGCCATGATCTTCACCCCTTCCACCGGAAAGGGCGTCCACACCAGCGACAGCAGCGCCGCCCCGAGGATGATCCCGGTGACGACGAGCCCTGTCACCAGCCGGGCCGACACCGCGCCACGCCGCCTCATGCCCGCCTCCTGAGCCGCGGATCGGCCAGCACATAGGCCGCATCCACCAGGAAGGCGATGACGACGACCGCTGTCACCATCACCATGACGAGGGCGCGCACGGTCACCAGATCCCGGGCGGTAACGGCCTGAAACAACAGCCGGCCGAGGCCCGGCAGATAGAACACGCTTTCGACGATCAGCGTGCCGGCAATCAGGAAGGAAGCCTGCAGACCGAGCAGGGTCAGCACCGGGATCAGCGCGTTGCGCACGCCATGGCGCCGGATGGCAGCGGCGCGGCCAAGCCCCTTGGCGCGGGCGGTGCGCATGAAGGGCTCGGCCAGCACGTCGATGAGACTGGTGCGCATGATGCGGGCGAGAATGGCCGCCTGCGGCAACCCCAGCGCCACCGACGGCAGGATCAGAGCCAGAAAGGCCGGCCCCACACCCTTGTCCCAGCCGGGAAAACCGCCGGAGGGCAGCCAGCGCAGGCTGACGGCAAAGAGATAGATGAACAGCAGGCCGAGCCAGAAGGTGGGCACGGCGATTGCCACCCGGGTGACACCCAGCACCAGCCGGTCCACCGGCCGGTGGCGCCCGGCCGCCGCCACCACGCCCGCCGGCAGGCCGATGCCCAGCGCAATCGCCATGGCCATCAGTCCGAGGGGCACGGACACCCGGGCGCGCTCGGCAATCAGCCCGGCCACCGGCACGCCATAGGTGTGGCTGACGCCGAAATCCCCCACCAGAAGGCCGGAGACGAACAGGCCATACCGCACCAGCGCCGGCTCATCGAGCCCCAGCTCGGCCCTCAGCGCCGCCAGACTTTCCGGCGTGGCGCCGGTGCCGAGCATGACAAGCGCCGGATCCCCCGGCAGCAGCTCCAGCACCGAGAACACGACGAGGCTCGCGACGAGCAAGGTCGCCGCGAGCGCGCCAAGACGGCCGAGAAGGAAAGCCGGCATCACCGGCACCCCGAAACGCGGGTCACTGCTCCCAGTGCACCGTGCTCATGTCGTTGACCGGCACCGGATAATTCTCCCACAGGCCGACCAGGTCGGCGCGCCACACGCCGACCTTGGGCAGCTCGAACAGGAAGGTGTTCACGGCATCCTCGGAGAGCTTCTTCTGCGCCCTCTGCAGCAGCTCGATGCGCTTCGTCTCGTCATTGGAGGCGGACAGCTCGGCGATGAGCGCATTGAAATCCGGCGAGTGGTACCCGAAATAATAGGTCGGCCGCGCATAGATATCGATGTCGGCCGGCTCGGTGTGAGCGATGATGGTCATGTCGAAATCATGACCCTTGAACACCTGATCGAGCCACTGGGCCCATTCCACCGGGATGATTTCCGCCTTGATACCGATTTCGGCCAGTTCGGCGGCGATGATCTCGCCGCCGCGGCGGGCATAGGCCGGCGGCGGCAGCTTCAGGGTCGCCTTGAAGCCATCGGGATAGCCGGCTTCCTTCAGGAGCTTCTTCGCTTCCGCCGGATCATACGGATAGGCGCCGGTGAGATCGACATAAGCCGGGTTCTGCGGCGAGACATGGCTGCCAATGGGCTGGGCGAGACCGAAGGTGGCGCCCTCGATCACCGCCTTGCGATCGACGGCATGGGCAATCGCCCGGCGCACGCGCAGATCGTCGAACGGCTTCTTGGCGTTGTTGAGGGCGAGGATGGTTTCGCCCTCGGTGGTGCCGATCACCACCTTGAAACGGGTGTCAGAGCGGATCTGGTCCAGCGCCTCCGGCGCGCCGAACTGCGGCAACGCGTCGACGGCATCGGACATCAGGGCGGCCAGAGCGGCATTCGGATCCGGAATCACCTTGAAGATGACGGCGTTCAGCTCCGCCGGCGTGCCCCAGTAGTCCGGGTTGCGCTCCAGGGTGATGTGGTCGCCCTTCACCCACTCCTTGAAGCGGAACGGACCGGTGCCGACGGGCTTGGCCTTGGCGTCTGCCGCCGAGGCCTTCGACAGCATCACCGCATCGCCCCAGCCGAGATTGAAGGCGAGGCCGCCCGTCGGGCGCTTCAGCACGATTTCCAGCGTCAGGGGGTCGACGACCTTCACCTCCTCGATCGGCTCGAACAGCGCCTTCTGGGCATTGACCGAGTCCGGACCATGGGCGCGATCCAGCGAGAACTTGGCATCCTCCGCCGTGAACGGCGCGCCATCATGGAATTTCACGCCCGGCCGCAGCTTGAAGCGCCAGACCTTGCCGTTGTCGGAGACCGTCCAGCTTTCGGCCAGCAGCGGCTGCACATGGCTGGCCTCGTCGATGAAGGTGAGGCCCTGGAAGACGTTGACGGTCACCGTCTCGTCGATGGCCGCCGCCGCGCCGGCGGTCGGATCCAGATGAGGCGGCTCCAGCACGATGCCGAGAACGGCGGTGTTGGACGCCCGATCGGCAAGGGCAACCCCGCCGCTGCCGGCCACCAGCAGGGCGGCAAGCATGGCGCCCGCGGCGCGATGGACGAGACGATCGGCAGACTTCGACACCGGGCTTCCCCCTCCCTGAAGGACTCCTTCGCGCCGGCGAAAGGAGCATGTCCTTTCTTCGGCGCCGCACAGACAGGAACAGATTGTGTCCCGCCTGTCGAGAGCCGGCACCGGCCCGAGCGACCATCCGGCACTCGTCAGATGCCCCCGGCGCTGGCATCATCCCGGGCTCAGGCCGGAGTCCCGTTCTGCGGGATCTGGCCCCATGCGACCAGCCACGGAGAACCGGATGTCCTTCCTCGCCCGTCCCGCGCGCGCCTTCGCGCTTGCTGCCCTGCTCGCCACCACGGGGCTCGCGACGCTTCCGGCTTCGGCCGCCGACCTCACCATCCTGCTGATGAACGACATCGACCAGATGGGCGGGCGCCCGGCCGGCGGCTATGACCGCATTTCCGGCGTGGTTGCCGCCGAACGCGCCAAGGTGGGCAAGGAGACCGGCACGCTGCTGGTCATGCATGGCGGCGATGCCCTGTCGCCGTCGCTGATGTCGGGCTTCGACAAGGGCGCCCACATCGTGGACCTCATCAACGCCATCGGCGTCGACTATTTCGTCCCCGGCAATCACGAGTTCGATTTCGGACAGGAGAATTTCCTCGCCCAGATGGCGAAGATGAAGCCGAAGAAGCTCGGCGCCAACCTGACACTGGAAGGCGCGCCCCTGCCCGGCTTCATCCCCACCGACATGATCGAAGTCGACGGCGTGAAGATCGGCATCGTCGGCGCCGCCTTCGACGGCACGCCGGAAGTGTCCTCGCCGGGTACCATCGCCTTCGCCGATACCGTCGGCACCGTGGAGGCCAGGGCGAAGGAGCTGAAGGCCAACGGCGCCGACATGGTGATCGCCCTCGTCCATGCGGAGCGCGGACAGGACATCAAGCTCGGCCGCTCCGGCGCCGTCGACATCGTGCTGTCGGGCCACGATCAGGACCTCTACGTCAATTATGACGAGAAGGCCGTCATCGCCGAGGCCCTCGACCAGGGCGACCAGCTCGTCGCCATCGACATCGACCTCAAGACCGCCGAGAAGGACGGCAAGCGCAAGGTGACGTGGGAGCCGACCTTCCGCATCGTCTCCACCGCCGGCGTGGAGCCGGAGCCGACGGTCGGCGCCGAGGTGAAGAAGCTGGAGGCCGAGCTTTCCAAGGAGCTCGACGTGGTGATCGGCAAGACCGACGCCCTGCTCGACAGCCGCCGCGCCACCGTGCGCACCGGCGAGGCCCTCATCGGCAACGTCATCGCCGATGGCATGCGCACCGCCACCAAGGCCGATGTTGCCATCACCAATGGCGGCGGCATCCGCGGCAACAAGACCTATGCCGCCGGCTCGGACATCACCCGGCGCGACATCCTGAGCGAGCTGCCCTTCGGCAATCGGACCGTGGTGGTGGCGATCTCGGGGGCGGACCTGAAGGCCGCGCTGGAAAATGGCGTGTCGCGCCTGCCGGACCCGGAAGGTCGCTTCCCCCAGGTCTCCGGCCTCGTCTTCACCGTGGACCCGGCCCAGCCGGTCGGCTCCCGGGTATCTGGCCTGACCGTCAACGGCACGCCGGTGGACCTGGCCGCCACCTACACCGTCGCCACCAATGATTTCATGCTGCGCGGCGGCGACGGCTACACCGCCTTCACCAAGGGCAAGGTGAAGGTCGGCCCCATCGATGGCAAGCTGATGGCCGGTGATGCCATGGCGGAGGTGCGCACCCGCGGCACCATCACCGCCGGCACGGAGCCGCGCATCACGGTGAAGTAAGGCTGGCCGCTCGGCCGGCAGGAAGCGCAGCATCCCGCGCGCCGGGTCTGTCGCTTCTGCAGTCCAGACGCAGTCTGATAAGCCCGGATCCCGCAAGATCCGGGCTTTTTCGCATCCCCCCGTCTTGATGCGACGCCATGTCCTCCCCAGATCAAATGCTGTTGGGGACACCTCTTTCTCAGGGGATGCGAGATGACCGCTTCGAACATGATCCGGCCGGCGTGGACGCCGGTCACCACCGGGCTGATGGTGCTCGGTTTCGTGGCCTGGTGGCCGCTGGGCCTTGCCATGCTCGGCTATATCCTCTGGGGCGACCGCGCCCACCGGCTGGTGGAAGACGCCCGGGCCCAGTTCCGCAATTCCGGCTGGAGCTGTGGCGGCGCGGCGCGGGATGCCGGCTTCCGCCCGTTCAACACCGGCAACGTCGCCTTCGACGACTACCGCGCCCGGGAACTGGCCCGACTGGAGGAGGAGCGCCGCCGCCTCGACTCCATGCGCGACGAATTCGACGCCTTCCTGCGCGAGCTGCGCCGGGCAAAGGACCAGGAGGAGTTCGACCGCTTCATGGCGGCGCGCGGCCGCGGCCCCGCCGCCTGACCGCCCGCCCCGCCACCTGTGGACAGCTGCGCCGGCCGGCCCCGAGCGGGGTCGGCCGGTTGTGCGTCCGGGCCTGACGGACCACCCCGCGCCCGCGGGATTCGACCCTCGCGCGCCCCACAGAGGTGCGATTTCGCCCGCTCCGGGCCCGACTATCGCCTCCGCATTCTGGGGAAAAAGCCTGCCTGTAGTGGACCTTATCCCCAGAGGCATCATCCCCGTGGAAATTTTTCCTGACTCTTTTCAAGACCTTGTCGGCCCAACACGGAAAAAGGGCACGCTCCCTGCATCCGCGTCTGTCGATTGGGGCTCGCCTCGGGACTCCCGTCTATGCATGATCAGGGCAGGACAGGTGATTCGGCGTCACCCGTCTGAACGAATTGTTAATCCGTACCCGAGTCCGACTGCGATCTTTCGCCCATGACGAATGCCAAGAGCACCAAGGCTGGCGCGGCCCTGATGTCCGACCGGATTATGCTGGACGTGGACGGCCGCTGTGTTGCGGTCGCCGTCCGGCGCAATGCGCGGGCACGCCGGCTGACGCTCCGGGTGCCGACGGCCGGTGGTCCGCCGGTGCTGACCCTGCCGCCGGGCATTGGCCTGACCCAGGCCGAACGCTTCGTGACCAATCATTCCGCCTGGCTGGCGACCCATCTGTCGCACCGGCCGGAGGCGACGCCCTTTGCTCCCGGCGTGCTGGTGCCGGTGCGCGGCGTGCCCCACCGGGTGGAGCACCGGCCGGACGCCCGCGGCACCGTGTGGACCGAGGCCGCCCCGGACGGGGAACGGCTGTGCGTCAGCGGCGATCGCGGCTTCCTTGCCCGGCGCATCGGCGACTGGCTGATCCGGCAGGCGCGGCAGGATCTGGCCGCCGCCGTGGAGCGCCATGCGGCCACCCTCGAGCAGCCGGTGAAGGCCGTGCGCCTGCGCGATACGGTCAGCCGCTGGGGCTCCTGCACCGTCGATGGCGTGCTGTCCTTCTCGTGGCGGCTGATCCTGGCCCCGGCCTTCGTGCTCGATTATGTCGCCGCCCACGAGGTGGCCCACCTGATCGAGATGAACCATTCGCCCCGTTTCTGGGCCATCGTGGACCGGCTGTGCCCGGACATGGACCGGGCCCGGGAGTGGCTGCGCCTGCACGGGCCGGAGCTGCATGCCGTTGGCGCCCAGGCGAGCTGAGGCGGGCGCCGCAACCGGCGCCCTGCCCCGCGGCTCACGGATAGAGCCGGCTCTTCGTCCACGCCGCGCCTTCGCCCGCCCGCTCGAAGCGGATGCGGTCATGCAGGCGGAACGGCCGGTCGTGCCAGAACTCCATCGCCACCGGAATGATGCGCCGGCCCGACCAGTGCGCCGGGCGCGGCACCTCGCCGACGCCGAAGCGCGCGGCATAGCGGGCAACCGCCGCCTCCAGGGCGAAGCGGCCTTCCAGCGGCCGCGACTGGGACGAGGCCCACGCGCCGATGCGGCTGCCCCGCGGCCGGCTCTGGAAATAGGCATCGGCCTCGGCATCGCTGACCGCCTCGACGGGGCCGCGGATGCGGATCTGGCGACGCAGGCTCTTCCAGTGGAACACCACGGCAGCCTTCGGATTGGCCTCGAGCTCGCGCCCCTTGGCGCTCTCCAGATTGGTGTAGAACACGAAGCCGCGCGGATCGACTTCCTTCAGCAGCACCATGCGCACGTCCGGCAGGCCATCGGCATCGACGGTGGCCAGCGCCATGGCGTTGGGATCATTGAGTTCGGACGCGGTCGCGTCCTTCATCCACGCGGCGAAGAGCGCAAAGGGCTCGTCAGCCGCGGTGAAGTCAGCCCCGGTTAACCATGCAGCGGGATCGCCGGGTGCCTCGGTGGGATCGGTCATGCGAAACTGTCTCCGGCAGGTGGCGGGATACGGGCGTCACGGGTCCAACGGGGAACCCGGTCAAGAAGCGCCGGACCGCGGGGTGAGGAGGAGCCACGAACATGGCATGCTCATATAGGACGCTTCCGCCTTGCGGGAAATCATCCCGCGCGCACGTGCTGGTGTCGACCACCGTGCTCGCCGGTGGCCTGACCATCGGTGCCCTGCTTCTCGGCGGCTGCTCCCTGACCGAACCGGACGATTTCCCGACCGGCTCCCCCGGCCCCTTTGCCACCGGGGTCGACCCAAAACCGGGCACCCTGGCCGCCACCGACATCGCCGCCATCGGCGCGGCACTGGCCACAACGAGACCCGTCGTGGGCAGCGAGGCGCTGTGGGAGAACCCGGTGACGGGCTCCGCCGGCCGGGTGACGGAAGTCGTGCGCGTGCCCGCCCCGGACGGCCGCGAGTGCCGCGCCTTCGCCACTACGGTGAACGGCCTTGGCGGCCTCTCGGCGCTTTCGGGCATCGGCTGCCGCACCGACGCCCAGGACCAGTTCACCATCGAAGGCCTCGCCCCGAAGGCGTGAGCCATCCGCCGGGGGCCTCCGCCCGTCCGCAAGCGGACATGCCGGCCGCAGCGGCGCGGAACGGGCAGGCAGAATCGGCCTTTCCTTGTGCACCGCGGTGCGGCAGCATCCGGCCTGCCCTGCCGGCCTCCGCCCCGCGCCGGCCCCTCTTTTCCGGCCCCGGAGGTCCGACAATGCGCCTGGTGATCCTCGGCTATGGATACACGGCCCGCCGCTTCTTCTCCCGCCTGCCCCGGCCCGAACATGCGACCCTGACCGTGCGCGATCCCGCCCGCGCCGAGGCCCTCACCCGGCGCGGCATCACCGGCCTCGCCTTTGATGGCACCGCCCGGGTGCCGGCGCTCTCCGCCGCCCTGCGCTCGGCCACCCATGTGCTGTCGTCGATCCCGCCACAGGGCGGCGTCGATCCGGTGCTGGCCTGTCATGGCGAGGATCTGGCGGCCGCGCCCGATCTGCAGTGGATCGGCTATCTCACCACCACCGGCGTCTATGGCCATCGCGATGGCGCGTGGGTGGACGAGACCACGCCGCTGAGCCCCACCAACGCCCGCTCCCTTGCCCGGGTGACGGCGGAAACCGAATGGCAGGCGCTGGGCGCCACCACCGACACCCCCACGGGCATCTTCCGGCTGGCCGGCATCTATGGCCCCGGCCGCAATGCCTTCGTGAAGCTGGCCGATGGCACCGCCCACCGCATCGTGAAGCCCGGGCAGGTGTTCAACCGCATTCATGTGGATGATATCGGCCGGGTCCTCGGCGCCGCCGTCGCCCAGACGGCCGGCGGGCTTTTCGACGTCGCCGATGGCCATCCGTCGCCGCCGCAGGATGTGGTGACCTTTGCCGCCAGCCTGATGGGAGTGGCCCCGCCGCCCGAAGAGCCCTTCGAGACGGCGGCGCTGTCGCCCATGGCGCGGTCCTTCTATGCCACCTGCTGCCGGGTGCGCGGCCGGCGCATCCGCGATGTCCTGGGCGTCAGCCTCGCCTTTCCCGACTACCGCGCCGGCCTCGGCGCGCTCTGGCGCGACGACAACTGGCGCGGCGACAGCTGAAAAAGGGGCCCTCTCAGGGCCCCTTCGAGATCACGGCCACTTCACCACCGGCGGCAGGGACGACAGGATGGAGGCGACATTGCCGCCGGTCTTCAGGCCGAAGATCGTGCCGCGATCGTGCAGCAGGTTGAATTCCACATAGCGGCCACGGCGGATGAGCTGCTCGTCCCGCTCCGCCTCGCTCCACGGCGTCATCAGATTGGCCCGCACGATGCGCGGGTAGACATCGAGAAAGGCGTCGCCGACGGCGCGGGTGAAGGCAAAATCCGCGTCGAAATCCCCGCTCTCCTGGTGATCGTAGAAGATGCCGCCGATGCCGCGCGGCTCATTGCGATGGGGCAGGAAGAAATAGGTGTCGCACCACGCCTTGAAGCGCGGATAATCCGCCACCGGATGAGCCGCGCACGCCGCCTGCATGGCCGCGTGGAAGGTTTGCGTGTCCGGATCCTGCTGGGTGCGACGCCGGTCCAGCATCGGCGTCAGGTCGGCACCGCCGCCGAACCACATCTTCGTCGTCGTCACCAGACGGGTGTTCATGTGCACGGTGGGCACATGGGGGTTCACCGGGTGGGCAATCAGCGAGATGCCCGTGGCGTGAAAGCGCGGATCCTCCGCCGCCCCCTGGATCTGGGCGCGAAATTCCGGCGCGAACTCGCCATGCACCGCCGAGACGTGCACGCCGACCTTTTCGAACACCCGGCCCGACATCAGCGCCATGACGCCGCCGCCGCCGGCCGCGCCGCTGTGATCGGTGCGCTGCCACGGGGTGCGCACGAAGCGGCCGGGGGCCTTGCCCGCCGTACCCGGCGCGCCGTCGGCCGCATCCTCGATCGCCTCGAAGGCCGAGAGAATGCGGGTCCTGAGGCTCTCGAACCACTCGGTGGCGGCAGCCTGGCGACGATCGGCATCCGGCGGGAGCGTCATCGGCGAATCCTCTTCAGACCAGACGCACGCGGTGCTGTGCGCACCCGTGCGCCGGAAGGGGTGCAGATTTCTCATATGCTCCAAGGGCATGAGAAATCCGCAGCGGGACGCCAAAGAGTCCTTTTCAGGGATCTTTGGTGTCATCTATGGCATGCTGGAACGGGCGCGCCCCCCGTGTCCTCCATCCGGCGCCCCCGCGCAAGTCCGGACCGCCCGCCGGCCGCCCTCCCGTCCGCGGTCCCCCTGATGATTTCCGGCCGGCCCGCTGCCGCGAAAAGGCTCCCTGCCCCATGTTCTCCTGGTTCGAGCGACGCATTGATCCGTTCCGTCCGGAACCGGCCGCCCCGCCGCCGCCCGGGCTTGGCGCCTTCTACTGGCATTTCACCCGCCAGATCTGGCCCTGGCTGATTGCCATGCTGGTGTCGGGCTTCGCTGTGGCCGCGGTGGAGGTGATGGTCTATGCCTTCTTCGGCCGCATCGTCGACATTCTCGCCCACACCACGCCGGACCGGCTGTGGGCCGAACATGGCACCACGCTGCTGCTCATGGGCGCCGTGGTGCTGTTCGGCCGGCCGCTGACCCAGATCATCGACGACCTGATTTCACGCCAGACGGTGATGCCGAGCTTCACCGCCCTCATCCGCTGGCAGTCCCATCGCCGGGTGGTGCGGCAGAGCCTGTCCTTCTTCCAGAACGACTTTGCCGGCCGCATCGCCAGCCGGGTGATGACCACGGCACCCTCCCTGCGCGGCTCGCTGGTCGATGCCATCGACAGTCTCTGGTATGCGGTTCTCTATACCGGCGGTGCCGTGCTGGTGCTGGGGGATCTGGATCCCCTGCTGGCCCTGCCCCTTGTCATCTGGGTCGCGGCCTATCTCGCCACCCTCGCGGTGTTCCTGCCGAAGCTCCGGCGCAACTCCAGCGGCATCGCCCAGGCCAACGCCCTCCTCTCCGGCCGGGTGGTGGATGGCTACACCAACATCCAGACGGTGAAGCTGTTCGCCCATGCCGAGCGGGAGGATGCCTATGTGAAATCGGCGCTCTCCGAGCACATGGGCATGATGCGCACCCAGATGCGCACCATCACGGCGATGACCTTCACCGTCACCACCCTGTCGGCCCTGCTGATGACGGCGATGGCGGCAACCGCCATCACCCTGTGGGTGAACGGTGCCGTCAGCGTCGGCGCCATCGCGGTCGGCATTGGCCTTGCCTCCCGGCTCTCCACCATGTCCGGCTGGATCATGTGGTCGGTGAACGGCGTGTTCGAGAATATCGGAACGGTGCAGGAGGGGCTGGCCACCATCACCCCGCCGCTCTCCGTCACCGATGCGCCGGATGCGAAGCCCCTCGTCGTGCGCGCCGGCGAGATCCGCTTCGAGCAGGCCCGCTTCACCTATGGCCGCGGCACCGGCGGCATCGGCGGGCTGGATCTGGTCATCCCCGCCGGCAGCCGCATCGGCCTGGTCGGCCGCTCGGGCGCGGGCAAGTCCACCCTCGTCTCGCTGCTGCTGCGCTTCCACGATCTGGAGGCCGGCACCATCCGCATCGACGGGCAGGACATCACCAGGGTGACCCAGGAGTCCCTGCGCTCGGCCATCGGCGTCGTCACCCAGGATACGTCGCTGCTGCACCGCTCGGTGGCCGAAAACATCGCCTATGGCCGGCCCGATGCGAGCCGGGCGGAGATCGAAGCCGCGGCCGCCCGGGCCCGGGCGGCGGATTTCATTCCGGGGCTGGCCGATCCCAATGGCCGCACGGGCTATGACGCCCATGTGGGCGAGCGCGGCGTGAAGCTCTCCGGCGGCCAGCGCCAGCGCATCGCCATTGCCCGGGTGCTGCTGAAGGATGCGCCGATCCTGATTCTGGACGAGGCCACCAGCGCCCTCGATTCCGAGGTGGAGGCCGCCATTCAGGACGAGCTCGACACCCTCATGGCCGGCAAGACCGTGGTCGCCATCGCCCATCGCCTCTCCACCATCGCCCGCATGGACCGGCTGGTGGTGCTGGATGCCGGCCGCATCGTGGAAACGGGCACCCATGACGAGCTGATTGCCGCCGGCGGTCTCTATGCCAGCCTGTGGCAGCGCCAGTCCGGCGGCTTCCTCGGCCGGCTGGAGAACGCTGCGGAATAGACCGGCGCCGCGGCGGAACAGACCCCGCGCGATTGTCAGGCCGCCCCCGGCAGGGCACTCTCGCGCCCCGGTCCGGGGTGCGTCTGCTCCCCGGCCGACAGAGGGAGGACGGACATGCGCATTCTCGTGGTCGGCGCCGGGGGCGTCGGTGGCTATTTTGGTGGCCGGCTGATCGAGGCCGGGGCCGATGTCACCTTTCTGGTGCGGCCGCGCCGGGCCGCCCAGCTCGCCCAACACGGACTGGTGGTGACGAGCCCCCATGGCGACATCCGCCGGCCGGTGCCCCATGTCACCGCCGATGCCCTCACCCCCGATTATGACCTGATCCTGCTGACGACGAAGGACTATCAGCTCTCCGGCGCCATGGACGACATTGCCCCGGCCATGGCCCGGCCGGGGGTGGCGGTGATTCCGGTGCTGAATGGCCTCTCCCATATCGACCGGCTGGATGCCCGCTTCGGCCGGGAGAAGGTGATGGGCGGGCTCGCCCGCATCTCCGGCACGGTGACGCCCGACGGCGAGGTGCGCCAGCTCACCGACGTCCACGCCATCGTGTTCGGTCCGCGTGATCCGGCTCAGGAGGCTGCGGCGGCCGAGTTCGGCCACATCCTCGCCAGGGCGCGGGTGGACTCGACCCACACGGCCGACATCGAACAGGCAATGTGGGACAAGTTCCTGATGCTGTCGACGCTGGCCGCCGGCACCACCCTGTTCCGGGCGACCATCGGCCAGATCAGCCGCACCGACGAAGGCGCCGCGATCCTGTCGGAGCTGCTGGACGAGGCGGCCGCCGTTGCCGGCGCCAATGCCCATCCCCCCGCCCCCGACTATCTGGAGGCGGTCCGCACCGCCATGACCGACCCGACCTCGCCCATGACGGCCTCCATGCTCAGGGACCTGGAAAGCGGCAACGAGATCGAGGCCGAGCATATCGTCGGCGACATGTATCGCCGCGGCCGGCGCGCCGGTCTCGCCCTCCCCCTGTTCCGGGTCGCCCGCACACACCTGCAGGCCCACATCCTGCGCCAGCAGGAGGCACGCGGCTGATCGCCCGCGGAAGGAAGACTGAAAAAAGGGAAGGCCCCGGCAGAGCAATCCGCCGGGGCCTTTCTTGAAGCAGTCGTCGACGAACCGTCAGCGGCGGCGCTGAGCGCCACCCCGGGCCATGCCCGGACGAGCGCCGGGAGGAGGACCACCTTCTCCCTTGTGACGGAAGACGAGACGCGCCTTGTCGAGATCGTAAGGCGTCATCTCGACAGTCACGCGGTCACCCGCGAGCGTCTTGATGCGGTTCTTCTTCATTCGTCCCGCCGTATAGGCGATGACGACATGTCCGTTCTCGAGTTCGACCCGGAACTTGGCATCCGGCAGAGCTTCGAGAACCAGGCCCTCGAACTCCAGCGCCTCTTCTTTCGCCATTGCGTTTGCCTATCAGGCCGCACGCAGATTGGTCGCGGAGGTCTTGCCGCGGCGGTCGGTCTCGAGATCGTAGGAGATCTTGAAGCCGTCGCGCAGCGTCGACATGCCCGCGCGCTCAACCGCGCTGATGTGGACGAACACGTCCGGACCACCCTGGTCCGGCTGGATGAAGCCATAGCCCTTCTGGGCGTTGAACCACTTAACGGTACCCGTCGCCATTGGAAACTCCTGTCTTTGGCGGTTGGGAGGATTTTCCGGCCGGCGACTCTCCCATCGCCGGACGAAAATTTGGATCAGGCCGCGTGACTGCGCGGACCACGCCGGGGGCGGCGCGGGCGCGCACCCGCCGGACGCGGCTGCGCCGGGGCCTGATTGATCCGCGGAGCCGGTGCCACCGGAGCCGACACCGGCCCGGCACCAGCCGGAGCGGCGACGATCGCCGGAACACTGGCCGGATCCGCCGCCGCAAGCGGACGACGGATCAGGCGCTCGATCGCCTTGAGGCGATCGCGCTCACCCCGGTCGCAGAAGGAGAGCGCAACGCCCGCCCGGCCCGCACGCGCGGTCCGGCCGATGCGATGGACATAGCTCTCCGGCTCGTCGGGGAGTTCGAAGTTGACCACATGGGTCACATCAGCCACGTCGATGCCGCGGGCCGCGATGTCAGTCGCGACCAGCACCCGGACGTCGCCGGTTTTGAAACGGGCCAGCGCCTTCTGGCGCGCGCCCTGAGACTTGTTGCCGTGCAGCGCCGCAGCGGCATGCCCTGCCCCGTCCAGCGCCTCGGCAACCCGGTCCGCACCGCGCTTGGTGCGCGTGAACACCACAACACGACGCAGATCCTGATTCTGCAACAGTCGCACCAGAAGATGGCGCTTCTGTGCAGCCTCGATCTGGTACAGATGCTGCTCGATCCGATCAACCGCCACCACTTCCGGCGTCACCTCAACCCGGACCGGGTCCTTGAGGAGACGGGTGAGGATGCGACTGAGGGTCGACGGCATGGTGGCCGAGAACAACAGCGACTGACGCTCCGACGGCAGCTTGTCAACGATCTTCAGCACGTCATGGACAAAGCCCATGTCGAGCATCCGGTCGGCCTCGTCAAGGACAAGGAAATGCACGTTGTCCAGCCGCACCGCGCCACGCTGGATGAGATCCATGAGACGACCGGGGGTCGCCACAAGAATATCCACACCGCGAGACATGGCGTTGATCTGCGGACCAAAGCCCACACCGCCGAAGATCACGGCGAGCCGCAGCCCGAGGGGCTTGGCAATCTTGCTGAGAGAGGCCTCAATCTGGGAGGCCAGCTCGCGCGTCGGCGCCAGAACGAGCGCCCGGGCACCCTTCGGCACCGGACGAACACGATCGGCAAGCAGACGATCAATGACGGGAAGCCCGAAGGCAAAGGTCTTTCCGGTGCCGGTCTGTGCGATTCCAAGGACGTCCCGGCCGGACAGAAGAGAAGGAATGGCCTGCGCCTGGATCGGCGTCGGCGTCCGGAACTGCTCGGCTTCGAGCGCCCGGACCAGCGGCTCGGACAGACCGAGACCCGCAAAACTGGTCGTTTCGTTCAAGAAGTAGGAAACCTGCTAGGGCGAAATACCGTCCCGGTATTTCGCAATCCAAGTCATGACCCACGCGCAGAACGGATCAGAGGACGAATCGTGTCCGGACCTTCCGGAAGACGTCGGTGGGCCGAACCAACCCAGATAACGCGCGCGATCACGATATGTGTCGGCGGGGACTATGACCTCGTTTCTTCAAAAAAGCAACTGCCCAAAGACGATCCAGCCCGTCGGCATGCACTATTTTCAGGCCCTTTCGCGCCATCCGTCGCCTCTTGTGACGACGGATGGCGGTCGCCGTCAGTTCCGGGTGACGACGCAATCGCCGCCGGCCGCCTTCAGCTGGCTGCACAGCTGGGCCGCCTGGGCCTGGCTGCCGCCGGGAACACGGACCCGGTAATAGGTCCCCTTGCCGCTGATCTCCACGGACTGGAGGGACGGCGCCCGTCCGCCCAGCACCGAAGGGAACTTGCGCTGGAGCTGCTGATAGGCGGCGAGCGCCTGATCCCGGCTGCGCTGGGAGGTCACCTGCACCATATAGCTGCCCGCCGGCGCCGTGGCCGTCTGGGTCGTGGCCGCGGCCGGAGCCGTCGAGCTGCCCGGCACCAGCGCCATCGGCGCCCCGGCCGTGCGGGCCGGGGCGGCCGCGGTCTGGGGCTGGGTGGCGGGCGTCGTCGCCGTGGTGGTGCGCACCGCCGGTGCCGCCGGACGCCGCTCAGGCAGCCGGAGCGGACCCTGGGTCGTGCCCACCGGCTCGCTGGCCAGCGCCTGCTCCACTTCGGCCGCCTCGGTCGCGACCTGGGATTCGGCAGATGCCGCAGCCGTTCCGCCACTTGCCACCAGATCACTCATGGCGTTGCGATCGGCGGCGGGCACCGGTTCCGGCAGGGTATCAGCCGCCGTCTCCGGCACCGCCCGCGGATCCGTCGTCTGGCCGGGAACAATCGTCCCGTCCGGACGCACCACGACGGTCCGTACCCGGCGCGGCTCCATCACTGTTTCACCATCGCCACCCGTCGCCGCCGCCCCGCCAACACCGGGCAGAGCATCAACCGGCGCCGTGGCGCGCTCCACCAGACGGGCCGACTGGGTGTCGGTGGTGCCGTCCACCCGGTCATAGATGGTCTTGCCGGGGGTGTCGGTTTCCTCGTTTTCGGCAGACGCGGTTTCCGGCGGGCCCTTGGCCGGCAGGCCGTCATCCTCGAACACCTGCGGCGGCCCGTTGCTGATTCCACCGCTGACCATGCGGTAGCCAACCAGCGTCACCACCGCCACGGCGAGCACACCAACAACGATGCCGACACCGCGCATGCCGCCAAAACGGGGACGCCGCGACTCTTCCTCTCCGGGAATGGTCGGCATATCCGGCGACAGGCTCGCCGGAGTGGCAAGAACATCCCCCTCCACAGGGTCGCGCCACACCGGCGCATCGTCATAATAGGGGTCCGCGTCGGGCTCGGCCGGCTGATGGCTCCGCGCCACCGGCGTCGGATCCCAGTCGTCATCGGCATAGACGTCCGACGTCCGCAGCGGCTGCATGCGCATCGGATGGACGTCGTCGACTTCCGGAACCGCATGGGATTCCAGATCGCCCGGCACATAGGCATCGACGGTGCTGGTGGCGACCGGCGCCTCGTTGCGGGCGAGGTCCTCGGCATCATCATCATGATAGCCGCGACCAGCCGTCGCCCCGGCAAACGGAATGTCCCGGCCAGGCGCGCCCCGCGGATCAAGATGGCTGTCGTCGTAGAGGCCCGCATCCTCCTCCGCCACCGGATCATAGGCCGGGGACGGCTGGGGCGCCGCCGTCTGTCCGGCACGCCGGAAGGAGCTCTCGAACAGCGCCGGATCCGAGGCCAGACGCGCCAGCTCCGCCAGCGGATCTTCCAGTTCCTCGGCTCGACCAGCCCCGCCCGGCAGCTCCGGATCTCCCAGAGACCGGGGTGCGGCACCGCGGGAGCGCTGCTCGGCAAAGAAGGCGTAGCTCTGCTGGGCGACGGACGCGGTCGACGTGGAGCGCGCATCCAGCGCCGCCTGGGCAGCCGTCGGGAACAGCGGCCGCACTTGCGGGCGCGGCGCCGGGGCGGGCGCCACCACGGGCTGCGGCTCCGGAGCCAGCTCAAATTCCGGCTCCGGCTCCGGTGCGCGCATCACCGGCGGTGGCAGCGGCTCGGGCTCCGGCGGCGGAACATAGGGCTCCATCGCCGGCAGGCGGGCCGAAGCCGGCTGTCGGCTGGCCGTCGCAGACGCCTGCGGCGTCGCACGTCCGAAGCGGCCACCCGGGCTCGGCGGAGTCCAGCTCGGCTGCGGCGGGGTCCGCTCGCTCACGATCCGGGTCAGCTCCGCCAGCGGATCATCCCCGAACCCATCATCAATGGGCTCGTCGGTCTGCGGTTGGGCGTGGGCACGCGGATCGGCCATGGTCGGTCATGTCCTTGAACGGGTACAGGAATCCTGACTGGACCGGCGCCGGGCCCAAAGCCCCCACGCCGCCCCGGTCACCGGGTCTTCCTCACCTCAACTCCTCGGGCGCCGACACCCCGAGAAGGGAGAGCCCGGTCGCCAGAACGGTGGCAACAGCAGCGACAAGCGCCAGCCGGGCCAGGGTCAACTCTCTCTCGACAGGGTTAATGAATCGTAACTCCGGCGAATCTTTGCCCCGGTTCCAGTGGCTGTGGAACGCCGAAGCCAGATCGTGCAGGTAGAAAGCGATGCGGTGGGCCTCCTCGGCCTCCGCCGCCTGTTCCACCACCCGCGGCCATTCCGCCAGCTTGGCGGCAAGCCCAAGTTCACCGGCATCCGTCAGCGGCGCCAGCGACACCTTCGCCAGCGCCGCCCGGCTCAGATCGACGGAGCCGAGGGCTGCCGGCGCCTGCTTGGCCAGCACCGACGAGCAGCGCGCATGGGCGTACTGCACATAGAACACCGGGTTGTCGCGCGACTGCTCGGTGACCTTCTGGAAGTCGAAATCCAGCGTCGCGTCATTCTTGCGGAACAGCATCATGAAGCGGACGGCATCGGTGCCGACTTCTTCCACGACATCGCGCAGCGTCACGAAGGTGCCGGCGCGCTTGGACATCTTCACCGGCTCGCCGCCGCGGAACAGCCGCACGAGCTGGCACAGCTTCACTTCCAGCTCGGCATGGCCATCGGACATGGCCGAAACGGCCGCCGCCACGCGCTTGACGTAGCCGCCATGATCCGCGCCCCAGACATCCACCAGAAGGGTGAAGCCGCGCAGATATTTGTCATAGTGATAGGCAATGTCGGAGGCGAAATAGGTGTAGCTGCCATCCGACTTGATCAGCGGCCGGTCGACATCGTCGCCGAACTCGGTGGAGCGGAACAGGCTCTGCTCGCGATCCTCCCAGTCCTCGGGCAGCTGGCCCTTGGGCGGCGGCAGGGTGCCGCGATAGATGAGGCCCTTGGCCTCCAGCGCCGCAATCGCCTCGGCCACCCGGTCGCGGCCATCGGCCACCAGCGAGCGCTCGGAGAAGAAGACATCGTGCCTGACGTTGAGGGCCTCCAGATCCGTGCGGATCATGGCCATCATCTCGGCAATCGCGAAGTCCTTCACATCCGCAAGCCACACGCTCTCGGGCATGGTCTTGAGGTTCATGCCATAGCGGTGGAAGAGCTTCTCGCCGACGGGCTTCAGGTAGTCGCCGGGATAGAGCCCTTCCGGGATCTCGCCGATATCCTCGCCGGCGGCCTCCAGATAGCGCAGATAGGCCGAGCGGGCGAGCACGTCGACCTGGGCGCCGGCGTCGTTGATATAATATTCCTTCGAGACGTCGAAGCCGGCATAGGCCATCAGGCTGGCGAGCGCATCGCCCACCACGGCGCCGCGGCAGTGGCCGACATGCATCGGCCCGGTCGGGTTGGCCGAGACATATTCGACATTCACCTTGCGGCCCTGACCATAGGTCGAGCGGCCATAGTCCGCCCCACCCTCAAGGGCGGCGGTGATCACGCCGGTCAGCATCGCCGGGGTGAGCTTCAGGTTGATGAAGCCGGGGCCGGCCGGCTCCGCCGAGACCACATCGGCATCGGCCGCCAGCTTTTCAACCAGCCGGGCGGCGAGATCGCGGGGCTTCAGGCCGAGACCCTTGGAGAGCACGAGGGCGGCGTTGGTCGCCAGATCCCCATGGGCCGGGTCCCGCGGCGGCTCCACTACCACCTTGTCGAGATCGGGCTCATAGAGGCTGACACCCATCTCGGCGGCGATCGCGGTCGCCGCCCGGGTGACCCGGGCCGTGAACACGGAAAACAGGTTCATGGGGGCAATCCATTCCGTCGCGCAGGCGCACAGGCAGCCGGCGCGGCGGACGCGACGTCCCCGAAGGCGCACCGGGCGAAAAAGGATGCCGGCCCGCCCCGGCATATCCGACAGGGGACAGGAGGGGGCGCATGGCCGGCCAGCGCCGGGCCCTAGCTCAAATCCGGCGTATCGTCAAACAGACGCTGGTGCTCCTCCACCGCAAAGCGGTCGGTCATGCCGGAAATATAGTCCGTCACCCGGCGCGCCACCTGCACCGCATCCCCGGTCAGCCCGGCACACCACGGCGCCGGCATCTGCCCCGGATCATCCAGAAAAGTGCGGGCGAGATCGGTGACGATACGGTTGGCCCGGCCGCGGATCCGCATCACCTGTTCGTGCCGGTAGACCCGGACGAACAGGAATTTCTTCAGCGCCGTGACCGCCTCGATGCCGGCCGGGGAGAAATCGGCAATCGGCTCCGGCGCCGCCCGCACCGCCTCCACATTTGCCGGCTGCACCCGGTCGACCCGGCGCATCATCTCGGCATCCACATCCTCGACGAGGGCATGGACCACCCGGCGCACCAGTTCGTGCACCCGGCGCGGCCGCTCCAGCCCCGGATAGCGCCGGTCGAGATCGACCAGCAGATCGCCGATCATCGGCAGCGGCCGCAGATCCTCCAGATCGAACAGGCCGGCGCGCAGGCCGTCATCAATGTCGTGGGCGGAATAGGCGACATCGTCGGAAACGGCGGCAATCTGCGCCTCCGGACCCGCCTGGGTGGAGAGCTCCAGCGTGGTGTGTTCCGGCGACGCCGTCAGCGCCCATGGCAGCACCCGGCCGGCATAGCGCCCGGCCGGATTGCCAGCTGCGTCCGTCAGCGGGCCGTTGTGCTTCACGAGGCCCTCAAGCGTCTCCCAGGTGAGGTTGAGGCCATCAAACAGGGCGTAGCGCCGCTCCAGCACCGTAACGAGGCGGAAGGACTGGGCATTGTGATCGAAGCCGCCAAAGGGCGCGACGACCGCATGCAGCGCATCCTCGCCCTCATGGCCAAAGGGCGGATGGCCGAGATCGTGGGCGAGCGCCAGGGTCTCGGCGAGGTCCTCGTCGAGCTTCAGCCGGCGGGCCAGCGAACGGGCGACCTGGGAAACTTCCAGCGAATGGGTGAGGCGCGAGCGATAATGGTCGCCCTCATGAGAGACGAAAACCTGGGTCTTGTGGGTCAGGCGGCGGAACGGGGTGGAGTGCAGCACCCGGTCACGGTCGCGCTGAAACTCCGTCCGGGTGCTGCTGGCGGCCTCGGCAAAGGCCCGGCCGCGACCCGCAAACGGGTTGGAGGCGAAGGGGGCACGCCGGAACGGATCCGGCGGCAGGGGCGTGTCCATGGATCGGCCTCCGCTGGCATCGCGATCCCTCCCGCCCGACGCGGGTTGGCGCGGCGCTATTTCCTGCTTAACTATCGGACGACTCCCTTGTCGAGGGTGCGTGGTGCCCGGCACCTGCTCCTGCGACGAAATTCCATAACCGACAGGCATCCGTCATGGCCCTTGAATCCATTCCGGTCTCCGTCTCCCTCAGCGCCAACGCGGCCCGGCGCATCGCGCGCATCGTGGCCAGGGAAGCGCCGGGCACCGTGCTGCGCATCTCGGTGGAAGGCGGCGGCTGCTCCGGCTTCCAGTACAAATATGATCTCGTCACCGAACGCGCCGATGACGATCTCGTGCTGGAACGCGATGGCGCGATCGTGCTCATCGACCCGGTCTCCCTGCCCTTCCTGGAGGGAGCGGAAATCGACTTCGTGTCGGACCTGATGGGCCAGTCCTTCCGCATCACCAATCCCAACGCGACGGCCAGCTGCGGCTGCGGCACCTCGTTTGCGGTCTGATTCCCATAACGCCCCCCGCCGTCCCCGAGGACCGTCCGATGACCGTCGCCGTGCTCACCGCCATCCCGCAGGAACTCGGCCATCTGCGCGCCGCCCTTGAGGACGGCGCGGAGGTGACGGCGGGGCCGCTGACGGCTTATCGCGGGGTGATCGACGGCGTGCCGGTGCTGGTTGCCGGCGCCGGCATCGGCAAGGTGAACACGGCGATGGCAACCACCCTCCTCCTCGACCGGCTCGGCGCATCCGCGATGATCTTCTCGGGCGTCGCCGGCGGGCTCGATCCGGCACTCGCCATCGGCGACGTGGTGATCGCCGATCACCTCGTCCAGCATGACGCCGGCTGGATCGAGCATGGCCGGCTGACCCCCTATCATCCCGGCCACATCCCCTTCTTCAACCCGGTGGATGCCTTCGGCTACAGCCTCGATCCGGAGCTGAAGACCCGGGCGGAGGCGGCGCTCGCCGGCCTCGTGCTGCCGCCGGTGTCACGCGCTGCCGGCGGCGAAGACCGCCCGCCCCGGGTGGTGTTCGGCCGGGTGCTGACCGGCGACAGCTACATCCACTGCGAGGATACCCGTGCGCGGCTTTCCGGCGAGATCGGCGGACAGGCGGTGGAAATGGAAGGGGCCGCCATGGCCCAGGTCTGCGCGGCGTTCGGGGCGCCGTGGCTGGTGGTGCGCGCCCTCTCGGATCTGGCCGGCCGGGATTCGCGAATCGACTTTCGCGCCTTCGTCACCGATGTTGCCGCCATCTCGGCGGTGATCGTGCGCCGTCTGCTGCCGGTGATCTGACGAAAGCCGCGTTTTTATTGCACTGCACACTGCATTTTGTTGAGGCAGCGATTTTCTGCCAGCGCCCCAAAATGCGCCAGCCCGTTCCCCGTCGCCGCCTCCAGACAGGACTTCCGGGGCGTGCGCCCGGGCGGCAAGGAATATGCATCTGCCGGGGTGCGTCAGCGCGGGCGTCTTGCGATCGTCAGGAAGCTCGGGTCAACTGACGTGACGAATTGGGGAATGTCCGCAACGGGGAGCGGACGACGGGCGTGGCCTTCCGGCGCATCGGGCTGACCGGGCAAGGCTGCCACCGGGATCACCGGACGGACCGGGCACGGGGGTGTGCCGGCCAGGAGATCCCCCGTCGCACTGCCCCTCCGTCCGAACAAGTCCCGGGCGTCCTGTCCCCGAATATCAGGCGCGCGCGGTGCCGAGCGCACCGCTGCCTGAAAGATAGCGGATTTCTCATATGTTCCAATGGCATGAGAAATCCGCACCGGAATGCCCGAAGGTCCTCTTCGAGGATCTTTGGCATTATCCGTCGCGCATGGATTCCGCCCCGCCCGGTCAGGGGGTCGGCGGAGCCGGCAGAGTTCATGTGTCCGTCCGTCTCCAGCACTGGCGAGGTGATACCGGTGGCCAAATCCGACAGCAGCACTCCGGAGCCGAAGGCCCGTCCGTCTGCCTCCACGATCATGGAGCAGGAGCAGTGGCGGTCCCGTATCGTCGCCAAGCTCTGCTATGACGTCGGCAAGGATCCCGATCACGCCAATGAACGCGACTGGTTCATGGCCACCGCGCTCGCCGTGCGCGACCGCATCATCGACCGCTGGATGGACTCCACCCGCCGCACCTACGAGCAGGGCAAGAAGCGAGTCTATTATCTCTCGCTGGAATTCCTGATCGGCCGCCTGCTGATGGACTCGATCTCCAACCTCAACCAGGTGGAGCCGATCAGCGAGGCGCTGAAGGCCTTCGGCATCGACCTGACCGCCCTGCGCGAGGAGGAGCCCGACGCGGCGCTGGGCAATGGCGGCCTCGGCCGGCTGGCCGCCTGCTTCATGGAAAGCCTCGCCTCCCTCGGCATCCCGGCGCACGGCTACGGCATCCGCTACGAGAACGGCCTGTTCCGCCAGCTGCTGCCCGATGGCTGGCAGAAGGAACTGCCCGAGGACTGGCTGGTCGATGGCTGCCCCTGGGAGTTCCGCCGGCCGGAAGTGCAGTACCGTATCGGCTTCGGCGGCCGGGTGACGTCGCCGCCCGGGGCAACCGATCTCGGCAAGCGCGTCTGGACCCCCGACGAGGTGGTGAAGGCAATCGGCTACGACACGCCGATGGTCGGCTGGCGCGGCAAGCACATCAACACGCTGCGCCTGTGGCAGGCCTCCTCGGTCGACCCGATCTCGCTGGAGGACTTCAACCGCGGCGACCATCTGGGGGCGCTTGCCGGCCGCGTGCGGGCGGAAGCCATCTCCAAGGTGCTCTACCCCTCGGATTCCAGCCCGGCCGGCCAGGAGCTGCGCCTCCGGCAGGAATATTTCTTCACGGCCGCGTCGATCTCCGACATCCTGCGCCGCCACATCATGAACTCGAAGCTACTGGTGCAGTCGCTTCCCGATCATGTGGCCATCCAGATCAACGACACCCATCCGGCCATCGCCGTGGCCGAGCTGATGCGCCAGCTGCTCGACATCTACGAGCTGCCCTGGGCCGAGGCGTGGGACATCACCACCCGCACCCTCTCCTACACCAACCACACCCTGCTGCCCGAGGCGCTGGAGACGTGGCCGGTGTCGCTGATGGAGCGGATGCTGCCGCGCCACATGCAGATCATCTATCTGCTGAACAGCCTGCATCTGGACAAGCTGCGCGAGAGCGGCGCCGATGATGCGCTGCTCTCCGCCCTGTCGCTGATCGGCGAGGATGGCACCCGGCGCGTGCGCATGGGCAACCTCGCCTTCCTCGGCTCCCACAAGGTGAACGGCGTCGCGGCCCTGCACACGGACCTGATGAAGATCACCGTGTTCCGCGACTTCCACTCCGTCTTCCCGGACCGCATCACCAACAAGACCAACGGCATCACCTTCCGGCGCTGGCTCTATCAGGCCAATCCGGAGCTGACGAAGCTGCTGGTGGACGCCGTCGGCCCGAAGATCCTCGACGATTACGAGCAGTTCCCCAGGATCGCGGCGCTCGCCGAGGACACGGCCTTCAAGGACAAGTTCAAGGCCATCCGCCGCAAGCGCAAGGAAACGCTGGCCCGGATCATCTTCGAGCGCACGGCCGTGACCGTCGACCCGGACGGGCTGTTCGACATCCAGGTCAAGCGCATCCACGAATACAAGCGCCAGCTCCTCAACGTTCTGGAGACCATCGCGCTCTATGACGCCATCCGGGCCCAGCCGACGAAGGACTGGCAGCCCCGGGTGAAGATCTTCGCCGGCAAGGCGGCGGCGAGCTATCACATGGCCAAGCGCATCATCAAGCTGGCCGTCGACGTCGCCCGGGTGGTCAACAACGACCCGACCATGCGCGGCCGGCTGAAGGTGACCTTCCTGCCGAACTACAATGTCAGCCTGGCGGAAGCGATCATGCCGGCGGCTGACCTGTCGGAGCAGATCTCCACGGCGGGCATGGAAGCGTCCGGCACCGGCAACATGAAGTTCGCCCTCAACGGCGCGCTGACCATCGGTACCCTTGACGGCGCCAATGTGGAAATCCGCGAACGGGTCGGGGACGACAACATCTTCATCTTCGGTCTCACCGCGGCGGAAGTGGAGGAGCGCCGGGCGCTCGGCAACTACGACCAGACCGCAACCATTGCGAAGTCTCCCGCACTCGCGGAAGTTCTGGAAGCTGTGGGTGGCGGCGTGTTCTCCCCCGATGATCGCGGGCGCTACACGGACCTGGTGAACGCCATTCGACACAACGACTACTTCCTCGTCGCCTCGGACTTTGATGACTACTTCGCTTCGCAGCGCAAGGTGGACGAGCTGTGGCGCGATCAGGACGCATGGTGGACCAAGGCAGTGCTGAACACCGCAAATGTGGGCTGGTTCTCTTCGGACCGGACGATTAAGGAATATGCGTCCGAGATCTGGAACGCATCTCCTGTGGAGTGATCGTGGCTTCTTCCGTGACTGCTTTCGACTACCGGCTCCCCGATGCGGAGATCGACGCGATCGCCGCGGGGCGCCATTCCGATCCGTTTGCCGTGCTCGGTCAGCATGAGATCGAGCCTGGCCGGATCCTCTTCCGGGCCTTCGTTCCCGGCGCCGACATCCTGGAGGTTGTCGGTGCCGACGGAACGTCCCTCGGCTTCCTCGACCGCCGGCACCCTGCCGGCGTGTTCGAAGGGGTGCTGGCGGGTGGCCCGGGCCGGATCCGCTACTGGCTACGCGCCCGCAATGCCGGCGGCAGCTGGGAGCGGGAAGACCCCTACGGCTTCGGCCCCGTGCTGGGCCCGACCGACGACTGGCTGCTGTCCGAGGGGCGCCATGAGCGGCTCTACGACAAGCTCGGCGCCCACCTCATCACCCATGAGGGCCAGTGGGGCACCCATTTCGCGGTGTGGGCGCCCAACGCCCAGCGCGTGTCGGTGGTGGGTCTCTTCAATGACTGGGACGGCCGCCGCCATGTCATGCGCCGGCGCTACAACACCGGCGTGTGGGAGATCTTCATCCCTTATGTCGGCGAGGGCACGCCCTACAAGTTCGAGATCATCGGCGCCCATGGCGGGCTGCTGCCGCTGAAGGCCGATCCGTTCGGTTTCGGTTCCGAGGTTCGCCCGGACACCGCCTCGGTGGTGCGCGACGTCTCGAACTTCGAATGGTCCGACGACGCCTGGATGGAAGCGCGCGCCAAGGGCGACCCGCGCGCAAAGCCGATGACCATCTACGAGGTCCATCTGGGCTCCTGGCGGCGCGGCTGGGCCAATGAATTCCTGACCTATGACCAGCTCGCCGACGAGCTGGTGCCCTATGTCGCCGGGCTCGGCTTCACCCATATCGAGCTGCTGCCGGTGTCCGAGCATCCGCTGGATGATTCCTGGGGCTATCAGCCGGTGGGCCTGTTTGCCCCCACCAGCCGCTTCGGCACGCCGGACGGCTTCGCCCGCTTCGTCAATCGCTGCCACGAGGCCGGCATCGGCGTCATCCTGGACTGGGTGCCGGCGCATTTCCCGACCGACAGCCACGGCCTCGCCCGCTTCGATGGCACCGCGCTCTATGAGCACGAGGACCCGCGCCTCGGCTATCATCCGGACTGGAACACGGCGATCTTCAACTTCGGGCGCACCGAAGTCTCCAATATCCTGATCGCCAACGCCCTGTTCTGGCTCGACCGCTACCATATCGACGGCCTGCGCGTGGATGCGGTGGCGTCGATGCTCTATCTCGACTACTCGCGCAAGGATGGCGAGTGGCTGCCGAACAAGTTCGGCGGGCGGGAAAATCTGGACGCCGTCGCCTTCCTGCGCCAGCTCAACGAGACCGTGTACGGCAACTTCCCCGGGGTCGTCACCATCGCCGAGGAGTCGACCTCGTGGCCGGCGGTGTCGCGGCCGGTCTATCTGGGCGGCCTCGGCTTCGGCTTCAAGTGGAACATGGGGTGGATGAACGACACCCTCGCCTATGTGAAGCGCGAGCCGATCCACCGGCGCTTCCATCACACCGAGCTGACCTTCGGTCTGATGTACGCCTTCGCCGAGAATTTCGTGCTGCCGCTCTCCCATGATGAAGTGGTGCACGGCAAGGGCTCGCTGCTCGGCAAGATGCCCGGCGATGGCTGGCAGAAATTCGCGACGCTCCGGGCCTATCTCGCCTACATGTGGGCCCACCCCGGCAAGAAGCTCCTGTTCATGGGGCAGGAATTCGGACAGGGCCGGGAGTGGAACTTCCGCACCGGACTGGACTGGGGCCTGCTCGGCATCGACTGGCACGCCGGCGTGCAGCATCTGGTCGGCGACATGAACCGGCTGATGCTGGAGACGGCGGCCCTGCACGAGCTCGACTGCGAGGGCGCCGGCTTCCGCTGGATCCAGGTGGACGATGCCGACCAGTCGGTGCTCGCCTGGGCGCGCTTCCCCCAGTCCGGGGACGGGCCGGCGCTGGTGTCGGTGACCAATTTCACCCCGGTGCCGCGGCCGGGCTACCGGCTGGGCATGCCGGCGGCCGGCACGTGGCGCGAGGTGCTGAACACCGATGCCGGGCTCTATCAGGGCTCCGGGCTGGGTAATCTCGGCGGCGTCACCGCCCATCCGGAGCGCTGGCGCGACTGGCCGGCAACCGCCGAGATCACCATCCCGCCGCTTGCCACCCTGTGGTTCGTCCACACACCCTGATGTCGGGTTCCCGGCGGATGGCCTCGCGTCCCGACGCGGACATGGGCCATCCGCCGCCCCCGCGACGCTCCCGCGGCCGGCTTCCCCGCCGCTCGGACCGGCGCGGAAGCCCGTTCGTGCGCGCGGAATACAGCGACCCATGCGCGCATGGGTCGCTGCCCCAACCGGACATGGACTTGAACATCCGCAAGGACATGCTTTCCCGGATGGTGTTCGATCAAGCGTGGGCCGGTCCGCTGGCTCGCTGATTCCCGGAGCCGGTTCCGTGCGCTCCCGCGGGCGGAAACCTGCTCCAGTCCTGTGATCTGGCGCCTTTTCTTCGCGTGGACTGGGATCCATGCCGCGTGAAGATGCGCGAGGTCCTCTATCTGCAAGGGCGGCGCCAACCGCCCGGCCGAGGCCAAGAACTGTTCAGGGGGTAATGCGCATGAAGGACGCCCGCATGTCGGCTCCGCTCGCGCGTCAGGCCATGGCATTCGTGCTTGCCGGAGGACGCGGAAGCCGGCTTCTGGAACTCACCGACCGACGCGCCAAGCCCGCCGTCTATTTTGGTGGCAGCGCCCGCATCATCGATTTCGCGCTGTCAAACGCGCTGAATTCCGGCGTGCGCCGCATGGCGGTTGCGACCCAGTACAAGGCCCACAGCCTCATCCGCCACCTCAACCGCGGCTGGAACTTCCTGCGCCCGGAGCGCAATGAAGTCTTCGATATCCTGCCCGCCAGCCAGCGCGTCTCGGAAGACAAATGGTATCTCGGCACCGCGGACGCCGTGTACCAGAACGTCGACATTATCCAGGACTACGATTCCGAATATATCATCATTCTCGCAGGCGATCACATCTACAAGATGGACTACGAGAAGATGCTCATCCAGCACGTGGAAACGGGCGCGGATGTGACGGTGGCGTGTCTGGAAGTGCCGGTGAAGGAGGCTCACGCCTTCGGCGTCATGGGGGTCGACGCGACCGATCGCATCGTGTCCTTCCTCGAGAAGCCGAAGAACCCGCCGGAAATCCCGGGCCAGCCCGGCCTGTCGCTGGCCTCCATGGGCATCTATGTCTTCCACCGCCGCTTCCTGTTCGAGCTGCTGCGCGAGGATGCGGAGGATCCGGAGTCCAGCCATGATTTCGGCAAGGACATCATTCCGGCGCTGGTGAAGAAGGGCAAGGCCCAGGCCCATCGCTTCGAGGAAAGCTGTGTGCGCTCGCGCGCCGAGTCCGAGGCCTACTGGCGCGATGTCGGCACCATCGACGCCTACTGGGCGGCGCATGTCGACCTCACCGATGTGGTCCCGGCCTTCGACATCTATGACCATGAGTGGCCGATCTGGACCTATGCCGAGATTTCGCCGCCGGCGAAGTTCGTCCACGACGAAGAGGGCCGGCGCGGCGGGGCGACCTCGTCGCTGGTCTCCAATGGCTGCATCGTCTCGGGCGCCAAGATCCGGCGCACCCTGCTCTCCAATCAGGTGCACATCCACTCCTACAGCCAGCTCGACTATTCGGTGGTGCTGCCCCGGGTGGAAATTGGCCGGAATGTGCGGCTGAACAAGGTGGTGGTGGATTCCGGGGTGAAGATCCCGCCCGGCCTGGTGGTCGGCGAGGATCCGGATCTCGATGCCAAGCGTTTCCGGCGCACCGCCGAAGGCGTCGTGCTCATCACCCAGCCGATGATCGACCGACTGGAGGCGAAGTAACATGCCCGCGCTCAGCGTCCTTTCCGTCGCCTCGGAGCTGTTCCCGCTGGTCAAGACCGGCGGTCTCGCGGATGTGACGGGGGCCCTGCCCCCGGCGCTGAAGGCGGAACGGATCCGCATGGTGACCCTCGTGCCCGGCTATCCCGGCGTGCTCTCCGCCCTCACGGAGACCGAGGTCGTGGCCGATGTGGGGGCGCTGGCGGGCGGCCCGGCGCGGCTGATCGCCGGCCGCGTGGGGCATCTGGACCTCTTCGTTCTCGACGCGCCGCATTATTTCAACCGGCCGGGCAACCCCTATCAGGGTCCGGACGGGCGGCCCTATGAGGACAACCCCCTGCGCTTTGCCGCGCTGGCCCGGGTGGGCGCGGCCATCGGCCATGGGCTGGTGCCGGATTTCCAGCCGGATGTGGTGCACAGCCATGACTGGCACGCTGGCCTGACCCCGGCCTATCTGCACTTCGCCGACATGCCCCGGCCGGCCACCGTGATGACGGTGCACAATCTGGCCTTCCAGGGTCAGTTCCCGTCGGACATTTTCCCGGCCCTCGGCCTGCCGGGCCATGCCTATTCGATCCATGGCGTTGAATATTACGGCATGATCGGCTTCCTGAAGGCCGGCCTGTCGCTGGCCGACCGCATCACCACGGTGTCGCCGACCTATGCCGAGGAAATTCGCTCGGGGGCGGCCGGCATGGGGCTGGAAGGGCTGTTCCGCGCCCGCTCCGACGTGCTCTCGGGCATCCTCAACGGCATCGACACCGAGGTCTGGGATCCCGCGGCCGACCCGGCCCTCGACAAGCCCTTCGACCGCCGCCGCCTGCCGGCGCGCGCCCACAATCGCAAGGCGCTGCGCGACCGTCTCGGTCTCGACCATGACCAGCACGCCCCGGTGTTCGGCATCGTCAGCCGGCTGACCTGGCAGAAGGGCATGGATGTGGTGCTGGATGCCATCGGCGACATCGTGCGCCTCGGCGCCCAGGTCGTCATGCTCGGCTCCGGCGACCGCGATCTGGAGGACGGCTTCCGCTGGGCCTCCACGGCCTTTGCCGGCCGGGTGGGCGTCGTCATCGGCTATGACGAGGATCTGGCGCACCAGATCCAGGCGGGCTCCGATGCCCTGCTGGTGCCCTCGCGCTTCGAGCCGTGCGGCCTCACCCAGCTCTGTGCGCTGCGCTATGGCGCGGTGCCGGTGGCGGCCCGGGTGGGCGGCCTTGCCGATACCATCATCGACGCCAACGAGATGGCGATCTCCTCGGGGGTCGGCACCGGCATTCTGTTCGGACAGGTGGCGCGCGACCCGCTGATCGGCGCGGTCCAGCGCACGCTGGCGGCCTTCCGCGACGCCGAAGTCTGGAAGAAGATCCAGCGCAACGGCATGGCCACCGATGTGAGCTGGGCGGGCCCGGCCCGTCACTATGCCGCGCTCTACCGGGAGGTGGTCGCCGCCCGCGGCGCCTGATCCCGCTCTGCTCCCTGCCGGGGCGGACGCCGCGGTGCCCGCCCCTTCCCTCCGCCGGACCCGGCTCCGGCAGTCCTTTCCCGTCGCCTCAGGTCCCGGTCATGATCGTCACCGTTGCCACCAAGCCATTTGCGGGCCAGCGCCCCGGCACCTCCGGACTGCGCAAGAAGGTTCCGGTGTTCCAGGAGCCGCATTATCTGGCCAACTTCGTGCAGTCGATCTTCGACGTGCTGGAGGGATATGCCGGCACCACCCTGGTGATCGGCGGCGACGGCCGCTATTTCAACCGCGAGGCCATCCAGCTGGCCATCCGCATGGCCTCGGCAGCGGGCTTCGGTCGCATCCTTGTCGGTCAGGGCGGCCTGCTGTCCACGCCGGCGGCCTCCTGCGTCATCCGCAAGCACAAGGCGTTTGGCGGCATCATCCTTTCGGCCAGCCACAACCCCGGCGGCCCGGATGGCGACTTCGGCATCAAGTACAATATCGGCAATGGCGGACCCGCGCCGGAGAAGATCACCGAGGCGATCTATGCCCGCACTCTGGTGATCGACAGCTACCATACCCTTGAGACCGCCGATATCGACCTCGACAGCCTCGGCAAGGTCAAGGTAGGCAGCGCGGTGGTGGAAATCATCGACCCCGTCGCCGACTATGCCGAGCTGATGGAAGAACTGTTCGACTTTGCCGCCATCCGCGATCTCTTCGCCTCGGGCTTCCGCATGCGCTTCGATGCCATGTCGGCGATCACCGGCCCCTATGCCAAGGCGATCATCGAAGGCAAGCTTGGCGCCCCCGCCGGCACCGTCATCAATGCCGTGCCGCTGCCGGATTTTGGCGGACACCACCCGGACCCCAACCTCGTGCACGCCAAGGAGCTCTATGATCTCCTGATGTCGCCGGAGGCGCCGGATCTGGGGGCGGCCTCCGATGGCGATGGCGACCGCAATCTCATCATCGGCCGCGGCCAGTTCGTCACGCCATCGGACAGTCTGGCGCTGCTGGCGGCCAACGCCCATCTGGCGCCGGGCTACAAGGACGGCATCGCCGGCATCGCCCGCTCCATGCCGACATCCGGCGCGGCGGACCGGGTGGCCGAGAAGCTCGGCATCAAGCTCTACGAGACGCCGACGGGCTGGAAATTCTTCGGCAACCTGCTCGATGCCGGCCTGGTGACGATCTGCGGCGAGGAAAGCGCCGGCACCGGCTCCAACCACGTGCGCGAGAAGGACGGCCTGTGGGCGGTGCTGCTGTGGCTGAACATCCTGGCCGTGCGGCGCCAGAGCGTGCGCGAGATCGTCATCGCCCACTGGAAGACCTACGGCCGCAACTACTACTCGCGCCACGACTATGAGGAAGTGGACTCTGCTGGCGCCAATGCCATGATGGATGGTCTGCGGGCCCGCCTCGGCGCGCTCAAGGGCAGCGTGCACGGCGGCCTCACCATCGCCGACGCCGATGACTTCTCCTACCTTGATCCGGTCGACGGGTCGGTGTCGTCGAAGCAGGGCATCCGCCTGCTGTTCGCCGATGGCGCCCGCATCGTGTTCCGCCTGTCGGGCACGGGCACGGCCGGGGCCACGATCCGCATCTACATCGAGCGCTTCGAGGCCGACGAGGACCTTCAGGCGATCGACACCCAGAAGGCGCTGGCCGACCTGATCGCCCTGTCGCGCAGCCTCTCGGGCATCGAGGGCTTCACCGGGCGCAGCGAGCCGGACGTCATCACCTGATCCGGCACCGGCCGGGGCAGCGGGTGGGCGACCTGCAGCTCCGGAGACTGGACATCGGGTTCTCATCACGGCGGCGGGTTGCACCTGCCGCCGCAATGCATACCAGACGCGCGATGCACTGACGGCACCGCACGCCTGAAGAACAGCGGATTTCTCATTTGCGCCAACGCCATGAGAAATCCGCACCGGAATATCGAAGGGGCCTTTTCCAGGGCCCCGTTGATATCATTGATCAAGACCGGCCGGGGCAGCCGGAAAAGGGGCGTTTCCGATCATGACGGGGGATATGGACACCGGTCGACCGGAGCCCCTGGGCGCCAGGGCCGACGCGGCCGGGACCAATTTCGCGGTCTATTCCGCCACCGCTGATGCCATCGAGCTGTGCCTGTTCGATGCCGCGGACCGGGAGATCGCGCGCCATGTGCTGCCCGGCCGCTCCGGCCATGTGCACCATGGCTATCTGCCCGGCGTCCGCCCCGGCACGCGCTATGGCCTCAGGGCCCATGGCGCCTGGGACCCCGGCCGCGGCCTGCGCTTCGATCCGGCCAAGCTGCTGGTCGACCCTTATGCCGAGGAAATCGACCGCCCGTTCGCGCTGACGCCGCTGGTGTTCGGCCACCGCCCGGGCAGCGACCCCAACCGGCCGGAGCGCGACAACCGCGACAGCGCGGCGGATGTGCCGAAGGCCATCGTGCCCGGCCCGGCGGAGGCGCCGGCGCACCGGCTGGCCAGCCGCCCTGCCCCCCATGAGACGGTGATCTACGAGCTGCACGTGCGCGGCTTCACGATGACCCATCCGGAGATCCCGCAGGAAATCCGCGGTACCTTTGCCGGCCTCGCCCATCCGGCGGCCATCGCCCATCTGAAGACCCTGGGCGTCACCACCATCGAGCTGATGCCGGTGTGGGCCAAGGTGGACGAGCGCCATCTGGTCGCCCTCGACCTCACCAACTACTGGGGCTACAATCCCATAACCCTGATGGCGCCGGATCCGCGGCTGGCGCCGGGCGGCATGGCGGAGGTGCGCGCGGCCGTCGCTGCCCTGCACGCCGCCGGGCTGGAAGTCATTCTCGACGTGGTGCTGAACCATACCGGCGAGGGCGATGCGCTGGGGCCCACCCTCTCCTTCCGCGGCCTTGACAACCCGACCTATTATCGCCTCGCCGACGGCCACGCGGGCGACTACATCAACGATGCCGGCTGCGGCAACGTGCTGGCGCTCGACCATCCGCCGGTGCTGCGGCTGGCCATGGATGCGCTGCGCCACTGGATGACGGCGGCCGGCATCGATGGCTTCCGCTTCGATCTCGCCACCACGCTGGCGCGCCGGCTGTCGGGCTTCGATCCGACAGCCCCCTTCTTTCAGGCGGTCGGGCAGGATCCGCTGCTCCGGCAGGCCCGCCTCATCGCCGAACCCTGGGACATCGGCCCCGGCGGCTACCGGCTGGGGGCCATGCCCACCGGCTGGAGCGAATGGAACGACCGCTTCCGCGACACGGTGCGCCGCTTCTGGCGCGGCGACCCGCGCCTCATCGGCGAGATGGCGACCCGGCTGTCGGGCTCAGCCGACCTGTTCCGGCCGCGCTTCCGCTCTCCCTCCGCCAGCCTCAATTTCGTGACCGCCCATGACGGCTTCACGCTCGCCGATCTCGTCGCCTACCGGGAGAAGCACAACGAGGCCAATGGCGAGCAGAACCGCGACGGCCACAACGCCAACCATTCGTGGAACCATGGCATCGAGGGCCCGAGCGACGCCCCCGAGATCATCGCCGCCCGCGACCGGGACGTGCGCAACCTGCTGGTCACCCTTCTGTGCGCCCGCGGCCTGCCCATGCTCTCCATGGGCGATGAAGTCGGCCGCAGCCAGAGCGGCAACAACAACGCCTATGCCCAGGACAATCCGGTCTCATGGATGAACTGGGCCAGCGCCGATCCGAAGCTCATCGCCTTCACCGCCCGGCTGGTGGCCCTGCGCCGCGCCCATCCGGCCATCGGCGACGACCGCTTCCTCACCGGCCTGCCGGTGGATGGCAGCGCCGTGCCCGATGTGGACTGGGTGTCGCCGGGTGGCGTGCGCATGACCCAGGCCGACTGGGACCGCCCCGACAGCCACATCCTGATCGCCGCCCTGTCGGCGCCGGCCACCGACACCCGGCCCGCCGACCGGGTGCTGGTGCTGCTGCACGCCGGCGCCGCGCCGGTGCCCGTCATCCTGCCGCCACCGCTCATCGGCGAGGCGTGGCGGGTGGCCATCGACACCTCCGGCGCACTGGAGGGCTCACTGCAGGCCGATGGCGCGGAGCTGCTCATTCCCGGCCGCTGCGCCCTGCTGCTCGTCGAGACCACCGCGCCGACGCCGGACCTGCCGCGCGGCCGCCATTCCCCCGGCACCGACGCCCTCGTCGACCGGGTGGCGGTGGAAGCCGGCATCGCTTCGGACTGGTGGGACCTCAAGGGCCAGCGCCACCCGGTGCCGCCCGACACCAAGCGGGCGCTGCTGACGGCACTCGGCATTCCCGCCGATGGTGCCGGCGCCCTCAGGGACGGCCTCGCCCGCATCGCCGCCGGGCGGGACTATCGCCCTCTGCCGACGGTGCTGGTCGCCTCCGCCGGCGATCCGGTGTCGGTGCCCATCGTGGCGCCGAACCGGCTCGGGCTGGGCCGGGCGACCCTGGTGCTGGAGGAGGCCAGCGGCGAGGAACGCGTCATCTCGCTGCTGCTCTCCGATCTGCCGGCCACCACGGCGGTGGCCGCCGATGGCCGCACCGTGGTGCAGCGCACCGCCCTGCTGCCGGCGCTGTCGGTCGGCGAGCACCGGCTGATGCTGGATGGCTCAGACGTCACCTGCCGGCTGATCGTGACGCCACGGCGCTGTTATCTGCCCGATGACCTCGCTTATGGCACCCGCCGGGCGCTGGGTCTGGGGGCCCATCTCTATTCCGTGCCGCGGCTTGGCGATCGCGGCATCGGCGATTTCACCACCCTCGCCCGGCTGGGGGCGCTGGCCGGCGGAGCGGGGGTGGACATGCTCGGCCTCAATCCGCTGCACGCCCTCTTCAACCGCGACCGCGACCGCGCCAGCCCCTATTCCCCCACCGACCGGCGCTTTCTCGATCCGATCTATATCGACACCGACCGGCTGCCGGGGCTGGCCGAGGGCGCCCCGATCACGCCGTCGCTGCCCGGCGGCTGGGTGGATTATCCGCGGGTGTGGGCGGACAAGCGGCTGGCGCTGAGGGCGGGCTTTGCCGCCTTTTCCGCCCTGCCGCCGGTGCACCCGCTGAAGACCGACTTTGAGAGCTTCGTCGTGCGCGGCGGCGAGGGCCTGTTGCGGTTCGCGCGTTTCGAGGCGATTTCCGGCGCCCACCCCCATGTTCCCTGGCAGCAATGGCCGGCCGAGCTGCGCGACCCCGAGGATCCGGAAGTCGCGCTGTTTGCGGAGAGCCTTGGCGACGAGGTGCCCTTCACCCTCTATTGCCAGTGGGTGGCCGACCGCCAGCTGGCGGAAGCCGACCGGGTGGCGCGCGGCGGCGGGCTGTCGCTGGGCTTCTACCGGGATCTGGCCGTCGGCTGCGCCCCCGATGGCGCGGAAGCGTGGGGCGGCGCCGGGCTCTATCTGCCCGGCGTCTCCGTCGGCGCACCGCCCGACCCGCTGGCCGAACAGGGACAGGTGTGGAGCCTGCCGCCGCCCAATCCGCTGGTCATGCGCCGCACCGGCTATGCCGGCTTCCGCGAGCTGCTGGCCGCCAACATGCGCCATGCCGGCGTGCTGCGCATCGACCATGTGATGGCGCTGACCCGGCTGTTTCTGGTGCCCGATGGCGCCAAGGCCATGGAAGGCGCCTATCTCTCCTATCCGGCCGACGACCTGCTCTCCATCGTCGCGCTGGAATCCCAGGCGGCCAAGACCATCGTCATCGGCGAGGATCTGGGCACCGTGCCGTGGGGCTTCGGCGACAAGCTGGCCGAGCGGGCGGTGCTGTCCTACCGGGTGCTGTTCTTCGAGCGCAACGGCGCGGAATTCCGCCGGCCGGAAACTTATCCGGTGACCGCCGTCGCCTGCGCCGGCACCCATGACCTGCCCACCATCACCGGCTGGTGGGAGGGGCTCGACATCGACCTGAAGCTCTCCCTCGGCATCCTCACCGACGCCACCGCCGCCCGGGCGGAACGGCTGGCCGACAGGGCCGCGCTGGTGCGCGCGCTGGTGGCAGAAGACCTGCTGCCGAAAAGTGCCGCCCTGCCCGGCGGCGCAGACGCCATCGCCCCCGAGATCATCATCGACGCCATCCATGCCTATGTGGCCGAGACGCACTCGGCGCTGGCGATCGTGCAGCTCGACGATCTCACCGGCGAGACGCGGCCGCTGAACGTGCCCGGCACCGACCGGGAAAACCCGAACTGGCGCCGGCGCCTGTCGCGTACCCTGGAGGAAATCGAGTCCGCCGGCCTGTTCGCCCGCCTGCCCGTGCCGCGGGACTGAGCGCACCGGGGCCGGCTGCCAAAAGAGGAACAAAGCCGAAACATTTTCCTTGGCGGCGCCCGCGCCGGCAACTACCCTTGGCGCTACGATGACCGACGCCCCCGCCCTTCTGCCGCCGGCCTTCCGGGACTGGTTCCATGCCCGTGGCTGGCAGCCGCGGCCGCATCAGCTTGCGCTGATCGAAAAGGCCGAGGCCGGGCATTCGGTGCTGCTGATCGCGCCGACCGGGGCCGGCAAGACCCTTTCGGGCTTCCTGCCGAGCCTGATCGACCTCTCCCGCCGTCGCCCGAACGCTGCCAGCTTCGGGCTGCACACGCTCTATATCTCGCCGCTGAAGGCGCTGGCCGTCGATGTCGCCCGCAACCTGTTCCGACCCGTCGACGACATGGGACTGCCGATCCGCATCGAGACCCGCACCGGCGACACCTCCGAGCACAAGCGCCGGCGCCAGAAGATCGACCCGCCGGATATTCTGCTGACCACCCCGGAACAGCTGGCGCTGCTGACCGCCTCGCCCGAGGCGGAGCGCATGTTCGGCACGCTCCGCACGGTCGTTCTCGACGAGCTGCACGCCCTCGTCACCTCCAAGCGCGGCGACCAGCTCGCCCTCGGCCTTGCGCGCCTCAGGGCGCTGTCCCCGGGCATGCGCGCCGTCGGGCTCTCGGCGACGGTGGCCGATCCCGATGATCTACGCGGCTGGCTGATGCCCCAGCACGATCCGGACACCCGGGCGCTGTCGGATCTGGTGACGGTGGCCGGCGGCGCGGCCCCCGATGTGGCCATTCTGGAGGCCGACGCCGGTGTGCCCTGGGCCGGTCACTCTGCGGCGTACGCTCATGCGGAAATGCTGGCCGCCATCAAGGCGCATCGCACCACCCTCATTTTCGTCAACACCCGGGCCCAGGCCGAACGGCTGTTCCAGGAGCTGTGGCGGATCAATGACGAGACCCTGCCGATTGCCCTCCACCATGGCTCGCTGGATGTCGCCCAGCGCCGCCGGGTGGAGGCGGCCATGGCGGAGAACCGACTGAAGGCCGTGGTCGCCACCTCGACGCTGGATCTCGGCATCGACTGGGGCGAAGTGGATCTGGTCATCCATGTCGGCGCGCCGAAGGGGGCGAGCCGGCTCGCCCAGCGCATCGGCCGGGCCAATCATCGCATGGACGAGCCCTCCAAGGCCCTGCTGGTGCCGGCCAACCGGTTCGAGGTGCTGGAATGCCGGGCAGCGCTGGAGGCGACCCGACGCGGCGATCAGGATACGCCGCCGATCCGGCCGGGGGCGCTGGATGTGCTGGCCCAGCATGTGCTGGGGCGCGCCGTCGCCGGGCCGTTCGGCGACGACACCTTCTTCGACGAGGTGCGCTCGGCCTACCCGTACCGCCATCTGCCGCGGGCGACCTTCGATCGCGTCGTCGATTTCGTCGCCACCGGCGGCTATTCGCTCCGGGCCTATGAGCGCTTCGCCCGCATCCGCCGGCGCAAGGACGGGCTGTGGCGGGTGTCGAACCCCCAGGTGGCGCAAACCTGGCGGCTGAATGTCGGCACCATCGTCGAAATGCCGATGATGAAAGTGCGCCTCGTCTCGCAGAAAACCGGCCTGCGCAGCCGCTTCGGCGGCAAGGTGCTGGGCGAGATCGAGGACTATTTTCTCGAAAGCCTTGTCGCCGGCGACACCTTCCGCTTTGCCGGCGAGACGCTGGCCTTTCTGGGCATCCGCGAGAACGAGGCGGTCGTGGTGCGCGCCGCCGACCGCGACGCCAAGGTGCCGGCCTATGCCGGCGGCCGCTTTCCGCTCTCCACCTTTCTGGCCGAGGGCGTGCGGGCGATGCTGGCCGACCGCAGCCGCTGGACCTCCCTGCCGGATCCGGTGCGGGAGTGGCTGGAGCTGCAGGCGCTGAAATCCCGCCTGCCCGACCGCAACGGCCTGCTCATCGAGACCTTCCCCCATGAGCGCCGGCATTTCATGGTCGCCTACCCGTTCGAGGGCCGGCTGGCGCATCAGACGCTAGGGATGCTCTTGACCCGCCGCATGGAGCGCGCCGGGCTCGACCCGCTGGGCTTCGTCGCCTCGGATTATACGCTGGCCGTGTGGGGGCTGGGGGATCTGTCAGCCGCCTTTGCCAGCGGAGAGCCCTCTCCGGGCGCCCTCTTCGACGAGGACATGCTCGGCGATGATCTGGAAGCGTGGCTGGACGAGAGCGCGCTGATGAAGCGCTCCTTCCGCAATTGTGCGGTGATTGCCGGCATGATCGAGCGCCGCCACCCCGGCGCCGAGAAGACCGGCCGGCAGGTGACCATCTCCACCGACCTGATCTATGACGTGCTCCGCACCCACGAGCCCGACCATATCCTGATCGAAGCCGCGCGCGCCGACGCCGCCGCCGGTCTCATCGACGCCGAGCGGCTGGGAAAGATGCTGGCCCGCATCAAGGGCCGCATCACCCATCAGCCGCTGGAGCATGTCTCGCCGCTGGCCGTGCCGGTGCTGCTCGATATCGGCGTCGTGCCGGTCTCGGGGGCAGCCGAAGACCGGCTTCTGGCCGAAAGCGCCGAGGACCTCATCCGGCTGGCGACCGAGGTGTGACCCGCCACGCCAGCTCCGGACAGGCCCCGGCCGTTCAGACCACCAGAAAATCTGCCGCCGTCAGCGCCAGACCCTTGGAAAGGGTGGCAAAGGTGGTCGCGCTGGCGCCGCCCCGGCCGTCGGCATCATAAAGCAGGGTGCCGGCCGCGGAATTGTAGATGATGCGGTCCGAGGCATCGCCCGCCGCCGTGCCGATGGTGAAGGCGCTGGCAAACAGGCTGCCCACCCGGGACAGCGCCGTGAACACCGCGTTGTCCAGCTGGATCGTGTCATCCGCCACGGAGAAATCCGTGATCCGGTCGACCTCGGTGCGTCCGAGCGCCGTCGAAAACAGGAAGCTGTCGGCGCCACGGCCGCCCGACAGCACATCCGCCCCCCGGCCGCCCGACAGATAATCCCGCCCGTCGCCACCGGACAGGCTGTCCGCACCACTTCCGCCAATCAGCTTGTCGTTGCCGGTGCCGCCGCTCAGGCGATCGCTGCCGGCCCCGCCGGCGAGCGTATCGTTGCCCGCCTGCCCTGACAGAGTGTTGTCACGGCTGTTGCCGGTCAGGCTGTTGGCGAGGCCGTTGCCCTTGCCCGTGAGTGCGCTGCCGCGCAGCACCAGCGCTTCCACATTGGCCGACAGGATGTGACCGGAGACCGACGTGGACACCGTGTCCACGCCGGCATTGCGTCCTTCGATCACCCGGTCACCGGCGGAGTCGACAGAATAGATGTCGTTGCCCGAGCCACCCAGCATCCGGTCGGCCCCGGTGCCGCCATCCAGACGGTCATTGCCAGCCCCGCCCGAGAGGGTGTCGGCACCGGCACCGCCCGCCAGACTGTTGTCGCGGCTGTTGCCGGTCAGGCTGTTGGCGAGGCTGTTGCCCGCCCCCGTCAGCGCGCTGCCGCGCAGCACAAGCGCTTCCACATTGGCCGACAGGGTGTGGCCGGAAACCGACGCGAACACCCGGTCGATCCCGGCATTCAGACCTTCAATGACCCGATCCCCGCTGGAATCGACATAAAATGTGTCGTTGCCGACGCCGCCCAGCATGCGGTCCCGGCCCGTGCCGCCATCCAGCCGGTCATTACCGGCGCCGCCGGACAGCGTATCGTTGCCGTCGGCCCCCGACAGGGTGTTGGCGCCGTCATTGCCGCCAATGCGGTTGTTCAGCTCGTTGCCCGTGCCGCTCAGCGCGCCGGCCAGCAGATGCAGGCGCTCGACATTGGCACTGAGGGTGTAGCCCGGAAGCGCGGCAAAGACCGTATCGACGCCGGCATCCGCATCTTCCGTGACAGTGTCGCTGGAGTCGTCGACATAATAGAAATCACTGTCGGCGCCACCGGCCATGGAATCGCTGCCGGCACCGCCAATCAGGGTGTCGTTGCCGCCAAGGCCCGTCAGGGTGTCCGCCCCGTCAGCGCCAGACAGCTCCTCGGCCGCGGAGCCCCCGGCGATCACGTCATCATAGACCGAGCCCTCGACTGCTTCGATGTCGGCCACCTGATCGATGAAGCCGAGACCATCGGCAATCGTGCCGGTGGCCAGATTGGCGACAATGGCATCGGGCGCGTCAAGATAACTGAGCCTGTCAAAGCCCGCGCCGCCGGTGATCGTGTCATCGCCCGTGCCGCCGAAGAAATGATCGTCCCCCGCACCGCCGGCCAGCTGATCGGCGCCGCCATTGCCCCACAGGATGTTCGCGCCATCATCGCCGGTCAGGGTGTCGTCGCCCGCACCGCCGCTGACATTCTCGATGCCGGCGAGGCTGTCGGGATCGCCATTGCCATCGACGGCAATTCCGCCGGCCAGATCGACCTCGACGCCGACCAGTCTGGCATCCTCATAGGCGGCGGTGTCGCTGCCCGCGCCGCCATCCAGCATGTCGGCCCCGGCGCCGCCGGTGAGGGAATCGTCGCCCTCTCCCCCGTCCAGGGTGTCGTTGCCGGCAAGCCCCAGAAGGCTGTCATCGCCTGCCCCGCCCGCCAGCCGGTTGTCGGCCTCGTTGCCGGACATCGTGTTGGCGCCGCTGCCGCCAATGGCATTTTCGATCAGCGAGGCCGTGCTGCCCTCAAAGAGCAGCGCGTTGGCGACCGTGCCGATGGCCGAATGGCCATCGCCCAGATCCGCCACCTGGGCCCAGGACGTGGTGCTCCAGCCACCTGCCGCAAGATCAATCGCGGTATCGTCGGAGAAGTTCGAGAAGTCATAGGTGTCGACGCCGCCGCCATCCCAGATGGTGCGCAGCACCCGGTTTTCATAGGGAACACCCTGCCCGGCATCGTTGATGAACAACTCGCCGGTAGCGGCATCGAAACGATAGACCGTGTCGCCGGAGTTGGTGCCGTAATTCGCGCCATAGAGCTTCTGCAGCGCGGCGATGTCATACATCATCAGCGACTGCGGATAGGAGCCATCCGGCGTCGCGTAGCCCCCCCAGGTGTCCTGCCCATAATAGGAGCGGTAGCTCATGACCGTATATTCAAGGGAATCATGCGCCAGCGTCATCGTCGGGAAGACGCCGCGCTCCTCGTGCGGGTGCTTGAGGCCGAGGGCGTGGCCGATCTCGTGCAGGAAGGTCGAGAAATCATAGGTTCCCGGCACCGGGTTGAAATATTGCCCGTCGCGATTGAACCAGACGTCGCCGCCTTCAGGATAATCCGAGGGATAATAGCCCCAGGCCGTGCTTCCCCCGGTATAGGAGTTGCCGAAGCGCATGACGGCGTGCACATCCGCCGTCTCGGTCAGCTCGGCGAAGACCAGATTGGTCACGCTGGAATAGATCGCCAGCGCCGACCGCACCCCGGCCTGCTGGGCCTCGGTCAGCGGCGCAAAGGAGGACGGCTCCGACTGCTCGTAGCCGTCCTCATAGAAGCCCGCCTCGGCCGGAAAACTGTAGGTCAGCAGGCCGGAGACCCACGCCTTGCCCTGAAACAGGCCGTCAACATCCTGGTCACCCGTCGAAAGGACGGACCTGATCGCGGTCATGGGGCACTCACTCACTCATGCGGGTGACAGGCATGCGGACGATGGACGCGCCCCGCCTGAGGGGCGCACATGGCCGCCGGAAAATCAGAACGCCCCGGACACCACAACCGGATCCGACGCCCCTGCCCGGCAAGGGTGCCGGACGCCCCCTGACAAATCAATCAGCCGGCCCGGAGCATAGTCGCCGCCGAGCTTCAACCGCACATGGGGATCGTCAGACGGGGAATCATCAAACGGGTGGGATCATCAGAAGCCCCGCCCCGGGGCAGCAGGACCGGAAACACAAAAAAGCGCCCGCTGATCTCAGGGGCGCTTCCGTGCACGTCTCGCTACCAGTCTTGTGCGTTCATCCGGCAATCATGCCCGGAGGAGACGAATGGTGGGTGAGCACAGGCTCGAACTGTGGACCCGCTGATTAAGAGTCAGCTGCTCTACCAACTGAGCTACACACCCACTTCCCGTCCCGGCGGTGCCTTTCGGCGTCGCCGTCTCGGTGAGAGGGCTTATAGGGGCATCCGCCGGCGGGATCAACCCCTTTGTTGATCCCGATGATGCCGGCTGTGGAAAACCCCGATCAGCCCAGCTCCTCCGCCAGCATGGCGAGGCGCAGCCACTCCTCCTCCGCTGCCTCGTGCGCCGTGCGCAGGGCGGCCAGCTCGTTGCTCAGCTTGTCGAAGCGGGCGCGATCGCGGGAAAAGAGCTTCGGATCATCCAGCTCCGCCTGCATCGTCGCGGCCTTGGCGTCCAGCTCGGCGATCTTTGCGGGCAGGGTTTCCAGCGCGTGCTTCTCCTTGAAGGAGAGCTTCTTCTTCGGCTGGACCGCCGCTTTTGCCGGCGTCGTGGCAGCCGCGGGCGCTTCAGTCGATGCCGCCGGCTTCACCTTCACCTTGGCGGACACCCCGGCGCCGCGCTGGGCCACCATGTCGGAATAGCCGCCGGCATATTCCACCCAGCGCCCCGCCCCTTCCGACATGATGGTGGAACTGGCCACCCGGTCGAGAAAATCACGGTCATGGGAGACCAGAAGAATCGTGCCGGGATAATCGGCCAGCAGCTCTTCCAGCAGGTCGAGGGTTTCCAGATCGAGATCGTTGGTCGGTTCGTCGAGCACCAGAAGGTTCGACGGCTTGGCCAGCGCGCGCGCCAGCATCAGCCGGCCGCGCTCGCCGCCCGACAGCACCGACAGCGCCGTGCGGGCCTGTTCCGGCGAGAACAGGAAGTCCTTCATGTAGGAGACCACATGCCGGCTCTCGCCGCCGACGACGACATGATCGCCGCGGCCGCCGGTCAGCGCCTCGGTCAGGGTCCAGTTGGGATCGAGACTTTCGCGGCGCTGGTCCAGCGTCACCATCTGCAGGTTCGCACCAAGCTTCACCCGGCCCGAATCGGGCTCCAGCACCCCGGTCAGGAGCGACAGCAGCGTCGTCTTGCCGGCGCCGTTGGGGCCGACCAGAGCCACCCGGTCGCCGCGCGCCACCCGGGTGGAGAAATGGTCGACGATCGACACGCCGTCATAGGCCTTGGACACATCCACCGCCTCGATGACGACCTTGCCGGAGACGCTGCCCTCGGAGGCCTCCAGCCGGACGGTACCCTGCACCCGGCGCTCGCTGGCGCGCTTCTGGCGCAGGTCCTGCAACTCGGCCATGCGGCGGACATTGCGCTTGCGCCGGGCGGTCACGCCATAGCGCACCCAGTCCTCTTCCATGGCAATCTTGCGGTCGAGCTTCTGCCGGTCGGCTTCCTCCTCCGCATAGATCTTGTCGCGCCATTCCTCGAAGGCACCGAAGCCCTGATCGATGCGGCGGGTGCGGCCGCGGTCGAGCCAGACGGTGGACTTCGACAGGTCCTCCAGAAAGCGCCGGTCATGGCTGATGAGCACGATGGCCGACGGTAACGTCGCGATCTGGCCTTCCAGCCACTCGATGGCGGGGAGATCCAGATGGTTGGTGGGCTCGTCGAGAAGCAGGATGTCCGGTTCGGCCGCCAGCACCCGGGCCAGCGCCGCCCGGCGCGCCTCGCCGCCGGACAGCGACCCCGGCGCTTCCTCGCCGGTCAGGCCGAGGGATTCCAGCAGGAAGCGGGCCTGAAAGGCATCGTCGCCGGGGGCAAGGCCGGCCTCGACATAGGCAAGCGTGGTCGGATAGCCGGAGAGGTCCGGCTCCTGGGGCAGATAGCGCAGGGTCGCCCTGGGGTGCAGGAAGCGCTCGCCATCATCGGGCTCGACGAGGCCGGCGGCAATCTTCAGGAGCGTGGATTTGCCGGAGCCGTTGCGGCCGACAAGGCAGATGCGGTCGCCGCGGGCAACCGTCAGGTCGGCCGCCTCGATCAGCGGCGTGCCGCCGAAGCTCAGCCGGATGCCCTGGAGGGTCAGAAGAGGAGGCGCCATGGGAGTGTCGGACCGTATAAACAGGTGAAAGACCGGGCCGCGCCGCGGCGGCAGGAGGGGCCGGCCACGGGGCTTTGATCCAGCCTTATCGGACGCGGCGCGCGGCAATGCAAATTCCCCCGGGACGGCCGGGCCCGGCCACGCAGGCGCCATGGGTGCGCCCTGCCCGCGTCGCGGCGTCGCCGCAGGGGTGTCGAAGCCCTCTCCGGACAAGGCCGCGGTTGACTTCCCCCCCCGAAATCGTTTTAGACCCTGTGCGAAGAACCGGGATCAGGCCCGGCCGCCGCCGTTTGCGCGGCGCCTCCCCTCCGGCCTGATGACCCAACCCGACCGAACAAGGCGGCTCCGTTCCATGCTCGACAAGACCTACGACGCGGCAGCGATCGAACCGCGCATTTCCCAGCTCTGGGAAGATGCCCAGGCATTCCGCGCCGGCGCCAACGCCCGTCCGGGCGCGCCCTCCTTCTCCATCGTGATCCCGCCGCCGAACGTCACCGGCTCGCTGCACATGGGGCATGCGCTCAACAACACGCTGCAGGACGTGCTGGCGCGCTTCAACCGCATGCGCGGCCTCGACGTGCTGTGGCAGCCCGGCACCGACCATGCCGGCATCGCCACCCAGTCCGTCGTCGAACGGCAGATGATGCAGCGCCAGGAACCCGACCGGCGCACCATCGGCCGCGAGAAGTTTCTGGAGAAGGTGTGGACCTGGAAGGCCGAGTCCGGCGGCACCATCATGCGCCAGCTCCGCCGCCTCGGCGCCTCCTGCGACTTCTCCCGCGAGCGCTTCACCATGGACGAGGGCCTGTCCCGCGCCGTGCTGGAAGTGTTCGTGACGCTTTACAAGCAGGGGCTGATCTACAAGGACAAGCGCCTCGTCAACTGGGACCCGAAGCTGCTCACCGCCATCTCCGACCTTGAGGTTCTCTCGGTCGAGGTGAAGGGCAAGCTCTGGTATCTGCGCTATCCGATCGAAGGCCGCACCTTCTCGGCCGAGGATCCGGCGAGCTACATCGTCGTCGCCACCACCCGGCCGGAGACGATGCTGGGCGATACCGCCGTCGTCGTGCATCCGGAAGATCCGCGCTTTGCCGAGCTTCTCGGCAAAAATGTCGTGCTGCCGCTGACCGGACGCCTGATCCCGATCGTCGGTGACGACTATGTGGACATGGAGACCGGCACCGGCGCCATGAAGGTGACGCCGGCCCATGACTTCAACGACTTCGAGATCGGCAAGCGCCACAATCTCGGCTTCATCAACGTGCTCGACATCGAAGGCCGCATCGCGCTGGCCAACAATGCCGAGTTCCTCGCCGGCCTGCCGGAGAGCGCCGACCTGACGGAAACGCTGACGCTGGACGGCGTCGAGCGCTTCAAGGCGCGCGACCGGGTGGTGGCGATGCTGGAGGCCCGCGGCCTCCTGGAAAAGATCGAGCCGCATCCCCACAAGGTGCCCCATGGCGACCGCTCCGGCGTCGTCATCGAGCCCTTCCTCACCGACCAGTGGTATGTCGACGCCCACACCCTCGCCCAGCCGGCCATCGCCGCGGTGAAGGACGGGCGCACGAATTTCGTGCCGAAGAACTGGGAAAAGACCTATTTCGAGTGGATGGAGAACATCCAGCCCTGGTGCGTGTCGCGCCAGTTGTGGTGGGGCCACCAGATCCCCGCCTGGTACGGGCCGGATGGCACGATCTTCGTCGAGAAGTCGGAAGCCGAGGCCAACGCCGCCGCGGAAAAGCACTATGGCGCGCCGACCGAGCTGACCCGGGATCCCGACGTGCTCGACACCTGGTTCTCCTCGGCGCTGTGGCCGTTCTCGACCATGGGCTGGCCCGACGAGACGCCGGAGCTGAAGCGCTATTATCCGACCAGCGTGCTGATCACCGGCTTCGACATCATCTTCTTCTGGGTCGCCCGGATGATGATGATGGGCCTTCACTTCATGAAGGACGAGGCCGGCAATCCGGAGATCCCGTTCCACGACATCTACATCCACGCCCTCGTCCGTGACGAGAAGGGCGCGAAGATGTCGAAGTCGAAGGGCAACGTCATCGATCCGCTCAGCCTCATCGACGAGTTCGGGGCCGATGCGGTGCGCTTCACCCTGACGGCCATGGCCGCCCAGGGACGCGACATCAAGCTGGCCACCAGCCGGGTGGGCGGCTACCGGGCCTTTGCCACCAAGCTGTGGAATGCCGCCCGCTTTGCCGAGATGAATGGCTGCGTCGCCGCCGGGGCCTGCGCGCCGGAAACGGTGACCACCACCCTCTCGCGCTGGATCGTGGTGGAAACCGGCCGCACGGCGGACGCCGTGTCTGCGGCACTGGAAGCCTACCGCTTCAACGAGGCGGCGGCGGCCATCTACAAGTTCACCTGGGGCACGTTCTGCGACTGGTATCTGGAGCTCGTGAAGCCGGTTCTGCTCGGCGATGACGATGTGGCCAAGGCCGAGGCGCGCATGGTGACGGCGTGGGTGCTGGAGCAGATCCTGCGTCTGCTGCATCCCTTCATGCCCTTCGTCACCGAGGAGCTGTGGGCCCAGACCGCACCGGAAGGCCAGCCCCGCGCCGGCCTGCTGGCGCACGCCAACTGGCCGGCCCCGTGCCTCAACGACACCAAGGCCGCCGACGAGATCAACCTGCTGGTCGAACTCGTCAGCGCCATCCGCTCGGTGCGGGCGGAAACCAACGTGCCGGCCGGCGCCCAGATCCCGCTGCAGCTGGTGGGCGGCGGCGAGGCGGTGAAGAAGCTGGTGTCGGTGCACGGCGCCGCCATCAAGCGGCTGGCCCGCATCTCCGATATCGTCCTGGCCGACAAGCCGCCGGCGGGCTCCGCGCAGATGCTGATCGGCGGCGGCCTCGCCTGCCTGCCGCTCAAGGGCATCATCGATCTCGATGCCGAGCGCGCGCGTCTGGAAAAGGAACTGGCGAAGATCGACGCCGACGTCGCCCGCATCGATACCAAGCTCGGCAATGCCGACTTCATCGCCCGGGCGCCGGAAGAGGTGGTCGACGAGCAGAAGGAGCGCCGCGAGGACGCCCTCACCCGCTCCGCCAAGGTGCGCGAGGCGCTGGAGCGCCTGAAGACCCCGGCCTGACGCCGCCCCCCTGATCCCCGGGATCCCCAGTGGATGCCGGGGGCATCACCGCCCGATTCAGCGGGACGCCCGGCCTGACGGCCGCGCGTCCCGTTGTCGTTTTTGCGCCATCGCAAGGAATTGTGCAGCGCACACATTCTTTCGCCCCGAATGAAGAGGCTACGGGCGGAAAATCGGGCCGTGCGAGTGGTGCACATGGCGCCAAGCAAAACACGGACCCCTTATATCTCAGTGCCTTGGTCTGGAAGCCCGCGCCCGCCGCCCCCCTCCGGACCCGGCCTTAAGGGGAAAACCGTAAGACTTATGGTGCTCCGCACCATTTGCATGGCTGCCTTGCAGAGTCCCCCACTCCAACGCGGGCCTGTCCTCGTCTATCTAGGTGTCATCGACGGTGAGCCAACAGACGGCGCACCGTCCCCGGATTTCACGAGGGTTGACGGGGCCATCAGGCCACCCGGGCCCACAGCCACAGGACAACAGCCATGTTCGAGACCATCGTTCGCCGCTATCGCAGCTGGAAGAACTACAACGAGACCTGCACCGAGCTGATGCAGCTCTCCAACCGCGAGCTGCAGGATCTGGGCATCCGCCGCGGTGACATCCCCTATATTGCGCGCCGCACGGCTCGCTGATCGAGACGGGTCGCCCGGTTCACCTCCTCCCGAACCGGACGGCTCTGACAGCCCGGCGTGCAGGCCTTCTCCTGCCGGCGGACTTTGGGTTTCGCTGAACCTTCTCCCTCAGCGGATCCCGTTTGCTGCTTTCGACCTGCAGCCCTCGGCGCGGCGAAAGAAGCGTGCAGCTCCGGACGATTTCCTCCCCGTCCGTGACTGATCCTGACCGGCGGATCTCCTCCCCCACCGGACAGGTCTTACGGAAAAAGCGCTCCCCGGCACCTCCTCCCGCCGGCGGGCGCTTTTTTCGTTTCCGGGCTCTGCCGAGCCGGAGGAGGCCGTTGGCCACCCTTGGCGGCTCCCCTCGCGCCGACACAAAGCCCGTCGCTGTCCCACGGACCGCCCTGCCCGGCCCGATGCCGCCTGTCAGCCTCAAGAAGAAGCCCGCGGCGCCGATCCCGGTTGAACCGGCATGAAAGGCCCGCGCGAACGGTCATCCCGATCGTCGAGGCGCGATGCCGGATCCGCAGCAGCTCCAGTCGCCGACACTGCGGACCAGTGCGGCCGCGCGTCTCCCTCCCCTCAGTCCGCCAGGGCGACCTTCCCCCCCGCAAACGCAGAAAGGCCCGCCGCCTCCCCGGAATGGAGAGACGGCGGGCCGATCAGATCGGTTTTGTCGGACGGATCAGACGCCGCCGAGATAGGGGGTCGGATCCACCGGACGCGAGCCTTTGCGCAGCTCGAAGTGCAGCTGCGGCGAGGTGACGTTGCCGGTGGCGCCGGCCTTGGAAATCACCTGCCCGCGCTTGACGGTGTCGCCCTTGGAGACCAGCAGCTCGCTGTTGTGGGCGTAGGCCGTCACCCAGCCATTGGAATGGCGCACCAGAACCAGGTTGCCATAGCCCTGCAGCTCGTTGCCGGAATAGACGACCACGCCCTCCTCGGCCGCCTTCACCGGCGTGCCCTCGGGAACGGCGAGGTTGATGCCGTCATTGCTCTCGCCATTCGGCTTCTTGCCGAAGCCGGAGACGACGCGACCCCGGGCTGGCCAGCGGAAGCCGGTCTTCGGCGAACCGACTTCAGCCTCCTCCGGATCCGGAGCGGCCGCCGCCTTGGCAGCGCTCTGCACCGCCGAGCCGGCATCCGACATCTGGGCCGGGAGAGCCGCAACCTGGGTGGGTGCCGCCTTGACGGCTGCCACCGGCGCGGCCTTCACCGCCGCCACCGGAGCCGCCACGGCAGTGGCCTGCGCCTGAGCTTGCGCCTGCAGGGTGCTGGCCGGCGGCGCCTTGGGAATGCCAAGCTTGCCCGGAGCCGCAGCCGCAGTTGTCGCCGCGGCAGTGGCAGCAGCCGTGGTGCCCGCGCCGGGGATGACGATCTTCTGGCCGATCTTCAGCTCGGACGTCGGCTCCAGCCCGTTGGCCGCCGCCAGCTCCTTGTAGGAGAGGCCGTTGCGCTTGGCGACGGCGCGCAGGCTGTCGCCACTCTTGACCACATAGCTGGTGCCCGCCGACGCCTTGGAGGCCGCCGCGGCAACAGGCGCCGCCGCAGCAGCAGCCGCGGATGCCGGCATGGTGCCGAGCGTTCCGGTCGGAGCCGAAAGCGTCGGTGTCGCCAGCGTCGGGGCAGTCGCCGCCGCCACGCCCTTGGCCGGCTGGCCATAGACATAGGTCGGGATGATGATCTGGCTGCCCGGCTGCACCTGGGCTGCAGACGACACCCGGTTGGTCGCCAGAATGGCTTCCTCGGGGATGCCATAGCGCCGGGCAATGGTCCCCGTGGTCTCGCCCGGGGCAACCGTCACCAGGGTGCCACCGGCCGAGGACCAGTTCTTGTACTGGACAGCCGCATTGGCGACCGGCGCGGCCGCCTGGCCCGCCGCCTCGCTGGCATAGGAGGCCGCACTGCCGGCCGCGCTATTGAGGGTCGTCGCAGCTGCAGGAGCAGCGGCGGCAACCTGCGCCGTCGACGGCGGCGGCAGCAGACCGGACGATACCGGGGCCGACGGCAGGGAGCCGGTAACCGCCACGTCATCCACCTTGGCGACCTGCGTCTTCGGCTTGGAGCCGATGTCGAAGATCGACCCGGAGGTGAACCGGGACATGTCACCACTGCATCCCGCCGTCACGCTCGACAGCAGCGTCAGGAGGGCGATCCCGCTCAGGGTTCGCGATCGGATCGATGGAACAATTCCGCGCATCGTCTCCAGCTCGCCTTCCTCAAACCAATTCCGAAGTCGACTGCAATTAGACGCCAACGAGGTTTCCGAAGGATTAACCGGACAGCGAAAGCTGTCTCCTTGAGCGCGGGAGTAGAAATCGGGCACTCGCCCGGCGTGTCAGAGCGCGGCGGCGACCACGGCAGTCGGCGCCGCCATGTAGCGCGACGCGCCGCCATAGGACGCCAGCGCCTTCTCTCCCGCCTCGGCCGGCGCAGCATCGCGGAAGCCCAGCCGGACCCAGTAGGGCGCAGCATCGGCAACCGCAATCAAGGTCAGGCCGGCAAGCCCCGCCGCCTCGGCAACAGCCACAAGGCGGCGCACGCCCCGTCCGCCAAGCCCGCCGCGGCGGGCCTCCGGCAACAGGGCGATATCGTGGAGATGCAACACGCTTTCCCGCCCGGAGAGGCCCTTGAGAAGACTGTCGAGCGCCGGCGGCACACCCGGCCGGGCCGGATGGGCGATGGCATAGCCGACCAGCGTGTCCTCGCCCGGAACCGCCGCCACAAGGCAGCCCTCCGGAAACAGCCGCAGCCGCTCCGCCATCACGGCCGGACGCTCGGGATAGCCCGGGTGGACAATCGCCGCGATGCGATCGACGGCAGGCAGATCCGCCGCCGTCATCCCCCGCCAGACAGGCATCCGCATGGTCACAGCCAGTCCGCCGTCCCGTGGAGAATCGGCACCATGCGCACGGTGCCGAGCACCGTTTCCTCGGTGCCGGATGTGGTCCGCACCACCCGCAGGAGCTTCTGCCGCCCGATCGACGGCCCGATGGCGATGATCATCTGCCCGCCCATGCGCAGGGTGCGGATCAGGCTTTCCGGCACATGCGGCATGGAGCCATTGACCACCACGGCATCAAACGGAGCCTTTTCCGCCCAGCCCTCAAGACCATCGCCCTGACGGACGAAGGCATTGCCCAGACGCAGAGTGGTGAAGCGATCGGCGGCCAGCGTCACCAGCGAGCGATAGCGCTCCAGCGTGTAGACCTGACCGAACAGCCGGGAGAGAACCGCCGCCTGATAGCCCGAGCCGGTGCCGACTTCCAGAATGCGCCAGCCCGGATCGGGGCCGAGCGCCTCGGCAATACGGGCGACCATCGACGGCTGGGCGATCAGCTGGCCATATTCGATGGGCAGCGCCTTGTCGTCATAGGCGACCGAATGCTGGTTCACCGGCAGGAACAGCCGGCGCGGAATCAGCTCGATGGCCGAGAGAATGCGCCGGTCGCGAATGCCCCGGGTCCGCAGCGCCAGGATCAGCCCGGCCAGCGCCACCCGTTCGGACGCAATGGCGTCCCCGTCATCAAAGCCCTGACGTTCGTGGAACATCGTTACTCCCGGAAAGCCGCTTTCCCGCCAAGGGCGACCGACCGGAAACAATACGCTTCCCGGCCGGCTGACCTCCCGCCGATTCGCGTCGTCGGGAGGCGGTTAACAGACTGCCGGGAAAGCGTGAACGATCCGTAAGGAGCCGCTCAGGCAAGCGCGCCGGACAGGCGGTCCAGAAACGCGTCCGCCGTCAGGTCCAGCCGCAGCGGGGTGACGGAGACGAAGCCCTCGGCGCAGGCCTTGAGATCGGTTTCCGGCTCGAACTCGTAGGGAGCGCGACGGAAAGCGATCCAGTAATAGGGGATGCCGCGGCCGTCCTCGCGCGGTTCGATCTCGACGAGATCCGGATTGCGCCGGCCCTGCCGGGTCACCTTCACGCCGCGGACATCCGACGTCAGCCGGTCCGGGAAATTGACGTTGAACAGCGTGCCCGGCGGCGTCTCGATGGCCAGCAGACGGCGCACCAGATCCGGCCCGAGGGCCTCGCCGGTGGCATAATGCGGCGCGTCGCGGGTTTCCTTGGAGAAGCACTGGCTGAAGGCGATCGAGCGGATACCGAGGAGCGTGCCTTCCATGGCGCCGGCGACAGTCCCCGAATAGGTGACGTCGTCACCGAGATTCTGGCCCCGGTTGACGCCGGAGAGCACCAGATCCGGCGCGCGGTCGAGAATGTGGCGCACCCCCATGATCACGCAGTCCGTCGGCGTGCCGCGCACCGCATAGGTACGCTCGGCCACCGGACGCACCCGCAGCGGCAGGCTGAGAGTAAGGGAGTGAGAGGCGCCGCTCTGGTCGGTCTCGGGGGCGATCACCCAGACATCATCGGACAGGGCCCGGGCGATCCGCTCCAGGGTCTTCAGCCCGTCCGCGTGGATGCCGTCGTCGTTGGTAATCAGAATCCGCATCGCCCTGTCCGCTCCAGAAAGTGACGGGGCCGGGATTATCCCGGCCCGGAAGAGCCCATCCTCAGATGCGCTCGACGTCCGCCTTGCCGATCATGTCGAACCCGGTATAGCGGCGCAGCACTTCCGGAACGATGACGGAGCCATCGGCGGTCTGATAATTTTCCAGCACCGCAATCAGCGCCCGGCCAACCGCGACGCCCGAGCCGTTGAGGGTGTGGACGAAACGGGTCGCCTTGGCATCCTTCGGGCGATAGCGGGCATCCATTCGGCGGGCCTGGAAATCGCCGCACACCGAGCAGGACGAGATTTCGCGGAAGGCGTTCTGCCCCGGCAGCCAGACCTCGATGTCGTAGGTCTTCTGGGAGGTGAAGCCCATGTCGCCGGTGCAGAGCGTGACGACGCGATAATGCAGGCCCAGCTGGGTCAGCACCGCCTCGGCGCACGCCAGCATCCGCTCGTGCTCGGCGGCCGACTGTTCCGGCGTGGTGATGGAGACCAGCTCCACCTTCTGGAACTGGTGCTGGCGCAGCATGCCGCGCACGTCACGCCCGGCCGAGCCCGCTTCCGAGCGGAAGCAATGGGTCAGCGCCGTCACCCGGATCGGCAGGATCGCCTCGTCCAGGATCTCGCCGGAGACCAGATTGGTCAGCGGCACTTCCGCCGTCGGGATCAGCCAGTGATCCAGCGTGGTGCGGAACAGGTCCTCGCCGAACTTCGGCAGCTGGCCGGTGCCATAAAGGGCCGCATCGCGCACCAAGAGCGGCGGCGACACTTCCTCATAGCCATGGGGGCCGGTGTGAAGATCCAGCATGAACTGGGCCAGCGCCCGCTCCAGCCGGGCAAGCTTGCCCTTCAGCACGACGAAACGCGCGCCCGACAGCTTGGCGGCGCGCTCGAAATCCATGAGGCCCCAGGCCTCGGCGATCTCGAAATGCTCTTTCGGCTGGAAATCGAACCCCGGCTTCACACCGCGCGGCGCACCATACTCAACATTGGCCGTCTCGTCGGGGCCATCCGGCACCTCGGGCAGCGGCAGATTGGGAATGGTGGAGAGGGCCTCGGTCAGCGCCTTCTCGGCGGTACGCAGGCGCACTTCCTCGGCCGGCAGGGTCTCCTTCAGGGTGGCCATCTCGGCCAGGATCTCGGTGGCCTTCGCCTCGTCCTTGGCGGCCTTGGCCTTGCCGATTTCCTTGGAGGCCGCGTTGCGGCGGGCCTGAAGCGCCTCGACATTCAGGATCAGCGCGCGGCGGGCATCATCGAGCGCGATGAGATCGGCAGCGCGCGGCCCCTGTCCACGACGCGCCAGAGCGGCATCCAGCGCCTCGGGCGCCTCGCGGATCGAGCGGATATCGAGCATGGTCGGCTAGTCCCGAAAGATTGGACCGACCGGCCGGACGCGGCGTCCGGCGGCCGGGGCACCCGGCGCGCCCCGGTCAGGGGCGGACGGTCCGGATGCCGGAACGGAGAAGGAAACCCGCGGATCAGCTCTCCGCCGCGGCTTCGGCGGCAGCCCGCTTCTTCTCCATGCGGACCACCGTGAGGATGGACACCTCGTAGAGAAGAATGGAGGGGATCGCCAGCATGATCTGGCTGATGGGATCCGGCGGCGTGAGAATGGCGGCCACCGCGAAGGCAATCACGATGGCATAGCGCCGCTTGGAGCGCAGCGCCGCCGCATCGATCAGCCCCGCCCGCGCCAGCAGCGTCAGCACCACCGGCAGCTGGAACACCAGTCCGAAGGCGAAGATCAGCACCATGATCAGGGACAGATATTCACTGACCCGCGGCAGCAGGGTGATCGACGCCTTCCCCATCTGCCCTTCCTGCTGCATCGACAGGAAGAAGTGCATCGCCACCGGCACGACGAAGAAATAGACCAGCGCCGCACCGATCAGGAACAGGATCGGCGTCGCGATGAGATAGGGCCGGAATGCCGCGCGCTCGTTGCGATAGAGACCCGGCGCCACGAACATGTAGACCTGCGAGGCGATGACCGGAAAGGCAAGGAACAGCGCGCCGAACATCGCCAGCTTGATCTGGGTGAACAGGAATTCCTGCGGCGCCGTGTAGATCAGCTCGATCGCCGCTTCCTTGCCGGCCGCCCATTCATAGGGAACGACCAGCAGATTGAAGATGTCGGAGGCGAAATAGAAGCAGACCAGAAAGGCGATAATGAACGCGATCACCGACTTGAACAGACGGGAGCGCAGCTCAATGATGTGCTCGATGAGCGGAGCCTTGGAGGCGTCGATGTCGTCCTGGCTCATCACACGCTCCGCGGGCTGTCGGTCGGGGTCGCGACGGGGGCCGGCTCAGGCGTGGCCGCGGGCGGCGTCACAGCCGGAGCCGTCGGGCCGGACAGGGTCACCCCCTCCTCCACGACAGGCGCCGGTCTCGCCTCGGGAGCCGCCGGCGCGGGAGCCGCCGCCGTCTCGGTGGGCACCAGCGGCAGGGGGGCTGCCGGCACCTCGGGGCCCGCCACCGGCGCCGGGGAGGCCGGCGCAGACGGGAGCGGCGAGGTCGCCGTCGGGCCGAGCTTGGTGATCTCGTCCTTGACCGCCTTAATGGGATCGACGGCCACGGTGGCGGCCGTCTTGAGGGCGTCGACCTGCTTGCGCAGATCCTCCATCTCCGCCTGCCGCTCGGCTTCCTTCAGGGCGTCATTGAACTGGGTCTGGAACTCCGACGCCATGCGCCGGGCCTTGCCCACATATTGCCCGAAGGTGCGCAGCATGCGGGGCAGATCCTTCGGCCCCACCACGAGCACCGCGACCACGGCGACGACGACCAGTTCGGTCCAGCCGATCTCGAACACGGGGATCCTCCGCCGGGACGATCACTCCCCGGCCCTCGCCTGTCCATCCGGCGCCAGAGCCGCGCCGCTCACGCGGGTCGACGGCACACGGTTGCCCGCGGCCGGTCGCGCCCCGCACTGGTCTTGCGGCCGTCAGCCGGCCTTCGACCGGTCCTCGGTCTTGTCCATGGAGGCCGGAGTGGCCTTCTGGTCGATGGTCCGCGGCGTCTCGGCCGGCGGGGTCTCGTCGTCGGCCAGGCCCTTCTTGAAGGACTTGATGCCCTTGGCGACATCGCCCATCAGGTCGGAAATCTTGCCGCGCCCGAACAGGAGCACCACCACAAGGGCGAGAATAAGAATGTGCCAGAAGCTCAGACCCATTGCCGGGCTCTCCTCGTCAATCCGCATGTCCGGATGCCCGGGGGGACATCCCTTGCTCGACCGTGGCGCTCGGCGCCGGCCTCGTGCCGGCTCCTCCCGCGCCACCCTCGACCGGGCACGGGAATCCGGCTCCTGACCGCAATGCGCGGGCCTTCAACCGAATAACCCTTCCGATCCCTTCGCGGCAAGTGGGAACGGGCGCGGCAAATCTCAAGCGCGCCGGCGAAAGAAGCTCCGGTTGTGCGGTGCACAGTGGCGGCACCCGCCCTGCGTTCAATTGGCGACAAAGACCAGCGTTGCCGCCGGATCCAGGGTGACACCCACCCTTTCGCCAGTGCGAAAGCGGCCGATTTCCCGCACCCGCGCGCCGAAGGGACGATCGATCCCGGGCACGGCCACATCCACCAGATCGACCTCGCCCAGAAAGCGCCGCCGCACCACCGTGCCGGCGACGCCGGTTTCCGGGCTGCCGAGCAGCAGCGCATGGGGGCGGGCCGCGATGATGACCGCCGCTCCGTCCGCGAGACCGGGCGCCGGCACGCGGCCGAGGGGTCCTTCGGCCTGCCCGGAGACCACCCGGCCCGGTACCTCGGTGAGATCGGAGAAGAATCGCGCCGCCGCCAGATCCACCGGGCGGCGATAGAGATCATCCGGCGTGCCCAGCTGCATCAGGCGTCCGGCCCGCATCAGGGCGATGCGATCGCCGATCCGCATGGCTTCTTCCGGATCATGGGTGACGACAACAGCGGTGGCCTGAGCCTCTTTCAGGAGGGTGATGGTTTCGTCGCGCACCCGGTCGCGCAGCCGCGCGTCCAGACCGGAAAAGGGCTCGTCCATGAGCAGAACCGCAGGGCGGCTGACCAGCGCCCGGGCCAGCGCGACGCGCTGCATCTCGCCCCCGGAGAGCGCGTGGGGATAGTCGTCGATGTGGCGGGCAAGTCCCACCCGGGCGACCGCCGCCTCGGCCTCGGCCCGCGCCTCGGCCTTGGGCACATGGGCCAGACCGAACATGACGTTGGCCCGCACCGTCAGATGGGGAAAGAGCGCATAATCCTGAAACACCAGCCCGACAGAGCGCTTTTCCGGCGGCAGGAAGACGCCCGGGCCGGACACCTCCACCCCGTCCACGCAGACGCGACCGCTGGTCTGGCGCTCGATGCCGGCGGCGATGCGGAGCAGCGTCGTCTTGCCACAGCCCGATGGCCCGAGCAGACACACGACCTCGGCCGCCGCCACCGCAATGGAGATGTCCTTCAGGACCGGAACCCCGTCGAAGGCATGCCCCACATGGTCGAAGACCAGCCGCGGCTTATCCGCCCCGGCTGCGGCCGCCCCAGCGTCGTTCGGAACCATCCGGTGATCCTTTCCTTGTGCGCCCCCGGACGCCCGTCGCCGCCCGCAGGGCCAAGCCGGTCCCCCACCCGTCGCGGGGTGCCACGATTGGGAATCGTTCGCAACGAAAATCGCATCCGCGCGACATATGCCCGAAGGCCGCTCGGCGGGCGCTGCAGGATCCGGCGGGATGTGTATGATCGGCGCGATACTCCGTCGACCAGTCAGGAGAAGTCCGGTGTCCATGGTCCGAACCCTCCGCCGCGTTGCCGTCGCCAGCCTGTTCTTCGTCAGCGCCGGGCTCGTGCCGGCGGCGGCCCAGCAGGACAGCGGCGGACGCCGGGTGGAAATCCTGGAGCGCACCGACCTGCCGGGCTTCGATTCCCTGGTGCTGCGCGACACCACCCGGGAAGCCTGCGAATCCGCCTGTCTGGCCGATGGCACCTGCAAGGCCTTCACCTTCAACACCAAGGCCAACTGGTGCTTCCTGAAATCCGATGTCGGCCCGCGCACGCCCTTTCCCGATGCCGTCTCCGGCCGGGTGATCGGCAGTGTCGCCGCAAGCCCGACCAGGGGCCCGCTGCCGCTGCCGGACATGGCATGGCTGCCGGAGGACGCGCCCCGGGCTGCTGCCCTGCTGAAAGCCGGCGTTGCCGCCGGCGCGCGCACCGGTCGTGCTCCGGACGGGCTGAGCATTGCCGATACGCGCCAGCTGTCGACCGGCAATTCTGCCGTCTGGACAAATCTTTCCGCCGCCCTCCTCACACGGCCGCCGAAGGACTATTCCGAGGAGTGGCGCAACCGGGAAACCGCCCGCTCGCTGGCCTTTGCCGGCCTGACCCTTGCCACAACACCCGCCGAGCAGGCCGCCGCCTTGCGCGCGCTCTCGGCGTCGCTTGCAGACGCCAGCCTGTGGCGCCCCGCCATCGAAGCGTTGAAGGAAAGTCTCGCCCGCGCGCCCGATGCGGCTGCGAAACAACGGCTTTCCGCTCTTGTCGACGAGCACGGCTTCCGGGTTCTCGACTATAGCGTCGATGCCGACACCGCTCGTCCCCGGGTGTGCATTCAGTTCTCCGAGACGCTGGCAGTGAAGAGCGCCGACGCGCAGAAATATGTCAGCGTTGCCGGGCAGTCGGCGCCAACCGTTACGGTTTCGGATCAGGAGCTGTGCGTCGATGGCCTCGCCCATGGCGAGCGCTATGACATTGCGCTCCGGGCCGGGCTGCCGTCAGTGGTCGGCGAGGCCCTGAAGACGCCGGCCTCTTGGCAGATCTATGTGCGCGACCGCGCCCCGGATGTGCGCCTGTCCGGCTCCGCCTATGTGCTGCCGAAGGTCGGCGCCCGCGGCATTCCTCTGGTGACCGTCAACAGCGCCGGCGTCGTGGTGGAAATCCTGCACATCGGCGCCCGCGGCCTGCCCCGCCCGGTATTCGACGGCTCGTTCCGTGGCACGCTTGATGGTTGGGACATCGAACGGGTGGCCGATGAATCCGGCGCTGTCGTCTGGTCCGGCCAGATGGCCACCGAGCGGGTGCTGAACACCGAGGTCACCACCGCCTTCCCCGTCGACGAGGCGATCGGCGCGCTGAAGCCCGGCGTCTACATCCTCTCGGCCCGGCCCGTCGAGCAGGCCGAGGACTCCAGCCGCCGCGCCACCCAGTGGTTCGTGGTCTCCGATCTCGGCCTTGCCACCCTCTCCGCCAATGACGGCCTGCACGCCTTCGTCCGTGGTCTCGGCGATGCCGCGCCGAAAGCCGGCGTCGCGCTGAAGCTGCTGTCGCGGGGCAACGAGGTGCTGGGCGAAGCGGTGACCGATGCGGCTGGTCATGCGGTCTTTGCCCCCGGCCTGACTGCGGGCAGCGGCGGCCTCACCCCGACGGTGCTGACCGCGGAAGCCGGCGGCGATTTCGGCTTTCTGGATCTGACCGCCGCGGCCTTCGATCTTTCCGATCGCGGCGTCGCCGGCCGGCCGGCACCGGGGCCGCTGGATGCGTTCGTGTTCACCGAGCGCGGCATCTATCGCGCCGGCGAGACGGTGCATCTCACCGCCCTCCTGCGCACCGCCCGCTCCGAAGCTGTCCCCGAGGTGCCGCTGACCCTCAAGGTGCTGCGCCCGGATGGCCTCTCCTATGTGACGGCCGCGACGAAAGATTCCGGCCTCGGCGGCCGCAGCTTCGATGTGGATCTCGTCTCCACCGCGCTCTCGGGCACATGGCGGGTGGAGGCCTACACCGACCCGAAGGGGCCGATCGTCGGCAGCACCACTTTCCTCGTGCAGGATTTCCAGCCGGAGCGCCTCGACCTTGCGCTGTCCACCGATGCAGTGGACCTGTCGGCGGCAAAGCCGGCATTGGTCCGGGTGCAGGCGGATTATCTCTATGGTGCCCCCGGGCGGGATCTGGCGCTGGAAGGTGATCTGATCGTGCGCCCGGTGCGCACCCGGGCGGCCTTCCCCGGCTTCCAGTTCGGGCTGGAGGATGATCCGGTCACACCGATCCGCCGGCCGCTTCTGGATCTGCCGCGCACCGGCGCCGATGGCACCTCCCGCATCTCGCTGGCCCTGCCACGCCTGGACCCGACCACACGGCCACTGGAGGCCGAAGCCCTCATCCGGGTGCGCGAGCCCGGCGGCCGCGCCGTCGAGCGCAGTCTGGTGCTGCCGGTGGCGACCGGCGGCCCGTTCTTGGGCGTGAAGCCGCTGTTCTCCGATGGCCGCGCGGCGGAAGGATCCCCCGCCGGCTTCGAGCTGGTGGCGATTGCCGCCGATGGCAGGCGCATTGCGCTCCCCGGCGTGCGCTGGGAGCTGGTGAAGATCGAGCGCCGGTTCCAATGGTACGGCCGGGATGGCGACTGGTCTTTCCAGCCGGTCACTTCGACCAGCCGCGTCGCCTCAGGCAATCTGACGATTGCCGCCGATGGCACCGCCCGCATTGACGCTCCCGTCACCTTCGGCGCCTACCGGCTCGATATCAGCGTCGATGGCAAGCCGGACACCGCCACCAGCCTCGGCTTCACCGCCGGCTGGTTTGCCCTCTCGGCCACCGCCGAGACCCCGGACGTGCTCGACGTCGCCCTCGACAAGGAGGGCTATCGCCCCGGCGAAACCGCCGAACTGCGTCTGGCCCCGCGCTTTCCCGGCAAGGCCCTCGTCACCGTCATCGGTGATGGCGTGATCGCCATGACCAGCGTCGACGTGCCGGCCGAGGGCACCGTGGTGAAACTGCCGGTGACCGATGACTGGACGCCGGGCGCCTATGTGACGGCGACCCTCTACCGGCCGACCGATGTCGCGGCCGGACGCATGCCGAACCGGGCGGTCGGTCTCGCCTGGGCGGGGCTCGACAAGGGACTCTCCACCCTGCCCGTCACCCTTGCGGCCCCGGCCAGCATCCGCCCAGGCAGCGTGCTGGAGGTGCCGATCACCGTGGCCGGCCTCGCCCCGGGCGAAGAAGCCTTCGTGACGGTGGCCGCAGTCGACGCCGGCATTCTCAACCTCACCGGCTACAAGGCGCCGGATGCCACCGCCTATTTCCTCGGCCAGCGCCGGCTGGGGGCGGAGCTGCGCGATCTCTACGGCGCCCTCATCGACAGCCTCACCGCCACCCGCGGCAAGGCCCGGGTGGGCGGCGACATGGGCGCCGGCCTCGTCACCGGTGCCGTGCCGACGGAGGAGCTGGTCGCCCAATATTCCGGGCTCCTGCCCGTGGGCGCCGACGGCAAGGTGACGGCCCGCTTCGAGATCCCGGCCTTCAACGGCACGGTGCGACTGATGGCGGTTGCCTGGAGCAAGGACAAGATCGGCAACGCCGAGGCCGAGACCATCGTGCGCGATCCCGTGGTCATCACCACGTCGATGCCGCGCTTTCTCGCCCCCGGCGACACCGCCCGGCTGCGCATCGACCTCGACAATGTGGATGGCGCTGCCGGAACCTATGGCCTGTCGCTGGCCTCCGAGGGGCCAGTGAACCTCACCGGAGTGCCGGCGACGGTGAGCCTCGCCAAGGGCGGCCGGACCGCCGTGGAAGTCGGGCTGCGGGCGGGGGATCCCGGACTTGCCCGGCTGAACCTCACCCTCACCCCGCCGGACGGCAGCGATGCCATCGGCCGCAGCCGCAGCCTGGCAGTCCGCCCGGCCAGCCCGCCGGTAGCGCTGCGCGGTCTGCAGGCGCTCGCCCCCAACGAGAAGCTGACGCTTGCCGCCGACCGGATGGACGGCTTCGTGCCGGGCTCCGGCCTGCTCTCGGTCGCCATCTCTCCGGTGATCGGCATTGACCCGATCGGGTTGCTGGCCGGTCTCGATCGCTATCCCTTCGGTTGTGCCGAGCAGCTCGTCAGCCGCGCCCTGCCGCTGCTCTATGCCGGCGATCTCGCCGCCACTTTGGGCCTTGCGCCCGGACCGGACATGACCGGCCGCATCGAGACTGCCATCACCAAGGTGCTGCAATATCAGTCGGCCAGCGGCTCCTTCGGGCTGTGGTCGCCCTTTGGCGATGATCCCTGGCTGACGGCCTATGTGGCCGATTTCCTCGGCCGCGCCCGGGACAAGGGGATGCGGGTGCCCGATACCGCGTGGCGTCTGGCCCTTGATCGGCTGCGCAATGATCTCTCCGCCAATGCCTCCTTCGAGGCCGGCGGCGGCGAGGCGGTTGCGTATGGCATCTATGTGCTGGCCCGCGCTGGCGAAGCCTCCATCGGCGATCTGCGTTACTTCGCCGATGACAGGCTGGCCGATTTCGGCTCCGGCCTCGCCCAGGCCCAGGTGGCCGCCGCCCTCGCCCTCTCCGGCGATCGCACCCGGGCGGAAACGGTGTTCCGGGTTGCCGCCGACACCCTGACGGCAACGCTTGCCTCCGGGGATGGCCCGCGGGGCGGCGCCGATTTCGGTACGCCGTTGCGCAATGGCGCGGCGATGCTGACGCTGGCCGCCGAGTCCGGTGTTGCCGCCTCTGCCCTGCCGCCGGTGGCGAAAGCCGTGCAGCAGGTGCTGGAGGCCAATGCGGCGCCCACCACCCAGGAAGCCGCGTGGCTGGTGATGGCCGCCGAGGCGCTCTCCCATTCGGCCGGCGGGCTCGCTCTTTCCGTCGACGGACAGATGGTGCAGGCGCCCTATTTCCGCCGCCTCACCGAGGACGCGCTCACCCAACCGCTGGAGATCATCAACCGCGGCAAGACCAACGCCTTCGTCGCGCTCACCGCCGAGGGCCTGCCCGAGCGACCGCTGCCGCCGATTTCCGCCGGCCTCACCATCGACCGCAAGGTCTACCGGCTGGATGGCAGCCTCGCCGACCCGGCAACCGCCCGGCAGAATGACCGCTTCGTCGTCGTCCTCACCCTTGGCACCGGCGAGCCGCGCAATGGTCGGCTCATCGCCGTCGACCTCTTGCCGGCGGGCTTCGAGATCGAGAACCCGGCGCTGGTACGCTCCGGCGATCTTGCCGCCTTCCCGTGGCTGACGGCGGATTTCCAGCCGGAGCATGTCGAGTTCCGCGACGACCGCTTCGCCCTCGCCTTCAACGAGACCGATGCGATGCTGACGGGACTGACGGTCGCCTACATGGTGCGGGCAGTGACACCGGGGGATTTCGTCCGCCCGGGGGCATCGCTGGAGGACATGTATGATCCCGACCGCATCGCCCGCGGCCCCGCGGGTCACCTGACGGTGACGCCGGCGCAATGATCCGCACGGGGATCTCCGGGCTCCTGGCATGACGCACTGCAGCACGGACGTCCGAAAGGGCGCCCGTGCTCTGGTGTCCGGGGCGTCGCCCATGTTACCCCTCGCAGCCGCGCCGAGGAAAACGGGGAATCGTTCCGTGCCGGACAAGATCGAGATGATCGCTTTCGTCGCCAGTGCGACGGAGGATGCCCATATCGCGCGGCGCCGTCTGGCGCAGCTCTATGGCAACTGCGATCCGGCGGATGCAGATGTCATCGTCGCGCTCGGTGGCGATGGCCTGATGCTCCAGACCCTCCACCGCTTCATGGACACGGGCAAGCCGATCTACGGCATGAACCGTGGCTCCGTCGGCTTCCTGATGAATGAATTCCGGGAAGACGGGCTGATCGAGCGGCTGAAGAGTGCGGAAAAGCGTGAGCTGCGCCCGCTGCGCATGCAGGCCGTCGACCGCTATGGCGCCCATCACACGGCACGCGCCATCAACGAGGTCTCCTTCCTGCGCCAGACCCATCAGGCGGCAAAGCTGCGCGTCACCATCGACGATGTCTCCCGTCTCGACGAGCTGATCTGCGACGGGGTGCTGCTGGCGACGCCGGCGGGATCGACCGCCTACAATCTATCCGCCCACGGGCCGATCCTGCCGATGAACTCGCCGCTGCTGGCGCTGACCCCCATCAGCGCCTTTCGCCCGCGGCGCTGGCGCGGGGCGCTGCTGCCCAATCATGTGCGGGTGCGCATCGACGTGCTGGAAATCGACAAGCGTCCGGTGGCAGCTGCCGCCGACCATGTGGAAATCCGTTCGGTCGCCGCCGTCACCATCGAGCAGGACACCGCTGCCCGCTCGATCATCATGTTCGACCCCGATCATTCCTGGGACGAACGCATCCTGACGGAACAGTTCCGCTACTGATCGAGTTCATCGGGGTGCGGATCCTGTCCGCACCCCGATAAGTCTGATCATCAGGACGGGGACGACAATCCCGCCCGACGGGTCTCAGCCTTCATACTCGCTGACGATCTTCGCCATATCCGGCCGCTCGCGCTCGAAGGGCGGCTCGGTCGGGGCGCCGACATGGAGGAAGCCGGCGAAACGTTCGCCCTCCTTTGCCCCCAGAAGCGCCGAGGCCTCGGCATCGAACACCGGCCATTCCGACAGCCAGATCCCGGCAAAGCCCGACGCGAAGATGGCGTGCAGCAGGTTGAGGCAGACGGCACCGGCCGACAGCTCCTGCTCCCACACCGGGATCTTCACATGCGGGCCTGCCCGGCTGATGACGCCGATGACAAGAGGCGCCCGGGTGAAGCGGGTGCGCTCGGCATGCTGCAGCTGCTCGGCAAGGCCCGGATCGCGCGCAAGCTTCAGCGCACACAGCTTCTCGCCCGCAGCCACCGCCCCGGCGCCGCGATAGAGAACGAAGCGCCACGGCGCGAGCTTGCCATGATCCGGCACCCGGGCGCCGATCTTGAGGATATCGTCGAGGACGGCCCCTTCGGGCGCAGGGCCGGTGAGCTGCAGCACCGGGATCGACCGCCGCGTCTTCAGATAGGCGAGCAGCTCGGGCTTGGCGGCGGGCGGAACATAGGCCATCGGCAGAAAACTCCGGAAAGGGCAGCGCGTCCGGGGAAGAGTGCCGGCCCCTTGGGGGCTCCGGTCTTCCGGTGCGGCCCCCTGTCCGTGAGGGGCAGAGGAGAGAGCCGCAGTCCGTCAGCGCCTTGGGGAGGTCATCCAGCAGGCGTCAGCACGCCCGCCGGATCGGGAACGGTGGCGGCATGAGCCGCCAATCCGCTGCCCCTGTCAACCGCGTCCGGCCCTCACTCCGCCCGCTTCACCGGCCCGACGACGCGCTCGAAGGCGGCCCGCACCTCCGCCTGCAGGGTGCGCAGATGTTCGGCCACTAGGCCGACCTCCGGCAGGCCGGCGGCCTCGGCAATCAGCCGCTGCACACCGCGAGGCGCCTCCAGCGGATTGAACGGCCCCTCCACCGCCAGCCGCATCACCTGGGTCAGCTCATGATAGAGATCGGCCGCCGGCAGCAGGATCTCCGCATCGCGCAGCGGCAGGAAGCCCTTGCGGGCGGCCGTGCGCAGAACCGTCGCCGTGGTGGTGTGCAGAATGTCCGGTGCCTCGGCGGCGTGGCGCAGCTGCAGGAACTGGGCAATGAACTCCAGATCCACCAGGCCGCCCGCCACCTGCTTCAGGTCCCAGACATCCTTGGAGCCCTTTTCGGCCTGGATGCGGGCGCGCATGTCGGCCACTTCAAGCGCCAGCTTCGCCGGATCCCGCGGCCGGGTCAGCACCTTGCGGATGGAGGCCTTGGCCCGGGCAATCAGCGCGGGATCGCCCGCGATCAGCCGCGCCCGGGTCAGCGCCATGTGCTCCCAGGTCCACGCATCCTTGTCCTGATAGGTCTCGAAGGCACTCACCCGGGTGGCCAGCGGCCCGGCCTGTCCCGAGGGACGCAGGCGGAAATCCACCTCGTAGAGCGTACCTTCCGCCGTGGGCGCCGACAGCGCCGCCACCAGCCGCTGGGTCAGGCGGGTATAATAGACCGTGGCTGCCAGAGACTTCGCGCCATCCGAGCCCGTCGCCTCCGGATCGTGGTCATAGAGCAGGATGAGATCGAGATCGGAGGCGGCCGTCATTTCCCGGCCGCCGAGCTTGCCCATGGCGACCACGGCAATGGCGCCGCCCGGCACGCTGCCATGGCGCTCCATCAGCTCCGACTGGGCTCCCGCCAGCAGGGCGCGCACCAGAATATCGGCGAGGCCGGCAAAGGCGGCGCCGGCGTCCGCCGGTGACAGGGTGCCCGTCAGCACCCGCACGCCGATGAGCACCGCCTGCTCCTGCCCGAAGATGCGGGCCCGGTCGAGCACCTCCTCATAGCGCCGCGCCTCGCGCAGATATTGCCGCAGCCGGCGGTCTAGCTCGGCCGTCGTCGGCACCTGACCGAAGAAGGCCGGCTCCAGCAGCGCATCCACCACCCGCGGCCGGCGGGTGATGATGTCGGCCATGCGCGGCGCCGCGCCAAGGATCACCGAGATGAAGTTGAGGACGCCCGGATTGTTCTTCAGGATGGCGAAGAGCTGCAGGCCGACCGGCAGCTGGGACAGAAGCTTGTCGAAGGCCAGAATGGCCTGATCGGCATTTTCCGTGCGGGCAAAGGCTTCCAGAATCAGCGGCACAATCTCGGTCAGCCGCTCCCGCGCCTTGGCCGAGCGCATGACAGGATAGCGGCCATAATGCCAGCTGCGCACGATGCGCGCGATATCCGCGGGCTTGGCGTAGCCCATACGGCTGAGGGTCTCCAGGGTTTCCGGATCGTCGTCATCGCCGGAGAACACCAGATTGCCGCTGGCCGACGACAGGGTCGGCGCGTTCTCGAACAGGCGCATATAGTGAGTCTGCACCCGCTCCAGCCGGGTGCGCAGCGCCGTGCCAAACGCCTCGGGATCGGCAAAGCCGGCCAGCCGGGCGATACGGGCGACCCCGGCCGGATCATTGGGCAGGCTGTGGGTCTGCTCGTCGAGCACCATCTGGATGCGGTGCTCCACCATGCGCAGGAAGCGATAGGCCTCCCCCAGTTCATCGCGCGCGGTATCGTCGATCCAGCCCTTGCGCTGGAGGGCGGCGAGCATGTCGAGGGTCGCCTTGCCCCGCAGATCGGGATCGCGGCCACCGGCGATGAGCTGCTGGGTCTGGACGAAGAACTCGATTTCGCGGATGCCGCCGCGGCCAAGCTTTACATTGTGGCCGGCGACCGCAATGTTCCCGAAGCCCTTGACCGCATTGATCTGCCGCTTGATCGAATGCACGTCGGCAATCGATGCATAGTCAAACGACTTGCGCCAGATGAAGGGCACGATTTCCTTCAGGAAATCATTGCCGACGGCAATGTCTCCGGCTGCCGGCCGGGCCTTGATAAGCGCCGCCCGCTCCCAGTTCTGGCCAAGACTTTCATAATAGACAAGCGCCGCATCCATGGAGATGGCAATCGGCGTCGCCCCGGGATCGGGCCGCAGACGCAGGTCGGTGCGGAAGACATAGCCGTCCGCCGTCCGCTCCTGCATGATGCGAACAAGACGGCGGGTGATCTTCACGAAATAACTGGACGCCGCATCCGGGTCCTTGAGCTTTGCAACCGCGCGATCATAGATCACGATCAGGTCGATATCGCTGGAATAGTTCAGTTCATAGGCGCCATGCTTGCCCATGGCGAGCACGACATAGCCGCATCCGGGTTCCGGCTGCTCCGGATCCGGCACCGAAATATCGCCGCGGTTGACACCTTCGCGGATCAGGAACCGGATCGCGGCTGAAAGCGCCGCATCGGCCAGAAAAGTCAGGGCCGTGGTGACATCGTCCACCCGCCACGCGCCCGAGAGATCGGCAAGCGCGATGGCCAGCGACGCCTCGGTCTTCATCCGCCGCAGCGCCGTCATCAGCGCGGCCTCGCTCTCCCGCGGCTCGGCACAGGCCGCAAGCAGACGGGCCTGGGTCTCTTCCGGCGCGGAAAACAGCACCCGCTCCAGCCGGACGGGATCGGCCAGCCCGATATCGCGCAGGAAAGGCGCGTTGGTGAAGACGCCGACCAGCAGCTTCAGCGCCGCGCCATCGTCATCGGCAACGGCTGCACGCAGCCGGTCGGTCGACCCGGCCGCCTCGCGGATCCGTCCGATCATGTCGGCGGCAAGGGCCGGATCCGGCACCGGCGTGCGGCGGATCCGGTCGATGAGCGGCTGCGTGGCCTCGGTCATGGCGCGTCCTGTCCTTCTCACCGGGACGCGAGATCGGCTGCCGGAAGACTTTCCCCGAACCTCACCCGCGACCAGGCCCCCCGTGGCCTCCCCGGTCACTCGCGGCGGTCAAGACTGCGTCATCGCGACCGGAGTCGCCAAGGGGAGATAGAGACGCACCACCAGCCCCGGCCCGCCGTCGCCCACCTCCAGACGGCCGCCATGCATCGACACCACCGCCTGCACCAGACTGAGGCCAAGGCCGGAGCCCGGCGCCGACCGGCTGGTATCCAGCCGCACGAAGCGGCGCATCACGCGGCTGCGGTCGGCCTCCGGAATGCCCGCGCCATTGTCGCTGACGCTGAGCACCGCCTCATTTCCGGCCAGCCGCAGCACCAGCCCGATGCGGGCCTCCCCCTCGGCCGGGCGGCCATATTTCAGCGCGTTGTCGAGCAGGTTGGCCACCACCCGGCCGAGCAGCTCCCGGCTGCCCGAGACCGGCGCCGGCCGCTCGATGGAGACGGAGAGGACAACCTCCTCCTCCTCGGCCACCGCCTCGTAGAGCTCGCCCATGTCGGCGACGAGATCCGCCAGATCCAGACGCGAGAAGGCGGCCGCTGTCGCATTGGCTTCGGCCCGGGCAATCAGCAGCAGCGCATCGAAGGTGCGGATCAGGGCATCGCAGTCCTCGATGGTCGCACCGATCTCGCCCCGCAGTTCCTCGACGCTGCCGCCGGAGCGCAGCGCCGCCTCCAGGCGGGTGCGCAACCGGTTGAGCGGCGTCTTCAGATCATGGGCGATGTCGTCGGACACTTCCTTCAGGCCGCGCATCAGATCATCAATGCGGGCCAGCATGGAATTCAGGCTTTCCGCCAGACGATCGAACTCGTCGCCCGATCCGGCAACCGGAATCCGCTCCGAGAGATTGCCGCCCATGATGCGACGGCTGATCTCGGCAAAGGCATCGATGCGCTTCAGCACCCGGTGATTGACGAACACCCAGGTGGCGAGCGCCAGCGCGATGACGACGACCACGGCCACCTGCGCCGCCTCGAACACCACGGCGCGGAATCTCTCCTGCTCCGACAGATCGCGACCGACCAGAAGCCGGAAGCCGCCGGGGAGCACATAGACGCGGACCAGCGCACGGCGCGCCACGTCACCGCGTCGCTCGTCCTCGCCATTGGCAAAACGCTGATAGGGAACCGGCACCGGCGCGCCGCTAGCCGCGCGCAGCACGTTCGCCGGGATATCGCCGACATTGCCGGCAATGCGGTTGCCGGACACGTCGGTCAGAAGATAAAGGCTCGCCCCCGGTACGTTGGCCCGGCCATCAACGGCCCGGGTCAAACGGCGCAAACCGCCGGCTTCGTACTGCTCCGCGAGACCCCGGATTTCGGCGTCGATGGTCTCGTCAAGCTGGGAGGTGAGAAGAGCGCTGGTGTTGTAGGCGATATAGCCGATCAGGAAGACCGCAAGGCCGGCAAACACCGCGAGATAGACGAGCGACAGCTTCACTGCGGTGGTGCGCAGCAATCGTGTTCCCACGCGGACGGCACGTGGAAGAGCTGTCGGCTCAGCGGGCATCATCCCTCACGGTATATCCGGCGCCACGCACGGTGTGCAGCAGCGGACGATCGAAGCCCTTGTCGATCTTGGAGCGCAGACGCGAGATGTGCACGTCGATCACATTGGTCTGCGGATCGAAATGATAGTCCCAGACATTCTCCAGCAGCATGGTCCGTGTCACGACCTGGCCGACATGCTTCATCAGATATTCCAGCAGGCGGAACTCCCGCGGCTGCAGCGGAATGGAGCGGCCGGCCCGGGTCACCGTATGGGCGAGGCGATCGAGCTCCAGGTCCCCGACACGGTAGACGGTCTCCACATCGCCCGGCCGGTGACGGCGGGCAAGGGCCTCGATGCGGGCGAGCAGCTCGGTGAAGGCATAGGGCTTGGCGAGATAGTCGTCGCCACCGGCGCGCAGGCCGGTCACCCGGTCATCCACCTGCCCCAGCGCCGAGAGGATCAGCACCGGCGTGCTGTCGCCCGCAGAGCGCAGGTCCTCGATCACCGAGAGCCCGTCCCGGCGTGGCAGCATGCGGTCGACGATCAGCACGTCGTAACCGCCTTCTCTTGCAAGGTGCAGCCCCTCCTCGCCGTCTGCGGCATGGTCGGCAACATGGCCGGCCTCGCGCAGTGCTCGGGTCAGATAGGTGGCCGCCTCGCGGTCATCTTCGATCAGCAGGATTCGCATGGCCCCCATGATAGCCCCCGTTAAACAAAACGGCAGGTCGCAGAGCGACCTGCCGTCAGGAATTGGCAGATCCAGCGCCCCCCCGGACGCCTGGGGGCGGCCTACCGCCGCCCCACCTGTGGATACCTAGCTGTCGGGCCCGGATTCTACAATCAGGACTTGCTGACAGGCAGCGCCAGGAAGCGGACGGCATCGCCGCTCTTGAGGCGCAGCAGCACGGCCTTGCGGCCTTCGGCCTTGGCCGCATCGGCCCCGGCCTTCACATCGGCCACCGTGGCGACCGGCTTGCCGCCGACCTCCAGGATCACGTCGCCGACCTGCACGCCCTTCTCGGCGGCCGGGCCTTCCGGATCCACCTCGACGATAGCGACACCCTCGCTGTCGACGCCCACATCCTTGGCCGGCGCCACGCTCAGGCCGAACTGCACCAGCTCGTTGGCCCCGGCCTTGGATTCGGCCTTGGCCTCCTGCTGGGTCACCGGCAGGGCGCCGATGGTCACCGGGATCGACACTTCCTTGCCGTCCCGCCACACGCCGAGGTCGACCTTCTTGCCCGGCTGGACACCGGCCACCTTGCGCGAGAGATCGCGCGGGCTGTCGACGGTCTTGCCGTCCAGGCTGATGATGGCGTCGCCGGACTTGATGCCCGCCTTCTTGGCCGGGCTGTCATCCTGCACCATGGCCACCAGCGCGCCCTTGGTGTTGTCGCCCCGGCCGAGGCTCTCGGCGATTTCCTTGGACACCGGCTGGATCTGCACGCCGAGCCAGCCGCGGGTGACCTTGCCGTCTTCCTTGAGGTCCTCGACGATCATTTCCACGGTCTGGGCCGGGATGGCAAAGCCGATGCCCACCGAGCCGCCCGAGGGCGAGAAGATCGCGGTGTTCATGCCGACCACATCGCCCTTCAGATTGAAGGTCGGGCCGCCGGAGTTGCCCTTGTTGATCGAGGCGTCGATCTGCAGGAAGTCGTCATAGGGACCGGCGCCGATCTCGCGGCCGCGGGCCGAGACGATGCCGGCCGTCACCGTGCCACCCAGACCGAACGGATTGCCGACGGCCACCACCCAGTCACCGACGCGCACGTCCTCTTCGGCGAACTTCACGAACGGGAAGCTGCGCTTGGCGTCGATCTTCAGGAGGGCAACGTCGGTCTTCTCGTCGGTGCCGATCACCTTGGCCGGGAATTCGGTGCCGTCATCCAGGGTCACGGTCACGTCGGTGGCCTTGTCGACCACGTGGTTGTTGGTCACCACGAAGCCATCCGCCGAGATGATGAAGCCGGAGCCCTGCCCCATGGCGAACTGATGCTTGCCGGGCTTCTTGCCCTGTCCCGGCATGCCCTGACCGCGATCGCCGAACTGGCGGAAGAAGCGCTCCAGCGGATGGCCTTCCGGCAGGTTCGGCATCAGGCCGCCCGGGCCGCCTTCGTCGCTGGCCTCGTCAACTTCCGCCTTCACGCGGATGGACACGACGGCCGGGCGCACGGCCTCCACCATGTCGGCGAAGGTCTGCGGCGCATTCGGGACCGGAGCGGCGACCACGGGGGCCTGAGCCAGCGCCGGCGACGAGAACGCCCCGACCTCGGACGCGACGACACCGGCAAGCGCCAGCGAGACAGCGCCACCGAGGAGCGCGGTGCGGCCGATGCGGCCGGTGCGGATCCGCCGGGAGGTCTCGGAGCGGGACGTGGAAGACATCTGACACCCTCGTCGATGTGAATCAAATCTGTTGGGGACGGTTCCCTGCGGCCTTGCCGGGCCAAGCGTTTCCGTCCGTCGAGGGTGTTTATGCCGGATCCCAGATTACAGCCCGCTGTCCGGAAGATGACATTTCCGTAATGTTGCGGGCGTTGGCGAAAAAGAAGCGTCCCGAGCATTAACCTTCTGTCAGGACATGACATTCCGGAAAGGTCCGGAGGCCTTCAGGGGGCCGCGGGCGATCCGTCCTTGCCATCGGCGTCATCGCCGCGCTCCTTCAGCACCCGGGCGATTTCCGCCTCTTCCTCGGGCGTCAAAGGCTGGGGGCCGGCCGGGCGGGTGCGCAGGGTCTTCCAGGCAAGCACACCACCGCCCAGAAGCACCAGCGGCGCCGCCAGCCAGAGAACGAGATTGTGGAGCGCGAAGGTCGGCTTCAGCAGCACGAACTCGCCATAGCGCGTCACCAGAAAATCCAGCACCTGATCGTTGCTGTCGCCGGCCTCGATGCGCTCGCGCACCAGAAGCCGCAGATCCCGGGCCAGCGGCGCATCGGAATCGTCGATGGACTGATTCTGGCAGACCATGCAGCGCAGCCGCGCCGACAGCTCCCGCGCCCGGGCTTCCGCCACCGGGTCGACGAGAATCTCGTCCGGCTGCACCGCCAGCACCACCGGTGCGGCAAGGCTGGAGACCGAGAGCGCGAGGGCGAGCAGCACGGCCCGCCCCTTTCCGGGAACCGGAGATCGGGTCATGCGCGCACCTCCCGCGGCCGGCGGGCCTTCATCGGCGCGCCGATGCGCAGGCGCCGGTCAGCCAGGGACAGGGCGGCACCGGCCGCCATCACCACGCCGCCGATCCAGATCAGGGTGACGAGCGGCTTCACATGGATGCGCACCACCACCGAGCCATCGGCATGGCGATCGCCGAGGCTCAGATAGAGCTGGGAGAAGCCGCGGGTGGCAATCCCGGCTTCCGTCGTCGGCATCTGCCGGGTGGTGTAGAGGCGCTTGGCCGGCTGGATCACGGTGATCGGCTTGCCGTCCGCCGTCACGGTGAAGTGGCCGACTTCCTCGCGATAGGTGCCGCCCTGCCGCGGCGTGATGCCGTCGAAGGTGAAATGATAGCCGGCCAGATCCGTCGTCTCGCCCGTCTTCATGGCCAGCACCTGCTCGGAGCCATAGAAGGAGGCGCAGGCAATGCCAAGGATGGAGATGCCGAGGCCGGCATGGGCAATCGTCGTGCCCCAGGCCGAGCGCGGCAGGCCGACGAGGCGGCGCAGCACGATCCGCACCGGCTGGCGCGGCACGCCGGCGCGCAGCAGCGGCTCGGTCACGGCGCCGGCCATCAGCCACACGGAAAGCCCGACCGCCAGCGCCGGCAGGATGCCATCGGCCCCCTTCAGCCAGGCGGCAACGGCAAGGGCCGCCAGCGCCAGGGCGGCAGCTGCCGACAGGCGCTCGGCCACCGCCAGCAGATCGCCCCGCTTCCACGCCAGCAGCGGACCGACGGGCACCGCGATCAGCGCCGGGATCATCAGCGGAATGAAGGTCAGCTCATAGAAGGGGGCGCCGACGGAGATCTTCTCGCCGACGGTCGCCTCCAGCACCATCGGATAGAGGGTGCCGACGAACACCGTCGCGCACGCCGTGGTCACGATGAGGTTGTTGAAGACGATGGCGCCCTCGCGGGAAATCGGCGCGAACAGACCGCCCTGCTTAAGGGTCGGCGCCCGCCAGGCATAGAGCCCGAGGGAGCCGCCGATGAACACGATGAGGATCATCAGGATGGCAACGCCGCGGGTCGGATCCGTGGCGAAGGCATGCACCGAGGTCAGCACGCCCGAGCGGACAAGGAAGGTGCCGAGCAGCGACAGCGAGAAGGTGAGGATGGCGAGCAGCACCGTCCAGACCTTCAGGGCGTCGCGCTTTTCCATCACGATGGCCGAATGGATCAGGGCCGTGCCGCTCAGCCACGGCATAAAGGAGGCGTTTTCCACCGGGTCCCAGAACCAGAAGCCACCCCAGCCCAGTTCATAATAGGCCCAGTAGGACCCCATGGCGATGCCAAGGGTCAGGAACAGCCACGCCGTCAGCGCCCACGGCCGCACCCAGCGCGCCCAGGCGGCATCAATCCGGCCATCCAGAAGCGCGGCCACGGCGAAGGCGAAGGTGATGGAGAAGCCGACATAGCCCAGATAGAGCAGCGGCGGATGAATGGCGAGACCGACATCCTGCAGGATCGGATTCAGGTCCTGCCCCTCGAACGGCGCCGGCACCAGCCGGGTGAACGGGTTGGATGTGGTCAGGATGAACAGCAGGAAGGTGGCGGAAATCCAGCCCTGCACGCCGATCACATTGGCCCGGAGTGTCGCCGGCAGCCCCCGGCCGAACACGGCGACCAGCGCGCCGAACAGCACGAGGATCAGCACCCACAGCATCATGGAGCCTTCATGATTGCCCCAGACGCCGGAAATCTTGAACAGCAGCGGCTTGGCCGAATGGGAATTCTCGTAGACGTTCAGCACCGAGAAATCCGACCGCAGATAGGCGATCGTCAGCACCGCAAAGGAGAGCGCCACCAGCAGGCAGGCGCCGATCGCCACGGGCTCGCCCACCGCCATCATGCGCGGATCGCGCCGCTGGGCGCCGATCACCGGCACCACCGACTGCACGAGGGAGAGCATCAGCGCCAGCACCAGCGCGAAATGGCCGATCTCGATGGTCATCGCTTCCACATTCCTCCGCCGTCACCGGCCCTGTCCTCGCTCCCCGCGCCCGATTGAGGCGGCAAAAGGAGCGTCACTGGGTGCTCGTCTGGCCTTCCTGCCAAACGCCCTGCGCCTTCAGGGCATCGACGACTTCCTTGGGCACATATTTCTCGTCGTGCTTGGCGAGCACGCTGTCAGCGGTGAAAATGCCGTCCGGTGACAGCCGGCCTTCCACCACGACACCCTGCCCTTCCCGGAACAGGTCCGGCAGCAGGCCGACATAGGCGACATGCACCGTGGCGTTGGTGTCCGTCACGATGAAATCGACCTTCGCGCCGTCCTTGTGCACCGAACCGGCTTCAACGAGGCCCCCGATGCGCAGGCGCTTGTCCGGGCCCGGCGGATTCTCCGCCACCTGGGTCGGCGTCTGGAAGAACACGATATCATCGCCGAGCGCATAGAGGATCAGCCCGACGGCTGCGGCCAGCACCACGCCGATGAGGCCGATATTCACGAGGCGTCGCTGCTTGCGGGTCATTCCGTCTCGCCCTCCCCGGTCCGTTGGCCGGTCTTCCGTCTTTCGCGTCGGCGCCCGACCCGCCCCTCCTCAAAGGAGGACGGACCGAAGTCACCATCCGTCTCAGGGTTTGGCCGCCGGGGCCGTTTCCAGATCGCCGGCCACGGCGTTCAGCGTCTCCTGCGCCGCGGCATTGTCCGGGAAGGCCGCCCGGGCGGTCTTCAGGGTTTCGGCGGCCGCATCACGCCGGCCAAGCACCATCTGTGCCCGCACCAGCCGCGCCCATTCCTCGGGGGTGCCACCCTCGCTCGCCAGCCGCTCGGACAGTCGCGACACCATGCCCTCGATCATCGTCTGACGATCGCCGGTCGACATGCCGGCCGCCGCCTTCACGTCCTCCGACGACGGCCCCGGCATCGCCGCACCGCCCATCATCGGCGCCGCCTGCGGATCCAGACGCGCCCGCTCGACCTTCGCCACCTCCAGCCACGGCTCGTCGCCCTTGGCCGACGCGATGATCCTGTCCCAGGCCACCTTGGCGTCCTCGGTGCGGCCCTCCTGGGAGAGCGCCATCGCCAGATAGAAGCGCGGCTTGACGTTGGCCGGATCCAGCTCGGCCGCCTTCTCGAAGGCAGCCCGGGCATCGGCAGTCACCACGCCCCCGGCGGCCAGTGCCAGCGCTTCGCCAAGGCCGGTCTCGTTGTCCGCCGTCGGACCCTGCAGGCCGATGAGGGTCTGGAAGGCGTTGGCCGCCTCTTCGCCGCGCCCGAGGCGCAGATAGATGGGGGCGATCGCCGCCCAGCCCCGCACATCATTCGGGTTCTTCATCAGATGGTCTTCGACCCGGGCGACCAGCGTGCCGATGCTCTGGCCTTCGATGCCGCCATCAAGGCGCGCGGCGCGCGGCGCATCGGGAACCGAGGGCGCGCCCAGCATCCCGTAGACGGCCAGGGCACCGAGCGGAATGCAGACGATGCAGAGGGTCGCGACAACGCGCACCACCCGGCTGCCGGGCTTCGGTCCGTCCGCCTCTGCGCCCCGGCGGGCAGCGGCCAGCAGACGGCGGCCGACTTCGGCGCGCGCGGCATCGGCTTCCGCCGGGGTCAGCTCGCCGGACGCGCGACTGCGCTCGATCTCGTCGATCTGCTCGGCATAAAGGGCCTGATCCGTGCCCGCCTCGGCCCCCTCGCCGCGCGGACGACGGCTCAGCGGCCAGAGCACGGAGAGCACCGCGGCGGCAGTCAGAAGGGCAAACACGGCCCAGAGAAGCACAGGTCCGAACACGCGATCCGTCGTCCAGTTCCGGGAGGAGCGGCCGCGGCCGGTCCTCGCTCCGTTCATTGCGGCGCCGGATGATACGCGCGAAAGCGCCCGGCGGATGCAGGAGGGGATGACCCATTTTGGCGCGTTCGCCTAGAGGGATCCGCATCCGCTCCCGCGTTCGTGACGGCCAGACCACGCCGCATCACCTGCCTGAGGTTGCGGCGCCGCAGGTTTTCTCAGTCGATCACGCCCCAGGGGCCACCGGCCGTCCGGCACGCGGTCGCCTTGATGGCCTCGGAATCCTGCCCGTTGGAGACAATATGGGTATAGTCGCGGCACTGCTGGTCGTTGACCCCATAAAGGGGCCCCGGCACCACATGCCCGAACAGGCCGGTATCCGCATTGCGCCAGGTCACGGTTCCGCCAGACTGAGCGCTGTCAAGAGCCCGGCGCTGAGCAGCCGCGGCGGCGTTCCGGTCGTCATCATTCATGGACTGGGCAACCGGGCCGAGGCTGGCCGCGCCGAACAGGGCAGTCGGGCTCACGGGCGGCTCCTTGGGCGCGTCCGGAGCGCCGCCAAACAGCAGGCCGCCGCCGATGCCGCCGGCCCACGAGCCGGCGCCCGTGGTGCTGGTGCTTCCACCGACCACACTGCACCCGGCCAGCGCCACCGCCGTGGCGATGATTGCCACCCATCCTGCCCGCATCGCCCCGAATCCTTGCCCCGCCCGTGCAGCCCCCGGCGGCCCGTTCCGACTTCTACGACCAATCCCTGTCATCCGTCGGTGCTGCACGTCATCAAGGCGGAAATGACGTCCATACTGTGACGCGAAAGAGACAGCCCCGCGGCCCTCCTCGCTCCTCAGGCGGCCGGCAGGGTCAGCCGGGCACGCAGCCCCCCGAGCGGCGAGACCTCCAGGTCCAGACGCCCCCGATAGAGCCCTGCGACATCGGTCACGATCGACAGGCCGAGGCCTGATCCGGGGGTGTTCTCGTCCAGACGCTCTCCGCGCAGGATGGCCTTGTGGCGCTGCGATTCGCTGAGGCCCCGGCCGTCATCATCAATGTCGATCTGCAGCACCCGCGGCTCGGCCCGCCACAGCATCCGCGCGGTCACCAGCACCCGCGAGTGGGCCCATTTGCCGCCATTTTCCATGAGGTTGCCGACCATTTCCTCCAGATCCTGCCGTTCGCCACGGAACCACAGGCCCTCTTCGAGATCGAGGTCAATGGTCAGACCGTCCACATCGTGCAGGCGGCGCAACACCCGGGCGATGCCGGCAATGGCCGGCCCCACTTCGGTACGCGCGCCAATCGCCCGTTCGCGGCCAACGATGCGGGCCCGGTCGAGATGATGAGAAATCTGGGTTTCCATCCGCCGCGCCTGCTCGATCACCAGCGCCGCCAGCGGCCCGCGGGTGGCCCGTGCCTCGTTGACCATGACGCTCAGCGGCGTTTTCAACCCGTGCGCGAGATTTCCGACATGGGTGCGGGCCCGGTCGATGATGGCCTGATTGGATTCGATGAGCGCGTTCAGTTCCTGGGCCAGCGGCGCAATTTCGGTGGGATAATGCCCTTCCAGCCGGTTGGCGTTGCCGGCGCGCACGTCCTGCAGGGCCGCACGCATCCGCTCCAGCGGCTTCAGGCCGATGCGCACCTGCACGAAGGTGGCCAGCGCCAGACCGAGACCGAACACCGACAGGGTCAGCGCCACCCGGGTTCCGAACAGACGGATGTCGGTCTCCGTCTCGGCAAAGGTGCCGGCCACCGTCAGGCGGTAGGACGTGCCATCGGGAAAAGTGATGAGGCGGCTGAGGAAGCGCAGCCGCTCGTCCCGGGGGCCGAGCAGCAGGCCGCTGCCGGAGCTTCCGGGGCTGGACGCAGTTTCGATCGGGGCGGACAGGGAGTCTCCGGCCAGCGAATCGGATGCGAGCACGACCACATGGTCCTTGGCGCGCTGCACCGTCCAGTACCAGCCGGAAAAGGGCAGCACGAAGCGCGGCTCGCCGAGATTGCCCGGATCCTGCAGCCCCTCTCCCGAGGACGCATCCACGCCTTCGGCAAGGGCTCCGATCAGCGTCTTCAGATAGACCGCCAGACGGGCATCGAAGCCACGCTCGACTGACTGCGCATAAAGCGCGACCAGGATGACCCCGGCGGCGGCCAGTGACACGGCGCTCCACAGCGCCGCCGACAGGAACAGCCGGAGGGAGAGGGACTCAATCCGCATGGGGCGGCGGTTCAACCGCATAACCGAGCCCCCGGATGGTACGGATCAGATCGGTGCCGAGCTTCTTGCGCAGGCGGCCGACGAACACTTCGATGGTGTTGGAGTCCCGGTCGAAATCCTGATCGTACAGGTGCTCGATGATTTCGGTGCGCGAGACCACCCGGCCCTTGTGCAGCATCAGATAACTGAGCAGGCGATATTCATGGGAGGTCAGCTTCACCGGCCGCCCGTCCAGGGTCACGCGGCCGGCCCGGGTGTCGAGACGCAGCGGGCCGCACTCGATATCGTTGGTGGCATGGCCGGCCGCCCGGCGCACCAGCGCCCGCAGGCGCGCCAGCACCTCCTCGACATGGAAGGGCTTGGCGACATAATCATCGGCGCCCGCATCAATGCCGGCGACCTTGTCGCTCCAGCGGTCGCGGGCGGTCAGGATCAGCACCGGCATGGTCCGCCCGGTCCGGCGCCAGCTTTCCAGCACGCTGAGGCCGTCCATCATCGGCAAGCCGAGATCCAGCACCACGGCATCATAGGGCTCTGTGTCCCCCAGATGGTGCCCTTCCTCACCATCCGTCGCCGTGTCCACGGCATAGCCGGCCTCGCGCAGGGCTTCGGCCAGTTGGCGGTTCAGGTTGACATCGTCCTCGACGATCAGCACCCGCATCGCATCTCCTCCACCCGGACGACCGTCCGGGGCCCGACAGAGGACCGGAACCTCATGGGCGCATCCTCTTGCCGGACCGGGCGTCGAACACCACCCGTTGAACGGCTCCGTTCGGAGCCAGAACGGTAACAATGTAGACGATGAGCTGGTTCCGCTCGCACAACTCCAGACCGACGACATCCCCGTCCAGGGCTGACCGAACGCTTCCGGGGCGCACGAGATTCTCGCTCTGGATACGGAGCCGCATGTCACGTTGCGACAAACAGCTGAAGCCGCCCTCGGCGGCAACAGCCGGCGAGGACGGACCCAGAAGCAGAAGGGCTGAGAACACCAGACGGGCGCGGACCATGCCACAATCCTGGATGACCCATTCTGAATTTTGCCTGAATATCAGCTTCCGGCAGGGTCGTCCGGTCCGCCCCAGCCTTCGCCGGGTGGCTGGGCGACCAAGGCCTCGCGCTCGGCCGGAGTAAGCGCGCCGTCAGTGCCACCGGCAATAATCAGCGCCGCCCGGCCGTCGGTCGGGTGCACGCGCCAGCTCCAGCGGTGGGTGGTGACGCTATCGCCGGGGCCGGGCGTCCATGCGGCGCGCGAGAGGGCATCGGCCGCGGCTTCGTCGGGCAGGATCAGGAACCGGGTCATGTCAGGGTCTCCACCAGCGCCGCATCGAGGGCCGCCGCATCGGGATTTGCCCGCGACAGCACCAGGCAGCCGAGCCGCCCGGCATAGAAGGTCACCTGCCCGGAGATCGTGCCGATGCTGGGAAGAGCAAAGCTGTCCGTCGCATCCATGGCT
>JBOGCN010000016.1:0-101376 GCA_050689115.1 Segnochrobactraceae bacterium EtOH-i3 | reverse complement strand
CGACCCGGCCCAGCGCGCACTCCGCCGCTCCCCGCAACGAAAAGCCCCCCGTGGCCGGTCAGGACCACGGGGGGCTTGTTTTTTCCGAGGGACGGGAAGCGGCCGGGCGTCAGCCCGCCAGCACCCCGGCGGCGACCAGATCGGCGAGCCGCCGCCCGCCCCCGGCATCGGCCACGAAGGCCGCACAGTCCGCGGTGAGCCGGGCCGGGTCCTGCTGGCGCGCCCAATGGAGCGGGCCCCCGGTCCAGCGCGGGAAGCCGTAGCCGTTGACCAGCACGACATCGACATCGCCCGGCCGCGCCGCCACGCCGTCCTGAAGCACCAGCCCGGCCTCGTTGACGATGGCCGCAAGCGCCCGGCGACAGATTTCCTCCGGCGCAAGCGCCCGCCGGACGATGCCCTTTTCGGCGGAGGCCGCGCGGATCAGCTCCGCCACCTCGGGATCCGGGCTGGCCTTGCCGGCGGCGTCATAGAGATAGTAGCCGGCCCCGGTCTTGCGCCCGAGCCGGCCGGCCGAGCACAGCCGGTCGGGGATGTGGACATAGCGCGCCGCCGGGTCGCGGCTGGCCGCCTGCTGCTGGCGCATCCGCCAGGCGATGTCGAGGCCGGAGAGATCGGCCACCGCAAACGGCCCCATGGCGAAGCCGAAGCCGGTGAGCGCCGCATCCACCTCCTCTGGCAGGGCGCCCTCCTCCAGCAGGAATTCGCACGCCGCGCGATAGGCGGCATAGATGCGGTTGCCGATGAAGCCAAAGGCATTGCCCGCCTGCACCGGCTGCTTGCCCAGCGCCCGGGCGATCGCCAGCCCGGTGGCCACCGCCACCGGCGTACTTGTCGTACCGCCGACCACCTCCACGAGCTTCATGATGTTGGCCGGACTGAAGAAGTGCAGACCGATGACCCGCTCCGGGCGGGCCACCGCCGCGGCAATCGCATCCACATCAAGATAACTGGTGTTGGTGGCCAGGAGCGCATCGGGACGCGCCACCCGGTCAATTTCGCGGAACACCGCCTGCTTGACGCCGACGTCCTCGATCACCGCCTCGATCACCACATCGCTGGCGGATAGCGCCGCCAGATCGGACGACAGCGCCAGATTGTCCCGCGCGGCCGTGGCCGCCGCCGCCCCCAGACGACCGGCCGCCGCGGAGCGGTCGATCTCGGCGGTGATGCGCCGGCGGGCCCGCTCCAGCGCCGCGGGGTCGGTGTCCACCACGGTGGCAGGGAAGCCACGCTGGAGGATGGCCAGCGCGATGCCCGCCCCCATGGTGCCCGCCCCGACGACGCCGAAGCGGGAGAAGACCGCGGGCTTGACGCCCGCCGGCACCGCTCCCCGGGCGGCGTCGCGCTCGGCAAAGAAGATGTGCCGCAGCGCCTTGGCCTCGGGCGCCACTCGCAGACGCTGGAAATCCGCCCGCTCGGCGGCCAGCCCTTCGGCTGCCGGCACGGTGCCGGCCGCACGCACATGGGCGATGGCGGCCAGGATGTGCGGCCGGTTGCGGCCGGCCGCTGCCGCCCGGGTCGCAGCCGCTTCGATCGCGGCCCCGTCCTCCTCCGGCACCGGACGCTCGATCACCCGTCGCTTCTGCCCGGCAAGCGACAGGGCCAGCGCGACTGCCTCGCCGCGCAGGTCCGTCGTGGTGGCCAGCGCATCGACCATGCCAAGCCGCACGGCCTCTTCCGCCGGCACCTGCCGGCCGGAGGTGACGAGGGCGATCGCCGTCGCCCGCCCGGTCAGCCGCGGTAGCTTCTGGGTGCCGCCTGCCCCGGGCAGGATGCCGAGGCCGCATTCCGGCAGGCCCACCAGCGTGGCCGGCGCGGCGATGCGGGCATCGCAGCCAAGCGCCAGCTCGTAGCCGCCGCCGAGTGCGGCCCCGTGCAGGGCCGCCACCCACGGCTTCGCCGAGCCCTCGATGGCCGCGATGACATCGGGCAGCTGCGGCGGTGCCAGCGGCAGGTCGAACTCGCGCAGGTCCGAGCCGGCAATGAAGGTGCGGCCGGCGCCGATGACCACGCCGGCGGTGAGGGTTGCGTCGGCCTCCACCTCGGCGATGCGGGCCAGCAGCGCCTGACGGATGGCGGACGAGCCGGCATTCACCGGCGGATTGTCGATGACGAGGACACCGACCGCCCCCGCTCGTTCCAGATGCACCGTTGCGCTCATCGGGCGGTCACCCGCGCCAGACCGTCAATCGCCAGCACGCCCTGCCCGTCGGGCATCACGAACAGCGGATTGATCTCGGCCTCCTCGACCCGGACATCCTCGGCCAGTGCCAGTTCCGACATGGCCACGATCGCCTCGGCGAGTGCCGCGAGATCGCCGCGCGGGCCACCGCGGAAGCCCTGCAGCACCTTGGTGAAGGCGAGTTCGGCAATCATCTCCTCGGCACCACTCCGGTCGACCGGGGCCAGCCGCAGGGTGCTGTCGCGATAGAGTTCGGTGTAGATGCCACCGGCCGCCAGCACCACGACCGGACCAACCTGGGGATCCCGGCGGAAGCCGACGAGCACCTCGCCGACGCCCTTCGTCATCTGCTGCACGAGGATGCGGCGGACCGGATGGCCGGCCTGCCGCTCGGCCACCCGGGCGGTGATGGTGGCGACCGCATCGGCCAGTTCGGCGGCCGAGCGGATGTTCAGGACGACGCCGCCGGCATCGGTCTTGTGGGGGATGTCGGCATCCAGCACCTTGGCGACCACCGGGAACGGGAAGGGCAGCTCCGGCAGCGGCGCGCCGACTTCCAGCACCACATGGGGGGCCGCGGCCAGCCCCGTGCCGGCAAAGAGGCGATAGGCCTCCGCCTCGTCCAGCATCCGCACCGGGGCATCGCCCGGGCCGGAAAGTTCCAGCGGCCGCACCCGGGTGGGTTCTCGCCGGTGCAGGGCGGCGGCCACCGCATCGCCGCAGGTTTCCGGAAACTGGAAGGCCGGCACGCCGGCCCGCGCCAGCAGACGGGTCGCATCCGGCGCATCCGGCACCAGAAACACCGCCAGCGGACTGCCCGGCCCGCGGGCCGCGTCAATGGCCGGCTGCACCGCCAGCTCCGGATTGAAGCGGGCGGACGAGCCGACACTTGCCAGCACCAGATCGAATTCCGGCGCCGCGCGCAGGATGTCGAGCGCCGCCTTCATCACGTCATAGCGGGTGCCGGCGAGCGTCAGGTCGAGAATGCGGCCGTGGCCGGGGTCGATGCCAGCCGCGCTCAGCCGGGCCCGGGTGTCCGCGCTCGGCGGCACCACGTCGACCCCGCGCAGCGCCATCTGGTCGACGGCCATGGCCGCGCCACCGCCGGTGGTCGTCACCACGCCCACCCGGCCGCGGCATTTCATCGGCACCGCCGGCACCTGTTCGAGAAGCGGCAGCACCTCGATCAGCCCCTCGAAGGACTCGACCCGGGCAATGCCGCACTCGGCGAGGAAGACGTCAGCAATCTCGTCGGCGCCCGCCAGCGAGCCGGTGTGGGAGACCGCGAGTTCGGCGGCCTCCGGAGAGCGGCCGAGCTTGTAGGCCGCCACCGGCTTGCCGCGCCGGGCGGCCTCCAGCGCGAAGGCGCGCAACCCCTCGGCGTCGCGCAGGGTTTCCAGGAACAGCAGGTAGCTGGTCACCTCGGGATCATCCAGCGTCGCCGCGCAGATCGGCCCGATCGACAGGTCGCTCTCCGCCCCCACCGACACCAGACCGGCAAAGCCGATGCCCTTGCGCTTGCCGCGCGAGACCAGCGCGCCGATGAGGCTGCCGCTGTGGGAGCCCACGAAGATGCCGCCCTTCGGCAGGTCCGGCTCGGCAAAGGCGGCGTTGGCCGTCAGCATCAGCCCGGTGTGGAGGTTGACCACGCCGATGCTCGACGGGCCGACCAGCCGGGTGCCACCCCGCGCCAGGATCGCCTCCAGCCGGGCCTGATTGGCCAGCCCCTTCTCGCCGGCTTCCGAGAAGCCCGAGGACAGCAGGGTGGCGACGGGAACGCCGAGGCTCTGGCATTCCTCCAGCGCATCCAGCGCCTTGTCGGCGTCAGTCAGGATGAAGGCGTGGTCCGGCCGCTCCGGCAGCGCCGCCAGCGACGGCCAGGCGCGTTCGCCCTGCACCTTGTCCCGGCGCGGGTTGACAATCTGGATGTCGCCGGCAAAGCCGGCCCGGCGAAGAAACTGCAGCGGCCGGCCGGCGGTCTTCGACGGATCGTCGGAGACGCCGATCAGGGCAACGCGCTGCGGCTTGAGGAGGGCCGTGGCCCAGGTCATCGTCACAGGTGTCTTCCTTGCCCTTGCTCAGCCGCGCTGGTCGAAGCGACGCTCGAAGACGTGCTCGGCGATGCGGTTCTTCAGCATCTCGATGGAGCCGCCGGCAATCATCCAGCCGCGGGTGCGCTTGACGCAATATTCGACCAGGCTCTCGGTGGAATAGCCGTAGCCCCCCATCACCTGCAGCGCCTCGTTGGAGACTTCCCAGCCGGCAATGTTGCAGGCGAGCTTGGCCATGGCGGTGTCGTTGGCAGACGGCAGCGTGCCGTTGGGCACGGAGGCGGCGCGATGCAGCAGCATCTGCGCGGTCTCCAGCTTCATCAGCATGTCCGCGAACTTCCACTGGATGCCCTGGAACTCGCACAGCGCCCGGCCGAACTGGCGCCGATCGACAGCATGCTGCTTCGCGGTCTCGAAGGCATAGAGACCCAGCGCCAGCGCGCGGGAGGAGTTGCCCAGCCGCTCGACATTGAAGCCGGAGATCTGCTTCTTGAAACCGCCGGGGCCGAGCAGCACGTTGGCCTTGGGAATGCGGCAGTCCTCGAAATAGAGCGGGCACCATTCCTCGCCGCTCATGAAGCCGGCACGCTGGCCGACGACGAAACCCGGCGTGCCCTTTTCCACCAGCACCGAACCGATGCCGCCGACCCCGGGCCCGAAGCGGACATAGATCAGGAACAGCGATGCCTCGGGGCTGTGGGTGGAAAACACCTTGGAGCCGTTGAGGATATAGTGGTCGCCATCCTCGCGTGCCGTGGTCTTCAGCTCGGTGACGGCCGAGCCCGCATCGGGCTCGCTCATGCCGAGCGAAATCAGCATCCGCCCGGCCAGCAGATCGGCCAGCCAGCGCTCCTTCTGCTCCGGCGTCGCATATTCCACGAAGGTGCGGATGGGGCCGAAATTGCCAGCCTGCACCACGTCAGCGCTCTTGGGGCACGACAGCGCGATGGTCTGGATCGCCAGCACCGCATCCATCAGCGTGCCACCGATGCCGCCGTCCTCTTCTCTCATGGTGATGCCAAGCAGGCCCATTCCGGCCAGCTTCTGGGCCACGTCCCACGGATACTCCCGCGTGTGCGCCCGCTCCAGCGCCCCCGGTGCCAGCTCCGCCTGCGCAAACCGCGCTACGGAATCCACAAGGCCCCGCTGCTCTTCTGTCAGCCCGCCAAACATGTCGTTGGTCCTCCTCCCGGCGTTGTATTCCCTTCTGCCACACGGAGCGAAGCAGACAACTCGGGAGAGGTTGGAGAAGACTAACCTTTCGTTATGAGAACTCGTCAGGAGCCGCCTCACTGAACGCGCCCTTTGGCTCCACGGGCGGGCAGCGTCGCCGCGGGCAGCCCGGGCCGGCACGCCACGATGCTGCGGGTCCAGGCCTCGCCTCCGGTGTCGCTGAAGCGAGGACCGCTCCCGCCGGGACGCTGGCCAATAAGGGACGCCCGCCTCAAGGGCTTGGCAGTGGTCTCAGCCCCTCGTGACCCAGGCATGACCGGATGACACAGATCTCCGGTCTGCCCCACCCCCGGGAAGCCGGCCCGAGGGCTGACGGCTGCGGGAAAACGCCCCGCGCGACCAGATGATCTGGCTGCCCGGAGATTATATCTGCTGGCGAAGATCTCGATATTTCTTTGGGAAGGTCTTGGAGAAAAGCTGGTGCTGCGAGAGAGGATTGAACTCTCGACCTCTCCCTTACCAAGGGAGTGCCAGAAACATGACGCTAGTTAAATCAGCGCCTTATGGCTCGGAACAGTCTGAAACGATCCTGACCTGTTCACGTGTTTCTGTCCATATCTGTCCGGCGCCTCACGCCGGCTTCCGCCCGATGCGGTCCGCCACGGATCGCTGGAAATCGGGATGATGGTGCCCATAGACCTCGCACAGCATCGCGTGCGACATGCCGAGATAGCCGGCGACCTCCCACGGGTCTCCGCCCGCCTGCATCAGCCATGTCGCCGCAGTGTGCCGCAGGATGTGCGGGGTGACGTCCGGTCCAAGCCCGGCCACCTCACGGCACCAATCCCAGCTCCGTCGCTGGCTCTCGACGGCCCCCCCCTCATAATGCACGACATGACGCGGGCGCTCAGGCACCGCCTCATCGACCGCCTTCCAGCGCCGCATATGGCCTAGCAGACGCCTGGGGATTTTGACCGGAGGCCGCCTCTTCCGCGTCTCGACAGCCCCTTCCGGCCGACGGTGGATCACCCCGGATGCCACATCCACCCATCCGCCTGTCGTGGACGGCATCCACTGCAAATCACGGACAGCACCGGAGCGGGTGCCGGTGTAGACCCCAAGCAAAATGAACCTGATCAGAGCGCGACCCGCGTCCTTGTCTGGATGCGAGCGGGCGGTCCGAATGAAGGCTGCGATCTCGCCGCGCGTCAGCCATCGTGACCGCGGCGGGGCAGCCGGCGGCAGTGTCACCGTCGGCACAGCATCGAGCATGTTTTCCGCGTGATAGGCGTTGATCGCAGCCCTGAGCACTGTCAATTCACGCCGCACCGTCTCCATGCTCACGCGGCGCGCCTTGGCGGCCTCCGTCTTCGCCTGTGGCCGTGGCTGGGCGATCCGGAAGGCGACATATTGCTGGCAGGTGGACCGCTTCACGTCCGACAGCTTCTTGCCAGACCACCAGTCCAGAAGGCGCTGGGCGGCATAAGCCGATGTGGCAGACGCTTTCTGTCCCGGCGCGATCTCCCGCAGATAGAATGTCAGGACGTCTTCGACATGGAGCCGATCCGGACGATTGTCGCGGACTGGCTGGTACTTTTCCGTGATATATTCCGCGAGGGCTTGAGTAGCGCGGTCGCGCTCATCCTCGCGGCAGCCTGTGCGACGCTTCGAGCTTCCATCCCGGATGATCCAGACACGTTCGGCGGGGTCGAGATAGAGTCGTGGTCCTTTGGACGGGCGCGGCATTGCTCCCTCATCTCCCTGATGGCGCGCGGCGTCACAAAATCCCGGCGCCCGACTCGTTCGATGGTGAGCCGTCCCCTCGCCGCCTCGGCACGCAGGGTAGCCGGGCGGATGCGCCCGCGGAAGAGGATCTCGCACGCCTCGTCGAGAGTGAGAGGGGTGTCGTCGTCAATATCTCCCATCCTCGCCCCTCCCTGCCTGGACAGCAGCCGCCGCTCGCAGCAGCGCATCCCCGTGGCAGCGGGCCGGGGCGTGCCGGTTGTGGACGCGGGGGAGGTCAGGCATCGGCACTGCCCTCAATCTGCCGAGCCGGCTTTGCCTTCTGTTCCAGCGTCTTTGCCGCCTGGAGATAGAGCCTGACGCCATTGAAAATCTGCTTGGCAATGGCCGCGCGGGCGAGGCCGTCGGCCGGGCTGATCGTGCCGGTGCGAAGGTCTCGCAGGTCACCAGCAAGACCGGCGATCACGTCTCGCAGGGCGAGGCTTTCCGAGACGGGTGCACTTTCGTAATCACGCGCAGCCATGATAATATCCCCTGTGCTGCTCGCTGAAAATCTTGGCGTTGCTTTCACCGGCAAGTGCTTCGGCGAGCGCGTCGATGGTGCGCAGGATGCGCCTGTCGCGCATTGCGCCAAGCGGCCCAACTTTCCGGCCCCACGCGATCTCGCAGTGTCGGCAGAGCGGCGGCGTGGGCCAGTCGCGGACCGGCCCCATCCACTTCCCTCCGGCCGTCCGCCCGCAGATCTCGCACTCCCATGTCGGGCATTCCCTGACAGGAGGAGGCAATCTGGCGGCCTCTTCCGCCGCCAGAAAGATGGCGCTGATGTCCTGACCATCAGTCATCGGCGCCTCCCGCGGCCGGCTTGTAGGCAAGGGCTCGGATCGCGGCGGCTCGCCTGCGCATCGTGCGCACCATGAGGGCGATCGCTTCAGCCCCGTCCTTGGAATTTCCGCAGCCATCGATATCGTCGAGCCCGCTCTCGACTGCCTGGGCTGCCTCTTCCAGCGCCTGCCGGCGGGCCTCAGCCACGGCATCCCACGACACGGCCGGCTTGCGCTCCGGCAACTTCGTCCCGGGCTCGCGCCGGCTGATCGCGAGCAGCAGCGTCTCGATCTTGACGCCAGCACAGATCAGTGTTCCGGGGATCTTGACATCGCACGGCAGCGGGCCGGTCAGCTTAGCCTCGGCAGCTTCCGCCCGCTTGCGCCATCCCTCCGCAGCGGCATGCAGCGTCTCTGCTTCGGCTTCGGCTGCCTCTGCCTTCTTCTGCCAGCGATCCGCGGCGACGTTCCTCGCACTTGCAAACGCCTCGAGCGCCTTGAATGCTTCCGGCGTCGCGTGCAGGTCCTCGGTGTCCGCCCCGGCCCGGAGCGCCGCGAGCTGGGCCGCCTGCCGCTCCAGCATGTCGGCTGCCGCAGGCCAATCCGGCTGATCGCCTCGTACTCGTCCCCTTCGCGGACACACGCCCGGAGCGTGGCGGCAATGGCAGTGGCTTCCTCAGACATGATCTACTCCAAAATCGACGCGGCTCGACCCGCGCCAGCGCCCGCCAACGGTCGCGATGAATCGCAGGTGGTTGAGCGCGGTGGGGGTGACGGGCTCGGTGCAGAGCCCATGATGCTCGGTGCAGTAGGGGCCGACAGTGGCCGGATCCCCGCAGAACAGGCCGGAGCGCTCGCCATCCCGCCAGAGCGGGTAGCGGCAGGCGTGGGGGCCGAGGTCGGTGAAGGTCACGCTCATCGCGCATCCTCCATTTTCCCGGCATCGGGAACATGGTCCCGCCCGGTGATCTCGCGGAGCGCGGCCGTCGCCGCTTTGGCGGCAGCGGACCATTCCTGCTGCTCGTGGCTGGGCGTGATGCTGAACTCAACCACTCCACCCTCCGCCGCGGTCGTGATCGTATGGCGGTAGGCATCAGCTAGTCCGGCGTCTCGCCCGGACAGCCACGCCCACTGGATGGCGATCACCGTCATCCCCAAGCCGATGGGAAACCACCACGTCTCCTGCTTGGTGCCGCCGAGAGCGCACATGGTGCCCGCCGCGAGCGCGATCATCGTGTGTGCGCCCGCCCGGATGACGGCGGCCGGCAGGCTGGCGGCGAGCTTGCGTAAACGCTTCATGGTCATCGCGCATCCTCCGCTTCCGCCACCTGCGCCAGCACCCGGCGCGCCACGGCCTCAGCCGCGATGCACGCTGCCCAGACATGGATAACCTCTGACGGCTCTTTCGCGCTCAGCAGCATCGCGAGCGCCTTCTGCGCGCCGTCGAGCGCCGCAATCAGATCGGCGCGCTCCGTCTCGTGGATTCCGAGGCCCATCACATCCCCTCCCGCAGCGTCACGCTTCCATCCATCCGCCTCTTCCACTTCGATGCCCGCCCGCACGGCATCGGCGTCCGGCTGGGCGCCTTGGCCCCGATGTGTGCCGCCTCCCGGCGCTTCGCCTTCGCGATCGCCGGCACGTCATCCCGCGCCGTGATCGTCCGGTGACAGGAATAGTGCGCCGGCCGCAGGTTGCTCTCCGCATCCTCCCCACCCAGCTCCAGCGGGATCACATGCGACAGTTCCCACCGGTCACCGGCCGCGATTTTCCCGCCGCAGATGTGGCAGACGCCGGCCGCCGCCTGGAAAATCCGGACGCGGGCTGTGGTGCTCCAATGCCGACGATCAGCCATAATTCGGCTCCTGAAACCGGACTCCATGCCGCGCGCCAAATGCTGCGATCAGTTCCATGAGGTCTCCCATTTCGCTTATGCTCAGGTCTGACGAGGATCGGCCAAGGTTAACAAACCCGGTCCCGTCGATATTCGGCGCGAGGCGGGCTTCGCGCTTCATCGCGTCCATGAAGATCAGCTTCCAGTCTTCGGCTTGGAGGCGGATTCCATGCCACATGACTTGTGTGGCAACGTCCGTCAGCATGGCCCACATGCGGGCGTTCTGCGGAATCGTCCGCTTCGGCTCCTTGAACTCGATGCGCGTCCTGTCCGGTACGCCGTCGACCCACTTATGGGCCCGCGCCCGGATCTCAGGATTGAGCAGGATGAGGGTGGCACGAGACATTGCTGCACAACCTAAAATGGAATATCATCGTCGAGATCATTCGACAGGCTGCGCTGCGGCGGCGAGCTCTGACGGCCCCCCCCTGTCGGGCTCTGGTCATAGCCACGTGATCCGCCGGACTGGCGGTCGTCACGGCGGTCATTCCCGCCCTGGAACGTCAACTCCTGCACGGTGATGCCGAGATAGACCTTGCCCTCATGGGCGCGCGCCGTGGGCCGGCCGGAGAGCGTCAGACGCAGGCCCTTGGTGACGTGGCGCTCCAGCTTCTCCGCCCGCTCACCCCAGACAGCGCAGTCGAACCATGTCGCGTCGCGCTTCTGGCCGTTCTTGTCCTTGCCGTTGTCGACGGCGAGGCTGAAACTCAGCACCGCGTCGCCGCCCTGTGTGCGCCGGAGAACGGCGTCCTTGCCGACGATGCCGGCGATGATGAGGGTCTGCATCAGGCGGCCTCCATTTCTGTGATCTTGCCGGCCATCTCCTGGTAGATCTGCGCGATACGATCTGCGATCTTCGGCGCCTCAGCCTCGCAGACCCTGAACTTTTCGGCGGTCTCATCATTGATGGCAGCCAATTCAGCATGCGTTTTCGCTGCCTTCAGGCGCGCCGCAAGATCACCGCCCCACACCTTCCAGTCCGTGGCCGGAGCGATCGTATGCACCTCCGCATCCGGATCCGGCGCATCCTCGGTCGGGATGCAGAACGCCTGCAAAAGCGCATACTTGTGGGCGATGGACATGGCCTTGTTCGACGACTTGTCGCCGCTGTCCATGCCCTCTCCCTCAACCACCGTGGAGACGCTGGATCCGTCCACCGTCCAGAAGGTGAAGCGCATCCGGAGCGTGGTGAATGCGAGCACAGTCCCGCGCTGGTTCGTCCGCTCCTGCCTCGTCTTTTCGATGATCTCCGACGTCATGAACACCTTATGCTTGGAGAGCACCGGGTGGATCATGTTGTAGACATCGTCGATGCCGCGATACTTGAACCGCGCGGCCCCTTCGCTGGTTTGCTTTCCCTTGGCAATGGCGTCGATGTTTTCCATGCAAGCGGCCATCGCTGAATAGATGGCTGGGAATGCCTGTGGCGGTTGGACATGCTCCGTCATCAGACCCGCTCCACATCTTCGGCGACGCCATCCGGCAGACGGCCGTGCTGGGCGCGATAGCCCTTGATGGCCGGCGTGAGCACCTTCAGACACGCGGCGAGCATGGCGTCCTTGGTCTCGTCCGGGATCGTGAGCGCCTTCAGGAGCGCCCCGAGGCTGGTGATGCGCAGGGTTTTCTTGGTCCGCAGGCCCATGGCCCGGCCGATGCCGCCGGAGACGCGTACCGTGGCGTCGCGCTCCGCCCGGTCGGCCTCGCGTTTGGCCCGCGCCGCCTCGGCAAGCGCCGCGTCGGTGTCGATGATCGCGTCGGCGATACCGGCATCCAGCACACCGGCAGCGGCGTCAGCGCGCGCTGCTTCCTCAGCCGCCAGCTTCTCCGCGGCGATGCGCTCAATTTCTGCCTGACGCGCCCGGGCCTCCTCCGCCTCGCGGCGCCGGCGATCCTGTTCCGCGCGCATCCACGCCTTGACAGCGGTGTCGACCTCGGAAACCAGCCGCTCAATCGGCTCGCGTGCCTCGCGGAACTCGGTGTTGATCTCCCTCACCCGCTCGTTCAGCGGGCGCACGGCGGCATCGCGATCGGCCTCCAAGTCCTTCAGCGTGCGCTTGGCGCGGTCGATGGTGACGCCGGCATCGTTGGCGTCCTCCTGGGTGAGGACGACAGGGTGCTCGTCCAGCCATGCCGCGAGCATCGCGCGCGTCGGCTCGATCACCTCCGCCGGGGGCGGGTTGTTGTGTCCGATCGGGGCGAGAGCATTCATCGGATTGCCTCCACGATCCACGGGGCATAGAGGACGGCGGCGCCAGCGATGAGCAGCGTCACCGCGTTCAGCCAGTCGTTCAGGGTGAGGCCCATCACACGCCCTCCATCTCGGGAGCGTCGATCGCGGCAGGCGCGACGGGCTCGTGCTCGGCATTGCGCGACCGATCGGCCTCGTTCAGCGCTCGGGCCACGCGCTGGGCCTCCGCCTCGCTGGTCATGTGCAGCACGACGAACTCCCAGTCCCACTGGCGGTCGCCATGCAGCCTGAGGGTCACGATGGTCTCTCCGGGCACTGCCTCTGCACTCACGCGCGTGATGCCAGAGACAGCGGGGAGCCTCATGGGGCGGATGGTGGCGGCGATCTCGTGGATGATAGGCATGTTCCCCTCCCTCAGATCCGGATGCCGCCGACGCCGGCCTGTGCGGGTGTCAGACGCTCGGGGCGCGGCGGTGGAACAAAGCGCAGATACTCGTCGGCCAGCAGATCGCGGGCCTCGCTCATCGCCGGGCGGCTATCCGTGAAGTCAGCCTCGATCGCCTGCAGCATCTCGGAGCAGATGACGGGGACCAGACGGCTGCCGCTGCGGAAGAAGATGGCCGTCACATCCGGGATGCCGTCCCGGGCCAGCACGTTGCTGTCGATCTCGACGAACACCTCAGTCAGGACGTCCCCTTCATCGGGGTCCTGATAGATGAACGGGGCATGCGCATAGAGCATCATGGTCAGCGTCCTGCGATCTTGATGATGGGCGGCTTGGGGCGGGGCATCGGCGCGTCGGCCGGCTGGGCGCTGGCGACAATCGCGGCGCACGTCAGGGACGCGGCGACGCCGATGCCGAGGATGAGGCGCTGGGCGGGGTGCAGGAGCATCAGCGCGCCTCCCGGCTCTTGCGGGCCGCGAGCACGTGGCGCGCATCAGCGGCGCGCTCCGGACCGGCGGCGGTGTCGTAGAGGGTGAGGATCCGCTCCCCGATCCCGGGGTATGCCGCCGCCTCGTGCGCGGCTTCCTCCGGGTTCATCCGGGAGAGCTTGGCGGTGATGCTGTCCATGATGACGGTGCGCATCACCACGTCTCCCCGCGCTTAGACAGCATTCGGCGGGCAGCCTGTGTCGCGGCATTATCAGGGTGCCCACGGGCAATGATCCGCCGCCGTTCCAGCGTCGTCAGAGGGCGCACAATCCCAGCGGCCACGTCGGCGTCATAGTCAGCCCGCGCCTGCTGCAGGGCCTCACTGTGAGATGCCAGACGCTCCGACAGCGAGCGCATCATCCTCCGGTGCGCCGCCCCGGAGACGTGAGCCATCCCGTTGTGCATCCCTGGCTCGGTATATCCACGTGGGTCAACGCCACGCCGCCTAGCGTATGCGTCAAAGTCCACTGCTTCCGCGCTCATCTCATCCCCCATGTGGACCGGCAGCGGGTGGCCGCCGGGAAATGAGGGCGCGGCCGAAGCCGCGCCCGGTGGCGTGGCTGTCAGGCCGGCTCGTAGGGGATCAGGTCGATGGCCTCGACCCAGTGGCAGGAAATATCGTCCGTGGTGACAGAAGCGACGCGGACTTCGGACTTCCTGCCGAAGTAACGGCTCCCGGAATCCTCGCCCCATGTCCTGTGCGCATCGTCGGGCTGAACGACTTCGAGCACGATGTGCGGACGCCCGGCCCCCTTGACCGGCGCCGTCGGCGCGATGGTCACGATGTCACCCGGCTTGAACGGGACGCGCTGCTTCAGATCAGCGAAGCGGGCCTGAAATTCGCGGAGGGTGGCGATCTGCGCTTCCGGCAGGAGCGCGGCGCGCGGAGCGTCGTCATCGTCATCGGACGACATGGCGGACAGGAGGGCAGCGAGGCCGTTGGTCATGGTGTTCCCCATTCTCACTCGCGGCGGGATCGGGTGATGGCCGCCGGGTGATGGGGAATTGATAGCACCACTAACATTGCCCCGCAAGGGGAATGTTAGCACTACTAACGGACGGGCGCATGAGGGATGTCATCCGCGGGCATTGGCGGGACGCTTATGGCGTGAAAAAGCCCGCCTCCGGATGGGGCGGGCTTACTGTTCTCCCAGGTGCTGCCGTGATCGCCAGTTAGCTGCCAGTTTTCCTTATCACGCCGATGATGGCGATCACACGCTCCCGATCTGCCGGGGGAAGCTCCTTGATCTGGTCATAGACGGACCAGATTTCGCTGTTCGGATCACGCATTATGAGATCTGCGGGGGCGCATGACAATGCCTCGGCAATCGCCTCGAGCATCGGCTGCGTGTAGTTGGTCAGCCCGCGCTCGAGCTGCGACAGCGCCCCGTGCGTCACGCCAACCATCTCAGCCAACTGCTCCAGCGTGTATCCGCGGTGCTTGCGCCACGCGCGGATGAAATGCCGTGCCTTAGGCTGTTTGAAACGGGTGGTAACTGTGGTCATGGGTAATTGTCCCACGGCGCTCGAGCCGACACCACGAAGCGCGGCTAACATTGGCGTTGCCCAAAAATGTTAGTGGTGCTATCAAGTGGGGCATGAGCAATCTTCCGCATGCCTCCTTCTCTGAGCGTGGATTTCGGCTCCGGCTGGCCCGGAAGCTGGGGATCACCCATGGCGCGGTCTACCAGTGGGACAAGGTGCCGGCTGAACGCGTTCTGGATGTTGAGCGCCTGACCGGGATCCCGCGCCACGAGCTGCGGCCCGACATCTATCCCGTCCCCTCCCACGAGGGAGCGGCAGCATGAGCGCCCCGATCACCACGGCCATGGACGCGCTCGCCGCCGGTCTCATCCCGGCCGTTGCCGCGCTCTTCGCCGCTCTTGTCGCTCTCCGGTGCTGGCGCCGGGGCGAGACCGGCATTGCCAGCCTGTACGGCATGATCGCCCTTCTCATGGGCGGCATCGCCATCGTGGTTCCGTGCGTGTGGTGGCCGGCATGACCTCCGCCGAGATCCGCGCCGCCCTGGAGCACTGCCGCCGCCCGGACGGGATCGTCCGCATGGACCGCGTGCGGGAGCTGCTCCGCGCCACCCCGGAAGAGCGCGCCGTCGCCTGCGACATGGCCAGCGCCGACCGGGACGAGGCGTCCATCGCCCGCGAACGCAGCATGGAGGACGAGCCGTGAAGCTGAGCTGCTGTCTCTCGCGCCCTCTCTCGTCTGCACAAGCGAATGTCCTTCTTCGTCTCGCCGACGGGCCTTTGAGGGAGCGAGAGATCCATGCCGGGACACTGGAGGCCCTCTACGGCGCATGGCTGGTCGACGCCTCTTCGCGTCGAGCCCCGGACGGCACGGTCACCATCAACGCCGCCGGCCGGCAGGCCCTCGCAGACTGGCGGGCTCGCAAATGATCCGCCGCACCATCCCCGTCCCCTACATCCCCCGCTCTCTCCGCACCGGCCACCTCCGGAGGATTGCCATGGACCGTCTGACCGGCCCACTGTGGCCGCTGAACATCCTCTTCCCGGCGCCGTCAGGGCGCTCCGTGCCGCGCCTTCCGGCCTGCGACCGCCGCCGCATGGCCGGTTTGCCGCCTCTGCCGTCGAGCCTGCGCACCACGCCGGCGCCGACCGAGCACGAGATTGCCGAGGCCTACCATGCCCACCCGTACCCGCACGGGCGATGGGAGGACAGAGCATGACTGCATGGCCCTTCATCATCGCGGCTCTGGCCGGGCTGACCGCCGGATATGCCGTCGCTGTCGGGTGCCTGCTCGCCCCAGAAATCCGCCTCTGGTGGCGTCGCCGCCGGTGCATCGCAGCCATCGCCCGGGAGATCGCACGATGAGTATCCATACAATGCTGTCCGTTCCCGACGGAGCGGGCAACAGCCGCCGCGGTTGCCCGTGGACGGAAATTGAGGTCGAGGCCGCTCGTGCGATGCGCGCCAGCGGCATGACCATCGACGACGTTGCGATCCGCATGGGGCGGTCCAGAAACGCCATCGTCGAGAAAATCGTCCCCCTCCGCCAGTGGGCGCCTGCGCGCCGACGTGCCGGATATGTCCCTCTCGCTCCACGGCTCGGCATCGTCGCCTATCGCGATGATCGCGGCGTCAGCCTGTCCGCGGGGATCCAGATTGCCAGTCAGGTGCCGCCCCCGGCTCCCCCCGCCTGACCGGCAGCGCGGCGGGCTCACCCCACGGCCCGCCGCGCCCCTTTTCACCGCTCCGGCCCGTAGCGCCGGGGCGATGGCCGCAGCCGGGCGACAACCCGCGCTGCCGCATCTCCGAGAGTGACGGTGCGGGCCTGATCCCGCCGGATCTTCGTCCGCACCGTCTCGCGCCTCATGAGCATAGCCGCCTCCAAACCCATGTCCCTGCAAGGCAACGGTGCAGGAGGTGACTTTGAAGATCTTCAAATTCTGTTTGAGAAAAGGAGCATCCCCCGTGTCCGACGTGGCTCTGGCGAGCGACATGGCCCGGAAGCTGGTCGAGATCGAGGCCCGCGGGCCCGGTGACCGGTCTGGCGCGATGGAGCGCCTGACGCGCCGGTACGGCTTTGCGACCAGCACCCTCTGGACGCTGCTCTATCGGCCGAATGCAACGGCCGTGGCGCGGGCTTGGGGGAAGCTGGTCGAGGCCTACAACGCCGAGTGCCTGAAACAGGTGGAACGGCTCGACCACGAAATCGAACTCACAAGGCAAATCAATGCTGTTGGCCCGGATAGCCTGGGAGAGGCTGAAGCTCTGGTCGCGGCGGCTCGTCGATCGCTGGCGGAAGCGAAAGCATCGCTGGTGGAACAGGAAAGGGACTGACGTATGACCGAGAACCAGACCGTTGACCCGGATTCCATCGCCGGCGACCAGCTTAAGGCGTTCGTGGAGCGCCTGGAGAAGCTGGAGGAGGAGAAGCAGTCGCTCTCCGATGACATCAAGGACGTCTATGCCGAGGCCAAGGCTAACGGCTTCGATACCAAGGTCCTGCGGCAGGTCATCAAGATGCGGAAGCAGGATGCCAGCGAACGGGCCGAGCTGGAGAGCCTGCTGGAGCTCTACTGCTCCGCGCTCGGCATGATGTTCTGAGGGCGCGGTCATGGTCGCCGCCTCTCTTCCTAAGGTCGATGACGCGATCCGCCCGGCCGGCATCTGCCCGTGCTGCGGCGGCCCCGTCGAGCCAGACGAGATCATCATGGATCTGTCCGGAAACCTGCTCTCCTACCGTGGCAGCGTGATCGTGCTGCCACCGTCCGAGGCTGAGGTGATGGCGGCACTGGTGGCCGCCTTCCCGGGCACCATCACGAACGACAAGCTGATCAATGCCGTCTGGGGCGGATATGACGCCCCACTTGCTGCGCTCCACATCAACAAGGTCAGGATTTGCAACCTCCGGAAGCGGATCGCGGCAATCGGGCTTGGCATCCTCACAATCTGGAGCACGGGCTATCGCCTCGTGCGGATTGAGGAGGCGTGCTGATGGACCCCCTCCGCCTCATGCACAGCGCACTCGTCAGGATTGAGACCAAGCCCGGCAATGAAACTGCCGAGACCGACGAACTGCGGGCCACCATCGCGCTCTGCAAGGGGCGGATCCGGGGGCGCAAGGAATGGGGGGAAGAGCAGATCCTGAGCATCCGGGACCAGGTCGAGCGCGCGAACCGCGCCGACCGTGAACGGCAGGCCCGGGCGGAAAAGCTGCTGGCGGAGATCAAGCGCGCGCGGAAGGACCACGGGCGATGACCAATCCGATCATCATCACCCTGCCGGGCCCGCCCCGCGGCAAGGAGCGCCCCCGCTTCGTCAATGGCCGGGCGATCACGGCGCCGAACACCCGCGCATTCGAGCTCGGGCTTGGCACCGTGGCCCGCGCCGTCATGCGCAGCCGGATGCCGCTCACCGGGCCCCTGCGGCTCCATATCGAAGCTCGGTTTGCGGTCCCCGCATCATGGACCAAGGCGCGTCGGGCGGCAGCGCTGGCCGGCGAGATCGTCCCGACCGTCAAGCCGGACTGGGACAACATCGGCAAGGTGACGGACGCGCTCAACGGCATTGTGTGGAGCGATGATGCCCAAGTGGCCGATGGCCGGGTGGTGAAGGTCTATGCGCCTGAGCCGGCAACGATCGTCACCGTTCAGGAGATGCGCCCATGACCGCGCTCCCTGACCTGTTCGGCGACCTGCCTCCCCGGGCCATCTCCGACAGCCCATGGGCGCGGCGGAAGGCTCTGCCAGCCCGCACCTGCCCGAAGACCGGCCATCGCCTGTGGTGCGACTGCGGCCGGCCGGCGGTGATCGGCCGCGGCGCGATCGTTCGCCGGGGAATCATGGGCACGTGGACGTGCGGGAGGGCGGAATGCGCGCCGGCCCGGGAGGCAGCGGAATGACGACGCTCGCGCCCACCGAGTGGCGCCGTCTGCGGAGGACTGGGAAATGAGCGGCGACCGTCCGTGGATGAAGTTCTACCCGCGCGACTGGCGCGGAGACCAGGCACTGCGGGCGGTCTCGATTGCGGCTCGCGGCCTCTGGCTGGAATGCCTCTGCATCATGCACGAGGCCCGGCCCTACGGGCATCTCCTGCTCAACGGCGAAGCGATCGGAGACGACGCACTCGCGCGCATGACAGGCGCATCGGCGGAGGAGGTTCGGGCCCTGATGGCCGAGCTTCGCAAAGCCGGTGTGCTGAGTGTGACGCGCGGTGGCGTCGTCTTCTCCCGCCGGATGATCAAGGACGATGCCGCGTCGAAAAAGGGCGAAAAAGCCGTCAAGAAGAGGTGGGCGCAACAGACTGAAAATGAAGGGAAAAGCGGAGCACCTAATAGGTTCCCTAATAGGCCACCTATTACCCATATGCCAGAAGCCAGAATACAGAAAGAAGATTCCTCACTTCGTTCGGAAGCGCGCACGGACGCGGATCAGGATCCTCCACAGCCTCCCAAGCCCGCGTCAGGCCGATCGTCACAGCCCGGCGTGGAGCCCCCCGACTTCGCGGCTTTCTGGTCGTCCTACCCGAGGCGATCCGGGTCGAACAGCCGCAAGGCGGCCGCCGCCAAGTTCGGTGCCGCAGTGAAGGCCGGGGCAGACCCGCAGGCGATCATTGCCGGCGCACGGCGCTATGCGGCGTGGTGCGAGGCAACGGGAAAATCCGGGACAGAATTCGTCAGGCAGGCATCAACATTCCTCAACCAACAGGATTGGGAGGGGGAGTTCATCATTCCTCAGGGAGGGCAAAATGACCGTACAGCAGGCTCTCAGCCGCCCCGCTCAGGTTCGGAACGTCGCCAGCCAGCCGATGCCCTTCAACGCGCCATGGATCGTCTGCTGTCTGAAGGCGATGACGGAGTTCGGCGGGGTGACGGAGATCCCGGCGCATCTGGCCCCCACGGTGGACCAGAGATCGATTATCTCCCGCCGGATCGCGGAACTCGACGCGGCGATGACCCCGGCAACCCGGGAAACCGCTCTGAAGGCGGTTACGGTGCTCTTGGCGGCCTCTTCGGCCTCGCCGATGTCCGATGACCAGGCATCGGCCGTGATGATCGGGTTCGCAGTGGCGCTCGACGACATCCCGGGGTGGGCAATCGACGTCGCCTCCCGGTCATGGCTGAGGGGCGAAGGCCTGTCACCGGGCGACAACCCTGCCTTCCGGCCGACGCCTGCCCAGATCCGGCGCCTGTCGGTCGCCGCCCTGCTGCCGCACCGGACGGAACGGCACCGGCTCCGCAGCCTGCTCGATGCCCGTGTCGTGCACCAGAAGACGGAAGCCGAGCGGGAGGCGATGAAGGCGCGGTTCGCCGCTCTCCTGCGCCCGTTGGCCCAGGCTGACGCCGCGGAGGCCCGCTGATGGGCAGCAAGACCGGGAAGCCACCGACCTCCGTAAATCACGAAAATGCGCACCACCGACCGTCCCTGTTGATTCTGGAGGCCATCTGATGGCGAGCAAGAGCGCGAAGCGGAGGAAGGCCCGGAAGCCGGCGGCACCTCCGCCTCCTCCGACGGCGGCCAGCATCCTCGCGGCCAGCACCTCATCCGAACGCATCGAGAGCCCCTACGGCAGCGGGACCGACCGGGCCATGCGCCGGAAGGACATCATCCGCGACATGGGCGACCGCGGGACGTGGGACCGGTACCAGGTGGCGGCTGCCGAGCGGTACCGGCGCTCGTGGGACATCGTGCGCGCTGGCGGGCCGCGGTGTGGTGAGCGCGTCGGTGGCGGCACGCCGGGCATGGGCGAGAGCGAGGCTGTGCTGGCGGCAGCCTGTGATCTGCGGCAGGCCCGGGCGGAGATCGGCGCCACGGTGGCGGCTGCGCTCGATCTGGTGCTCGGCGAGGGCGAGACGATCACAACGGCGGCCTCAAGAGTCGTCCCTGAGCAGTTGTGCATTGGCGCCGCGAGGACATGGCTCGGGACGGCCATTGGCATGGGCCTTTCATCTCTTGCGGAAATGTGGAGATACAGGCCTGCACGGCAAAGCATTCTTTCGTTCCGGGAGTTGACGGCGCATGAGCCATAGGGTACACCTTCGGCAGGGTCGATAAGTGTGTCGGAGCGGTGGATGTAACCGACGACGCCAGACTGGAGAGCCGCGAGGGCCGTTAGCTCGGCCAGTAGCCAGATTGCCGGTCGGTTGACCGGACGAACAGCGGCAGAATTCATCCAATGGGTACATCAGTTCGATGCGGTAAGGCCGGCAGCCGATGCCGATAACGGTCCGGCCGATCGGTAGACGGTGAAGTTGCGGACGAAAATCCCAGGAGGCCGCACGCCGGTGCACCACCGCATGGTGGGAAGGCCCGTCTAGGGCGCATCGATCAAGGTTATCCGGTTATAGCCGGATCCAGCTATAATTCGCGCATCTGGCGGAACTGGCAGACGCTCCGGGCTCAAAACTCGGCGCCGAGAGGCATGCGGGTTCGACCCCCGCGGTGCGCACCAACTATTGAGGATTGCTCAAATGTTCGCCCGCCTCGGTGACGACATCCTCGTGAGCGCGATCCTCGCGGTGACGGCATCCCTGCGGCTGTTCGGCGCCATGCTGGACTCGTGGCCGCCACGGGCGCGGTGAGGTAGGGCAATGCGCTCCATTCGGCAGATAATCGCGTCGATTACCGCGCTTCAGACGGTTGTCGATCGCGACCCATCCAATTGGGCTGCACGCATCAACCTCAAGACCATGCGCAAGATGCTGGCGGACGCCACGAAGGAAGATCAAAACCCGGTCAAATGATGCGCGCCGCTCAAACGCGCGACGGCGCAATGCCTTGCGGCATAGACTCTCATAGAACCCGCATAGAACCTCATGGCGGATCAAGAATGACCGAAAAGCCATTCGTCGTCGGTGACGTCGTCAACCTGAGAAGCGGCGGGCTTCCCATGACGGTGGCACGAGTCGATTTTACCGCCGGCGTAGTCGACCTCGTGTGGTTCGACCATTTCTATATCAAGCGCGAGCCGAGCGTCCCGATGGCGGCTCTGGATCGGTGCGAGCCCTACTGGAACGGTACTGAGGAATGACCACACCAGGCGCCGCGCTCCTCGCTGAGGCTGCAGAGACCATTCAGCAGCGCGAGGGCGCCCACGGCGACAAGGGCAAGACGTTCCGCATGATCGCGGCGATGTGGTCGGCCTATCTCGGCGCCGAGGTCTCTCCGGCCGATGTGGCCCAGATGATGGTGCTCCTGAAGGTGGCGCGGGCCCGCTGCGGCGATCGCGCCCATCGTGACCACTATGTCGACCAGGCCGGATATGTGGCCTGCACGGCGGACCTGCTGCCTGAATCGCAGACCACAGGTTGAGCAGCCCCGCGCCGGGTGCCCGAAATCCCGGGGCTGATACACCAATAGATAGAGCCCGTGGCCCACAAGCCTCGGGCGTTCGCGTTTCCGGAGGGGGGGGATAGGTAATGAGCCTCACCCCCAAGCAGGCTCGCTTCGTCGAAGAGTTCGTGGTCGATCTGAACGCCACCCAGGCCGCGATCAGGGCGGGCTATAGCGCCAAGACGGCGGCTGACATTGGCAGGCAACTGCTCCGGAAAACTCCGGTTGCCCGAGCGATCAGCGAGCGCCAGCGAGCAATTTCCGAGCGCATCGGGGTCACCGCCGAGCGCGTCGTCGAGGAGCTGGCCAAGATCGGCTTCGCCAACATGGCCGACTACATGAAGGTCGGGGAAGACGGCGACCCATATCTCGACTTCTCCGGGCTGACGCGCGACCAGGCCGCGGCGCTGTCGGAAGTGACGGTAGAGGACTTCAAGGATGGACGCGGCGAGGATGCCCGCGACGTCCGGCGCATCAAGTTCAAGCTGTACGACAAGCGCGCCGCCCTCGTCGATCTCGGCAAGCACCTCGGCATGTTCAAGGAGAAGGTCGAGGTATCCGGGCCTGACGGCGGGCCGATCCAGACGGAGGCGACGTTCGACGTCTCTCGGCTCTCGACCGAGGCATTGCGGGAGGTGCTGGCCGCAATGGAGGCGACAGATAATAGTATGAATGACGACGGATGAACTTGGTTCAATCCAAGTTCTACATCGTATAAACTGAAGCGGCCCGGAAGGTGCTTCCAACACCATACCCGGGCCTAACCATGACGAGCGATTGGAGCGCCCGATGGCTACGATACAAGTTTCCCCATTGCCGGAAAACGTCAACGATATTTGTGGGGAAAGGTTCGGCCGGCTGGTCGTCATCGGATATGGAGAGAAGGCCGGGCGCGCCCATAAGTGGGTCTGCCGTTGCGATTGCGGGGCTGTTGTCCTGCGCCGGGCGGATCACATGCGGTCAGGGCATTCGGCGTCCTGTGGCTGTATCAACGTCGAGGCGCAGAGGGGGAGCTTCCAAAAGCACGGCGGCGCCGCCTCCGACAAGTCTGCCCGCCACCCACTCTATTCCGTTTGGTGCGGGATGAAGAAGCGATGTTACTCGTCTGGATGCGATGCATACCCATACTACGGCGGGCGAGGGATAGGTGTCAGCCCGGAATGGCGCGATGACTTCGCTGCATTCGCGCGTGACATGGGCCCGAGGCCACCGGGCATGACATTGGACAGACTGGATAACGACAAGGACTATGGCCCCGGTAACTGCCGATGGGCAGACAAGTCTACGCAGATGAAAAACCGGAGGCCGTTCAGTCGGTTAAGTAGCAGGGCGGCCTGTCGTGAAGAAGGTTATTCTGTCAGCAGCGGACCGTCTCGCTGTTGAGAAGGAACTATGCCGCAGGTCATTCGCTGAATTCGCAAAAAGAGCTTGGCATATTTTAGAGCCGTCCACCCCTCTGAAGTGGGGTTGGGCGCTCGATGCAATATGTGAGCACCTTGAGGCGGTTTCGCGGGGAGAAATTACCCGGCTGCTGATGAATGTCCCGCCTGGGACCATGAAGTCCCTGCTGACCGGAGTGCTGTTCCCTGCATGGGAATGGGGGCCGGCCAGGATGCCGGAGAAGCGGTTCCTCTCGACCGCCCACAAGCAGGACCTCGCGGTCCGCGACAACCTGAAATGCCGGCGCCTGATCCAGTCCGACTGGTACCAGACGCGCTGGCCGCTCGCGATTGTCGGTGACCAGAACGCCAAGACCAAATTCGAGAACGACAAGACGGGTTTTCGGGAGGCGATGGCCTTCACCAGCATGACCGGCGCCCGCGGCGACCGGGTGATCCTCGACGACCCGCTGTCGGCCGATGACGCGAACAGCGATGCGGCGATGCTGGCAGCGGAGCGCACCTTTCTGGAGGCTCTGCCGACCCGGGTGAACAACGAGGCCTCGGCCATCGTCGTCATCATGCAGCGACTGCACCAGCGGGACACCAGCGGGATCATTCTCGGCCGTGGGCTGCCCTACACCCATCTGTGCCTGCCGATGCGGTTCGAGCCTGAGCGGCGGTGCTCGACTTCGATCGGGTTCACGGACCCGCGGACGGAACCGGGCGAGCTGCTGTTCCCGGAGAGGTTCCCGGAATCCCAGGTGGCCGATCTGGAGCGCACGCTCGGCAGCTACGCGACGGCGGGGCAGCTTCAGCAGCGGCCGGCCCCGCGCGGCGGCGGCATCTTCCGGGATGAGTGGTGGGGCTATTATACGCCGGGCGCCGAACCGGAGATCGTCTGGCGAGGGATCTGGGCTGACACGGCACAGAAAACGGCAGAATCGTCCGACTACAGCGTTTTCCAGTGCTGGGGGGCGACGGCTGACCGCAAGGCCGTGCTTCTGGACCAAATCCGCGGCCGGTGGGAGGCGCCGGAGCTGCTGACCCATGCTCGGGCATTTTGGGCAAAGCACCGGGCGGTGCAGGGTCGTGGCACGCTCCGGGCAATGTACATCGAAGACAAAGTAAGCGGCACTGGGCTGATCCAGACGCTGCGGCGAGAGGGCGTGCCCGTGCTCGGCATCCAGCGCAACAAGGACAAGCGGGTCCGGGCGATGGACGCTGCCCCCCGTGTCGAGAGCGGAAACGTGCTCCTGCCGCGCGGTGCCGACTGGCTGTCCGATTGGCTGGGCGAGGTCGGCGCGTTCCCGCACGGTGCCCATGACGACCAGGTGGACCCGATGGCGGATGCTGTGGTCGCAATCTCCGGGGTGATGGCCACAACAGCCAGCACCAGCACAGTGATGGGGCTCTACTGATGACCGGCGCGAACGCGACCCATCCTGATCTGACAGCCGACCGCCGGGCAGAATGGCTGCTGATGCGCGATACCGCCTCCGGCGCGCGCGCGGTCAAGGCGAGGGGAGAGACCTACCTGCCCAAGCCTGGTGGGTTCAAGGCGATGGGCGACGGCGGAAAGGCGATGTTCGACGCCTATCTGTTCAGAGCTATCGTTCCGGAGATCGTCGGCCCGTCGATCGGAGCGATGATCGGCATCATCCACGGCAAGGAGGCGCAGATCGCCTTGCCGGACGCCATGTCCGGGCTGTGGGAAGACGCGGACGGAGACGGGATGCCGCTGGAGGCGTTCCATCGCAAGATCACCCGGAACCTGCTCTGGCTGGGGCGCTATGGCGTGCTTGTGACCGCACCGGAGGCCGGAGGTGAGCCGTATCTCGTCGGGTACGCCGGCGATTCAATCATCAACTGGGACCGCGATTTCTTCGTTCTCGATGAAACAGGGTACCAGCGCCGCGGGTTTGGCTGGGATCTCGTCTGCCGTTACCGCGTGCTGTCGATCCGCGACGGCGCTTATGTCTCGGAGGTCTACGAGGGAGAGGCTGGCGCTGTCGCGCTGGTATCGGAAGCAGGCGCCGAATCTCGTGGTGGGGCGCGGCTCGATTTCGTCCCGTTCGTGGTCGGGAATGCCCGCGAGGTAGCGGCCACCCTTGAACCGCCGCCGCTCATCGGCGTGGCGAATGCGACCATTGCGGCCTACCAGCTATCTGCCGACTGGCGCCATCAGCTATTCATGAGCGGTCAGGAAACGATGGTCGCCATCAACGGACCGGCGCCATCGGTTGTCGGGGCTGGTGTCGTCCATGCGATGAATGAGCTTGGCGTCTCCACGCAAACCCCGGACCTGAAATATGTCTCCCCGACGTGCTCCGGCATCGAAGCGCACGAGCGCGCGATTGCCCAGCAACGGCAGGAGGCGGTCGCTGCGGGCGCTCGCATGTTCGACCAGGCGCAGACCACGCAGGAAAGCGGAGAGGCCCGCCGCCTCCGGTTCGCATCAGAAACCGCGAACCTCATGAGCGTGGCACAGGTTTCCGCTGCCATTCTGGAGCGCAGCCTGCGCAATGCCGCGGTGATGATGGGGGCTGCTGCTGACGAAGTGGTCGTGAAGCCCCCGGCCGACCTGCTCGACAGCACGATGACGGCAGATGAGTTCCAGAAGCTTTTCAGCGTCTATCAGGCCAACGGTATGAGCTGGGAGACGTTCTACGAACGCGGTCAGGCGGGGGGAATTTTCTCGCCGGAGCGGACTGCGGAAGAAGAGCAAGACCTTATCGACGGGATGCTCGGACAAGATCCGAACGGCCCGTAACAGAACCGCACTGCGGACCAATCAGGAGACAGGCCAATGGCCGTGAAGCTCGTACTGGACACCCTCGACGGTGTCGATGATGCCCTGCGCCCGCTCTATGTCGAGCATGATGGCAAGTTTCATCTCGACGCCGATGCGGAGAGCATCCGCGGTCATCGCGATGTGACGCCGCTTGCCAACGCCTACGATCGTACCAAGGCCGACCGCGACAAGATCAAGGCGGCACTGGCCGATGCCGAACGCAAGGCGGGATCGATCCCGGCCGACTTCGACCCCGAGGCATGGAAGTCCTTCAAGGAAGGCAAGACCGATGCCGCCGCCATGGTGAAGCTCCGGCAGGAGCTGGAGGCGGACCGCGACAAGTGGAAGGGCCGATACGAGGCCACCGTCGCGCAGGTGCGCCGCGTCACCATCGACCAGGCGCTTGCCGACGCCATCGCCAAGGCCGGCATCACGAACCCGGCCTATGCCAAGGCCGCGCGCGCCCTTCTGTCTCCGCAGGTGAAGCTCGACGGGGATTCCCCGACGGTCGACACCGACATGGGGCCGCTGGCGCTCGGTGATTTCGTCAAGCGTTGGGCCGCCGGCGAGGATGGCAAGGCATTCGTCACCCCTCCCAAAGGCGACGCTGCGCGCGGCAATGATCGCGGGGCCGGGGCAGGAAAGACGGTTTCCGCGAAGGACCTCGACAAGATGACTGCGCAGGAAAAGGCGAAGTTCTTCGCCGCGAACCCTGGCACGGTCGTCACCGATTGAAATCAACCCCATAGGAGCCCGCCATCATGGCGAACGTTCTGACGGCTCTCCAGCCGATCCTCTTTTCCGTCGCGCAGGAAGTGTCGGCGGAGCCCTTCGGCGTGGTGAGCGCCATCAATGCCAACTTCTCCGACAAGGGCGTGGCGAAGGGCGATCCCGTGATCGTCCCGGTCGCGCCGACCCGCCCGGCTCAGGACTTCACGCCCGGCAATGTCGCGTTGACCGGCGATGACGCCACGGCGGACGATGTCACCGTCACCATCACCCACTCGCGCAAGGTGAGTTGGAACCTCACGGGCGAACAGCAGCGCTCCCTCGACAATGGCGCCACGTCCACCGAGTGGATTCGCCAGCTCATCGCGCAGGGCATGCGCACTCTGCGCAATGAGGCGGAGGCATCGGCTGCCCTGGCGATCAAGCAGGGCGCATCCCGGGCTGTCGGGACGGCCGGGACGAACCCGTTCTCGTCCAACCTCGACGGCATCGTGGATGTTCGCAAGGTGCTGGCGGACAACGGCGCGCCGATGGCCGATCTTCAGCTCGTGTTCGACACCACCTCCGGCGCCGCTCTGCGCAAGCTGGGCATCATCCAGCATGCCTATCAGGCCGGCAGCGCGGAAGAACGCCGCTCCGGCAATCTGATGCGGCAGTTCGGCTTCGAGCTGCGCGAGTCCGCCGGCATCGCCGCGCATACCAAGGGCACGGGTGCCAGCTATGTGACCAGCGGTGCGACGGCGGTCAACACGCGTGACGCCGCTCTCGTCACCGGAGCCGGCACCGTTCTGGCTGGCGATGTGGTGACCTTCGCGGCCGACAGCGCGAACAAATACGTCGTCAACAGCGGCGTTTCGGCGCCGGGCACGATCACTCTGGGCCGTCCCGGCATCCGCCGGGCCGCCGGCATCCCGACCGGCAATGCTCTGACCGTGGGCGACAGCTACACCCCGATCCTCGCGTTCGAGCGCAGCGCGGTCGTCGGCATCATGCGCCCGCCGATCATGCCGGCCAACCCGACCATCCAGCAGACGCTGGTGTCGGATCTCCAGGGCATGACCTATCTCATGCTGGACATCAGCCAGTATGGACAGCGCTCGTGGGAACTGCATCTCGCGTGGGGCTTCAAGGTCGTGCAGGGCGAGCACGTCGCTCTGCTGCTGTCCTGATGATGCGCCCGGGCGCGGCCAGTGCTGTGCCCGGGCGTCCAGATCGGAGACCATCGTGGAAATCATCGCGATCAGCCGCGAAAGCGGGGTGGCCGTCACGGACACAGGCGAAACGTGCCCGGTGTCGGTCTGGCTCGACGCCGACGGAGATGAAACGGACGACGTGATCTCTGCTCTGGCAGCCGTCGTTGATCTACCGGACGGGCGCTTCGCGGCCGTTGATCTGCGCGACTATGAGCCGGTGACGGTACAGTGATGACACATTATGGCACCCTCTCCGGCGCTCTGGCCTATCATGCTGCCCGTGGAAACACGGCATGGTCATCTGCGGCCGTGACCGATGAACAGCGCACGATCGCCCTCACGCGGGCGTCGGCGACGCTGGACGGGCAATATGGTCTGCGCTTCCCGGGGAGAAAGACAGGCGGGCGGGGGCAGGCTCTGGCATGGCCGCGCACCGGCGCCAGCGATCGGTGTGCAGGCGAGGATGTCGCGGCCGATGAAGTACCGGCGGAAATCGAGAGCGCAGCATATGAAATCGCGCTGGCAGAGCTGACAGGGCAAGGGAAGACGGCGCCGACGGTCACACCGGGGCGGGTGACAAAGGTCGAGCATGTCGACGTCATCGAGCGCGAGTTCTTCGGGCCGGCTGATGGCGTCCCGGTCTCGGCTGATGCGATGCGCCCCGTGCTGATCGCGGTTGAGGACCTGCTGCGATGCCTGCTGCTTCCGGCATCAGGTGGGACGGTCTTTCTGGAGCGGGCCTGATGGCCGGCTTCTATGACGACATGGCGTCGATGGTGGCCGAGCTTCTGGCCCCAGAGACGGCCGGCGGGCTCGGCCAGGGCACTGTCACCCTCACCCGCATGACAGCCGGGACGCCGGATCCGACAGCCCCGTGGGACCCGGTCGCCGGCACCACAGAGACCGTGCCGCTTCTGGCCGCCGTGCGCGGCGCGGGGCGCAAATGGGTGGACGGCGAGACGATCCTCGCCACCGACCTGCAGGCGATCATCGCTGTTCCGGCGATTATGCCGGTGCCGGGCGACGTGGTGACGAGAGACGGCGACCCGCTGACGGTCATCCGGGTGCAGAGATACCCGGAGGCCGGGACGATAGCCGCCGTTCTGGTGTTTCTGAGGGCGTGACATGCCGCGAACGCCGAGCCTGTCAGAGCAGTTGGCCGAGCTGATCCGGCGGGACACTCTGGCGGCACAGGTTGCGTTCCTCGATAGCGTGGCTGACATGCGCCGTGGCGTCGACATGGCCGCCCTCCGACGGGCGATCACCGCGCAGAGCGACGCCGAGGCGATGGCCGCGCTGAACATCGACGGGGCCGAGCTGGACGTTTTCGCCAACGTGCTTCGGCAGAGCTACAACGAGGCGGGCCGGACAACCGCGGCAGCGCTTCCCCAGCCGCCACGAGACCGGACGCCGCCCCTGCCGCCGCAACCGCCGCCGGGGTCTCCACCGGGCACGCCGGCCGGTGACCCGACGGGCGGGAAAATCGTCTTCCGCTGGTCGGTGCAGGACCCGACATCGCTCGCGATCATCGACAAACAGGCTGCGGACCTCGTGACCCGCGTCACGGATGAGACCCGGCAGGTTGTCCGGACCGCGATTTCAGAGGGGTTCCAGAAGGGCGAGCACCCGGACGCCATTGCCCGCCGCATCGCCGGAACCACGAACCGCGTCACCGGTCTGCGCGAGGGCGGCGTGATCGGGCTGACTGAGCCACAGGAGCGCTATGTCGCGTCGATGCGGGAGCGGCTGAAATCCGGCACCCCGGACGATCTCCGCTACATCCTCGGCATCGACAGGGACGGCAAGGCGACCACCGGCGGGATGAAGCGCCGGGACAAGCGGTTCGACGCGACGATCCGGAAGGCGATTGCGTCCGGCGACCCGATCCCGGCCGCGATGATCGAGAAGATGACCAGCCGGTACACCGAGCGGCTGGTGGCGCTCCGGGCGGAAACGATTGCGCGGACCGAGACCGGGCAGTCGGTCATGGCGGCCCGGCATCGCGAGTTTCAACGTGGGCTGGTGCAGACCGGATATCCGGAAGAGGCGGTCACCAAGACGTGGCTGCATACGGCGCGCGGAGATGGGCGTCCTTGGCACGCAGCTATGCATGACAGGTCTGTGCAGGGCCTCGATACCCCGTTCGTTCTTTCGACTGGGGTAAGGATGCAGCATCCGCTCGATATCACCGGCGGTGCACGCGAGAACGCGTCGTGCCGATGCTCATGCACCTATGAGATCAGCTTCGGGTGGGGGATAGACTGATGGGAGCATTTGCCGATGCGTGCTCCGCATGGGCGCGCGAGTCCAAAGCTCGCATGACCGGAGTTTTCCGCCAGAGCGCACAGACCGTTTACACCGAAATCCAGAAGAGCGCGAAGCTGCCGAAGGTCACCGGCAACCTTCGCCGCTCCCTGCTGGTCAGTACCGCTGCCATGCCGTTGCAGGCTGAGCCGAAGGTCGAATTCAAAGAAGAAATACCTGACAGGCCGCTGGCAATTGCCACAGCAACGCTCGACGATACGATTTTTGTCGGCCTCCAGGCAAATTACGCTCATCGCGTCAATTATGGGTTCGTCGGAGTCGACAGCATCGGTCGCAAGTATGACCAGAAGGGTGCCCACTTCATCGAAGATGTCATCGACCGCTGGCCAGAGATCGTGAAGTCAGCCGCGGCGAAGGTTGAGGCTGATTCCGCCGCTTGGAAGGCCGGGAAGGCCCCGACATGAACGTCCCGGAGCCGATTACCCTGCTATGGCTGGCGCTGCGCTCGCGCGTCGAGACCATCCCGTTTTCCCCGGCGATGCCGATCGCGTGGCCGGCCGACAGCTTCGAGCCGGGCGGCGCCGCCTATCTGTCCGTCTCGTTTCAGCCGGGCGACCCGGGGCGCCTGACCATCGGCGACCGTGGGCCGCATCCCCTCACCGGGTCGATGGCCGTCGCGCTCGTGGTGCCGGTGGCCCTGCAATGGGACCCGGCCCGGATCCTGAACAATGCCGGCGTGATCGCCAAGGCATTCCCGCCCGGCCTTGTCATGCGCTGCGGCACTGCCCGCGCCACTGTCACCAAGCCCGCCACCATTCAGCCGGTCTACCGGGACGGAGCCTATTTCCGGGCCCCGGTCATCGTGCGCTGGCAAGCATCCATCTGAGGAGACAGGCCCATGGCCGTGAACACCGTGCCCGTCATCAACGGGTCGCACATCTACATCGGCACCCGCATCGCGCGCAAGCCAACGGTTGTCGCTTCCGACTTTAGCGGTCAGACTTGGACCGAAATCGGCGGGTGGACGAACCGTGGCGCCATCGGCGATAGTTCGCAGATCATCTCCATGGACCTCATCAACGAAAACCGAACTGTCCAGGCCAAGGGAGTCCGCAGCTCTCCGCCGTCGGAACAGCAGTTCCTGAAGATCTCCAACGACGCCGGGCAGATTGCGCTCCGGGCTGCCGAGGGGACCTGCTGCAACTATGCCTTCAAGATCGTCGACGGCGCGGACTGCTGCGAGAACAGCGCCGTGGTGACGATCTCCAATGCCACCCCCGGTGTGGTGACGTGGGCCGCGCATGGTCTGTCTGATGGCGATGCCGTGGTGCTCTCGACCACCGGCACCCTGCCGACGGGGCTGACCGCCGGCACGACCTATTATGTCACCGGATCCACCACCAATTCGTTCAGCCTCGCGGCGACGAGCGGCGGAACCGCGATCAACACCACCGGCGCCGGAACCGGTATCCACACCGCGACGGCGGTTTCCAGCGGGGCTACTCAACTATTTATCGCGTTGGTATCGAGCTGGTCCGACCAGGGCGGCGGCGCCAACACCGCGCACCTCATCAGTGCCACGCTCAATCCGCAGTGCAAACCCATTACCGTCTGATGGAAACAATGACCGAAACGATCGACATCGAAGACTTTTCCCGCGACACGGACGCGATTTCTGCCGGTCGCTGGATCGGCGACATCCCCAACTGCGGGCCGATGCGGCTGAAGGTGCGCGGCACCAAGTCGCCCGAGTTTGAGGATGCGCTTAATGCCCGGTACCGGGCGCTGCCCATGTCCGCGCGCGACTCGTCCGGATCCGTTCCTCAGCGGGTCATTCGCCAGTGCGAGCGCGAGGCTGCGGCAGACGTGCTTCTTCTCGACTGGGATGGGCTTTCCTCCAAGGGAGCGCCTGTCGCCTACACCAAGACCATCGCCAAGAGCTTCATCAACAACCCGTCTGGCCTTTTCTTCGCCGCAGTGATGTATGCAGCCCAGAGGGTCGATGAGACGCGCGCCGCAGAGGAAGAGGCCATCACGGGAAACTGACGGCCGCCGTCCGGTGGGCGGTGACGACGGGGCCGACAGCGCAACATCACAGGGACCGGTACAGGGCCTATCGCCAGCCGATCCCTGATCGTCTTTTCCCACCGCCGGTCATGGCCGGCTGGGAACCATGGCTGGCAGCGTTCTGGGAACTCGGGACGGACAGACAGCTCGGCATGGCGACCGGGCCCATCCCGGCTGCCAGCATCGACCGGCACACCGCCGGATGGCCGCGGGATGATGCGGAGATGTTCCGGCGCGTGATGCGCGCGCTGGATGGCGCCTATCTGGATAGCCTTGAAGCCATGCGGGAAGCCGAGGGTGGGAAATGACCGAAATCGCCAGCCTTGGCCTCCGCATCGATTCCGACGGCGCAGCCAACGCGGCCGGGCGTCTGGACCAGTTCACCCGCGCCGCTGCCGCCGCCGAAAGGGGGGCTGAGGGCGTTGGCCGGTCTACCCGCGCCCTGTCCACTGGTCTGGAATCGCTCAATGGCGGTGTGCGCGCCATCATCGAGCGCATGGACCGGATGAACGGCTATCTGGAGCGGATGGCGCGGCAGGAAGAGGCTGTCGCGCGCGCGACCGGCGCCACCACGACGGCGTTCTCGGCTCAGGCTGCCGCAGCAGAGGCCACGGCACGCGCCCAGAAGCGGCTGGCCGATGAAAGCGCGTCCCTCGCCCGAGAGGCTGCCGCCGTCAAGGCCCAGCTCAACCCTCTCGGGGCTGCCGCTGACGCTGTTACCGCCCGTATCAGCCGGCTTCAGGAGATGGCCATTGCCGGGCATCTGAGCCTGTCGCAGATGGACCGGGCCGCCGCGATGGCGACTGCCGAGTTCCGGGGGCTCCAAGCCGAGCTGGATGGCACGGCAGAGGCCCAGCGCCGGGCGACCGCGGCGGCGGAAGCGCAGGCCCGCGCCACGGCCACGATGCAGAGCGAGGCCGCGGCGCTGCGGGCGGAGATCAATCCCCTTGGCGCGGCCAGCGACGCCCTGTCCGCCAAGATCGCCCGGTATCAGGACCTCGCTGCGGCCGGCGCCATCAGCTATGGCGAGATGACGGCCGGGGCAGCTAAGGCCACGGCGGAATATCGCCGGCAGGCGTCCATTCTGGACGGCAGCGCCGAGGCCATGGCCACGCAGGCCCGGGAGACCGACCGGCTGCGGGCCGCCTATCTGCCGCTGATCGAGATCGAGCGGAAATATGCTGCCGAGCACGAGCAGATCACCAAGCTGTTTTCGGGCGATGAGCAGACGCGGGCACTGGCGAACCTGACGGCGCGCCACCAGATCGCGCTTGATGCCGCGGAGCGTCAGCAGGCGCTTCTCGACCGGGTGAACAACCCGGCTGGCGGCGGGCGGACGCGGGTCGATTATACGGGATTGTCGTTTCAGGCCAACGATGTGGCGACTATGCTGGCGATGGGGGCGTCGCCTTTGCAGGTCGCGGCGTCTCAGGGCGGACAGATCTTCCAGAACCTCCAGATGTCGGAGGGCGGCACGCGCGGCGCACTGAAGCAGATCGGCACGGATGCGCTTTCGGCAGCCGGATATGTCGGCGGTCTCGCGGCGGCCTTCCCGCTGGTGACGGCGGGGATCGTGGGGGCGACGGCGGCCGGGACCGCGTTTTATTTGCTGTTCCGCGACAAGAGCATGTCAGCTGAACAGGCACTTGAACGCCATGCCAAGCTGGTCCGCGATGTGGCACAGGAATATGGCGGGGCCGAAGACGCACTCGACCGGTATCTCAAGAAAACGCCGGGGCAGCTTTCTTTCGAGGCGCGTGCGAGCGGCGAATGGTTCGCGAAGGCGGCCAAGGCGGAAACCGACAGCCTCATGCGGTCTCTGACCGAGGCGCGCCCGAACATCGCGACGCGAGGGCTGACCACCGGTACGCTGTTCGGCGAAGACCTCCAAGGCATGTTCCCGGATGATGCATCGTCAGAGCGCATCATCGACAAATACAAAATTTTTGAGGGGCCTCTCAGAGAGCTTAGGGCTGAATATGAACATGGGACGGTCAATATCAACCGCTTCTCGGAAGCCATTCTGAGCACGAAGGATGCGACCGTCCAGCAAATCGATGACATGCGGAAGCTGGTCGAGACGCTCCAGAAGTACCAGACTGCGCTGGCGCAGGTTGAGGCTATCCAGCGGCGCCTTGCGTTCCCTGCGATGGAATCGGTGTCGAATGCCGTTTCTCAGATGCGACAGGGTGTTCCAGACTTCACTGCCGCGAACCCGCGGGCCAATATCGAGCGCCTGTACCAGAACAACATGCGGCTGGCACGTCAGGGGCTGATCCCGGACAGCCAGTCTGCGGCGATCATCCGCGCTCGCACCGACGCCGAGCGCGAGTTGAACCGCCAGCTCGAACTGACTCGTCAGCAGGATGCCCTTTCCACGCGCGAGGTGCAGGCCCGGACGCTGGCGGAGCGCGCCCAGATCGCAGCCTTGCGGGTGCGGCTTGAAGCCGAAGCCCGCCTCGGAGCCGGATGGGACACGCCGGAGACGCGCCAGAAGATGGGCGCGGCATCGTCCGGCGTCTATGCTCAGGCTGAAGTGCAGGCGCGTGACCTTCTGGAACAGCAGCAGCAGGCGGCCCGGCTTGCCGGTATGACGGGGCTTCCGGCTCAGCTTGCAGAAATCGACGCCCGATACCAGTCGCTTCGGCGGACGTGGGATGGCTCGGCTGTCGCGATCGAGCGTCTGAACGCGGCCCGTCAGATCGAAATCGACACCGCTACCCGCGCGGCGATGACTGCCCCGCTGATGGAAAGCGACCAGCGCACCCGGGATCTTGTCGAATCCACCAACGTGCTTGCCGCCTCCTATGGGCAGGGGGCCGAACAGGCGGCCTATCTGGCCGAGAAATCGCGCCTCTCCAGCGACTATGCCCGGCAGGGAATCGCCGTTGAAGGCGACCTTGCCACGGCGATCGAGGCTCGGGCCGCGGCGTCCGGCCGGGCTGCGGGCGAGGCTGACCGTCTCGCCAAAGCCCAGCAGCGCGCCATGCAGGAAATGGACGACTTCCGGCAGACCAGCCGGAGCGCACTGGAGGACCTCTCGAACGGCGGCGATTTCCGGGACGCCTTCGAGAGCTATGCCAAGGGCAAGATGCTCGACCGGCTCAACGAATCCCTTCTCGGCCGGCAGGGCGAGGCGGGCGGCGGGCTGTTCGGGGATACCCTCGGCAGCATCTTCGGCACCAGCACCGGCGCGGGGCAGCGGGGTTACTCCGCACAGGCTCCGCTCTATGTGCAGCCTGTCGGGGCCGGCTTCGGGACGCCGGGTGCGGCCGGAAGTGCGCCCTACATGGGCGGGCTGTCCGGCCTGCCGGGGATGGGGGGAGCTTCCCCCAATGCTGCCGGCGGCACCGCGGCGGGCGGCCCGGCGCAGGCGATCGCGACCAGCTTCCCGATCGGCGGCGACTGGCAGCAGCGCCTGCTTGGCTTCCAGACGGCGGGCAATGCCGGCTACGAGGTGGAAAGGCTGGACCCGGCGCTGGGAAGCCGGCTTGTCCAGGCGCTCTCTGATCTCGACAAGCGCGGCATCCGGCTGACCGTCAACGACGGCTTCCGGACCTATGAGGATCAGGTCCAGCGCCGGGCCCAGTACGGGGCGAACGCCGCGCGCCCCGGCTTCTCCGCGCACGAGAGCGGCAATGCGGTGGACCTGTCCATCAAGCAGTTGTCGGCGGACCAGCGGGCTACGGCGGTGGATGTGCTCCGGCAATATGGGCTGGTCAACAACCTGCCCGGCGAGGCTGAGGCACAGCACTTCGTGCTTCGTCCGGGGAGCCCCTGGATGAGCCCGATGGGCTATGCGCAGGCGGGCGGTGGCATCGGCGCTGGTGCTGGCTATGGCGCGGCCGGTCCGCTCGACCTCACGGGCGGCAGCGGGCTCCAGGTTGACCAGACCATCGGCAGCCTGAACACCAGCCTGTCGAGCCTCACCAGCGGCGTCGGGAGCATCGTTGACCAGTTCGTCCCGGGGTTCGGTGGCATCCTGTCGACGCTCCTCAACAGCATGAGCAGCGCTTCCGCCGGATCCGGCGGCGGGGGAGGCCTGTTCGGCACGATCTTCGGAGGGCTCGGCAAACTGTTCGGTGGCGGGGGCGGCGGCGCGGCGGGATCCATGATGGGGACGATCTACGACACCGGCGGCTACACCGGCCCGGGAGGTGTCCATGAACCGGCCGGCGTCGTCCACAAGGGCGAGGTCGTCTGGTCTCAGGCGGACGTGTCCAGGGCTGGCGGCTGGCAGACAGTTGACGCCATGCGGCGCGGGGCGGCAGGCTATGCCTCCGGCGGTGCAGTTGGCACCATGCCGCGCTGGTCTCAGCCGGTCGCGTCGCCGCAGGCCGTGCAGGTCATCTCCCAGATCGGCGTCACGGTGGACGATGACGGGGCTATCCGTGCCTACGTCAAGGGCCAGACCACCCGTCAGGTTGCCGCCGCGGCGCCCGGGATCGCCAAGTCGGCGGTGCGGACATCCGATGCCCGTGCGGCGGCCAACGTCGCCCGGGCGCAGGACAAGGCGGCCCGCGATTATCGGAGCTGATGACGCCGCCCGCATAACGTGCGAGCCTCCAGGGGAAACTCGGGAGGCGAAGAATGGAAGTGCAGATCGTCGCGTTGGTCATGATCGGGGGCGTGCTGGCGGCTTTAGTTGCCCTCATCATTGCCGGAAAGGCGAAGGAGCGCAGGGAAGCAGACCAGATCAATCAGGAGAAGGAAGAGGCTCTGGCGCGTCGCCGTGAGGCGGATCTAGCTATTCGGGTTGAGCAAGAGCGAAAGCGTGCGCTTAGTAACGCCGCCAAGGGCATCCCCGTGACGACGGCACTTTCTATCCCGGGACGGGAAATAGATTCAGTAGTCAAGATCGTCGGCGCCGAAGCTGCGCTTGGGATGAATATTTTCAAGGACATTAGCACCGGATTCCGCGACCTTGTAGGCGGCAGGGGGCACGCTCTTCAGGAGGCGTTCCGGGAGGCCCGCGAAATTTGCATTGCTGAGATGCAGATGGAAGCCCAACGCTTTGGCGCCGACGCGGTGATCGCGGTCGATATCGACTACAGCCACCTGTCGTCCAACCTCGTGGCCGGAGGGATGATATTCGTGGCCGCCACTGGGACGGCGGTGAAGCTGGCGCCACAGGCCCCCGGCACATGACCGACAGGCCGCCTCCGGGCGGCCTTTTCATTTGGGGGTGTCGTCAGGCTTCTGAGATTGCGATTGAGCGCCGTCGTATTTCCTGAGAGCGCGCTCAAGTTTCAGCATTTCTTCGCTTGATGCCTTATCGCGCAACCCGCTTTGTATTCTATCATCAAGGTAATCGATAAGATGCTTTATGTGGGCGAGACTTTCAGCGACACCTTCATCGCTCATCATTAAGCCACGGGTGAAACTCTCTTCCAGCCGGGCGACGATTTCCGCGTTCATCGACCGGCCATTGTGCTCCGCGGCATCGCGTATGCGGTCCCGGAGGCCGTCTGGCATCCGGACCTGAAACCGCTCGGCAAGTTGGCTGGGGAACTTCTTGTCATCGCTCATGGACAAGTGATTGCAAATCGCACCCAAAAAATCCATGGGTGCGAGTTGACACCATTGCCGACGACGCATAGCGTCATGGGTGCAACTCGCACCTATGGAGGCGTCATGGCCCATGCCGATGGGGTTTGTAAGCTTCAGGTCAGGATCCCGCAGGATCTGAAGAAATGGCTTGAGGATCGCGCGAGATACGAGGCGGCGGCACAGAACACGTTGGTGGTGCAGGCGCTTCGGAGGCTGCAAGAGGCGGCCGCGAATGCGTGATCCTCTCGGACCGAAACGGGAGCGAGGGGAAATGCCTGCAAGCGTCCCTCGCTCCCGCCCCAAAGAAAACGCCGCCCGGCAAGGCGGCGTCGGCGCCACCCCGGAAGATGGATTTCCGAAATGACTGATCGAACCATTACCACGATCGACTTCCATGGCGCGAGCCTGATTGTTCGCGCTGGCGACAGCCCGTCCACCACCCTCGTGGCGATGAAGCCCGTGGTGGAGGGGATGGGGCTCGACTGGAGCGCCCAGTTCCGCAAGCTGGAACGGCATCCCGTGTTGGCGAAGGGTATTGCCATGATGGCAATACCTTCCGCTGGCGGACCGCAAGACATGGTCGCCCTGCCGCTGAACCGGCTGCATTTCTGGCTCGCCACGATCCACCCGACCAAGGTGAAGCCGGAGGTTCAGGAGCGCGTCATCACCTACCAGACCGAGGCCGCCGACGTGCTGTTCGAGCACTTCTTCGGCACTCGCGTGGCTGGTCCGGCGCCCGGCACGGAACTCGTGCTGAGCGAGGAGGCGAAGGGGGCTGTCGGCGGGATTGTGAAGCGGTGCGCCCGCGCCATTCTCCGCGAAGAGTTCCCCGCTCTCGTGGCCAGCATCCTGCCGAAGCTGGTGGAAGACGCCATGCTTCGTGGCGGGCACGTCGTGTCGACGGACTACAAGCCGGCGCTCGCGATCCTGAAGGAGAAAAAGATCCTTCCCAAGGGGCGCCGCGGGCTGGTCAACCGGATCGTGCCGCGCCTGATCCGGCACTCGCTGATGATGGAAAAGCCGCCCCGCACCAGCGCGGAGACCGGCCGGTATCTGTTCCATGTGGACGTGATCCGGAACTGGCTCCGGTCCGAGGGCGAAGGCATCATCGCCACGGCGGTTGCCAAGGCGGCCGGACAGGGTGTGCTGCCGTTCCCCGCTGGCGGGCGACGGAAGGAGAAGGGCGATCACGAAGGAGACCGGGCATGACCGCTCTCTCCCCCATCACCGGCGCCGTCACCCGCCGGGCTGTCATCGCCGGGGCCGTGGCATCGGTTGCGGTCCTGCCGGCGCTCGCGCTTCCCGCACCCGACCCGTGGGTCATCCTTGGCCGGGAATATCTGGATCTGGACCGGGTGGCTTCGGCTGCGCTGGCTGCCGATCCTGAAGATGAAGCCGACATTGCCGGCGAAGCATGGGCGCGGATGGAAGACATCCGGGATGAGCTCGCCACGTCCGGGCCCACGACCCGAGCCGGTGCGCTCGCGGGCGTCGCTGTCGTCCGAGCCGAAGCCGACAACGGCGGCTATCTCGGTCCCACCTTCGTCGCCGCCGTCATGGATGCAGTGCTCTCGCATTGCGCCTGACGGCTGACCGGCCACCACGACAACAGAGGGGCGCCCATGTGGCGCCCCTTTCCATTTGAGGGAACGCCTCTTGCCCGACATCATTATCTGGCCGGAGACGCTGGCCCCCGAGACCATGACAGCCGACGTGACCGCCTTCACCCGCTCGGGCGGCGCGTCTCTGGGCGGCGTGACCCGGGTCACTCGGACCGATGCAGGTTGGTGGACCATCGCCTTTGACAAGGTGGCGCTGTTCGAGCCGGCCGATGTGCGCGTCTGGGATGCCGTCGCCTCCGATCTTGGCGGCATGGCCGGGCTGGTGTCCGTGCCCGTCTGGAGCCGGCACACCGCGCCGTGGCTCTCCGGCGCGCCGGAAGACGCCTTCCTGACCACCCACAGCGACGGCACGCCCCATTCGGACGACACGCCCTATGCGCAAGGGGCGATTTCCGTGGTGGCCCATGCTGCCGCGACCATCGGCGCGACCGTGCTGCGGCTGCGGATCGTGCGCGGCGCCGGCGATCTCTCGGGGTGCCGGTTCTCGCACCTGACCGGTGCGGCCCCGGCGCTCTACCGGACCGGCCGGGCGATCGACATCACCGGCGACGTCTGGACGCTGCGGATCTCCCCGCCGCTCCGGGCGCCGATCGCGGCCGGCGACAGCCTGGAATTCGATATGCCGCGCTGCCTCTGCCGTCTCGCCAGTGACGACGCCATGGCACGCAAGGAGACCAACGTGCTGCCGGTCACGCCGTCCGTCAGTTTCGCAGAGGCCACCGATTACTGGTCCGACCTTGCGGCGGGGCTGCTCTGATGGGAACCCCATGCCGCATCCTGGTGCGCATCGACGCGCCGTCCACCACAATTCGGATCTGGGACGGCTCCGGCGGGCCCTTCCTCGATGCGGACGGGCACGTCTGGCGGTGCGCCGTTTTCACGGAAGATGCCATCGACGAAATCGAGCACGCCATCAACGGCGAGGCGCTGACCATCGCGCCGGTGCTCTCCGGGGTGGACAGTCAGGTTTCAGACGCCCTGTGGCGGGACTATCTGGCCGACGAGGTGATCGGCTCGACGGTCCATATCCTCATTCAGGACCTCGACGCGTTCGAGCAGCCGGCGGGTGATCCGGACGTCGAGTTCACGGGCTCGATTGATGACCTCATCTTCGCGGACGACGCCTCCTCCGGGGCGCCGCGAAGCACAGTCACCGTCGAGATAACCAACGCATTCACTCTCTCGGCGATCGGCAGCGGTGCCGTGCTCTCCGACACGGACCAGCGGGCGCGCGCCAAGGCGGCGAACCCGACCGAGCCGGATGACCGCTTCTGCGAGCGGGACGGCGCCCTTCTCGACAAGACGATGCCATGGCCAGACTGGTGACCACATGACAGATCAGGTGATGCGCGACCTCTGGGAGTTTTTCCAGAGCGCGGCCGTGCGCCCATGGCAGCCCGGCGCGGTGGATTGCTGCCTGTTCCTCGCCGACTGGGCGATCTGGCGCGGCCTTCCCGATCCAGCGGCCGACCTGCGCGGGACCTATCACGACGAAGCCGGGTTCGACCGGGTCATCGCCACGGCCGGCAGCCTCGTCGCCCTCGTCGGCGCCCGGGCGGTGCTGTCCGGGGCTCATGCGCTCGACGCCCCCCGGATCGGCTGCATCGGCGTCATCGGCAGCCGCGCGGCCGGCCGGCAGTTCGGGGCGATCTGGGCTGGAGGTTGGCACATCCGCACCCGCGAGGGCGTGGTGCCGCTGACTGCGCCGGCGCTCGGCATATGGGGGTGGCCGGATGCCTGATTTCGGCGTGTCTCTCGTCACGGCGGCGATCATCGCCGGATCAGCGGGGGCAGTTGCAGCAGGAACGGCAACGGCCATCGCGAACCTTGTAGTCTATGGCGGGTTGTTCGCGGCGAGCATGATCGCCAAGAACAACATGAAGCAGAAGACCAGCGTCCCGGAGCAGTCGGACGGCACCTACAGCCTCAAGCAGAGCGTGCCACCACTGGCGTTTGCTCTTGGTCGAACCAAGAAAGCCGGGGACTATGTGCTTCTGGAATCGAAGGATGGCACGGCCCATCACGGGATCGTCTTCGCCGGGCATCGCTGTCACCAGATCGTGCAGCACTATCTGCACGACGAGGCGGTGACCGTGACCGACGGCGTGGTGACGGCGCCGGATCATTTTGGCGACAACGTCGGGATCCAGACGCGCATGGGCCTGGCGCTGGAAACGGCCTACGCCGATCTCGTCACGGCGCTGCCGACCATCTGGACCAACGCGCACCGGGGCGACGGGCTGGCATCGGTCTACATGACCTGCAAGACGGTCTCGTCGAACGATTACCTCAAGGTCTACCCGAACCAGATGCCGAGCTGGTCGGCCGTGGTGGACGGCGCCCTGCTCTATGACCCGCGCACCGGAGCGACGGCCTTCTCCCGCAACATCGCGCTGATGCGGCTATTCCATCTGCTGCATCCCATGCTGGGCCGGCAGACGCTGGCACGCATCGACGTCGAATCGTGGAAGCACGCCGCCGACATCTGCGACGAGCTGGTGCTCAACCGGGATGGCGCCTCGGAGCCGCGCTACCATGGCGGCCTGTGGTTCCGCGCCTCGGATGACCAGGTGGAAGTGTGTCGCCTCATGGACGAGGCCGCACAGCTTGTCGTCTACGAGAACGCAGCTGGCAAGATCGCAGTCCATGCCGGGGAATATGTCGAGCCCGACATCACCCTGACCGCTGCCGACATCATCAGCATCACGGACGACACCAACACCCGCCGCTCGAAGGCCGTGGTGGCCGTGCGCGGGCGCTACACCAACCCGAGCACCCGCTATGCCAAGGCCGATGCGGCGATCTGGGGCGATCCCTATGCCGGCGAGGACAGCGACCGGACGAAGACCGTCGATAATCAGGTCGTTCAGAGCCACAACCACATGCAGCGGCTCCAGAAGATCACCGCGATCCGCGCGGCCGGGCGTGCGGTATCGGTGACCTTCCACCGGACGCCGCAGACGAAGCGCGCCAAGGATAGGCGGTTCATTCGGGTCCGCTACGGCTCCCGTCTCGACGATGCCATCCTCGAAATCACCGCCAGCCCGAAGACCTCGCTGCGGGCGATGACCATCACGGTCTCGGGCATCCTTGTCCCCGCGAGCCTGTTCGATTTTGACGGGGCGACCGAGGAAGGCGCGCCCGGGAATACCCCGGTCGAGCTGGTCTACGAAGGCGTTCCGACGCCGGAGAATTTCACCGCCACGGTCCAGCGGGCGAGTGTTTCCGGCGGCAACTCGGCGGCCTATATCCGCGGCGCCTGGGATTATGTCTCGGCGGCGCTGACCTATGAGCTGGAATGGCAGCCGACGGCCGGCGGCGCGGCCCGGTCCGTTCGCTCCGTCGCCGGCGAGAGCGTCGTGGCATCCGACTATCTGGCCGACGGGGTGGAATACCGGGTGCGCCTGCGGGCGTGGTCGGTGGGGAAATCAGGCGACTGGACCGATTACCAGACCCTGACGGCTGTGGCCGACCCGATCGCCCCGGATGATCCTGTTGGTGTGGCGGCATCCGGCGGCGATGACCAGATCACCTACGGCTGGACCGCCCCGAACAGCGCCAACTATCGCGGCGTCCGCATCTACCAGAACAGCGTGGACGATCTGACGTCTGCGACCCTCGTGGCGACAGAATATGGCGCCCCGAACCAGAGCGACAGCCGGACGATCACCGGCCTTACTGCCGGCACCTATTACGGGTGGATCCGCGCGATCAATGCCAGTGGCATTGCATCAGCCGCGGTTTCGACCGGTCCGATTACTGTTTCCTGATCCTGAGAGCATAGCATGAGCATTGGCACCGACGTTCAGGCGGCGGGGAATACAGCGTGGCGGGATTTCGTCGCCGACGGGGTTGCTTCGTCCGGAGAAAACAAGGCCAAGAAGCCGGAGATCCGAGCATTCGTGGCCGCGCTTGGCGCCGGTTTGGACACCATCACCGCTTCCCTCGCGTCCATCGGCGAAGCCGTTGTCGCCGGTGATGCCCGCCTTGCTGCTACCAAGGCGATCCTTGATGCCGGGCTCGCCTACCCGGCCGGGACCATCGGCGTGGTCTATGCCGACAGCACCGCGGCAAACAACGGCTACTATCTCAAGTCTGGCGCCAGTGGTGCGGGCTCGTGGACGAAGATCACGGCGCTGACCCTGCCGGCGGAAATCATCGACCGGGTCACGGCACTCGAAGCCGATCTGGCTGCCGAGGTCGTGGACCGGACGGCAGCGGTCTTGGCCGAAGCCGAGGCCAGAGCTGCGGCGGATACCGCTGAAGCCACGGCCCGGGCGGCGGCGATTGCAGCCGAAGTGGTGGCGCGGGACGCGGCGATCGCTGTCGAGACCGCGGCGCGGGCGGCGCTGATTGCGCTGGCGGCCAATGACGGGCTGTCCATCGTGGACGCTGCCCGCACGTTGCTGGCGCACCTGCACCCCGACGGGTCGCTTGACGTGCCCGGCGCGGGGCTGCGGCTGGCGCGCGGCGACACCCCGGGCCTGACCATCCGCGATGACAACAGGGCGTGGGCGGGCACGCTGCGACCGGATCAGACGATCCTGCCGGGCGCGACGATCCGGCCTCGCGATGACATCGAGGGCGTGGTGCTGACCGATGCGGCCGGCCGCATCCTCACCCTGGGGCCGGACGTGGATCCGACCCCGGAAGCCGGCGACCTGCGGATCTATCTGGCCGACAGGATCGTTGGGGTGCATGGCCTGCCGGTGACGATCTATCCGCGCCAGTTGCTGGCCGACCGCACGGTGCCGGTGATTGCCAGCCTGACCGTCGACGGCAAGGGGGTGACGCTGACGGGCACGGATGAGCTGAGGCTCACATTGCTGGCGGACGCTGACCCGGCGCCGCTGTCGGCCATCCTGACGGTGCGCCCGACGGACCGGGATCCGGACCGGGTGGCGACGCGGGCGCTGTCGCTGGTCTGTGTGCCCCAGCCCCTGCCGGCGCCCGTGACGCCGCGCATCCTGGTGATTGGCGACAGCATCTCCAATGGCGGCCTGCGCTATGTCGCCAGCGCGCTCGCCGCCATGGGGGTGGTGCCGCAGTGGATCGGCACCGTGCGGGCGGTCGATCTGGCCGGCGGCGACACCGGACCTCTCGGGGAGGCGCGCAGCGGCTGGATGGCGTCCGACTACACCTATGCCGACACCGGGCGCGCCACGCCGGTCCCGGCCGGCGGGGAGGCTGCCTATCTCGCCCTCTCCAAGGCCGACCAGGTGGACCGCAATCCGTTTGTTCGCGCGGCGACCGGCGGCGATGCGACACAAGATATCAGCAATGGATACGTGGTGGACTTTGCGTTTTACCAGTCGCGCTTCGGGGCTGTTACTCCGGATATTGTTGTCTGGGCGTGTGGAATTAACGACGCGCGCCAGCATAGCGGGCCCCAGGTCTATGACCAGATGCTCTCCGATGACGCCCTGATCTATCGGCGGCTGGCGGCCGCGTGGCCCGCGGCCCGCATCATCAGGGCGATCCCCGGCATTGGCCGGGCGGCGCGGATGGCGCGGGAGGACGGGGACACGCTGTGGCGGGAGCGCATCACGGCCGTGATCCGGGCCTGCGCCGATGCCATTGCCGCCAGCGGCGCAACGATCCCGGTCGTGCCGCTGTGGGGGCTTGTCTCCGCGGAGGCCAATTATCGGTTCGAGACCGGCGCTGGCGAGCATGACGCCAGTCTCAACACGACAGTGACGCCAAATTACGATCCCGTGCATCCGCAGGGGGCGGCCAATATTTGCCTTGGCGCCACCATCGCCAGCTATATCGCGGCTGTATCTCTTGGTCTGATCTGAGGTAACCATGACTGGCACACAAATTGAAATGCCCGGGACTGCCTCGGGTGGCCGCTATCTTATCCCGCCGGTCGCTCGCGGCCTGCAGGCGCTCCACCTGACGCGCGGATCGCCGGCAGAGGCTGCCCTCAACCGGGCTCGCGGCGGCTGCGGGGACGGGTCCGTCGTCGGCTCTCCGGCGTCTGTCGCGGGCTATATCTCGTGCCGCGGTCTGTCGGATTTTATCCAGTCTCGGATGCGCGAATATGATGAGCTGACATTTTTTACTGTCGCAAAGACAAATGCAAGTCTTGCCGACGATGCAAATTGCCCGATGTACTACGGGACATATCGCAACACGTCTGTTGACCTGTCCGCCACAAGTTACGGGGTCGGGGTGTATCTCTCGACGGCCGCCGATGTGCGCGGGATCGCCAGCCGGCTTGACGGGAGCGTGCCGCCCGTGCGCGGCTCGTTTCCGTCCGTCATCACGGATGGCTCGCACCGGTCGGCGTGGGCTCTCTATGTCCAGACCGTCACCCCTGACGAGACCCTGCTGTGCGACCTGACCAACGGGTTGACCGGCACCGTCCGCACGGGGACGCGGGACAAGTCGGTCGGCCTGTTCCGGATCGGGTCCGGCTACTCGGATCTGGGCGGCACCTGCCAGATCGCCTGGTGGCAGGGGCACTCCGTGGCCCTGAGCGACAGCGAGATTGAGGCCAATGCGGCATGGATCGCGGACGATCTCGCGGCCTATGGCATCATGATCTGAGGACGGGGCATGACCGAGATTGTCAGGGGCGATCTGCCACCCTCCATCGTCCGGACCCCGGCGGAGCTGGCCGATCTCTGGGGGCGGCAGAGCGATGCAGCCGCCCGCACCGCGCCGTCCGTCGGGCTGCCGCCGCTCGCGGTGGGTCTGCGGCAGGTCGAGCCGGACCGGGTCAGCTATGACCTGTGCGTGGAGACCGGACGCTGGGTCGACACCGGCCTCCCCTGGGCGGCCGACGGGCGGCATGACAGGCTCGTGCTGTTCCCGGCCGCGATCACGGACGGGGCCGGCCGCATCGTCATCGTGACGCTCTGGTCATATGATCTTTGCCCGGTGGCCGGATATTATCAGGATACTGGCGGGATCTGGCCGGCCATCAGCACGACATCCGCGGATGCCTGGCCGCAGATGGTCGTGGAGACAACCGCCGACCGCGTGACGATCTACAGCAAGGCCGGCGCCGATGGACTGCCGACCTATGTCCGCCATCCGGTCGAGCACTATGTCAATGCCGCACGCAACACCGACGTGTGGCGCAGTGACGAGCCCTCGGAGGCGACCCGGCAGGCGGATGGATCCTTTGCGGTCGGCCAGCGCATCCTGCAGGACAGCGAGGTTGACACCGCCATCCAGCTCACCGGGCGGGTGGATTTTGCGGGTGGTCGCTTCCACGGCAACGAGGAGTTGCAACGCCCTGCGATCTGGATGGTTGACGGGGTGCCGGTCGACCCTGCCGCCGGGCTGACCTACGAGCCCCGGCGCGTGGAGCTGGTCCAGTGCGTGCGGCTCCACGATCCCGGCACGGTCGAGGCGACGCAATACAGTCCGCGGGGGGCGCCGTTTCTCGAGCTGACCAAGGTGCACACTTGGGAGCGGGGAGAATACCGCATCCGGACCCACGTCAAGGAACTCTACACCGACGGCGCCGCGTCCATCCGGTACGGTTTTTTCCTGATGTGTCCGGTTCTGCGGCTCGACGGTTCCGAGCAGATCACCCACACCGCGGCGCGCGCCCCCTACTGGCAGACCGAGGATGTGTCCCTGCCAGACTTCGGCAAATCGGAAACCACGGCTGACCGTGTTATCGTCTGGGGTGACAGATACTCTGTCGAGTGGCGCGCGATTGACGGGTGGCTTGATCCCTCTCGCCGCGTCTATGTTGACAACCGCCCAAGTTATAACAAGATCTATCCGGGATTTTTCCGCGACGGCGCGCACGATTTGCTCGGTCTTGAGTATGATGTCGAGGCCGCAATCCGGATTGCGATCAAAGAAAGCGCATGATGACAATGAATATTGCAACCATGATGCCGTCCGTCATCGGAGACCCCACCTACCAGCTCGATTATGCGGCGCTGGTGGCGGCGGGGGTCGTTGTCCCCGAGACCGATCCTGTCGCGCGCGAAGAATATCTGTTCGACGTCGCGGGCGCGGCTGCGCTGCGGGATCGCCGGAGCGGCTACCTCCTCAAGCAGGGGCCGCTGGCCGTGGCGCCGCCGACCATCCTCGCCGACCGGGTGACGGTCGATGGCGAGTATGGCGGCCTGATCTGCCACACCGCCGACCAGGCGGCGATGACTGTCGGGCTGGTCTTCCAGCGGCCGGTCGGGACGCTGACCGGCGCGCTGCACCTGATCGGCACGGACACGGGGGTTGCCGGCAACAGCGGCTGGGGCATCTACATCGTGGACAGTGGCGCGCTGACCCTGTCGATCCGGCCCGGCACGGGAGACCCCGGGATCATCAGCGCCACCGTCAATGCGGCGCTGCCCAAGGGAGCGTGGGGGTTTGCCGCGGCGGTCCTGTCGGATGAGTCCAGCACGATCTATCTCGGGGCGGGCGGCTCCCTCATCAAGGCGCCCGCCGCGGGGGTCACCCGGGTGCTCGCCGGTGCCGTGACCATCGGCAAGGCGGTCAATCTCGGATCCTCCTACGGGTCCGACGCCCTGTCGGTCCGGCGCGCCATCATCAGTCATGACGCGCTCGGCGATGCCGATGTGCTCGCGCTTTACAAGCGGGCCGGGGTCATTTGCGCGCGCCGAAATTGGGCGCTGGTCTGAAGGGCAGTCCGAAATGACGTCTCCCCTCTACTGGCCCAACGTGGCCGGCAGGTCGCTGTTGGAGCAGGTTAACGCCGAGGCAACGGCTTTGACGGATGCCCGGGCGGCGGCTGAGGCCGCCGCCGGTCTGGCTCAGGCCGCAGCGGGTGCGGCGGCTCAATCCGCCGCAGAGATGCCCGAGTTCAGGGCTGCGCTTGCCGGAGCCGCTGCTGACGGCGGGGCCGGGATGGTCGGCCATGATCCGGAAGCTGACTATCCGGACGATACGGTCGGACGACGCATCAACGTCATTCAGGCCCCCGCCACGCCCCACGAGTTTGGGGCAGCCCCGCAGGGCGATTACGCCACCCAAACCGGCCCGTCGTCCAGTGGCGGGATCAACGCAATGTTGGCGGCGTGCGCCGGCCGGCGGTCAATGCGGTTCCCGGCGGGCGTCTATTCGCTCGATAGCACCCTGTTTTATGGCGGCTCCGGCCATATCGACATTACGTTCGAGGCCGGTGCGGTCCTGATGCCGAGCGTGGATTGGGTGAGCACCCAGCCGCATCTGATGGCGATCCACTCCTACGGTCCCGTCTCGACCAGCTACAACGGGACGGGCGGCGATCCGGCCGCGCGCCAGATCGTGCACATCGCCGGCCCGGGTCGGTTCGATTGCCGGCGCCTTCAGCGCCAAGGGACGGGCGTCGGCAGCGCGGGTCTCAACATCGCCGGCCGGTCGATCCAATATGCCCATGTCGAGGGTGTGGAGTTCTTCGCATCCCGCTTTGACAGCAACGGCGAGCCGGTTTACTGGCGCTATTCTGATCTTCCGGGCGGAGATACCGGAATCGGCATCATGGGATGCAGCAATATCCACCTCGATAATCTCCGGATGTTCGGCTTCCCGGACGCCGGCGCCTATCTGGGGGGGGACTTCGAGGAGGCCGGCGAGCGCCTGAATATCATTAACTGTTTGACTGACATGACAAATTTCGGCCTTACAGTAAAACGCAATTTCCGGCGGGCGAATATCTCGGGCAACCGTGTCGAGCGCGGCGTGGTCGGGATCTCGCTGCTTTATGCCTCCGTCACCGGCGGCAATGCGGGGCCGGCGCAGGCGCAGATCCTGAGCAACAATGCGGCCGATCATGTGCAGCAGGCATTTTGGCTGGAGTGCCAAACCGGGATTTCGGCTGTCGGAAACCGCGCAACCAATCTCGGACGCGGCGCCTATGATAATAACGCCGATGCGCTTGTCAGCATGTTTACGTTGACGGGCTGTCAGGATTGCGATTTTGAAAGCAATGTTGCTTACAATGTCCAGTCCATCAGGCCGACACATACCCTCAACAACTCCGAGGCATTTGCCTTTGCGACGCTGGGGACATTTTCCCAGGCGATCAACGGCGCCACGTTGACACGGCACAGCACCGGAAACCGGATCCATGGCGGGCGGGTCGATGGCCTCCATGCGGGCGTGGTCGAGGCCGACGCCAACCAAGACGGCAATGTCTATGACGGGATCAGGATGGCCGGCGTGACCCGCCCTTATCTCCTCAAGGGGCCCGCATCACAGGCGTGGGAGATTGGTCGATGAGAAATTATCTCCACAACTCGCAGTTTGCACTTGCCTCTCGCGGCGACACGTTCACGCCCGCGGCCGGGGTGGCGACGCCGGTATTTGACCGGTGGCGATACCGGCGGACACAAGGGGGCGTGACGCTCTCCCAGATCGACGGGCCAGCCGGCAAGGCGGTCCGGATCCAACGGACGGCGGGCGGGGTGACGTCGACCACGGTCACGCTCTGGCAGCAGATCGAGAGCCGGATCGCCCGGACGCTGGCGGGGCAATATGTGACCGTGGCGTTTGATGGCCTCAACGGGGCCGATCAGAGCGCCGGGGCAGTCAGCCTCGACATCATCACCGGCACCGGGGTCGATGAGGCCACGACCTCGGCCGCGTTTGCCACGGGGCACGTCTCTGCCGGCAACCGGATGCGTGCCGGGGGTGCGCTCACCACAACGTGGACCCGCTATATTGGCATGCCTTACCTTGTGCCGGCCACGGCCACAGAGATGATCATCGTCCTGTCTTATCTCCATCCGGCAACGGCTGCTGGTGCCGAGGACTGGCGCGCGCTCACTAACTTTGGCCTTTACCGCGGGTTCGCAGCCCCTCCCTTCGAGGTTCCGGACGCGGCGGCCGAGGCGCTGGAGTGCCGACGGCACCTGATCATCAGGCCGGACCGCGCGGCGAATGGTGAGAAGTATGTGCCATTTTCCCCGCCAATGCGCGCCACCCCGACCGTTACTGCCAGCGTTGGCACCGTGTCAGGCGTCACCAAGGATGGGTTCTTGCTAACCCACACCGCCGCCGCTGACTGCACGCTCACGGCATCCGCCGACCTGTAGCACCGCCTCACCGCCCCATCTTCCCGACCCGCTTCCGAGCGGGATTTTTTATGTCCGGAGATCCCCATGACCTTCACCCGCCCCGACCGCATGGTCTCGCGCGTGTTCATCCACTGTTCCGCGTCCGACCGGCCGGAGCATGACGACGTGGCCGTGATGCGTCAGTGGCACCGGGCCAATGGCTGGGCCGACGTCGGCTATCATTTCTTCATCCGCAAGGATGGCCTCGTGCAGGCGGGCCGCTCTCTGGAGCTGGTGCCGGCGGCACAGGCCGGCCACAACACCGGGTCCCTCGCCATCTGTCTGCATGGCCTCGACAAGGGCAGGTTCACCGAGGCGCAGTTCACGAGCCTCCGGGGGCTCGCTGCGGAAATCGACGCTGCCTATCGCGGCGCTGTGACGTTCCACGGTCATTGCGAGGTATCTGCCAAGGCATGCCCGGTGTTCGACTATCGCGCAGTGCTCGGTCTCGACAGCAGCGGACGCCTCAGCCGCGGCGTGTCATCGCCGGCTGCGATCGCTGGGGCCGACGGCGATGCGACTGTGCGTGGCGTGCTGCGCTACGAGACCCGGCGGGATGCCGACCCCGAGGAGGTCCGCGCGCTTCAGGTCCTCGTCAATGCGGTGATCGCCGCCGGCCACGCCCCGCCCGGCGTCGCACCCCTCACGGTGGATGGCGACTACGGCGCCCGGACCGAGGCCGCGGTGCGGGCGATCCAGTCTGCCCACGGCCTGATCCCGGACGGCATCACCGGCCCCCTCACCTGGGAAGTGCTCGACCGGCTCGCCTGACATCCTGACTTTCCCCGACCCGCCCCATGGCGGGATTTTTTGTGTCCGGAGACCTCACATGACCAAGACCACGCCGGTGGCGGATCCTGCCGCCGCGCTCATCGCTGGCCGTCTGTCGCGCCTCGCCGAGCGCGACGACGTTGCCCTCTCTCCATCGGCTGTCCCCACTGTGGCCGCGGCGCTCACGCCGCTGCTCCCGGTTCTGACCGCATCCGAGCCCCTGACGTGGCAGCGGGTGCGCATGGCAACGCTCGCCGCCGGGGGTGTGGTGCTGGAGCGTGGCCTCAGCAGCGGATCCGGCTGGACGATCGCCGCCGGTGTCGCGCTGCTCGTGGTGCCCGTCCTGTGGCGGGAGGTCTCGGTGCAGCTACGCCGCCGTCAGGCCGCGGCCATCGCGAAGGAGCGCTGATCATGGCCGCGTCGGAAGTGCCGCCCGAGATCGTCACATTCCTGGAGGATCTGCGGCCCGAGACCCGGGCGTGGCTAGCCGAGCTGCGCCCCGAGGAGGTCGGCATGCTGCGCGACGGCACCCGCTGGGTGTCGGCCATTTCGACAGTCAGCCGATTCGTGCGCTGGACTATCATCCTGATTGCTGGGGTCATCGTCGGCATGAGTGCGCTTGGCGAAGCGATCCTCAAAATGTGGCACTGGGCTGTCCCACCCCTCGGGCCGAAGCCCTAACGGGCCGGGCTTCACAGCCCAACCCGGGCCAGCTCTCCCGCCGCCGGGGTGAACAGCCCCAACGGCGTCGACAGGTAGGGCGGCGCCCGCCCTGTCCTGTCGGTGACCAGCCGCGACGGCTGGATTTTGCCGGCCGCGTCCCGGATCCCTACCAGGGCCGGCCGGCCGTCGTTGCCCTGCCGGCAGACGACCGCGCATTCGCCCGCGGTCTCCACGGAGCTGTGGAGCCACGCGCCCGTGATGACGGTTGTGGTGTTCATGATTCCCCGTCACGTATCGCGCTGCGCCTTGAGAGCGCTTGCCGCTTTCTTCAGGATCTCGATAGCCTGGGCGGTCCCGGCTCCCTGCCTGATCTCCAGGATAACGCGCTCCAGAATTGCAGTTGACACCTCGGCAGGGTGCCAGCCGGCGGCGACAGCCCGTGTGAGCGTGTCAGTGATCAGGGGGGCAACCGCGGCGTAGCAGGCGTTATCGCGCTCATCATCTGTCAGGTCTCCTGCCGGCGGGGCAATATCGAGCATCGCGCGCAGCTCCGCCATCACGCCGGCCGGGATCCCGCGCTCTCCCCCCACCCACTTCCTGACGGTGCGCCCGTCTACCGAGAAATGCCGGGCGGCTTTCGTCTGCGCGCCATATCCCCAAATGCGATTGATCCCGGCATGAAACGCGGCGGCATCGGCTGGCCTATCTGGCGCCATGAGGAACCCCCATATTAAGCCGGTCCCGGGGAGGGGCCGGCAGGTTGTCATTGCGATCAGCAGGCGGCGCGGAACCGGGCCGCGGCCTCAATCAGGTCGGAAACCGGAGCATCAACCTCCCACCCCGCGACAATCTCGGTGGCAATCTCCGCGTCGGTATTCGCGTCCAGAACGTTCCTGATGTCCTGATCGGTGTTGAGCCCATCAGCGGTCAGCCATGCGGCGACAATCGCGTCGGCCAGATCAGACGGGGTGCGGTAGGCGCAGCCGGCAAAGGTGAGGTTGGTCATTTTGAGGTCCTTTCTGACCTTCGGCGCGGGGCTGATCCCCTTCGCTGATGAAGATAACTTAGGCCCAATCAGGCCCACCGTCAAGCGCAAAATTCGTGAATTGAGCAGGGCCCGAGCGCGAGGACGCACGGGTGGGGCCGTGAGGGGCCGCTTGCGAGCTGCCAGCCGAGGGGTGAGCAAGGAGTTTCTGTCCGGATTTCTGTCCGGGCGAACTACCATCAATAATGTAAGTGATTGATTTGAATGGTGCTGCGAGAGAGGATTGAACTCTCGACCTCTCCCTTACCAAGGGAGTGCTCTACCACTGAGCTACCGCAGCGTTCCAGGTTCCGGGGAGGCTTGCCGATTTGCGCTTCGCCGCGTCGTCCGCGTCGGGCGCCGGTGCCGTCCGGTGAGCGGGTCTCTAGCATCCTCCCCGGGGGGGGATCAAGCCTCCGGATACGTTTTTTCTCGCGCTTCCGCCCCGCTGCCCGGTGGCTGCCAGAAAGTGACCCGTCTGAAAGGCCGCGGGATGCCTGCTATTGGGGCGGGGATGCCCTGTGGACAAGCTGTGGATAAGGATTTTGCGGCGGCGCCGGTCATCAGCCGGGGTATCGCATTGCCGGCGCTGCCGGACGGCGTCACACTCGGGACACGCGCGAATCCCGGCGCCGTGATCCCGGCATCGACAGGCATCATCATTCCGACATGATGGGCTGGCCCGATCGGCGGACCGAATCTCTCCCGGAAAACAGGCCCCTGATACCCGGGCCGCCCGATCCGAGTGGATCACCACCTGCCGGGGCCAGAGGCCCGAACCGGAATACCAAAGATCCTTGAAAAGGGTCCTTGGTATTCCGGTGCAGATTTTCCATGCCCTTGGTGTCTATGGGAAATCTGCTGATCTTCAGGCTCATGGTGCGGTCAGCACCAGCGTGCCTGGTATGACGCCTAGACTATTTTCCGGTCGCTCCGGCGCACTGGAGATCGCCACAGGCTTTTGATAGTCCGCATTTTTTCAGGCTGGCCGGTCTCTTACGTCGCCTGAAAATGCTCTCGTGAAGGACCCGCCCCCCGATGCTTCGGGACCCCATCGACGCCCCTGCCCCGGATGATACCCCGCCGGCCGATGCCCCGGCATCCGCGCCGCAGCGGCCATTCCGGCGCGCCGGCCTGTCGGGCAAGCTGCTGGTCCTCACCGTGCTGTTCGTCATGGTCTGCGAAGTGGCGATCTATGTGCCCTCCATTGCCGAGCACCGGCTCGTCTGGCTGCGCGAGGCCCATGAGAGCGCCGGTATCGCCGCCATCGTGCTGGCCGACAGCACGCCGTTGCCTCGCGAGACCGCCGAGGCCCTGCTCTCGGCCACCGGAGCACTGGCCATTGCCGTGCGCGAGGGCGACCGCCGCCGGCTGCTGGCCCGCAACGACACCATCCCGCCGGTGGATCAGGTGGTGGAACTGGGCGCCACCATGCCCTGGCACCCGGTGCTGGCGGCCTTCCGCACCCTGATTGCCGATCCCGGCCGCATCCTGCGCATCACCGGGCCCATGCCCGGCCGGCCCGATGCGACGCTGGAGATCGTCATTCCCGAGGCGCCGCTGACGGCGGACCTGTTCGCCTATTCCCGGCGCATCCTCGTGCTGTCGCTGATGCTGTCGATCATGACCGCCGGCCTCGTCTATGCCTGCCTGCGCTGGCTGCTGGTGCGCCCCATCGAGCGCCTGACGGCCGCCATGGCGCGCTTCTCCGAGGACCCGTCGGATCCCGCCCGCCGCATCGTGCCCTCGGGCCGGGGCGACGAGATCGGCGATGCGGAACGGCGGCTGGCCAGCCTGCAGGCGGAACTCAGCCGCACCATCGACGAGAAAAGCCGGCTGGCGAGCCTCGGCCTCGCCGTTTCCAAGATCAATCACGACCTGCGCAATCTGCTCGCCTCGGCGCAGCTGTTCTCCGACCGTCTGGCCAGCTCGCCGGACCCGGCGGTGCAGCGCATCGCGCCGAAGATCGTCGCCACCCTCGACCGGGCGATCGCCTACACCAGCTCGGTGCTGGCCTATGGCAGCGCCCGGGAGGCGCCGCCACGCCGCCGCCTGCTGAAGCTCTCCCGGGTGGTGGATGATGTCGCCGAGCTGCTCGGCCTGCCCGGCCACGCCGCCATCCAGTTCGAAACCCAGGTCCCGCCCTTCCTGGAGGTCGACGCCGATGCCGAACAGCTGTTCCGGGTGCTGATGAACCTGGCCCGCAACGCCATTCAGGCGCTGGAGAGCGAAGACGACCCCAGCCTTGTGCGCCGGCTCGGCATCACCGCCGAGCGCCATGGCGCCGTCGTCATCATCCGCATTGCCGACACCGGCCCCGGCGTGCCCGCCCGGGCGCGCGAGAAGCTGTTCCGCCCCTTCGAGGGCCGGGCGCGCCCCGGCGGCACCGGCCTTGGCCTCGCCGTCGCCCTGGAGCTCATCCGCGCCCATGGCGGCTCGCTCTCGCTGGTGGGCGGCCCGCCCGGCGCCGTGTTCGAGATCGTCGTGCCCGATCGCCCGGTGGATCTGGCCGAGGCCCGGCGAATGCTGGCGCGCTGACGGGCCAGTCGCAGCGTCGGCACGCGCGGACGCTGCCTCCATGGACAGAAGCGGCAAAAGAAAAGCCGCCCGGATACCGGGCGGCGCAAGCTGTCATTCCCTCCGAAACGCAGCCCTCAGAACATCCGCGCGCCGTTGGGGGCGGGCTTGTCGGGGGAAAGCAGGATCACGGCGCCCTCGGCATCGGGCACACCGAGGGTCAGCACCTCCGAGCGGAACTTGCCGATCTGGCGCGGCGGGAAGTTCACGACCCCCATCACCTGCCGGCCCACCAGCTCCGCGGGCGTGTAATGCACGGTGATCTGGGCCGACGACTTGCGGATGCCGATCTCCGGGCCGAAGTCGATCTGGAGCTTGTAGGCCGGCTTGCGCGCCTCCGGATAGGGCTCCGCCGCCACGATGGTGCCGACGCGGATGTCGACCTTCTCGAAGTCGGCATAGACGATCTCGGGGGCGGTGCTCATGGGGATCCTCGGACAGACAGGGAGAGTGCCCGCCCCAGAGCATTTTCCGTTCGCTTCGGCGCACGGCAAACGCTCTGGTCTTTTCAGCGGACGCATTTTCTTCACGCGAACCGGTCGCCACGTCGCCTGACAATGCTTTACCGGGGCAGGCCGCGGCCCGTCAGTCAGACGACCTGACGGACCGGACGGGCGGGGCGCTCAGGGCGCCGGGTCGGCGGCGGGCGGCGTGGCGGGCGCCGGCTTGCCATCCCGGGCGGTGCGATAGGCGTCGGCCGCGGCGGCAAAGGGCTTCAGGGCCGAGGTCAGTCCCTTCACCCGCCGGCCGAGCCTGCCGACCCGGTCCAGCTCGCGGTCGATGGCGGCCATGGTGCGGTCGAGACCCGGCTCGTCATCGGCAAGCCACACCGGCAGCACCCGGGCGAAGATCGCCGACTGCAAGAGCACCTTGGCATCGCCCATGGGCCCGGCAATCGACACCCCGGCCCCGGCCAGCATCCAGCCCGAGGACAGCACGCCGAGGCGCGCCAGCGTCAGGGCCAGCGCCGGATCGCGCTTCGCCGAGCGCACCAGACCGGCAACCCCGGCCTTGTACGGCGCCAGCGCATCGAAGCGGCGCAGCAGCATGTCGAGAATGCGGTCGCGGATCTTCTCGCCGGTCAGGTCCGAGCGGTCGGTGGCCAGCACCGCCTGATCAATCGCCCGGAAGAAGGCCGCCAGCACCGCCCGCCGACCGTCGAAGCGGGCGCGCACGCTGTCCAGCGGCTCGCCGGCCTGCACGGCCACATCGGCAATGTCGAACCGCGACCACGGCCGTTCCGCCGCGAGATCCAGCAGCGCCAGAATGACCGGATCCGTCACCGCCGCCGGGGCAGCCGGAGCGGGAGCCATCGCATCACCTTCCGTCATCGGATCCTCCAGTCTCTGATACCAGGCACACGAAGTGCTGACCGCACCATGCGCCTGAAGGACTGCAGATTTCCCATAGGCACCAGAGGCATGGAAAATCTGCACGGGAATGCCAAAGAGTCCTTTTCAAGGACCTTTGGCATGAGAAAACGCGACGGGACAGCCCGCGCCGTCCCCGCTTTCCCTGAAGATAGGATGCCCCCTGCCCCGCGCCAAGCCGGAGACCGCGCATTCTGCTGCGTTGCAACAAAAAGTGTGACGTCAGACCAGACGCACGAAGTGCTGACAGCACCTTAGAGCATTTTCAAGCGAAGTGGAGACCGGTTCGCATGAAGAAAATGCGTAAAATCAAAAATTGAGAGCATTTTCCATTGAGCCGTAGCGAGCGGAAAATGCTTTACTGACTGAAGAACAGCGGATTTCTCATCTGCCCCGGGGGCATGAGAAATCCGCTCCGGAATACCAAAGGATCCTTTTCAAGGATCCTTTGGTATCAGCCGGCGAGTTCCCGGGAGCGGCGCTCGGCGGCGGCGATCGCCTGGGTCATCAGGCTGGTGAGGCTGGGCTCGGTCATCAGCACGGCCAGCGCCGCCGCCGTGGTGCCGCCGGGCGAGGTGACATTCTTGCGCAGCGTCGCGGCGTCCAGCTCCGAGGCATCCAGCAGGGCGCCGGCACCGGCCACCGTGCTGCGGGCAAGCCGCATGGCGAGATCGGGGGCCAGCCCCAGCTTCTCGCCGGCCGCCGCCATCGCTTCCACCAGATGGAACACATAGGCCGGGCCCGAGCCCGACAGCGCGGTGACGGCATCAATGCCGGCTTCGGTCTCCACCCAGTCGAGGGTACCGACAGCGGTCATGAGGGCGTGGGTGACGGCGCGGCCCGCCGCGGACACGCCGGGGCCTGCCACCGCACCGGCGGTGCCGTGGCCGATCATGGCGGGGGTGTTGGGCATCACGCGTACGGTGGGGCCGGCGCCAAGGGCGTTCGTCAGCGTCGCAAGCGTGGTGCCGGCGGCAATCGAAATCACCAGGGTGTCGGGCCCGCGCAACGCCGCGAGCTGCGGCAGCACCGCCCCCATCATCTGCGGCTTGACGGCCAGAACCAGGGTGGCGAAGGGCCCGGCCGGCGGCGGATCGGCCCGGTGCGTGACCCCGGCGGCGTCCAGCTCGGCCGCCAGCTCCGGGGCGAGGAAGGGATCGACCACCGTGACATCGGCCGGCGCAAGACCGCCGCGCAGCCAGCCCGAGAGCAGCGCACCGCCCATCTTGCCGGCGCCCACCAGCAGCAGCGGACCAGCACTTGCGAGCGCGGACGGGGAGGACGAGGTCGTCATGGCAGGGCTCTCCGGTGCGGGTACGCAGCCGCAGCCGGGGTCCCGGGGGCCCCGCGCCACGATGGCCGCGCCCCCGGGATGCAGATGAACACGGGAACAGGCGGGCGCCGGCCCGACGGCCGACGCGACCTGCCCTGTTTACGCCTCTCCGACCGTCTCGAACAGGGAGGCTTCCATGGCCTCCCGGGCGGTCTTGCCGGCCCAGATGACGAACTGGAAGGCCTGATAATTCTGCTCGCACGCCTCCACGGCGTGGGCCACCAGCGCCTCGATCTGGGCCTCGCCGGGCACCAGCCCGCCGGAGAACAGGAGCACATGGCGGAACATCACCACGCCCTCCTCGGCCCAGAGATCGAAATGACCCATCCACTGGCGCTCGTTGACGAGGGCGAGCAGCTTGGTCACCTCGGCGCGGCGCAGCTCCGGCACCTTGATGTCCAGGGCGACTGCCATGTGCAGCGCCTCGAACGGATCCATCCACGAGAAGGAGGCGTGATAATCGGCCCAGCGACCCTTGGTCGAGACGGTGATCTCGTCCTCTCCCGACCGCTCGAACGACCAGTCGTTCGAGTTGGCGATCTGTTCGATCAGATCCACCGGGTGGGTCGCGCGTTCGGTATCGTCGATATCGATGAGGCTCATGGCCGATCCTCTCGGTTCCAGGGGACCGTGGCGGGACCACGACCGGCCACCGGCCGCCAGCGGGGGGCAGCGGCCACGACAGCCGGGCGCTCGGATCCCCGACCGGAAACCGGCCTCCGGACAACGCCCGGACGAGCGGCAACCGGACGGAGCAGGCAGCGGGGGCGCTCGACGGTCACGGCCTTGCGGCCTGTGTCGTTGCAAACCGGAGCGCGACGCCCGAATCTCCGTTCCACCCGACTATACAGCCTTCCCCCCGCAGCGCGAGAGAACCTTCGCGAGCGCGGCGAATCGCCTCTGATATGGGCACTGCCCTGAAAGCGCCCAAATGAAACCGGTGCCAGAACGGAACTGGCCGGCGGACGCCCTGAAGCATCCCCGGCCAGTGCACATGGGTCAGAGCCCCCTCCCGGGAGAGGCGCCAACAGGAAATCAGATCGCCGGATCGTCCGACGGCACGGGATCGGCCGTCTTGCCGTCGAGCGCGGCGAGGCGGGCTTCCAGCGCCGCCACGCGAGCGGTCAGCGTCTCGGTATCGGCGCGGGCGGCAGCGGCCACCGCGCGCAGCACCTCGACCTCCTCGCGGCGGACGAGATCCATGTCGCCGAGAAGCCGCTCCAGCTGGGAGCGCACGGCGGTTTCCACCTCCCGGCGCATGCCGCCGGCAACCGAGGCTGCATCGGTGGCGAGCTTGGCGAGATCGTCGAGGAACCGGTTGCCCTCACGCATGGGACTGCCTTCCGTCACGAATTGGGGCCCGGACGGCGGCAGGGCCACCTTCCGGGCAGTGTCTGAGACCGGACGGGCCCGCCCGTCCGGAAGCCGATCAGGCCGCCGCCAGCACGCTTTCGAACAGCGGCCGGCCATCGAGCCCGCCATTCAGCGGCTCGATGAGATTTTCCGGATGGGGCATCATGCCGAGCACCCGGCGATTGGCCGAGAGGATGCCGGCGATGTCATCCACCGAGCCGTTCGGGTTGGTGCCCTCGGCATAGCGGAAGGCGATGCGGTCCTCGGCCTTCAGGGCGGCGAGGGTCTCCGGATCGGCGGAATAGTTGCCGTCGCCATGAGCCACCGGGCAGCGGATCACCTGCCCCGGGGTGTAGCCCGTGGTGAAGGGCGAGGTGGCGGTTGCCACCGACAGCTTCACCTCCCGGCAGACGAAGCGCAGGCCGGCATTGCGCATCAGCGCGCCGGGCAGCAGCCCCGCCTCGGTGAGGATCTGGAAGCCGTTGCACACGCCGAGCACGAAGCCGCCGCGCGCCGCATGGGCCCGCACCGCATCCATGATCGGGGCGCGCGCGGCAATCGCGCCGGAGCGCAGATAGTCGCCATAGGAAAAGCCACCCGGCAGGACCACGAGATCCAGACCGGCGGGAAGCTCCCTGTCCGCATGCCAGACGACCGACGGCCGCTTGCCGGAGATCTTCTCCAGCGCGGCGATCATGTCGCGGTCACGGTTGGAGCCGGGGAAGACGATGATGGCCGTGTTCATCCGAGGATCTCGACCGAATATTTCTCGATCACGGTGTTGGCGAGCAGCTTCTCGCACATGTCCTTCAGCCGGGTCTCGGCGGCCGCGCGATCGGCGTCCGCAAGCTCCAGATCGAACACGCGGCCGGCACGCACCGACCCCACCTCGGGGAAGCCGAGGGTGTGCAGCGCCCCCTCGATGGCCTTACCCTGCGGATCGAGCACGCCGGTCTTCAACGTGACGGTGACACGCGCCTTCATGGTTGGATCGTCCCCGAAACCGTGCCCGGCAGGTCCTTCGGACCGGACCCGGGCGCCGGACCGGCCCGTTTCCGGAAAGGCGCCGGCCGCAGCACCCCGAGGGCGGCCACGGCGCGGACCTCATCTGGCAGCGCCGCCCTGATGCCGGGGGCATCGCGTCGCTGAAAGGCGCCCGGGACCTTTTCGCGGCCCCCGGCCCCCCCGTAGGTTCACTTCGTCACGTCGCCGGTCAGCGCGCGTTCCAGATTGGCCCGGGCGAGATCCTTCTTCTCGGAGAAGGAAATCACGAACCACATGGCCCGCTCGGCGCTGGCCAGCGCCATGGTGCCATAGACCGGGCGGCCATCGACCCGGGTGCGGAAATCGAGTTCCACCCGGGTCTTGTCCGCCGCCAGCACCCGGCGCCGGGCACCGAAGCGGAAATTTTCCACCCGCTTCGACATGCCGCCGGTCATGTGACGGGCAAAGCCGTCCGTCAGCACCAGATCGGCGGCCAGCTGGTCGGCCTGCTCCTTGGACAGCTCCTGATAGGCCAGAGCCACCATGGCATTGTCGGGACAGCGCGGCACCTCGCAGAGGAACAGATATTGCCGGACACCATCGGCATCCGTCGACTGTTCCGTCTGCCACGGCGGCGGGAACGCCGCCACCGAGGCCTGCAGACCGGGATCCGCAGTCACGCAGCCGGCAAGGCCGGCGGCCGCCACCAGAAGAACGGCCGGCCGGATCAGGCGCCGGAGCCCGGAAAGCGCGTGCCCCACAATCGGCTCACTGCACCAGGGTGGGGCCGGTGGCCGGCCCGCGGTCGTTGTCGTTCAGGATACCGAGACGACGGGCGACTTCCTGATAGGCTTCCAGCATCCCGCCCATGTCGCGGCGGAAGCGGTCCTTGTCCAGCTTGTCGTTGGTGGTGACATCCCACAGGCGGCAGGAATCCGGCGAGATCTCGTCGGCGACGACGATGCGCATCATGTCGCCTTCCCACAGCCGGCCGCACTCCATCTTGAAGTCGACCAGACGGATGCCCACGCCGAGGAACAGGCCGGCGAGGAAGTCGTTCACGCGGATGGCCAGCGCCATCACGTCGTCGATTTCCTGGGGCGTCGCCCAGCCGAAGGCCGTGATGTGCTCTTCGGAAACAAGCGGGTCGTTCAGCTCGTCGTTCTTGTAATAGAACTCGATGATCGACCGCGGCAGCTGCGTGCCTTCCTCGATGCCGAGGCGGGTGGACAGCGAACCGGCCGCAACATTGCGCACGACAACTTCGAGCGGGATGATCTCGACTTCGCGGATCAGCTGCTCGCGCATGTTGAGCCGACGGATGAAGTGCGTCGGGATCCCCATGTTGTTGAGGTGCGTGAAGATATATTCCGAGATGCGGTTGTTCAGAACGCCCTTGCCATCCACGATCTCGTGCTTCTTGGCGTTGAAGGCGGTCGCATCATCCTTGAAATGCTGGATGAGCGTACCCGGCTCCGGGCCTTCGTAGAGGATCTTGGCCTTGCCTTCATAGATGCGACGGCGGCGATTCATGGGAACGTACCGTGAGGTCTTGAGAAAATCCATGATGCCGGGGATCTCCGTTGGTCCCGCCCCGGAACCTCCGGGGCATGACTGGATCGCTGAAGGGGTCAATGCCACCTCGGCAACGACATGCCACCTCGGCAACGACGAAGGCGCGGGCGGCAATCCGAGAACAGGATCCCCACCCGCGTCCGAGCGCGGGGGGCACCATAAGGCATCCCGCGCCCAAGAACAATTGTGGCGTCAGCCCTGACACCCCGGTGGGGAGGGAATATGGCAAGAGTCTTGCGTATACGATGAGTCTATCGTCGCAGACGGGCAAAAAGTGCCGCCGCGCGGGCGCGCAATCCCGGATCCAGCACCATCAGGCCGGAGAGAATCAGCGCCATTCCCGCCCAGTGGCGCGGCTCCAGCCGCTCGCCGAGAATCAGCGTGCCGAGCAGGATCGCGCTCACCGGCACCAGCAGGGTGACCAGATTGGCATTGGACGGGCCGGCCAGCGACAGGATGCGGAAATAGAGGATGTAGGCGGCGGCCGTCGACAGGAGCGCCAGCACCAGCACCGCCGCGATCACGCCCGGCGACGGCATTGCCAGGGTCCACGGCCGGTCGATGACGAGGGCGAAGGGCAGCACCATGAGGGTGGCGGCCGTGAGCTGGCCGGCGGCCGTCTCCATGGGCGGGGCGCCGCGGAAGCGCCGGCCGCGGATGGCGCCGAGCCCATAGCACACCGCCGCCCCCAGACCGGCAAAATCCGCCAGCGCATGACTGCCGAGCCCGCCCAGCAGCTGCGGCCCCAGCATCACGATCACCCCGGCAAAGCCGATGAGCACGCCGGCGAGCCGCGGCGGCGTCAGCCGGTCATCCCGGGTGAGGACATGGGCCAGCAGCACCGTGAAGATCGGCGTCGTCGCGTTCAGGATGGAGGTGAGGCCGGCGCCGAGGCTGCGGGTGGCATAAAACAGCAGCGCGAATGGCAATGCACAGTTGAGCAGGCCGAGCACGAGATAATCGCGCCAGCGCGGCGAGCGCCAGAACGGCACCTCGCCGCGGGCAATCAGCAGGACATCCAGCGCCAGAGCTGCCAGCAGCACCCGGGCGAGAACAAGGGTGAGCGGCGGGATTTCCATGACCGCGATGCGGGCGGTGAAGAAGGACCCGCCCCACAGCACCGAGAGAAGAACCAGCAGCAGCCAGGCGCGGGGCGTCATGCAAACCTCGGGACAGGGAGAGGAAACCTCGGGACAGGAGGAGGAGCTGGATCGGTCACCCGCCCGAAAGGGACCGTCCTTGGCCGGGACGCCCTGCCCTTTTGGGACCTTGTCCGGCCGGCGTCCACCCGATTTCGCACGCGCCCGCCCGCCCCTCGCATCGGCGAATACCCATCCGTATTCGGTGGTACGTGTTCGTTCGCCCCCAAGCAATTGATTTGGGAGCCGCCCGGGATTATCTGCGACAGGAAGACGGCGCGGCCAGCGAGTGCAGAACAAGGCCGGACAGAAGCGGGAGAAAGGCTCATGACGACCTTCGACAAACGCGAGGACGCCTTCGAGGGCAGGTTTGCCCACGATGAGACCACGCAGTTCCGGGCGCTGGCGCGGCGCAACCGCTTCCTTGCCGAGTGGGCCGCCGAGAAGCTCGGGCTGAACACCGAAGATGCGGCGTCCTACGCCGCGGCCATGGTGGACGCCGATCTTTCCGCCGCGGTGGACGAGGAAGTGTTCCGGCGCCTGCGCACGGATTTCGATGCCGCCGGGGTGGTGCAGTCGGATCACCAGATCCGCCGCACCATGGAGCAGTACATGCAGAAGGCGCTGCAGGACATCCGCGAGCGTGCCTGATCCGGCGCCCTGTCCGGACCAGAGAGGCCAGGCCGGTGCCGCGGGCGCCGGCCTTTTTTATTCCCCCCGGCTCAATGCCCGGCGTCGGTGGCGGGGCCGTCGCTCCGGGAGAAGCGGTCCACCAGGGTGGCGCTCGCCTCGTTGAGGCCCAGCACCGTCACCTCCGATCCGGCCTTGCGCAGCCGCAGAACGGCCTTGTCGAGGGCGCCGACGGCGGTAATGTCCCAGAAATGGGCTCCGGTGACGTCGATCACGACGCGCTTCGCCGGGTCGTCGAAGTCGAAGCCGCGCAGGAACACCTCGGCGGAGGCAAAGAAGATCTGGCCGGCGATGCGATAGACCGTGCGCCCGTCGGAATCTGTCTCCACCGCGACCGAGACCAGCCGCGCGACCTTGCCGGCAAAGAAGATCCCGGACAGGAGCACCCCGATCAGCACGCCGATGGCGAGATTGTGGGTGGCGACCACGGTGATGACGGTGGCCAGCATGACCACCGAGGACGAGCCCGGATGCCGGCGCAGGTCCAGCAGCGAGCGCCAGGAGAAGGTGCCGATCGACACCATGATCATCACCGCCACCAGCGCCGCCATGGGGATGATGCGCACGAGATCATCGAGCACGAGGATCAGGAACAGCAGCATCGCCCCGGCAAAGAAGGTGGACAGCCGGCCGCGGCCGCCCGAGCCGACATTGATGACCGACTGGCCGATCATGGCGCAGCCGCCCATGCCGCCGATGAGGGCGGACGCGATGTTGCTGGCCCCCTGCCCCATGCACTCCCGGCTCTTGTTGCTGCCCGTGTCGGTCATGTCGTCGACGATCTGGGCCGTGAGCAGGGATTCCAGCAGGCCGACAGCGGCCAGCGTCACCGAATAGGGCAGGATGATGCGCAGGGTCTCGAATGTCAGCGGCACCTCCGGCAGGCCGAACACCGGCAGGCTCGACGGCAGCTCGCCGAGATCGCCCACGGTGCGCAGCTCCATCCCCGTGCTCCAGGCAAACAGGGTCAGCGCCGCGATCGCCACCAGCGGCGACGGCACCGCCTTCGTCAGGCGCGGGAACAGGTAGATGATCGCCAGCCCCGCCGCCACCATCGCATAGGTTTCGACGGGAACGCCGATCAGTTCCGGCAGCTGGGCCATGAAGATCAGGATCGCCAGCGCATTGACGAAACCGGTAATGACCGAGCGCGAGACGAACCGCATCACCCGGCCGAGATGGAGCGCACCGGCCAGAATCTGGATCAGACCCATCAGGATGGTCGCGGCAAAGAGATATTGCAGGCCATGATCGCGCACGAGGCTGACCATGACCACGGCCGTCGCCGCCGTTGCGGCGGAAATCATGCCCGGCCGGCCACCGGTGATCGCCGAGACGCAGGCGATGGCAAAGGAGGCGAACAGGCCGACCTTGGGATCGACACCGGCGATGACGGAAAAGCCGATGGCTTCGGGAATGAGGGCAAGCGCCACCACCATGCCGGCGAGAATGTCGCCGCGGATGTTGGAGGTCCACTCGCGCAGATAGATCGCGGATCGGGAGGGCATGAGATCCTCGCAAAGAGCGGCCGTCCCGCGCCGGGGGGCGACGCGAGGGAGGGCAGACAAGCGTTCTTGTGCGTGGTCCGGCGGATCGGCGGCCGGAAGAGCCACCCGGAATTTCACCGGGTCCGGATGAATTCTTTCCGGCTAACCCAGCCGCTGCCGCAATGCAATATGCTGCATGCTGCGGGCGCTCAGGGCACTGCGGCTGCCAGCAGGCTCAGGGTGCGCGGATCCGGCCCGCCGCTCCAGCGGGTCAGGGCGTCGGAGAACAGCGGCCCGCCGCCGGCTTCGGCAAACAGGGTGAGGCAGGAGCGCAGCTTGCGCGCGTCGGTGTCTCCGAAGACCCCGACCGCGGTGCGGTCGGCCGGCAGCGCCATCAGCGCCGTCACGATTTCCTGTAGCCGCGGCCCCAGCAGCGGATGGGCGAGAAAGGCCCGCGCTTCGGCAAGCGACCGGATCGCATAGCGCCGCCCCATCGAAGTCTGGCTGAGCCCGGCTATCTGCGGAAAGATGTACCACATCCAGTGGCTGGCCTTGGCGCCCCGCCGGACTTCGGCCAGCGCCTGATCATAGCCGGAGAGACCACCGCCACCGGCGCCAGCCGTGACGAAGCGGGCGAGACCGAACGGATCGCTCATTCTCCTCCTCTCCGGAAAGCGCACATTCCAAAACGAAACCGGCCGCCTTTTGAGGGCAGCCGGGACACTCTACACCAATTGCGCGAAGCGAAGACAGCACCGTGCCCCTGAAGGACAGCAGATTTCCCATAGGTCCCGCAGGCATGGGGAAATCTGCTCCGGACTGCCAAAGCCCCTTCCGGGAGCTTTGGTCTCGTTCAGTTGAACAGGCTCGACACCGACTTCTCCAGCGCCGTGCGGCTGACGGCCTCGCCGATCAGCGGGGCGATGGAGAGCACGCGGATATTCGGCGCATCCTTCACGGCCTTGGTCGGCTCGATGGAGTCGGTGATCACCAGCTCCTTGAGCTTGGAGGCGGAGATGCGGGCAACCGCGCCGCCGGACAGAACACCATGGGTGATGTAGGCGGTGACCGACAGGGCGCCCTTGGCCAGCAGCGCCTCGGCGGCGTTGCACAGGGTGCCGCCCGAATCGACGATGTCGTCGACGAGGATGCAGTCGCGGCCGGAGACGTCACCGATGATGTTCATGACTTCCGATTCGCCGGGGCGCTCGCGGCGCTTGTCGACGATGGCCAGCGGCGCGTCGATGCGCTTGGCCAGCGCCCGGGCGCGCACCACGCCGCCGACATCGGGCGACACCACCATGGTGTTGCCGGAGCGGTAGCGCTCCTTGATGTCCCGGGTCATCACCGGGGCGGCATAGAGATTGTCGGTGGGGATATCGAAGAAGCCCTGGATCTGGCCGGCATGGAGATCGAGGGTCAGCACGCGGTCGGCGCCGGCGTGGGTGATGAGATTGGCCACCAGCTTGGCCGAGATCGGCGTGCGGGCGGCGGGCTTGCGGTCCTGCCGGGCATAGCCAAAATAGGGCAGCACCGCCGTGATCCGGCGGGAAGACGCACGGCGCAGCGCATCAATGATGATGAGCAGCTCCATGAGGTTGTCGTTGGCCGGATAGCTCGTCGACTGGATGACGAAGGTATCCTCGCCGCGGACATTTTCCTGGATCTCGACGAAGATTTCCTGGTCGGCGAAGCGGCGCACCATGGCCTGGGCGAGCGGCACTTCAAGATAGGTCGCGATCGCCTCGGCCAGCGGCCGGTTCGCATTGCCGGAGACGAGCTTCATGACGGTCTTCCTGTCTGCATCTGGGCCCGGAACGGGCCGAAGCCGGCGGCGGAACGGGCCCCGGGCAGGAGGAGACCGGTTCCGGCGCCCCAAATCATGGGATCTCTAGAGCCTTGCCGTCACGCGAACCGCTATCCACTTCGCCTGAAGGTGCTCTAACGGACGAACCGGCCCCGAAAGGCAGGTTGCGGAGCACCGGCCATATCCCCCGATTGCCGGACGCCCCGTTTCACGCGACGGGAATCCTTCCCCTTGCAAGGAGAGGACCCCTTTCGGCGTGGGGATATAGCAACAGCCGCGCCCGACGACAACGCCACATACGCCCGTCGGCCATGCACAAATGCCGGGACTGCGCGCCTTTCTTCAGCGCCCGACCGCCCCGTGCAGCCACGCCCGCAGGGTTTCCACCGTGCGTTCGGCAACGATGGACAGGGTGGCATGCGTGACGCCCGCCCACGGATCGCCCTCGCTGTCCCCCGAGGGCTCCCCGCCGGTGAAGCGGTAGACCCGGGTGCCGCTGCCGTCGATCACGTCCACCACATAGGTCACCACCGTGCCCTGATTCGAGCCGATGGCCGTCAGATGGGCATTCACGCGGTAGGTGGGGGACGGATCATTGCGTCCGACGAGGGTCAGATCCATCCGGGCGGCGGCGCGTTCGATATCGCCGCGCAGGGTGTCCAGCGTGTTTCCCGGCCCGCCGGTGAAATGGCCAAGCTGAAAGGTGGCGGAGGCCGGATCCGGCGGCGTGCGGCCGCCCATGTCGGCCGGCGTCATCACGCCCCAGAGATTGTTGCCTTGCGAGGAGGCACAGCCGGCAAGGCCCGCCCCCGCCAGCATCAGGAGGGCAGCACGGCGGGACGGGCGGCTGGCAAACATGCGTCGGGGGCTCCGGGGTCTCAGCGACGGGCAGGCGTGATGGCGGCAACGAGCCGACCATAATCCGCTTCGCCCTGATGCGTCATCCGGCGATAGGAATAGAACCGCTCTGGATCAGCATAGGTGCACAGGCCAAGATTGCCCACCGTGCCCGTGCCGGCCCGGGTCAGCCGCGCCACGATATAGGCCGGCAGGTCGAAGCGATGATGCTCCGCCCGGTCGGACGGCACGAAGAAGCGGGCATTTTCCGCCTCCGCCTCGATGAATCGCGCCCGGAATTCCGGCCCGACTTCATAGGCGGCGGCCGAAATGGTCGGCCCGAGCACCGCGATGATGCGGGCCCGGTCTGCGCCGATGGATTCCATCGCGGCAAGAGTCGATTCGAGCACGCCGCCAAACGCCCCGCGCCAGCCGGCATGGGCCGCCCCAACGACGCCCGCCTCGGCATCGCAAAACAGGATCGGCCCGCAATCGGCGCTCGACACGCCCACCGCCAGCCCCGGAACGTCGGTCACGACGGCATCCACATGGGGGCCCTCCCCCGGCGTCCACGCCTCCCGCACCACCACGGCATCGGGGGAGTGGATCTGGTAGGGCGTCGCCAGCGCGCTCGCCCCCAGCCGCGCCGCCACCCGGGCGCGGTTTTCCAGCACCGCCGCCCGATCATCCCGGGAGCCGAGACCGGTGTTCAGGCTGCCATAAATGCCGGTGGACACCCCGCCGCGCCGGGTGAAGAAGCCATGGGGCACCGGCTCCAGGGCCGCCGCGCGGATCGCCTCGGCTTCGGACATCGTCTCGGACACCATGCACTCTCTCCCCAGCGGGACTTCTTCCGCAAAGCCGGCGCGCCAACACTCATTGCCGTGCGACGGGCCTCAGTGCCCGGCCGGACGTTCCGGCCGGCGCCCGGGCGGGTCCGGCAGGTCGTCATCCGACAGCACCCGCCAGGCCGCCCCGTCCAGATCATCATACTGGCCGGACTTGTGCGCCCACAGGAAGCCGGCAAGGCCGAGGCCGCCGAGGAACAGGGCGCAGGGAATGAGCACGAGCAGAACCGTCATGACGGCACCTCCTCCCGACGAAGGCCCGAGCGGGCCCGGAGCGCATTGAGCGTGACCACCAGCGACGACCCGGACATGGCCACCGCCGCCACCAGCGGCGTCGCATGGCCAAGGATCGCCAGGGGCACGGCGACGAAATTGTAAAGCACGGCGAAGGCCAGATTTTCCATCATGATCCGCCGCGCCCGGGCGCCCACCGTCAGCGCATCGCGCACCGGCGCCAGCTTCGTCCCCAGAAACACCGCATCGGCTGCCGCCTGGGAGACATGGGCCGCCGTCACCGGCGAGATCGACACCGTGGCCGCCGCCAGCGCCGGGGCATCATTCAGCCCGTCGCCGACCATCAGCACCCGCCGCCCCTCGGCTTTCAACGCTTCGATGCGGGCGATCTTGTCGGTGGGGGCAATGCCGCCGACAAATTCCGTGATCCCCAGCGCGGCGGCCACCGGAGCCACCGCCTCGGGCCGATCGCCGGAGAGAATCAGCAGCCGCCGGCCATCGGCCCGCAGCGCCGCCACGGTTTCCACCGCATCGGGGCGCAGCACCTGCCCCACCCCCAGCACCACCGCCGGCCCGTCACCATGGCGCACGGCCACCAGCGTTGCCCCCGGGGCAACCGCGGCCAGCGCCGCCGCCTCGGCGCCGACAAAGGCCAGCGAGCCCAGCCGGGCCTCGCGCCCGTCGATGATCGCCCGCACGCCGCGGCCGGTTTCCTCGGTCACGTCGAGAGCGGCCGGCACCAGCGGATCCAGATCGGCAATCGGGCGCGCCGCCGGATGGCGCGACGCCCGGGCAAGCGAAATCGCCACCGTGCGCAGCCCGGCATCCAGCTTCTCCACCCCGGCCACCCGGGCATCGGGCAGCGTGAGGGTGCCGGTCTTGTCGAACACCACCGTGTCGATATCGGCGAACCGCTCCAGGGCATCGCCGGCATTCAGCAGGATGCCGCGCTGGAAGAAGGCGCCGGAGGCCACCACCTGCACCGCTGGCACCGCCAGCGCCAGCGCGCACGGGCAGGTGATGATAAGCACAGTGATGGCGATGGTGAGGGCGTGGATCCAGTCGGCCCCCAGCATCAGCCAGCCGACGAGCGTGAAAATCGCCGTCAGATGCACCACCGGCGCATAGGCACGGCTGACCCGGTCAGCCAGCTTCACCGTGCGGCTGCGGGCGGTCATGGCGCCATCGAGCAGCCGGTTCACGGTGTCGAGCAGGGTGCCTTCGCCGGCCGCCGCCACCCGCACCACCAGCTGGCCCGGCCCGTTGAGGGCGCCGGCATGGACGACGGTGCCCGGGCCAACCGGGGCCGGATCCGTCTCGCCGGTCACCAGACTGTGGTCGATCTCCGAGGCGCCGCTTTCCACCACGCCATCGACGGGCAGACGCTCGCCGGGCGCCACCAGCACCCGGTCACCGGGGGAGACGCGCGAGAGCGGCATCTCCCGCACCCGGCCGTTGATGTCGATGACCGCCGCCACATCCGAGCGCAACGCCGCCAGATTTTCCGCGAAGGCCCGGGTGCGCCGGCGCATGGCGACATCGAGATAGCGCCCGCACAGCAGGAAGAAGAGCAGCATCAGGGCCGAATCATAATAGGCATGCTCGGCCGAGGTGACGGTGGCAAACAGCGACAGCCCCACCGCCAGAATGACGCCCAGCGAGATCGGCACGTCCATGGACAGCCGGCCGACCTTCACCGACTTCCACGCCGCCGAGAAGAACGGTCGCCCGGCATAGGCCACCGCCGGCATGGCGATGAGGGCCGAAATCCAGTGGAACAGATCCCGGGTTTCCGGCGTGATATCGGTCACATTGCCGGACCACACCGAGATCGACAGCAGCATGACATTCATGGCGGCAAAGCCCGCCACGCCGAGACAGCGCATCAGCAGACGCCGCTCGGCCGCATCCAGATCATCGGCCCGGCCGGGATCGAAGGGATGGGCGATGTAGCCGAGCGCCGTCAGGCGATCGACCACCGCGGTGCCCGTGGTGAGCGCGGTATCATAGACCGCCGCCACCCGGTGATTGGTGTAGTTGACCCGCGCCTTGACGACGCCGTCGACACCCATGAGCCCGCGCTCGATATCGCCGATGCAGGCGGCACAGGTGATGCCTTCGACGGCCAGCTCGATCCGCCGGCGCCCCTCGTCCGCCGGAACCGAAAAGGCGTCCCAGTCGCGGATGTGGGCGTTCATTGGGAATCCCCGGCCACCGGCGGGAAGACGACGCGATTGTTGGAGCGGAAGGAGCCGGCCGGACCATCGGCCACCAGCTCGATATCATAAACGCCGGCCGCGACCGGCGTGCGGGCGCGATAGACCCCGGTCTCGCCCTCGGTGAGGGTGACGAAGCTCTCTCCGGCATCGGTGGTCGGGCGGAACAGATGCGCCGTCACCGCGAGATCCGCCACCGGCTTGCCCTCGGCATCCCGCGGCGAGAAGGCCAGACTGGCGCTGCCATCATTGCCGCGCCGGGCGGAAAGATCCGCCTTCCAGCCGGCGTCGGTCTGAGCCTGTGCGTCGGCAATATCCTTGTTGAAGCGGCGCCCCGCCTCATAGGAGCTTTCGGTCGCCACACCGGGGAAGGTGTCGATCGCCACATACATCATCACGCCGTTGACGGCGAAGACGATGCCGAAGAAAGCGACCAGAATCAGCAGCACCTTGACGCCGGTAAGGCGACGGCTCGACGGCGCGGCCTCGCGCACCGGAAACGGGGTCGGCATGACCGGAACTCCGAGAAACCGGGCGTGCGCCCGAACCATTCCCTCCCGGCCGTGGACCGGGATTGCGCCGAAATCGGGGCGGACAGCACCGCCCGCGAAGTCTCCGGCCCGCAGACCTTATACCAGAGCGCCCGGAAAAGACGCCCCGGCATTTCACCGGGACTGTCCCCTCCCCGCTGCCGCGACGGGCCCCGCGCTGGCTGATCCCGGGGGCAAGGCGCGCAAGCCCCTGACATCCGGGACAAGAGCCCCGCGCCCCCCCCCGGAAACACCACAGCCGCGCCACCCCGGAGAGGGACAGCGCGGCCGGGCACAGACCGGAGACCGGGCCAGCCCCCGGAGGGGCCGGCCTGGCAATCACTCAGCGGAAGCGGAAGAAGTCGGTGGCGGTCGCTTCCTCGCCGGTCTCCACATCGACGATGCGGATGGTAAGGGGCACCTGCTCCGGCGGGTTCGCCATCTTGTCGGCGAACACCAGCATGCGCAGGTCACGCACGGTATCCGGGCCGACGAAGACCTCGACACCATTGTCCTTCACCACGTCCGAGGAGCCGATCACTTCCAGCCGGCTGGCGACCGGCAGGCCGTCGGTGGTCAGCAGGAAGCGGCGCGGCATCGAGCGCTTGTTCTTGATGTGAACGGTGAAGCCGTTGCGCACGCCGCCATCGGAAAGGGCGACGAACACCGGATTGCGGTCATGCAGCGCGGTGACGCCCTGCAGCTCCCGGGTGGAGAGCTGGAACACCATGGCGCCGCCGACGATGGCGATCAGCACGGCATAGATCAGGGTACGCGGCCGGATGAAGCGGAACAGCGGGGCGAGCCCCTTCTCGCGGCGCTCCATGTTCACATCGGTGTCGTAGCCGATGAGGCCGGTCGGCTTGTTGACCTTGGTCATGACCGAATCGCAGGCGTCGATGCACAGGCCGCACTGGATGCAGCCGAGCTGCAGGCCATCGCGGATATCGACGCCGGTCGGGCAGGCCACGACGCACTGGCCGCAGTCGACGCAGTCACCGGCCGGCTTGCCTTCGGCGGCCAGCTTGCGGTTCTGCTTCAGCGAGCCGCGCGGCTCGCCGCGGTCGTGCTTGTAGGTGACGTTCAGCGCCCATTCGTCGGTCAGTGCCGCCTGGATGCGCGGCCACGGGCACATGTAGATGCACACCTGCTCGCGCATGTGGCCGGCCAGCGCATAGGTGGTGAAGGTCAGCACGCCGATGAAGATGTAGGACATCATCGGCGCCTGGAAGGTCGCCAGCTCGCGGATCATGTCCGGCGCGTTGCCGAAATAGAGCACCCACGCGCCACCGGTCCACCAGGCGATCATCAGCCAGAGGAAATGCTTGGCGGTGCGCCGCGCGATCTTTTCCCCGGTCCACGGTGCCTTGTCGAGAGCGATGCGCGCGCGGCGATCGCCTTCGGTCCAGCGCTCGACGGCGAGGAACAGGTCGGTCCACACGGTCTGCGGACAGAGATAGCCGCACCAGATCCGGCCGGCGATCGCGTTCATCAGGAACAGCACCAGCGCTGCCATGATGAGCAGGCCAGTCAGATAGTAGACCTCCTGGGGCCAGATCTCGATCCAGAAGAAATAGGCCCGCCGCCCGGCCATATCGATCATCACCGCCTGATCCGGCGCATTGGGACCGCGGTCCCAGCGGATGAAGGGGGTGAAATAATAGATGCCCAGCGTGATAAAGAGAACGATCCACTTTATACGGCGAAAGGTGCCGTGAAAATTCTGCGGATAGATCTTCTTGGCCGACATATAAAGCGCTTCGCCATCATCGGCTGCGGCTTCATCGGTATCGGTGCGCATGTCAGGGTCCTCGTCGCAGCCCCGCCGGGCGTGCGCGGCCGTCATCGGGCGCGCGGAAAATGCAGGCTTCTCGCCAGGAAGCGTGCGGCCCCAGGGTAACTCGGAGTCACGCTAACCCTGTATCTGCGAAATGACGTTGATTGCGGTCAATCCAGAATACCGATTGTCGACGGAACGCCAGTTACATGAGGCCGTATCCACCTCCCCGCCGCTCGCCCCCAGCGGATTGAGCCGCAGACAGCAACGGGCCGCCGGCGTTGCCGCCGGCGGCCCGAATCTCGAAGTCTGTCCGTGAACGCACGGACAAGCACATGGCGCACTGCCCATCCGAAAAAGGACCCCGCCCCTGCCAGGGACACGGACGGGCCCGTCACTCCGGCGGTTTGGGGGGAGGCGTTGCCGCCCCCCCGCGCCTCACTGCTTGCCGCCGCCCAGCGAGTGGACGTACAGCGCCAGCGACTTGATCAGCTCCGGCGACAGTCGGCCTTCCCAGGTCGGCATCACGCCCTTGCGGGAACCGGTCACGGTCTGGACGATGGTGGCGGTGGAGCCGCCATAGAGCCAGAGATTGTCCGTCAGGTTCGGCGCACCGACTTCCGGATTGCCCTTGCCTTCAGGACCGTGACAGGCCGCGCAGTTGTCGGCGAAGATCTGCTTGCCGGCCGCGACATCCACACCCGGCGCCGGCTCCTGGCCGGACAGGGTACGGACGAAGCCTGCGACTTCATTGATCTGGGCCGGGGTCAGGAGGCCGTCCTTGCCGAAGGCCGGCATGTCGGACACCCGGGTATCCGGCGAGGTCGACCGGACACCGACCGTGATGGTGTGGGCGATATCCTGGATGGTGCCGCCCCACAGCCAGTCATCGTCCTGCAGGTTCGGATAGCCGACGCCACCCGTGGCACCCTGACCATGGCACGGTGCGCAGTTGTCACCGAACGCCGCCTTGCCCTGGGCCAGCGCGAAGGCGAGCAGGGTCGGATTGGCCTGGATCTCGGCGAACGAGGAGTCCGCGAGCCCTTTGGCGTCCGCCGTGCGGGCGTCCATGACCTCCTGATAGGCGATCATGCCCTGTTCACGCTGGGAATAGCCGAGCAGACCCGGGGTGAAGCCGTTGACCAGCGGCCAGGCCGGCATCAGCACCCAGTAGATCATCGCCCAGACGATGCACACATAGAACAGGTACAGCCACCAGCGCGGCAGCGGATTGTTCAGTTCCTCGATCCCGTCCCACTCGTGACCGGTGGTGCGAACCCCGGTCACGGTGTCGAGGCGCCCTTCGTGGTCATGCGCCATATATCAGTCCTCCTTGAGAGGAATGTGCGCCGCCTCGTCAAAGCGGGCCTTGTTCTTCGGCCAGAAGGCGTAGACGAGCACGCCGAGGAAGATCAGGAAGAAGTAGAGCAGCCCCCAGGTCTGGGCGAAGTGAGCTGCCGATGTGTAATCGAACATGGCTCCTTCCTTTCCTCAGCGCAGATAGGCCTTGTTGTCATAGAGTTTGAAGTCGACGAGGGTACCGAGCATCTGGAGATAGGCAACAACCGCGTCCATCTCGGTCAGCTTGGTCGGATCCCCGTCGAAGTCACGCACTACGGCCTTCGGATACCGCTTCAGGAAATCCTCGACGCCGTCGGCATCCGGATTGACCTGAAGATAGAGGTCAGCCCGGGCCTTCTGCAGGTCTTCCTGGGTGTAAGGCACGCCCAGGGTCTGGTTGGTCTCCAGCTGGGCGCGGATGTTGCGGTCGTCCAGCCGGTTCTCAAGCAGGAACGGGTAGGCCGGCATCACCGACGGCGGCACCACCGAACGCGGATTCTTCAGATGCTCGACATGCCAGGCATCCGAATATTTGCCGCCGACACGGGCCAGATCCGGGCCCGTGCGCTTGGAGCCCCACTGGAACGGATGGTCGTACTTCGACTCCGCCGCCAGCGAGTAGTGACCATAGCGCTCGATCTCGTCGCGCATCGGCCGGATCATCTGGCTATGGCAGAGATAGCAGCCTTCGCGGATGTAGATATTGCGCCCCACCAGCTCCAGCGGGGTGTAGGGCCGCATGCCCTGCACCGTCTCGATCGTGCTCTTCAGGTAGAAGAGCGGCACGATCTCGACCAGACCACCGATGGAGACGGCGATGAGGATGCCGATGAGAAGAATGATGGAATTCTTCTCAAAGACCTTGTGCTTTTCCCAGAGGGAAGTCTTCTGCTGAGCGGCCATGAATGGCGTCTCCTCACTCGGCCGGAACCAGGGCGGGCTTCGCCTCTTCCGCTTCAATCGGCACGCCCGAGCGGATGGTCATCCACATGTTGTAGGCCATGATCAGACCGCCAACGAGGAACATGAATCCGCCAATGGCACGGATGACATAGAAGGGATGCATCGCCTCCACGGTCTCGACGAACGAGTACTGGAGGAAGCCCAGCTTGTCATAGGCACGCCACATCAGGCCCTGCATGATGCCGGACACCCACATCGCGGAAATGTAGAACACGATGCCGATGGTCGAGATCCAGAAGTGCCAGGAGACGAGCTTCAGGGAATAAAGCTCCTTCTTGTGCCACAGCCACGGAGTGAGGCAGTAGAGCGCGCCGAAGGAGATGTAGGCGACCCAGCCCAGCGCACCGGAATGCACGTGGCCGATGGTCCAGTCGGTGTAATGGGACAGCGAGTTCACCGCCCGGATCGACATCAGCGGCCCCTCGAAGGTCGACATGCCGTAGAAGGCAACCGACACCACGAGCATGCGCAGGACCGGATCGGTGCGCAGCTTGTCCCAGGCGCCCGAGAGCGTCATCAGGCCGTTGATCATACCACCCCAGGACGGCATCCACAGGATGATCGAGAAGGTCATGCCGAGGGTGGACGCCCACTGCGGCAGGGCGGTGTAGTGCAGGTGATGCGGACCGGCCCAGATGTAGATGAAGATCAGCGCCCAGAAGTGCACGATCGACAGCCGGTAGGAATACACCGGACGATCGGCCCGCTTCGGCACGAAATAGTACATGATGGCGAGGAAGCCGGCGGTCAGGAAGAAGCCCACCGCATTATGGCCATACCACCACTGCACCATCGCATCCTGCACGCCCGACCAGACGATGAAGGACTTGCCACCCGCAAACGACACCGGCAGCGAGGCGTTGTTCACCAGATGCAGCATCGCAATGGTGACGATGAACGCCAGATAGAACCAGTTGGCGACGTAGATGTGGTCTTCCTTGCGCTTCCACAGCGTGCCGAGGAAGATCAGCAGGTAGGCAACCCACACCACGGTCAGCCACAGGTCGGCATACCACTCGGGCTCGGCATATTCCTTCGACTGGGTGATGCCGAAGAGATAGCCCGTGCCGGCGATCACGATGAAGGCGTTGTAGCCGATCACCACGAACCACGGCCAGATCACGCCCGGAAGCCTTGCACGGCTCGTGCGCTGCACCACATAGAGCGAGGTGCCGATGAGCACGTTGCCGCCGAAGGCGAAGATCACCGCCGAGGTGTGCAGCGGGCGCAGACGGCCGAAGGAGGTCCAAGGGAGGCCGAGGTTGAGCTCGGGGAAGGACAGCTGCCAGGCGATGATGTCGCCGACCGCGAAGCCCGCGATGCCCCAGAACATGGCGGCAATCGTGCAGAACTTCACGACGCCGAAGTTGTAGTTCGGCTTGCCGTCAATTTCCTGGGGAATGTATTCGTGATGGTCGCGCCCGGCCGCAACCCGCAGGATCACGACGATGGCGGCCAGCGCGCCGATGCAGCCGATCGCGCCGTGGAACCGCACGATCGCCTCGGGGGCCTTGCCCCAGAAGATGAAGCACACGAGCGCCAGGACGGAGAGGAAAGCGGTGAAGCCGATCTCCTCATAGGTCAGGGATGATCTTTTTGGCACAGCCATGGCCTGCAAAACTCCGTTTGGCCCACCTGTGAGCTCGGCCCAAGAGACAGTAGCCCGCGAGAGGGGATCTGGCGGGCTTTGGGCGACCCTGCCCATCCCCCCGCTCGCGCGCTTTGATTAGGATCAATCTTGTTCGAATGCGGGGTGCGACGGATGGCAACCTATCACACACGAACTTTCCCCGTTCTAGAAGACGGAAAGCGCCGCCACGTCAATGCGGAGTCGTGTCGCGGTCTGTCGCGACCGACGGCAGCAGCAGGCGGACCGCAAGCGGCATCCCGAACGAAATCAGCAGCATGCGCAGCATCTGATGGAGCGCCACATAGGCCGGATCCAGATGCAGGGCAAACGCAAGTACGACCATCGCATCAAGTGCCCCGGGCGCAAATGCCACAAGGGTGAGGGCAAAGGGCTGTCCGGTGACGAGACTCACCAGAAGCGCGATGCCCACGGACACCGCCAGCGCGACCCCGAACGCCCCCACCGACGCCCCGGCGATCGCCCGGAACTCGGCCAGACGGATGCCGGCAAAGCGCGCGCCGATGATCGCCCCCAGACAGGCATAGGCAGGAATCGTCACCGCCGGCGGCAGCACGCCGGCGACCACGCCGGTGGCGTGCAGCACCAGGCTGGCGAAGAAGGGGCCGGTCAGATGCCCGGCCGGCAGCCGCGCCCGCATGGCAACGAGGGAAGCCAGCGCGCACCCGGCGGCCAGAATCAGCAGATCCCGCAGGCCGCTTTCCACATGAACCGGCGCCTCCGGCGCCGCGACACCGCCATGGGCAATCAGCGGCGGCAGCACGACCACGAGGACGAGCAGCCTCAGGGTCTGGGAAACCGCCACCCGGCGCACATCGGCCCGCCCGTCCTCGCTCGCCATGGCCAGCACATAGGACAGCGCCCCGGGAACCGAGGCAAAGAAGGCGCTGGCCCTGTCCCAGCCCGCCACCCGAGAGAGGAACAGAAGACTGGAGACCACCACCGCCACCACGGTGACGCAGACGGCGGCCAGCGAAATCCCCCAGTTGCCGACCTCGGCGAAGGTCTCGGGCGTCACCCCGGAGCCGAGCGCCGCCCCAAGGGCGATATAGCCGACGGTGCGGACCCGGCCGGGCACGTCCACCGGCAGGCCAAGGATCGCCGCCAGCGCACAGACGAGGGCCGCCCCGGACAGCCACGCTGCCGGCACATCGACAAGGGCCGCCAGCGCGCCGCCGCCCAGGGCAAGGGCGGCAGTCATCGCGAAGCGGACAGGACCGGAACGGAGAAAAGCGGAGGACACGCGGGAACCGCACGGGCAGGGATCGGATCGGAAGGCAGACGGCCGGAGGACAAGGGCAGAGGCCCCGCCTGTCCGGCATGCACGAGGGACACCCGGGATCCCGGCAGGGGATCCGTCGCGCGCCCGCTTTATGTGCGTCTTCTTAATTCTCATGCGGCCCCGGGCGGGAGCCTGTGGTCGTCCGGTGCGGATGTCTGCCGCCACCGGGGACAGACGAGAAATCCGCGGCTCTCTATCAGACCGCCGGAGACCGTCGATTCCGGGGCGCCGCCCCATGATGACCTCCCCGAACCCCCGGCGCAATCGGCTGTCCCCGCCGGAATTGCCGCGGCCAGCCCGGACAGCCCCCGCTCGGGTGCCCGGTCGCCAGCCTCCTTCAGCGCCCCTCCCCTGCCGGCCCGTCAGCCTTCCCGCCCCGCCGCGCGAGAAAGACAGACGGGCCGCGCCCGCCCGGACGCGGGGCCCGGCAGGTCCACGGCGGCGCCCGGTGCGGTCGCCCCCGCGGCGGCATCATCCTTGTGGGGCGGGAACGGGGCGTGTAACAGGAAGCTGGCCCGGGGCCCTTTTCGCGAAGCCGGCTTCCGCTGCCGGTCGCGGCTCTGTCCGGCACCCGGACGGCGGCGGCCGGATGCAGGCCGGGCCAGCCGGGCTTTCAGGACCGGCCAGCCATTCCTTTCCGTTCCGCCGTCCCGACGACGCGGAACCGATGCGCGGTCTTCTCCAGAGAGGCCCGCGCCCGATCCATCCCACGGGGAGCATCCCGATGACCGACCAGACCGAAGCGCCCCAGCCCTCCCTCAGCGTGCTGGCCCAGTATGTGAAGGACCTGTCCTTCGAGAACCCGGGCGCGCCGATGTCGCTGCAGGCCCGCCAGCAGACGCCGGCCCTCAAGATCGACGTGAATGTCGGCGCGCGTCCGGTCGGGGCTGCCGAGTTCGAAGTCACGCTGACCATGGAAGCCAAGGCCGGCGACAAGGAGCCGCTGTTCGTGGCCGAAGTCGTCTATGCCGGCCTGTTCCGGGTCGCCAACGTGCCGGCCGAGCACATCCAGCCCTTCGTGCTGATCGAGTGCCCGCGCATGCTGTTCCCGTTCGCCCGTCAGGTGCTGGCGGAAGCCACCCGCAATGGCGGCTATCCGCCGCTGATGATCGACCCGATCGACTTCGTGGCCCTCTATCGCCAGAACATGGCCCGCGCCACCGCGCCCGCCAACTGATACCGAAGGTCCTTGAAAGGATCTTCGGTATTCCGATGCGGCTTTCTCATGCCATTGGAGCATATGAGAAAGCCGCTGCTCTTCAGGCTCGCGGTGCGGTCAGTCCTGCGTGAGCCTGGTATGAAACACACACCTCCGGCCGACGGGGCGGTCCTGCCGTTCCGTCGGCTCCCGGCTGTCACCCGGCCCGGTCCCCGCCCATGAGCACGCTGCCACCTGCCCTTCGCCGGCGCTTCCCGCTCCTCCCCATCGGGGTGGTGATTGGCGGGCTGTTCGGCCTGTTCGTGGCGCTGGCCCTCAGCGCGGTGCTGGCGGTCATGGGCATCTCCAGCTACCGCAACACCTATGCCCTGCTGAACGACAAGATCGTTCTCCTCATGGACGTGCTCGACGACCGGGTGCGGGCCCATCTGGAGCCGGCCTCCGACATGGTCGGCATGATCTCGCGCTATTATCGCCAGCAGCTGTTCGAGCTGTCGGACAAGCCGGCCGTGGAGCGCGTACTGGCGGGCGCACTGGCGGGATCGGAAGGCGTCGGCGCCCTCCTCGTCTTCAACAAGGACATGATCGGCGAAGGGCTTTATCTCGCCCAGGATGGCACCCCTTATGGCTTCAGCCGGGTGGAAGAGGATGCCAACAGCACCCTCATCCGGGCCGAACTGTCCCAGATGGAGCCCAACTCCACCCCGCATTGGGGCGTGCCGATCAATTCCTATGGTGATTCCCATGTGGTGGTGGCCGCGTCGCTGACCCGCGACGGGCACAGCATCGACGGCTATGTGGTGGCCTCCATCGGCACCACGGAACTGTCCGACATCGTGCGCGCGGTCGCCCAGTCCCAGCACGCCACGGCCTTCCTGCTCTATGGCGACACCGAGCTGCTGGCCCATTCCCGCGGCGAATCGATCGGCCTGTTCGCACGCACCCATCCCGGCCGGCCGACGGTGCCGCTCGCTACCTCCGGCGATCCGGTGCTGGAGGGCTTTGCCGACCGCGAGATCATGTCCGTCTTCAAGACCGCCGCCGGCTCCGGCGTCGAGGTCTCGCGGGTGCATCTCGGCCCGGGACAGGGCAACGCCCTGGTCATGACCCGCACCCTCGGCATGTTCGGCCCGGAACCGCTGATCGCCGGCATCTATCTCGATCCGGACCTGTTCGGCTCGGAGATCCGGCGGCTCTATATGGCGAGCCTCCTGTCCCTCGGCCTGGTGGTGGTGTCGGTGGCGGCGTCCCTGTGGCTGGGGCTGATGATTGCCCGGCCGTTCAAGCGGGTGATGGTGGAATCCGACCACATCGCCCGGCTGGAACTGGAGAAGGCCGACTATCTGCCGCGCAGCCAGATCCGCGAGATCGACATCAGCGCCGCCTCGTTCAACTCCATGCTGGCGGCGCTCAGGACCTTCTCGCTCTATGTGCCGCGCCGGCTGGTGCGCCGGCTGATGAAGCTGGGCTTTGCCGATGCCACCCGCTCGCGCACCCGGGTGGTCACGGTGATGTTCACCGACATCGTCGGCTTCACCACCCTGTCGGAGAACATGAGCGCGGCCGAGGCGGCCGCCCTGCTCAACCGGCATTTTGGCAGCATCGTCTCCTGCATCGAGGAGAATGGCGGCCTCGTCGACAAATTCCTCGGCGACGGCCTCATGGCCGTCTGGGGCGCCTTCGATGACGAGGACAATGGCGGCCACGCCGCCCGCGCCCTGAAAGCCGCCACCGCCATGGTGGCCGCCGTCTCCGCCGACTGCGCCGCCGCCCGCACCGAGGGCCGGCCAGTGCTCCGGACCCGGATCGGCGTCCATTCGGGGCCCGCCATCGTCGGAAACCTCGGCACCCCCGACCGGGTGAACTACACCATCGTCGGCGACACCGTGAATGTCGCGGCCCGGCTGGAGTCCCTCGGCCGCACCATCGCGCCGGATGCCGATGCCGTGGCCCTCGTCACCGGGGAAACCGTGACCCTCGCCCGCTCCTGCGGCGCCGAGATCGAGTGCCAGACCGTGGGCTCCCTGTCGCTGCGCGGCCGCTCCGCGCCGGTGGAAATCCAGCTCGTCGCCGAGGCCGGCGACACGGATCGCTGCACCCTTCCCTCCGCCTGAACGGCGTTCCGTCCGCCCCCTCCCCGCCGCCGCCCGGCCTCTCCTCCCCCGCGACCAACCGAAGCAGGGGACGAAAGAACAGCCGCGAGCGCGTTCCGTCATTGCACCGTGGGGCAACGGACATAGAATGCGGTTCGTCCGGCTGGACACCGGCAGCCCCGCAGAGGGGCCACCGACCGGCCGTCGGAGCCGTCAGGGAGGCCCTTCAGGAAGATGACCGCGGATGTTGTGTCCATCGAGGGGCTGACGGTCGAGTTTGCGACCGATGAAGGCCGCGTGCGCGCCGTGAATGGCGTCAGCTTCCGGGTGCCGAAGGGGCGCACCGTGGCGCTGGTCGGCGAATCCGGCTCCGGCAAGACCGTGATCTCCCAGACGCTCATGGGGCTGTTGCCGCCGAAGGCGCAGATCACCGGTGGCCATGTGCTGTTCCGCGATCCCGCCACCGGCCGCGAGACCGACATTGCCGCACTGGACCGCACCGGCGCCGACATGCGCGCCATCCGCGGCAACCGCATCGCCATCATCTTTCAGGAGCCGATGACATCCCTGTCACCGCTCCACACCATCGGCGACCAGATCGGCGAAGTGGTGCGCCTGCACCGAAGCGCCTCCGCCGCCGAGGCCCGCGCGGTGACCCGTGACATGCTGCGGCTGGTGCAGTTTCCCGATCCCGAGCGGGCGCTGGATACCTACCCGTTCGAGCTGTCCGGCGGCCTGCGCCAGCGCGCCATGATCGCCATGGCGCTGGCCTGCCAGCCGGCGCTGCTGATCGCGGACGAACCGACCACCGCCCTCGACGTCACCATTCAGGCCGAGATCCTCAAGCTCATCAAGGATGTTCAGGCCGAACTGGACATGTCGGTGCTGCTCATCACCCATGATTTCGGTGTGGTGGCCAATGTTGCCGATGATGTGGTGGTGATCTATCACGGCCGGATCATGGAATCCGGCACCGCCCCGCAGATCTTCACCAATCCGCAGCATCCCTATCTCAAGGCGTTGCTGAATGCCGTGCCGCGCTTTTCCATGGGCGACGACGAACGGCTGAAGCCGATCCGGCCGATCAAGCCCACCGCCGGCGGCTTCCTCACCCGGCCAGTAACCGCCAGCGGCCCGCGCGGCGCGCCCATTCTGGAGCTCGACACCGTCACCAAGGCCTTCGGCCAGCGCAAGGCCGGGCTGTTCGGCAAGCCGACCGGCGGCACCCTGGCGATGGATCGCATCTCCTTCACCGTCAACCGCGGCGAGTGCGTGGGGCTGGTGGGGGAATCGGGCTCCGGCAAGACCACCACCGCCATGGCGATCCTGAAGGCCATCGGCATCGATTCCGGCACCATCCGCTTCGACATGGGGGCGGGGCTTGAGGACATCGCCGGCATCACCGGCCCGCGGCTTCTGGAGCTGCGCCGACGCATGCAGCTGATCTTTCAGGATCCGTTCTCGTCTCTCGATCCGCGCATGACCGTGTTCCAGACGCTGTCCGAGCCGCTGGAGATCCACAAGGTCTGCGACAGCTCGGAGCGGGCCGGGCGGGTGCGCGAGCTGATGGATCTGGTCGGGCTCGATCCGCGCTATCTGCGGCGCTATCCGCATTCCTTCTCCGGCGGCCAGCGCCAGCGCATCGGCATCGCCCGGGCGCTGGCGCTGCGGCCGGAATTTCTGCTCTGCGACGAGCCGGTATCGGCACTCGATGTGTCGGTGCAGGCGCAGATCCTCAATCTTCTGAAGGATCTGAAGGATCAGCTTGGCCTCACCTACCTGTTCGTCAGCCACAATCTGGCAGTCGTCGATTATGTGGCTGACCGCATCGCCGTGATGTGCCGCGGCCGGCTGGTGGAGCTGGGGCCGACCCGGGCCATCATCGAGGATGCCCTCCACCCCTACACCCAGGCCCTCATCGCCTCGGTGCCGGAGGCGAGCCTTGACCGGCGGCTGGACCTCGGCAAGCTCTGCACCGACCGGGCCTCCTCGCCGGAGGACTGGCCCCTCCCCTTCCGCATCCTGCCCGGCACCGCGCCGACCCTGGTGGAGATGCGCCCCGGCCACTTCGTTGCCGCACCGGCGCTGGCCGATGCCCCCGTTCCGGAAAGGGTCGCCTGATGCTCCGTCCCGATCGCCGGTCCGTTCTCGCCTGGTCGCTGGCCGCCGGCGCCGGCCTGTTCCTGCCCGCCCGTCCGCTGAAGGCGTTCTCCCTGACGGAGACGTCGACGCTGGACCGCACCCACGCCGGCGCCAACATTCCGCCGCTGGCGGAGCGCCTGCCGAAGGTGCCGCTGGTGCTCGATCTGCCGGCCATGGGCCGCAGCATCGGCCGCCATGGCGGCGACCTCAACACCCTGATTGGCCGGGCCAAGGATGCCCGCCTCATCAATGTGATCGGCTATGCCCGGCTTGTCGGCTACACCCAGGATCTGGAGCTGAAGGCCGATATTCTGGAACGCTATGAGGTGGACGAGGAGCGCATCTTCACCCTGCACCTGCGCCCCGGCCACCGCTGGTCCGATGGTCAGCCCTTCACCACCGAAGATATCCGCTACTGGTGGGAAGACATCGTTAACAACAAGGAGCTGTCTCCGGCCGGTCCGGATCCGTTCCTGCAGGTGAATGGCGAGCTGCCGGTCATCGACTTCATTGATGAAACGACGGTGCGTTTCAGCTGGTCGAAGCCGAACCCGCAGTTCCTGCCGATGCTGGCGGCAGCGCGCGACCCGTTCATCTATCGACCGGCCCATTATCTGCGCCAGTTCCATATCAAATATGGACTTCCCGAGAAGATCGAGGCGTGGGCGAAGGAGGGCAAGTTCCGCTCGTGGGCGGCGCTGCACAATGCCCGGGACGATATGTACAACGGCGAGAACCGGGAGCTGCCGACGCTGCAGCCCTGGGCGCTGATCGAGGGCGACAAGCGCCGGCAGGTCGCCATCCGCAATCTTTATTTCCACCGTATCGACAGCGCCGGCCAGCAGCTGCCCTATGTCGACCGGATCCTGATGACGGTGTCCGACGGCAAGCTGATCCCCGCCCGCACCCAGACCGGCGAAAGCGACCTGCAGACCCGCGGCCTCTCCTTCCCCGATATCACCGTGCTGAAGCGCGGCGAGGAGAATGGTCATTATCGCACCCTGCTGTGGCCGATCTCCAAGGGTGCCCAGGTGGCACTCTATCCCAACCTCAACGCGAGGGATCCCGTCTGGCGGGCCCTGTTCCAGGATGTGCGCTTCCGGCGAGCCCTGTCGCTGGGCGTCGACCGGGAAATGATCAACCGGGTGCTCTATTTCGGGCTGGCCCAGCCGGCGCCGAACTCCATCCTGCCGCTGAGCCCGCTGTTCAAGGAAGAATACCGCACGGCCTGGACCCAGTATGACCCCGAGCAGGCCAACGCCCTGCTGGATGCCGTCGGCCTGACCAAGCGCCGGGGCGACCATACCCGCCTGCTGCCCGATGGCCGACCGCTGGAAATCATCACCGAAACCTCCGGTGAAAGCACCGAAGAGGCCGACGCCCTTGCCCTTGTGGCCGAGACCTGGCGCGATATCGGCGTGAAGATTTTCGTCAAGCCGACCCAGCGCGAAGTCATGCGCAACCGCGCCGTCAGCGGTGACCTGTTGATGTCAGCCTTCTCCGGCGTCGACAACGGCATCCCCACCGCCGACATGATGCCGCGGGAATTCGTGCCGCTGTCCTCGGACTTCCTGTCCGCCCCGGTCTGGGGCGGCTACATGGAAAGCAACGGCAAGAACGGCCAGCCGATCGACTATCAGCCCGCGCTGGATCTTGTCAGCGGCTATGAGGCGTGGATGAACGGCACCAGCCGCGACGCCCGTCGCGCGGCGTGGGAGAAAATCCTCTCGATTTCCGCCGATCAGGTGTTCTCCATCGGCCTCGTTGCCGAGGTGCTGCAGCCGATCGTGTTCAAGGACGACCTGATGAACATGCCGGACAAGGGCTTTTTCGGCTGGGACCCCGGCGCGCTGCTCGGCATTTACAATCCGGACGCCTTCTGGCTGGACCGTCCGGCCCAGTCCGCAAAGGGATAAGTCGCGATGGGCCGCTACCTTCTCCGCCGCGTTCTGACGATGATCCCGACCCTGTTCGTGATCTCGTTCCTGATCTTCATCGTCATCGAGCTGCCGCCCGGCGACTTCCTGTCGAACCAGATTCTCCAGCTGCAGGCGAGCGGCGAGCAGGCCTCCATCGCCAAGGTGGAGTTCCTGCGCCATGAGTTCGCCCTCGATCGCCCCTTCCTTGAGCGCTACCTGATCTGGATCGGCGCGTGGCCCGGCGCCAACGGCTTCGATGGCCTCATCCAGGGCAATATGGGCTGGTCATTTGAATATCAGAAGCCGGTGATGGAAATCGTCGGCCCGACCCTGCCGCTGACGATCCTGCTCAACTTCGTGACGATCCTGTTCGTCTATATCGTCTCGTTTCCGATTGGCATCTATTCAGCCACCCGGCAATATAGCTGGGCCGATTATGGCTTCACTTTGTTTGGCTATCTCGGTCTGGCGATCCCGAACTTCCTGATGGCGCTGATCCTGCTCTATGCCATGAACCGCTGGTTCGGCGTGTCCATCGGCGGGCTGATGGCGCCGGAATATCTGGATGCGCCGATGAGTGCGGACAAGATGGGATCGATCGCCGCCCATCTGATCGTGCCGACCATCGTCATCGGCACCTCGGGCACCGCCGGCATGATCCGGCGTCTGCGCGCCAACCTGCTCGACGAGCTGCACAAGCAATATGTGACCACGGCGCGCGCCAAGGGCCTGTCGGAAGGCCGGCTGCTGATGAAATATCCGCTGCGCATGGCCCTCAACCCGTTCGTCTCCGATATCGGCAGCCTCATTCCGTCGCTGGTGTCGGGCTCGGTCATCGTGTCGGTGGTGATGAGCCTGCCGACGGTGGGCCCGGTGCTGCTGGGGGCGCTGCAGTCCCAGGATCAGTATCTGGCCGGCTTCATCCTGCTGTTCGTGGCCCTCCTGACCCTCATCGGCATGCTCGTCTCCGATATCGCCCTCGCGATCCTTGACCCCCGCATCCGCCTTGGTTCCGGAGCCGCCCGATGACCACCGCCCCGGACAAGACCCCGCCCCATTTTGTCGACCCCGCGCCGTTCGATCCCTTTGTCGTCGAGAAGCTGACACCGGAGCAGGAGCGCTATTTTCAGGCCGGCCAGTGGCAGATCATCTGGTGGCGCTTCCGCCGCCACAAGCTCGCCGTCTGGTCCGGCGTGCTGCTGCTGTTATTCTATCTGTGCGTGCCGTTCGCCGAGTTCATCGCCCCCTATCCGAAGGACTGGCGCGACAACGACCTGCTCTATGCGCCGCCGCAGGCCGTGCACCTGTTCCACGAGGGACAGTTCATCGGGCCGTTCGTCTATCCGCAGATTGCCTCCGTCGATCTGGAGCATCTGCAATGGGTGTACAAGAGTGACACCAGCCAGCCGCAGAAGCTGCGCTTCCTGTGCCTTGGCGAGAAGCCATATCAGTTCTGGGGCCTCTTCCCCGGCCGCTTCCATCTGGTGTGCGCCCCCGAGGGCGGCGCCTTCACCCTGTTCGGCACCGATCGCCTCGGCCGCGACGTGCTGACCGGCCTCGTCTATGGCGCGCGGCTGTCTCTGACCGTCGGCCTCATCGGCGTGGCAATCTCCATCACCCTCGGCATGCTGTTCGGCGGCATCGCCGGCTATTTTGGCGGCTTTGCCGATGCCACCCTGCAGCGGGCAACCGAAATCCTGAAATCCCTGCCGGAGCTGCCCTTGTGGATGGCGCTCTCGGCAGCGCTGCCTGTTACCTGGAGCCCTGTCGCCATCTATTTCGGCATCACCATCATCCTCGGTCTGCTGGACTGGCCGGGGCTGGCGCGCTCGGTACGCTCCAAGCTGCTGGCGCTGCGCGAGGAGGACTATGCTCGCGCCGCCAAGCTGATGGGGGCCTCGCCGGGGCGCATCATCGGCCGGCATCTGCTACCGGGTTTCACCAGCCACATCATCGCCTCGGCCACCCTCTCCATCCCCTCGATGATTCTGGGCGAGACCGCACTCTCCTTCCTGGGGCTCGGCCTGCAGCGGCCGGCGGTGTCGTGGGGCGTGATGCTGAACGAGGCCCAGAACATCACCGTGGTGACCATCTATCCCTGGCTGATGGCGCCGGTGATTCCGGTGATCCTGGTGGTGCTGGCGTTCAATTTCCTCGGTGACGGCCTGCGCGACGCGGCCGATCCTTACCGGTGAGAAGGGGTCGGCTGCGCCCAAGCGTCGCGGGCCAGAGGCCCCGCGCCCGCGCCTTGGGCACAGATTGAACTTATTCTGGCGTTGTCCCCGCCGGGGGGCATCGCTATATTCCGCGCCGCCTGCGGACGCCTTGAATCGAGGAGCACCATGGCGGTCGACCTTGCTGACGATTACAAGCCGTCGGATTCCGAACCGTTCATGAACGAGCGTCAACGCGAATATTTTCGCAAGAAGCTTCTCTCCTGGAAGGACGACATCCTTCGTGAGAGCCGCGAGACGCTCAATCATCTTCAGGAAGAGAGCCAGAATCACCCGGACTTTGCCGACCGGGCATCTTCGGAAACCGATCGCGCCATCGAGTTGCGGGCGCGGGATCGGCAGCGCAAGCTGATTTCCAAGATCGATGCGGCCCTGAAGCGGATCGAAGACGGCTCCTACGGATATTGCGAGGAGACTGGAGAGCCCATCGCGTTGCGCCGGCTGGATGCCCGGCCGATCGCGACGCTCTCCATCGAGGCCCAGGAGCGCCATGAGCGGCGCGAACGGGTCTATCGCGACGACTGATACCAGGCACATGAAGTGCTGACCGCACCATGCGCCTGAAGGGCAGCGGATTTCTCATCTACCCCAAGAGCATGAGAAATCCGCATCGGGATACCAAAGGATCCTTTTCAAGGACCTTTGGTATGAGGACCTCCGGCCCGGTCGCGGGCCGGCCTGTCCACCAGAGCCTTTCCGGTTGGCCCCCGGCTCACCGGAAAGGCTCTGGCCTCAAGGCCACGCATTTTCAGGCGATCCGGCCGCGATTTGCCCGGATCAGCCTTGCCCGGAGGCCGGCCAGACACCGGATTTCCCTGGCCTCCTGCTCCACCTCGGCTCCCGCGCGCCGGCGCTCTCCGGCCCCGGGACGAGGGTGATTGACGCCCGGACCTCCGAAAAGTTCCAGCCGGCCCCTTCCCGGGGGCCGGCTTTCTTTTTGCCGGATGCACTTTTTTTGCGCATTTCACCCGGGGGACTTGCAGGATGCCCGCGCGCATCCTTGCGCACCGCACAAAAGTCGCGCCTCCCGTCTTTGCGGCCGGCACCGTGTTTGCGTAACATTCCCGATGGAGGACGAAGGGGAAGCGGATGTCTCGGGGGTGGCAACCGCGTCAGCCGGCCGGTCCGGTGCTGGAGGGCACCGGGCAATGGCCGGATGGACCGGCAGCACACACGGATTCCAGCCCGCGCCGCACTCGGGGGAGACGGCGCCCGGTGGATGGACCATGCCCCGCCGACCGGTCTCCCGTCTTCTGGACGCCCCTTCGCATGTGCCCACTCCGTCACCTCTAGTTTGAGCGAACCCATGCCCAAGATGCAGAAGATCAAGCGCCTCATGGTCGCCAACCGGTCCGAGATCGCGATCCGCGTGTTCCGCGCCGCGACCGAGCTCGGCATCGAGACCGTCGCGATCTATGCCGAGGAGGACAAGCTGTCGCTTCACCGCTTCAAGGCGGATGAGGCCTATCAGGTCGGCAAGGGCAAGGGGCCGCTGGAGGCCTATCTCTCCATCGACGAGGTGATCCGCGTCGCCAAGGAGGCCAGGGTCGACGCCATCCATCCAGGCTATGGCTTCCTGTCGGAAAGCCCGGAATTTGCCCAGGCCTGTGCCGACAACGGCATCATCTTCATCGGCCCGAAGCCGCAGACGATGATCACGCTGGGCAACAAGGTCGCGGCGCGCAATCTCGCCGTCTCCTGCGGCGCCCCGGTGATGCCGGCGACCCCGCCCCTGCCCGATGATCCCGACGAGATCAAGCGGCTGGCCAACGAGGTCGGCTATCCCGTGATGCTGAAGGCGTCGTGGGGCGGCGGCGGCCGCGGCATGCGGCCGATCGAGAGCGAGGACAAGCTGCTCGATGCCGTCACCACCGCCAAGCGCGAGGCCAAGGCCGCCTTCGGCAAGGACGAGGTCTATCTGGAAAAGCTCGTCCGCCGCGCCCGCCATGTCGAGGTGCAGATCCTCGGCGACACCTATGGCAACCTCGTCCACCTGTTCGAGCGCGACTGCTCCATCCAGCGCCGCAACCAGAAGGTCATCGAGCGCGCGCCGGCGCCCTATCTGGACGACGTCACCCGTCTGGGTCTGGCCGAGGCCGCCCTCAAGATCGGCCGCGCCACCAGTTATATCGGCGCCGGCACTGTCGAATTCCTCATGGATGCCGATACCGGCAAGTTCTACTTCATCGAAGTGAACCCGCGCATCCAGGTGGAGCACACCGTTACCGAAGTCGTAACCGGCCTAGATATCGTCAAGGCGCAGATCAAGATCCTGGAAGGCGGCCACATCGGCAAGACCGAAGAGACCGGCATTCCGACCCAGGACAAGATCCACCTGAACGGCCACGCCCTCCAGTGCCGCATCACGACCGAAAACCCGGAAAACAACTTCATTCCGGATTATGGCCGCATCACCGCCTATCGTGGCGCCACCGGCTTCGGCATCCGCATCGACGGCGGCACCGCCTATTCCGGCGCGGTGGTCACGCGCTTCTATGATCCGATGCTGGAGAAGATCACCGCCTGGGCGCCGACGCCCTCGGAGGTGATCGACCGCATGGTGCGGGCGCTGCGCGAATACCGCATCCGCGGTGTCGCGACGAACCTCGCCTTCGTCGAGAATGTGCTGACCCATCCGCGTTTCCGGGCCAATGATTACACCACCCGCTTCATCGACGAGGCGCCGGAACTCTTCAATTTCAGCAAGCGCCGCGACCGCGCCACCAAGCTGCTGTCGTGGATTGCCGACGTGACCGTCAACGGCCATCCGGAAGTGAAGGGCCGGGCGAAGCCCCCGGCCCATGCCCGGGCGCCGGAGCCGCCGGTCTTCTCCGCCGCCCCGGCGCCGGGCACCCGGCAGAAGCTGGAAGAGCTGGGGCCGAAGGGCTTTGCCCGGTGGATGACGGACCAGAAGCAGGTTCTCATCACCGACACCACCATGCGCGACGCCCACCAGTCGCTGCTGGCCACCCGTTTCCGCAGCCATGACATCGTGTCGATCGCGGAGGCCTATTCCCGGGCCCTGCCGCAGCTCCTGTCGCTGGAATGCTGGGGCGGCGCCACCTTCGACGTCTCCATGCGCTTCCTGTCGGAAGATCCGTGGGAACGGCTGGCCGCCATCCGCGAGAAGGTGCCGAACATCCTGACGCAGATGCTGCTGCGCGGGGCCAACGGCGTCGGCTACACCAACTATCCCGACAATGTCGTGAAGTACTTCGCCCGCCAGGCCGCCGACGCGGGCATGGACCTGTTCCGCATCTTCGACTGCCTCAACTGGGTGGAGAACATGCGCGTCTCCATCGATGCCGTGCTGGAAACCGGCAAGCTCGCGGAAGGCGCCATCTGCTACACCGGCGACATTCTCGATCCCGACCGGCCGAAGTACGATCTGAAATACTATGTCGCGCTGGCCAAGGAGATGGAAAAGACCGGTGTCCACATCCTCGGCGTCAAGGACATGGCGGGGCTGCTGAAGCCGGCCGCCGCGCGCATCCTGTTCAAGGCGCTGAAGGAAGAAATCGGCATCCCGATCCACTTCCACACCCATGACACCTCGGGCATTGCCGGCGCGACGGTGCTGGCGGCAGTGGATGCCGGTGTCGATGCGGTGGATGCGGCCATGGACGCCATGTCCGGCAACACCTCCCAGCCCTGCCTCGGCTCCATCGTGGAGGGCCTCGCCCACACCGACCGCGATCCGGGCCTCGACCGCGAGGCGATCCGCCGGATCTCCTTCTACTGGGAAGCCGTGCGCACCCAGTACACCCCGTTCGAGAGCGATCTGAAGGCGCCGGCCTCGGAAGTCTATCTGCACGAGATGCCCGGCGGCCAGTTCACCAATCTCAAGGAACAGGCGCGCTCGCTGGGTCTCGACACCCGCTGGCACGAGGTGGCCAAGGCCTATCGCGACGCCAACGATCTCTTCGGCGACATCGTGAAGGTCACCCCCTCCTCCAAGGTGGTGGGCGACATGGCGCTGATGATGGTGGCCCAGAACCTGACGCCGGCGGATGTGGCGGACCCCGCCCGCGACATCGCCTTCCCGGCCTCCGTGGTCGACATGCTGAAGGGCGATCTCGGCCAGCCCCCGGGCGGCTGGCCCGAGGCGCTGCAGAAGAAGGCGCTGAAGGGCGAGACGCCGATCACCGTGCGGCCGGGCTCGCTGCTGCCGGAAGCCGATCTCAAGGCCGCCAAGGCCGAGGCCGAGAAGAAGATCAACCGCCAGATCAGCGATCTGGAGCTGGCCTCCTATCTCATGTACCCGAAGGTGTTCACCGAGTTCGCCGACACCGTGCGCAAGTATGGCCCGGTCGGTGTGCTGCCGACGCCGGTGTTTTTCTATGGCATGCAGCCGGGTGACGAGATCCCGATCGAAATCGAGCACGGCAAGACGCTGATCCTTGTTCTCCAGACCATCGGCGAAGTCGATGACGAGGGCCAGGTGAAGGTGTTCTTCGAGCTGAACGGCCAGCCGCGCAACATCCGCGTGCCCAACCGGTCGGTGGTGGCCAAGGTCGCCGCCCGCCGCAAGGCCGAGGATGGCAACGACGCCCATGTGGCCGCCCCCATGCCCGGCTCGATCTCGTCGGTGTCGGTGAAGGCGGGGCAGACGGTGAAGGCCGGCGACGTGCTGCTCACCATCGAGGCCATGAAGATGGAGACGGCGCTGCACGCCCCCCGGGATGGCAAGATCGCCGAGGTGCTGGTCGCGCCAAGCAACCAGATCGACGCCAAGGACCTGCTGGTCGTCTTCGGCTGAGCCCGTCCCCTCCCACGGCCTCGAGGGGCCGCGGGAGGGGCACCGTTCATCCATGTGGAATACAATGTCGCGGCTACCAAGGAGCAACCCTCATTTGCAATCAGGCCCGGAGCGGCCGATACTTCCAGCCCTGAACAGGTTTCAGACCTGCCCTGCGCAGCCGCGGCTTTCCGACAAGGTGACGGACAAGCGCCATGTGCTAGTCTGGGATTCATGGAGCCGTGAGAGGGCCTTGTGCCCGGTCCGGCAGAGGTTGCGGGCTCCGCATTGGCGCGGCGGAATGGAACATGACGGCACGATCCCAGGGAGACGTTCCCACACTGGACACGGATCCTGCCGGTCGCCCGGACGTGGTCTGGCATCCGCCGCTGCTTGAAACTGCCGGTCTCGATATCCTGCGGGATCCCGTCTGGGTCATGGACCCGGTGACGCTGGAAAATATCTACGCCAACCGGGCGGCGCTCGCGATGTGGAACGCCCGCTCCCTGGAGGAGCTGCGCACCCGCAATTTCTCCACCACCTCGGCCGTCTCCCGCGCCCGCATCGACGAGATCGTCCGCCAGACGGCCACCGGCGGCGCGGTCCCCGACACCTGGACCTTCTATCCCGCCGGCACCACGCCGGTGACGGTGGAATGCCTGTCGTCCCGGGTGCGTCTCAGCGATGGCCGCATCGCGCTGCTGAAGGAGGGCGTGCGCAGCCGCTCCACCACCTCCGGCAAGCGGCTGGCAGCCGCCTTCCATTATACCAGCGAGGCCATCACCCTTTACGATGCCGGCAGCGGGACGATCCTGTTCCGCAATGCCGCCGCCATGCTGTTTGCCCCCGCGGGCGGCCCGCTGGTGAACCGGTTTGCGACCGGGCCGAGGGCGAGGCCCTGTGGAATGCCGTGCTCGACCGGGATCAGGACGAGGGTGTCTACCGGGTGCACGAGGGCGATCATTTCGCCTGGCATCATGTCTCCGCACGGCTGATTCTCGATCCGGTCACTGGCGAACGCACGGTGATCGTCAACGAGCGCGATGTCTCCGCCCTCAAGCGGATCGAGCAGGACCTGCGCGACCGCGAGGCCCAGCTGCGGGAATCCCAGAACATCGCCCGCCTCGGCGACTGGCGCTATGATGTTGCCACCCGGGCCTTTCACACCTCGCCAATCCTGCGTGACGTGCTCGGTCTGGACGCGCCATCCATCCCCGCCACCAATTTCATCGCCCGCATGCATCCCGATGATGTGGACGGTGTGTGGCAGCATTTTCTCCACTCCATCGAGAAGAAGGAAGAGAGCGAGGCGTTCTTCCGCTTCCGCAATGCCCGGGACGAGATGTTGCAGTGCTGGGCGCGCTGGAGCCCGGTGTTTGATCCCGCGGGCCAGCCGGTCTCGGTGCATGGCGTCACCCGGGATGTGACCCAGGAATATGTGGCGCGCCAGCGCATCCATTTCCTCGCCCTGCACGATGCCGTCACCGGGCTGGCCAACCGGGTGCACTTCACCGAGCGCCTGATCGGCGCGGTGGAGGGGGCTGCCGCCGTGCCCGCCGGCGGGCTGATCGTGCTGGACATCGTCCACTTCAAGGACATCAACGACAGCTTCGGCCATGGCACCGGCGATCAGGTGCTGCGCGAACTGGCCCGGCGGCTGCATGTCTGGGCCGGCTCCACCACCTTGGTCGCCCGGGTCGGCGGCGACGAGTTCAGCGTTCTGCTGCCCGGCATCGGCACCGCCGACACCCTGATGGAGCGCGCCCGGGATCTGGTCGCCCGGCTGCAGGAGCCGATGGAGATCGAAGGCCGGCGCATCCGTCTGGCGGTCCGGGCCGGCCTCAGCATCTGGCCGGATGCCGGCACCACCGCCGACACCCTGCAGCGCAACGCCGATCTAGCGCTCTATTCCACCAAGAGCACGGGCAACGCCTCCATCGCCCTGTTCACGCCGGCCCTGCGCACCGAGGCCGACGCCACCCGGGCACTTCTGGCGGATCTGCGCGAGGCTCTGGCCGGCCGGGCGCTGCGGCCGCATTTCCAGCCGATCGTGCATCTGGAATCCGGCCTTGTCGCCGGCTTTGAAGTTCTGGCGCGCTGGACCCATCCGGTGCGCGGCCCGGTCTCCCCCGGCCAGTTCATCCCCGTGGCCGAAAGCGGCGGCCTCATCTGGGAGCTCGGCGACCAGATGCTGACCTCCGCCATCGCCCAGATGTCGAGCTGGCTGGCGAGCGGGCTGGAGCCCGGCCGCATCGCCGTCAACATGGGCTCCGGTCAGGTCAACGGACCCGAGATCGTTGCCCATGTCGCCCGCCGCCTGTCCGAGGCCGGGCTGCCGGCGGAGCGTCTGGAGCTGGAGGTGACCGAGACCGTCACCCTCGGCCACCACGCCGAAGCGGTCATGGCAGCGCTGCAAGACCTGTCCGCCCAGGGCATCTATATCGTGCTGGATGATTTCGGCACCGGCCACGCCTCCCTCACCCATCTGCACGGCCTGCCCGTCGACCGCATCAAGATCGACCGCAGCTTCGTCATGGGCATCGGGCGGGCGCAGTCGTCGGAAGTCATCATCCGCGCCGTCATCGGGCTCGCCCACAGCCTGTCGCTGGAAGTGGTGGCCGAGGGCGTGGAAACTCCGGAACAGGCCAGCTTTCTGGCCGCCTGCGGCTGCGACTGCGTGCAGGGCTATCTCTACGGCTATCCCATGCCCGCCGACGAGGCCACCGAGTGGCTGGCCCGGCGCCAGCCCCCGGCCGACGCTCCGCCCGCGCCGGACGCCTGAGTGCCCCGGCACCGGAAGACAGCCGGAGCATTTCCCCCGACCCGTAGCGGCTCACTCGCCGCTGGCAGAAGCGCGGGCGACGAGTTCCTCCACCTCCGGCAGGATGCGGGCGGTGATGATCTCGATGCCCTCGGCGGTCGGGTGCATGCCGTCGCGCTGGTTGAGGGCGGGATCGCCGGCGACGCCATCCAGAAAGAACGGGTAGAACAGCGCCCCGTGGCTGGCTGCGACCTCGGCGAAGATGGGGTCGAAGCGGGCAGCGAAGTCCGGACCCAGATTGGGCGGCGCGCGCATGCCGGCCACCAGCACCGGCAGGCCCCGGGCCGAGAGGCGATCGAGAATCGCTTCCAGATTGGCCCGAGTGCGCTCCGGCGGCTGGCCGCGCAGGGCATCGTTGGCGCCAAGCTCCACGATCACCGCGCTGGCATCCTCGGGGATCGACCAGTCGAGCCGGGCGAGCCCCATGGCCGTGGTGTCGCCGGAAACGCCGGCGTCGAGCACTTCGACGGCATAGCCCTTGTCGGTGAGGGCGGCCTGCAGACGGGCGGGGAAGCCCTGGCCGGGCTCCAGCCCGTAGCCCGCCGTCAGGCTGTCGCCGAAGGCGACGATGCGCAGCGGCTCCTCGGCCGCGCTGGCCGCCCCCGCCATGCCCAGCACCAGCGCCGCCGCCAGCAGCCCTGTCGTCCGCCGTGCCCTTGCCATGCCCGTCCTCCTCTGCCGCCGGGCCGGGCCCGGGATCACGATTGCGCGCGCAGACGCCCCGCCCCTCTGGCGAAAGCGTCCCGTCCCCTCCAGATAATGACAGATTGCCATTCGTTAAGGGCCCCTGTCCGCCCGATCGTGCCGGATCCTCCCTCCGGCGCCCCCGTCGGCCCGTCGCCGCACCGGCGTTCAGGACAGGCGCCCCCCTCCCCGGCCCCGCCTCCGGGGCCCCGTTTTCCGCGCTCCGGCGCACCCGAAGGACCCGGAATGACAGCTCCCGCCATCAGGCTCACCGATGTTTCGCTCACCCTCGGCGATGGCCCGTCCCGGGTGCAGGTGCTGGACGGCGTGTCCCTCACGGTGCCGGCCGGCGACCATCTCGGCATCGTCGGCCCCTCGGGCTCGGGCAAGTCGACCCTCCTGATGGTGCTCGGCGGTCTGGAGCGGGTGGATGCGGGCAAGGTGGAGGTGGCCGGCACCGAGCTGACCGCCTTGAGCGAGGACCAGCTCGCCACCTTCCGCGGCCAGTCGATCGGCATCGTGTTCCAGTCCTTCCACCTGCTGCCGACCATGACGGCGCTGGAAAATGTCGCGGTGCCGCTGGAGCTGGCCGGCCGCGCCGATGCCTTCGAGCGGGCGGAAGCCGAACTGGTCGCCGTCGGCCTCGGTCACCGGCTGCACCATCCGCCGACCCGGCTGTCGGGCGGCGAACAGCAGCGCGTCGCCATTGCCCGGGCGCTGGCCGTCGATCCGGCGATCCTGCTCGCCGACGAACCCACCGGCAATCTGGACGCCACCACGGGTGCGGCCATCGTCGACCTGATCTTCTCGGCGGCGGCCGCCAAGGGCACGACGCTGGTGCTGGTCACCCATGATGCCGAGCTGGCCCGGCGCTGCGACCACCGCATCCGGGTGCGGGCCGGGCGCACCGAGGCCCTTGATGCCGCGGAGGCCTGAGCCGATGCACGCCCCCGCCAGTCCGCGCCCCGCCGCGTCCGCCTCCCGCACCCTCCGGCCGCTGGCCCTGCGCTTTGCGCTGCGCGAACTGCGCGGCGGGCTGCGCGGCTTCTATGTCTTCCTCGCCTGCATTGCGCTGGGCGTCGCGGCGATTGCCGGCGTCGGCTCGGTGTCGCGGGCGCTGACCGAGGGCATCCTTGCCGAAGGCCGCGCGATTCTGGGCGGCGACATCTCCTTTTCCCGCATCCACCGCGAGACCGCCCCGGCCGAGCGCGACTTCCTGACCAGTCTCGGCCCGCTCTCGGAAATCGCGACGCTCAGGGCCATGGCCCGCCGGCCCGATGGCGCCGACCAGACGCTGGTGGAAGCCAAGGCCGTCGATGGCGCCTATCCCCTTGTCGGCACGCTGGATCTCGCCCCGCCGGTTGCCCTTGCCGACGCGCTTGCGGAAAAGGACGGCCGCTTCGGCACCGTCGCCGATCCGGTGCTGCTCGACCGGCTCGGCCTGAAGGTGGGCGATGCCGTCGCCTTCGGCCGCATCAGTCTCGACATCCGCGCGGCGATCGGCACCGAACCGGACAAGCTCGGCGCCGGGCTGGAGCTCGGGCCGCGGCTGCTGCTGTCGCGCGCCGGGCTGGAGGCCTCCGGCCTCATCCAGCCGGGCAGCCTGATCCGCTGGACCACCCGGGTGGTGCTGCCGGATCCGTCCGAGGCGGCGCTGACCGCCATCAGCGACCGGGCCGCGGCAGAATTTCCCGATGCCGGCTGGCAGATCCGCTCGCGCACCGATGCCGCCCCGGGCCTGAAGCGCTCCATCGACCGCTTCGCCCAGTTCCTGACGCTGGTGGGCCTGACCGCCCTTGTGGTCGGCGGCGTCGGCGTCGCCAATGCGGTTGCCGCCTTCCTCACCCGGCGCCAGACGGGCATTGCCACCTACCGGTCGCTGGGGGCGAGTGGCCGCTTCGTCTTCTCGGTGTTCCTGATCCAGATCCTGATTCTGGCCGGCCTTGGCACCCTGATCGGGCTGGCCGTCGGCGCGCTCATTCCGGTGGCAGCCGGTGCGGCGCTGAAGGCCGTGCTGCCCATCGACACCCTCGGCCACATCTATCCGCAAGAACTGGCACTGGCCGTGCTCTATGGCCTGCTGACCGCGCTCGCCTTCGCCCTGCCGGTGCTGGGCCGGGTGCCGGATATTGCCCCGGCCACCCTGTTCCGCTCGGTCCGCTCCGGGCTGCCCGGGCGCACCCGCCCGGCTTATCTCGCCGCCACCGCGCTGGTCGCCGCCGCCCTCATCGCGCTGGCGGTGTTTGGCGCCCACGACCGGCGCATCGCCATCACCTATGTCGTGGCCGCACTTGCCACCTTCGCGGTGCTGCGCGGCGTCGGCCACGGGGTAATGGCGCTCGCCCGCCGGCTGCCGCGGCCGAAGGGCACCTCACTGCGCCTCGCCCTCGGCAATCTGCACCGGCCGGGCGCCCTCACCCCGACTGTGGTGCTGTCCCTGGGGCTTGGCCTGACCCTTCTGGTCGCCATGACCCTTATCGACGGCAACCTGCGCCAGGCGCTCACCGGCCGCATCCCCGAGGTCAGCCCGAGCTTCTTCTTTCTCGACATCCAGTCCGACGAGGCCGACGCCTTCCAGGCCCGGGTGAAGCAGCTTGCCCCCGATGGCAGCTTCGAGCGCGTGCCGATGCTGCGCGGCCGCATCGTGCAGCTGAAGGGCATCCGCGCCGAGGACTATCCGGCCCCGCCCGAGGCGAAATGGGTGCTCTCCGGCGACCGCGGCGTCACCTATGCCGCAACGCTGTCCAAGGACGAGCGCCTGACCGCCGGCAGCTGGTGGCCGGCAGATTATGCCGGCCCGCCGCTGGTGTCGTTCGCGGCAGAAGAGGCGAAGGAGCTGGGGCTGACCGTCGGCGACCCGGTGGAGGTCAACGTGCTCGGCCGGCGCATCACCGCGACGATCGCCAATCTGCGCGATGTCGAATGGCAGACGCTCGCCATCAATTTCGTGATGGTGTTCTCGCCCAACACCTTCGCCGGCGCACCGCACGGCTTCCTCGCCACCCTGACATTGCCGGAAGGCTCGGGCGCGGCGCGGGAAGTCGAGATCCTCAAGGCGGCCGCGGCCGACTATCCGACCATCACCGCCGTGCGGCTGAAGGAGGCGCTGGATCAGGTCAACAGTCTGGTGGAGAATCTCGCCCTCGGGGTACGGCTTGCCGCCGGGGTGACGCTGGCCGCCGCCATGCTGGTGCTGGGCGGGGCGCTGGCCGCCAGCCATGACAGCCGCATCCGCGATGCCGTGATCCTGAAGACGCTGGGCGCCACCCGCGGCCGGCTGGTCGGGGCCTATGCGCTGGAATATGCGCTGCTCGGCCTGCTGACGGCGCTGTTCGCCCTCGTCGCCGGCTCGAGCGCCGCCGCCTGGGTGACGACGCGGATGATGCAGATCGACTTCGCCCTGCTGCCCGGCCCCACCCTCGGGGCACTCGTCGTGGCGATTGCCGTCACCGTCGGCCTCGGCCTTGTCGGCACCTGGCGGGCGCTCGGCGAAAAGCCCGCCCGGGTGCTGCGGGATCTCTAACCCTCAACGACAGCGGGCCGGCCTCGCCGGCCGGCCCGTTCCGTCGTGCGGATCCGGACTGGGTGGATCACTTCGCCGGCGGATAGACCACCGACCAGTCGGTCTTCATGTTGACGACGGACCAGCCATTGACTTCGGCGGCCGGCAGCATCTTGTCGAGCTGGCCCATGCCGATGGCTGTATCATAGGCGAATTCGCGCACGCCGTCGGTGTGGTGGATCACGCCGCAGAAGGTCATGCTCGGATCGACGCAGACATATTGCAGCATCTCCATGTCGCCATCGGAGTTGCCGAAGGCGAAAATCGGCTTGCGGCCGATATGGTTCTCGATGGCGACGGGCTTGCCGGGACCATCGCTGACAAAGCCCGGCTCCGGCAGGCGCCAGATGTTGAAGCCGCCCGAGTTGAACTGGAAGCGCATCTTCGGCTCGCTGCCGACGACATATTGCGGCTCGACGCCATAGGCCTCGACGCTGAAGGCGCGCACGAAATCCGTGTCGCTGCCCGAGACGATGTAGATCTGGAACTGGTTGGCGCGCAGATAGTCGAGCAGCTCCAGCATCGGCTGGAAGGTCATGTCGAGAAAGCGCCGGTCCTTGTCCGGGTTCTTGGCCGTGGCGATCCACTTCTTCACGGATTCGGTGAAGGCCGTGGTGGTCATGTTGGCCATGGTACCGGCGCTGAGCGCCTCCAGCGCCTCATAGCCACCGGACAGCGCGGCGCCGAGATCGCCCTTCAGCACTGAGGCAAAGGGCTCCTGGGTCTTCCACCCGGGATTGAGCTCTGCCAGTTCCTTGACCCGGTCGACGATGAAATAGATCTGCGGATAGAGCGGCTGCTCCGACCAGAGGGTGCCGTCATTGTCGAAAACGGCGATGCGATCCTCCGGCGGCACGAAATAGGAGCCGCCGTCCTTGGTGATGCGCTCGATATAGGTGATGATCGCATCGCGCCGCGGGGTGTCGTTCCACGACGGCAGCGGCCGATCGGCCGCCAGCGCCGGCGCCCCGACGGCAACCAGCAGGGCCACGCCAGCCAGAAGGCTCCGCACACCCGAAAATCCCGTCCGCATCCCGCATCCCCCTGGCCGGTGCGTCGCCCCGACCGGCGACATCCTGCAGGCCACCGTCCCCCGGCGACCCGTTCGCATATCCGTATCCTGCCGCACCGAACCGGCACAAGGGAAGGGGACG